>NZ_JACXJA010000015.1 GCF_014705615.1 Paenibacillus oceani
CCGCTGCTTAGTTTTTAAAAATTTCCCGTTTGGCAAATTGGCGGAGTCTGCCCTTTTTTGAAACTGGTTTTCATTTTCCATGACTTCCAGTTCCCAACCTCGTGCTTCTTCCACCATCTTCCTTCAATTCCTGTCTAATTCCGAGAGGCTATCATCTTATTGGCTTTTTGCTATCAAGATCATCAGACTGTCCCCATTCACACCATATAAATAAGCCGTATTTAAAATATTTAATTACGATAATAATTAATGGGGATAATTATTTTTTGTCTTTCAGCTTATCGATAACTTCCGACATTCCGATTTCCTTAAAAATGAAGAGGCTTCTGCCCTGCTTGTCTATCCCTCCATCACTCCTCGTCAACGTATGTTCGATCGGATATATTCGGCGCGCTCTTTGATGCTGCATCGCGGAAGCTCGACCAATTCGTAACCAAGCTCGGTGTAAACGGCTGTCATCATGTCGAAGGTTCGGAAGGCAGTCTCCAGATCTTGTTTACGTTCAGCATCCTGGCGATAAATGTCCGGCCATGGCGGGGCTATAAAGACGCGTGTATTGTATCGAAAAAACTCGGCAGCGCACTGGATATGAACCGGAACATCCAACCCCTCCAGTCGAAGATACCCGATGACGTCAGGCACACCTCGATCAAATAACACAGGGGCGGTATTTCCATGCTTCAGTCCTTGCTCGAATGAACGTATTTCCCAAGACAGCATGAGCTCGGCGAAAAGCATTTTGTCTTTCCAGGGCAGAGCGGACCCGCCGATCATCGTTTGCTCCTGAATAATGCTGCGTCCCGCTTCGACCGACCGCAGGAAGCCTTGTTGTTCGAGATAATCAAGGAGCGTACTCTTTCCTGAGCCAGGGCCACCTGTAATGACAAAAAAAGAGTTTCCGTCTACCTGCATAACATCCTCCTTAGATTAGATATAGTTTGTAAGGCGAATTCGGTCCAACCGTAATTCGTTGAATGGATGTGGAATAATAGAACCAGAGGCGGTTAACTTTCAAGCAGGGTGAGGTGGCAGGGCGTTTAGCAGCGGATGTGGGACAGCTGAGGGATTGCAGCAGCTATAGCTAACGTCTAGTTCTAGTTGTATTTGTAGATGTGGGCACATGCAATCTGGAGGAGGTCACTGAGGAGTAATTAATTTCTATGGAGCATTATATCAAACTGTCGGAAAAGTCGCTTCAATCGTAAGCACTCTTTAGCGTGCCTGAGGCGGTCGCCGGTCTGACGGAGCGGGGGGAGGTCCAGCCAGCGGCGGCATTCCGATCGAGGATTACCTTATTTCCGGATTCGCAGCACTTGCTCAAACGATCCGATAGCGCAACAAGGCTGCCGGTCTGCCGGCAGCCTTGACGTAGATGATCCAGGGACGTCCCGCGCCTACGTCTTATCGGGGTGTTCTGACACAGGCCTTTGTGATGCCCCTGCCCCCTTCCTTCCAATCAAGACGCTCTGTTACCCCTCGATATATTGTACACCGCGCTGAACATTCCGAACAAAATGCCAGTCACGGGGAAGATGATCCAGTTGATGTGCCATTGCTGGTAGACGAGTCCGCTAATCAGAAACGCACAGGTCGCAATCGGCCATACGATCGCGGCCACGGCGCCGACGACCCGATTCTCCTCCTTCTTTTCCTGCGAATAGTCGCCTTCCTGCAGCAGCACCGAGAAGCTGTTTTTGATATTACCGTAATACGTGAACAAGAAGACGGCAACTGCAATCATCAGAAGCATCGCCGCCACTCCGTAAACGGTCAAATCCTCGCTAATGACAGAGGCCGCAAATATCATGACCGGCGACATGACGCACAGGCACACACCCACGATCAAAGCCAGTGTGAACGTTGGAGTAAATGCTATTTGTTTGTGACGAATATAGGTTTGCAAGGCGTGCGGAATGACAAATTCGCCCTGCATATAGTGAAACGAGTTCAGCTTCGTCCCGCTGTAGATGAACATCGCGATGGCCGGCACCATCAGCATGAACATGGCGATCAGACCGATCCAGCCGCCGGTATTATCCGTGACGAGCGGCCCGAGAAGGCCGTCCTCCGAGAGATTGGTCAACAGCACAAGCAGCGCGACCCCGGTAATGCACAAAAAAATGCCGAGCCCGATCAGAAAGCCGCTCTTCCGTTTGGCGGTCGCATATTCCTCCGCTTCCCAGTCGGAGATGTGCCGTAATGACTTCTCCTCACGGCCGCGCGACAGGCCAAGCTCACTGGCCAGTTCGTCGATATTGCCGAACTCCGAGATGACGATGCCGACGGCTTCGTTCTCCGATTTGCCTTCGTGTTTGAGCTCGTAATATTTCTCCTCCATCGTAGCAAGTAAATCCTGCTTCAGTTTGATCGTCTGATCGTTTTTCGGCAATGAGGCGAACATATTGTCCAAATACCCGATAATGGTGTCCATACGCTACAGCTCCTTTATGAAACGATTTACAACCTCTTGCGTCAATTGCCATTCCTCGCACTTTTCCCGGTAATAGTCAAGACCGGCTGCGGTAATCCGATAATAAGTACGACGCTTCCCGAACGTTTCTTCTTTGAAGAAGGAGACGATATAGCCGTTTTTCTCCAGACGCGTGAAGGCGGAGTACAGCGTCGTTTCCTTCATGACGTATTTCTCCTCCGACAGTCTCCGGATATTTTTCGATATTTCATAGCCGTAAGACTCCCCGTCCAGCAGCATGTAGAGGATGATCGTATCATTGTACCCCCGAATTATGTCGCTGCTTATCAAGTGTCCCCCTCCTTACTATGCCTGTCGTACTTCACCTGTCGTAGTAATCCGATTATAACACAATTACTACGACAGGTGAAGTAAATTTACAAAAACGGGCTCGCTTCCGCTGAGATAATACGAAAAAGCCCGCTCCGGCCGGTGACGACCGGTAGCAGGCTTGCGAACCATATTCTTTTTCAGGATAGCGACACCACAAGCATAAGGTGCTGTTTGCAGATAAGTACAATCTATCGATTGTAAACTCTACATCTGCTGCTACGTGTACGCCGATCGCATCGATTTGAAGCACGGCTCCTTCTGTGCCGGTCTCCCTTCGCTTTGCTTCATCCCATGATGATGTCCCATTGACTACAGCCGGTAGGCAAAGAGCGGCCGATAATGGTCACGGATCACCCATAACAGATACAGATGGGCGGCTGACATGATGAGGACGGGCACCAGCAGTTGAGGGTCGCGGAACAGATGGAAGGCGGCGATGTTCATCGTCAGCGGGAAGAGCGCGGCCAGGCCAAGCGGAATAAACCGCCCCCAGAGCAGCAGCAGGCCGCCGAGCAGCTCAACCGACTTCTCCATCGCAAGCAAGTAGCCCGTTCCTAGCAACTCGAGCGCTTCTGGACTTTCGGGCAGAAACGGTTCAAGTCCCCCTAACACGAAAAAACCGTTTATCCCTGCCGCCACATAAATAAGTCCCAACGCATAACGAAGAACATGAAATACCGGATGAATCCGCATGTGGATCAGCTCCTTATCCTAATTGCGATAGCAATTGTCTTCATTATAGCTGCAAGGGAATTATTGTAAAAGGCAATAAACATAGTTCTTATCGTCATTATTGTCACTACTATTGTAATGGTCCTAATTTCACTTTCGATGGTGCGATACAAAACGTTGATTGTCCGTAATGGCGTCACTATGGTAAATGGAGTCGTGTATTTATCGGGGTACAGAACCAGTAAAACGTTCGGACGGTACGTTGACGTGCAAACCCTCACGTTTGTGTGTGCGTAGAAGGAAAAGGCTGCCTCCGCTTCAGGCGCTCATCGATGAGGTTCGTGGGAAAGACTTGACTCCGACTGAAGCCCGTTACCCTCATTTTTGTGTACAGTTTGTGTTCGCCTTCGCCAAAACCGTCTCCGCGTGCGGGCTCCAAACAAAATAAGAGCCTTTGGCACCCGCTATTTACGGCCTTTCCGTAAAACCAATACCAATAGAGGCGGTTTGCAACCCTTATTTCGACACACTTGTCGCATACGGACCCTTTTCGCCGATTTTAGAAGCTGAAAACCGCTCTTATCCCGCAGTCCAAACCGGTTTCCGGAAAAATAACAGGTACAAACCGCTCCTATTGGTTCTTTCCTTGCTTGAAACCGAGCGATTCATCGATGAATGAATGCCCCTTGTGTAAGCGGAGGCTTTTCATGGTAAAGAATAGTTCGCTTTTTCACTTTAACTTTTTAGTAAGAACAAGCTTTGAATGTTAAAAAACCGCGATTTACGCGGTTTCTTAAGAATACGTGCACTTGTCACTCTACGTTTGCAAACCTAGTATGCGCATCATTCCGGCCTGCTTGCGGTCAGTCGACTGCCGCACGAGGCCGTTTTTTCAGCGGGCGAGTTTCCATGGCCGGCAGCAGTTCCATCCTGTCGTTTATCATCAGGAAACGCGATCCGTCGGAAAACGTTGGCGCACTAGCAATCCTTTAGCGGAATGGAAAATTCAACATAAAAAGGATGAAGTTCTTCATTCAAACCAAGCTCCATCCTTTGTTTGAAATTTCCCCAGCTTACCATCTCTAATGCGGTCTCGATTGGAAAAAATCCTACCTCCAACGACTCCTGAGAAGTTGTTAATTCTCCTCCGATTGGTCTGCCTAAAAATAAAGTGTTGCAAATACTAGCGCCTACGTTTTGAAAAATCCCACAAAACTTTGTTACCTCTATATCGATCCCGCTCTCTTCCTTGGTTTCCCTTACTGCCGCATCTTTCAACGATTCCCCTTCTTCCACTTGCCCTCCTGGCATTTCCCATCCGCGTTCAGGTCCTTTGATCAATAAAATTTCGTTGCGCTCGTTAACTACAATGGTTGCCGCAGATACGATATGTTTTGGAACCATTTCATTGACCTCCCCTTTTCCAAGCAACTCAAATCAGATGATGAATAAAACCCCGATCTCAATTAAATGTGCTCAATCGATCAAACTCCGTTGTATACATCCATCTCCCATACTGTAGCATACATATATTACCATGGGCCAATGATAAGTTACTCATATTAGTCTGATAAGGGAACGGGGTCGAGCACCAAGAAAGGACAACCTGACCTTCGCCAGTCGTTGTATCGGTATGGGTTACATTTCATTATCCGTGGTGCCGTAGATCGGGATGGAAGACCCAGGGCAGCTGGCACAATAATTCTGGAACGGGCTTTGTCCACCCGGTAAAACCGGTCGAGTATACGGGAAAGATCTTTCCGCGGAATGCCCATCCCGTTGTCCTGCACCATCACCTCCAGAAAAACCCTCCGCTTCCGGAGAGTTCTTTTTATGAGTGATAGATGTACCAATTGTTGCCAGTTCGTTGAACTATTGTTCCCTCTAGGTTACAAGTCACAATCTTAAAATCATTAAGTCTTCATCGTAATACTGTTCATCAAACTTTAATGCACGCGGTTCTATACCGTAAACTTCAAACCCCAGCGAGACATATAAGCGTTTTGCCGATTTGTTAGCAGATACAACCGTCAAATGGATCTGTTCCAACCCTTCACACTCATTTGCTGCTCTTTCAATCAAGGCTGATATAAGGGCTTTACCTACCCCCCGTCCTCGAAATTGAGGCTCTACGTACATACCGTAGATGTTTCCTTTATGCGCTGTCTTAAGCCTGTTTTCGCGTGAAAAATTGACAATGCCGACTAATGTGTTACTGTCGTCAAAACATCCCAATGTAAATTGATCTTTGGTAAGGTGTATCCTTTCTATAATGTGCTCCAGTGGTTTAGTTTCTTCTTGCTCATACGTTGATCCAAATGCATCGGGGTCATTTTTCAATGCACGCAACCTTACTTCTCTATACACTTGGGCATCAGAGTCATTCAACAGACGAATGTTCATTAGTCACTTCCGATCCTTTATCCATTTGTTCTAAACATGATTCGACATTAGACCGATAAACCCTCCATCTCTCAAATAGCTGGCTAATCTCGGCTTTCATTACGTTTGCGAATGGTTTCAGATACGCTGGGATTCCCCCTTTTTGTGCGCAGGTTGTGTTCGCCTTCGCCAAAACCATCTCCGCGTGCGGGTTCTAAACAAAATAAGCGCTTTTGGCATCCGCTATTTACGGCCTATTTGCAAAATCGGAACCAATAGAGGTGGTTTGCACTCCTTATTTCGACCCACTCGCCGCGTCTGCACCCTTTTCGCCGATTATAGCAGCTACAAACCGATCTTATTTCACCGTACAAGCAAGCTTTCGGAAAAATAACGGGTACAAACCGCTCTTATCCGGTTCTTATCAAAACAAACAACCGCGGCTTCTACAGCCACGGTTGCTTATTTAGATAATGGAGCTTGATCGGCGTGAAGCAGCCGGTCTCCCCCGTTTCTGCTCGTTAGCCTTACTGCTTATTGAACGGCCTTCTTCCAGTCTGCTGCAAACTTCTCGAGGCCTTGCTCGGTCAAAGGATGTTTCGAGATTTGCTCGATTACGCTGAAAGGAACAGTCGCAATATGAGCCCCTGCCATCGCTACACGAGTGACGTGATCCGGGTGACGGACGGAGGCGGCGATGATTTGGGCGTCCAGGTTATGAGTGCGGAACACTTCCGCGACTTTAACGATCAACTGCACGCCGTCTTCGGAGATATCGTCCAACCGGCCAAGGAACGGCGATACGTAGGTTGCGCCTGCGCGAGCGGCCAGCAGCGCCTGGTTAACGGTGAAAATCAGCGTAACGTTGGTTTTCACGCCCTTTTGGGTCAAGTACCGGCAAGCCTCCAAACCTTCCAGCGTCATCGGAAGCTTGATCGTAATGTTTTTATCGTAATTGTTGATTTTGATCAGTTCGTTCGCTTGTGCGATCATTTCTTCGGCGGTAAGCGCATCGGGTGTGACTTCGGCGGATACGGATTCGACTTCTGGCACTTCACGCAAAATTTCGGCGATGCGGTCTTCGAATTTCACGCCTTCCTTGACCACCAGAGACGGGTTCGTCGTAACGCCGGAAAGAATACCGATTTTGTTCGCTTTTTTGATTTGCTCCAGGTTCGCTGTATCGATGAAAAACTTCACTTCCAACAACCTCCATTTTTTTTAATAGTTTGTACCCTTGCTATTATAATATTTGTTTCGCCAGACGCACTACCTGATTTGTAGAAAATCCGAAATATTCCATCACTTCGCTGCCTGGGCCCGATGCCCCGAACGTATCGATCGACAACACTTTGCCGCCAAGTCCCGCATACCGGTCCCAGCCTAACGAGATCCCCGCTTCAATCGTTATCCGTCTGGATACGGAATCCGGTAAAATGCTTTGCTTGTAAGCGTCGGACTGACGGTCGAACAACTCCCGGCACGGCATAGCCACGACACGTACGGAAATGTTGTCTCGCTCCAGCTCCGCCTTGGCCTGTACCGCCAGGGAAACCTCGGAGCCGGTTCCGATCAGGATCACATCCGGCTGATCGTTCGTCTCGGTCAAGATGTAGGCGCCGTTCGCAACGTTATCCACGTTGGCTCGGGTCGCCTCATAAACCGGCAGGTTTTGTCTGCTAAGAACCAAAGCTACCGGGCCCTCTTGTTGCTGCAAGGCATAAACCCATGCGCTGGCCGTCTCGTTGGCGTCCGTCGGCCGGATGACTGTAAGTCCCGGGATGGTGCGCAGAGCGGCCAAATGCTCGACCGGCTCGTGCGTAGGTCCGTCTTCGCCAACGGCAATCGAGTCGTGGGTAAATACATAAACGACAGGCAGCTTTTGCAGGGCGGCCAGCCGGATCGACGGGCGTAAATAATCGCTGAATACGAAAAACGTGCTGACGAACGGCTTGACGCCTCCGTGCAAAGCCATCCCGTTCCCCGCCGCGCCCATCGCGTGCTCCCGGACGCCGAAGTAAATATTGCGGCCCTTGTAGGAGTCTACCGCAAAGGTAGCTTCGCCGGAAATGTCCGTCATCGTCGAATGCGATAGATCCGCGCTTCCACCGAATATCGACGAAACGATTTTCACATAATGATTGATCGCTTGACCGCTGGCGACCCGGGTCGAAATCGATTTGGAGCTGTCAAAGGTCAAAATGTCGCCGGCATCGATCAATACCGAACCGTCGATCGCTTGCTCCAGCTCCCCGCCAAGCGCCGGGTGTTCCGCTCTGTAAGCAGCGAACAGTTTGTTCCACTCCGCTTCTTTCGCTTCACCCTGCTGCTTCAGCTGCTGAAAGTGGGACTTCACTTCCTCCGGCACCGTGAACTCTTCCTCGTACTGCCAGCCGTATACACCCTTGGTTGCTTTCGCTTCTTCTGCGCCGAGCGGAACGCCATGCGCTTTGTTCGTACCGGCCACTTTGCTGCCGTAGCCAATGATCGTACGGACTTCGATGAGAGTCGGCTGCGAATCGTTCTGCTTGGCTTCCCTGATCGCATCGGAGATTCGCGAAATATCGTTGCCGTCCTCGATCCGAATGTACTGCCAATTCGCCGATTCTGCTCTTTTTTGAATATTTTCGCCGAAGGATAGGTTCAGATCCCCATCCAGGGAAATATCGTTCGAATCGTACAAGACGATCAGCTTGCCGAGCTTCATATGGCCGGCCATCGACATCGCCTCGTAAGAGATCCCTTCCATTAGGCAGCCGTCCCCGACGAGCGCGTACGTATGATGATCGACTACCGGGAATCCGGCTTGGTTGAATTTTGCGGCAAGGTGCGCTTCAGCCATCGCCATCCCGACAGCCATGGCGACTCCTTGTCCCAACGGTCCCGTCGTTGCGTCCACGCCGTCCGTATGTCCGAATTCGGGATGTCCCGGCGTTTTGCTGTTCAGCTTGCGGAACTGCTTCAGATCGTCCAGCGACACCTGATAACCGGACAGATGCAGCAGACTGTAAAGCAGCGCCGAGCCATGCCCTGCGGACAGGACGAAACGATCCCGGTTGAACCATCTGGCGTTGCCTGGATTGTGATTCAGCAGTCCGGACCAGAGGGCGTACGCCATCGGTGCGGCTCCCATCGGAAGCCCCGGATGACCGGAGTTGGCGCTATTGATAGCGTCGATGGACAGCGTACGGATGGTGTCGATGCACAATTGATCAATAGTTTGTGTGATAGGCATAAGATTGCTCTCCTTCTTTCTGTTCGGATGGTTGGTTTGGCTTTATGTCGAACCACCAATGAAAGCCGTCCTCCGCAAGCAGCCGGTCGGACTCGGCCGGACCGTAAGTGCCTGCAGCATAGAGGTGAAGCGGAACCAGATTCTCCTCGAACGCTTCCAAGACGGGTTGAACCCATTTCCACGACAATTCGACTTCGTCCCAATGGGCAAAAAAGGTAGGGTCTCCGTGCAAAGCGTCGTCTATCAGATTTTCGTACGCTTCCGGAACGTTGCCCGGGCTTACGGGAGCGTCGATCCGGATCGGATCGAACGCTTCAAGCTGCGACGAATCCTTGGATTGGAATTGCAGCGTAATGGCTTCGTCCGGACCGATCTCGAATACGAGCAGGTTCGGCGCCCGGCTGCCGGACTTCGTCTTTGCATCTTTGAATTCCACGACGATCCGGGTCGACTTCTCCCGCATTCTTTTGCCTGTCCGGATATAGAAGGGAACGTCTCTCCAGTAATCGTCGTCGATCAGCAGCTTGGCGGCGACGAATGTATCGTTCCGCGAAGCGGAATCAATCCCCGGCTCGGCCGTATAACCGATCACTGGTGTATTCTGAATCTCCCCCGCCTGATATTGACCGCGGATAACAGCAGCGCCTGTATTCTGTTTGACCAGCGGCCGAAGAGCTTCCATCACGCTTCTCTTCTTGGAGCGCCCGTCTCCCCGGGGCAGATCTGCGGGGAAATGGCTCGCCACCATCATCAGCAGCTGCAGCATATGGTTCTGGAACATGTCCCTGATCGCGCCAGCCTGATCGTAATATCCCGCCCGTTCCTCGACACCGACGGTTTCGCTCGCCGTAATCTGCACGTTAGCGACGCGGCGGCTGCTCCACAGTTCCCGGAGAAGCGGATCGGTCTGGTGCAGCTCCTCGAGCTTCTGAACGATCGGTTTGCCAAGGTAATGGTCGATCCGGAAGATCTCGCGCTCCGTAAAAGCCTGGCTCAGCTTCCGGTTTAAATCCCGCGCCGTCTGCAAATCGTGGCCGAAAGGCTTCTCGATCACCAGGCGTTTCCAGCCGTTCGCCGAACCTAACCCGCTTTCTTGAATATGGGCGGCAATCTTCTCGAAAAATTCAGGCCCGACCGATAAATAAAACAAGCGGTTCGGCTGAATGCGCAGCGCCTGTTCCCGCTCTTCGACCATCTGCAGCAGCTTCGCATAATCTTCCTTGCGTCCGGCATCCAAAATGCAATAGCGAAACATAGTCAAAAACGATTGAAGGCTCGCCGAATCGCGGATTTCCCTTCTGGAAAACTGACGCAATGACTGCTCCACATGCGCCTGAAAAGAGGCATCCGAATGTTCTCTTCTTCCAAGACCAATCAAGGAGAACGATGGCGGCAGCTTCTGATCGGCAAATAGATTATATAAGGCCGGGTATATTTTACGTTTGGCTAAATCCCCTGTCGCACCAAATAAGATGAGTGTAGTCGGTTCCATGCTCCTTCTCCTTCCGGCAGTGGCTCTGTTGATGGATCAAACCGATAAAAACAGCGGTAAATGCGGATTCCTATCGACAAACTCTGTTTTCTTTCTCGTATTTCCACTATAATACGTTTAACGACCATGTAAGTAATTAATACATTTTACAGGAGCTATAGATGGTGTCTATGGGAAACAATTACGAGCTGTACAAAGTGTTTTATTGGGCCGCCAAAACAGGCAGTCTGACTCAGGCCGCCAAGGCGTTATATCTCACCCAGCCGAGCGTCAGCCATGCGATCAAACAGCTGGAGGACCGGTTCGGCATCACGTTGTTTTACCGGAATCCGAAAGGCGTGGCGCTGACTCATGAAGGCTCGATCCTGTACTCGTATATCGAACAGTCGCACATCCTGATTACACTGGCCGAGGAGAAGATGGCCGCGCTTAAAAATCTGGATATCGGCGAGCTGCGGATCGGCGGAAGCGATTCGTTGTTCAAGCACTATTTGCTCCCCTACCTGGAAGATTTCAATCAAACTTATCCGGGAATCCGGCTCCATCTGAGTCATGGGACGACGCCGGAGGTGATTTCGTTTCTGAAGGAAGGCCGGATCGATCTGGGCGTCGTTCGTATGCCGATTATCGATTCCCAGCTCGAAGTAAGGGAGAGCATTCAGCTTCAGGATTGTTTCGTGGCGGGAGCCCGTTTCGCCGAGCTGAAAGAGGTGGTTTTTTCGTTGGACAAGCTGCTTCAGTACCCGGTCATTCTCTTCTCGCGGAACAGCCGGGCGCGGATGGCGATCACGGAGTTGTTCCAGAGCTACGGCTACACGCTGAAGCCGGAGATCGAGGTCGGGAGCGTGGATCTGCTGATCGAGTTTGCGCGGAGAGGTCTTGGAATCTCGTATGTGACGAGAGAGTTTGTAACGAAGGAGCTGGAGGAAGGTTCGCTGTTCGAGATTTCGCTGGACGTCCGGCTGCCTCCCTCGAACGTCGGAATTATGACCATGCGCAACATGCCGCTTTCGATTACGGCCGGCCGGTTTATTGAACTGGTCCGGTAGTTGCTGCCGGTAGTCGGAAAGCCGTTCCGTCGGGAAGCGGTCCTCCTCCCTTTGCGGCCAAGCCAAACAACCCCCGAGTTCGAACGGCAGCGTTCCGGGGGTTGTCCGCGTGATCTCTCTCTTGCTAGCGGATGCCGGCTCAAATGATCGAGGAACATGGAAACGATCGAAGGCTCCAAAGCTCCAAAGAAACCGTCGTGTACCAATAAGTGATTCGGCAACATTCGCACACTCCCATTGATCCGTTTCTCCCTGACGTCCGAGTCCGGAAGACTAGTACTTCACCAGCTTCGCAGGTTCGGAATACCTAGTCCGCCTAATGAATTTTTCCTAATTGTCTCGACAATCCATTCATCGGCCGGCGTCTGCAAATAATTTACATGAACCGGTGAATTGGGTAATTGGCATCACCTTTTGCGAGATAATGCCATAGGGATATAGTCCAAAAGATGGATTCCCCGCCAATGCGTTCATCCTCTCCTGTCACGCTTCCTGTCACGCTTATAGATGGTCCCGGACTGTCCGTGGCGGGGCGGAATCGTTTCTAAGGGCAGCGGGTGTGATCCGCTCCTGTTGACGCAAGCCTCATATTTCGATCACAATTGATCTCTCTACCTTGCTGCAATACGTGTTAGAATAGAGAAACGGGTTTTATATTATTCGCTAAGGAGCATATCAAGTGCGGTTACATCCAGTTTACATCTTAAGGTTAACGGGACTTTTCGACGGAATTTCCTTGTTGGTGTTACTAGGCATCGCGATGCCTTTGAAATACATTTGGGGGATCAACCAGGCGGTCACAATTGTAGGGAGTCTGCACGGCGGAATCTTCAGCCTTTATGCCCTGGCGATCCTGTATGCAGCCATCCGGCTGCAGTGGAGTCTGTTATGGTCGGCAGCGGCGGTTGTTGTTGCTTTTGTGCCGTTCGGCAACTTTGTAATGGACGGGAGATTAAAGAAGGCGCAGGAGACCTATAGCGTCAAGCCGTTTAACCACGCTCTGCTCGTATACAGCATCGTGTTTTTTTCCTTTTTCGATTTATTTTCGCAGCTGCCGGTGATGAGCACGTTTGCCGCTTCCGTCGGCGCCAGCTCGTTTGTTGTCGGCTTTGTGATCGGACTGTATTCCCTCTCCAATACGGTCGGCAATATCGTCTCCGGTATACTGACGGACAAGGCCGGGCCGTTCAAGATGCTGATGGCCGGCTTATTGCTGACGAGCGCCGCCCTGCTGTTGTATCAGTTCGTCGATCAGCCGTCGTTCCTGATTTTCGTCCGGATCGTGCACGGATTCGTCGCAGGGCTTATTGTACCGGCCGCATTTACGTACTCCGCGAACACGACGGTCAAGGAGCAACAAGGAAAAAAAGTGGCCTTTACCGGCACATTCGTCGGATTGGCGGCGATTACCGGACCGGCCTTCAGCGGCATTATGGCAAGCAAGTCGTCCGTTCCGTTCGTTTTCAGCTGCGTGGCGGCGTTAGGTATGGTGTTGGCCGTTCTGTCGGCGATTTTTCTCGGGAAGTTCAAGGTGACGAAAAAAGAAAAAGCGGCTGCCGCTTCGCACGGTTTAGGCCGATTCTTTAATGAAGGCG
Organism: Paenibacillus oceani; assembly: GCF_014705615.1. GTDB lineage: Bacteria > Bacillota > Bacilli > Paenibacillales > NBRC-103111 > Paenibacillus_AB > Paenibacillus_AB oceani. The sequence continues at coordinate 13,229 of NZ_JACXJA010000015.1, forward strand.
TATTAAAGGCATACGGCGGCGCGTTTTTCTTAATGTTTTCTCAAGGCGTCATTGCGTACTTGCTGCCCTTGCACGTTCAGACGCTCGGTTATGATTCGAGATTAAGCGGTACGTTGATGAGCGCCTTCGGGATTATCGCCGTTCTCATCTTCGTCCTTCCGACGAACCGGATATTCGATCGGGTCGCCGCGCCTATCACGATGGCCATCGGTATCGGTCTTATGGGAATCAGCCAGCTGCTGATCGGCCAGTCTGAGACAACGGCTGTGCTTTATATCGTGTTAGGTCTATACGGAGTCGGCTTCGCCTTTTTGTTCCCCTCCATCAATACGATGCTCATTCGGGCAACGCCGGCGGAGCTGCGGGGGAAAGCGTACGGCTATTTCTACGCTTTTTTCTCACTCGGTGTAGTTGCCGGATCATCCGTTCTCGGGTGGCTGTCATTGGGGATCAGCGAAGGATTTATGTTTACGGGAATCATCCTCCTCGTATTTGCGGCATTCGTCGCATTCAGCAAGCAGAGAGAACGGGCGTATCATTAATCCCCGTAAGCATGCAAAGGCCCTGCTCCTTCTACAGAAAGAGCAAGGCCTTTTCTCAATGATATAAGCTCGGAGGTTAAAACGTGCTCGCTTTGCTAGTATCGGGACACCATCTGGAAGTTCGGTAATAGCGGATCAAAACGTCCACTGCTTCCGCGGTTCGAAGATGGGTGAGCGCCTCGGAGGCATACGCTCTAACGTAACGGTCTTTGCTATGGAGCGCTTTCTCAAGCGCACGGACGACTAGCCCGGCATCTCCATCCTTACCCGTTCGCAGCAAGGACAATGCCGCCGTATATCCAATTTTATTGGATATATATTTTTGCTTATTCACATACATATCACTCGCCTGCTCCCTCTCTTCCGTTTCATTGAGCAGTGAAGCTATCAGAGCCTGCGCCAATGCCGGTACGACCTGGCCGCTTGCATTACCGATTATGCCCAAAGCTTCGACCGCATTACGGCGCACCCATTCGCTTTCATCTTGAATACTCGCGATCAGCGCCGGAACTGCATCAATTGCCTGGGGACCGATCATGCCAAGCACGAAGGCTGCCAATGCTCTGCGCTTCTCGTCCTTGTGCTGCAATACTTGCAGAAGCCCGGGGATCGCCCCGGCCGAGGCACCTTGCAGCCCATATGCGGCCCGCTCCGCTACCTGTGTGGTCCCTTCGGTTACATGTTTGATTAATTCATCAATACCTTTAGGTCCCAGACGACCAAGGGCGTATGCGGCATTCAAAGCTGCCGTCTCCGTATCGTCCAACAATTGTCCCAATGCTGGCGCCAATGAAGCCCCGGCTTCTCCCCACAATCCCAGCTGATCCGCAGCCTGAGCCCGAACGGATTCGTCAACTGACTTCAAATCTTGCAATACCTTTTGCAGAGTGAATTCATCTACAGCCGCAGCATCCATACAAGTTGTGTGTTCGCCGCGCAGCCAATCCCACACATCTCTCCATAGATTCAAATGAACGGCAGGCGTTCCATGGGGAACGATCATTTCCTTCCTGCGATGATTCCATGTCGGATTTTCGGGCGCGCGCAAACGGACAAACTGGAATTTGAGCATGTAACGGTCCAGGCTGGACACGTTCAGCGAAGCTTTATGCCACAAGTCGAAGTGCACAAGCACCATTGTACCCGCTTTGCCGGTCGGCAGGTGAGTCTCTCCGCGATCGCCGATAAACTTCTCGTAATACTGGGTCCCCGGCATAATCGCGGTCGGTCCCAAATCTTCGGTTATATCCTGCGTGTAATAAAAGATCATCGCCCACCACGGCCGGTGACTGCGCATCGAGGACCAATACCCGTCTTTATGCCATTGCCCCCCTCCCGGCATCTGACTTCCCGGCTTGTTATAATGACAGTGGCGGTGCGGATGCATATAATAATCGGTTCCCAACACACTCGTTAAAGCGCCTTTTACCACAGGCGTATCGAAAAACTCCATAATCTCGGGGACACGCGGCAAAATATTATTGCCCGGATTGCCTTCTTCATGCAATACCCGATAGATCGTATCCATTACCTTCTTATGCAGTTGCGGGTCCAAGTCGTTCTGAAGCACCAGGTAGCCTTTCGTAATGAATTGCATCATTTGTTCATCCGTCAACAGAAAGCTGCTATCCATCTTCACGTTCACTCCTTGGGAATAATGTTCCTTCAGCGAATATTGTAGCAACTCCGACTGTTGATGTATTTACACGACCGTCGTCCTTTTGTACAATCGTCATGTCAATGCTACGATTACTGAGGAAAGGATGTGAACGGGTATGAACTTCGCTGCCTATCACCCCTATGTCCACTATGCAACCCGCTATCCGTTTTCCAAGGGACAGACGAGCCTCAATCGTCACTGTTATAGCTCATCGATTTATTTGATCAGCGAAGGAAGCGGGAGCTTACGAACTTGCGGGCGCGTTTACCGGACCGATCCGGGTTCTCTGGTCTATATCCCGGCAGGGCAGCAGCACGATTGGATCGCCGACAGTATAATACCGATGGTTCATATTTGCTGTTATTTCGATTGGAGCCACATCGATCGTCGTGCCTGGTTCAATCATCCCAGTATGATCTGTTATGACGCATCACAATTGAATGTTTCCTTGGTCAGCGCCCCTTTCCCCTATGAAATTCCCGAATATTTGAAAGTGGAGAAGCTGCGGGTATGGACGGATCTGTTCGAAAAATTTTATACAGAAAATCATTATCCCAATGAGCGAACATACATTCGCAACATCAAGCTGCAAAGCTATTTTCTGCATTTTATCGAGTTTTTCCTGAGCTTCGTACTGAGAGACGACCGGTTCCCGGACCGGCGAATGTACAAAGTGTTGGAACGATTGGATCAGGATCTGCTGCACGGCCTGGTAAAACCTTTGGAATCTTACTACAAAGAAATGCGCGTAAGCCGCGGTTATTTTTTCGAACTGTTCAAACACGCAACAGGTTTGCCGCCTACGCAATATATCAATCAGTTCCGGATCAACCGGGCAAAGGAAGACTTGAGCCATACCTCCATCAGCATTACGGAGATTGCCGAGAAGCACGGCTTTGCCTCCGTCCACTACTTCTCGAAGCTCTTTCGTCTGTTGAACGGCATGTCGCCGAGGGAATACCGGGACGAAGCGAACGATTGACAAAAAGACGCGTTTCGGGTTGAATCGCGTCTGGCTTGAATTCGAATTTACCGAATAAACGGGTAACCGCTTTTCCAGTACAATTCCTTATCCGTTCTGGAATGGGCTTCTACGATCGAAATCTCATGTTTGGCGAGATAGCTGCTCACAATTCTGGAGGAGATCTCATACGCCCGTTTCGATATATAGCGGATGTAAGCATCCGTGCCTGAAGCATCCAAATCGATTTTTTCCCAGAAGGCTGCTTCGCTTTCCGCGGAAACCTCATAGGGAGGGAAACCGGGATGAGGATATAAGGAGTCCCCCAAAACCATAGCTAATCCTTCATAGGCCAAGTACCCCCGCATTGTTTTGGAAGACGGAAAAACGGATTTATTTGGCGAGTCGATCAGGGCTTCCTGGGTGTATCGTACCGTATGACTGTATTCGTGGGCAATATTCCGCTTTAACCGCATCGGAGCAAGCTCGTCACATCGAATCCCGAGAAGGAATTTGCCAGGCGCGTAGCAGCACCCTCCCCCTTTGGACTCGATTGCGGGCAGGATGTGGATCGAAATGTCATCGATCGGGCACGGCAACAGATGAAAGACATGATTGGCGGTTTCGCAGGATAACTGGCGTAAATCGAAATCGAGCAGCTTCTGAAACGATTGATCCCGGTTCGGATCAGCGACGAATGGCTTGGTCGCATTTTCAATGCTGGCCCGGATCATCCACTGTTTGGGCTGATTGGCGGATAGCTCTTCGGTCAGATCATCCAAATATTGCGTATAATCCGCATCACCCAGCCGGATCAGCTCCGGAACGTAATTGAATACTTTGACGTACATCCGATCACCTCGCCATTTCTCAAATTAATCTACCCTGGATTTTTTCATCGTTAAGGCGGATATGAGATAGAAAAGAAGGACGGCACCAAACAGGTTGAACAGACTCGGTACGGCGGCCACAGTCAAATAAAGGCCATAAGGCAAAGACCAGACGAACACGATAATCATCAGTACCCGCAATCTGAATAAGGAAGCGGTTACACCTAGACAAGCGGGCAGAATGACCATGATGGAAATGAAAACAATCGTATCCGTTCCCGCCCGGGTCCCGGAGTATGGGTTCCAGAATAATAGGATCATACTTAGAATGATGCACCCGACAGAAGCGATCATACCCGGCGAGGAAAATCTCATCCCACTTGCATCCTCCTTCCGGTTTAGAGTTCAAAGGTTGTTATCCATTCAGAGCGATTGGCGGTTTTCAGACTCACAATGTGCTCTTGAAGTACAGTTGGTAGCACATTATTCCGTTTTATACTATCCGTACTAAACTCAATCCAGTAAAACTCAAGATGAGCCTCAACCGAATTAGGCGCATTGTGTGATTGTAAATGGTCTGAACTCGCTACAAAAAGATGACTGACCTCGTGATGCAATCTTCCCAACTCATCCGTTCTATGCGTCTCGACGACTCCAAGAAATCTGCCAATCTGGCACTCAACACCGAGCTCTTCATACAGTTCCCTTGCAAGCGCATTTTTCGCTCCTTCGCCGGGTTCCACCCCTCCGCCGGGCAAGAAAGAATGTGCTCCCTTCATTTGGGCAATCAACATTTTATTGTCGTGTACGATAACCGCCCGTACGATATTGCGAAAAAGGATGTTCATCTTCCCCGTCCTCCCGGTCGACATGCAGCAAATCGATCTGTAAGCCTACACTGTAACCAAATCATACCATACAGTAAATGATACTAGGGTAATAACGTATGGACACAGCCAAAAATGTAAAACCCCCAGCTGCAGCTCAGCCAGGGGTTACACTTCAACAATATTCGGTTCATCCTCACTCGTACAGCAAAAACGGCACGCGCGTCTGAGTCCACTCCGCCGCTTCCTTGTCCCATTCGTCTGCGATTCGCTCGGCGGCTCCAGGCTCGTGCAGCGTCTTGAGCACAACGTCGCTGCCGGTCAGCAGCTCGATAAACGACTTCGAGCCTTCCTTGAACGGCGGCAGCCAGGCGAATTCGTCCGGATGCATCTTCTGGATTTGCTCCAGCATATACAACCCGGTGCGGACTTGCAGGAACTTTTCCGGTTCCGTTACGTACAATTGAACCCCGCCGCATATCGCGCCTTGATGCTTGGAGAACATCGGAGTGAAATAGGCCGGATAAAAGATGACGCCTGGCAATCCGCGCCGGTTCAACGCTTCGGCGACATGTCTGCCGTCCATCCATGGAGCCCCGATCTGCTCGAACGGACGCGTCGTCCCTCTTCCCTCGGACAGATTCGTTCCTTCGAACAAGCAGGTGCCGGGATAGACGCGCGCCGTATCCATCGTCGGCATATTCGGGGACAGCATCGTCCATGGCATGCCGGTCTGCGGAAACTCCATGTTCCGCGTCCAGCCTTCCAGCGGAACGACCTGCAGGTTGCAGTTCATGCCCGATTCGGCGTTCACCAGTCTGGCGAATTCCCCGATGGTCAGCCCCGTCAAGATCGGGATTTTCCAGCCTCCGACCATCGACTGGTAGCCTTCGCGGAGAAGTCCCCCTTGGACCGACAAGCCGCCGAGCGGATTCGGCCGGTCTAGAACGATCAGCTCTTTGCCGGCTTTCGCACAAGCCTGCATCGTATAAATTAATGTCGTTAAATAAGTGAAAAACCGGACGCCCAAATCCTGATAGTCAAATACGAGCGCATCGACCGTATCCAGCATCTCGGGCGTCGGCGCCCGAAACTTCCCGTACAGGCTGTAGACGGGAATCCCCAACTCCGGCTCCGTCTCATCCTCGAACAAAATTCCCGCCTGCCGCTCCCCGCGGATACCGTGTTCGCAGGCGAACAAAGCGGTCAGCTTCCCTGCTTCCAGTCTTGCGCTTACGTCTATCGTAGACCGGTAATCGCGTGTAATCCCCGTATGATTCGAGAGCAGGCCAAACCGCTTGCCGCCCAGATAGGCGGACGGAGCGCGTGCGAGCACATCCACTCCCGCATAGATCGGCTGCCGGTTGATCGTTGCCAATAGGTTTCCCTCCTATTTTCGGGTTTCGATTTTCTCCATATCCCCCAGCACATTGCGGCTTCGCTGCAAATATTGGACCGCTTCCTCGAAGTTGGCGCTGGCGACGCCGAGATACAATATGTCGATCAGGTTCAGCTGTGCGATCCGTGACGCCATCGCCCCGCTCCGGATTTCATTCTCCGTCGAAGCGATATGTAGCGGAATCGCGGCAACGCTGCCCAGCGTCGTATGGCCGTACTTGGTAATGCCGATCGAAGGCGCACCGACTTCATTCGCATAGATCAAGCTTTGAATTACCGGCTTCGTTTCGCCCGAGTACGAGATGCCGACCGCCACATCGTCCGAACGGACCGTGACGGCCGCCGTCAGTTGCACCGTCGGATCGGTAAAGGTAAACGACGGTTTGTTAATCCGCAAAAACTTTTGCTGCGCATCCTGCGCGATCAGGTTGGAGGCGCCGACGCCGTAGAAAAAAATCCGGCTCGCCTTGCTCAGCGCCTCAACCGCCTGCTGCAAATGATGGAGATCCAATATTTTCATTGTATCGAGGATCGACTGCACATTGTTGTACGACACGTTCTGCACGATCGTATCGATCGAGTCATTGGGACGAAACTCGCGATATTCGTACCGTTCCTTCGATTGCAGATCGCCGATCACTTTCATCTTTAATTCCGGGTAACCCTTCAGCCCGAGCGATTTGCACAGCCGGATGATGGCCGCCTGGCTGCCTCCGCTCCGCTCGGCCAGATCCGCGACAGACATATGCGCCAGCTCATGCGGGTGAGCCAAAATATAATCCGCGATAATACGCTCCGACGGCGTAATTTGCCCGATCATTTCCCGTATCCGAACCAATCCGCCGTTCACATGAATTCCACCTTTTCTAGTTGCCGGCCTTATTATTCAAACCATTGGAGGCGCTTGTTCAGCCCTCCCCTCGGTACCATAAATCCTTGTGCCCGCTTGAAGTATACCGGCGCTCCGCGGACGACCGTCAACGCTTTGTAATAGTCGATATAGGGGAAACCGTACGTCTCGCCGCGGGCGAATGCGTATACGCTCAGCGCCCGGACCCAGGCGTCGAATGCTTCCTCGGGAATATCCACGAACACTTCCGGTACGAACTCGTGCATATCTTCCCAATTTTCCGAGAAGTAGATTTTCCGGGTATAGTGCGCCGGCAGCTCTCTCTCGATCGTTTTGAGCGCAGCGTAAAAATGCGCATCTTCTACAATCTTATGCGTGTTCGCGTGGTCTTTGTGGATGCTGTGTTTCCAGTGTGAAATAATGATGTCCGGCTTCAGCTCGCGGATGACGTCCGCCACTTCGTATTTGATCTGCTCGTCAACCGGAATTTCCGCATCCTTGTATTGCAAATAACGGACGTCAGCTCCGAGTATTTCCGCTGCTTTATACGATTCCTCGATTTTCTGCTTTGCGTATTCGTCCGGAGTCAGACGCGGATGCCCTTTCTCTCCCGGGGTGAGGTGGAGGAACGTCGCTTTATGGCCTTCCTGCGTATACTTCGCGATCGTCGCTCCCGCCGTCAGCTCCTGGTCTCCCGCATGCGCGCTAATCGCCAATATATGTTTTTTGGTTTGTTCCGTCATCGATTCGATCTCCTTTTCATTGTATCCAATAATCGTTTGGCAAATCAAATGGCTACTCTTTCAAGCCTGTGTTCATCATGCCCCGTACGTAATATTTCTGCAGGAAGACGAACACGATCAAAATCGGGACGGTGCTGATGACGAGCGCCGCATTGACGAGCGGCTGTGTCATATTCGCATCGAGATGGGATTTGAGCTGCTGGATGCCGACCGGCAATGTCGCCAAATCTTTGTTGACCGTGTACATGAGCAGCGCCCAGATAAATTCGTTCCAGCTGCCGATAAATTCGAAGATCGCCAGCGTCGAGAGCGCCGGTACCGTCATCGGGAGAATAAGCTGGAAGAAAATCCGCAGCTCGGACGCTCCGTCGATCCGGGCAGCCTCGATGTAAGCATCGTTGATCGTCATGATGAACTGGCGCATCAGGAAGATGCCGAACGCGCTGACCGTGAAGGGCAGAATTAGCGCGAGCATATATTTCGCCATCCCCCCGTCCCCGCCTTCTCCCATCCAGTCGTTGCCTCCGACGAACGGGAAATGAACCATGATGTAAAAGTTGGGGATCAGAAACAGAAACGCCGGGAACATCATCGTCGCCAGAATGAAGCGAAAGAGAACTTTCTGACCGCGAAACCGCAGCTTCGTCAGCGCATAACCGGCAAGCGAACTCGTCAGCAGCACGATCACCGTCGTCACGACGGACTTGACCAGACTGTTCTTGAACAGCAGCCCCAGCTTCAGTTGCTCGAACGCCGTCGCATAATTGCTCGTCTCGAACGTTTCCGGGAATAACGAATAATGAAGCCGGTTGTAGTCCGCCGTTCCTTTGAAGGAGGAGAAAATCATCTCGAGAAACGGGAATACCATCATGATGCTGCCGATGATGATGATCGTATACGAAAACCACGGAAATTTTTTCGGTTTCATGTGTAGCTCTCCACCCCTCCCCGGCGAAATACAGTCAGCTGAATGATCGTGACGATAAAGACGCAGATGAACAGAACAAATGCCATCGCGCTGGCAATTCCCCAATTGCCGTAAGAAAACGCCTGATTATACATCTCCAGCCCGCCGACGTTCGTCGAATTGCCGGGCCCGCCGTTTTTGGTCATGACGAGCGACAAGGTGAACGATTGCAGTCCTCCTATAAAGGAAGTAATAAGCACGAACAAAATCGACGGCTTGAGCAGCGGCAGCGTAATCTTCGAGAAAATGGCCCCGAGCCCCGCTCCTTCGATCGTCGCCGCCTCGTAATAATCGTCGGAGATCGCCTTAAGCCCTGCAGTCAAAATCAGCACCGAGCTGCCGATTCCGAGCCAGCCGCCCACGACGATAATCGAAGCGAGCGCCGTGTTCGGATCGTCCAGAAATTTGATCGACGAGACGCCCAGCTTGTTCAGCACGGCATTAATCAGCCCGTTCGTCGGGTTGTACAAATACAGCCACACGTTCCCGACCGCTACGACCGTCGTCACGGTAGGCAGGAAGTACAGCGTCCGCCAAAACCCTTCGAAGCGCAGACGGGTAATCGTGTAAGCGACGAACAGAGCGATGAAAAACGAGAGGCCGACCGTACCGAAGGCGAACACGAACGTGTTCTTGATGATCGGATTCAAAAAGGTCGAGCCGTCCGCGAACAGCGCTTTATAGTTTTTGAGGCCGACCCATTCGATCAGCGTCAAGTCGAAGCCGCCCCATTCCGTAAAGCTTAAAAACAACGAGAAGATTAACGGCACAAGGAAAAAGATCGCGTAAAACACGATGACTGGCGATAAAAACAACCAGCCCAGAAGTCCTTGGCCGCGGCTCAGTTTGCCATTTCCGCTCATGCCAATCCTCCAATCGGGTGCTGCTAGAAGCAGGTGTAGGGTAACGGGCCGGAGCGACCGGCCCTATGGATCGGATCGCAACGGCCCTCGTATGATGCTCTAGGATTATTTCGCGAGCTTGGACTGAATGTCTTTTTGGGCCGCTTGTACGGCTGCTTCCGGCGTCGTTTGACCGGTCCAGGTGCTCTCGATCTGCTTGAACAAAATATCCTGGATTTCCGTTCCGGCAGCCGGGTTCGGCTCCGGCAACGCGTAGTTCAAAGCGTCGACGAACGTCTTCAGCACGGCATCGCCGGCCAATTTGTCCTTGATCGGCTTCGCGTCAAGGTCGGACTTGCGGGTCGACAGCGAATTGAAGGCATCCAGCAGGAACCCGCCTTCCGGCGTCAAGCCGTCTTTAACCGATACCGTATTGAACCATTTGAGGAACTCCCATGCTTCCTTCTGATATTTCGATTTGTTGTTGACGCCCCACATCCACGTGTAAGCGATCGAGCCTTTCTTCGAGCCGTCCGGAGACGGAAGCGGCGCCGCGCCGATATTCTGGTAGGCCTCCTTCATCGTTCCGGCAAGCGAACCGGCATACCAGCCCGCCTGGATCGTCATCGCCGTTTGCTCGGCCGGGAACGTTTTGCTTACGCTGAACGAGACGTCCGCGATGCCGTCTTTGTAAAACTTCGCGGCATAATCCATCGTTTTCTTGCCTGCGTCGGAATCGAGCTGCGCCTTGGTCAGATCGTCGCTGATCAGCTGGCCGCCCGCCGTCGCCATCAGCGACATGAACGGCTGATCGACGATCGAAGCGTACCCGCGAACGAAGCCGAAGCCTTGCTGCGTAATTTTGCCGGAGCCGTCCTTTTTCGTAAGCGTCTTGGCCATGTTGTACATCTCATCCCATGTTTTCGGCGGATTGTCGAATCCGGCTTCCTTCAGCAGTTTTTTGTTATAGAACAAGGCGTAAGCGTTTACTTCCGTCGGGAAGCCGTATATTTTGCCGTCGATGGAGGCGCCTTTTACGGATGCGTCCGGGTAATTTTTCTTGACGTCGTCGATCACGTCGGCCGGCGGCTCGGCCAGCACTTTGTTTTTCGTCAGTTGGCCGCCCCATAGCGAATAGACGTGCATAATATCGGCGACCTGCCCGGCCGTTTGCTTCGCTTGGATCGTTTTCAGCAATTCCCCGAAGTCCACCGGCTCGAGCTTCACCTGGATGTCCGGATGGTCCTTGTTCCACATATCCACATACGGCTTCAGCTTCTCTTCCTGCGCTCCGGCGTAGTGGGACAGCAGCGTGAGCGTCACCGGACCTTTCTTGCCGTCGTCGCTTCCGCTGCCTTCTTTACCCGAGCCGCATGCGGCCAGACTGACTGCCAGCGCCGACGTGACGGCGAGGCTTACTGCGCGTACTGCCATTTTTTTGTTCATACGAAAAGACCTCCCTGAATGATAGATGAATGATTACACTTCTCTGCTTTCTCCGGGAAACCGGATGAACGACGCGGCCAGTAAGGTATTACGGGGACGTCAGAAGCTTTTCCGGCATACGTGAAACCGCCTCGTCACTTGAAAACCAAGCTTTTTGTACAGCAGCCCCGCCGTCGTCGTCTCCCCGGTCCACAAAAACCATGCTCCATGAAGTCCTTGAGCCCTCATGTTCGACAAACAATCGTGCAGCATCATTTTGCCGAGTCCCTTCCCTTGATGCGCCGGAGCGACACCGAACGGTCCGAACCGCTCGAGCACGCCCTCGTAGCCGCCGTGCATGCAGAACCCGATCAACTTGCCTTCGAAGCGGGCGACATGGATCGCGGACATCGGCAGACCGCGCAGCAGTCCTTCCCGGATCGCTCTTCCCCAGTCGGGGTTGAACAGGTCCGCCGCAAACCGGATCACATCAACGAGATCCCGGTCCTGCGCCAATCTGAACGCATACCCTTCGTCCTCCCGTGTTCGTTTCAACCGTTTGACGTCTTCAGGCGCTGCGTACCGGACCAGCGAATAGTCCATCGCCACCGGCGAATACAGCTTGGCGAACCCGTGTTTCAGCAGGAAGGCGTAACCGTCCGGGTAGCTTGCTTCATCCACGCCGGGTGTGAAATAGTTCGGCGCATACGATGAGAAAAATACGTGCTTGCGTCCCAACCGCTGCAAAAAGTCCAGCGCTTCCTCCATCAGTCTGCTGCCGATTCCCTGCCTTCGCCGATCCGGAGCGACAAAGAAAAACGGAATCCATCCGTTATCCGGCTCTAGCTCCGTCCCGTGCATCGGCAACAACCGCCTGACGGCATACACCGCGCCGACAAGCCGGCCGTCTTCATAGGCGAGACACAGCCCTTCCGGATCGAAATTAGCGTCAAGTAGCACCATATTGCGCAGTCTGATCGGCGTAACCGGATCGTGATGCAAACATTCGTTCCATAGTTGAACAATGGCCTCTTCGTTACCGCTTTCATAATGGCGGTATTCCAGATTCCCCATCTCCCTGTTGCCCTCCCCTCGCTTTTTTCCTCAGACACCCCGCTTGGATAAATCCGCTCGATATAAGGACCCGGATGACTGACAACGCTTACACACGCCTTATGAACTGACACAAAATTTCACTCATAAGGTCTGTGGTAAAATTTATTTTCATTTCCCACACGCCCATTATATCATCGTGAAATATTATTTCAACATAAATATTTAATCATAAAAATTTATTTTACAATCCTCGCCTTGATCGTTTATAGTTAGACAAAAGATACCGAAAGGAAATCCATTCACCCCTATGAGTTGCAGCCTCGATAAAACAGTTGTGGAGGGACATTTATGAATATGAATCGTGCTTTGGAGCGTCTCCTGACGGAGCAGCAAAATGAACATACCCGCGACATCGATCAGGCGCCGACACTGGGCATGCTTGAGATGATGAGCGACGAAGACCAGAAGGTCGCTTCGGCGGTCCGGGCCGTATTGCCTCAGATTGCGAAGGCGGTCGATGCGATTGTCGCCAGCTTCCGTGCGGGCGGCAGATTGTTTTATGTCGGAGCGGGAACGAGCGGACGGCTGGGCATCCTGGACGCCTCCGAATGTCCGCCGACATTCGGGACGGAACCGGAGATGGTGCAGGGAATTATAGCCGGCGGGGATACGGCTATTCGCTGTGCGGTGGAAGGTGCGGAGGACGACGAAGCGCTCGGCGCATCGGATATCGGGGAACGCGGCATTGGCGTGCACGATGTCGTGGTCGGGATCGCAGCCAGCGGACGGACCCCTTATGTCATCGGCGCGATGAAAAAAGCGAAGGAAGCCGGAGCGGCTGTCGTCTGCGTATGCAACAATCCCGATTCGGTCATGAGCAAGCACGCGGACATTTCGATCGAAGCGGTTACCGGGCCGGAAGCCGTGCTCGGCTCGACGCGGCTGAAAGCCGGGACGGCGCAGAAGATGATTTTGAACATGCTCACGACCGCCTCCTTTATTCAGATGGGCAAAGTGTACGGCAATCTGATGGTCGATCTGCAGGCAACGAACTTCAAACTTGTCAACCGGGCGAAAGGCATCATACAGCGGGCTACGGGGGCACCGGACGACATCGTGGAACAAGCTTTCCGGGCGACTCGCGGCGATGTGAAAACCGCTACGGTAATGATCGCCACCGGCTCCACGTACGAGCAGGCTAAGCAGTTGCTCCGGCAATCCGGCGGTTTCGTTCGCGGCGCGATTGAGATCAGTCTGACCGGCTCCGGCAAGCCGGCCGGTTGAGCTGAATAGCAAACAGACCCGCTCCCTTCCGAATCGTATTCGGCGGTTGGCGGGTTTTTGTTATTCCGGTTTGATTCAATTGGGAGTCCCTCTTCGTATCCCGATAACCCTTTCCCTTCCCTTGAAAAACTGTTCGTCCCGGCACCTCTTTTTTGCATGCCGCCGGATATCGTGTTAAGGTAAAAGCAGTTACCATTCCGATATTCAAGGAGGCTGACATCCCACTCATGAATTGCCCAATCTGTGACGATGTAAAGATGCGTGAAGTCGAAAAGGAAGGCATCCTGATCGACATCTGTCCTTCGTGCAAAGGAGTTTGGCTGGACCGCGGGGAGCTCGACAAATTGATGGCGGGTGTCCGAGAAGTACGCGAGCCGTTCAATCAATGGTATGACAGACAGGAGCCGCAGCCAGAACGGAGAACCGGTTATGAGGAACGCCCTCCCGCCTACTCGGAGCCGCAATACTATGACAAGCATCATCCGAAATACAAACGCAAAAAAAATGTAATGGATATTTTTGGGGACCTGTTCGATTGATACGATTTCGCAAACGACAGTCCTGCAGGATAGCTGATTTCCTTAAGGGGGCTGCCTCAGGTGGATGATTTGTACCGATTCGAATCGATCCTGGACGACCTGGCCGACAGCGCGCTGTCTTTTATCGTATCCAATCTGCTCGGGTTGCTATTTGCTCTGTTCGTCGCAGGATTGATTTTTCTATTGGTGGTATTAGGACTTAAGCGGAGCGTAACCAAAAAACGGCTCCGAAAAGCGATTAAACTGCAACAGAACCAAATGACCCGGTTGAATGCGCTTATTGCCGCCGAACCGTTTAGAGGATTGGGGCAAGGTTTCGTTCAGGGACGGACACAGCGGGCATTAGCGGACATCGAGAATAGACTGCTTGCCCTGCACCGGCAGGCCGAACCGCTCCAAGCCGAGCTTTTGGCGTGTAAAGTGCCATTTTTTTCCGTATTCAGCCCGATTGTGCGAGTTTACCGGCTCTACCGGGATACGAAAGCATGGTCCAGTCAGGTCGATAGTATGGCTGTGGAAGTAAACGGAATTGTAAACGTAGAGAAAAGCGCCTCCTCCTCTGCCCGGCAAGCAGCGAGCCATTTCTCCGAAGTTTCGGCCGCGATCGACCGGCTTCGCTCCGAGTCCGGTTACCCGCTCGATGAGCTGGTCCGCGAACGTCAACGCATACAGACGCTTCTCGATCAAACCGAACAAGCGGCCGCCTTTGATGTGATACAGGCCAATGCGGAGTTAAACGCCTTCGGCCGGGAGCTGAATGCCTTGCAGCGGCGGACGGATCAGATGCTCAAGCAGCTCCGCATCTTCGGGGAGATGCGTTCCCGGGTCGCCCGGGAAAAAGAGCAGCTGGACCGGACCCGTATAGAGCTCCAGTCCACTGATACCAACAGCATCGCGATCGCCATGAGACAGGTGGATACCATTTTGCAGAGACTGGAACAATCCCTCCGTCTGGGCCAAGACACCGATCTTCGCGCAGGCGCGGTTGAGGTCGAGCTACTGTTCAAGGAAGCGGCCAGCCGTCTGCAGACGGCCCGAAGCCGGTCCGAGTAAGACGCAACGCCAAAAAGCCGGTTGTCCGCGGTTTGCGGATTCCGGCGTTTTCTATTTACAGTTTGGTTAGTCATTTGAGTTTACATATTATTGTAATGTAAATAAAAAATTTACTCAGTATTGATTTATTTTAACAAATTGTCCACCAATCTTTTTATCCGCTCCATCCCCTGTTGTTCGGCCCTTTGTGCACGTCCTAACGCATGACTTGCCTGGTCTAGGGCGTCTCCATCTCTGATATGTTCAGGGCTGCGCTGATGAAAAGGAAACTTCTCCGCAACAAACTTTAACTCTTGAGAAACCTCATCGTACCATTTGGCTGCTTCATACAATTGTATTGCGTTCTCTCCACCGATTCGATCGGCGGCTTCTACTAAAAATTGTGCAGCTAACGTCCGGCATTCCTGCCAGAACGATGCATTATAGGCGACTCCAAAACCATCCGCACAACGATTGTCGAGAGCATATCTCCACGTCTCGTATCCTTGGAGTCCGCTATTGAAGCCTTCCTTGACCCACTTGCGAGGGCCCTGCCCATATTCAATTGCGAATTCAAGCGCTTCCTTCACTATTGCGGGATCATTGGACAAGTATGCTGGCTCTACAGTGTATAACTCCAACAATCCGATTGAAGATCTGCCAAGTTGGTCCCACGGTTTAAAAGCTTGACTAATATTATATTCCCCATGAAACATAAGTCTTCCCTTGTTATCTTCCAGAACGGAGAACTCGCGCCCATCTTCTACATCTTTGATGATCCAACAACCGAAACGCATGTAAATTTGCACGTTTGTCGATAAAGTTAAACCTCTAAGAAGTAAAGCTTGCCTCATTTTCTCGGAGAAAACGCCTATTTCTAAGTCCTGTTTCCAATCATTTTCGAGATCGAACAAATAATCAGCAGTTCCAATTCCTGAATAGAAATATCCATACTGGTTGTACCCATTTACAACATAGTATTCTGCAATCCCAAGTTCCCACCCTAGGCAAGGTATTCCTTTTTCTAACGAGCGTTTTACAGTTTCCCATGCGAGCCGTTGCTTGGTTTCAAACTGAGGGTCATTCTTCCATGCACTTACACTGTTGACGTTAAAACCGAGATTGTGCCCTAATAGTCTGGTCATTTCATTATTCCATGCTGTCGGTCCGGCCGCAGATACATTTTTGTTTATGTTTAGAACAAAAGCATGACCGACACCACCGGATAGCCAAGAATCAGACATTCGGATATTTAAAAAATCCAAGCAACCTTTCAACGCCCCTATATACGATGCCCAGAAAGGGCGCCATTTTAAGTTTTCAAGTTTGACTTGCATACATATCCCCCCCCTTCAAATATATGTACATCGTTCTCAGTACTAGATTATCTCACGAGGATGACATATAGTGTCCTACTCTCTGAATCCGTGAAGTTTTTTTTCAAGTCGATGACAAAGTATGTTTTTGAGCCAGTTCGGTGAGAGAATACGAAATTCATAAGGTATTGAAAGCAAAAGAAGTATGAACGCTTCTACGCTGTAATAACGAATACGATAAACAGAATTGCCGCTATGTACTGCGTCTAGCCGAAAAAGCTCTACAACGGTGCTTGTCTCAAATTTAACATCTGCGAAAAACGGTTCCGTCTTATGAACGCAAGGGGCATACATATCCGATTTTGAAACAGTCGTCGCAACAAGTTCTTTCATCTCAGTTATTTCCATATTTGCTCGCCAAGACAAAGAGCGTGCCTGTCCGTTTCTTTCATCTGAAACACGCTCAAGTTTATCGAATAAATCTCCCAACCCAAACTCGTCGCTTCCTCGGATTTTGTTAAATTCCTGTGACAAAATAGAAAGCGCCTTCTTTTGTGATTCTGTAATCATAACGGCAGGGAGTTGAAATACAGGATCGGTGTAATGATATCCCTTCTTCAAATAACAGTACTTCACCGGTGCTTCTAATGAATCGCGTAAGTACTCAACATCCCTGGACGCTTGACGGATTGAAATATTAAAACGCTCCGAGATTTGAGCACAATTGGGGTACCTCTTTTCACGGATTTGTCTATCAATCCATATCATTCGGTGCCAGTTACTCAAAAAAACGTCCTCCTCTTATCACGAAGGATGCAAGTTTTGTAATACTTAATTGGTATTCGCTGACATCTATCCAGTTCCTTTTATTCTATGAATGTAATGTCGTATCGCAAGGAATTCGTCGGTTATAAACAAAGGCAGCCCCCTGCTTTATTTCTGCTTGACGCCGAGATTCCTCCCGGGCAAGAAGCCTCCCAGCTGATTCTCTACTTTTCAAAAAATTCTTTCGCATATTCGACAACCCCATGGACACCTGACAGACCGCCATCCGTCAGCGCAACGGCCATAAAGCTGTCTTCAGGTACATCAAACGGCGCTTGTATCCCATATAAACTTGCTTTTTTATAACCGAACCTCGGATAATACTTCTCATGGCCCAGTACAACGGAACCCTGATACCCAAGCCGTGCGGCGATTTGGTGTCCTTCCGTAATCAGCTGCTTTCCGATCCCCTTACTTTGCATGTCCGGCCTTACAGCAACAGGCGCAAGCGCAACCAGAACCCGATCACCGACCTTGATTTCTGTAAACAAAATGTATCCGACGATTTTGTCTTCATATTCCGCTACTAGGGACAACTCCGGTATAAACTTCGTCGAATTTCGAAGCCTGTTTACCAGGTGATGCTCGTCATGATCCGAATAATCCGCATTCTCAAAGGCCTTTTGAACGACACGATAGACTTCAGTAACATCCTCGATTTCTTCTTGTCGGATTGCAATACCCATTGTGCTGCCTCCTACTGTCGGGTTTACCAGGTTCCGTAGCGGATAAGACTTAGTGATAGTCGTATTTGTTTCTTCGATACACATTGATGGTTACATAATATTTGTTATGTATACTTGAAAATATCATCCAGAACTCCGACCACACCCGGCCACCTACTCCCTACGCCTCTTCCACGATCGCCTCGACCTCGATCTCCACCATCAGACGCGGATCGATAAGCGCTTGTACTTCAACCATCGTCGCCGCAGGTTGGATGTCTCGGAAAAAAATTCGCCGTGCGCTTTCCCGATCTCCTCCCATTTCGATATATCGGTAACGAACATCCTTGTCCGGACTACGTCGGACATCGAAGCTCCCAATTCGTTCAACGCTTTCTCGATCGTCAGCAAAATAAATCGGGTTTGCTCGTAAGCATCCCCCTCGCCGACAACTTCCCCTTGCTGCATCGCAGTTGTACCCGCTACTTCGATCCGGTCCCCGATCCGGATGGCACGGCAATAACCGACCACCGGCTCCCAAGGCGAACCTGTAAACACACGACGTCTAGTCATAAAGTATCTCCTCTCCGTCCTGCCTCTCGGCTCTCTTCCAACTCAAAAATAGCAGAGCAGGGTTTTCCCCGCTCCACTATTATACACTTCCGGCGCTTAAAAATCGGTGCTGCCCATCTTGCCGGACTGGAAATCTTGAAACGCCTCGATAATTTCCTCCCGGCTGTTCATCACGAAGGGGCCGTGCTGGTAGATCGGCTCGTTGATCGGTTCGCCGCTTAAGACGAAAACGGCCGTATCGTCCGCCAACCCCTCGATCGAAATCGCGCCCGGACTGTTGCCGAACAGGACGAAGTCTCCTTCTTGGGCGGTGCGATCGCCGTTTACTTTCGCCTCGCCCTTCAGGACCAGAGCCGCGGTGTTATACGCTGACGGCAGTTCGAACGCCGCCTTTCCGTTAAGTTTCAGCGTCATGTCGAACAAGTGAATCGGCGTAAACGTGGACGCCGGTCCTGCGACGCCTTCGTATTCGCCAGCGATCACCCGCACCGTCCCGCCGCCGTCCGGAAGCTCCACCCGCCCCATCTGCGCGTGAAGCAGTTCCTGATATTTCGGCGCATGCATCTTGTGAGCCTTGGGCAGATTCACCCATAGCTGAATCATCTGGAACAAACCGCTGCGCTTCGAAAACGCAGTCTCATGATACTCCTTATGCAGCAGTCCCGATCCCGCTGTCATCCACTGTACGTCGCCGGGCCCGATAATACCGTGATTGCCGTAATTGTCATGGTGCTCGATCGAGCCCTCGTAAGCGATCGTCACCGTCTCGAACCCCCGGTGCGGATGGGCGCCTACCCCTTTTACCGACGGGCTGGGCGGGAAAACAAATGGAGCGTTATAGTCCATCAGAATGAACGGGCTGATCCGGTGCTGAAAGTTGTTGCCGGACGGAAAATAGTTGGACATCCGGAAGCCGTCTCCTACCATATGGAAAGGCGCACCTCTGAAAATACCTTCGATAGTACGGAATGTTGTCATAGTAAAGTCTCCCCTCACTCAACTCTTAAACTTTTATATCTTAAATTAAAGATAAATGATTTTGGAGTCCCCGTCAAGTGGGCTGCCGCTGTCCGCCGTAGCGGAGGCGGGTAAAAATCCGCATGAACGAGCTGGCGGCCGAATTAGGGATTAAAGCCCGAACCGTCACCGATTTTGTCGATGCGCTGGAGATCGATAACCTGCTCGTCCGCGTACCCGACCCGACAGACCACAGGGCGACCCTTAACAATTGACGGAGCTCGCGCAAGCTCATCTGGAACCTATCCTTGCCGTTCAGTCCGAGGTGGCGGACCAACTGCTCAATAATTTATCCATCGCCCAACGCAGCCGGTTGTACGATCTGCTCCAGCTTCTCATACAAAATAAGGATGCGGATCTGTCATGCGAGAAAGACGGCTCCTGAATAAACAAAGAGGGACCGGTTGGCGACGCCGAGCTTCGGGCGTTTCCCTGCCGGTCTCTTTTAAAGTTAACGCTTGTTTAAAATTAAACCTCGCCCCAATACACCTCGGTCTCGTAGTCGAAAAACACGACCCCATCCTGGTTCGTCCGCTCGTACACGTTCCGCAGCTCCACCATCATCGGTTCATAAGCCGGATCGCCGGAAACCGGAATGTACGAGGAGGACTGCATTCTGCCGCTGAGCTGCTCGAAATCGTGAGCGTAACGGTTCATAAACCGGGCCTCTTGCATATCCCCGTTATGGAAAAAAGCAGTCAGCGCCTCTCTCGATATGTTTTTATGGTTCGTCTTCGCATAATCGGTGCCGAATGTCCGCAGCAGCTGTTCGTATTGTTCCAGAAACGGGGTTCCTTTCAATAACCGCGAATTCCAGATCAGCACCGCTTTCCCGCCCGGTTTTAAAATCCGGTGAAATTCGATCCGCGCTTCGGCATGATTAAACCAATGAAACGACTGGGCGCACACGATAAAGTCGACCGACTGATCCGGAAGCCCGGTGCTCTCCGCCGCCCCGGCAACCGCACGAAAGTTCCGCTCTCCGGCCAAATCGCTTTCGGCTGCGCGGCGCATCGGTTCGTTCGGCTCCACGGCAATGACCCGGATGCCCCGTGCGATAAGAAGCTTGGAGAAAATCCCCGTTCCGGCTCCGATATCCGCCACCGTACAATCGTCCGACAAACCGACCGTGTCGTACAAATAACTCATCGCCGCCTCCGGGTAGCTCGGCCGGTATTTGGCATACATCTCGACCCGGTTGGAAAACCGTTCTTTATTGTCCATTTCTCTCACTCTCCCATCTGACAGATAGTTTCATTCTATCATAATTCGCTGCTTATATTGCGATTAGCGCCTGACACTAAGTGAACGGAATATCCGGCGACAGTGCAACATTCCGGCTTCGAATCCGTCTAATCTTTTACAAACTATGGAAAGGATTTCGATGATGAGAAAATATATAATCGGTTTTATTTGCGGCGCCGCTGTCGCTTCCTCCACCGCAGTTGTCGCATCAGACTCGCTTCAGGCGTATTTATTTCCGAGCCAAGTCGCTATTTACAACGGGGTCACGATCCAGCCTGTCGAGGTTTCCGGCGATAATCCTGTCATCAATTACAACAATATGGCTTATATCCAGCTGCGCACTTTCGCGGAGGCGTTCGGAGCGGACGTTTCGTTCCAGCCGGCCTCGCCGGACAACGGCAACTTGAATCAAATCGATCTCAAGATCGGTAGCTTCCCGGATTACGTTGTACCTTATATGCGCGACCCGGACGGATACTTTGAGATGGAAAAGCTCCAGGTAAGCCGTCTGCCGGGCGGCCAACGCATGCTCACGTCCGGAACGATCCGCATCAACAAAGATTTAACAGGCAAACAAATCGAAATAACGGACATGGACTCGAATGGAAAACCGATGGGGTCAACCGAGTTCGTATCTATCGCCGATTCGGAGACGAAGCCGCCGGTTCCCGGAGAAACGCGTACTTTTGCCACCCGTCTCGTCTTCGACGGACAGCGTCATATCTTCACCTATGACATCAAGGTGAGGGACAAACTGGAGCCATACAAGCCGGAAATGAGAGATATCCATCTGGACGGCGGCGTTGTCGCCGCGCTTTATCCTCCAAGCGGCTTTAACGGGCATCTCCCGGCCGATCAGATTTCCCCTTTCACCGTTTTCTTTCAAAATAATACCGGACACGATATCGTGCTGGATCCGTACGAATGGACGTTTAAGGTCGAATCGGTCGGCGAGGACGATCAGCCGCTCACCCCCGTCTACGAGCAGACGCTGCCTGTCGTCCATGGTCCGCTTCAGGAAGGCAATCGGTATCATTTTACCGTGACCTGGAATCCGGTGGATGCCGACGGTCATCCGCTTGTCCCCGGACGCTATAAGGTAACATTGGATCGCCCCGACACCGTAACCTATTCCCGGGACGGAGAGGGTCCGGTAACGGAACCGCTTCTGATCAATACGCGAACGCCCCGCGGATTCAACGTTGATCTCGAGTAGCCATCCATGCCCCTGATCAACTTAGAAACCTCTGCCACTGAAAATGGCGGAGGTTTCTCTTCAATCTCGGGAGCAGCTGATTATTCATTTAAATAAGTCACTACACGGTTCTGGATGAGCTTAGCGACAGCTTCAGCCGTTTTCTGGCCACTGAAGAATGCTTTCGTTTCTTCGGCAATTATTTTTTGGACCGTCGATTCATCCCCCATACTCCTGACACTAGGTGCGGACAGCAACTCGCGAATTGGCTCGAGGTCTTGAGCTTTAATTTTAATGTTCCCACCCTTTGTATTTTGCAAGACCTCTTTCGATTTTAGGTCTTCGATGGCTTTATCATTAATTGCTTTAATCATGGAAAAGCCCGATTGACGAGGATTGGATTGAATTTCCTCAGACAATAAAAACTTCACAAACTCCCACGCATCTCTTTGCACTTTAGAATTCGCGTTCATTGCGATTTGATTGGTTGGCTCGAACGAAACGCCGGATCTCTGACCGGAGGAATGCGGCTTTTGATAAACTTTGCCGTTTGGATAATACAATCCAAGCCTCACAAGGTAATCGCTTGGTGATGTAATTCTCGAATATGTAAAACTACTGTTTTTCATATCTACATAATCCGATTTCAGTATTTTATCATCATACAAGGCTTTTGCTTGTTTGAGCATATCCATGAATATCGGGGAGTCAAAAGATGCCTTTCCACCCGCCCCATCGATCAGGCGCGAATAATTATCAGATACCAGATTGTTGATCATCCGCTCAGGAGCGAA
Organism: Paenibacillus oceani; assembly: GCF_014705615.1. Taxonomy (GTDB): domain Bacteria; phylum Bacillota; class Bacilli; order Paenibacillales; family NBRC-103111; genus Paenibacillus_AB; species Paenibacillus_AB oceani. The sequence continues at coordinate 35,815 of NZ_JACXJA010000015.1, forward strand.
GTTCCCCATCGCATAACGTTCGTTGTTCTTCGCTTTCAATTGCTTGCTGATATCGGCAAAGTCGCTCCATGTCCAAGACTTGTCATCGATTGTGACACCAGCATTTTTGAATGCTTCCGCGTCTCCATAATATGCTTCCAGGTAATACTCAAGTGGCAGTATGTAAGAAGCGCCGTTTAATTTGCTGCCCTCGATGATGTTCATTTGATACTTGTTAGGATCGAACGAGGAATCTATCTGCATCCATTCGTCCAGGTTAACGAAGGCTTTCTTGTTAATGTATTTGTCGATGGGCAATTCGTTAATTACCGTAAACGCGAACAAATCCGCTCCCTTGCCTGACAATATTTCTGTTGTTGTTTGTTTGACGTATTTTTCTACTTCGGATTTACTCATGAGGCCATTACTACTGCTGCCTTCAAACTCTTTGAGTTGAATCGTCGTATTCGGATGGAGTTTTTCGTATTTTTCTTTCGCGAGTTTATAAAAATCGGTCGCGGAAAGAACAGAAACAACAATTGTCTTCTGTTTATTATCCAGCGGTTCGAGCGCTGCTTTGACTGTGTTTTCATTAGAATTTGATTTAGACGGCGCAGTAGTCTGAGATTGTCCTTGTTCAGATTGTGGAGCGTTATCGCTGGCTAAGCATGCGGATAAGCCAACAGCCATGATGCAAAGGATGATAGTAACAATAAACTTTTTCATATTTATTCCCACTTTCCTATTTGTAAGTTATGAATTCGTTTTGTTCGTTTTGGCTCTTACGCGCTCTCCGTCTTGTATAGGCTCGCTGCTCTTCAGGATAATCGGTGAATCGGGAAAAAAGCCTCCTTTAACGACGGTTTCGTACTCGTTGGCACCGCCTGTTTGAACATGGACTTTTCGGGCTACGCTTGTGTTGCCGAGAGCCCCCTTCTTCTCTTCGACGACTAAGATGTAGGTTGCGTTCCCCTCACGGTGTATGGCTTCATTGGGGACAAGGATTCCACTTTCGTTCGGAGTAGAAATGCTAAGTTGCAGACTTGCTTGTTCCCCACCTCGAAGTTTCTCGTTATTGACGCTAATCCAAATACGTTTGTTCGTTGTCACCTCCCCCTTATCTTGGGATGCGGTTTCGCTCCCCTTAATCGCGCGGCTCGCTGATTCCCTGAGTTGAATTATACCGCTCATCGTTTCCGTTGTATCCGCAAGCTGGACCTGGATATCGGTTGACAGTCCAATTCTAATAAGCTTGCTAATGGAAGCGGGGACTTGGAGCGGCATTTGGTAACCCTGCTTCGACGAGGCCAATTGGATATCGGGGCCAACACTTGCCGATGCCATATCCTTTACGGCATTCACTTTGCGGACAGTTCCATCGAACGGTGCCTTTAATTCACGTTCGGAAGCAAGCGCCTCTTTTAAGCTGTCGAGATTTCTTTGCCCAACTTCTAACGAAATTTTGGCGTTTTCAAGACTCCGCTTCACGTTTCGAATTAGAAAAGTATCGTTGTTTTGAGAAGCTTTCACGTATTGATCCTGCAGCCCTTCAATTACAAGCTGCTGTTGCTTCAATTGCGCTTGAGCATCGAGATAACGATTCTCTGCTTCGCGGTTTACGTAAACGACGAGTGTTTGCCCCATTTTTACGCTGTCCCCTTCCGCAGCGATGACTTCTTTGATCTCCCAGCCGGATTTATTCGATAACGAAGCTTCGATGACCGGCTCCAGAACGCCCTCGCCATGAAAGACATGAACGAGCGGTTCTTCTCTGCCGAACGCGACCAAGACTTTCGGGAGGCCCATCGATTGCAATGTATTGCTATAAAGCGTTAGGATGAGTAATCCTCCAAAAAATAACAACGATAACCGTTTGATCGTTCTCTTTCTTTTCACATTTTCGTGTTCAGTTTCAAGGCTATTGATATTGAATCCCCCTATCCCTTGATGCCGGACATTTGGACGCCCTGGATAAAATGAGTTTCCGCATATAAAAACAACAACACCATCGGAAACATATATAAGACGGATGCAGCAAATCCAACTCCCCTTGCTTCCTCTTGGATGACGGATAGATAGACGGATAACGGCTGCTTGAAGTCATCGTCCAAAAAAATAAGCGGTTGTTCTACCATGTTCCAATAATCGACGAACAATAGAACGATAAGCGCAGCTAAACCAGGTTTAACAAGCGGTAAGATGATCCGCAGGAAAATGCTCAGATGGCTCGCGCCGTCCATCGTCGCGGCTTCAACGTAATCATACGGGAGCGTTTTGATGAATTGTCTAAGCATAAATACGCCGAATGCCCCGAATATTCCGGGAAGGATAATCGCTCCTGCACTGTTCAACAAATTTAATTGGTCGGCAATAATGTAGTTCGGGACGAGAGTCACTTGAAACGGCATGAGCATCGTCATCAAATAAATGAAAAATAGCTTGTCTCTGCCACGAAACCGAAGCTTCCCGAAAGCATAAGCAGCTAGTGCCGCGACGATAACCTGACCACCGATAATGAGTGCAACCAGATAGACCGAGTTCCAAAAAAACTTCAGATACGTCGGAGTCGCAATCAGCACTTTCGCGTATTGATTGAAGGAAACCCAATCGGGAATAATCTTCAAGTTCACGAACGCGTCTTTTCCGCTTGCGGCATCAACGGTCATTTGACCGATCCGATCGTAATTGGACGCGATCTCCTGCTCCGTCATGAGTGAATTTGTTAAGGATATAACGATTGGCGCCAGCATGACGATACCCAATAGCGCCAGGAAGATCGTGATTATAGTTTTAGAAATGATGGCCCTTGGCTTCATACTCCCTCCCTGTTTACTCCATGAATGATGCTAGGCGACGTTCCAAGGTGAACATAACGGAAACGATGATGACCATACATGCAACCATCAACGTGGCTGCCGAAGTTAGCTTCTGAATGTCTAGCGACAGAAACATATTGTTCATGTAATGTTGCAGCATGTAGATGCTGTCGTGCGGGTAATCACTGGCGATTAAATACGTTTCCCGAAAGATCCGGAACGAACTGACCAGTGCCATTAAGGCGATAAAAAACGTCGTGGGTGTTAGATAAACCAACGTGATTCGCGTAAATTGGTGATAAGCGCCTGCACCCTCGATTTCGGCTGTCTCGTAATAGTCTTTCGGAATTCCTTGCAAACCGGCTAGAAATAAGATGACATTATACCCTACGTTTTTCCACGCATAGACAACAGAAAGCACGACTCTCGCCCACTCCGACTTCATCCAATCTATACGTTCAAGGTCAAAGCCGCTCAACCAACTGTTTAATGCCCCGTTCCAATCGAAAAGGATTTGCCAGATGAGGACAACGGATGCAACCGGCACTACGAGCGGCAAGACATATGCTGTTCGAAGCCAATTACGAAAATATATATTTTGATTGAGCAGCAGGGCAATGAAAAGGGAAATTACTACTGTAATGGGCACACTGACTGAAGTAAATAAAGCCGTATTTAGCGCAGCCTTTCGAAAGGAATCGCTAGCCAGCAGATCTTGATAGTTGGCGAAGCCTACGAACGAACCTCCTGAAGCTCCATTCGTGAATGAATAGTAGACTCCCATTACGAATGGTATTAAATAAAAAACGGAAAAACCTATCACGCTTGGCGCGAGAAACCAAACCGCAATATAACTATGTTTTTTTGACCATTTACGAAAGTGCATGTTTCACCTCCCTTTCGTTAAATAGCTTCTCGGAATAACTAAATCCCCTAAGCTTTTCTTAAACCGTTACTCGTTCAAATACGTCGTCACCCGGTTTTGGATCAGCTTGGCGACCTCTTTGGCCGACTTCTGGCCGCTGAAGAAGGCGGCTGATTCCTTGCCGACCATGATCACGACTTTTCCGTCTCTCCCCGTGTAATACCCCGGAGATCGCATGAACTGTCTGTACTGGGCGAACTGCTCGGCGGAAACTTTAGCCGTTGCTCCGCTTGGAAGCTTATAGGTACCGGCGACCTGCTTCTCGATGTCGCTCAGTTTTTTCTCGTTTACCGACTCCAGCAGCGAGAATCCGTATCCTTCCCTCTCCTCCAGCGATTGCGCTTCCTCAGACAATAGGAACGAAACGAACTTCCACGCCTCATCCTTCACCGGGGAATTGGCCCGAATCGCAAGCTCGGTGCTAGGGAGGAGCCTCGTACCCGCCGCTCCGGCTTGCGGCTTCCTCATCAGCTTCGGATTCTCGAAATAAGAGTGAGATTCATCGATCAAAGCGGCAGGCGAAAGCATTACGGCGGAAGAAAACAACTGACGACCGGTTTCGGCCTGCTTGGCGGTCGCGATACCATCGTCGTACATCGTTTTGACCATTTGCATGACGGCGACGAATCCCGGCGAGTCGAAGGCCGCTTTTTTCCCCGAGACGTCGACGAAATCGGCAAAGCTGTCGTCGACGATTTCCTGCAGCATCACTTCCGGCCGACTGTTAGCCAAAGCGTAGATTCGGCCCTTGCTCTCTTTACGCACCAAGCCCTTCGCGACCTCGGCGAATTCGGTCCACGTCCACTGGCTATCGTCGATGCTCTCGCCCGCTAGTAGATTTCCGTCGCCTACAAATCCACTCATGAAGTACCCGAGCGGCATGGCGTATAAACCACCGTCCGTCTTAAACACTTCGAGCTTCGCTTGCAGGTCGGCGCTGTTCAGCGACGTGTCCTGTTTCAAGAGCTCGTCCATATTTGCAACAAGCTGTTTACTTGCATATGCTGGCAACGGTAACCCTGTCAACTCGAGAATGTCCGCTCCCTTGCCCGCCAACAACTCCGTATTCGTCGTTTTCGTATACTTTTCGTAAGCCCCATCCTTCCATGTTTCTCCCAATTTTTTCACGGCTTGAATTTGCAGGTCGATGTCTGGGTGTTTCTTTTCAAATCTTTTTTCCGCCGTTTCATAGAAAGGACTCAACTCCAGAACCGAAAAAGTCACGACGGTTTTCGCCTGGTCGTTCGTCCCTGCCTCGCTTCCCGAATCACTACAGGCTGCCGTCACAACGGCCATCCCCATCGCCAATATCCCTAGCCTTTTTGTCTTCATTTTAAGCTTCACTCCTTCTTTTTAACGGCCATATCCATTAACGTCTAACGTCCCCCGGATTTGGCACGCGTCGGGACAGTAAAGAATGGCGATTGCGTTACAACAATCGCACTTGTGTGGAACGTTGCAATTCCGAGCTCCCTCGCATTACGTTATCGCATCCACTATTCCACGAACGACCGCAGTGGATAGGAGCTCTTGATAGGAGGTTGAAGTTATCCGAGACTTTTCGTTTTTATTCGAGAGGTAACCGAGTTCGAGCAATATAGCTGGTTTTATGTTTTCCCGAAGTACACGATAATCTCCGAATTTTACGCCTCTGTCTTTCGCCTTCAGATCTGATTTAAAAATCCCGTCATGTAATTGTTGCGCGAGCGATTCATCGCTTGTCTTATTGTAATAGACCGTTATTCCGTGGACGTCCGGGTCATCGAATGCATCAAAATGGATGCTGACAAACAAATCCGCCTCATGATTATTTGCTATATTCGCTCTTTCGCTTAACGATACAGTCTCATCATCGGAGCGTGTAAGGATGACATTCGCGCCTTTCTCTTTTAGTTTTCGCTGAATTTTGAGCGCAGTAGGCAATGTCACGTCTTTTTCGTAACTGTTTTGTCCTCCGATTGTCCCAACGTCTTTTCCGCCATGTCCCGGATCAATAATGATAGTTTTTCCGCTCAGCGGTTGTGTAGGGTTGGTTGTTCCAGCAGTAGATACTGGTTGTATCGTATCTTTTTTAGTGGTTCCCTCCTGTCGTAAGTTCAAAGAAAAAGATACAAGTAGGATTGCTGCGACGCCAATTGTGAAAAAACGAATAAATGTTTTCATGAATCTATAGTAATTTCCCGATATCAAGATCAAATGGAGCCGGAATAAAGATAAGATAAAGATTTCGAGAGGTGAATTGACAAATAAAAAAGACAGACTAAGGAACGGATCCTGTAGCCTGCCGATATTTGCAAATCCAAAATTTAACTTAGATTGTTGTAATTATGCTTTCTTTAGCGAAAAGTAAAAAGCGACCCCGTTCTTGGTATTTTCTACCCCGTATGAGGAATCGTGAAGTTCTAATATTTGTCTAGAAATCGCTAATCCTAAACCGGTTCCCCCATGGGATCGATGTCGAGAAGTGTCAATACGGTAAAAACGGTCCCACACTTTGTCTAGTTGATCTTGCGGGATATGAACCCCATAGTTCTCTATGCAGATCATGATTTCTTCTTGATCCTCAATGGCCGATACGATAATGCGTTCATTCGAGGGCGTATAACGAATGGCGTTAGTCATAAAATTCGTGATGACCTGTTCGATGCGAAGCTGATTGGCTGCCACTTCCGCCGGATCAAGTTGCAACCGAACGTCGAGCTGTTTGGAAGCAATGTCCAAAGCAAGTTGTTCATATACCGACTCGATGATCTTATCGATCGAGAATACGTCCAACTTCATTTTGTAAGTCCCGGACTCGAATTTGGCCAGTTCAAGCATATCCACGATTAAAAGGTCCATTTTATCGACTTCGTTTTCCATCGCTTCGAAATAATGCTCCTTCTTATCGCTCGCTACGCCGTCTTTGAGAATGGAGATACAGCTTTTCATAATGCTTAGCGGTGTTTTCAGTTCGTGCGATACGCCGGAAATAAATTGTTTACGCGTGCTCTCAAGCTGTTTCTCCATTTCGATCTCTTGCCGAAGCTGTCCAATGTAGGAATGAAGAGTAGCAGACAAATGGTTGATATTGTGAGACAATTCGCCGATCTCATCCTTCGAGGAGACTAATATCGATTCTGAAAAGTCCAAATTAGCAATCTTTTGAGTCGCTGAATTAAGTCTTAAAAGCGGTTTTGCAATCTTTCTAGAATAATAAAACGAGACGAGCAAAATAAGCACAAGTACAAAAACGACGATATAAACTAAGTAATCTTTGATCATACGCACTGCCTCGCCTACGGGCTGCAAGGAAGTCATCGCAATTAAAAAAGCGGGTTCACCGTCTACGTCCTCGATGCTGTGGACGAAAAGCTTGTATTTCACCTTATTTTTCTCGTAATCAAACGTTTGAACCGTATTGATCGGTTGAGGATTATTCGACCACAATAAGTTAGCCTGAAACGCCTTGATCCGCTCCATAAAGAGGCTGTTCGAGAAACTAAAGCTAAAGTTCGAGAACTCTTCCGGAGTAGGAATTTGAACGTCAATTACAGTCGCTTTATCTTCGAAGATGGGCATGATTAGAAGTTGGTCGTTCATACCATAAGTAACGAACTTGTCTTGTATTCGAATCGGCATGATTGTAGCATCTTTTTTAATACCGGAAATAATTAGACGTTGGTCTGGACTGAAAACGAACTTATTTGATGACATATCATCTATGTTGATCAAGTGATGCAACGGCACCTTAAACGATTCATAGGACTTATCGCTATCTAATTGAACTTGAAGATAGAATTCGTTCGTATATTTAAGATTACCGTAGCGGTCGAGCATCGTGATCCACGTGTTATGATTTTGAAAGAACATTTCCTCTTGGTACTGGAAGTACGGAAACTCATCTTTAGCGGGCTTAGCGGATAAATGATCCTGTTTGAATACCTCGATGTTCGCCTGTATCTCTTTCGTTTTCCTATTCGTATAATATTCCTCAAAAAATATCGTTTGTCCCACGTAGATAACAGCCAATATAAGCGTGCAAAGAGCAGTAGTTAGAAGAAACAGCTTTGCGACAATCCCGATCTTCATAAGCTATCCACGAACTTATATCCGGTTCGTACGACCGTTGTAATGTATTGCGCTTTGTTGCCTAGTTTCGTCCGCAGGTTTCGTATGTGCGTGTTCAGAGTACGATCGTCTCCGGCATAAGCGTATCCCCATATTTTCATGATAAGCTGCTCCCTTGAAATCACGATTCCTTGATTTTGCATCAAGTAAGCTAAAATTTCGAATTCTGTATGCGTGAGGCTTACTTGCTCGCCATCCACCGTTATCGATCGCGACGGGAAATGAATAGTAATGCCATTAATAATAAGTGTATCGTTCGTATTTGTCGTTTTATTCGTACGTGCCCGGCTGTCGAGTAAGCGCTTGGCCCTTGCTAATAACACCGCAGGGCTATAGGGTTTCGTTACATAGTCATCGGCACCAAGCTCGAAACCGAGCAGCGTGTCGTCTTCGTCGACTCGCGCCGTAAGCATAATAATAGGTACATCGGACGTTTTGCGAATGCGGCGGCAAACCGACCACCCGTCCATTCCCGGCAACATAATGTCGAGAATAATCAAGTTGATCTCATGTTGTTGAAATAATTCCAATCCGGCTATACCATCAGAGGCTTCCATAACCTCATAGCCATCATTTAGAAAGTAATCCTTTAAAATTTCACGAAGTATTTTTTCGTCTTCAACAAGCAAAATTTTGGGCATGTCGATCCTCCGCTCGCAACTCCCTTAAAATATACAATATCTCTTAAAATGATGTGCCACGATTAACATTGATGATGTGACTACTCCAACATTAACACGATAGCGGGAAGCAGCGCAAAATGTAATGGAATTGAAACCGGCGACCATGATGCAGCGGGATTGCACAAAAGAAAAAACCGTCAGGAATCCTGACAGTTTTTATTTTGAGAATTTAACATAATATATTTTATGTTAAATTCTGGTTATTGCCACCAAGCCCGATGGCGCTTGACGCATTAACTTTCCGAACACTTCACGGATGAGCATAACAGGTGTTAGCGGAACGTAACGCTCTCTGCCTGTGCCAGGCTCCAAGACCTTGCGAAATAAAGCGGTATTCCGCTTGGCTTTGGTAACCCAATCAAATCGATACTCCTCAAGAAACGTGAAGAATTCTTTGCATAAGTACCATACCCCGTATTTAAAAAGGTATCCTTCGTGATTATAGGGTTGTTTCTGAAAAGTCAAGAAGTATTTTGATCTTTAGGCTCATTTTAACGGAATCTTTCAATTCCAATCTACTGGGATGAACTGCATAGGTCATGAATGGTATAATAGTAGGTAAATTATGGATGAATCACAAGGGAGGAGATTAGGTGAATACGACGCACTATCCATTCCTGACGGGATTCGTTATTGGAATTCTGACCTCGGTGTGTACTTATACAATCGGAACGATTCACCACGGTATACACTTGGCTATTGTAAATCTGGAATGGTGGATCATGGGGTTATCCACCCTCCCTGCACTGCTGCTCCTTGTATGGAAGCGTTCCCTCGCAGGCTGCTCCCGAATCTGCAAACTCATCCTTTCGGCAACGGCCGGAACCGTATTCTTAGTCGCTGGCTTAACTGTTCTACACTACCTGAAGTCAATAACCAGGTTCATATACGGCCTGTTCCCTTCATCCGAAGTATACGTAAACATGATGGGTTACCCCTCTAAATTGCTTCTGTTGCAATCGGCAATTTTTCTAAGTGCAGCCGTATATGGCACATTGGTCCTACTTACCCGTTATTCCACCAGGTCTCATCGGGAGTAACCGGCATTCTCCGCTTATGCTCGGATCGGATATACCGAGTGTCTATCCTCTCGCGGGTGCTGTCGCTCACCGGTTTTCCTTCCAGATAATCGTCGATCTCGTCGTAGCTGAAGCCAAGCTCGTCTTCGTCGGTGCGGCCGGGGTTATGGTCCAGCAAGTCGGCGGTCGGCACCTTGTAAATGAGCGAGCGCGGCGCGCCCAGATGCTCCAGCAGCTGCTTCCCCTGACGTTTGTTCAATCCCGCCAGCGGTGTCACGTCACAGCCGCCGTCGCCGAATTTCGTATAAAATCCGGTCAGCGCTTCCGCGGCATGATCGGTGCCTACTACCAGCAGATCGTAGTGGCCGGCCAAATCGTAATGGACCTTCATCCGTTCCCGCGCCTTCGTATTCCCTTTCCAGTAGTCGGACAACGTCTCGCCCGTACCGGCCTGGAACGCTTGCATCGAGCGGTCGACCGCTTCTTTTATGTTGATCGTCACCACACGGTCGGGGTTGATAAACGAAAGCGCGGCCTGGGCATCGTCTTCGTCCAGTTGAACGCCGTAAGGCAGCCGGACCGCTATGTATGTATACGGCTGGCCCGATTCCTGTCTCAGCCGCTCCGCCGCCAGCTGACACAGCCTGCCCGCAAGCGTAGAATCTTGCCCGCCCGAAATGCTCAGGACGAGACCCTTTTTGCCGGATGTTTTCACATAGTCGATTAAAAATTGGACTCTCTTCTCGATTTCCGCCGCGCTATCGATCGCCGGTTGTACGCCGAGCTTGCGTATTATTTCCTGCTGAAACGTTTGCATGATGGTTCCGTCTCCTTCGTATTGATCTAATCAGTGCTGCCTGTCGGCTGTATATCCACATTATACACGTTAATCGCGAAACGTTCACAACGATTCAAAGTGTTAGGCCAATGCGTTCCAAAGCTTCCGCCGAATCCATTTACGTCCCCCTTATTATCGGGTAGACTGATTAGGAAAGAAAATAACGGTAAATTTGTTTAGTTTACATAATAAAAGTTACGTAAACTGCATTCGAACTCAGTTTGTCGAGGTGATCCCTATGAACGTCATTAAACTGAAAGACCGCCAAGAGCTGGACAAACGCGTCCCGGCCATGCCCTGGTATGTCGAGCAGTTTATTAATTATAAGCTGCCGGACCTGTCCCCTTCCTCCCTGCTTGAATATGTGCGCGATTACGAAACGTTTTTCTCCTGGCTGATGGCTGAGGGGCTGACCGAAGCTGCCGCCTGGCGCGACATCCCGATCGAAGTGCTGGAGAAGCTGCGTATGGAGAATATCAACACATACCGGATGTATCTTTCATCGAAAAAAGACGGCGCCAATACGAGAACGACGATCTCCCGCAAGCTCTCTTCGCTGCGCTCGCTCTTTCATTACTTGAGCCAGATCGCCGAGGATGAAGATTATTATCCCCTGCTCAAGCGGAACGTGATGGCCAAAGTCGAGATCAAGCGGACGCACAAGCCGAAAGACACCGCCGCGAAGCTGGAAGGCAAGCTGCTGCAGGAAAAAGAGATTCTCGAGTTTATCGACTACATTCAAAGCGGGTACCCCCAGGACGTATGCAACAACAAGCAAGCGTTATATTCATATGAGCTTAATAAGGTTCGCGACGTCTGCATCGTCAGCCTGGTCTTGAATACCGGTCTGCGCGTCTCGGAAGTGGTCAATTTGAGTATAGACGATCTGGACCTGAAGAAGAAGCTGGTATACGTGTTCCGGAAAGGTAAAAATGACGAGACGTTCAAAACGCCCGTCTACTTCCGTCAGGAAGCGGTGGAATCGCTGACCGCCTACCTGGAGATCCGTTCGCTTCGCTATGCGCCGGACAAAAAAGAAAAAGCGCTGTTTCTCGCCGTCGCCAACGGATCAAAAGAAGGCAAACGGATGACGAAACGCGCCATTCAGGAAATGGTCATTAAATATGCCAAATATTTCGGCAAGCCGTACTTATCGGTCCATAAGCTGCGCCATTCGTTCGCGACCGACTATTATTTGCGCAACGACATTTACAAAACCCAGGAGCAACTCGGTCACGCCTCCCCCGAGACCACACAGATTTATGCGCACCTGACGGACAAAACGATGGCCGAAGCGATCGACCGGCGAGAGCCTTAACTTCGACAATTCCGCAGACTCCTTATCCCCGTCCAACCGGATCGGGGATATTTGCCGTCCGCATCGTCCGTCTGACTCTCCTCAACTTCCGATCCCCCCGCTCACTCGCATACGGAGCGAAATCGATCCGGATCGGGACGCAGCCGGCTTGCCGGCACAGCTCCTGCATCATCCCTTCGACCGTCCGTTCTGTCACCTGTTTATAGGGCGCTTCTACCCGAAGCGAGATCCGTACATGGTCCGCCGCCAGCTGCTCCACTTCGTATTCCTCAATATGCTCGGAGGCACGAATGACCGTTCTCGATATAAAGTCAGGGAAGATCGGAATGAATCGGGCGGGATCATCGGCGGCTGGGATATAAAACAAATCGTCGCACCGCCCGTCGATCGATTCAATCGCCGTGTAGGGGGACCCGCAAGGGCATGGCTCCCTTCTCTCGGTCAATATATCGTTTAAACGGTATCGGATAATCGGCTGCGTGATGCGGGAGAAGTCGGTTACGATCGGGACGAATTTGCCTAGCTCGGCGTCCACGACTTCTTTCTCGATATAAACGACATCTTCATTCAGATGCAAGGTGCCGCGCTCGCACGTCGCGGCCAGAAAACCTTCCGTACATTGGTATACCTGATGCACCGGGCGGATGAAGCTCTCCTCGATATAGAGCCGGTCCAGCGGGTCCAGCACTTCCGCTACCGAGATCAACCGGTTCGGGCGGACATTCATCGAGCCCGAGCGATGGGCTTCTCCAATGATCCGGAGCATGGACGGCGGAGCGACGACAACGGTCGGACGGTAGGCATTCATTTGGGCGATCAGCTTGTCGGCCGGTGCCAGCAAGTCGAAATAAACGAACTGCAGCCTTCCTTGATTGACGCTTTGATATAAATTGCTGTTCGCCCGCAAGAAAAAAGCGACCCGCTCCCGCCTCGCGAATGCGCCCGGCAGCAGCTTGGCGAGCACCGTCCCGGCCCAGGCGAGCCGTTCGCGCTCGCTGACCAGGAACAGCCCGCGATTGCCGCTCGTACCCGAGGACAATCCGACCGTAACCGAACCGATCCCGGGCCGGAAATCGCGGGTCTGCTCCGCCCGAAGCGCGGCATTCATCGCCTCATCCTTGCGGATGCCTATCGTGTTCAACCGGTCGAAATGCGTCATCATATCCGATTTGTCGATTACCGGAAAGCTTCTCCACTGCTCGTCAGGCAACCCTTGCCACAACTCCCGGTAGTAAGCGGATAAAGCTCGTACCCGTGCGATATGGCGCAAGATTTGCTTTTCCTGCCATTGCAGCAGTTGGTCTCTGGAGCGGATTCGTCCCAGCATCCGGGTCCGGATATAGGCGGAAGCGGTAAGCGCGAGCTGCTTCATCTTCATCCGTTCTCCTCCTTCCCGGCGGGGACGCCGTATTCCCGGCAATGGCTTGGCATAATTCGCAGATTCGGCCGATCTTCGTGCAGCTGGCACAGCTTCTCGAAGCTGGTCCGGTAGTCGCTCCGGCTCGACATAATGATACTTGCTGCGGGGTGCGGCGGGCGCCTCTCGCGATACGCGCGGCTCGACCATACGGCATCCGCGCACAGGAATAGCTCCCCCTCTTCCGTCGTCATGAACACGCCCATCTGTCCCGCCGCATGACCGGAGACGTCAACTGCCACCACGCTTCCGTCGCCGAATAGATCGCAGCCTGTAGAGAACGGAAGATCGTCCGGCAGCGGCTGCCAGCTGTCTCCGCTCCCCTCCAGAAGCACGGCGCGTTCGGCGAAATCGGACGGCATCAAATCCGGCAAAAAACCGGCGCGAAGGGCGCTCCAGCCGCGCTTCCCCCGAATGGCTTCGTACGCGGAGCGGAAACAGTAAAACGCCGCCTCCGGAAAATCCCGCAGCCCTGCAATATGATCCGCATGAAAATGGCTGACGATCACGGTCCGGATCTCCTCCGCTCGCTTGCCGAACTTGTCCAGCAGCTGTGATGCCGCAGATTGCCGTTCCTCAAAAAAGACGGGCGTCATTTCCCGGTAGATCCAATAGGGCCAACCGGCAGCAGCGTCAAAAAAACGGGAAGCATACCCGGTGTCGAACAAGAGGATTCCGCGTTCCGGATGCTCGATAACGGCAAAACCGGCAGGAAACCGCACGTTGCGGCGCGAACCTCCCCGGATCGTAACCCATTCCGGATGTGTGCAGTAGCCGGCCGTCAGCCACGTAACGGTTACCGGCCTACGGTTAATAGCTTTCATCATGTCGGTACCTCCAGTCGTATGCTGCACAAATCTGCCCTACTTTTGAGGTTTCCGCCACCAGTCCGCAAATCTGGCGAGTCCTTCATCGACGCTTACGTTTGGCTCATAGCCAAGCAAACGTCCCGCTTTCCCGATGTCGAGCGTCTGACTGCAGCTCACCACCCCGATCGTATAACGGGTAAACGGAGGCTCGCCGCGAAGCCGAAGCAGACGGTACACCGTTTCCAGCCCAGCCGCCAACCGATCAGCTGTCGGATAAGCCAGATGGCGATAACGCGGCGTTACCCCCAATTGACCGAACAAACGGTCAACTGCGTCGACAAATCGAACCGGCTCGCCGTTGCTAATATTGTAAGTTTCGCCCAAGGCCGATTCGGAGGCCTGGGCGCAGCACAGCAGCGCATCTACCACGTTATCGACGTAAGTGAGATCAATCAGAGCCCGTCCGCCGTCGATAAGAGGGATGCCAACCTTGTCATTAGCTCGCATCAGGCGGGGGAACAAGGCGGGATCGCCCGGTCCGAATATCGCCCGCGGCCGAATGATCAGCGACGGCAGTCCGGCAGCGAACGCCTCGCGTACCCGGCATTCCGCCTCGTATTTCGTGCGGGCATAATCGTTCGCGAACCGGCTGGGCAGCTCGCTGTCTTCCGTCAGATTGAATTGGTCCGTGTAGTTGAAATAAACGCTCGGAGTGGAAACATGAACGAACCGCTGAACCGAATGCGCCCGCGCCGCGTCCAGCAAAAACCCGGTCGCCGTAACGTTGGATTCATAAAAATCCCGGTATATCCCCCAAGCCGACGATAAAGCCGCGCAGTGGAACACGACGTCCTGCCCGGCAACAACCCGGTGAACGGCTTCGCGGTCCCGCAAATCCAGCTTGACGAAGCGGATTCCTGCGCCGGACAGCGCTTTGCCGGCCTGATCGTTCCGGCCGACAGCCGTGATGTCCCACCCGAGCACGTGCAGTCGTTCGGCCAGCCGTTTCCCCAAAAAACCGGTGCTTCCCGTAACCAGCGCTCTCATCCGTCATCATTCCATTCCAGATCGATCGTGCTCGCCTCCAGCAGCGAGACACCGCGTCTGCGGCTCATATTGAACAGTTCCCATAATGAGAAAAGTTGCGACCAAAACGGTAGCGGATCGCGGAAACGGATCAGCACATCCCGGCTGCGGAGCATATCCCGCACCGTTTCGACGCGAGCCGCCCAAGGCACTCCGAGCCGTACCGCCTGCACGCCCATCATCATACCGATCATCGACGACCGGCCTACAGGCGGCTGAATGAGCGGCATTACCCCGTTCTCCCGGGCGGAAAGAAGAACCGTCTCGGCTACCCCGTC
This sequence comes from Paenibacillus oceani, assembly GCF_014705615.1. Taxonomy (GTDB): domain Bacteria; phylum Bacillota; class Bacilli; order Paenibacillales; family NBRC-103111; genus Paenibacillus_AB; species Paenibacillus_AB oceani. The sequence goes on from NZ_JACXJA010000015.1 coordinate 51,093, forward strand.
CCCCGGCGCGAAGAGATGGATCCCGCTTGTCGTCCGCGGGTTGCACTCGATCGGGTATACGGTACCTTCCCTATCCACGATAAAATCGAACGCGATCTGTCCGTTCAGCTTCTCGGCTGCGACGAACGTCTCCACCCAGCGAAGCACAGCCGGGTGCTCGATCGCGGCGAAATGAACCGACGCCCCCATCCCGGCCCGGTAACGCGATTCGTAAGCCGCATGGGCAAACAGCCGGCCGTCCTTGGCGATGCTGTATGTGCAAACCGGCGTACCCTCGATAAACCGCTGCAGCACCCAAGGGCAGTCCGGCGACAAGGAATCCGGAGCCTGTACGAGTGGGCCGCCGGCGCTTCGCTCGATGATCCGGACCTTTGACGCAAACCGGGAGTAGACGGGCTTTAGTACGTACTTTTGCGACACGGTTGAACCGGCAACAATGTCCCTCAGCTCCGCTTCGCTCGTGATCCGGTACGTTTCGGGGACCGGCAATCCGTTTTTCTCCACCATCCGGATAAATTCATATTTGTTATGCAAACCCAGCAGAGCGGGAAGCTGATCGGTGAACACTGCAGCCCCTTCCGCTTCCAGTCCATTTCGATATTTAACCACATAAAATATCTCTTCGCAGGTTGGCACGACCAGAGCGATCCGGTACTTTCGAATGAGCCCGACCAGCCCTTCGATAAAAGCTTCCGTATTGTCTTTCGGCGAAGGAACGAACGCGGAACCGGATACGAGCCGGGAATACCGGCATACGAACCGTTTCAGACTGTCGCACACATACACCTTCCGTCCTGCCGCATGGAACAGCCGGACCCATTCCAACGCAGCCGGCGCCCGGGCGCCTGTGATAAGTACGGCTTGAGGTTCAATACTCAAGGATCATGCCCCCCAGAGACAATCCGGCTGAGGTGCCGAGCAGCAAGATCCGGTCTCCGCGGTTGATCCGGCCGCGGCGTATCGCCTCATGAAGCCCCATCGGGATCGAGGCGGCGATCGTATTGCCGTGATCCGGCGTAATGTACATAAGTTGATCTTCCCTGATGCCCAGCTTTTTGCGGATCAACCGCATCGCCATGGCGCTTCCTTGATGCGGAATAACCAGCCGGAAGTCGTCCATGCGCATCCCCGCCCCTGCTAACAGCGACGAGACGAAGTCCGGCAGCAGTTTGTACGCCATCCGGAAAATAGCCTGGCCGTCCATGCGGAACAAATAGTGCTCGCGCGTCAATTCGCTGAATTGCCCGGCGTGAAGCCTTGTACCGCCTCCGCGTATTTCGGACAAGCGGGCTCCGTTTGCGTAGGTCTTAAAAGCGGTCCGAATAATTCTCGAGCCTCCGCCCTCCTCCGTTTTGCCGACAATAACGGCGGCGGCGCCGTCTCCGAACAGCGCCGCGCTTTCCTTATCGCCCCAATTCAGTCCGGTCGAAGCGATCTCGGCGGATACGAGCAGCAGCTTGCCGTACCGGCCCGCTTCCACCAGATACGACATCACATCGAGCCCGGCCAGAAAGCTCAGACAGGTCGAGTTGATATCGAAGGAGGGAATGCCGTGCCATTCCGGTCCGAGCGCTTTTTGTACCAGCGCAGCCGTGCAGGGGATCGGTTGTTCGGCCGTTCCGCTTGCATAGACGATACAGTTGATATCTTTCGGATGCAGCCCCGCCGATTTCATCGCTTCCTTCGCCGCCTCCGCCCCCATATAGGAGGACGTTTCATCATCTATAAAATAACGAACCGACACGTCCGTTTTTTTGTAAACCCACCCTTCCGGCACTCCCAGCAGCCGGTCGATCTCTTCAGAGGTTACTTTTCGTTTCGGCATATATTTGCCGGTAGCGAGTATTTTCACACGTCTCGTATCCATAAGATGCCCCCAATCGTCAGCATACTACGATTTACGTATGGGGTAATTGTAGCAACTGGGTGGTGGCGGGAAAAGTACTATTTTTAACTAGTACCTGGGGATTGGTCCGGCGGATATGCGATTCGGATGGTTACATAAGAAATATTATGTAGCCTCTATTACGATCTAAGACCTGCCCTTATTTTAATTAACGTAATTAAGTAGACGTGTAATTAATGCAGTTAACTAAATTCTATTTAATAACATTAATAACTATCATTTTGCCGTGTTCCTTCCATTATCAACTGCCCTGTCTGCCGATCTTGAACAGGAATATCGCCCGTCTCCCCCCTTTCTCATTCAGCAGTCTTTCAGCTAATTCTCATGTTCTCTTCAACTTGCCTTCAGAACCGCTTCAGCTTAGGGAGATATACTGCGAATAGTTAGATGAGCGTTCGACGCGGAGAGGGTGCTGGCACATGACTATTGAAGTATTTAATCGATATGAGAACAAGTATTTGCTGGACGAAGCGGCCTTCCACCGGTTTTCCAACAGGCTGCTCGAGTATATGGAGCTGGACAATTACAACAAGGAGTATTCGTTTTATTCCATCAGCAACCTGTATTTCGATACGAAGGACGACGCTTTGATTCGCAAAAGTTTATCGAAACCGAAATACAAAGAGAAGCTCCGGCTGCGGTCGTATGGCGTACCCAAAGCGGATGCGAGCGTATATCTCGAGCTGAAAAAGAAAGTGTTCGGTCTGGTCAATAAAAGAAGATCGGCGCTCCGGCTTCAGGAAGCGTACGATTTCGTCAGAACCGGAATCGAGCCGGCCCCCATGCCTTATATGAACGCGCAAGTGATTCAGGAAATCCACTATTTCCGGCAGCGGTACGAGCTGGAGCCGAAAGTGTATTTGGCCTATGAACGAAAAGCGCTGTTTAGTATCGATAACCGCGATCTGAGAATTACGTTCGATACGAACATCCGGTCGAGACGATACGACTTGATGCTGGAAGCGGGAGATTACGGCGAGCCTTTGCTGGAGCCCGGGCGATGGTTAATGGAGGTTAAGGCCGAGAAGACGATCCCGATGTGGCTGGCGAGAATGCTTTCGGAGCATCAGATGTTTCGCACGAGCTTCTCCAAATACGGCAATGAGTACAAAAAATACGTAAAACTCGGAAAAACCCGGCAAGGAGGCATGCAGTATGCTTGATTCTATTTTCAGTTCCGCCGCAGCCACGACAGAGTTATCGTTGCCCCATGCGCTCCTGACGATTCTGATGTCGATTGTCGTAGGCTTGGTGATCAGCTTCACCTATATGAATACAAGCAGCCGCAGCGGATATTCGCCGAGCTTTACGCTGACCATGGTCGTTTTGCCTGCGATCGTTGCGATCATCATTTTGCTGATCGGGAGCAATATCGCGCGTGCATTCAGTTTGGCGGGAGCGTTCTCGATCATCCGGTTCCGCAGCGCGCCCGGCGATCCGAAAGATATCGCATATGTCCTGTTTACGATGGCGGCCGGACTGGCGATCGGCGTCGGCTCCTTCGGATATGCCGTCTTGTTTACAGTTTGCCTCTGCTTGCTGATGTTTATTTTGAATTTGACCAAGTTCGGGGTCAAGAAAACGACCCAGCTGATGCTGAAAGTGACGATTCCCGAGGATTTGAGCTATGAAGCGGTTTTCGACGGCGTGTTCAAGAAGTTTGACGTCAACTATGAGCTGAAAAAAGTAAGAACGACCGAGCTCGGCAGCCTCTATGAGCTGGTTTATCTGATCACGATGAGCACGGCCACGGATCAAAAGCAATTTCTGGATGCGATCCGAGTCCGGAACGGGAATCTGGACATTACCCTAACGATGAGTCCCACTACGACAGACTATTAAGAAGAACGAAAGGAAGATATCCATGACCCATATGCGAACAAAAATAGGATGCGCCCTGTTATGCATGGCGACCGTCTTGGCCGCCTGCAACGGCGACAGCTCTACTCCTCCCTCCTCTGCCCCAGCCGATTCGGGGGCGGTATCGGCAGCAGCGGTGAATACGACAAATGTTGCGGGCGAACCGGAGAAAGCGGCGTACAAAGACAGCGATTTTGCGACCGATTGGACGCAGGAAAATCCGGTATATATCAAGCTGAACGGAGCCGCTGCGACGATCGAAGGGACAGGCGCCAAAGCCAAAGACAAGTCCGTTGCCATAACGTCGCCCGGAACTTATGTGGTCAGCGGCACATGGGAGGACGGTCAAATTACGGTCGAGGTGGCGGACACGGAGAAAGTACGGCTCGTGCTGAACGGAGCGGACTTGACGAACAAGAGCGGTGCTGCCCTCTACATTAAAGAAGCGGATAAAGCCACGATCGTTTTGCAGGAAGGCACAACGAATAAAATTTCGGACGGAGCGAATTATGCTGCAGCGGGAACCTCCGACGACGAGCCGAATTCGGCTGTATACAGCAAAGCCGATCTTACGTTGACCGGAACGGGCTCGCTGATCGTGCGAGGCAACTATAATGACGGATTGACGAGCAAAGACGATCTGAAAATTACAGGCGGCACGATTGAGATCCATGCGGTGGACGACGGACTATTAGGCCGGGATCAGGTCGCCGTCAAAGACGGAACGATCGCGATCGAAGCCGGCGGAGACGGCATCAAAACGACGAACGATACCGACTCATCGAAAGGCAGCATCGCCATCGAGGGCGGATCGTTCCGTATCAAAGCCGGAAGCGACGGCCTGCAATCCGCGGCAGCGATCCGGATCGACGGCGGCACGTACGATATCGTGGCAGGCGGCGGCAGCGCGAACGGCGCGGTAAGAACGGGCAACGACCGTCCGGGATCGCGGGGCGGCCCGAATACGGCCCAACAACAACAAACGGCAACAGAAGATTCGCCCAGCACAAAAGGGATTAAAGCGGCCACGACGATCCTTGTGACGTCGGGTACCTTAACTATCGATTCCAGAGACGATGCAGTGCACAGCAACGGTTCGATCGCGATCGCCGGCGGAGAGCTTCGGATAACGTCCGGTGACGACGGTATCCATGCGGATACTTCCATCGCCATTACAGGCGGCACGATCGATATTGCCAAGAGCTATGAAGGAATCGAAAGCTCGGAGATCACGATAACCGACGGGATCATCCGGCTTGTCGCCAGTGACGACGGCCTTAATATTGCCGGTGGAAATGACGGCTCCTCGGTCGGAGGACGCCCGGGACAGAACAATTTCACCGCGGCGAGTCAGGGCAAGCTTGTCATCAGCGGAGGCTCCTTGACGGTGGACGCCGCCGGCGACGGATTGGATTCCAACGGCTCGATCGACATGTCGGGCGGCACGGTCATCGTGAACGGTCCGACTTCGAGCGGCAACGGAGCCTTGGACTATGACGGAACGTTCACCATTAGCGGGGGCACCTTGATCGCCGCCGGAAGCGCAGGCATGGCCATGGCTCCTTCGGAGCAGTCCGCAGGGCGCTCCGTCCTGATGACGTTCTCGCAGACGAAAGCGGCAGGCACGGCCGTCGAGCTGAAGGACGGCAGCGGGAACGTCGTCGTAAGCGCTACGCCTTCCAAAGCGTATCAGACGGTTGTGTTCAGTTCCCCGGCCCTCAAGCAGGACACGGCCTACACCCTTTATGCGGGTGGAACGAAAATCGTGGACTTCAACATTTCCGGCTCCGTCACCTGGTTGAATGAATCGGGAGTTACGAGCGGACGCAGCGTAGGTCCGGGCGGTGCAGGCGGCAATCCCGGCATGAATCGCGGGCGCGGAACCGGCACAGGCATGGAACGGCCAGCTCCATAAAATTCACTACTCTCCTCGCAGCAAGCCGGCGCAACAGCCGGCTTGTTTGTTTTTTTCCTCGGCCGGACTTTTATTCCTTATAATCGGGTTATGTAAAATTCTTTTATTCAACGGCGTAATGAAAAGACAAATGATCCGTATTTACTTATGAATTGCTTAGCTAAGCAGAATTCATCAGAAAGGAGCTTTTGCTTGCAGCAGCGCGCGATCGTTCATCCCTTCGTCTCCAAGGAGGCGTTAACGCCTACAGAAGCGGAATCCCGGTTCGCTTTTATTTATGAAACGTACCACAAACGAATATACAACTACATCGCCTACCGGGTGAATTGCCATTTTACGGCGGAAGATTTGACCAGCCAAGTGTTCGAGCGGACGTTCATCAAAATCGGGACGTATTCCGAGAACAAATCACCTTTTGAAGTCTGGCTGTTTGCCATTGCCCGAAATACCGTGAACGACTATTATCGAAGTCTAAAGAGCAGCAGGCTGTTCTCGCTCACCGGTTTGAAGGAGCTTGTATCCGGCAAAAAAAGTCCGGAAAGTCTGATCATCGAAGGAGAGTTCAACGATCAGCTGCAGCAGGCCCTGCAATCGTTAAACGCCAGGGAACGGAATATGATCGCCCTCAAATTCGGCGCAGAGCTTAAGCATACGCAAATCTCCGAGCTGCTGGGCATCAGTGAAAATAACGTCGGGATCATCCTGTTCCGGACGATGAAGAAGCTAAGAAAACTGCTGGGGAGCGTGGAATCGGAATGAACCGGAACAACCGCAATCACCGTTTTGCTGATGAAATGGATACTTATCTCCAACAAAAAACTGGAGAACCGGCAACGAAAGCGGAATATGCGCCGCTCTTCGAGGTAGGCCGAATCCTGGCGGAGCGGGATTACAGCAAGATCAGCGATAAAGCTACGATGTATCGTCAAATCAGGAATAACCACAACCAATTCAAGGAGAGTTCCAACATGAATAAAAGGAAAAAATGGGTGCGTTTCTCGGTAACGGCCGCATCGGTAGCCATGGTGGGGATCATTAGTCTTGCGGCGGTTCAGCCTTCCTCGGCCTCCGAAATGATGGGCAAAATTATGAACACTATATCACTTGGGCATATCTCTGTCTCGCAGGTGGAGCCTGCACCGGAACAATTAGCCGGGGCAATCCCGGAAGAAATGAAACATCAAATCATGGCTCAAGCAAAAGATCAGCCCGTAAAACCGGATGCGCTTGTCGTAAAAGATCCCGGACAACTGAATCAGTATACTTCCTTCCACGTGCTTCTTCCTGCTTATCAGCCCAGCGGGTATACATTTGACCGCGCCGAATTTTACAAGGATGAACAAGGAACGGTCAGCGGCTCCAAGTACATCGATATTTACTACACGAATCCGGAGACGGGAAAATTCATCTATATGCAGCAGCGCCATGCCGATGAAGAGACGGCCTTCTCCCAGAGCACGACGCATCAGGTGAATCGGGTCCAAGTGAATCATACCGATGCGGTTATGATCGGCGAACATTCGATCGACTGGGAGGCTGGCGGCGTGCTGTACGGCATAACGGCTAAAGGACTTTCAAAAGACGAAATTCTGAAGATCGCAGAGTCGATTCCTACTTCATAAGCAGCGATCCGCTCATGAGACAATCGCCCTTAACAGCTTGCCGGCTGATTAAGGGCGATCCCCTATGCTTATGACCGGGATTCCTTCGTCGTGCCTCGATATCCCGCTTTATCGATTCCACGGCTTCGCAACACGCGCTGTTCATACCGCTTTCCCCTGCAATGCTCCTTTTAGCCGCCGCCGACGCATTGACTACAAAAGATCCGCTTCCCCCCATTTCCAATCTTTGAGATAATCGAGCTAACAGCTTCAGGCGCGTTATCATCATTGTATCTCTATCCGGAAAGGCGGACATATGGATGTCAAACTTCTATAGTAAACTAGGCGTGGCAACCGTCATAAATGCCGCAGACTCCTACACCATGATCGGCGGATCGCTGATGCCTGCCGAGGTAATCGAGGCGATGGCGGATGCAGCCCAATCTTTTGTTTCGCTGGAACAGCTGCATCTGAAAGCCGGTGAGCGGATCGCCCGGCTGACGAGAAATGAAGCCGCTGTCATTACAAGCGGGGCCGCCGCAGCACTGACGGTGACGACAGCCGCCTGTATGACGGGTGCGGATGAAGCGAAGGCGAAGGCATGGCCTCTTCATAAGGGCGCAAGGAATGAGGTCGTTATTCACCGCTGCCAGCACAACGGGTTTGACCTTGCGATCCGGCAAACCGGGGCTACCTTGGTTGAAATCGGAGATACGGAAGGCACGACTGCCGAACAGCTGGAATCAGCATTGAGTGATCGAACAGCATGTGTCATTTATTTCGATACGGTGCAATTCGCCAAAGCGGCGCTGCCCTTGGAGGAAGTGATACGAATCTCCAGCGCGAAAGGCATCCCGGTCGTCGTTGACGCTGCGGCGCAGCTGCCCCCGGTTAGCAATCTGTGGCGATACACGGGAATGGGCGCGGATCTCGTTATTTTCTCCGGAGGCAAGACGCTTCGCGGTCCGCAAAGCACGGGATTGATCGTCGGGAAGGAACGTTATATTGCGGCATGCCGCCTCTATGTGGGAGCCAGAAATTCAATCGCCAGGCCGATGAAGGTAGGCAAGGAAGAGATCGCAGGTTTAGTGGCCGCTATAGAGCGGTACGTCAATCTGGACCATGCGGCGGTGAAGGAGCAGCATGAGCGGCTTGTCCGCCGTCTATGTGAGGGATTAAACCGGGCAGGCTGGCTCGCCGAACGGGTATATCCCGGTCCGACCGGACAGGATTACCCTCTGGCTCATGTCAAGCCGGCTCATTCCGCCTGCACGGCGGAGCAGTTGAGCAAGCTGCTGCTGGACGGTACCCCGTCCATTCTCGTAGCCCTGACTCCCGATCAGCAGGGACTGACGCTGAACCCTCTTCATCTGAACGAGGTTGAAGCAGAGCAAATCATTATACGGATGAGCAAGTTGCTGGACGAAGGCCGGGACGAAAGACCTTAGTACCGTCTTCGCATCACTTTGCCGCTCCGGCTGAACATCTTATGCCGGAGTAGCCCCCCGTTCATACCGAACACGGGGAACGCTTTTTCTGCAGCGCTCCAACTAATATTAACGCCCTGCCGCTGATTGCCTAAGCATTCCGCAGCAGGGCTTTTCGATTGGATGTATAATACCCGCTTATACCGGTTGTACGGTCCGTTCCGGAGCTGAGGCGGCATCGTATTTGACCCATACCGCTCCTTTTTCCGAGCTCTCCAGGCACTTGTCGATAAACCGTACGCCGTCGGCCCCTTCGCTGATGCGCGGATAATCCTCCGGTTCGGCGCCGGTAAGCTTCCCGTCTCTAAGCAGCTTCAACAGTTCTCCGCTGAATGCGGCGTAAATGTTCGCAAACGCTTCATATAAGCCTTCGGGATGTCCTCCGGGAAGCCGGTTGAACGCCGCCGCTGCCGGATACATCGGATCTCTGCCGCGGGACAGTAATTGAAAGGGCTTTCCCAGGATGGAAAGCTGCAGCTCCTCGGAACGTTCGTGCTGCCACTCCAATGAACCTTTCGTCCCGAACAGCCGGATTTTCAGACCGTTTTTGCTGCCTGGCGCCACTTGGGAGCACCAGTACATGCCGGTCGCGCCGCTGGTGTATTTCACCATAATGTTGGCATTGTTGTCGAGCTCCATCAACGTCCCGTGCGACTGCAGATCGGCACATAACGTCTCAATCTCAAGCCCGGTTATGTAGGAAACGGTATGAGCGACGTGTACGCCAATGTCTGCCACACAGCACGATTTACCCTGCCGGGCATCCATTCTCCAGGACGGCGCAGCCGCATGAAGCACCCATTCCTGAGGATATTCCGCCATCACGGATATAATATCGCCGATCTCCCCTTGTTTGACGATCTCTCTGGCCTGCTTCACCATCGGATAACCGGAATACGTGTACGTTACCCCGAACAATAGGCCTCGTTCGTTCGCGAGCGTCTCCAGCTCCCGCGCTTCGCTCTCCTCGATCGTTACCGGCTTGTCGCAGACGACGTGAATCCCGTGGAGGAGAAACACCTTGGCAATCTCGTAGTGCGAATTGTTCGGCGTTACGATGACGACAAAATGAATCCGGTCTTCGCGCGCTGCCTCCTTCTCGGCCATCTCCCGGTACGTCGCATACAGCCGGTCCGGGTCGATGCCGTACTTCTCCCCTGTAATCGCCGATTTGGCGGGGTCCCGCGAGAAGCATCCCGCCGTTAGAACGTTGCGGCGATCGAACATCGCCCCCCGGGCATGAATATCTCCGATTAATGAACCTTCCCCTCCGCCAACCATGCCAAATCTAAGGACGGACTGCATGAAATCCTCTCCCTTCGCTTATTGCTGCGCAGCCGCGCAAGAATTACGTTCGATCAGCTCTGTGGACATCAGCATCTGTCTAGGAGGAATCTTCGATTTTTCGAGCAATCGATCGGCTGTGGACCGCGAGTCTTCCCGGCGCCTCTTTATTTTGCCAAATCACGGTGATCGGCGGGGGATCGATTTGTTGCGAAGTCTGTCCGCCGTCTTCCATCCCGCTAAAATTATAACCGATACCACTTGCGTTGTTGCACATTTTTAAAATGTTTCCAAAGAAATTTTAGTGTTGTGATGTTTAGATAGCTCCCCCGGGCTTCATCATATCAGTGTTGTTCCGAAGTCAACTAACCATGGAATAGGTGGAGGTGGAAGCGCCTTTGGTTTGAACTCCGTCTGAGCGGTGCTAACGAGATTAACGGTGACTTATAGGACAGCTCCTGGGAACTGTCCTATACGCAGTGCTGCTCACCCTTTGGGAGTCAGCTCCACCCATTTTTGTCCTTGATCGACTGGCGCGTACTGGAGCAGACGTTCGATCAGCCGGACCGGGTCCGGTTCCACGACAAGAAGCTCCAGATTTTCTTCCTTCATAAAGCCTTCCCGGACGGTGTGCTTCAGCATCTCGACGAGCGGATCGAAAAAGCCGCGGACGTTCAGCAACCCGATCGGCTTGGCGTGAATGCCGATTTGAGACCAGCACGCCGCCTCGAACAGCTCCTCATACGTGCCGAGTCCTCCAGGCAAAGAAATGAAAGCATCCGATAATTGGGCCATCAGCGCTTTGCGCTCGTGCATCGTGCCTACTTCGTGGAATTCCGTCAAGCTCGTATGAGCCAGTTCTCTGCGAAACAATCCGGTCGGCATGACGCCGATCGCCTGTCCTCCCGCCGAGAGTACTTTATCCGCTACTCGCCCCATTAGCCCTACGCTAGCCCCGCCGTACACCAGATCGATCCCGTGCGCGACGAGCGCGTCCCCCAACTCGTTGGCCGCGAGTTCATAATCGGAATGGCTGCCGGGATTTGAACCGGAAAAGATGCAAATACGTTTTATGTCGTTCATCATTAACCTCCCTTAATCTCTATCCAGTATAAAACGATTTGCGACAAATTGCATCTGCCGCCCTCTTTCGCACCGCGAGCTGCTTGGTCACTCGTCTACTCTGCTGCTGCTCCATAAACCGAAAAAAGACCTGCCGCCATGGACAGGTCCCGCTTCCAAATCAGGCCCAGAGTGCCAGCCAGCGAATCCGTCGCGCTAAAGCCGCACCCGAACCTCCCGAATCATAACTGTATCGTCCTTGCCTGGTTCGGGAATGAATCTCAAAGCCGTCAGCTTCCGCCCGTCTGCCGGCAGCGGAATGACGATTTTGTAATAGGTCCGGTCTCCGTCGCGGATCGGCAGCGCCGTGCGAATCGGCATCGTATGCTTGCCGTCCCGGTATACCTTGCGCTCCGCCTAGTAAAGTGCATTTCCTGACGGATTCGATCAGATCTGGCTCCCCGCTTCCTTTTCCCCTATAATCGTAAAAAAGAAAGGAAGTGGAAACGATGAAGTTCGTGCTGCTATTCGGTCCGCAGGCGGTCGGCAAGATGACGGTCGGGCAAGAACTCGCCAAAATAACAGGGTTAAAGCTGTTTCACAACCATATGAGCATCGAGCTGGTCGTCCCGTTTTTCAGCTATGGTACTGAGCCGGGAAAACGACTGGTCAAGCTGTTCCGGCAGGCCATTTTCGAAGAGGTGGCAGCCAGCGAATTGGACGGATTGATCTTTACGTTCCTCTGGTCGTTTGACCGTCAAGCGGATTGGGACTATGTGGACAACGTCTGCCGGATTTTCGAATCCAAGGGGGCCGATGTTTATTTCGTCGAGCTGGAAGCGGAGCTGTCCGCAAGACTGGAGCGCAACAGAAGCCCGCACCGGCTCGAGCATAACTCGAACTCTTCCTGAAAGACGATCGTATTGTTGCTCACTGTAATATTTTCGAAGACGGTCTTCTCGCTTGTCCATCCCGCGCTTGCGATACCCACGGTCAAGTATCGCCGATGCACCTTGTTGGTCAGCGTAATCGTATTGCCGATAACCGTTACGTTTTTGACCGGATGGGTGCCGTAGGGCCCAATCTGGATTCCTTGATTGGCGTTGCTGATCGTATTGCCGGAAACCGTCATATCGCACCGGTCGTCCGTGCCGTTACCCGCTTGGAGATTGACTCCCGTATAATATCCGTCCATCACATTGTTCGAAACGACGCTTTGCCCCAGATGCGTCTCGATCGCCCCTCGCGCCTTCTGCCCGGGAGCCGCATAAAACATACAGTTCATCACCGTATGATTCCGGCCGTTCACATAAATCGCGGAGTTGTCGTAATCGCCGGTCCCTCTTGCCATGACGAAGTTGAAATAACAATCCGTAATCGAAGCGAGGTAACCCGTATTGCTGTTGAGCGAAACCGAGTTGACGCCGCATGTAGGATCGAAATGCACATTGTCAACGCTTACATTTTCGTAGCGGTACGAGATGATGCAGAACTGGTAAAAATAAACCGTGTCTTTTCTATTAAGGTCGATGTAACAGGTGAGATTGTTTTGCGGATTTTGGTCGAACCGCAGCTTGCTGATCCGTACATTTTTAAGCGGTGCGCTGCTGCTGCCGTAGAAGATCGTAAAGTAATCGCCCGCATTGTCCTTCACTTTAATGACCGAGCCGACGCCTTCACCCAGCAGGTTCACATCGTTTCTCAGCGTAATCCATTTATTCAAATACGGAGATACGATATACGTGCCTTTCGGGAAAAAAACGGTCCCGCCGCCCATCGCGAATATGGCGTTGATCGCGTTCTGGATCGACTGAAAATCGTCGCTGCTGCCGTCGCCCTTCGCTCCGAACCATTTGACGCTTACATATTCCGTCTCGATAATCCGTTTGAATCTTGCTCCGGACGAAGACACGAGCACCGTTCCCAGATTGTCGGCCGTCGCGGTGTCGGCCGGATCGTACCTGAAGAAGCCTTCCTGACCTTCGTCGGTGACATAATATAACAAATCCGCGCTCGGATTCGTCTCCGCCCTTAAGGCGACAATTGTCGAGACGACGCAGTAATCCATCTGCATCAGCTCTTTCGGTTTTATCTTATTACTGTTGCCGTATACCGCCTCTGTCACCAGACTCGCACCATTTCCGTAAGCGCTTCCAAGTGATGAGCTGACAGCCGCGGCTCCCGCCAGCCCTAGAGATACAAGCAACTTCCTTCTGCTAACCATGCTGCTTGCAGCTTGATGAGAATCTTCTTCGCCGCTTTCGATCGGGTTCATCTGTTCTTTCATTCGTTTTTCCTCCCTAAATGATTGTACATACAAGGGTTTGCTCACAGAAACCGCTTTCATAACAATCTTAGCCGGAGCCGGACAAAAAAGCTTTGTCCGGCCGACCGTTTTTTTTGTGCTGCGGATTGTTATCTTGTTCAGCATTTTGGTTAAATTGTTCAGACTGCCGAGACGTTGTGCTTATGCGGACCCGGTCGTCAGGGTAATGTTATTTGTTTTTGTACTCGGCGATGATCTTGAGCGATTCTTCTTCGGACTTGCGGAACGCGGTATTGATATCCATCTTTTGTTTCATGACCTGGTCCGCATATTTCGCATAATTGGCGACGATCGAAGCGTCGTAAGGCGCTTTTGCGGGAATCGGAGCGAATTTATTATGGAAGACGGCTTTGAGATTTTTGTTCTTAAACGGCGAATCCTGTCCAAGCGCTTTCTGAACAGCTTCGTTTTTCACGACCGGCATAATCCCTTTTTTGGACAGCTCCATTTGGAATTCGTCGGAAACCATATACTTTAGCACTTCCATCGAGGCGTCCGGATTTTTGCTCAGCTTCGTAATGCCGAAGTAAAACGGATACGACTGGGAGCCGACTCCCGGCTGCTCCTTAAACGTCGGAAGCGAGACCATGTCCCAATTCAGCTTCTGAAGATCGTCGGGCAGCACGTAGACGAGACTGGACAAATAGGCGTACATGGCTACGTTCTGGTCCTTCAGGAAGTAGTTGATGTCAGGTAATTTGTTCGTCTTATCCAATTGCTCCTTGTATCCGGCATCCATATACGGATCGAGAAATACTTTTTGGAAAAACAACTTCCACTTCTCGTCCTTATTAATGGTCGGCGTTTGCGTTTTTAAATCCACATTCGGGACGGAAAACTGATTCATTCTCAACAGATGGTTCGCCGAGGTGGTAAACCCGTAGTATTGCGTACCGCCTTCGCTGCGGGTCAGTTTTTTGGACAGCTCGAGAATCTCGTCCCACGTCATGCCGTCTTTCGGATACGAAACGCCGAATTTATCGAACAGCGTTTTGTTGTAATACAACACCATGTTGTTCGTATGAACGGGGATGCCGGTCAGTTTGCCGCCCGACGAATCGCGAATACCCTGGATAACCGTAGGCTCGATTTTGGTCAGGTCCACTTTATGCTTTTTGACCAATTCGTCCATATCGATTTCGAGTCCGTTATCGAACATCATCGATTCATAGTTGCCGGTCGATATGAAGAAAATATCGAATTTGGTGCCCGCAGTCAGCAGCTCCGGCATCGTGCTGCCCTTCGTGCTCTGAATATACTTGATCGTATAGTTCGGAAACTTCTTGCGGATCGAATTGCCAAACCGGTAATCGAAGCTTTCCGCAGGATCGCCGTTCGACGAGTAAAAGACGATTTCCGCCGGTTCTCTTGTTTTAGGCGCAGGCGCTTGGGGCTCTTCTCCGCCTTGGTTGCCTGCCGTTTGCGTTCCGCAGCCTGTTGCTACAGTGGCAAGCAGTGCTGCCGACACGATGGAGGCTGCGCTCATTTTTTTTAACATTGGATATCCCCCTAATCTTCTTGTGTGGAATAAAACCGGTAGCTCCCCCGCCAGGAAATCGTCTTCCCTGTGGGCAGTACATACGCCTTCTCCATGATTTGCAAAAAGTACGACTTTCCGTATTCGTAAGTAAATGCTGCCGGTCGATGTCCGGGTAATCCGGCAGCTTGCCGGAATCGCTGTTTGCCTTCACCGGACTTGACGATACGACGCGGTCTCCGGCCATGTAGGCGATGTCACCGTTCCACGCGTAATTAACCGTCTGCAGCCCATAATAACGGGTGATGGTGACATCCTCCAAAGCTTCGATCTCCGCATGTACCTGTACCCTTCCCCCGATACGGAGTAAAGGATCGTTTCCTGCAAAATTTCGCGGCCGCGGCCGTCGCGGAGCCGGTCTCCGGGGGAACGCAACGCGATTCCAGCCGGATCGTTCCGGCTTTCCCGGTATTGTCTAACGCCCCACAATTCCGTATGTCCGCAGCACCTCCTTCAACCGGTTCACCTCCCCTTCAATCTCGGACAGCGTTGCGCCATTCGTATCGTCTACAGGGGCAAGGCTTCCCAGCCGGCCGAACGGTTTCCATAACGGGGCCGCATAAGTCACGGGACTCGTACCCTGGATTGCCGTCGCAAGCGGCGTTTCGAGCCTCACCTCGCTGCCGGCGATTCGGACGATTTTCCGCACCTGATTGCCTGAGGTGATCCGTATCCATTGCCCCGTCTCAAGCGGCGAGGCATCGCTTACGGTAATAACCGGTTGCCCCGCTTCGCCGGCAGCTCGTATGCCGCTCAGCGTCCCGGAGGTGCCCTCGGATACGGCTTTGCAGCCGACCGGCGTTATGCCGTCCTTCGAGTTCAGCCCGGTAATCCAGACGATATCTCCCGGCCTATACGTACCTGCCGCCGGAGGATAGACCGGTGATGTGAACACGAGCGACCGCACATCGGTTCGGACCGACGGGCTGAGCAGCAGCCACAATCCCCCCTGGTTCGTCCGGATCTGATTGCCCGTCACCTCGACGTCCGTGTAAGTCCCTTCGCCGTCGCTAATACGGATCGAACAAAACCCCTTCGGCTCGTCGTACGTATCCGAAATCAGATTGCCGCTGATCCGCGCTCCGATTACGGTCGATCTTAACGCGATGCCGGCCCGGTACGATTCGACCTTTGTCGGATAATGACCGGCGTTCACGATCACATTGCCGGTAATTAATGCGTTCGAGACGACGCCGGCTTTCTGAAAGCTTCCGAGCTGGATGCCGGTAATCGTCATGTCGCAGCGGTCGTCGCTGCCGCTGACGTTGCCCGCTTGCAGATTGACGCCCGTGTAATAACCGTCCATCACGTTGTTCGCTATCGTGCTCTGCCCCAAATGCGTCTCGATCGCTCCCCGCGCCTTCTGTCCCGGACCGGCATGGAACAGGCAGTTCGCCACCAGATGATTTCTGCCATTTAAGTAAATTGCGGAATTGTCGTACGTGCCATTGCCTTTGGCTATCACGAAATTGAAGTAACAGTTCGTAATCGAGGCGAGCTTGCCCGTGTCGCTGTTCAGCGAGATGGAGTTGACCCCGCAGGTCGGATCAAACTCCACGTTGTCGATCGCGATGTTCTCGTAGCGGTACGAAATGATGCAAAACTGAAAAAAGTATCGCGTATCCTTCCGGTCCAGATCGATGTGGCAAGACAAGTTGTTCTGCGGGTTCTGATCGAACTTCAGGTTGCTGATGCGGACGTTGCGCAGCGGTTCGGACGTGCTGCCGTAAAAAATCGCGAAATAGTCGCCGGCGTCGTCCTTCACCTTGATCACCGAGCTTGTTCCTTCGCCGAGCAAATTTACGTTGTCCTTGAGCTTGATCCATTTGCTCAAATACGGGGACACGCTATACGTGCCTTTCGGGAAAAAAACAGTGCCTCCGCCCTGAAGCGACACGGCGTCAATCGCGGCCTGAATCGCCGTGAAATCGTCGTGGCTCCCGTCCCCCTTGGCTCCGAACCATTTTACGTTCGTGTACTCGGTTTCCCTGATCCGTTTGTAGCGGACTCCGGATACGGTGACCAGAATCGTTCCGTCGTTATCCCTGGAGACCGGATCGTCCACATCGCAATAAAAGTGACCTTCCCGGCCGGGATCGGTGACGTAATACACAAGCGCCGGATCAGCTTCCCCCGTCATCGCCCTCAGTTCGTCCATGGTGGTCACCCTGGTGCCCTTCGCCTCCCACATCTCCGCTCCGCTGCCGTTAACCGCAGCTACGGAAACGCCAAGTACGGCAGCGGCCCCCGCCATGCCGAGCGAAGCGAGCAGCGTTCTTCGGCTGACGCGTTTCCCCGGCCCCGAACGTGTTTCTTCTCCCCGTTCCTTGTTTTCCTCAGACATTGTAAACTCCTCTTCA
Organism: Paenibacillus oceani; assembly: GCF_014705615.1. Classification (GTDB taxonomy): domain Bacteria; phylum Bacillota; class Bacilli; order Paenibacillales; family NBRC-103111; genus Paenibacillus_AB; species Paenibacillus_AB oceani. The sequence continues at coordinate 68,431 of NZ_JACXJA010000015.1, forward strand.
TGTACGCGATGCAGGAGCGGCGATGCGTTGCAGAAGGAAAGTCGGCATCTTCGCCCCATTATCGCGGAATCGCTTACAATCGTTATCATAACGGGAATGGAGCGTGAAAGCTTTATTCATACCTTCGCATTTTTTGTACTCAACTTTGTTGATTTGTTCGCATTTTTGGTGGTTTTGTTCGAGAGGATTTACAAGCCGATTGTGGAAATGTATATAACAGTTACGAGGGTACCGATTCATTCGCCAAGCAGACTGGTGGCGCTCCCGCCTTGATCTGAATTACCAGTAGGAAAGGAGTGGCGACGATGGAGTTTCCGCGATACCGGATCAGACAGGAGATTGTGATCCATAAACTGGTCACTTGTTACTATTTCGAGCTTGCCAAAAACTACTCGTTCGACGGCGAAAAGCACGATTTTTGGGAGCTGTTCTACGTCGATAAAGGCGAGGTGTGGATCGATACCGACTTCGGGCATTACGATCTCAAGCAGGGCGATTTGATCTTTTTTGAACCGAACCGATTCCATGCTACGCGCAGCAACGGCAAGATCGCCCCGAACGTATTTATCGTTTCCTTCGAGTGCCGCTCGCCCAAGATGAATTTCTTCAAGCACAACCCGCTATTCCGGCTGGCGGACCGGGAGAAAGCGATGCTCGGGCTACTCATGAACGAGGGCGACCGGACCTTCGGCCCTGATCCCTCGAACCGGCCTACGAAGCGGCTTGTGCGCAAACCGAGCGCCCCGTTCGCCGGCGAGCAGATGTTTGTAATGTACCTGGAGATGCTGCTCATCCAGCTGATCCGCGGCGGCACGGAGCCGGAATCCCGCTCGGAGCTGCCCCCTTCGATATTGGAAAATCAGGAGACGGGTCTGGTCGACGAGATTATCCGTTACCTGGAAAACCATCTCGGCCAAGACATTTCGCTGGAACATATTTGCGACGAATTCGCCATCGGCAAGACGCGGCTCAGCATCCTGTTCAAGAAACAGACCGGATCGAGTCTGATCGAATACGCCAACCGGCTCAAAATCGAAAAAGCCAAAGCATATATTCGCGAGGATAACTTCAACTTCACGGAAATCGCCGAACTGCTCGGCTATACCAGCATGCATTATTTCTCGAAGCAGTTTAAGCAGATGACCGGATCGTCGCCCTCGGAGTACGCAAAAATTTTGCAGGGGCGGATGTTTAAGCGGATATAGCGGGCAGGCAGGTGCGGGGCGGTGGAACATCATCGTTTCGTTGGGTAAAGTCGTCCAGACGGTTCTACGTTTGAGCGCAGCTCAACCATGACCATTTCGTAAATAAGCTTACAGGCTGCATTGAAGTCGTATTGTATCCAGAAAGCCTCCTAGTCTCCTCCAGGCAACCTGATTCAACGAGAGGCCGGAGCGAGGTTACTCGTAGCCTCCTGCACACAAACGTATGGGGTTGCGTCAAGTTGCCGTACAGGCTTACTAACCGAATAAGAGTCTCTGGCACCCTTTATTTTCGGGCAATTGGGACGGTAGAGGTAATTAGAGGCGGTTTGTATCTCTTATTTCCACCAACTGATGGGGTGTGCACGCTTTCCGCGGGTTTTAAGAGCTGTAAACCGCTCTTATTTCCCCATTCAGTCGGGATTTGGACAAAATAAAAGCCGCAAACCACCCTTATCCCTTGCCCACGGCGGCGGTTGTCCGACAAACCCATCCCATCCTGGCTGCTGGCAACGCAAGAGCCGTGCGGCCCTTCTATTCGCCGGCGACACCTGACTGCGGGCACTTGCATAAACATGGGACGCTCGCAAAGGTAAAAAACGTTCGCATAACCTGAGGACATCGCGTCCCGTTTCCATAGGAAAGGACCTCACATTCCACGGTAAAGTGGAGGCGGAGGTCCTTATTCCCATGCAAAACCGGTCCCTATCCGGGGCTCAACACATCGCAAAATTACATTTTTTGGGGGCACCTCTTTCTTCGGTATGCCGCCTGCTGTACTTAGACGCCCCACTCCTTGCGCGCTTCCGCTAACGGCTTGGATGGCGTTTTGCCCCATGCATAGTGTCCCTTCGGCTTTTTGCCGATCCAGCGCTCGTCAACCGGCTCGGAGGCCAGCTGGTAACGCGTATCCGCGCTGATCCGGAACCGGTCCGTCGTATTGTTCAGCGAAGCGTGCATCATGTACATCCCGAAAATGATCGCATCGCCTGCTTCAAAGGCTGTCGTGGCCCATTGTCCGCCATACTGGTCGACAATTTCGACCGGATCGTCGGAGAACCAGCCGGTGGCTACGTTATCGCGGTCAACGTCCATCTGGCCGTACGTTCTCTTGATTCTCTCGTATCGTTGGGAATCCAACAGCATCGCCAGTGTTCCCAGATCCAGCGGAATGTCGCCGAACGGCGTCCACATCGTATAGACATTTTTCGTCCCGCGTCCCATATAGACGATGTCGTAATGAGCGCCGGTGTTGCCGCCCTTGGCGATCGCCCGCGGCCATTTGTAATCGTAAGTGAGCACAGGTCCGCCGAGAATGCGTTCAAAAAGCGCAAACACCTTCGGAGAGTTGACCACATTCAGAAAGTTCGGAAACTCCGCTTGCAGCTCGTCGGCGCTTTTGCCCCACATGGCGCCTTTATTGCCGGAAGCGATTCCTCCTTCTTCGATCGGGGAGGCGGGATCAAGCTTGCCCTGCGCCTCCAGCGACCGGAGAAACTCCATTCTTGCCGCCAGCACCTCTTCCCGGTCATGCAAGCCGCGTATGAGCAAATAACCGTCTTCCTTCAACCGCCGGCGCAAAGCCTCTGTATCGTCCCAAATCTCGTTCGAGCTGCGCAGCTCCGTCAAATATTTACCGCCCATCTCCATCTCCCGATTGCCGATCTGTACGTTCATCGTCGTTCCCCTTCCCAGTTCTGAAGTGTTCTTGCATACTCCAAGAATAAAGGAGGCGCCTCAGGAAGTAGTTAGCCAAATCCGTACGCAATTTATTTAAAACCGTACCGGCATGCCGGGAAGCATGGTTATGGGACGATTGTGCCGTTATGCAGATTTTGCGTCTGATTCAACGTTCCCGAGCCAATGAGAAAAAACGAGGTTACGTTTCCTTGCAGCACATTGTGATGAGCGGAAACGGACCCGGTAACACTGGAACCTGTTCGGATAAAGTAATCCGCAGGAATCGCTCCTGCGACCCGGGCAACGTTGCCGGTCGAACTGATCGTATTGACTTTCTCATAATATTGACACCAGAACCCCGTATTCCCTATAGTCAATGTCGTCCGCATCAGATTGCCTGTCACCACGAGGTCGGCGTCGTAATCGGTATAACCGCCTTCCCCTGCCGTATATCCTTGGAAGATAACAAACCCCTTCGTGGCATTGTGCAGTTCGTTATTCGAAATGATCGTTCCAATCTTGCAATTGCTGCAATAAATAGAGCGCACGTTGTTTTTGAGCGTATTATTGGAAATGGTAGCATTCTCATAATGCCTTACGTGAACGCCGTAGGACTCCGTGCCCGGCTCGGCGATTGCCTCGACAATGTTTCCGACGATGACGACATCCTTGATCCACCCGACTGGTGCCGGAGCAACTGTAGAGCTTGATCCGACAATCGTGATCCCGTTACCAAATGTATTTTTGATAATATTATGAGAGATGATGTACTTGTCATAAATCCCGAAATAGCTTCCCCTGCCGATATTGATGCCGAACTGCTTCACTTCGGAATTGGCGTTGATCAAAGCCCCTTCGATAATATTATTTGTAATGACGCAGCTTCGGGAATTCGTTTTTCCTTTGATCGGCGTATAGTAAGAATCGAAAAACCGGTTCCCGTCGATGATGAGCTTGTCGCAAGAGGCGTAAAATTCCACTACCCCGATCGGACCGATGCCCGCATCCGCATTTTGGCGGCCATAATTATGGAACAAGTTGTTGCGGATGACGACACTCGAGAACACTTCGACCGCCGTGTCGCCCGTCGAGATGACGATTGCCCCGAGACCGTGCCGCAAAACCGCTTCGTTTTTGACAAATGTATTGTCCGCTATGATGCCATGGCAATTGTTATTGAGCGAAATCATACTCGTATCGACATCGCCGGGAGCGCTTTCATAACCTTTCTCAAAATGATTGTCTTCGATGCTGTACAAGAGCGCGTGGTTCATGTCCGCTTTATCAGCGTCATCGTATGCCCGCAAGTAGATCGCATGGGACGGCGTATTCAGAAATTTGCAGCCGTGAACGGTAAGCGACGATTTGCCGCTCACATACGGATTATCCGAAAAAGCCCAATACAGAATGCGGTAGTAATACCGATTTACACCATTCGGCTGCGTATGGTTATCCTTGTTGCCGTCGAAGACGAGATTTTCGAACGAGACGTCTATGCCGTTTGCGGCCATGCGAAACATCAGCGTACGCTGCGCCAGACCGTCCTGAAATCGGATCGTGGCGCCGCCCATACTGTTGAAACGGGTTGATTGGACGACGGTGAGCGAGGTGACGACATAGGTGCCGCTTGGAAAAAGGACGGTCGCACCAACGTCAGATGCATCGATGGCCGCTTGAATCGGGATCGTGTCGTTGCCTGCCGGATCGCCCTTGGCGCCAAACGCCTTCACATTCGCAGCGCCGTCGGAAAGATAGCGCAGCTTCCTGACTCCCGCACGGATCTCCCCGTTACCGTTCAATTCAAAACCGTATGGCGTGCTGATCCACGTCTCGCTCCCGAGAACGGGCAGGACGGCGTACATGGCGCTTCCCCCATCCCCGTCGGCATAAAATCCCGAAGTCGTCACGACGCAATCGTCCTGCAGCTCGGACGGATTGTCCAGGTAGAACATCACGGTTTTGATGCAGCAGCCCGGCTCCTCTTGCGGTTCGCCGTACACACTCTCTGTTACGCTTCCTTGCCGGGCGTACCCTGCGGTGCCCAATACCATTCCGGTTAGGACAGCCGCGCCTGCCGCTCCTAGCAGCTTTCTTCGGCTTAACTGCGTATCGGTCGTATGCTCCTTCATAGTCCGCAACCTCCATGGCTCGAATTATTTGTTCTTCTCCTTGTCTAATTCCAGCTTGAGCTTGTCTCCCAGCTCGCGAAGCGCCGTGTTCACATCCACTTGCCCTCTGGCCGTTTGCAGAAAAGCGTCTCCGAGCAAGCTTTGCTGCGTTGCGAGCGGCACGTCCTTCAAACCGCGATCGCGTTTCTTGGCGTAGCTGGCAGGAGGGAAATAGCTGATCGCCTTCATATTTTTCGTGCGGTATACCGGATGTTCTTTGCCCAGCGCGGCTTGAATCGACGGATTGACCAGCGTGGTCGGCGCGCCCTTCATCGAGTCCGACATCTGGATTTCATCGGACAGCATCTGCATGATGACCTGGAACGCTTCGTCCTGATGCTTGCTTTGCTTCGTCAGCGACCAGTAGGCTGGCCCCCGCTGCCCCGTCACCTTCGGTGCGCCTTCCATGAGCGGATAGGCGGCCATATCCCAATTCGCATCCTTCGGAGCTTTATTAACTGCGGCTATACTGTACGAATCGATCTGCATGGCGACGTTTCCTTTGGCGAACGCATTCGTTTCGTTGGCGCGCACGGTTTCAATCTTATTGTTCGGCAGCGCGTACAACCGTAAATAGTGATCGAATATGGTTTTCCATTTGTCCGAAGCAGACAGCTGATCCGCCTTCGGGTCCAGGATCGGAAGCGAGAACGGATTATCGCGCAGCACCGACAAATAGTTCATGCTGAAGCCGCGATACGGGACGCCGCCATCCGTCCTGGACAGTTGCCTGGCTTTGGCGACCAAATCCTCCCAAGGCATTCCGTCCTTCGGATACGTCACCCCGAACTTATCGAACAGATCTTTGTTGTAATACAACACCATCGGGTAATAGGGTGGAACGGGAAGACCGTACAGCTCTCCAGCCGGCGCGGCTTCGGTCAGCTCCTGGATGAATGAGGGCACGAACCGGTTCAGATCGTATTTATGCGTTTGAACGAACGAGGTCAAATCCTGCCCGAGCCCCAAGTCCAAGTAGCCTGTCTGCAAAGTTGGAACATCCGTACGAATAATATCCGGGATGTCTCCTTGCGCGACCAGGTCCGTAATGGAGGCGCCTTTGCCTCCGGCGGAATATCGGAATGTAATATGGGGAAACTTCCGCTCGAGCGCTGTCTTGAACCTTTCGTTGAACTCCTCCTCCGTGACGGACTGGGCGAATACAAACATCGTATACGGCTTTTTCACTTCCGGCTGCTTGGTCTCTGGCGGTCCCTGTTCTCCCGACTGCACACCGGAGCATGCCGACAAAACGAACGGAATAAGCAGCAAGGCGGTCAACCTGTTTTTCGTCTTCAGGGGTCTTCACTCCATCTCGTATGTCATAAATGTTCACGATCCGATAAAGATGACTTCAAGCCCATTTCCTCAAGAAGACCGGGCATGAGCTGTCGGAATGATGCGGCAGCGGATGTATCGAACAAACGTTCGCTACGGATTCGCATGGACAGTACGCTCGCGATCCAACTGTTCGTCCATCCGGTTTCGACACACCACGGTCCCCAACCGCAATCGGCCGAACTGCCCCAATATTCCCACTTCTCGTCATCGAAGCCGCGCATCCACGCTCCATCGAGATAGGGGTGTTGTTGGGAGCGGATCTGTATACGGAGCATAAATGACGTGAGCCTGTCTGCGGCTTCACGCAGATGGCCGTCTCCGGTCGTTGCTGCCGCTTCGTGCAGACCGATAAGCCCCCAATTGGCCGTGTACAGCAAATCGCATACCGGATCGCCGTTTTCCTGCAGCAGGGGGGCTTCGCGGCTTCCAAACTGTTCATTGGAAACTGGCGGAGCGTACCTTCCTTGTTCCAGCGCCCCGAGGTGTTCCCGGATCGAACCGCAAGGCTGCATCTGCATCAGCAGCTCGTCGGCCATTTGTTTCAGCCACAAGCGGTGCTGTTCCGTATCTTCGACCTGGACGAGAAACGACAGGGGCAACAACATGCGGGCGATCTCCTGGGTCATGCCGTTCGTCCAGTTCCATTGCGACGGGTATGCCTCCATCATTTGCCGGATCGCTTGCTTCGTCCGCTTTAAAAACAGCTCGTATCCGGTCATCGCGTAAACCCATAAATTGCACGCCCACAAGTAAGACTGATAATGCGGCGAATAAAGCGTATAGTCCTCTTCGTAATACTTTTTCCACCCGTCTGTTCCCGCGAATGAGCGCGGTGCCTGCAGAAATGGCCGTCTGAAGCCCTGCGTACCGGAAGTACGGAAATTGGCCAGCAAGCAGTGCGTTATGGCTTCATCCCAACGGTCGTCTGCGAGCAGATTGCGTGTGGACAGGCAAGCCAAAATTACCCGTGCGTTGTCGTCGCCGTAATACACTTTTCTTCGGTCATACCAGTTGACCAAACCATAGTTCGCTTCATTCGGCTCATTGTTGTAAAAGTCCGGACCGGACCAGATCGTATTCATCATTTTTTCCGCCATGAACCGGCTTTCCGGATTGCCGGTAACCGCGAAATCGTGAGCAAACGCCATCGCGCTCTCCGCGATGCAGTCCGCACGCAGACGCGGTCGCATCAGTTGACGGCCGTTCGGACGGATCGTCGACTCGAACCCTTCGATGACCCCGATATGCGCATCGATGCTGTAGACAGCATACCGGCTGAACCAGGTCATGACGCGATCGAAGGCCAGTGCTTCGGCCTGATCGGGAAGAGAAGCCTCCTTGTCGTATTGCACTCCGACCGCCGGCTCCCATTGCAGTACGGCCGCCGCCTCTCCGTAACCGAGCCACTCCAGAATGCGCTTCCATACTGCGCGCCAAGCCGCCGTTGGCGCATACCTGCCGGACACGAACCGGCTCAGGCCGCTTGCGGCGATTAAGACGCTCCGGTCCGGTGATTCCAACAATATCGGCACCGGGTTTTCCGGCAAGCCGAAAACGGCTTTGTCATATCCGGCGACGCGGGCGAGAGCAAGATGAACCGTCATCGATTCCGGAACGACGATCGGAGCGAACATGCTGCCGTGCATGTTCAGGATCGCGAGCTGTTCCACCTCCGGCGAGAAGTAGTCGCTAACCGCGACGAGCCTCTCCCATTGGATCGCCGTCGGTTCGCCGTAGTCCGTCCCGAACCCGGTATGCGGATATTCGAGGTACACCTTCAATTGTTTGCGACGCGTTTCTTCCGATGTCTTCCCGTCCATTCGGAATGCAGAGCGTGGATTACCGTCTGCCAGTAAAAGCAATCCCTCACCGGGCTGTGCCGCATCCAGCGCATCTTCCAATCGGTCGAAACGGGCACACGATATTCCCGAGCCGACAAGTGCGCGATACAGATCATTCGTCTCTTTGCAGCAGAGTAGCATTGTCACAGTATACCTCCATCGGTTCCGTTATTTCCTGAGCTGTATCGGAGACAGGGCGATTATTTGCCAGCCTCTGCCGCTATAGTCCGGTCCGCCCGCTCGGCTGCCTCCCGCAAAGCGCTATTGACGTCCTTGCCTGCGCTGTACTCGCCGAGTGCATTCAGCACCTCTTTGTCCGCCATGCTTTGGTAGCGCGGCTTCAACGTCGGCCCGGCGAACTTTTCGGGCAGTATGGCCTTTATATTTTTGCCTTTGTACAAGGGTTGATTAATGCCGAAGTCGGTCATCACCCTGGTCTGGTCGTTCAAAATAGTCGGAACCCCGTTCTTGGCCTGCCACTCCTGAAACTCGTCCGAAGTGATGTAGGCGAGCACCTGAAAAGCGGCATCCCGCTGCTTGCTCATGCTCGTGAGGTAAAAATAAGAGGGGTACGACTGCGGACCGGTGTCCGGCTTGTCTGGGAATACCGGCGTCCGCACCATGTCCCAATTCATCCCGATATTATCAACCCCAAGACTGCTCAACGTCAGATGCATCGCGGCCGTTTGTTCTTTATTGAACAAGCTTTTTTGCTCAGGCAGCGAAAATGTGTTCTTGGTCAAGCCGTTTCCGGGAATGCGGTAAAATCTCGCCATATTTTCAAAAGCTCTTGTAAAGTCCGCGTCTGTAAATCTCGCCTTATTCGTAACCGGATCGAGATGCGGAGCGGATAACTGGTTCAAAAACATCAGGTGCTGGAAGGCGATCGTGAGCCCGCTATAGCGGACTCCCCCCTCCGAACGCGTCATTCTTTTGGTCAGTTCGAAAAGCTCATTCCAGGTCATACGGTCCGTCGGGTAACCGACGCCGAAACGATCGAACAAATCTTTGTTGTAAAACAGCGCGCTTGAAACCGTGTTTACAGGCAGACCGTATATGCCTCCATTTGCGAGCTGTCTCTGTATTTCGATCGTAGACGGTTCAAGCCGGGAAAGATCATACTTGGTTTTGGCGATCAAGTCGCTGATGTCACTCTGCAAGTCATAGGTCAACAAGCTGGACGGCGTCAGTCCGACCGAACTGAGCAAGATGTCGAAATGCTGCTTTGTCGTGACCAATGTTTGCAAATCGCCCCCCGGCAAAAAGGTGATTTTGGTATTCGGGAACTTTTTCTGAATTTCTTTGCCTCCGTGCTGCTCCATAAACTGCTCTATGCTGACTCTGGCCGAGGCGGTGAATACGAGCTCGACTTGCGGTTCAGCCGCCTGCTTCGCCAAATGGCCGACGGTCAACCCCGTTTCGGGCTGGCTCTCTCCATTCGATTCCTCAATCGCTTTTGGTCCGCATGCCGCTGCGAGCAGCATACCGCCGACAGTCGCCAGAAACGCTATTTTTGTTTTCATTGCGACCCCCTCGATTCGATTATTCGGTTGCCGGGACGACAAGCTCCTCCAGCCATTGATCTGTAATATAGCGGCCAAGCAGAAAATGCTTGCGGTCCGGATACCACAAAATGCGATTGCCGTTCTGCTCGGTCAAGCTCGTGTAGGTGGCCACCTCGGTCCGGTACGGTGCCGGTATTTGCTCAAGCCCTCTGCGGCTCGGTCCGATGGCGACGCCATCTGAATCGGCGAATTGCTTGGGCTCACTAAACCAGATCGGCTGGTGCGCTTCCGCACGGTACTCGCCTAGCGCGATGAACGCGGGCGTTCGGGGTAAGCTTTTCCCTTCTTCGTTCACACGACTCCCGTCATTGTTATGGTAGACCAACAGGAACCGTCCGTCCTGTAGCGCATAGACCGGACACGGCGCTACTGGCTGGAGCACGTCCTCGCCATTATCAGAGTACCGCATCACCTCCGGCTTCCTCCAGGTCGCTCCGTCGTCACTGGATACGCTGTACCAGATGCGACCAGTCGTCGTGCGCATGACGCAGAACAAACGTCCATCGGGAAGCAGGACGACGCTCGGCTCCTCCGCGTAGCTTCTTTCCGGATTGCCGGCGGACGGCACGGACAATTCCCCTTCGTCTTCCGGCAGCCATGTAAGCTTCAACTGCTGCGGATCTGGACCGTCGTCGATATTGTCAAAACGAATCCATTCACATTTCAATTGCTTTGTCCGGTTCCAGTACACTTTGCTTTCGTGTCTCGTAAAGCCGATGATTTGACGTCCGCGGGTATCGCGAACCGGATTTTGCCAGACGATCCAATTGGACGGAACTTTCGGGTCAGGATGATCGTAACGGCTGCGCCGCACCTCGACGCTCCCCCCTTTCTTCCAGGTGTAACCGTTGTCATCGGAATAGCTGCATTCCATCAGACCGGTAAACTGACGATGGGCATCGACCACCCCGGTAAAGCGGTTAAAGAAGCAGTATATTCTCCCGCTCCGGCTTACGACGGGAAATCCCCAGCTCGCAATGTTGCCTTCGCCTTCCCGCGGCCCCGCTAGGATGATCGGCTCACCCCATGTGGCTCCGCCGTCCTTGCTGCGCGAAAGTGCGACATGCACGTTTCGGCCGCCTTCCGCCTCGCCGCGGGTCCACATGGCCAGCAAATCCCCGTCATAAGCGGCTTCGAACACAAGAAAGTGTTCGTTGTCGGCATCCTCTCCTTGCGGCTGTTTCGGCAGATAGACGATTATATCCGGATTCGTCCGTCTCCATTCCTCCGACCAGCACTGGTGTTGGACTTGTTCATGCGTCTTCACTTCGATATCCACTCCCGTTCCTGTTCTGTTACTGTTCAGGCGGCTTTGCATTGGCCTGCACTTTAAGCTTATCAGTCGACGTCGTTATGTGTAGCCGAAGACCATAACATAATCGTTTCATTTGATAGCAGGAATTAGCGGTAGTGAACTTTCATAACATTTTGATCTCGGGGATACTTGTGAAATAAACGTCGAAACCAAACAAGCCTTGCACCAAACTGAAAGACATTGGCGCAAGGCTTATTTGGTTCGGTTGCTTCTTTATTACCTCAGAGCCCGATCCGCTCCCATAGCCCCCAGCCATGCCTTTGCTATCAGAGCGTGACCACACGGCGACGGATGGATGCCATCATGCGCCCAAAATGCCGCCGGCGCCAGCATCGACGCCTGGGCGAACATTCCGTCCAACGGTATGAGCAGCGCCCCAAACTCTCTCGCCAACTCCCTGACGACAGTGATTTTGGGATCCAAATCTTCTCGCCACATTTTCCTATCCTCCGGAACGGGCAGCACGAACGGTTCGAGCATGAGAATAGAGGCATCCGACCGCTCCTTCGTAAGGATGAGCAATTGACGATATTCTTTCTCGAACTGCTTGGTGGAAGTAGAATCGTTTCGGCTGTACCTCCTCCATGTTTCGTTGATACCTATAAGGATAGAGACCCAACTCGGACGCAGTTCCAGACAATCTGCTTCCCAACGATCAAGCAAATCCCTCGTCCGGTTGCCCCCAATTCCCCGATTCCAAAACTTGACCTGCATATGCGGATATGCAGAGGAAAATAACGCAGCTGCCATGAACGCGTAGCCATTACCCAAATCGTTCGGCAACTCTCTGTTTCTTCCTGTATCCGTAATACTGTCGCCTTGAAACAAGACAACATCTCCTTGCTTAATGCGCAGATTCATAGACTGTCACCCCTGTGTGATTTTGAATACATTCCAATCTTATCGTTCACAACTGCCAAGTACACCTGCAAACGATAGTACAATCGTTTCATTTCATAGCATGAATTCGAAATAGTGGACTCTCCTTACAGATTTTTCGGTTATTTTGGCGGGTATCTAGCCATAGTGCGGTATAATATTGCCAAACCTATGTCGGAGGTAGCCATGTCGGACGATCGGAATCATATACAATTTCCTTTGGATGATGGGGGCTGGATTCGGATTACGCCTGTTGGCCCGCAAACACTTCGTATCCGCTTCAACAACGCCGGAGAGTTTGCGGAACCCCCCTTAATCCGGTACGGCATATTATCGAATCCCGAGTCTCCCGCCTCATGGTCGACGAAGGACACAGTAGGGCAATACATTTTTCGAAGTGGACAAACGTTCCTGGAGGTAAGCAAAGTAAACGGAAGATTTGCTTGGGGGGATGGAGAGAATCGGGAGCGAATCCGTACTTCCGGCGGGCTGCAGATCACCCCGGACGGATTCCAAATTCGCTTCGGATTGCGTGAATCCGAAAAGTTTTACGGTTTCGGCGATGCCGGACAACCAAGCCTGCAGCGACGGGGCTCGGCGGTGTCAGTTCAGATGCGCGTCAAGCATTCATTCGCTCCGGTTCCCTTTCTGATGAGCAGCGAAGGCTGGGCGCTTCTCCTGAATACAACATGGGATACAACCTTCGATGTGGGAAGCTCGAATGAGAACGAGATGGTAGTGACCGGCTCCCAGCAATTGCTCGATTTTTACTTATTTCATGGCGGGAACTATCCGGAACTGCTGGACCACTATACGGACGTTTCAGGCAAGCCTGCGTTGCTTCCCGTCTGGGCGTATGGCCTTACCTTTTTGACCAGTAAGCCGTCGAATGAACATAACGTAACTGAGGCTGCGTTGAAATTTCGTCAACTCGGCATCCCTTGCGATCTGATCGACATCGCACCGGATTGGACGGAACGGGAAGGAGACCGGTCTGACGAGAAACGGTGGCATCCGGAGCGCTACCCTACCCTTGCATCCGCCGATCCTCGCCAACGCCGATTTTCTTTTATTCACACGTTGCGTAAGCATGGATTTAAGTTGAGCCTGTACCTGCTTGGCTGCGACTCTGATTTGACAGCTGGTGGAGAACATTCGTCGGGTGCGAATGCAGACGATTCCTGGTACGCGCATTTACGCAAATTCGTCGATGACGGCATATCGGCATTTGTTCTCTCTAGAGGAATACTGTCGGACGTCGAGGCAGGGCGCACGTGGTCCAACGGCATGAGCAGCGACGAACTGCGCAATTTGCTTCCGTTGCTGCTTGGTAAACAGATATACGACGGATTCCGCACGCAAACCGGAAAAAGGCCCATGCTTTTCGGACCTCTTGGGTATACGGGAATCCAGCAATTTACCGCAATAGCTTCACGAGATTCGGCAAATGGCGCTTTAGAGACGACCTATATGCTAAATTGCTGTCTTTCCGGCTTCATTCATACCTCGACCAACATGCCGGAGATGTTTACGCCCGAAGGGATTCACGCCGGTTTTTTACAGGCTTGGTCGCGACTTGGCCGGGTATCTGTTCATTTGCATCACCCTGCTTTTCTGGTGGATTCCATGCAGAAGCTGTTTACGAAGTACGCCCGACTTCGCTACAGCCTCATGCCTTATTTGTACTCTGCAGCCCATGTGGCAGCATGTACAGGACTGCCGATTGTCCGTCCTATGCCACTGATGTTTCAGCATGATCCGGTTTGCGACGAATTGTCGCAGCAATATATGCTTGGGGATTCGCTGCTCGTCGCCGTCTACACGAATAAAGTCTACTTGCCCGAAGGAAGCTGGATCAACTACTGGACAGGGGAACACCACGAAGGCGGCACATGGCTCACCTGCGAAAATCTTGAAGACGTTGGCGGCCCCTTGTTCGTTCGCGGCGGCTCGATTATCCCCCAATTGCCGCACATGGATTATATCGGACAACTCAAGGCGGAACGGATTATTTTGCATCTCTATCCTTGCAGCCGCAAAAGCGGCGAATTTACTTTGTATGAGGACGATGGCGAAACCATGTGCTACTTGGATGGCCAAATCGCCGTCACGTCCATATTCTGCGAAACCGACGAAACCAGAACGACTGTACGGATTGCACGTCGCTGCGGCACCTACGAGGGAATGCCCTTCAGACGACACTACGAGTTCATCGTTCACGCAAAAACAAAACCAGTAGCGATTACAAGCGAAGGACGACGATGGGCCGAGAGGCCGCGACGCAGCATGACGGGAGCGCCTGGTAACTGGTACTATGACAGACTTGCTTCCACGGTGCTGCTGTACGCCGAAGAATCAACTGCATCAGATCAAGAAATTCGAATCGATTTCACGTGGCATCCTCAAGAGGATACCCGTACGCCGGAACCATCGAGAGATTCTTCATTGTCCGAATCGGTCAAACAGATCCATTATGACGAGGTGGTTGTCGCAGCGTTGGAGCTTGGCGACCTATCCGGCGCGGAGCGGGCTATCAAGGCATGGTGGAAGGCCGGGTTCAATGAAGCGGCAGCGGACGGTGACTGGCGGTTGCCATTGCTTAAAGGCAGCATGCTCATGATCCGTCTTGCAGAAAAACGCGGATGGACTGCCCATGAAGTATTCGGCGTTAACTTGGAAGCGCTTTACACTATCAAAGATATGCCCTCTTCCGCCCAGGGGGTCAACCTATTGCTGCAATTCGCACGCCAATTGTTACAATATAACCCTAACAAGCAGCCAGAGACGCCCCTTCATCCGGCGGTTCGTGAGGCTCTGGATATCATAAAGCGGGAAATTGACGGCGATCTGTCGTTACAACGGCTAGCGGGTCGGATCGGCGTCCATCCCTTTCATTTGAGCCGGCTGTTCAAGCAAGAAATCGGCTCCACTTTTTCCGATTATATCTTACAGCAGCGCATGAATGACGCGAAAAAATGGATTGAATCCGGGAAGAGGGTATACGAGGCTGCTGAATTGACCGGCTTCAAGGACGTCAAATATTTCTCAAGAGCGTTCCGAAAATATTGGGGCGTTCCTCCGAAAACTTTGAGATGAGCACTCCAATCTCATTTGTTCTCCCATTTTTGATGCGGCGAAAATGCCAAAAAAGCCCTGTCCGTCTGTAAACGGAACAGGGCTTTATGCCGGTCTTCAGCTCTACTTGTTATCGGTTAACCGGAACGCCCCGTATGACTGAGGATGCGCCCGACAAATAGATCCCTGATCCTGATCATCCTGCTATCTCGATCTTCTAAGGTTCCGCCCTTTACTCGAGCCGTACGACTGCTCAAGGCAGAAGGGTGGACTTTGACTTTAAACATTTAGATGAAAAAAGTAATTTTTTGCAAGCCTATTGGACAAATAGTCTCACTTATTTAACTTTAACGGATTGCGGTCCGAGCAGCTCCTCGATCGCTTGAACCAGTTGTGGAGACGGCTTGATCCTGTACTGCTCGCTTAAACTTAAGGAATGCTTGCTCCGCTCGTAGAAAAGAATGACACCTAGTGGGCCCGTTTGCTGTTGAAGCAACTGTTTCAGCTTGTTCAAGCTTTGTGTGTTTTCGTGAGCAGCGTCGATTCTCAAGAAAACGCATGGCCTTGAGCCTTCGGCTTGGCGCGATATTGGTTCAGTGCGCCAGCGCTGTGCGGTTTCTCGTGCACTGGGCTCGTCCAATGGCGCAAGACGATCGGCCAGCAGCTTGATACCAGTGTCTTGTTGTTGCAGCTTGCCGCGAATGATCATAAGGCGTTCCTTTTGTACATGGCTTCCATATTGTTTCCAGATCTCCGGGAAAATGACAACCTCAACTTTTTCAATGCGATCCTCCAGTTCTACGAAAGCCATGGCCTGACCTTTTTGGGTGAGGAAGGTTTTGCAGGATACGATCATCCCCGCCACGGTCACCACGCTTAAGTCCGGCTCTTCCGCCAACTGATGAAGCGGCATGGCTTCATGCTCGTGCAGCAGCGGTTCATAAGTGTCAAGTGGATGGCCGGAAGTAAACATACCGAGCAGTTCACGTTCCAAAGCAAGCTTCTGAAGCTGGGTATACGGAGCAACGTCGGGGTATTCGATCGTCCAATTTACCTCCTCTGTAAAGCCGAACAAGTCCAGCTGCAGTTCCTCTCGCTCCTTTTTCCATTTCAGCACAGCCTCAATCATCCGTTCCAGTACAGCCAACAACTGCGCCCGGTGGCCAGGTAGAGAATCGAAAGCCCCTCCCAAAATCAAGGATTCGATTACCCTCTTGTTGCATACCCGCAAATCCACCCTTCGGATAAAATCAAGCAAATCTTTATACGGTGCGCCATTTCGTTCACGGATTATAGTTTCAATCGCCTGCGTTCCGACGTTTTTGATCGCGGCAAGCCCAAAGCGTATCGCTCCTGCGACGGTATCTTCGTTAAGAGAATCCGCGTTCAAGCCAACGACGTTTTGCTCTTCGCTGCTTCGACGCGGACGGACAGGAGCAAACGCCTCTTTGCTCTCGTTCACGTCGGGAGACAGCACCGCAATCTTCATCCGCCGACATTCATCGACATATTCGGCCACCTTGCGACGGTTGCCCATGACAGACACAAGTGTTGCCGTCATGAACGGCACGGGATAGTGCGCCTTCAGCCAAGCCGTACGATAAGTCAAAACAGCATAGGCTGTTGCGTGAGAACGCGGAAAGCCGTAGTCGGCGTAGCGCACGATCATGTCATACACCTTGTTGGCATCGGCCTCGCTATAGCCCTCGCGCAAGCAGCCGCGGATAAAATGAGTGCGTTCTTCGTTCAGCACCTCGTGCTTCTTTTTTCTAACAGCGCGCAAAAGCAAGTCGGCCTCGCCCAGACTGAATCCCGCCATCTTGGCGGCAATATGCATGATCTGCTCCTGATAGAGGATAATCCCGTATGTATCACGCAAAATCACCTCCAGCGACGGATGGGGATACTCCGTCTCCATTTCTCCGTGTTTGGTCTTTATAAACTTAGGAATAAATTCCATCGGTCCCGGACGGTACAATGCGCTGACAGAAATAATGTCCTCAAACTCCGATGGCTTCATTTCCTTCAGCACCCGTCGGTAGCCGGCGGACTCCAGCTGGAAAACCGCCGCCGTTTCGCCGCGGCACAGCATCGCATATGTAGCTGGATCATCCTCCGGCAGCTTCCGCAAATCAAAGTCGATGCCGTCCCAATCCCGAATCCAACGCAATGTACGCTCGATTACTGAGAGCATGCGCACACCGAGAAAATCCATCTTCAGTAATCCGATCGCTTCCAGATGCTCCATCGAATATTGCGTCAAAGCGGTCCCCTCCGCCCCTGCTTGGAGCGGCACGTACCGGGTCAGCGGCTCGCGGGAAATAACGACGCCCGACGCATGCGTGGATGCGTGACGGGGCAACCCTTCGACCCGCATCGCCTTGTCGAGCAGTTCAGCGGTTTTGGGTTCCTTGGCTGCCAGCGCTCTCAGCTCAGGATTGACCGTAAGCGCCTCCTGCAGCGTGCTCCCATGATGACTGGTGATCATTCTGGCAGCCCTGTCAACATCGTTATAGGGCAGGTTCATTATTCTTCCGACATCGCGCAATGCGGCCTTCGCTGCCATCGTACCGAACGTGATGATCTGCGCGACATGATCTTTGCCATATTTCTCCGCGACGTAAGCAATCACCTCTTCCCTCCGCAAATCGTCGAAATCGATGTCAATATCCGGCATGGATACCCGCTCCGGGTTCAGGAAGCGCTCGAACAACAGGCCGTACCGGATCGGATCGACATCGGTAATGTTCAGCGTATAAGCGACGAGACTTCCGGCAGACGAGCCCCGACCCGGCCCGGTGGTGATACCGCGCTCATGGGCGAAGCGGATAAAATCCCAGACGATCAGAAAATAGTCGGAGTACCCCATTTTTTCAATGACCGTAAGCTCGTACTGTAATCTTTGCTCTATCATCCTCTGATATGAAGCATCGACTGTAACGCCACCAGCATTCTCGTGACGTTCATCCCGGCTCCAACCGTATCGGGCGGCAAGCCCCTGCCGGCACAATTCGGCCAAATACCCTTCGGCGGTTACCCCTTCTGGAATCGGCCGGAACTCTGGCGAAATCGAGCCGCCGAATTCCAGCTTCAGATTGCAGCGGTCCGCCACAACGGCCGTATTGGCCAAAGCCTCAGGGACGTGAGCGAACAGCCTGCGCATTTCTTCACCGCTCTTCAAGTACATTTGATCGGTCGAAAAACGCAGCCTGTCAGTATCATCCGGCTTCGTTCCTGTGCCAATGGAAATCAGCACATCCTGGACTTCCTGATCCGACGCCTCAATATAGTGAACATTGTTCGTAACGATTATTGGGATTCCGGTTTCTCTGCTTAATTCAATCATGTCGCGCATCACTTTCTTTTGCTCGGTCAGCCCGTGATCCTGCAATTCCAGAAAGAAATCGTCACCGAATATATGCCGATATCTTTCGGCGGCCAGCTTCGCTTCCTCGCGCCTTGCATGAAGTAAATGCTGAGAAATCTCCCCCTCGAGGCAGGAGCTTAAGCAAATCAAGCCTTCGGCATATTCCGCCAATCGCTCTGCATCAATACACGGTTTGTAGTGAAAGCCCTCCAGATGGCCGATCGAGACCAGTTTCATTAAATTTTGATAGCCCGATTCATTTTTAACAAGCAGGATTAAATGGTAAATCGGCTGATTCTGCCGGTTTCCTTTGTCGCGTATCGAGCCTGCCGTAAAATATACTTCACAGCCGATGATCGGTTTGATTCCCCGCTCCGTGCACGCCTTGTAGAAGGGTACCGCTCCATACATGACGCCGTGATCGGTCAGCGCAAGCGACGTCATGCCAAGCTCGGCCGCATGGCTGACTAAATCTTCGATACGAGCCGCCCCATCCAGCAAACTGTATTCACTATGCACGTGCAGATGCACAAAACGTTCCCGTTCCATACATACCTCATCCCTATCTTATTTTCTATCGTACTTATGTCGTTCAGCTTTTTTGGTATATTCGGTGATAACGATTAACCCATAGCTCATCACACTATTTTCCAAATTTATGTCTTCAAACGATAAAAGAAACTATTTCCATTTTATCGCACATATGTTCGATAGTAAATATTTAACAGGAAGTAAAAGACAACAAATCCCTTCCTAAATCTTCTGCTCTCTCGATTGGCTATCCAGGGGATGCGATGACTGGGTGATAACAAAGCAAAAAAGGACAGCCGGTTAGCTATCCCTTTTGACCAGTTATTTCAGTTGGTAAATGCTTGCAGCTGTTCAGCCCATCCATCGGCCATGCTATACCCTTGCTTACGTGCAAATATCCTGAAGGGCATCCTCAATGCGGTTATAGCGAAAAACAAATCCGTGTCTTTGCAGCCGCTCCGGAATGACCCAACGGCTCTTCAGAATAAGCTCCGTTTCGGTCCGGATGATAACAGCTCCCGCTTCCAATAACCAACTCGGGGAAGGCAGACCTATCCGTTTGTTCATGGCCCGGCGCAGCTGATGCATGAATTCGCGGTTGGGAATCGGGTGCGGCGCAGCACAGTTGAATACGCCCTCCAGCTCCTGATGGTCCTTGATATACATCACGATTCGGTACACATCCTCGATGTGCACCCAGCTGAACATCTGCTTCCCCGGCCCCAGCGCGCCTCCCAGACCGAACGCGACCAGGTTCCGGAACGGCCGCATGACTCCGCCGTCCTTTCCCAGCACGATGGCGATCCGCAGCGCCGCCTGTCTCGTCTTCGGAAGCGAAAACGAGAAAAACGCGCCCTCCCAGGCCAGCGCGACATCAACGGAAAAACCGGTACCGATCTCCCCGTGTTCTTCCGTCATCGGCCGGTCTTCCGCGTGTCTGTATATCGTTGCCGTACTGGAATTCAGCCACAGCGGAGGCGGATTGCCGCATGTCAGAAGCAGCTCCCCTAGCAGCCGTGTGGTTTCGGTCCGGGAAGTTCGGATCGCTTCCTTATTCCTGGAATGATACCGGCAGTCCACCGATTTGCCCGCCAGATTGAGGAGCAGTTCCGCACCTTCCAGCGCCTCCTTGATCCCAGCCAGATCGCTCCACGCAATATGCCCGGGTCTCCGCGAAATGATCTTTACCTCGTAACCTTGAGCCGCAAAACGCCCTGCGAAATATGTCCCGATAAACCCGGTTCCGCCAGCCAGCACAATCTTTTTGTTCAAAGTCTCCGCCCCCGTCCTTCTAAGCTCCCGCGTTTTCCTAATCATAGCTGTCTTTCGAACCGTCCAGTAGTTCTATTTTTTGTAGGTCCCGCTTCGAAAGGCATGTCCCACGGTGGCGGAGGCGGCATACTAAGTCGGGATCGCCGGCTTCAGGTTGTCAACATTTTGCCGGGAACTGAATTAAATTCCCCGCTACCCGGAACGAACGGGTACTTATGCTTGATCGCACCGGTTAACACGACGCCTAGACCCGGCTGCTGCGGGGGCAATACGTAGCCGCCTTCCATCCGGAATGAATCGCGGACGATCTCGCTGTGCAGCCCGGCATAATCGGGCGGAATTTCCAGGATCAGCGTATTGCCGCTGGCGAAGCCGCAGTGGATGTTTTGCATCAGACAACCGCCCGCCCCCCAAGCGTGGGTAGCGATTTTGCGTCCGTTTGCTTCCAGCATCGCCGCCACTTTCATGAATTCGCCGAGACCGCCGGTAAAGGCCGCATCCGGCTGGCCGACATCGAAGCAGTTCAGATCGGTAAACATTTTCCATTCACAGCTTCCGGTCAAACATTCGCCGCCGGCGATCGGAATCGCCGTAGCCCGGCGCAGCTCGGCATAACCGGCCGCGTCCGTATAATGCAGCGGCTCTTCGAAAAACAGCAGATCGTACGGCTCGAGCGCCTGCAGCACTGTAACGGCCGTATCGAGATCCCATGTACGGGTCGGGCTGTTGCCCATATGGCCGTCAAGCATCAGCTGAACGCCACTTCCGACATGTTTGCGGACGAACTCCATTTTGTCCGCCTCAAATTCGGCGATTTCTTTTTTCGATTGCGGCATCTGCCAGCCGCCCCCGGTCGTATCGAGACTGCCCGCGCCCAGCTTCACTCCGTTGAAGCCAAGCGACAAATAATGATCCAGCTTTGCCGCCAGCTTCTCTTTCGGGTAGTTGCTTGGGCCCCCTGTCGCATAACAGGGAAGACGGTTGTACTTTTTGCCACCAAGCAGTTCGTAGACCGGCAGCCCGTACATTTTTCCCTTCAAATCCCAAAGAGCCGCCTCGATCCCGTTCAGCACAGAAAGACCCATGCCGACTCTGCACCAGAAGTTGCCGCAATGATACATCCGCCGCCACAGCTCGTCGATATGATCGACGGATTGACCGATCAGGATCGGTTTGAAAAAATCGACGATCGCCGGCACGCTCTCCGGAAAAAAGTAGCCGATGTACGTCTCGCCGACGCCAACCAGCTCCGTATCGGTTACAATCTCAATAAATGCGGCGCTGCGCAGCCGGCGCGACTCGCTTAAAAACGGATCGTTCGTGCAAGGTCCCGTCAGGAGAACCGTGCGAACATCAGTAATTTTCATAACGATAGTTTCCTCTCTCCCGCCTTCAATGCGCGTGGTCATCATTCCGTCAGAAACTTGGCCGAACGGCCCCGGATTTGTATGACCTTGCTGCTTGGTTACGAGCAGCACATGATCAGCTCCGCTAAACGCACACGTTCATGCTTATCTCTGCAACAAAAACTTCGTTCCCAGGTCGTACCAATGACTGCCCATCGTATGATCCGGATCGTCGGTACAATAAAACTCAACCAGCGATTCGGGGTATCCGTACTTCACATTATATTCAACCAGATCTGTATACAGCTTACAGCAGCTCCATGTGCCCACTCGCTCGTCGCGGTTGCCGATCGACATAAATATCGGTTTACCCGCCAACCGTTCGATGTCCCGGTGAAGCTTGAGCGCTTCGACATCTTCGGAATCTCGGATCGGGCCGAACTCTCTCAAGATCCGCCAGTCCGTGACCGGCGCGAATGCCGCCGCCCGAACGATTCTCGGGTCGGCAGCGAGCAGCCTCAATGCCATGTACGCCCCTCTGGAAGCGCCGCATACCGCAATGTTGCTGGGCCGCGCGAAACCCAGTCGGATACAGTCGTCGATCACCGCCATCGCTTCCCGTACGAACCGTTCGAACGGATCGTCCCCGGCCAGCCAAGCATCGCGAAACCCGTCGATCCCTTCTCCGTAAGGCCCGGTGCGCTCCCCGTGACAGGGGATATCGAAGGTTAGCGCATAGTGGCCGTTCGCCAGATAACCGTCGGCCGTGGCCCGGTAAGGCACTGTCCACAAATGCGTCTTCCAATCCGCTCCGATCGTAATCAGAAGCTGCGGATCTGCATGAATATGGCGGCTTTCCGGACGCCTTAGCATATAGTTCAGCGTTTCGTCGCCGATTTGTACCTGATGCTCGGATAACTGTTCCTTGTTCATTTGACTCATCCTTTTCAACCTGATCTTTGCTCAACTAATGGCAGACATTACTTTTCAGCGGAATACGTGATAACCCCTTCGGAATGCTTACGGAACTAAGCTGAAATATTGCGCAGATCAGCTTCTGATGCTGCGGTGAACGATGATCCGTCACCTCCCGATACGTTTAAAGCAAGTGTAGCGGAGGATTGCCATACGCAACAACAAGCTGAACGGACATCTTTTCCCGGATGTTGTCTATATACAGGAACAGTATGCATTCGAATGTTCAGAAAGAGCCAGGCAGAAGTAGTGCGGGCGGATCCGAAACAGCCAAAAATAACCCCCTTATGTTGGGGGTTATCCGTTTTAATTGAGTTAATCATGCAATTCTCTTCAAGCCCGGATAGGTTCCATTTCAAGCTCGAATCGCATTTCACCGGCCGCCGATGTTGAATAATTGGCAACCAGTTCATTCCCGACCAAAACGAACGGTCTCGATACCCATTCCCCATGTTTTACCCGTATGGTGTCAGGATAACGGAACAAGCTTCAAGGCGTTGCCCGAGTATATTTTGGCAAGAACGTCGTCCGGCAAATGAAGCGACCTAGCACTTCCTGGTGAACGTTATCGAAATAGTCGCGGCCGTACAAGATGCGGTCCTGGAATTCGAGTATAAACTCTCTCGCGAATTCCGGATCACGGCTGAACGCTCTCGCTCCCGAGCCTGCGGATATATCGCAATACAGGTTCCGGTATTTGCGCAGCATTTCGCCAACCTTGCCGCCCGGCTGGACTTTTCCTGTCGGATAGGCGACTTTGTCGTACTGGTCTTCGCCGGATAGATGTGCCCAGAAACCGGGAGCATGACCGAGGAAATACGTGTCGGGGCAAGCCTTGACAGCACGCTCGAAGGCGAGCTAACGTTTTTGACCGCTCGCTTCCCCTACTTGGCGGAACGAATCGGAGTCTTGCCCGAACGCCGCCTTGATCTGGCTGTTTTTCAAAGGCGTGGTCCAGCCTTTCCTGGAAAGCTCCAACTGGAACGAATCGATGTAAAGAAATCCATCGCTAGCGAGGCAAGCTCCTTATGCTTGCTTACACTGGACAAGTACATATAGTCCGGATAAGGATGCGTATTGTAAGCGGAGCCCAGATATCGATTAAACCATTTTTAAAGACAATATGGCGTTTGTCACCGTAATATCAGAGGCGGTTAGGTTTTGATGATAAACCCTAACATTACCGGTAGATATCACTTCCGCCCAAACTCTTGAACTTACCCCAAGTGGCGGAGAAGCAGCTACTTGCACAGGCGCACCCAGATAAGCATTATCCATTGTTGTGTCTGTCGTGGCGATAGAATTTGCAGAAATAGTCTTGGTATAAGATATTGATCTTCTAGCATAACCGTTTACATCTCTAAACGCAGGCGCTTGCATAAAACCAACTGGAACGGTAACAGAACCCGCGGCAATACTGGCGGAAGCATGTGAAACGATTAGCTTTTTAGAGTAACCCCCATTCTCAAATACACGACCAACAACCGCAAATGTTTGAGTAGACCCTTGAGTTAGTGAAACATAACTACCGACACCGACACGAGAAATCACAGATGATGTTGATGTATCTATCACATTCGTGTCTGTAGCACTTAGCGTTGCCTGACTAGCAATCGTATAGCGACTGGTGTGTGTTCTACCTGCTGCTGTTATGTATCCATCTGACGCAAAAGTACCGTTAGCATCATATAAGGCTCGAAATACATCATGAAGTGCAAACGTACCGCCCGTCACATTGGAAAGGGACGATGTATTCATCCACTCTGTGTTAAGCGCGTTAATTCGTGGCTCGTAGTCCGCATACTGTGGCATCATGGGCACACCGCCTGCGTAAGCACCAATGTGCTCAATTTCAACTTGTGAATTTGCGGGGATTGAAATTGTGACGTTACCTTCTCTTGCATGTTCCGATGTAACTTCGCAAGCCGCCATTTTCCAGCCGTTACCGTAATCATACATCAACTCGCCCAACGATATCCGCTCATTAGAAGAGTTAACCCATACGTTCGATTTCAATTTAGCATAATCAAAAGAACCTGCTATCGTTCGATACAACATACAGATTTTGGATTGTACAGATTGAGTATTGATCGGAAGAATGATATCGATCTGGGATTGTGTCGGATTGATTAGGCGAATCCCATACTTGGTAGTAAATCCAGTATGCACAGATTCGAAACGTTTCACATCATAGATTAAATCATGGCTTGCCGTGTAAGCTCCATACATGCCAAACTTAAAATCATACTGCGGGCAGAATTTAAAGAAGTTCGTGATTAGACTTGCCCCCGCACCAAATTCAAACCCTGTATGATTTAAGTACTCGTTATGTTGTCTACCATTTTCAAAATGTCTGCTTGGTGTGCGAATGCCAGTAGCGGGGTCGTAAGTGCTGTAAGTATCCGCAATAAATCGTACACAAGTATCTTGAGGTCTTTTAAACAAGTGACTTGCATCAAATTTGAATCCATCAAAACGTTTTTGCATTTCCAATTCAAATAAAGTATTAAACCATTCCGAGTAACCTCCGCCATAATACGAACCGTGACAAGCATCATAAATCAAAGCTAAGGATGACCCTTGATCCGATGCCGGGGCAATATTAAAACCATTAAAGCTGCAGCCAGCACCTGTGTTTATCAATAAATAGTCGAATTTATTGGCATATCGTTTATCTACTACTGTGCCGCCACCTATTGTTAAGTTAGCAGCTTGTAACGCATTTGATGTGTTGTAGAATCCCTGTACACATTCATGAATGGCTACACCGTCCACAACGTTCTCGTAGAAATTTCCGATGCGTTTTCCATTTGTCCAAGCTGATGTATCAAGCCCGTAAAGCGAAATACCGTTATGAAATCGTTCAATAAGCAAATTCTCCAGTCGCCACTTGTACGCATTCGCACCATCGATACATTTTTGTGCGTGAACAGTCGATGTTCGCGTTACGTTTCCAAGCAGTACCAAATTTGAAATTTCAACCATAGAAATGGTTTGTGTATTCCAACCTGTACTCAACTGATAAGCCGCTGCCATTTCGTCGCGTGGCGTACTAAACATATCGATAGCTGTTGACGGGTCAAAAAATAATGTTGAATTATTCCCCTCAATTTTTGTATTCGTTCTAATCGGTAGGGTGTCTGTGATGTAATAAGAGCCGTGCGGTATTTCAAATGTATACTTGCTATATACTTGTGATGAAATTGCTTTGCTGATATTGGTATGGATAACATACTTGTTCATATTTAGCATGTCTTTAAAAGCTTGAGTATCATCATGCCCGGATGCATAATCAAGCACCTCTGGAATCGTGAATACTAAATCGCCATGCGCTCCAAACATGAACGGATTTAACACATTATTTTCCAATTGACGCACCCATCCATTTAAAACGACACCGCCATCAAACACAGATGCTTTTGTTGAGTCATAAACAAAGTGTCCGCCACCTTTGATTAATCCGGCATGGTACGATTTGACAAATACTCGGCTGCCGTTTTGCGGATTTGCAATAGATAGCATATCAGCAATGCTCTCTAAATCGTGATCCCCTGTCAAAAAATCGGGCAGCCCTTTGCGGCCGTATACTTCCCCGCTCACCGGTCCCCCGGCCGCGAACGACGTACCAATCGTTCCTCCGATCACGCTGCCCGCGGCCAAAACTGTCCCAGCCAGGCCCAGAGACGACAGCATCGCCCTTCTTGTGAGCAAGGTCGGCTTGCCGCCGGCATCCAAATCCTTATCTTCTTGTATTTCATCCGTTTCTCGCGGTCCCATCAAGTGTGCCGCCTCCCGCTTCAATTGGATTTTGTATGCGGTTTCATAATAAGTGGCCTTCGGCCTCCGCAGCTACTTCTTTTTGTCCGCCTCAATCGTTTTCTTCATCGCTTCCTCGGCATCCCGCAGCGCCGTATTGACGTCTTTGCCCTCGTACAAAATGCCCCGCAAGGCAATCGTTAAATGCTGCCCCGCCGTAGAGTAATATTTGCTCTGGGGAGACGGCTTTGCCATATTTTTAAGCGGGATCGCGGCGACATTGCGCCCTTTGTACAGCGGGGCGTCCTGGCCGAATACTTTCGGAATGTTATCGCTGCTAAGTGCCGGGATGAACGTCGCCGCCTTCGCTTTCTCCGTCAGAAACTCCTCGGTGGACAAAAAGTCCATCACCTGGTACGCGTCGTCCTTATGCTTGCTGCCGACGTTCAGGAACGTGAAGACCGGATAAGGCTGCGGCCCGGAGCCGTTCATCGTCGGGTACGAGACGATATCCCAATTGAGCGGGGCCAGGTCTTTCTCGACGTGCAGACCGGCCACCGGCGTCCACATTGCCGACACTTGATCCCGGAAAAACATTTTGGTCAAACTGTCCATCTTTGCCTTATCCGGATTGAATCCGGGAATTTGATAAAAGCGGGCGATGTTGTCCATGAGGCTTTTGACGTTGTCGTTCGTCAGCGACACTTGCAGCGTTTGCGGATCGACGAAGTTGAGCGACATTTGGTTGCGCCAAAAGTAATGATTCGGTGAAATCGTGAAGCCGTAATATTGGACGCCGTCTTCGTTGCGCGTCAGCTTGACCGACAAGTTGTACAGCTCGTCCCAGGTGATGCCGTCCTTCGGGTAGTCGACACCGAACTTATCGAACAAGGTTTTGTTGTAGTAAATGACAGACGCTGCGGAGTCGAACGGCAGCGCGTACAGCTTGCCGCCGCTCATTTGCCGGATCATCTCGAGCGCCTGAGGCTCGAAGCGGCTTAAGTCACTCTTGTATTTTTTGACGAGCGGTTCGATATCGTATTGCATTTCGTTCAAAAAGATGCTGTTGTAGACGAGGCCGACCGAGCCGAAAATGACGTCGATCGGCTGGTTCGACGCGATCATCTTGTCGAGCGAGCCGCTGGTGGTAGGAATCAGCACCGGAGTAACGTGTGGGAATTTCGCCTTGATCGCTTTGCCGAACTTTTCTTCGAAGTAGCCTTCGGCGTCGAAATTGCCGCCGACGTTGTAAAAGTGAAGCGTGATCGGTTCTTTTTTCTCGGGCTGGGCAGGAGCCCCCTCCTCCGTCCCTTTGCCGGTACCCGGCGTGCCCGCTCCGGAGCAGGCTGCAAGTACGAGCAGCAATCCCGCCGCTCCGATCGATATCGATGGTTTCAGCATAATGACACCCTTTTCGTTATTTGGTTTAAAAGCACTTTCAAAATGTAAGCGTTCTCATCATTTCTTTTAATTTCAGATTGAACTGGATTTCAAAAGAAGATTACAACCCTAAGACAGTCCCGCTTGGATAACCTTTACTCTGTCAACCTAACGCGCCCGCCAACCATCTATCCCTACCTCTGCTAGCAAATCTGAAGGGCGGGCTTCGTTTCCCCTGTCACCTCCCCTCCCGCCGATGGCTGGAAGATCATGTTTGCGGCCCCCCATCTAATGGCCCGTCCTGCGAACAACATCGATCGGGCAAGCGCGTACGAAACGTCAGTCGATCGATAGAGCCCATCTGCTCCGCTGTGATTCTTCCCGGCGCAGATGGCCTTGATTGCTCCGACGGAGCAGCGTGCAATTGTCCGGCACGCCAACGCCCGCCCGTTGCCGGCTTGCTTTTCCGGATACGGAGACAGCTTGTTCCAGGTGGCGGTTGCCTTCATCATAAGCCGGATTTGCGCCCGGGACCATGCGCAAAGCGTTCGTTTTTTTTAGCATTTGTGCCATTACCATTAAGGATGTTCTAAATATGATAAAATGAAAAAAGGGAAAAATGCAGGGCCTGCTGCACAACTGAAGGGACTGTCTGCAGTCGACTCGAACGGAGGAAGCGGATGGATATCGAGGTGATCTTTCCGAATATGACCAGCACGCTGCAAATTAAGGGCTGCGGATTTTTCGTCAAGCCGCCGGGCTGGTCGTATCCGCTGCATCATCATCATTTGTTTGAAATATTATACTGCTTCAGCGGTGAAGTCGTGCAGTTTGTGGGAGTAAGCGAACGGAAGATGCGCGCAGGAGATTGGATGCTGCTGAAAGCCGGCGTGCGCCATCGGCTGGAGAACCTCGCCGCTGAGCCGTATTCGTTTTTGAACATCCACTTTGATGTGGACGATCCTGACTTGCGCAGGCGGCTCAACGCCGCCGACTGCTTTCTGCTAAGTGGTGCCGATGCAGCTGCGAGCGGACTGGCGGAAATCGTTACGCGCGTTGAGCGACTGATGACGCTGAGCCTGGCGGACAGCCCTTCGTCCGCCCCGCCCGACAAACTCGTGGCTCTGGATATCGATCCGTTGCGCAAGCTTGAACTGCAAGCCGCGATTTTATTGATAGTCACTTCGTTAACTGCGCAATGCGCCGCTCCACAAGCGCCCGCCGGGAAAGCCCGGCCTTCCGTCGCTTCTTTTATGGAAATCGAAACGGCGCATGCCATCGAAGAACGTCTTCGGCGGATGGTAACGGCCGATTCCGACGAATCCGTCGCCCGGATCGCCCGAGACTTGCACTTAAGCCGCAGCCGATGTTCGAAGCTGTTCACTAAAGTATACGGCGTCTCGCCGCGCCGCTACGTCAGCGAGCTGGTCCTGAACCGGGCAAAACGGCTGCTGGTGACGACCAACCTTCCGATCGAGGCCATTGCCCTGGAGCTCGGCTTTCATTCGCTCAGCCACTTTTCCTGCCAGTTCCGCCGATGGACCGGCGTATCGCCCATGCAGTACCGGCCGAAGTATGAGTGAGCGCGTCTCCCGGGCCCCCTGCCGTATGCAATGTTTGCCGTGCGACCTTAAAGACTCGATAAACAGAAATGATAGTGGAAATTTCCTGTAAAATCGAAAAAGTCCTCAAGTTTTTATCTAAATTAATTAGATGACAAGAACTTGAGGACATGTGAATATGAAAGAGAATACCAATCGGCTTGCGGCGGAAAAAAAATTCGATACATATGTTCATAGAGTCTCAGTTTCCGCACGACGCTATTTTTTTCGCATTACGTCTAACCCTTAAATGTAAATGTACTCTTTTATCAAGCGTCAGTCCGTCCCGCAATTGAGTTAGTCATATTGATATCATATCGACGAGTTGATATTAGGATGGAAGGATACCCGCCAGCCGTTGCCCAATACCGTTGTATAGAATAATCAAAGGATACTAATAGGAGGGCAGCATCAATGCGATCACCATAAACGTACTGCGCTGCTTCAAGTCGAAATGATAAATTTATAGTCTAAGTTGTTGCCCGTTGTGCTCGGCTTGACCCATAACCATCCGGATGAATCTACATATCCCTGCAAATAGGCAGACGCAGCAACATCGTTGTCATACAGGGTATATAGATTTGTTGGAGAATTGGAATCGGTTGATATGGAATTTTTCAGTACCCTGTTCGGCCTTGGGTTTGCAATCGTACTCGGTGTTCCTTCTGTTAGGACAAATGGATTTGCATAATAACGATTATACGTTGCGCTCATACTATTAGCCGAAAGCAACTCAATAGATGCAGTTTTCCCAACATAGCAAAGCCGTTTAAATGTGGAATGATTCAAGCTAAGGATATGAGTAACTAAACCGCAATGGTTGCTGTACCCTGCATCGAGAACATTTCCTGCAAATTTGATATCCAACTGAGCCACATAGCCGCTTGCGGCAAAATTCTCATTCATGATGCAGTTGTCAAAGTCAAATACCGTGACATAGTTCGCTTTGTTGGTGAATGTATATTTTGCGATCTCCGCTGCCGTCATTGTGCTGTTTCCATACGTTTCTTTCCAGTTGAAATTCTCAAACGTAACGGTTGACCCGCCGTTCGCAAATACTTTGTAAGAGGAGTTCGAAACAGGCGTCGCATGGTAACTTCTTCCTGAAATCGTGATGCCGTCCGAGTAATGAAAGTAAAACTCTTGACCTTTGTGTCGTTCCATTGAGAAAACGCCGCCTACGGATTTAGAAAAGCTAAAGTCATAGGCAACGCCGCCGTCTGCAAGATTGCCGCCAACCCCATCGCACGCACAGAACAAATTGGAGTACGTTAGGCTATAAAAGTCAAAACCGCGCTCTTTGGCTCCATCCACGTAAAGCTGACCGCCGTAGTTCGATGTTCCTCCGCGAACGGCAATCCCCTTCAAGCCCTGATAGGTCCGCAAAAAACCGAGCTTGGACATCCAGCAGTCATCCGTATAGATGCCGTAACCATGACCGATTGCTTGAATATTCCCGCGATACGCCATAGCCGAATTTTTGGCGTAATAGCCGTAGCCGACATCTGCAATCGTTCGCGTCAAGGTGAAGCCCGACGTATGCTCGCCAAAAACATAATCGCCTCTGGCCGTCGTTGGCGATACGAAGATCACCGCATCCACATCTCCGCCGAAATATCCCGCGCCGACCGTGTTCGTGGTCGTCTTGCATATTTCAACATCGTAAATATTGTTGCCGTCTCCGCCGATCAGTGCTGGCATTCGTGCTGAAAAGCTGCCATTTGTGCTTAAAATGATAGGGTTGGTTGAAAAATATTTACCTTTGTTGATCTTGACTTCTTTGCAGTAATAATCTGTTGTAGAGCTTACGGACGCTTTATTAATTGCCGCCTGTATGGCGGCGCAAGCCCACACAAAACTTGCATCGTCCGTCGCTTTAACCAGACCATATTGATCGGCATTTACTTCATGCTGGTTATTCAAACGAACGAATACGCCCGCTCCAGTGTTTTGAGCCGTGTAGTAAGTATGAAACGTTGCAAAAGATGGAATCGGAATTGTCGGGTCAATATAATAGCCACCATCGTGTAAACTTTTGTCAAGAGCCGTAGACCAAATAAAGAGGTCGCCACCCTTGTACATTCCATCGTGATAGGAAATCACTTGAAAAATCTGCCCATCGAACATGCCGGATTGCTGAATTAATTCAGATATCGAATTAACTTTTCGGATTGCCGTTTCGTTCCATTCATTTAACACTTGAACATCGCCCGGCAGTCCCGGATTTCCCTGCCATGTCGGCCGTCCCCGCTCGTTCGCCGCCCCCAGCGAGCCCGTGACGGCCATTGCTACTCCGGCCATGCCCAACGAGGCAAGCAGCTTGCGGCGGCTGAGCGCCTTCGGCTCTACTGGTGTTCTTCCCGAATGGTCCAATTCTTCCCGCCCTTCCATGTACGCATTTTCTTCGGAATGGATTCGATTTTTCATTTCACACTCTCCCCATCTTTTTAGTTGGATTGGTAAACGCTTACATCCCGTGCGATAATCTATTTCCCTCCCACCATCGGTAAAGATGTTCGCCATCTCCATACCCTGTATCATCCAAAAGGATAAAGCTGCAGCCACGATGTATATGCCGTGGGAAGAAAGACGTCCAAAATCCCCTCCAGTAGACAAATGTCAAAACCCAACCTTATTAATATGGACTTTTTTCACCGTCTACTATGAGGGGTCATTCCATCTTTCAACTCCGGCCTAAACCGAAGTATTACTTCTTATCGTTCCATTTCAAGGAGAATAAGTCTGCATCCTTAATCTGCATACGAATCCGGACCGGGCGTCCTTTCCATAACTCAAAATCCGCTTCCGGCCCCCATGTAACCACTCCATCGATCTCATCCCCATACATCGGTTCCATGTCCTCCAACCTGAAACCGTCAAGAGGGCGACCGTGCTCGTCCTGCAGCTCGAAACGTAAATAACCGACCGCTGATGTTGAATAATTGGCCACCAGTTCATTACCTTCCAAAATGAACGGTCTTGACACCCATTCCCCATGTTCAAATCCCGCATGTATGGAGCCAAAGCCGTGCTTGCGGACGGTTACTCGCCGTAAGCGGCTGTCATCCAGCCGGTAATGCTCCTGAATGTAGAAGGAAAACTCGTCGGGATTCAGCAGCACACATCCGGTGCTTAATATTCCGGTCCGATCCGACCAATTGTGCGGATCCAGTCCCGCGCGACACCAGGCTTCCATAAACGTTCGATCCCAGTGCAAGCCGTCCCGGCTTGTCATCATGACCGTATCACTGACGCCCGGCTCGGGATGATCCGTCAATTTTTTCCGTTCCGGCACAAAACGCATGGGAAACGCCATGTAAATGTGCTCCGCTCCCGGACAAAGCATGGCCGAATTGGTGTAGTACTGCTGCATCGGTTTCAAATCGTTATATCGCAATAACTGCTGCTTCCCCCAGTTGTAGAAATCGGTAGAGGTGGACGTCAGAATAGTCCGGTATGCCTTATCCTGGTATATCCGGGAAAAACAACGGTAGGCTTGAGCGTTAGTGTCCCAGAAAACTACGTTTAGCGAATCAAAGTCTCCATCCGTTAAAATCGGTTCTTCTCGCAATTTCTGCCAATGTATGCCGTCAGCGGAGCCGAACGCAACCAATTCATCGATTCCGGCCACTGCCTTGTATCGCAACTCAGGAGAAGTATGGGGAGAACGGTCCAGGAACGGGGAAAAGTTATGAGATAACCGCCCTCTCCACACGATATTGTTGGCCGTGCTGCCTTCATATTCGAATAGTCCCAGCTGCGGTTTCACAAAATGAATGCCGTCCGTACTCTCGGCGTAACAGGTAACTTGATTACGATCATCATTCATAGAGCTTGACCCAATCCCGCGATAATACATGCGTATTTTGTCCTGATCTTGAATGACGGTTACATAGCCGCTTCCCTTCCCTTCCCAGGGCTGATCGAATGAAAGCACGATTTCTTCCCTGCGAGGCGGATGAAGCTTCAAGGATAGACCCCGCTTCTCCTCAATCAGCCATTCGTCCACGAACATTTCTACTCTCGTGCCAATTTCGACTACTGATTTCACCGTATAGCCTCCCTCCACTAATCATCCGCTTCCCGTCTGCTTGCCGTTTCTCGCGTTCATAACTCTATCCGGTTAAAAGGCGTATTCGCAACCTTCACAAGGTTTTAAATTGCATGGAATAAATGTCGGCATCCTGCAATAAAAATCGGACTCTGACCGGTTTTCCGGCTAATGCCGATACGTCTTCGCCGTTTCGCCAGCGTACGACGCCCTCCAGCTCGTCTCCGTACAGCGGCTCCATATCCGTAGCCTCGTAACCTTCCAGCGGTTGCCCTGCTTCATCCAACAATTCGACTTGAATCGAGCCGGCGGCCGACGTCGCATAATTCAACAGCAGCCGATTTCCGGAGAAGATTAGAGGACAAGTTTTTACCTCGCCTCCCCGGTAGCCTCCATGTATGGAAGCGAAACCGTGCTTCCTCACCGTCAACCGCCGCAATTGAATGTCGTCCCAGCGGTAATGCTCCGTGACGTACAGCGAGAATAGTTCGGGTTCAATCTGCACGATGCCGTGCGCAATCATGTTGCTTCGTTCCGTCCAATTTTTCCGGTCTTGGCCCGGGCGCAGCCAGGCTTCCAGAAACGACCGGTCCCAATGGACCCCATCCCTGCTGGACATGAACATCGTATCCGAAAGCCCTGAGAACGGATGCTCGGGAACTTTTTTCCGGGACTCAATGAATCGTTTCGGGAACGACAAGTACATATGCTCGGCTCCCGGACATACGACGGTTGCATTCGTATAAAACTGTTCGATTGGAACGTCCGCGTCGTATGTATGGGGCGTAAACGACTGCCATTCCCGAAAATCCGGAGAGATCGAGCTATGAACGGCTCTCACTTTACGATCCGCCCAATAACGCGCGTAACAGCGGTAAGCGCTTTGGTTCGGGTCCCATAAAACGATATTGTGAGAGTCGAACGGCTGGTCGGTGATGACCGGGTTAGCATCCATTTTCGACCAGTGGATGCCGTCCGGCGAATGCAAGGCATGGAGCATTCCTTTCTCCCATGGCGTTCCCCTTGGTGCGACGCCGCCTAGTGCCTTAAACAAGGATTCCTTGGCTGCTGACGGCGAATCGTCTTTCATCGGCGCAAAGTTATGAGATTCAAGACCGCGCCATACGATGTTGTTGCTGCTCGAGCCTTCATACTCATATAGTCCGAGAACCGGTCTCTCGAAATGGATGCCGTCCTCGCTTTCCGCGTAACATGTCGCCTGCTGGTCATCGTGATCGTCCGCGGGCGCGTTTCCCCGATAGTAAAGCCGGATTTTCCCCTCATCCTGGATGACGGTGAAGTAACAAGCGGCTTTTCCTTCCCAAGGCTTGTCAAACTTAAGCACGACCTCGCGCCTCTCGGGCGGTGTCATCCGCAGTTCGATTCCCTGCTTCTCGTCAATCAACCAATTGTCGATAAACATCTCGACTCTGGAGCCGATCTGTGCGACAGCTTTATTGCTTCTCATCCAAATTCACCGCTTTCCTGCTATTTCTATTTGAATACGTTCGGATTGACTTTGGCGCGGAAATCCTCCACTTGCTTGATCGTTTCTTCTTCTGCCTGGCGAAGCGCTGTATTCATATCGGTTGTGCCGAACATGACCTCGTAGGCGTACTTCCGGTAGATGTCTCCCACCATTCCGTCCATCGGGCCTTTGTACGGAACCGGCGCTGCCTTATTATAAAATGCCGCGCCCCAATGGAGATTGTTAAACCCGGTGTCGGCACCGTACGCTTTCCTGACGCTCTCGCTTTTTACGACCGGCATAAGCCCTTTTTTCGCCAAATCGGTTTGCGCTTCGTCCGAGATTAAAAATTTCAGCACTTCCATCGCCGCATCTTTATTTTTGGCCATCTGCGTAATTCCGAGATAGACCGGATACGGCATCGAGCCTACCCCTTTTTGGTCCGGCAGCGTTGGGGCTGACACGAAATCGAAGTTGACCGTTTTAAATCGGTCCGCCCAGCTTTTGACGACCTGCGGAATATAGACGACCATCGCTTGTTCCCCGGCAATAAACTTCTCGAGAACTTTGACGGCATCCTTCGGCATCTCTCCTCGTGCCGCTCCGGCCGCCTCACCCGGCGCTATGATCAGTTTTTCGAAAAATGATTTCCATCGTTCATCCGTATTGATCGTCGGCTTCAACGTGTTTTTATCTAGGTTCGGAATCGAGTAGGGGTTCAACCGCACCAAATAATCGACCATCGGCGCGTACCCGATATAGTTGACTCCCCCCTCGCTTCTCGTAATCCGTTTCGATACGGCATACAAATCGTCCCACGTCATTCCGTCTTTCAAATGAGGGATGCCGAATTTATCGAAAAGATCTTTGTGGTACAGGGTGACCATTACGTCCTGATGAGTGGGCAGCGCAAACAGCTTGCCGCCTACATCGTTTCGGAACCCTTCAATCGCCGCCGGATCAATATTGTTCAGATCGACCTTGTGCTTTTTGGCCAATTCGGTCATATCGTACTGAATTTCGACGGGCAGCACTTCGTTCAAAAATCCATAGACGGTATTGAAGTAGAAATCGAAATGGGTTTTACTGGAGACCATGTCTGCGAGCAACGTTCCCGGACCCGTACGTTGAATGTACTTAATCGTATAATGCGGAAACTTTTTTCTGATTTTGTCCCCGTATATTTCGTTAAAAAAGGCCTCCGACTGACCGTTCTGGGAATAAAATACGAGTTCTGCCGGTTCCGGCTTCTGGACCTCGGGGGCTTTTCCGGCTTCGTCTTTGCCGTTCCCCGGATCCGCCGCCGATCCGTTGCCTCCGCAGCCCGCTGCGAAAACCATTAATGCAAGCATAGCCGCACCGTACTTCAAAGGCTTTTTAAGTTTACTCAATTCAACCATCCCTTTACTGTTGTGTAGTCAATCAGGTAACACGAGAGTCGACGATAAAGCACTTTTTGAAAACGCTTCCAGTCACATTGCCGTTGTTTCTACTCATGCCTTTTAAGCACGTTTATTGCACACCCCCTTGACTATATCCTCCATAATATTTTATACATACACGTATGTGTCACATTGTGTTACGACGTGTACTATAAATATTATATCCTTATTGTTTTTAGGTTGTAAAGAGTAAAAAAAAGAAAAGGATAGAAAAGAAACGTAACCATAAGAAGAAAAAACACAGATTTATGTCCGATTACGTAATTAAGAAAAACCGTCCGGAAAAGCGTCCGGACGGTCCTTTCACGTACAAACCGATACGCTAATGCGTGACAGGGAATGGTCCCCCTTCCTTCGCTCCAGCCGCTCGCCCTCAGGTCGTGTTGTCTTTTTGCGGTGTGGTATCGCTAACGAACCCAGCAACCGTTATCAGAGTCGAATGCGAGTGTTTGAATTTGTAACGAACTCTCGTATCGTTATTTCCGCAAATCGGATCGTTTTTTATCCACTTTGGGTTTAATAACGATCCCCGGATTCGTTACGTCTGGAATAACGTCGTTTTTCAGCGATAAGCACCATACGATTCGTTAGGCTGTACCTGATTATACGTTCTCAAACGCCAAGGAAGGAAACTCCTCCATTCCCTTTAGCACCGTGAAGATCAGTAAGGATCTTAAACTTTCTGGCAGATCAGAAGCCCTTCTGTTAAAAAAGCTTCTAAACGAAGCCCTTTCCACGACGAATGCCCCAGCGTATAAGGTAGCTGTTACGATAATAAAGCCACGGCATTAGCCGCGACCTGAAAAACCAGGCAAGGTGACCAGGCTATTATACCCAAGGTTTTATGCTTGCCTTGCACCCTATCCATTCTGTATACAGTCTGTTGACGTCTTGCTCTCTTGTCGTGATACAATGTGGATTAACTTGTACCGCATACGGAATCGCACAAGGAGGGAACCTGTTGACGAATTTGCAAAATCGCTCCGTTCCTGTAGCCTGGGGTCAGCTGAACATTAAAGTCCGTTTCGGCCCGCTGCTGTTCGATATTTTGCTCGACAACAACATTTATCCGATGACGATAGTCCGCAACAAAAAGCACAATCATGCGGCGATCGAGCTGCAATTCATCGATTCCGGCATCGGTACACTCGTCTTGGAAGACCGCGAGCAGCAACTTGAAACCGGTTCCATCCATATCATCGGCCAACATATCTTCCATTCGTTCGAGCCGGACCCGGTGCTGCCCGGAGAGCGTTCTACGTTTCGCTTTACGTTTCAGGACGTCCCGTCCGCGGACCCCGGCTTTCCGAAGGAGGAAGCCGAACTGATCAAGGCCGCATTGTCACGTCTCACACACTGTCAGTTGACCGATCCGATCCGGAATCGAACCATGTTTCGCCTATTGGCGGAGGCGCGGACCGAAATGGAGAATCCCGCGGTAGGCTCCTACACGAAAGTGCTCAGCGTGTTCGCCCAGATGATCGTCGAGCTGGTAAGAGGCATTCAGACGGAACACCCGGCGGACCGGGCGTATGCGATACCGCGCAAAGACAAGTACGATCAATGGTCGTATTTAATTGATTCGTTTTTCTCCAATTGTCACAAAGATTTGACGCTGGAGATGCTGGCCGATACGCTGAACTTGAGCACGAAGCAGACGCACCGGCTGCTCAAAAAACATTTCAATGCGTCGTTTAAACATAAACTGATGCATACACGGGTGGAAGTAGCCAAGGATTTGCTGCGAACGAGCAGCCTGTCGATCGAACGGATCGCCGGAGATGTCGGCTATTCCTCGACTCAATATTTCTGCCACCTGTTTCAACAAAAAACCGGTATGACCCCCTCGGAATACCGCTACATGGAACGAAGCGGTCATGCTGCTGCTTCGTTCAACAACTGATATTGCCTTGGACGATGGTTCGCCGCCAGTATCTCGAGAGATGCCGGATTACCGGCGCAACGACAAAGGAGCCAGCCCCTTCTTCCGAGGGTTTGGCTCCTTGTTATCGATAGCTACTGATGGAACAACCGTTGATTTCTGCGCCAATCCGAGGGCGAGTGCCCTTCCAGCTTTTTGAACCAGGCGGAGAACGAATGCAGTTGCGTGAAGCCGATCGACTCTGCGATCGCCTGCATATCTTTCTCCGTCGAGCTGAGCTGCCACTTGGCCTCCGTCAGTCGGCATTGCTGCTGGAACTGCTTGGGCGACATGCCGTACACTTTGTAGAACCGCTTGCGGAATCCTTCCTCGGAAAGTCCGGCCATCCCGGCCATGTCTGCGATGGACAAGCCGCTGTGCAGATGCTCCCGGATATGGTCCGCAATATGTGCGATCGATACGGCCTGCCGGTCAGCCTGGGAATGCTCGGTTATGAACAGCAGCAGCACGGTCAGCCAGGCCAGCCGATTCCGCTCCGGCTCCTTCAGGGGCGATGCCATGACACGCAGCCATTGTCTGAACAAGATCTCGTACTGCTCCTGATTGAACTGCGAGAATGTAATGACGGACGGAGCTTCACCCCGGATCAGCTGGCGGAACAGCTGCCTCGTCTCCTCCGGCAATCCGTCGGCCAAGATCACGCCGAACCGGATCGGTGTGACGGCTTGAAACGAATGAGACACATTCGACGGAATCAGCACCGTCTGCCCGGCGCTTACCGGTATCGTCTCGTTACCGTATTGAAACGTGCCGTCGCCATCCAGGATGTTCGTAATCTCCAGACTGGCATGCCGAAAAAAGTCCGGATCGCCCCACTCTTTCCCGTGCGTGCCGATAAAGCTTCGGATATGCAGCTGTTCCGCCAACGCTTTTCCCTCCAACGGATTCTTTTCTCTTTATGGTAGCATATCGGGCCGTTCGTCTAAAGTTCAATTCTAAAAGAATCGCGTCAGCCGCTGAATCCGCAAAGCTTCCCGAGCTTACCCATCCGTTCGCGCCGCCTTCGCCGACCGTCAAGCAGATTGAAACGGTGAGCTGCAGGTCCAACCGTCCTTTCTATTACAATCTCCTAAAAAACTTCGGAACCCGTTTAATCCCTTCTGTCCCGAGAAAACTGCTTGCTGATGCGACCAGGACGCTTGCGAATATAAATTTAACTACATAAAATATCCCGGAGCCTACGAGTATATCCAACATGACGAATTTTTTCAGTGTAGAGCCTCTGATTACGTACACGACGATTTCGTTCTTTTTGTCCTTTCTCAGTCAGCACCACACCTTGTTATTTTTATTTGAGAATATGATAGGAACACTTGGTTTTATTCGGAACGTTATTCGTTCAAAGGCGAATTTACGCGAAAAAGCCTGAATCGGGTCGATTCGAGGCTTCTTCGTCATTTCTATTTATTTGAGGGTACGGACTGATTATTTAACACCTTGGGCAAAATCAGTAGTACGTTAATCGATGTTCTCTACATGCTGTTCCAAAGCCCGGGCGAAATCGTGACCAAACCGTCTGCTGTTATCCGCAGTAACTGGAGCCGTATCGGTGCTACCGAAATAAGGGAATTCAAAGCTGCATGCAAGCTGGGCGCCGGATCTCTCGAAAAAGCTGGAACAGGTTGCAGGATTAGGCTGATTCCAGTCTTCTCCCATACTCAGATTATCGATGGATTTATGTCGAATCGCATCCGCTTCGCTGCGGGCCCCGCTAATTTTCTCCAGTTTCCCGCTCAGGTTGTTTACCTCCTCTTTCAACGGACTATGGCGATTGACGAAAAAAGGAACGTCATTCCGGTCCCCCCATTTGAACGGACCGTGGAAATCGATCGCGATCTCCGGCTGAACTCCTTTGGCATAGTTCATCAGCGCTGCAGTCGAGCGGTAAATCGGAGTATCCGTATAGTCGCGGTTATGATCGTGCGGCAAGCGAGACTTACCTTGATCTCCATTCTCCACCCCATCGATATCGATGAATGGAGTAAAATGAACCAGATAACGTTCCAGAACGGGGGACGATTCGGCTGTTAGAAGAGCTTCGATCAAGCCTTCAAGCACATACAACGGAGTCGATTCGCAGGCATGATGTCTGGCTGTGAAGAACATATGGCGATCCGCCATACGATTGCCCAAAGTTAGCAATGGAACAGGCTTCAAAAGCTCGGATTCGGTCAACAACGCGCGTTTCACGTTCCGATGCCCGCCAATGCGCGCGTAATATCGTTCGAAATGGTGCAACTGGTAAGGAATACAGAAACAGAAGTAGACCTTCTCGCCGGCATGCCAGAACGTGTAACTAAATTCGCTCCTGGACAAAAGCGAAGCCGCTCCAAGCCATCGCCAATGAACCCCGTCCTCGCTGACGGCAGGCCCCCAGGGTCCAACCACTTCCCCGTCCGCAAATGTAAACGTTACCGTTTCCGGACTTGCGGCCACGGCGGCAAAATTCCAGTAAAACCACCAGCCGGACGTGTCTCTCATTTCCTGCTTCAGTACGACGCGCTTTTCTTCAACAGATAAAACCTGAATATTTCCTCCTGCATGCCGGTTATCGATCCGGATGGACGGTATCCATGGCGAATTCATTAAGGGCTCCCCCTTTTCATTACATCTTACGTTCGGCCCACACTTAAGAAAAGTCTAGCTCTGCATCCCCTGGATCGTCAACGTTAAATCCGCTGTCCCCTCTCTTATCGACCGATCTGATACATTTTGATACCCCGACATGCCCTATTTATTTGGACTTCACTTGCTGGATGACTGCCAGTCGCACTTGAGAGTAAATAGAAAAAACCGTCCGGACGTGTCGGACGGCTGAGATCCTATAACGGGATGCTCTGCGAACGTTATTTCGCTGCGGTACCTTTTTCGGCGTACGCATCGTTCATTTCTTTCTCGATCTTTTTCAGGTTCGGGTCTTCCTTCAATTTCTTGATGAAATCGTCGTAAGCCTGCATCGACTCTTGACCGAGTATGACTTTGATGCGCATATCATCGACTTTTTTCTTCAGATCCGGCATCAGCTTCGTGTTCGATTCGGAGACGAGTCCGAAGGCCGGGTTCGGGACGATAATTTTTTTGCGTTCGTCCAAAATGCTTTGGTTGCGCGCGTAAATTTCTTTCGTCGTCAGTGAAGGGTCGCCCAGCACCTGCTCGTCGCTCAGCTTCAGGAAGATGTATTGGAACCCTTCTTCGACCTTGTCTTTTTTGAATTGATCGGTCGGCACTTTAAGCCCGTCTTTTTCGTTGAAGTGTACGTCCTTCACTCCGTAGTTGGCCAGTTCGTTCCCTTCCGGGCTATAGCCGTAGTCGAGGAACGACAATATCTTTTTCACCTTGGCTTCCGATACTTTTTTCGGGATGAGGAAATGTCCGTAGAACGGCGCTCCGGACGGCGTAAATTTGCTTCCGGACGGTCCTGCCAGCGATACAAGCGGGATCAGGTTCGCTTCCGGCACCACTTTCTTGATCTCCACCGTACGGGACAGCGCGGCATTCATCGCATAACCGGCGCCCCCGGCCTTGCCGGCGTGAAGCGTATCGTTAATTTGCGAGAACTTCATAATGGCGAAATCAGGAGGGAACAATCCGGCATCGTACGCTTTTTTCAGCCACTGCAAAGCGTCTCGCGAAGCGTCCTCGGTAATGATCGGGTACAGCTTGCCGTCCCGCAGCTTCCAGGCCCCTTGGGTGTCGTTATAGACGTTATAGACAAATCCCATGTATGCCGCGCTTGCCGAATACGGGATCGTGTCCGCTTTGCCGTTGCCGTCCGGATCGCCGTCCTTGAACGCCTTGAGCGTATCGAACAGCTGATCCATCGTTTCCGGCACTTTCAGGTTCAGCTTATCCAGCCAATCCTTGCGCAGCATCGGGAAGACGCCGCCGCCGTGTTTCGGATAAAACCGCGGAACGGAGTAGTTTTTCCCGCCGATTTTGGACATTTCCCACATATCCTTGATCGCGGGATTGGACAAGTTTTTGTAATCTTTAATAAACGGGGTCAGGTCCCAGAAGACGCCTTGCTTGATCATATTGCGGATCTGCTGGTTATCCAGATCTTCAACAAATGTCAGGTCCGGTAAATTGCCCGACGCATACAGCACGTTGAACTTGTCCTCGGCCGTCGTCGCCGGCACCCAGTCGATTTTCAGCTTCGTGTTCGTCCGTTTCTCGAACTCTTTGACGATGGCGTTATTGTCGTCCGGAAACTCCGTTCCATAGCTGAGCGTGTTCATTGTAATTTCGGTAATTTCCGTTTTGCCGCCTTCCGGACTCGTTCCCTTGGCTCCGCCGTCCGTACTTCCGGACGAGCCGGTGCCGCCGCAAGCCGATACGACGAGTGATGTGCCCAGCAAAACGGCGCCTGCCGCTTGCCAGCCTCTGTTTCTTTTGTTCATCTCGGTGACCTCCTATTAATGATAGTGTACAACAAAAACGGATATGTGATCATTCTTTTACAGACCCCACCATTGCTCCTTTGGCAAAGTGCTTCTGCAA
The DNA here is from genome assembly GCF_014705615.1 of Paenibacillus oceani. Taxonomy (GTDB): domain Bacteria; phylum Bacillota; class Bacilli; order Paenibacillales; family NBRC-103111; genus Paenibacillus_AB; species Paenibacillus_AB oceani. The sequence goes on from NZ_JACXJA010000015.1 coordinate 111,128, forward strand.
GAACGGATACACCAGCATAATTGGTACGGTAGCAATCACGACAGCGGCCATCTTCAGCGTCTCCGTCGGCATTTTCTGGCTCGTCCGGAAATCGGCTACGCTTGCATTGGACGTGCTCGGATCGACGAGCATATTTTGCAGGATGACTTGAAGCGGCCATTTGCGTTGATCGTTGATGAACATAATCGCCGAGAAAAACGTGTTCCAGTAACCGACCGCAAAGAACAGGCCGAACGCGACCATCGCGGGAAGCGACAACGGTAAAATGATGCGGAACCAGATCCCGATCTCATTAGCGCCGTCGATGCGCGCCGCCTCCTCCAGGCTGTCCGGGATGCTGTCGAAAAACCCTTTCATCAGCAGCACGAACCACCCGCCGGTCAAAGCCGGGACAATCAGTGACCAGATGCTGTCGATCAGCCCGACCTGACGGACGATCAGATACGAAGGGATCAGTCCCGGCTGAAACAGCATCGTGAACAGCACGCCGAACATGATGACGCGGCGGAACCGGAGTCTTTTGCGCGATATCGCATAAGCGAGACCCGAGGTGACGATCAGACTGAATGCGGTTCCAACTGTCGCCAGAAATGCGCTGTTGCCGATTGCGTTCAAAAACGTGTCCGTCGACATTAAATAACGGTATGCGTCGAGCGTCCAGTTTTCCGGAAATAAAATGAGCGGTTTCTGATAATATTCCGCCGGATCGGTGAAAGATAAGACGAATGTATAATAAATCGGAAAGATCGAGGCCAGGCTGACAATCGCAAGTACCGCAGCGTTGCCTGTTTCGAATAACCGGTCTCCCCAGCTTCTGCGCATATGATTTCTCCCTCCTGCGGATACGGTTTAATAAACGCCCTCTTCGCCGAATCGTTTGGCCAGCTTGTTGGCGGCGACGACGAGAACGATGCCTACGATCGATTTGAACAGACCGATGGCCGTGCTGTAGCTGAATTGACCTTGCTGCACGCCGTTGCGATACACATACGTATCGAATACGTCCGCCACATTGGATACAGCTCCGTTCATCATCAGGTACACTTGCTCAAAGCCGACATCCATAACGGAGCCGAGTCTCAAAATAAACAAGATGACGATTACGTTGCGAATGGCCGGCAGTGTAATATGCCACATTTTGCGGAACCGCCCGGCTCCGTCGACGACGGCCGCCTCGTACAGCTGCGGATCGACGCCTGCGATCGCCGCGAGGAAAATGATCGTCCCCCAGCCCGCTTCTTTCCACATCACCTGTACGGTCAGCAGTCCCCAGAACATGTCGGGATCGGTCAAAAAGCCGATTCGTTCTCCTCCGAATTCGTGGATAACTTTGTTGATCAGCCCTTCGGATTGCGACAGCATTAAGTACGTCAGCCCGGATATAAGCACCCAGGACAAAAAATGCGGAATGTAGACGACGGTCTGGACGATCCGCTTATACGCCATGCTTCGCAGCTCGTTCAGCATCAGAGACAGCAGGATCGGCAGCGGGAAGAAAAACACAATGTTCATCAAGCTGATCATCATCGTATTGCGCAGCAGCATCCCGAAATCGTCATTGGAGAAAAAACGTTCGAAATGCTCCAGTCCCACCCACTCGCTCTTCAAAATACCGAAGTAAGGCGAGTAGTCTTGGAACGCGATGATCAGCCCGCCGATCGGCACGTATTTGAAAATAATGAAATACAGCAGTCCGGGCAGCGCCAGCAGATACAAATATTTGTCTCTGGACAAATCGGAAGCCAGGCGGCGCAGCTTCGATGTTTTGTCGGACGGTATGGCCGGAGTGGTGGTTGGTGGAGCGCTCGTGTTGGCTTTCAATGCAAGTATCCCCCGTTTCTTTCTTGTGTTAGAATGGTTATTGCCGCTTCGGATGGGCCGGACGGTGTTCTTTATTCCGCACGAAACCGCCTTGGACGGACGGCCTTAACCGGAGCAGCTCTCCTCCGTCTCTTCCATGGCTCCATCCTATAACCTGCAGACCATTTCCGGCAATAATAACATCTTGTAAGCGAAAAGCGTTGATCCTATGCGGATTTCCGGCGATAGTATTGTTTTGCAAAGCGTTGAACTCGGCTATCCGATTAGGTAAAATAGGAAAGGCATCGTCGTTCTTCGCACGGAAGAACGCGGCAACCATTTTCGGCGGAAAGGGACCGGCATCATGAAAAAAACGGAACATCGCAAAGGTTCGTTTTATTGGAAAAGTCTTGTGCTTGTCCTCGCCATCACTTGTCTTCCGGCCTTGCTCATCGGAATCGGCATCTATAATTTTGGTGCCGAACCTATCGTACGCGAGCTGAATCAAGCGCACCAGGAGCAGTTGAATCAATCCATCCGGCAAACCGACGAATATTTGTCCCGTCTGGAGCTGTTCTCCGCCCAGCTTGCGTTTAATCCCGAATTTGACGAATCGCTCGCTTCGTTGAACTTCGCAGAGCAGTTTCAGAAAACGAAGGATTTATACCTCTCTCTCGCTCTGATGAAAGACAGCAATCCGTTAATTTTCGACGTTGCGTTTTATTTGAAAGACTCCGGCAAGGTAATCAGCGACCATTGGGGCGTACGTACGCTGCAGAGCGAAGACAGCGTCCGCGCTTTTCAAGCGCTGCTCGATACGGACCGCAAAATCTATTGGACGGACAGCCTGGCCAAGCTCGACCCGAACCATTCGTCTTACAAAGGCGTAGTAACCAAGCTGTACCCGACGTTCAGCGATCAGCCTTTCGGAGCGTTCCTGATTTATTTGAATCAGGGGGCGCTGGATCAATTGGTCAGCCCGCTTGCTGCCGCAGATGGAAACGCATTCTTGATGAATCCGGACGGCTCGATTCTGTCGGCTCATGACCACGGCGATATCGGACTGCGGGAGACGCTGACCAAGCGGATTCTTGCTATGGAAGCGTCCCAGGATACTTTTGTGTATAAATGGAAGGATACGAGCTATTCCGTCTCGTACGGTCATCTCTCCAGGCTCGGCAAAGACTGGATCTATGTCTCGGCCACCCCTCTCGACCGGATCACCGCCCCGGTGAACGACATGTCCCGCATGATCGTTGCGGTCAGCGCGTTCGGCCTTGCACTGGCGCTGCTGTTGTCGTGGTTTGCGTCCAAACGGATCTATAACCCGATCCAGCGGCTGGTCGGTTTGTTTCATTCGGCCAAAGAAACCGGCAGCGACCGGATGAACGAGATAGCATATATCGAACGCCAATGGAAGCTGCAATTGGACGAGAGCGAGCTTCTGCAAGGACAGTTGCAGCAATCGCTGCCGTCGCTCAGGGAAGGGTATTTGCTGCAGTTTTTGCAAGGGAGAATCATGCCGTTTTCCGATCAAGAAGTGATCGAGAAGCTGCGGCAGTACGAGTGGAACGTGGAAGGAACCCGGTTTGCGTTTCTGGTAGCGGGTTTGTACGGGAAAGGAACGCCGGCTGCTAAGTTTTCCGACCGGGACGAGCAGTTGATCGATTATGCGGCCGCCAACATCATGCAGGAGCTGTGCCGGACCGCGGCCGTTCATGCGCATGCGATCAACTTCCAGAATTCGACCGTCGGCGTCCTGCTCGCGATCGACAATTCGGTACCGGCGCCGAAGGCCAAAGAAACGCTGCTTGCGTTAGCGGCCGATATCGCCTCCGCCTTGAGCGGATTGTTGAAGGTGAACGTAGCGATCGCCGTCGGCAAGCTGACGGATTCGGCGCTCGCCTTGCCCGGACTGCTGGATGAGACGTCCAAAACGCTGCGCAGACGCGATCCGAACGAGCCGATCGACCTATTGGACGTGGAGGATATGCTGCCCGATATGGGCCCTATCGACTTTCCGCTCGAACTGGAGAAAGACATCATTCAATCGATGCGCATGGGGCTTAGCGAGGAAGCGGCTGACGGCGTTCAGAGGTTCGTCGAAGCGATCCGCAGCAAGGCCGGCACACAGATGCACGTCCAGCAGGCGATGCTTAAGCTGCTCGGAAGCGTGTATGACGCCGTATTCCGCGCCGGGATGAATCCCGACAGCGTGTATGGCGGCGCCCATCTGTACGAGGATTTGATGAGACTCCGCAACCCGGACGAGATGATCCGCTGGTTTTCCGTTTCGGTCATCGAACCGTTCGTTCGTTCGGCAACCTCTTCCTTCGATTCCGAGACGAGATCGATCGTCGATCGGGTCGTGGAGGAGCTGCACCGTGACTTGCTGACCGACGTCTCGCTTGATCTGTACGCCAGCCGGTACGGAATCAGTTCGTTCAAGTTGAGCCGCAGCTTCAAGCAAGTGAAAGGCGTCAATTTTATCGATTACTTGACCGGATTGCGGATCGAGAAGTGCAAAGAACTGCTTCTGACGACGGATATGAAAGTCAACGATATCGCCGAAGCGCTCAGATACCAGCCGTCTTACCTGATCCGGCTGTTCAAGAAAAGCACCGAGCTGACGCCCGGCCAGTTCCGCGAGAAGTTTTCCCGGAGTCCCGGATAATTCGCAGCTACAATGCCAAAAGGTTGCCCAAAAGCATCGCATGACACGGGAACCTTCCCATCTCCCAAACGAAAGGACCTCAACTTCCACGGTCAGGTGGAGATTGAGGTCCTTCTTCTCAAAAAAGTTCGGCTTGGCGGTGTTCCAAGCATCGCAAAGTGATGTTGGAGGCAGCTTGGCTTTTTTCGTTTACAAGCCCGCAGTCAGGTGATCCAGGCAAGAGCGAGGCGGCTGTCCCGCTATAAGCGACCCATCCTGCACATAACCCTCTTCCCGCCCCTCCAGTTCCCGGACAAGTCGATTTCTCCACAGACTTAGCGTGTTTTGCATTGACGCTTGCCCCGCCAAGTTAACCCGTTCCTGCGGGTCGTCCTTCAAGTCGAACAGCTGTTCCTCGCCGCTCTGGGAGTACCAGACGTATTTGGATACGCCGTCCGTCACGTAGTGATGCGACAATTGCCCGTAAGCGTGCTCCCCATGGATATAGTCGCGCCAGGCCGTCTCGTCTCCGCGGCACAAGGTCAGCACGCTCTTCCCCTCGACCGATTCCGGAATCGGGACGCCTGCAGCATCAAGCAGCGTAGGCATCAGGTCGCGCAGCTCAACCACATTGCCGATACGGCTCCCGTTTTGCAGACCCAGCCGGCCTCCCGGATCGCAGACGATCAACGGTACTTTGGCACTTCCTTCATAAGGAAGCGCTTTGCGGAAATAATAATGATCGCCGAGCATCTCGCCATGATCCGAAGCGAATACGACCAGCGTATTCCCGTATAGGCCGTACTCCTGCAAAGCGTTCAGCAGCCGACCGATCTGATCGTCCAGATGGGTGATCAAGGCATAATAGCCGGCTCTCGCCCGGTTCAGCCGCCGCTTCGGCAATATACCCGACAGCCCCGTCGGATCGGTTCCGCAACGCGCCGCCGCCTCGACATCGACCCAATCGCCTACCGGAGGCTCCGGCATCTCCAGATCGCGGTACATATCGAAGTAGGCTTGCGGCGGGTCGAACGGCGGATGCGGACGGACGAACGACGTCCATAAGAAAAACGGCTTGCGCGGATCTCTTCTGCGCAAAAAATCGATCGATTGCGTGACCGTCCAATTCGTCGGGTGCAGCCGCTCCTCCAGATGCCAGGGCCGGGTCACCGTAGAGGCGTTGCAGTCAAGACCAAGGTCCGTCAAATCCGCTTCGGCTCCCGCCGTCTGGCGCAGCCAGTGCAAGTAATCGTCGTTCTCGTCATAATGGCTCGCCATCGGCATCCCGCTGTTGCTGCGGCTGTAGTGCAGGTAGCCGTCGTGCAGTACGACGTTATGGAAGCCGCACAAATTGCGGGCCGGATAAACATGCATTTTGCCGACGCATTGGGTATGGTAACCGGCTTTCGCCAGCTCGCCGGGCAGTGTGTGGGGATAATCCCAAGGCACCTTTTCCCGGTAGCCGACTCTTCCATGAGACCGCTGGCTCATGCCGGTGAAGATCGCAGCACGGGCCGGTATACAGGTCGGCGTCGCCGAGTATGCGTTCGCGAACAAAACCCCGCCGCGGGCAAGCTTGTCCAGATTCGGCGTCTCCACGACCGGATGTCCGAGCGCGCTCAGACAGTCGTAACGCATCTGGTCGACTGTAATCAGCAAGAGGTTCGTCTTCATTCGCGTCCCAGCTCCATCGTAGTCCGCCCGGATCGGTTACAGTTGGCAGGTACGACTCTTCCGCTGTCCGGATTGTCGCCGGAGAGGAATCGTGCCGCTGCCGTTTCGAAGGTTGTCATGCGTTCTCCGCCTTTCCTTTATCCTTATCCGATCGCTTGCGTTATCATCATAATCCAGCGTTTCGCAGGATGCCATATACATTCCGTTCGATTTTTTGACCATTTGTGCAATGAAAAACCGTAAGGTAAAAACTCCTGACAATCCTTTTACGTGCAAACCCAAACGTTTGTGCGTGGGAGGGAATGGATACCGGGCTCCAGCCGCTCGTTGAATCGTGTTGTCTTTTTTAGGTCTTGCGGTTACAACACGACTTCAAATGCGGCCCGAGTGTGATTTTGGCGAGGTCCATGCCAAATTCACACCCAAACTTTCCGCTCCAATACCCATTCCCTTTGACTCTTACGTGCTCTCTTCTACATCAAACCTACCACCCTGCTCACTTTAGCACGGTGAAGAACTTAACCATCTGATCTTTCAATGAAAACCGCCAAATGATGGCGGTCTTGAGTTACATTACTTTTTGACTAACTTTTTGGAAAATTGGTCAGCAGCGCCGAATACTTATCGTACCAGATTTTCCATTCGTCTTCCCGCGATTCAATCGTTCTACCGTCCATCAGGGCGATAATAGCATCCAGGCATACATGCCAGCCGGCGAGATCTTTCGGAGTATGATCGGTAAGCTTATGAATGTGCTCAATTAACACGAGTCGGCATCCTTCGGTCTCCGGGTACAACTCGAAACGGACCCGGTCCTCGCCCCACATATATTCGAGCACCGAATACGGTTTCAGTTCGATAATCCGAAGCTCCTCAAACGTGCCGTCCTGCATGTCAAACTTGATCACGCCCCCTTCCCGGAGATCGTCGACCGACAACTCGGCAAACCATTTCGCCAGCTTGTCGTTCTCGGTCAAGTACGACCATACTTTCTCGACGGGATGCTTCAAGCGACGTTCGAAACGGGCTTTGTATCCGCCCGGAACTTGCTCCACAACGGCTAACATCGGGTTCCTCCTCTTTGTTCGCTCGGAATGGGTTTCCTTCTTCTGATTACGGGCCGCAAAAAATTCGATCATAGTATGTTCGGTTACTCCCGCTCTTCATCAAGTGCATTCTCTAAATCGTCCAGCTTGGACGACCAAAATTGCCGGTACGGCTCGAACCAATCCGCGATCTCCTGCAGAGGCTCGGCATTCAGTCGATACAGATGATTTTGTGCTTCTTTACGCACGCTCACCAGATTGGCTTCCCGTAAAATGCGAAGATGCTTCGACACCCCGGGCTGGCTCAATGAAGATAACGCGACCAGTTCCCCGACCGTTCGCTCCCGAAACCGCAAATAGTCAAGCATACGCCTCCGGTTAGGCTCGGCCAGCACTTCGAAAAGTTTGTCCTTGTTCATAAAATTATATTACTTTTCGGTTATATTTCTGTCAAGTTATATAATAAATAATTAATTCTTTATTGCAGTGGGTTATCCACTGAACTATACTCATCTTGAGGTGAGTACCCGTGGTCTATGAACGAATACGGAACATGCGCTAAAATAAGGATCTATCACAAGAGAAACTGTGCGAGTATCTGAACATCAAGCAGCGAACCTACAGCGATTACGAACGAGGGAAGTTGGATATTCCGACAACGCTCTTAATTGCATTGGCCGATTTCCATCAAACGAGCATCGATTATTTGCTCGGCCGCACCGATCAAAAAATGCCTTACCCGTCCCGCGCCAAAAAACGTTCTTGAACTCCGCAAGCCCTTCCCCCTTCGTACCGCTTAACGCTAGAAAGTGCAGCAAATGCCCTACTGACAGGATGCATTTGGCAGGATATGTTCTTGTCCTTCATATGGGTAAGAATATATGTTCTTGTCTTTGGACGTGGACAAGAACATATATCCTTAAAATGAAAAATCACCGAACTAAGCGGATTCCTACGCATACAAGTTCTTTACCCTCGACAGTAAGTGCCCTCAATCGTGATATTGGATATCGACTTGAGTTATTTCGCCGAATCTGGTTATCATGATTATCCCTTTCAATTATGCCAGATATACAGAAAATAGCCTGTTGAGGCTTCTCAACAAGCTGATTCCCTAAGGCAGGCTCTTTATGTCAGTTCAATTATCTAAAAAAACGTCGGTAATTCCCAGAGCAGACTTTATCGAACCTAGTGGAGAAAAAAACTGTGAAGGAGGTGTAGAAGGTTTAGTACCGTTATGAATACCGACTAATACATAATCAAATCTACTTTTGGAGGAATTCCAGTTGAATAGACCTACAAAGCCCCCACTATCCCCAACTACACCTGATGAATTAGTTGTAAGAACAAGGTTGCTTACCGTATTATAACCAGAACCACTCGGAAAAAGTTCGCTATGACCTGTTTTAGTGACAGTACCTGTGTAAACGGTACCGCCTTTAGCCCCTCTTGTATAGACCGTATCTCCAACGTATACATTGTCCTGCTGTCTACCAATAGCCACATTACCAGAAGGTTGATGAGTGACATACCTCGAAACATATGTGTGTGAACTTAAATTGATGTATCCAGCATCGACAGTAGTATCACCGCTTGTCCTACCAGCCCATGTGCCGATACTGTTTGATTGAAAAGGCGCATCATATGGTTGATACCATGTGGCTGTAGATCCATTCCAATCACAATGCCCAGCTGTTACAAGAGAATTCTTATTATTGATTACTGAGTAAAATCCGACAGTACAATCACCCGCTGTATATTTCCCAATGTATGCTCCAGCAGGAATATCGGGTCTATATTTGTTATTATCTTCTGCATTTAATACGATCGGTTCTGTTTTAACAAAAATAACATATTTTGGATCAATGAGATTTAAGATAATATCTTGATTTTCTTTACTATCATTTACAACTGATACATATACCCGATTCTTAAGAATATCAATACCGAAACTTGTAAGGACATTTTTATCCGTTAAACTTGCAATTTTATCTCTAATTTGTTGAAGTTGTTGCAACGTGTAATCAACTTTTTGGAATTCCAGTCGATTACTTTCAGGTGTTTTTCTCGCAATTGATGATGTTATTTCATTTGAAATGTCGGTCAGTAGGATGACTGCTTTCCCAGGCTTCAAATAAAGACCGCCGTAATATTTTTGGTAGTTCGCTTTAATTTCTTTTTCCAGATCAGGTAACTCGTCTCTAAATTTTGAATTACCAATTACTACTGATAGCTCACTCTCGGTAATAGGTCCTGTCATTTGTTCTGATGCGGTATAACTTGTCTTTTGTGAAATAAGTGTTTTTAAGTTTTCTATCGTAATATCTAGGCCGTTTGCTTTTCGAAATTGTAATGCATTATTTAGTAACACTTGAGGATCTAACGGTAATTGCTCAGATATTATTATGTTTCCTTCTTCAATTTTAGGATCTTGGGCAAATGAAATACTGGAACCGGTCACAAAGAGTAGAAGAAATGTAAATAAAATTGCCTTAATGTGGTGTTTCATCTTCAACGGTATTTCCTCCTCTGATTTCTTTTCTCATTTTTCAATACATAGTAGTTCTCTGTGAAACATCACCTCGATTCAATATGTATCTTTAAATCATATATGATACATATAGTTTCATTTACTAATATATACCATAAGAGGAAAGTGAACAACTCAAATATTTATATATACTATTACTTGCATCCTTGGCTCTATAGATTAGCCACTATAGGCCCCCGTAGGGGGGCTTTGCAATTGGCTCACCAGACTAAGCCATGAAATGATGAAAAGATAGCAATAGATTTTCTGTTATAAGAGACATGTGGCGTCGATAATAGGTGGCGCGGTAACGACGCCACCTCTCCAAGGATATTTGAAAAGGCCTCCTCCTTATTTGTTCGGAAGATGGCCTTTTCATGCCGATTTGCTACTGATCCCCATAATCTCAAATTCACCACGTAAAAAACACACCAGGGTTATTCCCAACATACGTATACAAATTAACGTCAGCGGATTCGAAATATCCCCTTCATACGTATCCTCATTTATAAACCGCCCCATGCCAGGATCATTCCAGCGTACATCCCGCCCGTTTCCCCCTACCGCACCTCAAACTCGGCAAACACCGTCTTTTCAATCGACGTCCCTTGGCCATTAACGGTTTTGCCGATCCGGTATTGACCGGGCGCTATATGCTTGAATTCGATCGTCTGCTCCCATTCGCCATTCTCGGCCAACTCATAACCGATAGCTTCTACGCCGATGTTTTTGCCCGTCGGGACAACAGTCCAGTCGTCTCCCTCCTTGCGTTCGAACTTGTAGTCCAATCCGAAAAACAGGGGGGCCGGGCCGGTGTTCAACATCGTAAGGACTGGCTTGGCGCTGCGGGAATACGTCGTCTGATCCAGCTTTAATACCGCTTCCACCTTCTGTACGGGAACTGTAAGAAGCGATAACACCGTATCCTCCACTGCGTTGCCATCCATAATCTCGACGGTCAGGAGATAGTAGGTTCCTTCATGGTCAGGCAGCTTCGTTGAAAAGTTGGAATAGGCAAGCTCCAGATCCATGTGCTCCGTATGCTCGGCCACGCCCCGGATCAATTGCCCCTGCCGGTCGCGTTCGGTCAGCTTGTACCGGATTGTACGAGTTTCGATTCCTTTGGCTTTCTCCGGTTCGATGATGTGCAGCAGTGCGCTTACTTCTTCGCAGGGCTTCTTGTAACCCGCGGCGATCGCCGATCCGATGCCTCTGCCGTCTGTCCATGTACCGGTAGGAGGCTGCACCTCCTCATAGTGCCGGTCCGCCCCGTCTGCATCGCTCTTGGCAAGATTCTTGTTTGCCCCCATCGAGACTGAATAATGAACCGCGTTGGACAGCTGCTTCCCGCTAGCTTGTGGCACGTCTTGCTCTTGAACACATCCAGCCGTCAGGATAACGACCAGAAATACATAGGCTGCCGACAGCAATATTCGAGCCATGTTTCTCCCCATCCCCCTCTACCTTTTTATCTACATTTATTAACGTGGACGGAGGTGAAATTGTTCCTTCATTTTCAGAATTTTACATACCGATATTCTTCGATACTTTGCGAATTGCTCGTACGCGGGCAAACGCAGCAATGCCGCCGCTCTTTCGAACGGCAGCCACATAGCTGATCAACGATCTTGTTCCGGATGAACCGTTATTTTCGGTTAAATGTATCTTTCAAAGGGACGATCCGGTTAAATACCAGCTTATCGCCCGTCGTATACTTCCGATCCGCACAAAAGTAGCCATGACGGAAAAACTGGAACTTTTGCTCCGGACGGGCCTGATTCACAAAGGGCTCCATCCAAGCATCCTTGACAATTACAAGCGACTCCGGATTCAGCACATCCGCCCAATCCCCGTCTTCTTCCCCCGGAATACCCGATTCCAGCAGCAGCTTCTCGTAGAGATGGACATCCGCCTTCACCGCTTGTTCGGCCGACACCCAGTGAATCGTTCCTTTCACCTTACGCCCTGTAAAACCGCTACCGCTCTTCGTAAGCGGATCATACGTGCAGTGCAGCTCCGCGACCTCCCCGGTTACCGGGTCCTTGATCACGTCCTCGCAGCGGATGAAGTAGGCTCCCTTCAGCCGAACCTCGGCATTCGGACTGAGCCGGTGATACCCTTTCGACGGAACTTCCATGAAATCGTCGCGCTCGATATATATCGTTTTGGAAAACGGTACTTCGCGTTTCCCCATCGCCTCGTTTTCGCTGTTATTCTCGATCGGCAGCCATTCCGTGTGATTGTCCGGGTAATTGGTAATGACCACCTTGAGCGGATTCAGAACCGCCATGACACTCACCGTTTGTTGCTTCAGATCTTGTCGGAGGCAATGATCGAGCAGCGAGATATCGACGGTGCTTTGCGTCCGGATACTGCCGATTTCTTCGATAAAGCCGCGAATGCTTTCGGGAGTGAACCCTCTTCGCCGCAGCCCCCGCAGTGTCGGCAGACGGGGATCGTCCCAGCCGTCCACGTGGCCTTCTTCCACCAGCTGTCTCAAAAACCGCTTGCTCGTCACCACGCCCGTCAAGCTCAGCCGTCCGAACTCCCGCTGCCGCGGAGGCTCGGGGATATCCAGCTCCTGTAACACCCATTCATACAGAGGGCGGTGATCTTTGAATTCAATCGAACATAACGAATACGTGATGCCTTCGATCGCATCTTGGATCGGATGGGCGAAATCGTACATCGGGTAGATGCACCAGTCGCTGCTCGTCCTGTAATGCTCGGCATAAACAATCCGGTAAATAATCGGGTCACGCATGTTGATATTTGGCGAGCTCATATCGATTTTGGCGCGGAGCACTTTGGAGGAGGCCGGAAATTCGCCATTTTTCATTTTGGCGAACAGCTCCAAATTTTCTTCCACGGTCCGGTTGCGGTAAGGGCTGTTTTTGCCCGGCTCCGTCAGCGTCCCCCGATATTCGGTTACTTCCTCCGGCGTCAGATCGCAGACGTATGCCTTTCCTTTCCGGATCAAGGTGACCGCAGCTTCGCAGATTTGTTCCGAATAGTCGGAACCATAATAAATATGTGGCCCCGGGTCGTAGCCAAGCCAGCGGATATCTTCGATGATCGCGTTCACGTATTCGATATCTTCCCTGAGCGGATTCGTGTCGTCGAACCGCAGATGAAACCGGCCGTTGAACTTTTGCGCCATCGAATAATTCGTCTGGATCGCATACGCGCTCCCGATATGGAGGTAACCGTTGGGCTCGGGCGGAAACCGCGTACACATGGTCCGATGGAACGGATTCGATTCAAGCTCCTCCACAATCCGTTTATATAAAAAGTGTTCGGTTGTCGGTTCCTTTTCGTTGGTCATAGCGAGTCCTCCTCCTGAGTCTGGGTTTGTGGCAACATGCAAACTTCTCTGCAGTACGTAGTGCCCGGTCCAAGTTAACACGGGTAAAACAAAAAAAACTTCACCTCCAAGACGTTATGTCTTGGGGACGAAGGTTCTCGTGGTACCACCCCAGATTCGTTAATATGTCGCCATATTAACCTCTTCAAGTACGGCATGACAGGCCATGCTTATACTCTAGCTCTATAACGGGAGCTCCCGTCATCCATCCCCGCGTGCGGTTCCGGCATGCTGCTCAGAGGCTTGGTTCGGGGGAAGCACCCGGCTCCTTTTCACCGTCCGGAGCTCTCTGTACAGGTACGTTCTCCCCTACTCTTCTCATCATCGCGTTTCAAATATTGCTATTATGATAACAAATCATTCCCTAAGATGTAAACCACTATTCGGATCCAGCGAAAACATGAGGCGTCCGCAGCCGGGTCCCGCGCAAGTACAAGCCGGTTTCCGTTTTCTCCCCTCCGGACAGACGGTATAATAGAAGAAGCCATTGCCATAAAGAAGGAGCCGGTATCCTGATGAACAATCGCGAGATCCGATTTCACCGCGCGGGCGACGTCAACGTAAAGGCTGGGCGCCATCTCGGACCGAGACTGCTAACTGACTACGAGATCGTCTATTTTCCGGTGGGCTCCCGGACGAGGTACGAAGCCGACGGCACGGGACATATTCTCGATTCTGCTTGCGTCCTGCTTACGCGTCCCGGCGAACTGCACGAGTACCGCTTCGATCCGGACAGCCCGTGCCGTCATCTGTTCGTTCATTTCGACGTCGACCCGTTATCCGGCTTGATCCATTATCGCCTGCTTAAAGACTTTCAATATAGCGTAATCCCGGTGCAAGACCGGTCGCTCATCCCGCAGCACATGAAGCAGATGCTGTATCTGTTCCATGTGAAGCCGCCCAGATGGAGAACGATGGCCGAGAAGCTCTTGCTGTACATGCTCGAAGAGCTGGAGAGCGGACTGGAGACGGAATCCGACTCCGGCCCGTACGACGAGAGAACGATGCCTCCTCAAATCTCCGGTGCGCTGCAATATATCGAGGCCCATTCCAGAGAGCAGATCGAAGTGGAGCAGCTGGCCCGGCTTGCCGGATGGAGCCACGAGCATTTTACACGAACGTTCCAGCAGCATGTCGGGCATGCCCCGAAGCACTGGATCATCCGACGCAAAATGAATGCAGCCGCTCAGCTTCTGCTGCAGCGCACCGACAGCATCAAGCAGATCGCGCGTGATCTCGGCTTTGCCGACGAATATTACTTTCACCGGCTTTTCCGCCGGACGACAGGAATGACCGCGACCGAGTATCGGCGAAAATACGGGGACGCCCGGATGAGGGAGCTTGCCCCTCCCGACGATTGGGGCCGGTTTTACCCGTTAAACCACTACTTCATTCTGGACAACCCGGGGCCGGATGAATAAATACGCAGGACCCGTTCCGCTACAATCTGCTGACGATAAGATCAAATTTGTCCATCATTGTTTCGCCTTCGTACATTGCCGGATTTCTCCGTTTCCTTGACAATAAAGATATCCGAAGGAGAGGGGTACGAAGGAATGAGCGAAGTAAAGCCTCAAGAACGTATTCGTTACACCGTATCGGTCGACCAGTATGTTGACTACCACAAAAACGGCTATTTGCTCGTAAAAGGGTTATTGGCAAAGGAAGACACCGAGCGGCTGCTGAGCTGGACGGACGATATCTACCACGGCCGCGTAACGGAGCTGGATCATCTGTCCCGCGAGCACGCCTGGATGAAAGGAACGAACAAAACCGAGCGGCTCTCCTCCGCCCGCATGCATATGCCGCATCTGCACAATAAGACGGCGGAATGGGGACTGCTGCATCCTCTCGTGCTGGACGTACTCGAAGCGTTGATCGGTCCGGACGTCCTCGCTTTGCAATCGATGCTGTTCTTCAACCCTCCGGGAAAAGGCGGCCAGGGCTGGCATCAGGACTCGTTCTACATCCAGACTCAACCGGACAGCCTGATCGGTGCGTGGGTCGCGCTGGACCGGGCCGATGAGTCCAACGGCTGCCTGTGGGTCGCTCCCGGCTCTCACCATGAGCCGATTTATCCGCCGCCGGAGGCGAGGAAAGGTTACGTGCATGCCGACGAACGGCACATTCAAGGTCTCGTTCCGGCCAGCGCTCCAAGTAATCTGGATGATTCCGTCAACAATTTATCGGAGATCGCCGCGAAATACGGAGAGTCGGTTCCGGTCATCGCCGAGCCGGGCGACGTACTGTTTTTCCACTCTCACCTGCTCCATCGGTCTTATCGCAACGAAACGGCTGACCGGTTCCGCCGCGCTTATGTGCTGCATTATTGCAACGCCCGCTCGTGGGTGCCCTGGAGCGGCTCCAACGAAAACCATATTTTGGCCCGGGGACGCACGCACCTGCCCTACGCTGTGCCCCAGTTGGGAACCGCTGTGGAGCTGTCGCCCGAGCCGGTGTCCGGCGACGACTCCGGCTCGATGATGGTTGCGATGCCCGGCGGCGATATGGGCAAGATGGAAATGTAGGCGGATGTCCTTTCATGAAGAGGATCTGCTAAAAAAAACGAGCTCTCACCTCCGGAAATTTGGAAGATGGGGCTCGTTTTGATATTATTTAAGCGGTCGGACCGAGATCGGGAACGTCCTTGAACTCGATTTCGGCGGTTTCCGTTCCGTGCAGCTCCAATAGTACGATCTCGTTGTCCCCCGCACGGAGCAGCGGTCCGGGTACGTACAAGCTTTTCTGCGGACCCTTGTTCCAGTAACGGCCGATGTTGAAGCCGTTCACCCAGACGACGCCTTTGGTCCACCCGTCCAAGTACAGAAACGTGTCGGCCGGATGATCCGCCTGCAGCGTCGCTTTGTGGAAGACCGGGCCTTGCTGCCCGCTGGCGCTTCCGGCTTCAAATGTCAGACCGGACAAATCGTCGAGCGGCAGTGTGCGAATCGTCCAATCGAACAGGAACTGATAACCGAACCGAACCCCTTCGGTAATCCCCTTGCGGTCCTTCATATAGGAACCGTAGTTGATCCGGCCCATATTCTCGACCAAGATGCCGAGCTTCACGCCTTCCTTCGGAACGTCGAAAGACACTTTCGTCTCCGGGTCCCATCGCTCGATCGTCCCCGCAAACCGGTCGTCCACGAATACGAGTGCCCGGTCGGCGACATCCTGCAAGTTCAGCTGATGCTTCTCTCTCGGTCCGGAAATCCGGGTTTCGTAATAAATAAAACCGTAGTTTTGCCCGAGCTTCTCCATCGGTTGCGGATATACGGAAGCTATCGGCTCAGACAAGACGTCCAGACTGTCGAAAAGCCCCGTCTGCCGGTCCGTCCGGATTTTCCCGTAAGCACGCTTGGCGATTGGCTTCGGAAGTTCCGCCCCGGGCGCGAATCCGTAACGGGCCAGCACGTCGCGCACCGCGTAAAACTTGTCCGTCGGCTCTCCGGCTTCCGTCAGCAGGACGTCGTAGTCATAGCTCGTAATCGTGGGCTGGAACTGGTTAGGCGCCGGACAGTTCGCACCGCTGTAGAAGCCGAAATTCGTACCGCCGTGGAACATATAAAAGTTAACGGAGCCGTTCTCCTGCAGCATCTCTTCCAAAACCCGCGCGACATCGCCCGCATCCCGCGTATGATGATGCTCGCCCCAATGATCGAACCAGCCGTTCCAAAATTCCATGCACATGACCGGACCGTTGGCTTCGTATTCGCGCAGCTTCGCGAACGCTTCCCCCACCCGGGAACCGAAATTGACGGTCGCGAGAACGCCGGGCACCGTTCCGCCCTGCAGCATCGAATCGGTCGGCCCGTCCGACGTGAACAGGAGCACATCGATGCCGCGGCTGATCATGCCCTGCCGCAAATAGTCCAAATACTTCGTATCGTTGCCGTAACTGCCGTATTCGTTCTCGATCTGCATCGCGATGATCGGGCCGCCGTTCGTGGACAGCAGCGGCTTGAATTTCGGCAGCAATACGTCGTAATAAGCGTCCACCCGATCGAGAAACGGCTTATGGAAGCAGCGCAGCCGCATATCCGAATCGGCCAGCAGCCAGGCCGGCAGCCCGCCGAACTCCCATTCCGCACAAATATAAGGGCTTGGCCGGACGATCACATGTAATCCGAGCTCGCCCGCCGTCCGGATAAACTGCTCGATATCGGCAATCCCTTCGAAGTTATACGCTCCCGGCCGGGGCTCGTGCAGATTCCAGGCGACATAGGTTTCCACCGTATTGAAGCCGCATGCTTTCAGCTTTTGCAGCCGGTCATGCCAATACTCGGGGACGGTGCGGAAATAATGAATCGCTCCGGATATAATTCGTAACGGCTGGCCGTCATACGTAAATTGTCCGTTTGTAGCTTCCAACAGTGGCATTAGCAGCGCCGCCTTTCCATCGTATGTCGTTCGACATGTTTATGCTTTTATCATATCCAAGCCGCCCATTTGACACCATATGCATAGCGTCCGTTTTTTTGACCATTTGTGCACGTTAATCTCACTTCCGTAATAACTGCAAAAAAGGCTGCCCCGGTAATAGGGACAGCCCGATCCAATTTTTTATAATTGCTAAGTCATTCAGACTCATCCTTACTTATTCCATCGACGCTCCATATTTCTCGTCCAATAGTGCCTTGGCTTCCTGTTGTTCCTTTTCCGTGCCGTATGCCGCGGCCAATTTCAAGCTGTATACTGCAAAACTCGACATCCCTTTCATTTCGCCGAACGCGATCCCCGCCTCATAATACGTCCCGTTCGTTAATGCATGGTTGAGCAGCAAGTACGGATCGGCTTCAGCCGCTTTCCGGTATACCCCGGTTTTCTCGACACCAACCAAACGTTGATCGGCGGCGTATAAATGATAATAAGTTGCAGTACGCGCACTAATTTGACCGGCCTTTTTCGCCATGGCAGCCGATTCGGCCCACAGCTCCTCCTGCTCGAACATTTGAGCAAGCTCGCCCAGCAAGACCGCGTATTCCAGATAAGCGGCATCGTTGTTCGGTTCGGATTGGAATATCGCTGCATAATCCGCTTCGACCGCGTTAAAATGCTCTTCGATCTGAGCTGCCATCTCCAGTTGGGTTTCGAGATCCGCATTATCGAATGATTCGGCCCACTGAGCAAAGTCGTCCCACACCTGTTCCATTCCCATCTCCGTCAGATCAACGGGGGCGTACTCTGTTACGTCCAATAAAGCGACAACGTTTCCTTTCAGAAAAGTTGCCGGAACGTACAAAACGTCTTCCCATATGAACGAAGCAGCGGCTAATTCCACTTCTTTTCCATTTACTTGCGCTACTGCTTTGTCCGCTTGCAGATCAACCGATAAACCAGGCCGCTTTGCCGACAATGTTAACGATTCGGCGTCCCACTCCGCTTTCATACCTACGCTTTCCAGTACGCTTTGTGCAGGAACATAGGTAACGCCTTCGATAACCGATGGAAGATGGTTCAGCTCCAGCAGCTTTCCGTTTACTTCAATTGCTTTGCCAGCCGTCCAAATCCGCACGTATTCGTTGCCATTTGCATCGTGAGGGACAACTTCATTCCCTTGTGAATCGACATAGTAGCTGCGGCTTTCGGATTGCAAGTAGAACAGACCGCTTGCCGCTCCATAAGCGAACTCGTATTCCGGACCGATGACCCAATTGCCTTTCACATCGATAAATCCCCATTGATTTGCCGATTGGGCCGGCCAATAGCCGTTATGCCCGGTACCGATCATATCGAATTTGGAAGGGACTGTCGTTTTGCCGGTTTTGTCGATCAGACCGTACAGTTTGCCGGTTCTTACAACCGCCAAACCGTCCTCGAACGAACCTGCGTGATCGTAACGATAAGGGATATCGGTCTCTCCGTTTTTATCGATATAACCCCATTTTCCATCTTGCTTGACGGCAGCCAAACCTTCATTAAAATCTCCGGCATCTTCATATTGCAGCGATATGACTTCTTCCCCGCGTTTATTGATGTAACCGTAGCTGTTTTTTCTCCCGATCTTGGCCAAACCGTCGGAAAACGGCCCCGCATCGTCATTGTCCGGATACAATACGTATATTCCGTCCTGATTCATATAAAAGAACGATTTGCCGTACGTGGCTGCACCGTATCCTTCGCTGAACGGGAGCGCATAGTTGAAATCCGGAGCTTTCAGCAATTTCCCGGATTGTTGCAGGTAGCCCATCTTCAACTCGCCGTCTACATATTGACCTACAACGGCAATCCCTTCCTCAAAGGCGGATATCGTATCGTATTGGGGCAAGATCGCCATCTTCCCGGTTTCATCGATATAGCCCCACTTGCCGTCCGCTTTTACGGCGGCGAGTTTCTCCGCGAACGGCAACGCTCCGTCGTACTCCGCTTCAATGACCACTTTGCCCGCTGTGTTCATATAGCCATACCTGGAACCGACCGAAAACGGAACGAGTTTAGATTCTTCTTTGTTCTCTTCGGCCTTCTTCAGACTTAAATCTACGTTTATCGTCCGTTTTCCGTCAAACTCGGCCTTGTAACCGATCTTCTCGAAAAAATCTAGTGGGAAACACGGATAATCTCCAACCAGATGAACCGTTACTTCCTTGCTAAGCGTAAATTCGGATTGCTTAATCTTATCTTTGTTCAGTACCGTTACTTTAGAACTGCCGATTTTCATCTCATAAGTCATCGACTTCTGGTGGTCGGTTATTGTAACTTTACCACCGGCTCCGCTAGTATGACTTAATATGCCGCCCATCCGTTTGAGCGAAAAAGACGGAATTTTGATACTCCCGTCTACTTCAACAAACACAGCAGAAAAATAGTCGGACACCACTTCATCATACGTGTTTACGTATTGATAGGCGGTTACTCCCGTTTCGTATACCTTTACCTTCGCTTCGGCGGCACTTGCAACCGGGACCGGCCAGCACGCATACAGCATTACACTGGCGATCCATACAAGCAGAATTCGTTTCACTCCCATTCCCTCTCCCTTTTCTGCCATTATTATCTATTCCTTTGCCAAGTGTAACATCAGTAGGTATTTTTATCCATAACTTTCTTCCTACTCACTCGTCTTCCTTCGACCAATTGTGCCTAATATTTGTCCGGGCATGTGATATGATAAAGCATACAGAATATTCGGCCGGGGTGAATACGATGGACATCGAAGTATATTTTCCGAACATGACGAGCACGCTGCAAATATCCGGATGCGGGTTCGGCGTTAAGCCGCCCGGCTGGTCGTATCCGATGCATCATCATCATCTGTTCGAGCTGCTGTACTGCTTTAGCGGCGAAGCGACGCAAGTGATGAAAAGCTATGAGCTGACGCTTTATTCGGGCGACTGGATTATTGTCAAGTCCGGGGCACGTCATCGGACGGACAACCGGTCCGGTTCCCCCTATTCGTTCTTCAACATCCACTTCGACGTCGACGATCCCGAACTACGCAGACGGCTCAGCGGAGCCGATTGCGGGTACTTGTCCCGCTCTGAGGCGGAAAACACGGGCCTGCCCGGTTATATGAAGCAAATCGAGCGGATTATGACAGCCGGTCTGGTCGGTGAACAGCACCACGGATCGGGAATGCTCGCATTACAACACTTCGATCCATTGCATAAAATCGAGCTGCAAGCTTGCATCCTGCTGATTGTCAAAGAAATTGCCGAGCAAAGCGCTGCTTTAACGCCTGCTCCGGTCAAAAAGCGCCCGCCGGCCGCCTCGTCTCTGGAGACGGACATCGCTCATGCAGTGGAGGAACGATTGCAGCGGATGGCTTCCCCTGATTCTGAGGATTCCATCGCCCATATCGCCAAAGAAATGCATATGAGCCGCAGCCAATGCACGAAAATATTTACAAAGGTGTACGGCGTCTCTCCGCGCCGTTATGTCAGCCTTCTCATCGTGAATCAGGCGAAGCATCTGCTCGTCACAACGAGCTTGTCGATCGAAGATATCTCGATCCGGCTCGGGTTTCGCTCGCTAAGCCACTTCTCCCGGCAGTTCCGGCGTTGGACCGGCACCTCGCCTCTGCAATACCGGCCCAAGCACGAGTGACGGGAGAACAAAAAAAGCTTGATTGCTCAAGCTTTTTCTCGGATATACGCCGCCTCTGCCGCAAGCAGCTCGGTTTTGTTTCCCCGGCATTTCTTTGGCAACATCGATCTACTGACGGTTCACATGGGCGTCAGGCGCTTTATCGGCCACGAGGTTCAGGGCAATGTTGTGCTCCAGCAACGCCTTTAGAGCGCAAAGCACCATCGTGTAACCGCCCATCGAATCGATCGCCTGAGATACCATCTCGTCCCCGGTTCCGGCAAATCCCGAATTGGTAATCGTCACGTAGGTTTCCTGATCCATGCGGGCCGTAAAGGTCCATTCGACTCGAGTATTATCCGACGATTCAATCCGGATCAGCCGGTCCGCCACTATTTCCGTTACCTCGATCTCGTCGTGTACGCCATACATTTCCCAGTCCCACCGGATGCGCTTTCCTTGTTCCAATCTTCCGCTGCTCTTGGTAAACCAAAATTTGGTCGTTATCTCCGGGTTGATAAAAGCTTCAAACACTTCAGCAACAGGTCTACGAATAAGCATCTCCGCTTTCACGACTGGCACTTGATTCAATGTCGCCAATTTGGATATTCTCCTTTCGTCTTCCATGATCGTCGCTCTAATTATAGCACAGCGGTAGTTGTATTATTTCTTACCAATTGCGTATATACACCTTCCCGCTGCAGCCTGTGGACGTTAACGGGAGGATCCTGGTCTCGCAAAAAAAGAAATCAATATAACAAATATACAAGTTGCATTCATATTTAATACGTATTTGACAAAAAAACAAGTCAGTTTTAACGGTTCGATTTTATACTGGATTACAGATGTACATCTGCTACTTAAAATCAAGCTGGAGGCTGCAAATGATGACGAAACGACTTACTCTGACCGGCTCTATTGTAATATCGATTGCCTTGGTGGCAACCGGATGCGGAAGCCAGACGAACTCCGTTAACAGCAACGCCCCTGAGACGAAGACAGGTGCTAATGAATCAAATACGCCTATAACGTTAAAGGTGTTCCAAAACGGTGCCGAAATCTCCGACGACGATTTCAAACTGCTGTTCTCCGATCCGGTCAAGAAAAAGTATCCTCATATCACTTTGGAGATTACCCGCCCCGGCAAAGACGTTACACTTAACAGTTTGCTGGCGGCACGGGAAGTGCCCGATCTGCTTTTAACGCCGAACTCGGGGATTCTAGGCTTGAAGCAGCTGGACTTGCTGACGGACATCACGCCTTACGTGAAATCATCCAGCCTTAATCTGTCGCGGTTCCAATCCGTGGCTATCGATGCGGTGAAATCGGAGAAAGGTGAGTTGTACGGGCTTCCTTATGCGATGCAATTTAACGCTCTCTACTACAATAAAGACCTCTTCGACAAGTTCGGCAAAAGCTATCCGAAAGACGGCATGGCCTGGGAGGAAGCCGTCGAATTGGCCCGTCAGTTGACCCAGCAGGACGGCGGCGTTCAATACCGCGGTCTGGACCCGGCCAGCAGTTATGTGATGAGCTTCCCTTATTCACTAACGTATGTAGACGGCAGCACAGACAAAGCCAGCATGAATAACGACAAGTGGAAACAAGTGTTCGAGCTGACGAAAATCATTCTTACGATTCCCGGGAACGTACAACCGAGTCTGGAGCCTTCCGCCGCCGCTTCCGGCAACCTGTTTATTAAAGAAAAAAACGTAGCCATGCTGGCTTCAACGAATCTGATTGCGCAGATCGGAAGTGCGGCGAATACGGTGAACTGGGATATCGCTCAGTACCCGAGCTATAAAGACAAACCGAATATTTCCGGAAAGCTCGATTCCCACAATATTATCGTATCCAAAACGACTTCGCATCCGGAAGCGGCAATGAAGGTAATGGAAGTCGTCACCTCGGACGAAGTCCAGATAACCAGCGCCAGAAAAACGGCAAGGATGTCGCCGCTTACAAGCGACGAGCCTAAGAAACAGTTCGGCGAGGAAGTTCCGTATCTGAAAGGGAAAAACGTCCAGTCTCTCTTCAAAAGCTCGGTCTCCCCTTCACCGGTTTATTCAGTCTATGAATCCGACGGCAAAAAGATCGGCCAGCAGGCGTTCCGGGACTATGCAGCCGACAAAATCGACCTCAATACCGCTCTGAGACAAGCGGACGAGGAGATCAACCGGGTGATCAGCACCAAGAAATAGCGGCGGAAAGTATTCAACGTTAAACAAAGACGCCTCCAAAACCACTTCAACCGTGGCGCCGGAGGCGTCTATTTGCTTCATAACATTAAGATAAAAGGACTTGCTCGATCACCTTGGCAACGCCATCTTCCAGATTGGTAGGCGCTATCCGATCGGCGGCCTGCTTTACCGGTTCTTGAGCGTTCCCCATAGCAACCCCCAAACCCGCTGCCCGGATCATCGGGATGTCATTCAGACTGTCGCCGATCGCAATGACTTGCGACATCTCGATACCGATAATCGAACAAACTTCTAACAAACCGCTTGCTTTGGTAACGCCCGGCGCATTGCATTCCATATTGGTCACATGGGAGTTGCTGATCTCGAGCATATTCCACGACGCGATCCGCTCCCGAACCGTTCGAAGTTGTTCCGGATCAGAACTGCGAATCGCAAATTGAAGCCATTGGGCGGTTGTCACATCGGCGGGCACATTGGTTCGGTTGATCCGCCCCCCAACCGTATGCGCCCAGAAATCCAGCTCCTCCCGATTCGTTTCGAGAAGTTCAAATAATTTGGCGACCGAATGCGGGGACAGCTCGCGCCTGGAATGCAGGTCGCCGGGCGCATGCCATACTTCGCTGCCGTTATTAATAACTAGCGGACAATCGATCTCCAGTTGCTCGACTATACTTGTCACATCGGAGATCGGCCGTCCGGTAGCGAGAGTAATCTTCATCCCGGCCTTTCCGGCTGCATGTATCCATTTGATATTCTCCGCCGAAATCGTTTTGTTTTTGTTCAGCAGTGTCCCGTCCAGATCAAGCGCAATTAGTTTGTAATTCATTTTAATCTCCTTAAGATCCGAAAATAAGCTCGGTTATTACGGTTTGATGCGGCGCGATTTTGATGAGCGGAGCGTTTCCCCACCGATCCCAGCGATCCGTATTTGCATAATAGCCGGATACCGTACTCCGGATCCAGCCATCATCCGTTTCAATCTCAAGTACGAATCCGCCGATACATATCGGTTCATCTCCTGTCGTGATTTCGATTCGGTTATGGACTCCAAGAAAATGCCAGTATTTCGCCTCGATTCTCATATATTGCCGGCTGTCAAAGTACTCCAGTTGCTGAAACGCTCCGATCTCTTCCCCATTCAGGCTTACCCGGTGTGCTCCCGGCGTCCGGCAGTTGGAGCCGGCAGCCCGAAGCCGGACCGATTGGATGTCGCCCAGTTTTGGCAGCGGAAGTCCGCTTGAATTGCCATATTCCGGCTTTTGGGAGAATAACGCTTTCTCGCCCCGGCCCCTCCATGTCAACTGCCCAACGACGCCATGCCCCAAAACGTGCCAATCCGCTTGTACCGTTTCGCCATCCACCGTAATGGACCACCAGCCCGGAGCCGAATCCTCCAAATAGCCCCAGCCCATCTCAAACGCCTCCGGCTCAGGCAGCAGCGGGCGAACGTCGCTCAAGCAAACAGGCGGTCGGTCGGGATAACCGAGCACGGAGCTTTTCAGTTGAGGCAGCCAATACTCTCCCACCCGATGTAAAGCGGATATTTGATTATGGGTATGTCCACAAAAATAAGCGTCTATCGGATGTTCAGCTAATTCACGAAGTACGGTTTGCGCGAAGTCATAATGGGTAAAAAACGGTCTGCCTACACAAATAAGCGGAGGATGGGAAAACAAAAAGACATGCTCGTATTTTTTGGATTCGGCGAACGCCTCACGAATAAATTGTTCCTGCAGGTCGCCTTGGATGAACGTCGTATAGTCCAAAACGATAAATAAAGAGTTTGCTTTCTCGAACGTATAATACCCCCTTGTCACCGAATCGGTACCTAACGCTTTGGCAATAGCCGGATACACGTATTGCAGAACTTGCTCCTCCTCGCGCCTTCCCACGACGCCATCATGCGTCCCGAGCGCAAAGAAAACCGGCGAGTTCAGCCGTTCCAGCAGCTCCATCGCTTCGCTCATTTCCCGAAGTCCGCTTGCCTCATCATCGCAATGACCTTGGATGATATCACCGGTTTGGATGACAAAATCAGGTTTGAACAGGGCAATTTCCTCGATAATTCTTGGCGTTACATGGCGCGTCATCCATAAGTTCCGGGTAATATCGGCGACTTCCGTCACCCCTTTCGGCTTCCCGTTTAACGCTTGCTGATGCGACTGCTCCTGTACGTAATGCAAATCCCCCATGACGACGAATCGCAAAGGTTGCTTCATCCTCTAAGCGCCTCTTCTCTCAAGTTGATTATTTGTAACTATTCATATATATTTGTTTATATCAATAAGACAAGTTTATTTTCCATGACTTCCTGTGTCAATCCGTTAACAATAATAATACAATAGACCGCATTATAGCCGGGAAAGAAGGTCGCGACCGTGACAACCGAACGTGCCTCATCCAAAAGCAGCTCCG
This sequence comes from Paenibacillus oceani, assembly GCF_014705615.1. Classification (GTDB taxonomy): domain Bacteria; phylum Bacillota; class Bacilli; order Paenibacillales; family NBRC-103111; genus Paenibacillus_AB; species Paenibacillus_AB oceani. The sequence continues at coordinate 136,833 of NZ_JACXJA010000015.1, forward strand.
ATTCCAAACAAGGAAGCCGCACGCCCCTATACAGACAGATCAAAGAATATGTACGAAACCAGATCGAACAGTCCGTATGGCTTGCAAACGATAAGATCCCGTCTGAGAACGAAATGGCCGGGCAGTTTAAAGTGAGCCGGATTACGATTAAAAACGCGCTTCAAGAATTGATTGAAGAAGGTTTGATCTACCGTATACAAGGAAAAGGAACGTTCGTAGCGCAAGACAAGCTCGGCGAGCCTCCCGTTTACCGTCCGGAGAAGCGGCAGGGCGATTTGACGGTAGCCTTTTTGATGCCGCGTATCGATAACCGATTCACTGCGAACCTGCTGCACGGAATCGAAAACCAACTCGCAGATGAAGGATTCAACCTGTTATTTCGCACAACGGGCGATTCGCAGGAAACGGAAAAAGAGCTGCTGAATCAAATTGTTCGCAGCGGTTTCAACGGGATTATCATTTATCCGGCACAGGGTCAAAGTTATAACGAGGAGATTTTGAAGCTAACCTTAAACGAGTTTCCGGTTGTTGTGGTTGACCGTTATTTAAGAGGAGTTGAAACCAACTACGTATGCTCCGATAACGTAACGGGCGCATTTGAAGCGACCGAACACTGTTATCGTATGGGGCACCGCCGCATCGGATTTATATCCACTCATGTGGAAGGAACATCCAGCATTGAGGACCGTCTAACCGGATACGAAAAGGCGCTTTCCGAGAACGGGATATTAATTGACAGGTATTTACGGTTAACCGATCTGGAGAGTAAAGAGGTGAACCGTATTTTGCAGGACGGAGCAAGCGATTCGGCGAGCAAGGAACGAATCGTTCAATATTTGGAGAGGAATCCGGAGCTTACGGCCGTTATTGCGGTGAACTCTTCCGTTGGCCTGACCGTAATGGAAGCGGCCAAACAATTGTCGCGGCGCGTCCCTGAAGACCTCTCCGTAGTTTTTCTGGACGATTACGAGCTGTCCGCTTTTTCCGCGATTCCGCCTACCTTTGTAAATCAGGAGGAATATACGGTTGGACGCGAAGCCGTTAAGCTGTTAGTTTCCGTGATGAGTAACCCGAAGCAAAAACGCCGTAAAATCGTCGTCCCTACCCGACTGGTGGTCCGAGCTTCTTCGTCCGCGCGTCCTGAGGAGTAATAATAATTAGTAATGAAACCCTATCCTTGCTAGTTGCTTTGTTTGCATTTTCTCCGAGAACTCAGTTGTATTCGATTTTTACTCCATTATGTCGGTATTTGCGTTTATATGCTTCTCTTACAGTTTTATAGATTTTCAGAGAGTCGCTGCTCGTCCATTCAGCGTTGAACGGACTGGCGGTTATATAGATGTTCCCTGGTTCATTTTTCAGCTTCTCTCCGTGCCTCAATACAGAAAGCTGGTAGCTGTAATCTGTGGCTGATTGGATACAAATGATGAACTAACGTAAAGAGCGAATCCGAATCAGATTCGCTCTTTTCCTGCTGACAGTACGCCTACAATTGAAATTGTTCCTGAATCATCCTAGCCACTTCCTCCGGACTGATTCTCGTATTATTGATCCTCATATAATTTTCCTTCCGGATCTCCCCTTCGTACGAGTTCAATCTATACTTATCCATCGAGCGGAGCAGATCTTGTTCGGAAAACTCGATATTTCGTTTGCTCGGTTTGTGATGGAGACGGTTCGGACTTTTATTGCGCTCCAGTCTTTCCTCCACATCCGCTTCCAGCTCTACATAATACACGCCACCGCCCTTGGACTCAAAAATGCCGCAGATCTTTTGTACATAGTCCCAATCCGCCTGCATATCAAAAGCCCAGACATACGTAAAAATTAATCCGGGCAAGTCGCTCTTGGCCACTTCTTCGAAAATTTCTTGCCGGAACAAACTAACCAGCCGTTTTCCGGGCGCACTGCCGTAGCTGAAAAAGTTCGAAACGAGATCGATCGTCATATGATTATGAAACAATTTCAGTCCGGTACATTTCGCCAGCTCCTGCCCCACCGTCATTTTCCCTACTGCCTGCGGGCCGAATATAACAATCAATTTCATTAGCTACGTCCTCCTATCCGACTTTCCTCCAATAAATAGGTATCGAAGAAGTTATTGTATCCGATTATGATGGATGAACAGGCGCAAATCAACGGGTTTTTATCGAATTTTTCTCGGATACGTACAGCAAATGGACATTGACAACGTGTAGAGTTGCTCATATACTGTAAAGGAATTTGAATAATAAAACCTGTTACAGGACGTGGACTTTTCTAGAGGAAACTCTATTTTCGCCACACGATTGTCTTTTCGACAATCGTGTGGTTTTTTATTTTGCATAGGAGGACAGACGATGAAAACTTGGCATTACGCATGTATTGTTTTTCTGGGCGGATGCTGTTACGGATTGTTATCGACCTTTGTCAAGCTTGCTTACTCGGCAGGTTTTTCAGTATCAGCAGTTTCAGGCGGCCAATATTTATTCGGGGCTTTGCTTTCCTGGATATTAGTGATGTTTACCAAAAAGCAAAAGCTGCCGTTCAAACGAATCTGCCAGCTGCTTTTATCCGGCATTCCATTTGGCTTGACAGGTGTGTTTTATTACCAGTCCCTGCAAACGTTGAACGCTTCGCTTGCCATCATTTTTTTATTTCAGTTTGTTTGGATTGGCACCCTTTTGGAGTGGGTCGTGTATAAGAAAAAACCGACTGCAGGAAAAATGGTCTCGATCGCCGTTCTTCTGATCGGCTCCGTTCTCGCTGCCAATGTCGTTTCAGCTGGCGGAATCGTTCTTTCCTGGGCCGGAATGGCTTGGGCGCTGCTTTCGGCTTTGACATTTACTACATTCATTTTTCTTAGCGGTTCCGTTGGGAAAGATACGCCTCCGGTCCAGAAAAGCGCTCTGCTGTCCACCGGTGGTCTTATCGTTGTTTTTGTGCTGCTTCCGCCGGCGTTTCTGCTGGATATGTCCGTATTAATGGGGGTTGCGCCGTATGGACTGCTTCTCGGTTTTTTTGGCGTCGTACTCCCGCCGTTACTGTTCTCGATCGGAATGCCGCGGATCGGGCCGGGGCTGGGCACCATTTTAACCGCCTCCGAGCTTCCCGTAGCGGTGTCCATGTCTTCGTTCATTTTGGCCGAGCATGTAAGCTTGCTGCAATGGATCGGGGTTGTCCTTATCTTGGGCGGCATAGCGGCCGGTAACGTATCGCTTGCTCCTAAAGCTTCCATACGCAAAAGTTCCGCGCCTTAACCTTGTATGGAAGTGCCAGTTGCTGCTGCTTTTTGGATACGGAACGAAATCACAAAGCTTCCTATCATGAAAAGCAGCTGAAGCGACAACGCCAGCAAGACGCCGGTAAATAAGTCCCATTGCAACGTTTGACTCATCGCGATGAAAGCTCCGCCTACGCCGATACTGATCCCGGGGCTAAACGCATCTATGAACTGAATGACGGCGGAGACCTCCCCCTCTTCACCGGCACGGGCATGCTGCAGCGCAATAGCACCTGTGGTGGGATTGGCTAATCCGATGCCGAAGCCGGTGAATAGCTGAGAGATCACGGCATACCCCAGAACGCCTCCCGGCAGCGTGATCGAAGCAATGACGAATACGACCCCGACAATCATAATACCGGTACCGGTGATCACCCGCTTTGTTCTTCCTGCGCCCCGATCTCGTTCATCCAGTTTGGATTGCAGCCAGGCGGCGGCGGACCAGCTTAGTGCGCCTGCGGCAACAATCAATCCTGCCAGATCTGCCGAGAACCCCTTCACTTCCGTCAACGCCAATACCACATAGCTCTCCGTTGCAACGTAGCAGGCTACATACAATCCCCTCGTAACGATCGTTGCGGGCAGCCCTTTTCGGACGGTAAACGTTCCTATAGGCAACAGGCTGCGCAAGGGGTGAACCATCAGGAGGATGCCTGCTATCGTAAGAACGATGCCTTTCCATTCCGTAATCCAGCCTAGCCCGCTTAGCAGCAGCCCGGTGCCGAAAGTTAAAATAATCGCATATCCCTCTTTGGGAAAGCCTTTATGGGAGGAAGGCTGACTCGATCTGGCCCGCGTTTGAAGCTGACGAAAGGAAGGAATCGTGAGGAAAATCGCCAAACCGATCAGTGGAAGCACAATCCAAAACACGACTCTCCACGATAAAGTTTCAGCCAGAAGTCCCGCCGCATAAGGACCGATTATCGCCGGCAAAATGTAGGCGCTCGAGAAAGCGGCCAATATCTTCGTTCTTAGCCTGTCCGGATAGCTTAAGGTGATGCTATAATACACACAGGTAATCATCGCGCCAGCGCCGAATCCTTGAAAGGCTCTCCCGGCGATCAGCATAAACATATGAATAGAAGTAGCCGCAACCGTTAGGCCGATCACGAAAAGGAGAATCGCTAAGAGAAACGAGGGATACACTCCTTGTTTGGTAATCTGCTGGCCGATCATCATAGAGCCTACGATTTGCGATAATAAAAACGCGCTGAATATCCATCCGTACAGATGCAAGCCGTTTAAATGCTGAGCAACATTCGGAGCAATCGTCGTAATCGCCAGCCCTTCGAATGCCACGGTAGTAACGGCTAGTATGATCCCGATCGTCAGAGCCCGGTAAGGCGGGTTAAAAATACCGACTTTCTCCTGATTTGCTGTCATGTTCTCACACTCCGTATCTTCTCCAACTACTCGTCATATCGATAATGGTCATAGCAACTATATAATCAATTTTATCGACCATACTAGGGAACCTAAAACTTACAAATCCTTCACATTGTTGTACATCACAGAGAGAATTCTCCGGAACGTCTCCACTTCTTCCTCGGTTAATCCTTCCACCGTTTTCTGGTAAGCCTCAATCGAAGGTTCGAGAATTTCGTCTTTAATTCCGTGTCCTTTCTCCGTCAAATAAACGCGCAAAGATCGCCGGTCGGTCTCATGTGTCACGCGATAAATAAACCCTTTCTTCTCCAGCTTAAACAGCATCCGGGCAATGTTCGTCTGATCCTTGTACAATCGTTCGGCGAGCTCTTTTTGCGTGATGCCCTCCCGTTCCCACAAAATCACTAAGATCTCCCATTGATCGACGGTAATATCAAAGGGATTAACCACTTTTTGATAATAGTTGTTCAGTTTCAAATCTGCCCTGTGAACGATAACACCTATATATTTTTCTAATTCCAATCGAGGCCTCCACGATAATCGGCGTGATGATAGTTGCTGTGACTATTATATGTTCAACGATATGACGTGTCAATCCAAATGTGCGGTCCATCGATCCATACGATCGGGTGAAGCGGATGATCTAACCCGATGCAGCCCGTACCGACAGCGGTTCTTTCCCCGTATATAAGCTCAAAAGAATAAAATCATGTGAACTGTTACGTCTAACTTTCATACTACACATATTATAATTATATATTGACTATGTATTCTTTGTCTCCTATAATGATCACTGTTCCACCATCTGCCAGAACGATTACCAGAGCGGTGGCCAATTCATTATTTTGGAGGGATACTCATTGTTCGAACAATTAAAGGACCAACTGAGCGGGCGGCTCCTAGTCCCGGGCGAGGAAGCGTACAACGAAAGAAGAAAAGTCTGGAACACCGCTTACGATAAATATCCGGCGGCGATTGTCGTTTGCCAATCGGCTGCGGACGTTGCCGCTGCCGTGCAATTTGCCAAAAAAGCAAACCTGGAAGTGACGATCCGCGGCGGAGGCCATCATGTTGCCGGAACCGCGGTGAGCGACGGCGCGCTGATGATTGATTGTTCCGATATGCGCAAAGTGACCGTCGATCTGGAGCGTCGAATCGCTATCGTCGAACCCGGCGCCACGCTTGGCGACGTGGATGCGGAGACGCAGAAGTTCGGTTTGGCCACACCTACGGGAACTGTAACGGAAACCGGCATCGCCGGACTCGCTTTATGCGGCGGGACCGGTTACTTGAGAGGCAAATACGGCTTGACGAGCGATAATATCCGCTCTGCACGGATGGTTACCGCTGATGGCGAGGAGATTCAGGTGAGCGAACGGGAACATCCCGATTTGTATTGGGCGATCCGTGGCGGCGGCGGCAACTTCGGCGTGGTGACGTCCTTCGAGTTTAACTTGTATCCGCTTGGACCTGAAGTATTGTCTGTTGACGTAATGTACGACTATAAAGATGCAAAACAGGTTTTGCGCAACGCCCAGGCATTTTTGCGTAAGGCGCCCGACGAAGTATCGTTTAACATGATGACCTTCCAAATGCCGGCCGCTCCGGGTGTGCCTGAGTCATTGCACCATAGACGAGTCATCGTGATAGCCGGATTGTATGCCGGGGACAAAGCCGACGGGCACGACGCCGTTCAGCCGCTGCGTGAATTGGCTCAGCCGATCTCGGATAATACGGGAGTAGTCCGGTATACGGAGCTGCAATCCCGGTTTGACTTGGCGGCTCCCAAAAATGTCGCTGTTGCCGGAACGTCGCTGTTTATCAAAGAGTTTAACGAAGAAGCGATAGACGCTTTGCTGGCCCTACTAGAGCAGCCGCCCAGATCGTCCCTGCTCGTTCAATTCTGGGAATGCCACGGTCAGATGAATCGGGTGCCTTCCGATGCTACGGCGTTTGCCGTTCGTGACGCCTCGTTCCTCCTGTGCTTCGATGTCGATTATCCGATGGAAGAGGAGAAGCCGTGCAAGGATTGGATCGATTCCGCTTACAAAACGATGCTGCCCTATTCGACGCGTCAAGCGTCTTATCTTAATACCGTACAGGCCGACCCGCAAATTATTAGAGATACATACGGGGACAACTACAAGAAATTAGCGGCCATTAAACAAAAATACGACCCGACAAACTTTTTCCGGCATAATCATAATATTCAACCGCAAGGTTAGCTCCAACACGACAACACTCCACTTCAAGTTGAGGTGGAGTGTTTGCATAGGCACTTACAAGATAGCTACTTCAGGCTCGGGAATAAACCCGTAATGCAGCTCAATCGCTTCCGACACCGTATCCTTCAAGGCAAGAATATCGGACGCGGTTGCTTGGCGAACATTCAAAATCATATTGCCATGATAGGGCGAAATGACGGCACCGCCGCAAGATAACCCTTTTAGTCCCAACCGGTCGACCATAGCGCCGATGGATAGGCCGGCCGCGTAGTTGTTTTTGAAAAACGAGCCGCAGGAGGGGAACTTGAAATGCCGCTTTTCCGTCCGGTATTGTTCGATGTGTTTCATAGGCTCAGGTATGCGAATTCTCCGGGATTGGAGCTTTATTATTTCCCGGGAGAAGTACGAATAAAACGTAACCAAGGATGACAGACCGTTCTCGTTAGCCGCTTTCTGTTGGGTCAGCAGTCGGCTCAAACAAACTGCTAGCTCCCCTGCCTGCTCCGGCACCCGGAATTGTGCTCCTACGATAAGCCAGGGCTTATGCTGAAAAATCGATTGTTTATAGGCAAATAAACAATCCTTCGCGTGAATCGTTTGCAGCGATAACGTCGGATCGTCCAGGTCGATATAATATACCTTCTCGATTTTGTCGCCAATCTGCTCATCATAATATTTCGCGTTCATATAGATTCCCGCACCCAGACAACCCGGAAGCAAGTACGTAAACTGAAACTCCGGCGAACCCGCAAGCAGCCCGGCAAGAGACAGCATGGACAGCGGAATGCCTGAGGAGACGAACCATCCGGAACCGTTCACGGTAACATCGGTCATGTTTTTCAACGAAATATACAAAGTCCCCGGCTTGGGCTTATCGGGAAATAAAACATTGGAGCCCATGCCAAATACAATGCGCTCCATCCCGTATGATTGGCTCACGTCCAGCACACTTAGGAGTTGTTCAACGTTTGCCGGCATTACAAAGTAATCCGCAGCTCCTCCGATTCCGTAAGAGGTGTGTTCGGCTAACCTTACCTGGCGTTTACATATCCGGTTAAAAAGTTCGTTACGACTATTCGTCATCGCGGATCAGACCTTTCCCTTCTAGCGCTGTATATATCCGATAACAACCCGGTCGAATGGCGCGGACCGATGCTCGGAAAGATGCTTTCCGCCTTTTTATATGAAGCGGCATGGGAACCGCTGGATGTGATGTTAATCGATCTGCCTCCGGGGACCGGGGATATCGCGCTTCAGGTACACCAGAAAATTCCGCAATGCTCGGAGCTGATCGTGACGACTCCAAGCGCTGCGGCCTCTTATGTAGCCGCCCGTGCCGGCAAGATGGCGATGCAGGCGAATCAGCGTATTGTTGGAGTTATCGAGAATATGTCCTATTATGTAGATCCGACAGGAGAAAAGCATTATATTTTCGGACAACAAGGCGGCGCCCTGCTTGCCGAACAGCTTCAGACGAAACTTCTCGCCCAGATCCCCATCGCTCCGCCGAAACCGGATTCGTTAAGCCCTCATACGCTGCCTTCGGTGTATGCACCGGAATCAACGAACGGTCAACTGTTTAACAAGCTTGCCGAGCACATCATCCATACGAATACCTGAAATGGGAATCTTATACGACAACACGCTTCTATCTGTGAGTTAGCAACGATTCCCGCTTGAAACACAACAGCATCTGCACGAGCGGCAGATGCTGTTTTATTTATAAATTCATCGGGAAAACCGCGGCTTGGGTCTTATTTGATTCCCATAAAGTCGTTGATTTCCTTAACGGCCGCTTCTTGAATATCGTGCAGACACAAGTTTACCGTCCTGGCGTAAACCCGCTTGCTGTTCACCATAGCATAAGGAACCGCCCTGCACAGATGGCACATGAACAAACATGGCGTCCTTTGTACGGCGATCTCCGGATATTGATCCTCCAGTTCTTCCAGTGGAATGGATGCCAGAAGGTTTCGCTCGCAAACTTCCACAACAATAAGCCCTAACGACAAATACGCATACCTCCCGGGTTCAATCAATTGCCCTTTTTGAAAAAATCGACTGCCTTCTGAATATAGGCTTCCTCTTCTTCAGGAACATCGTCGATATAATAAATCGCCGAGACCGGGCAGTTCACTTCACACGCCCCGCAAGAAATACAAATATCGGGATCGATATAATACTGATCCCCTCCGTCTCGAATGCAATCGACTGGACAGACATCAACGCAATCTTCCGCTTTTTCTCCGATACAGGCCGACGTAATTACAAAAGTCATATCCGATCCTCCCTCTCCCGACTTTCAGTCGCACTTTTTCGCTTTGCCCCGGTATGTAGCCGTTCGGAAGCTGGCTCCGCAGCCGCATGTGAATTTGGCATTGGGGTTGTCGATCGTGAAGCCACCGGTCATGCCCGCTTCCTTGTAATCGATGTGAACTCCTTCGAGGAACGGTTCGCTCGTGGGGTCCAAAACGACTTGAAACGTTCCCCACACGAAAGCCCGGTCTCCCTCATCCAGCGAATCGTCAAAACGGATACTGTAAGACAAACCGTTGCACCCACCGTCATTGACACCCAGACGCAAAAAATATTGATCTGCGCCGATGTCTTGCAACATCTCAGCGATTTTTCCAGTGGCCGTCTCGCTTATGTGTATGATCGTGTTTCCCTCCCTGATAAATATATACATAATATAGTATTATGTATATTAAATTATGATAAAAGAAGCCGCTCTTGTCAACGGTTCAGCCAAACTTTTTATAGATAAATCTTTATTTAGAACCTCATCCTCCATCTTACCGAGGAATTTGAGGTTCTTGGTTTGGAAACCGGGACGCTCCCGTGTCGTGTGAACGCTTAAGGACATTTGTTTTTTGTTTTTATCGCCTACGATTTCTTTGATGGCTTTACTCATCCATGCTTTTTAATTCTTTGGACAACGGGCGCCAGCTTCAACCCTTCCCAGTCGATCAGGATGAGTTGCCGGCCGGACTGCATCAGATTCCAAGGATGGATATCGGTGTGGCATAGTGCCATTTTAGGGACGCTCTTGCGCAATTTAGCTGAGAGCTGCTCGACTTCGCTCGTTTTATTTCGAATAGGCTCCTGATAGGGCCGAAGCCGGTCCTTAAGGTCGACAGGCAACCGGGCAAACTCCTCCTCGAACACGCCGCTCAAACTGCGGATAAAAGGAACTTCGAAATTTTCCTTTACCTTGCTCGTATCCACTGAGATCTTGTCCCCATATCGATGAAGCTCTCCTATGATTTCGGACAATTGGACGACTTGCTGTTCATTTAAATCTTGGGCTCCTATCGTTTCCCCGGAGATGTATTCATATAGCAGATACACCCCCTCATCGTCTTCGCACTTGTAATTGCCTGCGGCGGTCAACAGAGGCACCGGTATTTTGCCCTTGAGACCGGTATGGTTCAGCAGCCAGAACAGGACGGGCACATAATCGTCGATGTACGTTGTCAATTCTTCGGTGGACGCTCTGCTTTTTTCATACTTTTTCAAAAAGAAGGTTTGATCACCGCTATTCACCTTATAAGCAAGCGCCGCCCAGCCGCCTTGTTGCGGCAATACTTCCGTTGCATTCAAAGCATATTGTTCTTTTAAGAAGGCTTCGATTGCGTTCATCTCTTCCTCCCTGATTCGTTTGGAATATTCGCCTTTCTTCTTATAGTACCAAACTATTCCTGCAATAACAGGGATCAGCCTATTTTTTAAAAGCCAAAAAAGCAGCTCGAGATAAGCTGCTTCATTCGTCGCGATTCAGGAACCAACACAACCGGCCACCCGTATCAATACTCTCTCCGTCTGCGGAACATCCGAACCACAACATAAATAACGACACCCCATAGGAGGAAGCTTAACAGCGAGAGAAACGGAGCTCCCATCGAAAATCCGGCGAGCGGGTTAAACAAAGAACCCAGTATCGCTCCCAACGCCAAACCGCCGAACATTCCTCCGAAAAATCCGCCAAAGCCCGTTCGCGGGGCCGGTGTTGTACGGGCTGGAGCCGGATTGCGCGCTGCATTTTCCGGTCTATTCGGAGTGGTTCGAACCGGATTGGTCGCTCCGGGGTTATAGGTTCGGGGTGGCGAGCGGTACCCGCCGCGTTTATAAGGCTGCACCGTTCCCGGTTGCTCGCTTTCCCGCTCGATTTCGTAAGCTTCGCCGATTAAGGTAACGGACGACATCCCTCCCACGGCCAATATGCACAATAACATCCCCATCCAAAACTTTCGCATTCGACCTTACACCTCCAACCGTAGCTTGCCCTATCCGGTTTTCGGCATACGTTGTTGATCCAAGTTAACAGCCTCGTTCCAAGTGAACGTTTGCTACAAATCAATCTATCCTTATTCCTATGTTGCCGAATTGCTCTCCCTTCTGCATTCGGTGAAACGCTTGAACGGTGTCCTGTAAACCATACATTCGATCAACAATAGGACGGATCGAATGGACTTCCATAAAATGAAGCATAGCCTCAAACTCTTCGCTGCTTCCCATTGACGTGCCAATAATGCTGATTTGGGGGAAAAATATGTCTCGAATCGGAATCTCAATGCGATCCCCCGAGCTTGCTCCGAAAGTGACGATCCGTCCGTTCGGCTTAATGACATCGAAGTAGCTCGGGAATGTCGCAGGCCCAATGCTGTCGAGAATGAGATCCACGGTATTTTTGCCGATACTTTCCTTCCAATCGCTAAAACTGTCAAACGCGTAATCAGCTCCATGTTCGAGTGCGGCTTTTCTTTTCGCTTCACTTCGAGACGTTACACTGACTCGCGCCCCCGCCGCGGAAGCCATAAGCATGGCAAAAGTCGCCACTCCTCCTCCAATGCCCGGAATGAGGACATGTTCACCTTGCTGTAAGCGCCCTCTCGTAAACAGAGCCCGATAGGCTGTCAATGCGGACAAAGGCAACACGCCCGCTTCTTCCCATGAAAGGTAAGCTGGCTTGCTGATCACATTCCGCGCGGGAACAATCACATACTCGGCGAATGTACCGTCGGAAGGACCTCCTACAATGGCTGGAACGTTCGGGACATCTTCGGTTGTTACCCACCCCATACATGGATTAATAATGACATCAGAACCAACTGTAATGTTGGATACGCCTTCACCTGCCGCTTCAACCATGCCTGCCCCATCCGAGCCGATCACAAGCGGTTCCGGTTCCGTCCGATCTTTCATGATGAATAAATCTCGATGGTTTAACCCTGCTGTTTTAAGCTTTACTTTCACCTCACCAAAGCCCGGCTGCCTGTCATGAATCTCTTGATAGGTCAAGCCCTCTAAGCCGCTTATGTTTGCATGTACAATTGCTTTCATCATTACTCCTCCCAGAAGACAACATACTTTATACTGCTGTCTTTCATTGTAATGATGGGGACTATTCTAGTAAAATGAGTAGAAACGAACGTGACTATCATTAACAATGATATCTGACAGGTGATACGGGCATGGAAATCAGCGATTTGAAAATATTTCAAGCTGTCGCTCGCGAGGGCAGCATAACGAAAGCCGCTCAAGTGTTGAATTATGTGCAATCCAACGTCACGACAAGGATCCAGGAGCTTGAAGCTCAGTTAAAGATCTCGCTTTTCCGCCGGTCCAATCGGGGAATGACGTTAACGCCGGCAGGCGAAAATTTACTGAAATATACCGATAAAATACTCGTCTTGTTGGACGAGGCCGTGAAATCTACGCAATATTCGGAACATCCGTCCGGCCCCCTTCGATTAGGATCTATCGAGACAACAGCTGCCACTCATCTGACTCCGCTGTTTGCCCGGTTCCATTCCCTATACCCCGAGGTTCATCTATCGCTTGTAACAGGTGAAACGCACCGTTTATTGCAAAAGGTACTGAACTATGAGCTTGACGGAGCTTTTGTTTATGGGCCGATAAACGATCCTGTGATCAAGCATGTTGCAGCTTTTGAAGAAACGCTGGTGCTGATCTCGGAACAGGGGGAGGGCGATATGCATGAATTACTCAAAAAGCCGATGCTGTTTTTCGACGTCGGGTGTTCACACCGCACCAAAGCAGAGCGTTTCCTGCGTGATAACGGACTGACCTCCTTTCCAATTATGGAGTACGGAACGCTGGAAGTGATTATTAGCGGGGTATCCGCCGGCCTCGGCGTTTCGATGCTGCCACAGTCGTCGATCGCTAAAGCAGAAGAAGCGGGAATCATCGTTTCCCACAGTCTCCCTGAAGATTATCGGAATCTGCAGGTTTGGTTCGTGTATAGACAGGACTCTATCTATTCAAGCGCATTGTCCAAATTTGTGCAATTTATTGATCTTGGACCCTCGCGCCATTGACGAAATATAAACATGTTCAAAATCCAACAGTCCTGAGCTTTAAGTGCCATTTTAAAAGAGGACCTGCATATAAGCAGTCCTCTTTTTGTTTTTTCTTATCGGAAGTTATTTCAAAGGGATCACAACCTCCAGTTGACGGGTTATTTCCGGATTCGGGACCTCTACCGCCGCAACCCGTACATCCTGACTGGAATCGATCGCCGGCAGCTCTTTAATAAACAGCATCGATTCGGCGTCCGAGAACACGACATCTCCTGTCCATTTCTGTCCCGAAGCGTTTTCCAGCCATAGCCCCTCGGCTTGCTGGTACGGATCGTTTCCATGAACGCGGAAGTGCAATAGTGTTTTCTCCGCAGTGAATTCGATTTTAATGATAGTAACATCGCCTACAGCTCCCTGAGATAAAGTGATCGGCGGTCCCTCGGGATTCCATAGCTCAGTGGTAGTACGAGCGTTCGCATAATCGAAAGTCCGGCTGTACGGACGAAGTATCAAATGGTCCGGAATTCGTTGCAATGGAGCCATTTCGATATAACGCTTCACGGCAACCGTCTGATCCCCGGCCTTGTGAGGTCCACTCGATCCCCCGACTCCGAACACTTCCAAGTACATCCCGGAATCATCGAGAACTTGATAACCTTTGGATGTATTCGGATGAGCCACATCGACAAGTGGCTCGTTCGGCCCTATCGTTTCAAACTCGATTCGCGTGACAGCCGGAGTAGACACCACTTTGGATACTGTAATTTTCTGGCCGTTCCATTCGGATGCTGCTCCCGCGATTCTTTTGGTCCACGGTTTAACATTCGATTGAATCCGGGGAAGCTGCAAGGACCAGTGTCCTGGCAAAGTAACCAGCTTGCCCTCGGTATGCTTGTTTCGATCCAGAACGGAACCAAAACGCAGCTCAAGGAGGGCTCGTGCAGGCAGCGCCTTACTCGGCGTAAACGATATCACCCCGATTTGGGCTCCGTCCTCAGCCTTCCCGATCCGCTGCGAAGTACCGCCGTTTACTTGGATTCCATCGATATACCAATGTGGAGTAATCGGCAGATAGGCCGAATCGCCTTCGATCCGATACCCTAAGGAGAGCCGAGCTCCATCGTACAGCATTTCTTTGACCGTTATACGAACCCCCTGGTCCTCAGCTGATACATTCACCTGTGTAGCTAGTCCCAATTCGTCTCCCTGCCGAATTCCGGAGTCCCCTGCCAGCTTGAGAATGGAGTCCACCAACGGAATGTTCCGCAGCGCTTCCGCAAACGGCGGATTCACCAGAGCGGCCCCCCCGATCCCGCCGAAAACAATACAAGCCGCAGCGGCTCCGTATACGATTTTCCGGCGAAGCCCTTGCTTGCGGTTGCGCTTCAGTTCGGACAGCGTATCGTCCATCTTTTTGCTGATCCAATCGGGCACTTCATTAGCGACAGGAACGAGCTGCTTTCTCGCCTGGATATCAAATTGCTGCTCATTCATAGGACACTCTCCCTTCTGCGGATGGCTGCATGATGACAGCCAGCTTCTCCCTGGCACGGGCCAATCTGGATTTTACCGTACCTTCGGGGGTATCCAACAATCGGGCGACTTCTTTCACCGGCAAATCTTCCAAATAATATAAAGTGATCACAACTCTAAGCTCGTCCTCAAGCTCTTGTAAAGCGTCGGCCACCACCAACTTTCCCGACAGATCAGGGTGGTACGAATCCTCAGATAGTTCTGCTACAGGAATGATACTCTTGCGTTGATTGTATATTTTGCGGCATTCATTCGCTAATATTTGCAGCAGCCAGGTTTTAAAGTAGAGCGGTTCTCTCAAATTCCGAATCGATTTGTACGCTTTGATTACCGTTTCCTGCATCGCATCGGCACATTCGGAATCGGATCGCAGAAACGCCCCGGCTACCCGATACATGGTACTCTCGTATTCCTTGACGAGTCGGACAAAAGCGTCGTGGTTCCCCTTCTGTGCGCTCCGAACCGCTTGGACCAGATCCTCGTTCACAACTTCACCTCGCTAATTAGCCGTCTACTCTATAGATCAGAACTAGATCGATCCGGTTCTCAACATTTATTGAAATTCTAACTTTTCTAAAGAAATAGTAAGAAAGTCTGCAAAATTAGGAATAGTGAGTTCTCTTAACTCGTGATAAAATGTTTAATTATAACATAAATATGTTTACATCAAACATCACTTGAAATCAAATCTATGATGATTCCATTTATGATCAGGAGGGTTCTATGAAAACAAGCGTATTTTTGTGCAGCTACGGATCTTATTATGCCAAAGGCATGACTTTGCTGGAATCGGTGGATCTTGCCGTCAAGCAAGGGTTTGACGCCATCGAACCGTATCCGACCAAGGAATTGGCCACCTTGGAAGACGCACGGCGACTGGCCGATTATTGCAGGGAGCGCGGCATTCCAGTCAGCTGTTTTTCGATGGGCTGCGATTTGCTGGCTCCCGATATCGCTTCGTCTGTCGAACGGCTTAAACATTATATCGACATCGCCGTCCTGCTGCGATCGCCTTATTTTCATCATACGCTCATTCCGCATCTGAAGCCTCTTCGCTTCGGCCAAGCCGATTTCGAGCAGCTGCTTCCTCAAATTGTGCCTGCCGTAAGAGAAGTTTGCGACTATGCTTCGGAACGGGGCATCCGGTGCGTATACGAGGATCAGGGCTTTGTTTTTAACGGGGTGGAGCGGTTCAGCCGCTTCCTGGCGGAGCTGGATCGCGAAGACGTTGGCGTTGTTGCGGACCTCGGTAACATCATGTTTGCGGACGAGACCCCGGAGCAGTTTGTAGGGCGCTTCTCCAACGAGATCGTCCATGTCCACGTCAAAGACTATTTGCTGAAAAGCGGCAGCGGAGCTCATCCCGGTCCAGGGTGGCATGTGACCCGCAGCGGTAACTTTTTGCGCGATACGGCAATCGGTCACGGTGCGATCCAATTCCAGCAAGTGTTCCGGATCTTGCGCACGATTGGCTATGACGGATATTTCTCAGCCGAGTACGATGCTCCCGAGCCAACAGACAAATGGCTGCCGATCAGCATCGACAATATGAAGCGTTATTACGAGTTGGCACAGTAGCGCGCGTAAAAAGCCCGTACCTAGGATCATATCGATCGGGGTTCGGGCTTTTGGGGATCATATCTCAAATTCACCTACCGGTTAAACCAACCCGGCGGTCGAAAACCCGGATCTGGTCTCGTATAGGTGGAATTCGAAGTAGCAGGAATCGCTCTTTCCTGGGCCCATTTTCGCAGTGCATCGATTTTCTCGGTTTGAGTGACCGATAACGGAACTGTAGCTTGGACGGCTTGTAATATATCTTGCATGACGACATCTCTGCGTTCGGCAAACGCCTCGAATAATCCGGATAGGATGACCTGTTCCAGCTCCGCGCCGGAAAATCCATCTGTTTTTCTTACGATGGTATCGATTTCCGCTTCGTCCAGCAACTTTTTCAACCTTTTCTGTAGATGCAATCTTACAATCTGCCGGCGTTCTTCCGCATTTGGCAAATCTACAAAAATGATTTCATCAAACCTGCCTTTCCGCATCAACTCCGGAGGCAGTCCGCTAATATCGTTCGCTGTTGCTATAACGAACACCATCTTCGTCTTTTCCTGCATCCATGTCAGAAACGTGCCGAATACACGGTTGGCCGTTCCGCTGTCGCCGATCGCACCCACCCCGCGAAATCCCTTTTCGATCTCGTCGATCCAGAGCACGCACGGCGCTATCGCTTCCGCCATTTGAATCGCGCTGCGCATTTTACTTTCGCTGGTCCCTATCCACATGCCGAACAGTTTCCCTACATCCAGTCGCAGCAGAGGAAGCGTCCACAGCGAACTTACAGCTTTGGCAACCAAGCTTTTGCCACAGCCGGGAACACCCGTTAACAAAACTCCTTTCGGCGCACTTAATCCGTATCGAACCGCTTCTTCCGACCAGGAGTCGTTTCTTTTGTTTAGCCATGCTTTCAATAGATCCAAGCCGCCCACTTCGTCCATTTAATGCCGCCGCCGATATATTCCAGCAATCCGGATCGCTTAATGATTTGTCTCTTCTCTTCCAGTACCACGTCGACATCGTCCTTGCACAGGCGGCTGTCCTGCACCATAGCCAGCGAATAAGCGTTTTCGGCCTCCCGAAGTGTCAGTCCAAGCGCCGCCTGAACGAGTCGTTCTTTATCGCTGGGGTCCAGATCGATTCTAATCTTGTCCCGTTGTTCGTTTTCGCCGATCATCGTATCCAGCAATTGCTCGATCTCTTGTACGCCGGGCAGTGGAAATTCGATCGTCACAATATCTTTCTCCAGCTCCTTCGGAAACTCTACAGTTGCAGATAAAAACAAAATATTGATCGGTTCCTTCGATGACTTTAATTTTTGATGAATGATCTTCAGCATACGAACCATTTTAAAGTCTGTGCTATTTCCAGTGAAGAATGAATGAATATCGTACACTACAATAATGGCCGGCCATGTAATAAGTTCGATCCGACCCAGAAATTCCAGCAAACTTTTAGGCTTCGTTTCATCCGTTTTCTCATTCCCGTCGTCCGCCTCCAGCAGATTCCAAGTATATACGTGGCGAGACGTTTTTATAAGTGCGTCATTGCTTGCAATTTGATTAATCGTCTCTAGCGTGCGGTCTTCTTCCCACGTCCTGACATGGATAAGCGGAAACCCCGCTCTCAACATATTAGCCAATGTACGCCGAAAACTTGCCATTCTGTTCCTCCATCCCCATCTTAGCCCTATTTGTTAAAAATAGTATAAAGGGTATCGTGAACGGAAGTAAACCCATTTGTCGGATAAGCCCGCTTAAGGCCGATCGGGTAAGAAACATAAGCAGATGTATGCCAAAAAGCCGAGCCCGCCGGTTACCGCTAGCGCGGAAGTGAATGCCCGTACATAGTCAGGCAGTTCCGCACCTCCTGACGAGTTCCCCAACACCGCGGAAAACAATAAACCGATCAAGGCCACCCCTATCGAATTGGCCAAATACATCCACGTATTAAACAACCCCGACCCCGTACCGGCATCGCGAGCGGGTACAGCACCGAGAACGACGTTGACCAGAGGAGTGGCGGCCAATCCCAGGCCAAATCCGTAAATCGTCAATATCCCCATATTCCGCGTATGCAGCAAATGAACCGGATCTACCCGCAGCGAGCCAATCAATAGCAGGCTACCGCTTCCCATCGCGATCGCACCGAGTCTCAACACTTTCGTCCCCCATCTCCCGACCAACCGGGAAGAAAACAAAGAAGCAATGAAAAAACCGGCCCCTAAAGGCAAGAAAACAAGACTCGTAGCCTGAACGTCATAACGCAAGCCGAACTGCAAGTAGTAAGTTAAGATAAAGAAAAAAGAAAACATGCCGAGATAGATCATAGCCGCTGTTAGGATTCCGACACGAAATGTCCGATGTTTGAAAATGTTCAGGTCGATCAGCGGGTACGTCCCCCGATTCCGCTTGCCAATTTGCACCACAGTAAACTTGAATAAAATGAGCGCGGCAGCCAGCATGCAGCCCAAGGTCCACAGCGGCCAGCCTTGCTTTTGCCCCTCCGATAGCGGATATACGAGCAGGAACAATCCGGCCCCCAGCATAAACGCCCCCGCCCAATCCATCCTTTGCTCCCGTGCGCCGCGTGACTCGGGTACAATCGGCAGAAGCGACAAAATAAGAAGTCCGAAGGGCACATGGATAAAAAAGATCGCCCGCCAGCCGAGACCGAACACATTCCATTCGACGATCATCCCTCCGAGCAATAAGCCGAAAGCAAATCCGATCCCGATCACAGCGCCGTATATCCCGAAAGCAAGCGCCTTTTCCTTCGGCGGAAAGCAAACTTGCAGAGTGGACAACACTTGGGGCTGGATCAGAGCGGCAGCCAGTCCTTGCAAGACGCGGACCGGGATCATAACGGCCGGGTCGGTAGCGATACCGCCGATTGCCGCCATTATCGTGAAGCCGCTCACGCCGATGGCCATCATCCGTTTCCTGCCGTACAGATCTCCAAGCTTGCCGCTCACAATTAGCGCGATGGCCAAACCGAGGGAAAATCCGGTAACGATCAGCTGCGCTTCGGAGAACGCGGCGTGCAAGCTGTCCTGGATAAGCGGGAGCGCAACTTGCACCATATAAGTATTTAACGATATTAACAATATCGAGAGCAGCATAACGGCAAGCGCATACCAGCGCTTCGGATGAACTTGATGATCCGCAGCCGACTCCCTTGCTGGAGAAGCCGATAACAGCGTGGTCAATGGGATACCTCCTCCATGCAGATGACGATGATACCTCCACATTACCACCCGGTCGACCTTCCCCTCTACCTGCTGGAGGAGTTTCTCTCCCTGATCCGGGGCCTACCAAAAAAACTTCGGCGCTGACCGGGCTTGTTCACATTCGAACGGAGCTTAGTGGTCGGCATGCCGAAGTTATTTACGATTGCAGTTTTGTTCAAGTTTACATATACGCCAAACTCAGCGATCGATCTGCTTTAAATAGTCGCTGGGATTGCAGCCGTAATGTTTGCGAAAAGTCGTCGTAAAATTACTGACATTGCTGTAACCGACGGAAACGGCAGCCGTTCCGATATTCCAGCCTTCCACCTGCAAATACCAGAGCGCCTTCTCCATCCGCTTTTGCCGCACCCGCTCGAATATCGTGCAGCCGAAACGTTCGCGGAATCCTTTCTTCAGCTTGAACTCGTTCATCCCGACACGTCTGGCCAGTTCGCGGATCGACAGCGGCTGCTCGAAATGCACTTCAATCAGTCCATGCGCCAAGTTCAATTTCTCAACATCGTCACGGCGAAGCTTCCCCTTACCGCCATCAAAGGAACCAAATTCGTCCGCCTCTCCGAATAATGCGATAAACTCAAGGGCTTTGCTCTCAAGATATAAACGCTTCAACGAACCGCGATGCGTACAGTGCAGCAGCTCCGCCACACATTTTTGGATAGCCGGGGTCGCCGGAAAGGAATCGATTCCTCCACGATGGTGTTTCAGCCAGCCCTCCATCCGGCTTTTCTCTGCCGGATCTTCGGCATAACGCATCAGTTCGTCCGGGGTTAGCCGGATCTCCAGCAAATGATGCCGAACGCCCGCCCGTTTCTCCTCCATGACGGACACATCTTCCAGGAAAAGAACGTTCCCCGTTTGCCGGACCGTATGACTTTCCTTTCCGAGCCATTCGCAGTGGATATCACCGTTCAAGCAGTAACTCAGTTCGAACAGCTGGCAGTTCTCCCGTATATGCAGCCTCATATCTTGCACGAACGTTACATCCGTCACCATGATCTCCATCCCGGGACGGATACGCGTCCGCGATATGGTTCCGGAGCCCACGTGCACAGGAAGCGCGAGCTGCTGCTCCGATCCGTTCTGAACCGCCTCGCCTTCTACCAAACTCGTAAATTGATCGAAAAGATCGTGGATACCTGATATATGCAAGGTCATTGTACTTCACCTTCCAGTCTTCCAGCCGCATGTATAGGATGCATTGTACCCGATCCTGGACAAAGCTTCAACCGTCTGGCGCAATCCGCAACTTTTCCCCCTTCCCCCCGGCTTCGGCCTCTTTATGCGATTTCTAGTACTGCATAGGGCTGATCTGTGATAAAATCCTTTCGTGGAGGTCGAACAAGCTATGAATCTAAACGAATGGTTGAATGAAGAGATTCCAGGGATCGCCAAAGCTTTGGAAGATATTAATAAAAGCCATTTTTTTATTGAGAAAACGATCGGGTTTGCCGGGAAGGAAACGATCTATAAAGTTCTTCACGATTTCCGTTCCGCCTTGTTCCCGGGTGTGTATGACAAATACCCGATAGACGAGACAAGAATCAATATTATTATCGGGAACCGTCTTAGGACGTCCGCCTTGGACCTCAAGGATTTGATCCAGAAAGTGCTGCTGAATAAACGCGCGAAGGCGGATTGTGCCGAGACACGTTCGGAATGCTACACAAAAGCGGACGAGATCGTTATTCAACTCTTGAAGCTGCTGCCGGACATTCGCCAAAAAATCCAGACGGATATTCAAGCCGCCTATGACGGAGACCCGGCCGCCAGCTCCACGGAAGAAATCCTGCTAAGCTATCCGTCGGTAGAAGCGATCAGCATTCATCGAATCGCTCACGAACTGTATAAGCTGGACGTGCCCATCATTCCGAGAATCATGGCCGAGTACGCACACCAGCTGACGGGTATCGATATTCATCCGGGCGCATCCATAGGCGATTATTTCTTTATCGATCACGGAACGGGAGTCGTCATCGGCGAAACCTGCACGATCGGGCGGCATGTGAAGATTTACCAGGGGGTCACGCTCGGTGCCAAAAGCTTCCCGCTGGACGAACACGGCAATCCGATCAAAGGAATCAAAAGACATCCGAATATCGAAGACCATGTGGTGATTTACGCCGGGGCGACTATTCTTGGCGGGGATACGACGATCGGCCACAACTCCGTTATCGGCGGAAACATCTGGCTCACCCAGTCCGTGCTTCCCTACTCCAAAGTGTATAACTCTCAGCCCTCTCCGAATATTAAATAAACAAAAGCCCTGTCTCTCTTCGCGCGGAGAAAACAGGGCTTTCCCTATACAGCTGGTGCCAGACCTCCCTGTTGCTATTACAGCAGACCCTCTGCCGCGGAGAGTCCGTTTCCATTCCCGATCATCAATGAAAGTTTTGAAGCGGTTTGCCTAGATACAACACGGTTAATTCGGCATGATCGTAGTGGGGCATATCCCCCTCAACCCATACGTTAAAGGGGACGACTTCAAACGGATTGTCCGCCCAGCCGCCGAATGTGATCAGCGACGTCGTTATCCCGATCTGCTTCTGATTCCAGTCATAAAACGTCAGCTGAATTCGCATTTGCATCACCTGGTCCGCTTGAAACTGTTTATCCGAGCTGTCGAATAACAAATATCCGCCCAAGCGCGTTTTTTCTCCATCTTTTACGGGCTTTAAATTCCCTATCGCCACGCTCGGATAGGACGGATCGCGCAAGACCGGCCGGTTGGATTCATTATACAAAACCGACACGGTGCTTGAGGCCGGATCATAGCTGACGGCCGCTCCCAAGTTCTCGGCCATAAATCGCAGCGGAACGTATGTTTTCCCTTCGTAATTCAATGATACATCGTGTTCGCCCAGACTCACATTTTTGTCATTGAATTTAAACGCCACCGGAAATAAACTGAGCTCTCCCAACTTTTCGGCATACACCGCCGTGCAAATGCTAATCAGGATGCCGCACAAGATCCCGCCAATAAACTTTTTCAATTCATTCACCTCTGCCTCTCGATAACAGTTCACGGATCGAATGAGTATGATCCTCTTTTCTATTAAGATTTCTACAAAGGTTTGGATAATCCTTCCATTGTTTATAAAAACGCCCGCCCGCGCAGCATGGCCCGACAGTTTGACAATAATTCGCGACTACCCGCCTCTTGCCGGCATTTGCGCAACTGCTCGGGGGACAGTCCCGTAATCTGCTTGAAACTGGATGAGAAATGCGAAAGCTGTTTAAAGCCGACCTCGAGGCTGATGTCCGTAACCGACCGCTCAGGCTCTTGGAGCAGCAGCCGTTTCGCCTCGACGACCCGGCGTTTTCGGATATAGTCGAATAAAGTCAATCCCGTTGATTCCTTAAACAGCTTGCCTGCGTAATATTTGTTCAGGTTGACGGTTTTCGCCAGCTGCTCCAGCGTTAATTCGTCTCCGTAATGGTCTCCGATATAAGTAACCAGGTGCCGGACATGAGCTTCCTTTTCTGTGGACCGCTCCGGTTGTTGGCCCTTCGATTCACCGCAGAATTCGCATATGAGCAGCAGTACCTCCAGAAAGGCGTGGTGAAACCGATGGACGGCAACCGGATTCGCCTGCAGATGACATACGGCCATTTTGTTGAAAATCGATTCGAGCTCGATCTTACGGTCAGGTTCCAGCTTCCATCGGAGCAAGCCCGCTTGGCGAAAAGGGGCCCATACGTCTACCGGCCAATAAGCAGGCGCCAACGTCTGCGTGTCCGGCTCGTCAAATCGGATGTTCGTTCGAGTCCCGCACACGTTTACCGCCGTTGCATGCAAGCCATGGCATAAGCGGCCGCGGATGAGCAGGTCCCCCTCCTCCAGATCGACAAAATCCGGCTCCGAGTAGAACCAGCAACTCCCCGAATGCACATAGCAAATCTCATAGCCGTTTTGCTCCGGCGGACCTGGTGAGCAACCGTTTTCAATCCGGTGCATGAAGCTGTGGATCACTCCGGACGTTGTCATCAGCCGTCCCCCTTGTATTTGCTCTCGAACCGCTTGACCCGGCAGGTTGATCGTTTCTGGCGATTTCATCATAATCCGGCTCAGTCAAGCGGGAAACTGCAAATACCGGAGGACTCCATGTAAAAACGGGGTGAGGCAACTGTAAATTCGGACTGTACCCCGGACACAATTGAAGCGGTATACGCCGGGCTACCGCCAAAAACACGAAAAGACGGTCCTACCAGCGACAAGTCGCCTTCCGGGCCGTCCATCCGAAATCTTATGCCGTCGTTCTAGCCGCTTCGCCTTCCTTCACTCCCCTGCAATTCTCTGCACTCCCCAAATCCTTACTTCGCCTTGTCCTCCGCGACCTTTTTCTCAACCGTTTCCGCCGCTTGTCTCAGCGCCACATTGACATCAATCTCACCCCGCAGCACTAGATCCAGTTGCCCCAGCATCGCGCTGTTCGCAACCGGAGTATACTTCGTCCAGATGCTGGCAGCCGCCGGTTTGGCCGGCATCAGCGCTTTGACGTTCCGCCCTTGCAGAAACGGCATATTCGCCCCGAAGGCAGCGCGGATGTCCGGATTTTTGTTCATCGGCAGCACGCCTTCTTTGGACTTGGCCAACTGGTACTCATCGCTGGTTAGCCAAGCGATCACCTGAAATGCGGTATCTCTGGCATTTCCTTTGGCCATATTTGTAATGTTAAAGTACGTCGGATACGGCTGCGAGCCGACGCCCCGCAGGTCGCTATATTCCGGCAAGCTCACCATATCCCAGTTCACCAGGTTCATCGGGTCGGACGGCGCGAGCCATACTTGGGTCGCATTCATCGCGGCGATCCGTTCCTCCACGAACCATTTATTCATCTGGGCCAGATTCGTGCCTTGTACTTCGTTGCCGGGAATCCGAAAAAAACGAATCAGATTATCCGCATGTTTCTTCCATTTGTCGTCGGTAACCAGCAGCGGTTTGAACGTATTGCGATCGACGAAATTGGCCGACAGCTGGTTCATCAGAGCGATATGGCTGAATGACGTGACGAAGCCGCGGTAACTCACATCGCCTTCCTTGCGGGTCAATTTTTTGGCCACCTCGTAAATCTCGTCCCAAGTCATTCCGTCTTTCGGATAAGACACCCCGAACTTGTCGAACAGATCCCGGTTGTACACAAGCACACTCGGGTTGTTCGTGACCGGAAGACCGTACATACCGCCACCCGCAATTTCCTTCATAAGCCCGACGGCCGTATCGTCGAGACGGGACAGATCGAATTTGTATTTCTGAATAAGATCAGTGATGTCCGTCTGCAAATTGAAATCAATAAACCGGCTGTGGATCGCTCCGATCGAGGAGAACACAATATCGATGTGCGTACCGGCGGCCAGCAGATCGGGCAATAAAATATAGCCTCCTCCGTCTTTAGGGGTAATATGGACGAAATTCGTCTTCACATGGGGAAATTTTTTCTCGATCGCCGCCCCGTACTGTTCCATGAACAATTGCTTGGACTGCCCCGTGGAAGGCTCGAAAAACGTTAAGGTTACCGGCTCCGGTGCAGCAGCAGTGTTTGGAAGGTTTTGGGACTCTCCCTCTTTTTTGCTGTCACTGCCGGTTTCCCCGCTCCCTGCGCCGCCGCTGCCTGTACATGCCGCTAGCAAGGAGAGCGCAGCCAAAGCAACGGTCAGCTTGATCCCGTTCCCCCCTGTACATGATCTGATGAATCCCATAAGAACTTCAGCCCCTTTAGCCTGTAATTCCGCTCCGGGAATGAATGCGCTTTCGAAAACGGCTTAACCGGTGCGATACTTTCTATATTACAGGCAGGCTGTCGCAAGTTCTTATGCGCAATTGAGCTCTTTTTCAAGTTTGCGTCTGCCAGCGGATTCGCCTTCCTGACGCTGGCTATGCGGTGCGACGCTTGTCAGAGCGGGATATCCAGCGAAAAGCAAGCGTCGGTTTTATGCAGAATTGGTTTTTCTTGCATGGAAGGGAAGCAAGTTGTTTTTAATTAATAGAGTATATATTTAACGTTATTAACTTCTAGTCGCACCAACTGCTGCTTATAATCCGATTTGCTCCAAAGCTTTTCCACGATGTATGCCTCTTCGCCGAAACTTCATCGTCAGGAGCATTCATGGCAGTTTGCACATTGAGTAACTTATCCCTGTATTCAAATAAACACCGCCCGCCTCCTGAATCGAAAGCGAACGGCGACATCCTTCCCTCTTTATTCCCAGCCTTCTTCATCCGGCATGACCAGCTTGCCTTCCTCATACAGCTGCACGAACGCGCGGACAATGGCCGGATCGAAATGCAAGCCGCTCTGCTTGACGATCTCGTCCATCGTTTCTCGCGGAGTCCAGGCTCTTTTATACGGTCGCTCATGAGTTAAAGCATCGTAGAAATCGGCAAGCGCGACAATTCGCGCCTCAAGCGGAATCGCTTCTCCCTTCAACCCGCTCGGGTAACCGGAGCCGTCCCACTTCTCGTGATGCGCTTCTGCAATGACGCCAGCCAATCTCAGAATCGAGAATGAGCTTCCATCCAAGATGCTGCTGCCGATCCGGGTATGCTCCTTCATCCGTTCAAACTCGTGCGGCTCGAACCGTCCTGGCTTCAACAAAATCTCGTCCGGTATGCCGATTTTGCCGATATCGTGAAGAGGGGCGGCCAACCGGATGGAATTGGTCAACTCTTCCGAAAGCCCGATCCGGCAGGCGATTAAACCGGCCAATCTGCCCACCCTAAACGTATGGCTGCCTGTCATATCGTCGCGATATTCCGCCGCACGTCCGAGCAATTGCAATATTTCATTTCTCGCCTTTTGCAGCTCATCGGTTCTTTCCCGCACTCTTTGCTCCAGTGTGTTTTTATGCTGCTGAAGCTGAATATGGAGCTGTCGTGTTTTTAACAAATTATGAATCCGAAGGATCACTTCCGTCCGGTCGTACGGCTTGGTCAAGAAATCGTTAACCCCCGCCTGCAGCCCTTGCTGCTTCATGGCCGGCGTAGCGTCGGCGGTAAGCATTAATACGGGCAAATAGATGTCCGGTCCCGTCATCTCCCGGATAAGCGACAGCACCTGCAGCCCGTCCATCCCCGGCATATGCATATCGAGCAGGACGATATCCGGCTCCACCTGAATCATCCGATCCCGGACTTGCAGCGGGTCCGTCAGGCTGTGGACATGGATAAATCCGGCACGGGCCAGTATCCGCTCGAGCAGGCTGATGTTGTATTCCTGGTCATCGACGATCAGAAGTTTTGCCAGCTTGATGTCTTCCATCTTTGATCTCCATTCTGTATGCGGGCCTGGATGAGGCGGTATCAGTTCTCGAGTGCGTGACGCATCTTCTCCAGCAATCGATCGAGCACCACCGGCTTCGTGTCGAAATCGTCGCACCCGGCCTGGTAAGCCTTTTCTTCGTCGCTGGCCATCGCATGGGCGGTCAAGGCGATAATCGGGATCGAGCTTGTATCCGATCGGTTTTTCAACAACCGGGTAGCTTCCCATCCGTCCAGAATCGGCAAGCTCATATCCATTAAGATCAGATCCGGCTGAAGCTGAGCCGCAAGCTCCACTCCCTGCGCGCCGTCTTCAGCGGTGACGATCCGGTACCCTTTGCGCTCCAGCCGTCTCGAGAGCATGTCCCGATTCATTTCGTTGTCTTCGACCAGAAGTACGGTGATCATTGGCATTTTCCCTCCGCGCTTTCATTCATCGGCGTTAAAATTCGGCGAATCTCCGCAGCCAGCGAATTAAAATCGAACGAGCCCTTCTGGACAATGTTTCGCACATACCCGTTTAATTTCTCCCGTTCCTCGGGCGTAACCGTCTTCGCCGTCACTACCACGATCGGTACAGCCTTCCAGCTCTCCTCCTTGCGCAGCTCGCTTATAAATTCAAACCCGTCCATCTCCGGCATCATCAGATCCAGCAAGATGAGCGAAGGAACCGCAGCGGCCATCTGCTCCAGCGCGATACGCCCATTGCCGGCCCGGGAGACCGCATATCCTTCCTTCAGCAGCAGGCGGGTCATCAGCTCGCTGGCCGTCGCATCGTCCTCGATGACGAGAACATGGTGCTCTTCGCTGGAAGGGATATATTTCTCCATCACTTTAATTAACCGGTCCCGTTCAACCGGCTTCGTCAAATATTCCGATACGCCAAGCGTGTAGCCGAGCTGCCTGTCGCTCGTCATCGACCAGATGACAACCGGGATATCCGCCAGCTCCGGGTCGTTCTTCAGGGCGGACAGCACGCTCCACCCGTCCATGCTGGGCATGAGAATGTCGAGGCAGATCACCTTCGGACGAAGCTTCCTCGCCAGCCGCAGCCCTTCCGGCCCGCTGTCCGCATAAGCGACCGTCCAGCCGGTTTTGGCTACGTACCGTTCCATCAGCTCCCGGTTAAAAGCTTCGTCGTCGATTAACAGGATGCTGATCTCGCCTCCCTCCTCTTCCGCGGTGCCCGGCGTATCCATCCACATCGTCGTGTCGATTACATCCTGCGGGGCCGCCGGCAGCCAGCAAGTAAACAGCGTGCCCTCACCCAGGCTGCTCTCCACCCGGATATCGCCGCCCATCAGCCGGCTGTACCTCTGGCTGATCGTAAGCCCGAGTCCCGTCCCCCCGTACTTCCTTGTCGTCGAAGCATCGGCTTGGGTGAACGGCTGAAACAGCTTGTCGAGCTGATCCAAAGACATGCCGATCCCCGTATCCTGCACGCTGAAGCAGTACCCGGCTCGTCCGTTCCTGGGTGCCTTCACCACTTTAAAGGTAATCGTGCCGGCATCGGTGAACTTGTTGGCGTTGCTGAGCAAATTGATCAAAATTTGCCGGAGCTTCGTCACATCGGCCGTAATCATCCCTTCGTGCTCGCATTTCACCAGCAGCTTGTTGCCTTTATTCTCCACGAGCGGACGAATCGTAGCGATCGTATCCTGAACCAGATCGGGCAAACTGCACGGTTCGGGAAAAAGCTCCATCTTGCCGGCTTCGATTTTGGAAATATCCAAAATATCGTTGATCAGGGTAAGCAGATGATTGCCGGCTTTGCTGATCTTCGCCAAATCTTCCGCGAACTCCGGCTCCCCTAAAATTTCCGCCTCCTCCTGAAGCATCTCGCTGTAGCCGATAATCGCATTCAGCGGGGTTCGCAGCTCGTGGCTCATATTCGCCAGAAACTGGCTTTTGATCAAGCTTGCCTTGACCGCTTCGTCGCGCGCTCTGGCGAGCTGTTCGGTCCGCTCGGCGAGAGCGGCTTCCGCCTTGACGCGATCCGTAATATCGGAGCGGATCGATATGAATTGATGAGGGCTGCCGTTCTCGTCGACAAAAGGCACGATTGTCGTATTCATCCAGTATTCGCTACCGTCTTTGGCCCGATTTTTAACCTCGCCTTTCCAGACCCCTCCTTTTTTGATCGTCTCCCACATGTTTTGGAAAAACGATTTAGGGTGATAGCCCGAATTGATGACCCGGTGCGTCTTGCCGATCAGCTCGATCCGATCGTACTTCGATATTTCGCAAAACTTCTCGTTAACGTATGTAATGACGCCCTTCGCGTCCGTGATCGCCACAATCGAGGATTCGTCCAGCGCATTTTCGATATCGCGCAAGTTTTCCATCATCTGCAGCAGCTTCGTTTCGTTTTGTTTACGCTTCGTAATGTCGGTCCCGATCGCAACGTGCTGATAGACGATGCCTTCGTCGTTAACAAACGGAACGATCGTCAGATTCACCCAATAATCGTTGCCGTCCTTCGCCCGGTTGTTCACTTCCCCTTTCCACACTTGTCCCGCGCCGATCGTCTCCCACAGATGCGTGAAAATCTCCTGCGCATGATAGCCGGAATTGACCGCCCTATGATTAACTCCGATCAATTCCTTCCGTTCGTATTGGGATATTTCGCAGAAATGATCGTTCACATATGTGATCGTGCCTTCGTGGTCCGTGATCGACACGATTGATGATGCTTCGATGGCGGATAATGCGTATTTGACATCTTTCAGATCCGATAACATAGCTGTCAGCTCCCATCCGGTGATTGGAATACGATTCGTCTTCCCCCTGCTCGCCAATCCGGCCCTCCTAGACCAGATACGGTCTGATTTCCGCAAGCAGCGACTGCGGGGTGAATCCGCCCTTCTGTATAATGTTCTGCACGTAACCGTTCAGCTTGACGCGGTCCTCGGCCGTTACGGTTTTCGCCGTGATGACGATAACCGGGATGTCCCGCCAAGCCTCGATTTTCTGCAGCTCCTCAATAAATTGGAAACCGTCCATCTGCGGCATCATCAGATCCAGCAAAATCAGCGAAGGCTGGTGCCGCGTCAAGCTATCCAAGGCGATCGCTCCGTTTCCGGCTACCGTTACGAGATAGCCTTCCTTGCGCAGCAGCCTGGCGGCAAGCTCGCTGGCCGACTGGTCGTCCTCGATGACCAGAACCGAATGCTGTCCGCTCTTGTCCACGTATTTATCGATAACCGAGACGAGCTGCTCCCGTTGTACGGGCTTGACCAAATATTCGGCGGCGCCAAGCGCGAAGCCGAGCTGTTTATCGCTCGACATGGACCAGATGACAACGGGAATGTCCTTCGTGTCCGGGTCGTTTTTGAGCAGGGCCAGCACGCTCCAGCCGTCCATGCCGGGCATCAGAATGTCGAGGCAGATCACCTTGGGGCGAAGCTTTTTCGCCAAGGCCAGCCCTTTCTGCCCGTTGTCGGCGTAGGCGACTGTCCAGCCTTCCTTGGCCAGGTACCGCTGAAGCAGTTGTTCGCTCGATATCTCGTCATCAATCAAAAGAATCCGGGCGGAGTTCGTCTCCGCTTCGGAATCGGCAACCGGTCCAACCGCCTGCTCGTTAAGCGCTGGAGCCGTACGGGATGCCGGAAGCCAGCATACGAAGGTGCTGCCGGCCCCGAGACTGCTCTCGACACGGATATCGCCGCCCATCAGTTCGCAATACCGACGGCTGATCGCCAGTCCGAGTCCGGTACCGCCATACTGGCGCGTAGTGGAATTGTCGGCTTGGGTGAAGGGCTGAAACAGCTTGTCCATCTGTTCGGGCGACATGCCGATTCCGCTGTCCTGCACACTGAACCGGTACCCCGGCTCGCCGTCTCTCGCTTCCCGGTCGACCTTCAGAACGACTTGGCCTTGCTTCGTAAACTTGCCTGCATTGCTCAGCAAATTGATCAGAATTTGCCTGAGCTTCGTCACATCGGTGGTAATCTCACCTTCCAGGCGATGCACCTCCAGACGGTTCCCGTTCGCTTCCATAAGCGGAGCGACCGTATCCGCCGCGTCCTGAATCAGCTCCGGCAGATTGCAGGTTTCGAAGTAAATCTCCATCTTGCCCGCTTCGATCTTCGAGATGTCCAAAATATCGTTGATCAGCGCAAGCAAATGTTTACCGGCATGGCTGATTTTCCCCAAATCTTCGACGAAACCGGCCTCTCCGAGATCCTCTGCATCCTCCTGAAGCATTTCGCTATATCCGATAATGGCGTTAAGCGGCGTCCTCAGCTCGTGACTCATATTGGCCAGAAACTGGCTTTTGATCCGGTTCGCGCGAATCGCTTCGTCATGCGCCTTCTCCAGCTGGGCCGTACGTTCCTTCACCAATTGCTCCAGATGCCCGTTCAGCTGCAGCAATTCTTCGTTCATCCTGTATATTTCTTTGGACTTCAGCAGAATCTCCGAATCTTTCAAGTAGAACCGTTTGGATACGAAGATGCCGAGCAGGCACAAGCCCAGAGTGAATAAAGTGCCGCCCGATATGAAATAAGCGAGCCACTTCTGATCCAGCACGACGCCTGCCGCCAGATCCGGATCGCTGCTCGTCGTAAAATTGGCCGCCAGCATGCCCGTATAATGCAAGCCCGCGATCGCCGCCCCCATAATCAGGCCGCTGCCGAGCTTCTTCCAGCCTTCCCCGCGCTGTCCTTCCACACGAAAGTAAAACGTCAGCCACAACGCGGTTACGGAAGCGGCTATCGCGATTACTATTGATAGGCCGAACAGCAGCGGATCATACCTTATGCCGATCTGCATGGCCGCCATGCCGATATAATGCATGCTCGATACGCCGGCAGCCAGCAGCAGGCCGCCTCCCCATAACGCTCGCGCTCCGAGCCTTTTGCTGCGGCTTACTACATATAAAGCGACGAATGACCCGGCAATCGAAGGCAGCACCGAAACCGTTACGAGTCTGAGATCATAAGCAACCGGGATGGGCAGCGATAAGGCGAGCATAGCGACAAAATGCATCGACCATATGCCAAGCCCCATAGCGGCTGCGCCGAACAGCAGCCATAACCAGCGCCTGATTCGTTCCGCAGTGCTGATTCTGCCTGTCAGATCGAGCGCCGTATAGGAAGCTACCACGGCTACGATATACGAAAATACGACCAGTACCGGATCATGCGAGCCGTGTATATGTTCCATTTTTAGTCCCTCCCCATTAAGCTCCTAATGGCGTTAGCGGATTTTGAGAAATAACGTCGAAATCAATCGAACCCTTGGCAATCCGATCATACTACCGAACTAGCAATCTGGGAATCAATGGGCACTTAGACTCCTCTATTATACTACAATGCTTGGAAACATTTTACGAAAAGTTATAGTCCGGCACGACGTCAAGCAGCGCGCATCCAGTCACATCTATTAATGAAGTAATTTTTTCGGGCAGGGCATATTCGGCTTCGTTCAAACGGAATGCATACCGGCACTATCACATAATAAGAGTCTTTGCCATCCTCTATCTTCGGCATGTGGGGACAATAAAGACGAATAGAGGCGGTTTGCACCTCTTATCCCGCCCTACTCGTTGCGTTTTACCCTTTCCGCGGATATTAGCAGCTACAAACCGCTCCTATTTCCCCCTCCAAACAGATTATGAACAAAATAACGGGTACAAACCGCTCCTATTCGGTTCCTTCTCCGCTTGCAGCATGGCGGAAGGTGCAGACGAACAGACGAAACGGCCACCTAAAAAGCGATCTGCGACCCTTGCTGACTCAACAAGTGAAAATGATCCCTTCTCCGCTTAACCCGTTGAAGACATTTAATGTACATAAAAACTCGCATCCCTCATAAAGGATGCGAGCTGCTTAGGGCGGATTGAACGGTTAAGGAGCAATAGCATAGTAGCTTCTCCCGCCTACTATTTCATCATAGAGGCCATCTCCGCAATTTTCTTGTCGGCCAGCTCCTGACCTTCCCGGAGCACCGTGTTGATGTCCTTTTTGCCGACGGCCATCTCTTTGCGGATGTTGCGGATAACCGTTTGCACTTCCTTGTCGGCAATATGCGGCTGCGGAGTTTTGGACGGCGGGTACTTGTAGATCGCCGCAATATTTTTTCCTTTTAAGGACGGATTGTTTGCGCCGAACTGATTCTGAACTTCCTTGTCCTTCATGACCGTAAGTCTGGCGTCCCGGGTCATCATGATTTGATGCTCTTGCGACGTTAACATTTGAATTACTTGCATCGCTTGTTCCTTATACTTGCTAGGTTTCGTAATAATCAGCATATCCGCCAGCGCATGACGACCCTTGCCGACCGTATCTTCGAAATTAGGCACCGTGGCGAGATCCCAGTTCGGTGCGGCGCCTTTCGCCTCGGCCTGAAGCAGGTCGCTTACCAGCTTGCTTACCCAGTCCGCCTGCATCGCCAATATATGCGTGGATACGAATCCGCCCGGTCCGTAAGCGTATTCATTCTTCGGACCGATGTAGCCGGGCTGGTCGTACACTTGCTTGAACAATTCGAATATTTTCCGGTAATGCGGAATATCGATCAGAGCTTTGTTCGTCTTCGGATCGACAAATTCCTGCGAGTACGGGCTGATCAAGTGATCGGGGAACCGGGGGTCCCATCCGATATATTGAACGTCGTTTTCCTTGCGCGTTAATTTCCTGGACAGCTCCAGCACTTCGCTCCAGAGCATGCCGTCCTTCGGATACGGAACCCCGAACTTATCGAACAAGTCTTTATTGTAGAAAAGCGCTCCCGTATTCAGGAACAGCGGTATGCCTTCCAGTCCGCCCTTCGGGTCGAGATTGCGGATCGCCTGAATCGATTCAGGGAGGAACACGTTCAAGTCCAGACCCGATTTCTTCACAAGCTCGGTCAGATCCATCGGCAGATCCAGATGCTTCAAGGGCATATGCCAGTCGTTATCGGACATAATCAGATCCGGCACATCCCCAGCGGCAACCAGCTTATCGATCTCTCCTTCGAGCTTCTGAAGCGTAATATGCGGATATTTCTTTTTGAGCGGATCGACGAAATAGTTTTGAAACTCCAGTTCCGACAATCTCGTTACGTTGACATAAAACTTCAAAGTAACAGGCTCCGTCGAGACGACAAAACCGGACTCCTTGACCGGCGTATCCCCTCCCTGGCTGCCTTGCCCGGATGAACAGCCCGTGATGGCCAGCGCGGCGATAATCGAACCTAATGAAAACCCTTTCAAATACTCGTTCATATGAAGTCCCCCTCCAGGATTCGTATTGGATAAAGCGGTTACCCCGACTTACGACTACAAATCCGTATGTGACGGATATCGATAGGCAAGATGTATAGAAATCACCCCCTTCACGCCGAATCAGGAAAAAATGGAACAAAAAAAACCTCGGGCAAAACACCCGCTCCGCCGGCTGGCGAAACAGACGTAATGGCCTCGGGGTTCTCTCGTGGACTCCACCCTTAACCTAACTTTTAAACGCTTTCATCAATAGGGATGACTGAAACCTTGTTTCTTATTATTATACAGAAAACGAAATAATGCAACTATTTTTTTCTTGAAAACGAGAAATCCGGAAGTTTCGGAAATATAATTTTATGATTTAAACTTCGTATTGAAATATTATTTCTTAAAGGATATAATTGGGAATGAAATCGCTACCAACGTCAAACCGGGTACGCTCTTACAGGCGCCGGGGGCACCTGTACGTTGTCGGGAAGTGGCGACTTTTCACAAGTTGATCCGGAGAAGGAGGACAATGATTATGCGAATGAAACACGTGCAGTCGGTCGGGATCGGCATCTTGATTGCGCTGACGGTCGGGGCTTGCGGCAAGTCGGACAACCAGATAAATGTCATGTTGAAAGATGACGATTTCGCCAAGCAGACCGTAACTCTTACACTGTTTAATCACGGAGCCGGTATTAATACGGACCATGATCTGAACAAAACGTTCATCGAGCCGATCCAAAAAAAGTATCCGAACGTGTCCGTCGAGCTGATCAAGGGGCGCAAGCTGGAAGAACTCGCGGCCGCCGGCGAGATTCCGGATCTGATCATCACAAGCAACTATTATTTGATCCAGCCTCTCGATCTCGGTCTCGGCAGCGACTTGCGCGATCTGATCAAGCGGGGAACTATCGATCTGAGCAAGTTCGAGCCGGAAGCCGTCAATGTGGTCAAAGGATACGGAGAAGGCATTTACGGAAAAAACGGAGAAATGTACGGCATCCCCTTCTCGCTCAACTACGGATTAGTCGCTTATAACAAAGACATCTTCGACAAATTCGGAGTCCCGTACCCGAAAGACAATATGACGTGGAATCAGTTGATCGACCTGTCGCAAAAAGTGACGCGTTATGATGACGGCACCCAATATATCGGTATCGATCCGGGCCCCGCGCTCGCTTTGTCCCGCGCCTATTCGCTGCCTCTGCTCGATAAAAGCCGGGAAAAGGCCGATCTCACGACCGAGGGCTTCCAAAAAGTGTTCGCACAAGCAAAACAGATCTTCGATTACCCCGGACAAGTGATCGATCCGAACAAACGGTACGTCTACGGGGTCGCCTATTTCCTCAAAGAACGGAAGCTGGCGCTTTACCCGTATTGGCTCGACTCCTTCGCCACCCAGTTGACTACGCCGGACGAGCCCGGCAAGCAGTTCAACTGGGATATGATCAGTTATCCGTCCTATAACGACCGGCCGGGAATCGGACGCGAAGTCGATTTCCATCTCTTGATGGTGCCCCAGGCTGCCAAAAACCGGGAAGCGGCCTACCGAGTCATCGAGCTGTTAACCGGCGAGGAAGCGCAAAAAGATATGAACCAGCGTGCTCGGTTGACGATTATGAAAGACAAGGAGCTTCGCAAGCAATACGCCCGCGATATGAAAATTTTCGAAGGCAAAAACTTGTCTGGGATATTCAACGTCACCCCTGCGCCATTGCCGCAAGCGTCCAAATACGATCCGAACATCTACGGATTTCTGAACGATGCGCTCAAAAGCGTCATCCAGGAAAACGTCGACATCAATACCGCCCTGCGTACAGCGAACGAGAAAGCGAACAAGTTTATCGAGGAAAAGAAAAATCAATAGTTCGACGATCATCTTTGTGAGCACTCATCACCTATCCGTGCCCAACAGGCCGCCGAACGGAATCGGCAGCCTGTTGCTTTTGCTTAATGCTGTATGGAATACCACTGCGCCTGAGCGCTGAACATCTCGGCATACTTACCGGTCTTGCGCATCAGTTCATCATGCGTGCCTGTCTCAGCAATCCGCCCCTGATCCAGAACGACGATCCGGTCGGCGATTTTGGCCGAGCCCAGCCGGTGGGTGACGATGATCGCCGTATTGTCTTTGGCGATTTCCGCGAACTTCTTGTACAGGTTCGATTCTTCGATCGGATCGATAGCCGCCGTCGGTTCATCCAGCACGATCATGCCATGTATGCGATAAAACCCTCTGGCGATCGCAACCCGCTGCCATAACCCGCCCGACAAATCCACTCCGTCGAATTCCCGGGAGAGCATCGTGGCGTGACCGTCCGGAAATGCCCCGGCATTCACGTCCAGATCCGCTTTCCGAACGGCGAGCTGTAAGCCGTGCTTCGACCGGCGCTCCCCTTCATCCGGATCGCTGATACGGATATTATCCTCCAGCGTCATCTTGTACCGCTGGTATTTCTGAAATACGGCCGTTATTTCCCGGTACACCGACTTGGCGGAGACGTTCCTCGTATCGGCGCCCCCTATCCGCACTACACCTGTGCTTGGCACGTATAGGCCGGTCATTAGTTTGATGAGGGTCGTTTTGCCGGCCCCGTTCTCGCCGACGATGGCGATGGTCTCCCCCTTCTTCAGCTCCAGCGTTATGTCCGACAACGATTCGCTATCGGCCCCGGGGTAGCGAAAAGAAACGTCGCTCAGAACAACGCCGTCGCCAGCGTTTATCCGCGCTTCTTCGCCGGATCGCTCCGGCAGCTTCAAGAAACGGATGAAGTTTCGCACGGTGCCGAGGTTTTTCGTCATACTCCCGATTTGACTCGTAATCACTTCCTCCATCATCCCGAACATAAAACCGATAGAAGCAAATACGGCGGCAAAGGAACCGATGCTGATTTCCCCATCCAGCATTGCGGCGACCAGCATGTACAAGATACCGAAATATCCGGCCAATGTCACCATTTTCATCCCAAGCTCCAACAGCCGAGTCCTTAGTTCCGCTCTCCAGGTTTTGACCGCAAGCAGCGATAGTGCGGATCGGTACAAGTCTATGAAAAACGCAAATGCCCCCAAAATACGGGTCTCCTTGTAATACTCCCTGTCGCAGATGCAGCGCTCCACATATTCGAACTCCCGCCGGATCGGCGCAGCCTGATCCTCCAGCCCCGCGAATACCGCCCCCCGTATCAATTGAGAGATTACGACAGGGATAAAAACGAGGATCAAGGAAAGGGCAAGGATCGGCTTTAAGGTATACAAATAAAATCCCATAAAAATAAAATACGGGATATAAAACGTGAAAATCGTAACGGTTGTAAACAATAAGCCGAGACTGTTGGTCATCCCCTCGTTTGCTTTATTAATATCGTCCAGAAGCTCCGGAGATTCGTATACGATCGGATCGAGCCTCGAAGCTTTTTCATTCATCCGTAAGCTTAAATAACCGATCATCTTCCGGTAGTAGGTTTTGCCCATAAAGTTATGCAATCCGTTCAAAATCTCGGAACCGATCGTCGCCGCGCCCAGAGCAGCCGCCAACCCTAATACGACGGACAACCCGGTCTGCTGGCTGACGGCCTTCGTAACCGAATCGAAAAAAAGCTGCGATAGGAACGTGTTTAATCCGAACGATGCCCCGTGAGCAATACCGA
Source organism: Paenibacillus oceani (assembly GCF_014705615.1). Taxonomy (GTDB): domain Bacteria; phylum Bacillota; class Bacilli; order Paenibacillales; family NBRC-103111; genus Paenibacillus_AB; species Paenibacillus_AB oceani. The sequence continues at coordinate 174,475 of NZ_JACXJA010000015.1, forward strand.
CCGCATTCGTAAGCAGAAACAATACCGGAAACGAAGCGAGAGCGAACGGAAAAAGCATTCTCAATACGGTAAACAGCGAGATCGGCTTGCCGGCTGACGCGTAATCGTTCTTCTTCATTGATACCAGCTCCTCTGGCTCTCATACATCCCGGCATATACACCCCGGGCTTTCATTAGCTCCGGATGGCTGCCTTGCTCGATAACCCGTCCGTCACCGATCACGAATATGATATCGGCCAGCAGCGTTGAGCCCAGACGATGACTGATGAACAACGTTGTTTTGTCTCTACTGATCTGCTCAAACTGCTCATACAGCTTGCTTTCGCCGATCGGGTCCAGCGCCGCCGTCGGTTCGTCCAGTATGCGGATCGGTGCGGGATTCAGAAGAGCTCTCGCCATCGCAATCCGCTGCCATTCGCCTCCGGAGACGTCCTGACCGCCCGTTTTGATTTTGCCGAGCGGCGTCTCGATTCCCTTAGGCAGTTTTTGCTCAAGCGTATGCAAGCTCACTTGACCGGCGGTCTGGCGAATCCGCGCTAACGTAACCTCTTCGGCGTCGTGATGCAGCCGATTCACATCCCCTACCGCGATATTGTCTTTCAGCGGGATGTAATATTTGGCGAAATCTTGATAAACGACCGAGTAAAACGCTTTCAGTTCATGCTGCCCGTATTCGGAAATGGGCTTGCCGTTCAAAAGAATCTCGCCTTCGTACAGGTCGTATAACCCCATAAGCAGCTTCATAATCGTCGTCTTCCCCGCTCCGTTCACGCCGACAAATGCATACTGGGAACCGGCTTGTATCCGAAACGAAAGTCCGTTTAGGACCGGCGCCTGCATGCCCGGATAAACGAATTTGACTTCTCTGAACTCAAGCGATTCGAACACCGGCGCCGGAAATACCGGAGCTGCCGCCGCTCCGTCCGTTTCTTCAAGCTGTACGAATTCGGTCAAGTCTTTTAAATACTCGCGGTGTTTCGTCAGTTGATCCACATTGGCGGTGAGCTGCCACGACATCATCTGGACGATGCCGAAGACGGCGTTCACCAGAGAGATGAACATACCGATCGTGACCGCTCCTGCAATCACAGGTCCGATCAGCACCATGATGATCAGCATCGAGACAGTCGCGGTCAGCACGCTTCCGGCTTTCATTTTAATAAACCATTTCCGTTCCGTGCGGAATTCGATGCTCCGTGCCGTCTCGTAGTGGCGATACCAGCGTTCTCCGACGGGTCCGCCGAACCCGAATAACGTTCGCTCGTCCACCGCCTCGCGGCCTGTCAACACTTCGGTCAAATATTCGTATCTTCTCTTATACTTGGATACTTCACGGCCGGCCTCGTACGTCGAGCGTCCGCTCTTGATCTCCAGGACGAACAGGGGCGCCGTCAGCGCCAGGATCAGCAGAGCCGCCCACCATACTTGGGTAAGAAGCAGAATCAGAATTCCCGTGACCTGGATCGCTTTGGAGACGATGGCCAGGAGGTCGGTGAAGGCGGATCTGATCTTCGTTTCCGGTGCTGCGGCTATTCGCGAGATCAAGTCCCACGTCCCGTGATTTTCGATATGCCGGTAAGCCAGCTTCGCCCGTTTTTCTGTGATGGCCGTACGAAACTGCTCGCGGATGGAAAGCTCCAGCCTGACCTGAATCAACGCTGTCCATTGCCTTGCCATCCATTGATAGGCGATTAAAGCAACAACGGCGAGCATAGACGGATAAATAAGCGACAAGTCCGATTCGTTCTGAACGATTGATAGGGCGTTATCGATAAAAGATGCCGTCGCTACGATTTGCATCGTTGGCGCCGCCCCCGCCAATAACGTCTGCAAAATGGCCAGTACCGTCAAAATCGGCGCACACTGGAACGGGATTCGAATCGTGTCCCGGATTCCATATTTTCTGCCGGTAAGTATCAGTTTAGTCCCCTCCATCGCTATTAGTCTCATTCATTCCTAAAATACTACGTTACTTCCATATATTAGGTCTCATGAAATAGAGCGATTTGTAGCAAATAGAAAAAAGCCCGCGGGCGTTATCGGCCTGCAGACCTGGCTTCGCACTTGTCAATCGGATCGTAAATGCGAAGTATCGTCTATGATTTCCGGAGCTTATTTCGTATACAAATGCTTCATCAGCTCACGGTTTTTTTGTGCGAACAGATCGTTATGGGACGATACCATCCCGTAAGCGTTCGCGTCGGGAGTTATGTATTGTTTGGCCTTGTTTACGGCGTTTGCGGCATCCTGGAAAGCGCCCGCGATGAGATGCAGCTTGCCTTCATGGTGCAAAATATCGCCTGCTGCATACAACCCGTCTACCGACGTTTCGCTCATTGGACTTCCGGCGATCCAGTATTCTTTTTCCATCGCGATTTTTACTTTGCTATTTTGCAGCAGATCTTTGTCCCGCTCGTAGCCGTGATTGATGATGACTTCATCGATCTCCAGCTCGGTTTCCGTATCGTCCTCGCTATGCTTGAGCAGCACCTTTTGGATCGTTTCATGGTTGGGCGAGGCAATCAGCTTTTCGATCGACGTGTTCAACAAACATTCGACAGAGCTAGCAAGCAGCTTGGAGATTTCCGCCTCGTGGCCTTTCAGATTGTCTTTCCGGTAGGTCAAGTACACCTTCTTCGCAATCGGCTCCAGTTCGTTCGCCCAGTCGATCGCCGCATTCCCGCCGCCCGAGATGAGCACCGTCTTGCCTTGAAAGCGGGCGAGCGACTTCACCGTATAATGCAGATTCGTTACTTCAAACCGCTCTGCCCCGTCGATCGTTAATTTGGTCGGCTTTAAGATGCCGCCCCCTACCGCAAGAAGAACCGTCCGGGAATAATGCTCGTTCCCTGAGGCCGTATGCAGCACGAATGTTCCCTGTTCATCCTTCGTAATCGACGTCACCTTCTCCCCTAGCACGACTTCAGGGTTAAAGGTCGTTCCTTGAGCGGTCAGCTGATCGATCAGTTGGGCTCCGGAAACCGGGGTTAAGCCGCCGACGTCCCAGATCATTTTCTCCGGATAAACATGAACCTTGCCGCCGAGAAACGGCTGATATTCGATGATTTTCGTAGACATTTCGCGCAAACCGCTATAAAATGCAGCAAACAGTCCGGCCGGACCTCCGCCGATAATCGTAACGTCGAAAACTAGATTCGTATCCATATTTATTTGCTCCTCTGCAGGTAATGGGGGAAATCCGCCTAGCTTCATGGAATCGTCCGCTAACGTTAGTCATCTGAATCCAAAACCAATTCATAATAGTGATAATGATTATCATTATCGTAATTATATCAAAGAAAACGAACTTTTCAATAAGAATTTGCAGTTGCTGGGAAATGTTGAATTCTACTCCTAACCGGAGTCAGGTACGGAATGCTGCCAACGCTCTTCATGCCGCCGGTTTTGAACCTGTCGCCCGCCTGCCACACGCCAAAAAGCCCGCAAGATGCGGGCCAAACCAAACGTAAACAAAACCAAACTAAACTCATTTTGAAATTGCCGCATAAACGGGTGTCCGGAATGTCTACCCTTCTCCGATCCGCACTCCCGGCGTCTCGGCATCCTCCTGGATCACAATCAGCTTCTCCGCTTTCCCACCCCCGTCGCACAGGAATTCGACTTCAACCGGTATAAGCCGGACGAAGAAACGGGTTTGCGTCGATGGATACAACTCCAGACGCACTTTGCCGGTTATCTGCAAAAAGAGCCGGTCTTCCTCGATGAGGACTTGAGCGATTGTCGAATCTCCGTCGCTCCCTTCTTCTCCAATCCGGTACGTTCCGACATAACGCTCGTATAGCTTACGGTCGAACGACGCGATTTTTTGTTCCGGAGGAAGCTGGGGAATGTCATAGGGGAGTTCCAGCAATATATGTTCGGCGGCGGATATGACAGCCTGATCGAATTCAACGGCCTGCTCCCGGTTTCTCAAATAAATCAGCGTCATATCGGCATCGATATACCGGATCATCACGGTCGCATAACCCGGCCAGCCTCCGCTGTGAAGAACCGCTCTGCCCTTCCCTTCCTTCTGCTCCAGAATCCAGCCGAAACCGTAATCGAAGGTTTCCCCGTTATTGAACGGTACTGGCGCAAACGCCTGATCCAGGGACCGTCTGCTCACGAGCGAATCTGTGTACAAAGCCCGGTCGAACTTCAGCAAATCGCACATATTCGAATTGACGGTGCCGTCACCCTGAATGCCGTCCAAAAATCTGACATACTGCGTATCTCCGATATCGTCGGGCAGCTTATACTCTCCGGAATGAAAGTCGAAGACGTATCCGTAAGCGTAATCGGAAATCGTTTCAGGGCGGTACCTCCTGTTATGAACGCTTGTGCGGGCCATCCCAAGCGGACGAAAAATGCGGCTTCGCATATATTCCGCGAACGTAAGTCCGGATATTCGCTCGATCAGGACGGCGAGCAGCACATACCCTGTATTGCTGTATAACCAGCTTTCACCGGGTTCGAAATAAACTGGTGGCTGGTAGCGGATCAACATATCCAGCACGTCCGCGTTCGTTGCTATCCGGGTCCGGTCCCAATGCGTCAAGAACAGCTCCATATAGTCGGGCAAACCTGAAGTATGGCCAAGCAGCTGCCTTACAGTAATTCCCGGGTATGGTAGCTCCGGAATCCACAGCGAAACGGGATCGTCATAGGCGAGCTTTCCCTGTTCTTCCAAAAGGATCACACCCAAAGCGGTGAACGGCTTCGACAACGAAGCGAGCTCGAATACGGTATTTGTCGTCAACCGGCGTCCCGAAGATCGTTCGGCGAAACCGAATGCCACTTCATAAATCACTTCACCTCGCTCCGCCGCCATGAAAACCCCGTTAACTCCGCCCTGCCGATCGATTTCGGCAAACAATTGCTCCAGCTTCTCCCGTTTGGTATTCATCGAACCCTCTCCTCGTCTAAGGTTTATGACAGTCAGACTGGCTATAATGTTAATCATATGTAAACTATTAAGGCGACTTAACTATCGTACAAAAGGAAACGCCGGTACCTGTCGACGATTGTCCCTGCTGACAGGCGATGGCAGTGTTTATTTTATCGTTTTGCTGCCATCGCCGTTTACTTCCTTCTCCACGATCGCCTTCAGCTTCAAGATCGTGTTCTTCATCGCAACGACTTCATCGAAGTCGAGTTGCGAGTAATAACGCTCGATGATCGTCCGCTCCAGATGATCCTGCTTGACGAAATAGTCCGTCCCGCGCTGCGCAAGACGAACAAGAATTTCCCTGCGATTGCTCCGGTTGATCTCACGGGTCACATAATTCGCTTTCTCCAGCTTGCTGACGATCTGGCTTACCGCACTGGACGAAACGTTCATCCGCTCGGCAAGTTCGCTAACCGTCATCTGGTTGTGCTTATGGACATGCTCGAGCAGAATGGTCTGCTTTGCCGTTATTTCACTCTCCAGCAGCTCTTCATGGGCTTGAAACAGCATTACATTCATCGAGTAGTCCGCTTCATTCATCTCTTTGACGATCCGGATCAAGTCTTCCCTCGTGGTCTCCATCGGAATAGGTTCGCATCCTTCATAGTTAAGTCACCTTAACTATTTTACCTCGATTTTCTGCCAATAGCAATCGAGCTTTCAAAAGATTTTGGTCGTACCAACAAGCTCATTATTTCGCTATCTTGCTATTCCATCTGCTAAAACGTACAAAAACCGCATTTTAGAGTTATACTTTGGATAGAGGTGAACCCACATGAATCAGCAGCCCGGTCCGCAGCCGCTGACGGAGGAACAATGGCAGGCTGTCGTCAGCAACGATGCGTCCTATGACGGCCATTTTTTTTACGCAGTAAAAACGACAGGCATCTTTTGCCGTCCTTCCTGCAAATCAAGACCGCCGAAGCAAGAACATATCGGACTTTTTCATACGCCGGAACAAGCTGTAGCCGCAGGTTACCGGCCATGCAAACGATGCAAGCCGACGGGGCTACGGCTGCCTGACGAAGAATGGATATCGCTGGTAACCGACTATATCGACAACCATTACGCCGAGCCGCTGACGCTGGATACGCTTGCGGCGATCTGCCACGGTACGCCTTATCATCTCCATCGTACCTTCAAAAAAGTGAAAGGAAAAACGCCGGTGGAGTATATTCAAGATATTCGTATCGAAAAAGCCAAAGCTGAGCTGATCCGAACATCGAAGCCGGTATCCGAGGTGGGCCATGGCGTGGGCTTGTCGAATACTCCGTATTTCATCACGTTGTTCAAAAAGAAAACCGGGCATACGCCGGCGAGCTACCGCCACGACCCGGCAACCCGGTCCTGAAGGAGGATTTTTATTTATGGAAAAAAGCTCTAATGCGGCACCGCTCTACTGGTCGCTGCTCGCTTATCAAGATTGGAACATGCATATCGGGGCGACGGAAAAAGGCTTATGTTATGTAGGCTCGCAAAACCGCTCCTTCCAGGAGCTGGCCGACTGGGCAGCCGCCCGTTATCCAGGCAGCGCGCTCGTTCGCGACGACCGGATGACGCAGCGGTATGCAGACGAGCTGATCGAATATTTGGAAGGCGCTCGCGAAAGCTTCACGGCCCCTGCCGACTTGCGAGGCACCCCTTTTCAGCTTGCTGTATGGAAAGCGCTCGGCGACATCCCTTACGGGCAAACGAGAACGTACACCGATATCGCGGAGATGATCCGGAAGCCGTCGTCGGTGCGTGCCGTAGGAGCGGCGATCGGGGCCAACCCGAATCTGATCACGGTCCCCTGCCATCGCGTCATCGGGAAAAACGGGGCGTTGACCGGCTACCGGGGCGGGCTCGAGATGAAGACGAAACTGCTTGAACTGGAGCGGAACGTCTCGTATTCGAAGGAAGCCGTGCGGCGATGAACCCTGAGTATACACACAAAACTCCAAAATCGCTTCTTAACAAAGGGACAGGCTTCCTGGCCGGCTACAGCCATTCGTTAAATCCGTATACAGGCTGTACGTTCGCCTGCTCCTATTGTTACGTCCGGCAAATGCCGGTATCCACGTTCCGCGGCAAAGCTTGGGGAAGCTGGGTCGATATTAAAAGCGATGCGGCAGACGTCTTCCGGAAAGAGCTGCAAAAAGCGAAGTCCAAAGGTCCCGTCACCATCTTCATGTCCTCCAGCACCGATCCGTATCAGCCTATCGAATACAAGGAGAACGTTACCCGGTCGCTGCTTGAAGTTATGGTTGCCGATCCGCCGGATTTCTTATTCGTCCAGACCCGCAGTCCGCTCGTACGCAGAGATATCGATCTGCTGGCCCGGCTAGGGTCCAACGTGAGAGTAAGCATAACGGTGGAAACCGATCGGGAAGAAATCCGCAAACATTTCTCTCCCTATGCCCCGCCGATCGCGGCGAGATTAAAAACGCTGGAGATATTGACTGATGCCGGCATTCCGACCCAGGCTACGATAGCGCCGATGCTGCCGAGCAGCGACTCCTTTGCGCACACGTTGCGTCCGCTAGTAAACCGCGTTTGTGTGGACGATTATTTTATGGGGGACGGAAGCGGCGGGAAACGAACCAAAAGCCTGGGCATCATTCAAAAGTACAAGGAGCTCGGGTTGGAGGAATGGTACCATCCGGACGCCTACCGGATCGTCATCGAGCGGTTGCAGCAAATCTTTGCCGAGGACGAACTGTTCGTCAGCCAACAAGGCTTCGAGCCATAAGTCACCTCCCCTATCCTGACTTTCCTTGATATTGGAACATACCGGGTAACGGCTACGGCGGCGCCATCATTCGATTTAACTCCAGATGAGACGCCGCTTTTCGCGTGCTCGCCGCAACTACGAGTCGTTATGACGCTTGGTGCCGGTTTGCTTCATCCGCCGAATCGTCTTTTTCATGTCCGGATGGACCCGGTTCGACTCCGTTATTTTCTGCAATGCTTTGTTGTAAGTAAACGCGTCAAGCGAATGGTTATGCAAATAATGCATCGTCGGCTCGGGCTGCTTCACATAACAGACGGAGATCGCCCAGGCAACCGCCATTTTCACATAATAACCCTCATGCCGGATCGAGTCCAGCAAGCTCAGGACAGACTGAATATACGGCTTATCGGTATAGTACATTAACAGCATGACTACGCCAAACCGTAGTTCGTATTCGCTCTCCGACCGCAAATAAGGCTGGATGAACGCCCACACGCTCGCCTTGTTCACAGAGGTGAACTTCAGCCCCGTACAGAAACTGTCACAAACCGACCAGTTGTCGATTTTGGGAACGAAATCCGCTACCAGAGCCAGAAGCTCCTCCAGCTCCGCCTGGGCATACCCGATGACCATCCCTTGAAGCATCACTTCCTCGAAATAATCGCCGTCGGCCTGCTTCAGATAACTGCGCCAATCACGACGCGCGATTGTTTTGGCCAATTTGCGAAGCTCCGGCAAACGAACACCCATCACATGATCAATCGTGGGGATCAGCGAAGCGGAAAACGTCCGGTATTCCTCGTCCGCCAGCTCCAGCAATTGTTCTCTGATCGACAGCTCCATCCTGATCACCTTCCCGTTCTCTAATTCCGCTCGTCCGTGCCTTGCGGCTTCTCGGTCTCCCTGTTGGTCGGCCCGGATGACGGCACGGCGATTCGCGCGCTGCACGTCTTACGCTCGTACAGCCAGTATACCTGAATCTAGGCTCGCGGGAGACCTTTCTCGAATAGAACAGCAAGATCACGAAATTGTCATAGGGTGAGTTGCCCCGACAGGTCGTATCGTCCGATTTAACCCGATCGCGAACATTACTATGAAAGTTTCCCTGATTCGGTTTCTGTTGACGCTTCTTCCAGTATCGATTAAAATACAACTATTCAATTATACTATTGAATAGTTGAGGTGATGGAGCGATGACAATCGATCGAGCTATAAAGGATAAGCTGTATCAAGAATTTGCCCGTATCGGGAAATGTTTGTCGAGTCCAAAACGTCTGGAGATTCTGGACTTGTTGGCGCATAGCCCCAAGTCGGTCGAAGGTCTGGCCAGAGATACCGGGATGAGTGTCGCCAACGTCTCCCAGCATTTGCAGACGCTTCATCAGGCAAGACTGGTGAACTACAAAAAGCAAGGTAACTTCGTTATTTACGAATTAGCCGGCGGTGAGGTATCCGGGTTTATGGGCGGCTTGCACCGTCTGTCGGAGAAGCAGCTCGTCCAGGTGCAGCAGATTAAAAAGGAGTTTATATCGAATCATGCCGGAATGGAAGCCGTATCGCTGACAGAGCTTCACAGGCGGATGGAACGGGGCGAGGTTATGCTGATCGACGTGCGGCCCAAGTCGGAATACGAGGCGGCGCATATCCCCGGTGCCGTATCGATTCCGATCGAAGAATTGGCAGAGAGGCTCGCCGCCCTGCCGACGAACTCCGATATAATCGCTTACTGCAGAGGTCCTTACTGCCTGATGTCCGTGGAAGCCGTTGAATTGTTGCAGGCCAACGGATTCAAGGCGTACCGGTTGGAGGAAAGCGTTCATGACTGGAAGCAATTCGTCAAGCCTGCGGAATAATAGCCATCCGAACGCAGCTTAAGTTAAACCGGCACTTCACTACATTCCAGACTGGCAAGCCAGGAAAGGCGGGCATTCATCATGCAACCAGCGAACAAACTTATCAATCAACAACCGGCTTACATCCAGTCGTATATCGCCTCTCCCGAGAGACGGCGGCAGTTGTATCGCCGTACCCTGATCATCGTGGTTCTCTCCCAAATATTCGGAGGGGCCGGACTCGCCGCAGGCGTAACGGTCGGCGCGCTTCTCGCTCAAGACATGCTGGGCACGGACGGCTTTGCCGGTATCCCGTCCGCGCTGTTCACCCTGGGCTCCGCCGGGGCGGCGCTGATCGTAGGCCGGATTTCACAGCGGATGGGACGGCGAATCGGTCTTGCCGCAGGTTTTATGACCGGGGGAATCGGCGCGATCGGGGTCGTCCTGTCTGCGGTAACCCACAATATCGTTTTTCTTCTGGTCTCTTTGTTCATTTATGGAGCCGGTACGGCAACCAACCTGCAAGCGCGTTATGCAGGGACCGATCTGGCGACGGCCAAGCAGCGGGCCACAGCGGTCAGCATCGCTCTCGTCTCGACTACACTGGGAGCGGTCGCAGGGCCGAATCTCGTTGATACGATGGGCCGTTTTGCAACCGGCATCGGGGTTCCGGCGCTTGCAGGGCCGTTCATATTGGCGGCAGCCGCTTTTCTTACGGCGGGGTTGATCCTTCTGTTATTTCTTCGGCCTGATCCGCTGCTCGTGGCAAAAGCAATCGCCGAAGCGCCCGCAACGGGCGAAGCGGCGCGTACCGGCGACAGCTCCGGCCTTGCGGCTGCAAACAAAAGCGGTATAGTAGCCGGAGCTTCGATCATGGTGTTCACCCAGATCGTAATGGTCGCCATTATGACGATGACGCCTGTGCATATGGGTCACCATGGACACGGCTTGAGACAATTCGGACTTGTGATCGGCTTCCATGTTGCCGCCATGTACCTGCCGTCCCTGCTCACCGGCTATCTCGTCGATAAGATCGGCCGTACCTGGATGGCTGTCGCGGCCGGAGTCACATTGCTCGCGGCCGGCGTTATGGCGGCTGTCGTGCCAGCCCATTCGTTGCCGCTCCTTACGATCGCCTTAATCCTGCTTGGATTGGGCTGGAACTTTGGCTTGATTAGCGGTACAGCGCTGATCGTCGACGCTACGACGATGTCGAACCGCGCCAAAACGCAAGGCTCGGTGGACGTGCTGATTGCTTTGGCGGGAGCTTCGGGCGGAGCGTTGTCCGGTATGGTGGTCGCGCAATCCAGTTATGCGGCGCTTTCGCTGGCCGGAGGTTTTCTGTCCTTGCTGCTAATCCCTGTTGTGATCTGGTCCCAACGTAAAGGAAATTAAGAAAAGGCCGCCCCCCATCACTTGTGATGACTGGAGGGACGGCCTTTTACGGTTGAAAAGCGAAACGCAGTGCCCGGCTGATCATCACCGGCCACATCGATACGTGCCCCTCGTTCTCGAATTCCGTGAACGACATTTTTATCGTTTTGCATACGGTCAATCGTCATCTTTGTTATTCGAACGAGATCACCCACAAGTAGAGGGAAGCCACTGAGCCGTAGGGCGAATAGCCTGTGCGGTACTGTTCGAACTGATCCTTCGTCAAGGCGTCCAGCCCGTACAGCTTCATCATCCCCCGCCGTATCGCGATGTCTCCCCAACTGACAATATCCGGACGCTCGTAAGCATGGAGAAGCAGCATTTCGGCCGTCCATCTGCCCACACCTTTTAATGCCATTAACTTTCGTATCACATCCTCGTCCGGAAGCTCGTTCAGTTCATTCAAATCGAGCTTTCCTTGAACAATGGCTTCCGCGATCTGATGAATGCAGACCGCTTTTTTCATCGTTAAGCCGCAGCGCTGAATATCGTCCGCCGTTACGGATGACAGACGTTGCGGCGTCAGCTCCCCGAGCTGGGTCTGCATGTTCTCCCAGATCGTATGTACGGCTTTGGCCGATATCAGCTGTCCGACTATCGCGTATACGAGCGCGGTGAACGGGTCGGGCATCACAACACGCTCTATCTTCCCGATCCGCGATATGGCCGCTCCAATTACCGGGTCAGCTTGTTTCAAGTAGTCGGTCTGTTCCTGCCCGTAGTTGAAAAACCTGGTTTGTATGGAATGCATGGTTGTTCCTCCGGTGTAAGGCAAGGGTAGAGAAGCGGCTCCCTCTTCGCTTGATGCTGCTCCTCCTACTATATCGCATAGGTGTGATCTCGTACGAGCTCTGCCAGTGAAATAGCAATCTTGCAAAGGAAGAAATTCAAAATACAAAAATACAGGAATACAGAATACGAGTCTTTCGTAGCCTCTATTCTCTGCCTTTTACCAATACAGGAGCCATTAAGAGCGGTTTGCAGCCCTTATTTCAGCCAACTGATGGGGCTGCAGACGATTCGCGGATTTTATGAGTCTCAAACCGCTCTTATTCCGTGCCCAGGCGGGTTTTCTGTCAAAATAAAGGGTACAAACCACCCTTACTCGGTCTCTACCCGCTGCCTATTAATGAACAAGCAAACACAAAACCCCCCGTTTCACCTGGAAAGCGAAGACGAGGGGGCCTAAGCGTCTTATTGGGACTCGTACAACCGGTAAGCCGCATGGTTGGTCGGACCGAAATAGGCGTTAAGCGGGAACGAATGCCGGATGGCGGCGGTAATAAACGCTTTGGCCGTGTCAATCGCTTCCCGGACCGGTTTGCCTTTGGCAAGCTCGGCGGCAATCGCGGCCGAATAGGTGCAGCCTGCCCCGTGCGTGTAGGTGGTGCCGATTTTGTCCGATTCCAGCGTCTCGAATGTCTGCCCGTCGTAGAGCAAGTCCAAGGCGCGAGGGTGATCGAGCTTGCCGCCGCCTTTGATCAGCACATACCGGGCTCCGAGCTCGTGAATGCGGGCTGCGGCTTCCTTCATATCGTCGACCGTCCGGATCGGAGGTCTGCCGCTGAGCTGGGACGCTTCGAACAAGTTCGGCGTCACGATAAGCGCCGCAGGAATGAGTACGTCGCGTAGGCTGTCGTTCGTCTCCGGATGCAGCGCTTCGTCCGCGCCTTTGCATACCATGACCGGATCGACGACGACGTTCGTTATCCCGTATTTCGCCAGCTTATGCGCCACCAGCTCGATAATCTCGATCGAACCGAGCATACCGGTCTTCAGAGCATCGACCCCGATTCCGGATATAACCGTTTCGAGTTGCGCCTCTAGCGCATGAACCGGTAAGGGGAACACGTTGTGGAACCAGCCGTTATGAGGATCTTGAGCAACAACCGTCGTCAGGGCGGTCATCCCGTAGACGCCGCGCTCCTGGAACGTTTTCAGATCGGCCTGGATACCGGCTCCGCCGCTAGTATCCGAGCCGGCAATCGTTAAAGCTTTGTAAATGGCGGTCATCGATGAACTCTCCTGTCCGATAGAGCGGAACACCTAGTGGTATCCGCGGTTCCGCTCCGATTGATCTCTAATAGTTTCTCATATCCTACACCCGTTCGTCCGGAAAATCAAGATGGTGTTTGGCCCTGCTAACCGCTCTGGTTCGAACTCGAGCCGATCTGTTACAATCAAAGGGCGGCATGCTCGGGATCTTGGGATCATCGGTCCTATGGACGGGATCCGGCCGGTTGTGCGGTAAAAACTGAGAATCCGTCACTCTTTTGCATCATTTTACTTACCGAAGTTGAGAAACTATATAAAAATTAGTAAAGTAGAAGCTGTAAGCAAAGGAGGAGAAATCAATTGACCGAATCAGCAAATAGGATGGAAATTGGAATCAGCACATTTCTCGAGGCGACTCCCGACCCGTCAACCGGAGTCGTGATCAGCCACGCCGAGCGGCTGCGCAATGCGGTGGAGGAAATCGTAGTAGCCGATCAGGCCGGGCTCGATGTGTACGGGATCGGCGAGCATCACCGGGCCGATTACGCGGGCAGCTCCCCGGCCGTCGTACTGGCTGCGGCTGCGGCTATGACGAAGCGGATCAGGCTGACCAGCGCCGTCACGGTTTTATCCTCGGACGATCCGGTCCGTATATATCAATCGTTCTCTACGCTGGACGGCATCTCGAACGGCCGGGCTGAAATTATGGCGGGACGGGGCTCGTTCATCGAATCTTTCCCGTTATTCGGCTACGACCTGAGCGATTATGACGAACTGTTCGAAGAAAAGCTGGAGCTGCTGCTCGCGATTCGGGCTTCGGAGAAAGTATCGTGGCGCGGCGGCCACAGGCCGGCTATCGACAACCTGGGCGTATACCCCCGGGCGGTTCAAACCCCGCTGCCCGTATGGATCGCCAGCGGCGGTACTCCGCAATCCGCGATACGCGCCGGCATGCTCGGACTGCCGATCGCATTTGCCATTATCGGCGGAATGCCCGAGAGCTTCGCGCCGCTAGTCCAGTTATACAAGCGAGCGGCTGCCAAAGCGGGACATGATCCGGACAAACTGCCGATCGCCACCCACTCTCACGGTTTCGTTGCCGATACGACCGATCATGCCGCCGAGCTGTTTTTCCCGCCTACGCAAGCCCAGATGAACGTGATCGGACGCGAACGGGGCTGGGGACAGCCGTACAGCCGGGCTTCGTACGATACCGCGCGCAGCCTCCGAGGCGCACTCTATGTCGGCGATCCGGAATATGTGGCGGAGAAAATCGTGCTGCTGCACAAAAATCTGGGAGTGACCCGCTTTTTCCTTCATGTGAATGTCGGGACGATGCCGCACCGTGAAGTGTTGCGCGCGATCGAACTGCTCGGAACGAAGGTGGCGCCGATTGTCCGCAAGGAGCTGGCTCGGGACGGCTCCGGCGATTGACCCTGGATACAATGAAAAAGCTGTCGGCATCTTGCACTTTGCCGGCAGCTTTTTATATTTACCCTTTGACCGCGCCTGCGACCATCCCTTTCATAATCTGCTCCTGGAAGATCAGATATATGACAATGGTTGGGATGACGGCGATCGTCATCGCGGCCATTGTCAAGCTGTAGTCCGTGCCGAACCCGTCGGAGAAAATCGATAGGCTGAGCGGCAGTGTCTTCAGCGCCTGCTTGTTAATAAACACGAGCGCAAAGGCGAAGTCGTTCCAGAATCGCAAAAAGGCGAGAATCGCGACGGTCGCCATCGCCGGCACGGACAGCGGGAAGATGACGCGGAAGAAGATCCCCCAATACCCGTTGCCGTCGATCATGGCGGCTTCCTCCACTTCTTTGGGCACCGAGGTCAAATAAGCGGCGACCACAAAAATCGCAACAGGCAGCTCGAATGCCGTATACGGAAGAATTAACGCCCAATGCGTATCGAGGATCATCATTTTCTTCATCATGATGAACAGCGGCACGAGCGTGCTGTGGATCGGAATGAGCATCCCGAGGACGAACAGCGCCATGATGGGTCCTTTGAGCTTAAACTGCAGCCTCGACAGTATATACGCGGCGAGTGTCCCGAGGAATAGCGTAAGCGCCATCGAGGCGAGCGTGACGATAACCGAGTTCGTAAGCGCGGTTCCGATCCCCGCTATTTTCCACGCTCTGGTGAAATTCTCAAACTGCCATACCGAAGGCAGGGCGAACGGCTTGCCGTAGAAGTCCTGATTCGATTTGAACGAACTGATGAACAGCCATAGTAATGGATAAAGCGTCAGGAGCGCATAAATCGTCAGCAGCAGCTTGCCGACCCAGGACTTGCCCAGTTGAACCGTCTTCCCCAGAAGTCCCCCGCTGCCGCGGGCGATCACTTTGTTTGCCGTTGTCTCCATAGCGGTTTGCCTCCTTCCTCTATACGGTTTAGTCGTTGCCTTTACGCTTCATTAGAAGCTGGCTGCCCGCAACCAGAATCATGCTGATGATCATAATCATCGTGGACACCGCCGAGCCGTATCCGTAGCGGAATATGTTAAACGTGTTGTTGTACATGTAAGTAGCCAGCAGCTCGGTCGCTTGCGCCGGTCCGCCACCGGTCATGACATAAATCAGATCAAACGCTTTCATGCTTCCGGAGATGCACAGCACAATCGCGACCTTAATTGTATTCCAGATCATCGGCACGACGATCAGATACAAGCGGCGGAAGCCGACGGCTCCGTCGATTTTGGCAGCATCCTCGACCTCCGAGGAGATATTTTGAATCGCGGCGATAAACAATATGAGATAAGGCCCGATGTTCGCCCAGATGATCGGAACGCTGACCGAATACATATTGATTTTCGGGTCGCCGAGCCAATCGCGGATCCATGAGCTTAGGCCGACATTTTCAAGGATATAGTTCAGAATACCGATTTGCGGATTGTAGATGTAACCCCAAATAATACCGATAACGACCGATGCAAGAACCATCGGCATAAATACCGCCGAACGGATAAACCGGTGAAAGAAAGAGCTTTTCCACAACACAAGCGCAAGCACGAGCGCGATCGGCACCTGGCCGAAAATCGACGCCGCCACGATAATCAGATTATTTTTGAACGCTCTCCAGAAGATGGGGTCCTGTACAACCTCGGCATAGTTTGCGAAGCCGATATATTTCATCGCGCCGATGCCCTTCCAGTCGAAAAACCCGTAAAAGGCCGACCAGAAAATCGGAACGATAACAAATAACAAATAAATCGATAAGGCGGGAAGCAGACCCAACGTAATAAATGTCCGTACTCGGCTTGCAGCAGCCATCGCTAACCTCCCCTTTCGTTTTGTTACGTACGCTGTTGCGTCGTCTTCCAACGGAAGCCGGACCGGGTTTCCCGATGAAAGACCGGTCCGTACCGTTTGGTTCTATTTCTGCCGAACAAGTGCTTATTTGCCTAACGAACGGGCTTGCGCGTCTTGCAGCTTCTTCGCGATCTCTTCCGGCTTCCCGCCCATAAGCAGCTCCTGCAGCCCGTTGTTGATCGCTTCCGCGCCTTGCGAGCTCAAGTAAGCGTCATATACCGGAGTGAACTTTACCGTTTTCGACAAGTTGTACGCTTTATAGAACAGCGAAGTGACCTTCGACTGATCGACATCCACTTTATAATTGACGATCGTATTGCTTTCCGCTACCGCCTTCATTCCTTCCGGACCGCTGACCGTATAGATCAGTTCAAGAGCCGCGTCCAGCTTTTTGCCCGTCAGCTTTTTGTTAACCGCCAGACCTCCGCCTGCGCCGCCGGAGAGCGTATTCGGATCACCTTTGCCGCCCGGAACGGACGGAAGCACCGCGACTTCGACCTGATCCAGCTGTTCCTTCGTTCCCGTCGCCGCCATGTTCGTGAGCGCCCATGCGCCGTCGATCATCATAGCCGCTTTGCCGGAGATGAAATATTGCTCCATCTGCGTGTTGTCCAGGCTGTTGAAGCCTTGCTGGAAGGCGCCCGCATCGGACAGCCCCTTGAGCAGCGTCAGCGCCTGAACAAATTCCGGATCGGTGAATTTCGCGCCTTCCTGCTTCGCCGCCTTCAGGAACCAGTCGCTGCCGGTTACCCGGTCGGCCAAGGAGCTCAGAATGCTCGATTGGGCCAGCCATGCGGCTTTGTTGCCGAGCGAGATCGGCGTAATTCCTTTATCCTTGAACGCCTTGATGGCCGTATGCAGCTCGTCCCAAGTTTTCGGAACCGTGACGCCATGTTTGTCGAACAACGACTTGTTGTAGAAAAACAACGAAGTGACGGACGCATTGATCGGAACGGCGTATACTTGATCGTTAAACGACAGCGGGTCGAACGCACCTGGCGTGAAGTTGTTTTTCCAGTCCGGATATTTAGTAAGCAGCGGCGTAATCGGCTGAATCAGCCCGCCGTCATGGAATTCCTTAATGCCCGAGCCCGAGTGGGCGAAAAATACGTCCGGCATCTCGTCGGCCGCCGCGACCGTCTTAAGCCGCTGACGGTATCCGTCCGGCGGGATCGCCTGGGCGTCCAGCTCGACTTCCGGGTGAGCCGCTTTAAACTTGTCGATTTGAGCCCGGACCGCTTTGGCACGAAGGTCGTCGCCGGAGAAGTTATGCCAGATGGAGAGTTTCACTTTTTCGGCAGCGGGCGTATCGGTTTTCGCACCGCCGGAGGCACCGTTTTCTGCAGGCTGGCCGCATGCTGCAATCGTCGCTATTGCCATTACGGATGCTAAACTTGCCGCAATTTTCTTTTTCATGTTTGGGCTCCCCTCTTCTTTTCAAAGTATACCCTAAGTATAAAAGGCGCTTGCGGTATCTAGTAGGGGAGAACCTTCAGCCGATAGGTAGACAATTTCCGGTTCTTCCCGGTATTCCCCCGCTCAGGCGCAAAAAAACCGCCATAAGGCGGCAGGTCGAACGATTACATCGAAATACCCAAGCGATAATTACGAACCCGGGTTAAAGGAAAATCAGTCCTCGTCCTCTTCCCCATAGTGCATTGCCGTGTAGATCAAAATAGCGGCTGCCTTCGCGACTTCGGCGAGCTCCACCCATTCGTCCGCCGTATGCGCCTCGGATATGTTGCCAGGCCCGAATACGATGGCCGGCACCGAAACGCGCGTCAGCTTGCTGGCGTCGCTGCAATAAGGAGCGCCGATCGCCTCGCGTCCGGCCGAGTACGTATTAGCCGCCGCGAGCAGCGTGTGCGTCAATGGATGGTCCGGCGATACTTCCATCGCATAGTCGGTTAAAAAAGGCCGATGCACCTCAACCTTCACGCCGGCCGGCATGGGCAGCAGCAGGATACGCTCGCGCAGCTCCGACCATACGTCCTCCCACTCCTGTCCGGGAATCGTACGAATATCGATTGAGATCGTGCAGCGGTCCGCAACCGTATTCGGGGCGACTCCGCCTTCGATCATACTGATGCATAGCGACGGAGGCCCGGTCAGTGCATGGGACCGGCTCGGAAACGATTCGCGTGCGTGCTGCCGGAGCCAAGCGATCACCTCCGCCATGCTCTCGATGGCGTTCGCTCCTTGCTCCGGCGTCGAACTGTGCGCGGCGACACCGGTTACTTCGACGCGAAAGCGCAGCACGCCTTTGTGCGCAATAATCGGATGCAGCCGGGTAGGCTCTCCGACGATGGCGGCATCGTAGCGAAGCTCTCCGCTCCGGACCCGTTCGGCCAGAGCCGATACGCCTTTATACGTCGTTTCCTCGTCGATGACCGCAGCCAGATGAACATGGGCGGCCGGAATCAGCTTATGCCGCACCATCGTCTCCAGCGCTACGAGCATGGCGGCCAGCGACGCTTTCGTATCGCAGGCGCCGCGGCCGTACAGCTTGCCCTCCCGTGCGCCTGCAGCGAACGGATCGATCGTCATCCCGGACGTCTGCACCGTGTCCATATGCGCTTCCCACAATAAATGTCGACCGCCCCGGCCTTGGAGCGTGCCGATCACATTGTCCCTGCAGGCTTCCACGGTCTGCACATCGACGCTAAGCGCCAGACGTTCGAAAAACTGCCGGACGTAAACGGCGACCCGCCCTTCTCCGGTTCCTCCGGGAAATCCCGGATTCACGCTTGGAATACGCACCAGGTCTGACAAAACTTCGGTTATGCGGTTTTCATCGATAAGATCCTTATAAAGTGCCACGGGAAAATCCCCCTAATAGAGGTTGTTCAAAAAGTTCACTTTTGGGGACTTTTTGAATTCGCACTAATAATTGCAGCCACGCGCGTCGATTACGATGCTTCGCTCTACACGCCCTTGGCGGACACCGGCAATCGTATCGCATAAATTCGGGATGACGCACGAATGATTCGGAATAATCTCGATCCGGTCGCCGACCGACAACGTCACTTCCGCCGGATCGAACTGAAGAAAGCCGTGCTCTTCGTTCAGCCCGGTTATCCGGATATCCGGCCGGCCGACTACGATGCCGAAGCCTTCCCGATGATGCGCCTTGTCGCTCGTCAGCGTCTTGGTCCCTGCGTCGATCGTCGCCCTTCCCGGCAGAGGCGTGCTGACGACGGTTGCGACGACCCGCAGCGCGCAATCTTCTTCGCTTGCAAATCCCATGGCGACGCCGGATACGTCAAACAAAATATAATTACCGGCTCTCACCTCGGTTGCGCTGCTCAGCTCCTCGCATAACAAGGCTGCGGGCGACGAGCCTGTACTGACGATATCGACGGCGATTCCGGCTTCGGCAAGCGCTTGGGCTGTCTGCCGCATCGTATCGGATTCCAGACGTACGGCGGCGCGGAACGAAGCTTCATCCGTATTTCCGTAGACGGTGCCGAAGTAACCCATAATGCCGCGAACCCGGATACCCGGCAGCGAGACGATCTCGCGTGCGAATGCAACCGCATCTTCGCCAGGCTGCCGTCCCCCGCGGTTCAGTCCCCCATCGATCTCGATCAGCGTGTCCACCGGTTTCCCGGACGCGACGCCTACACGGGACAAGCCTTCCGCGCCGTATACGCTGTCTACCGTCGCGATAACCGCCGCCTTTTTGTGAAGCCGTTCGAACCGGGCCAGCTTGTCGTCCCCGATGATCGGATAAGCGATCAAGATATTGTCGATGCCCGCTTCCGCGAACGTCTCCGCTTCGGAAAGCTTCGCCGTCGTGATCCCGATCGCTCCGGCCTCCAGCTGCTTGCGGGCGAAATAGACCGATTTCGTCGATTTGATATGGGGGCGATGGCGGATGCCGTACTGCTTCAGCTTGGCAGCCATTCGCCCGATGTTGCGCTCTGCAATGTCCAAATCTACGATTACTGCCGGAGTTGTCAGTTCGTTGTACATGATTGTCTCTCTCCCTTGTGTCGAATCGGTTGCCGCCGCGGACCTATGTCCAGTACATCTCGTACATGCTATGCCAGGATGCTTCAGGAACAGGCAAGGCTGCATTCAGCTTCCCGGCGACTGTCTGAACTCGGACGGCGTTTTGCCGTAATACTTTTTGAACTGCTGGCTAAAATATTTAATATCTTCGTAGCCGACGGCGCCGGCCACTTCGCCGATCTTCATCTGCGTACTGCTCAGCACGTCCGCCGCCTTGCGCATCCGCTCCATCGTGACGAACTCGATATAGCTCTGTCCCGTCTCCTTCTTGAATACTTCGCTGAAATGGTTCGGCGTCAGATGAACGAACCGGGCGACATCCTGCAGCGTCAGATGCTGATCGAGACGATCGCGGATATACGCGATCGCGCGCTGCATGTACGTATACCGGGAATCGCTGATCGTATCGTGGAAGGCGGACATGAGCGACGACAGGATGCGGAACAGCTCCGCCTCCGGCCTCGGATCGGTATCGAACGGATACGCGGTCGCCGGAGGAGCGGACGCA
This sequence comes from Paenibacillus oceani, assembly GCF_014705615.1. Taxonomy (GTDB): domain Bacteria; phylum Bacillota; class Bacilli; order Paenibacillales; family NBRC-103111; genus Paenibacillus_AB; species Paenibacillus_AB oceani. The sequence continues at coordinate 195,239 of NZ_JACXJA010000015.1, forward strand.
CGCCCGTCTCCCTTCGCCCGCTCCAGCCAGCGGTGGCCGGCGAACACGACCGACTGCAAGTACGCTTGCAGCGAGTTCGGCGTGACTGCACCGTCATCCATCTGCTCGCGCACGATACGGTTGACCCATTGGCGCAGCTGGGCGGGATTGTTGCTGACGAGAATGCCGGAGAGCTCCTTCTCCTCTTCCTGCGAGCATACCGTTCGGCCGCCGCTGCGGGAGGTGATGTCGCCAAGTGCATAAACGCCCGACTCGCCAAGCAGCAGACGGTACGAATAGATGCTCTCGGCTTCCCGGAACGACCGGTGCAGCTCCTGAGGACGTGCGACGATACATCCCGCGGCGGCGAAAACCGTACACTTCAGCGTTTGCCCGACTCTCCGGACCGCCCGTTCCAGCTCGCCGGTTCCCTCATTCGCGGAATCCACCCGCACGACGAGCGTGATCCGTTCTCCTTTCACCAGCGATAGGGACGGCAGCAGTTCGCTGAGCATGTTATCCGCCGCCCCATTCAGCAGATCGGCGAGATGGCCTTCGCCCCAGCCCGCCGCCTGGACCAGAATCACCCTCATCGGACACGTTCCGTCCGCCGGCAAAGCTATCTTGCGCCGCTCGCCAAGCCAGCTTTGCACTAGAACCGGATCGGTATCGTTTCCCGTCCTGCCCTCGAATACCCGCTCCAGCAGCTGATGCCGGAACGCGGCGGTTCGCGCCTGCTCGTTGCGCAACAGCTCCCATTTGTCCATTATCGTTTGCCGGGCTTTTAACGCCGCTTTGATGATCTCCTCCGGGCCGCTTGTTTTCAGCAAATAATCGGCTACCCCTTGGCGGAGCGCCTGCTGCGCATAGGCAAATTCGTCGTATCCGGTCAAAATGACGATTTCCGTATCCGGCAGCAGCTTCTTGATCTCTTGTGCCAGCACGATTCCGTCCATCCCCGACATCCGGATGTCGGTCAGCACGATATGCGGCTTCTCTTGCGGAATCCGCTCCAGCGCTTCCTCGGCCGATTCCGCCGGTTCAAGCAGCGTAAGACCCAGCTCTTTCCAATCGATAACCGTGCACAGCCCGGTGCGGATAATCACTTCATCGTCAACGATCAATATTCTCATAAAAGTTCCTCCCGAATAGGAATCGTAAACGAGAAACGGGTGCCTATGCCGCTCTCGCTCTCGATCGTCAGCCCGGTATCGGCTCCGTAATGAAGCTGCAGCCGTTGGTGCACATTGCGCAGACCGAACCCGGACCTCCCGGGCTCCAGACTGCTCGTGCCGGAAGCGGCGTTCAGGTTGCGGCGCACTTCCCGCAGCTTCTCCTCCCCGATGCCGACTCCGGTATCTTCGACGACAAAGGTCATCGTGTCCCCGTGCCGCTCGCCGTATACGTACAGATGTCCTTTTTCTTTCTTCTTCTGAAGCCCGTGCATGATGCAATTCTCGATCAGCGGCTGCAGCAGCAGCTTCAGCATCGGCTTGCCGTTCAAGTCGGGATCGATATAAAACTCGGTACTGAATTTGTCCTGAAACCGGATGGACATGATCGTTACGTAATTTTGCGCATGAGAAACTTCCTGCTGTACGCTGCAAAACTCCTCGCCCTTGTTCAGGCTGAAGCGCAAAAAGTCACTGAGGGCGCCGACCATGCCGGCGATCCGCTGATCTTTGTTCATCAGTGCCATCCAATGGATCGAAGACAGTGTGTTGTACAAGAAATGCGGATTGATCTGCGCCTGCAGCGCCAAAATGTCCGCTTCCTTCTTCTTCGCTTCGTTTTGCTGCACCTGATCCTTCAACCGCTCGATCCGGTCGCCCAGCTTGTTGTAGCTGTGGAGCAGGAGACCGACCTCGTCGGAGCTTTTGACCTCGAACGCCGGAAGCGGCTCGTCCGGATTGATGTCCTTCATCTTGACGGCAAGCCCGGCCAGCGGCCGCGTCACCCAGCGGATAAACCAGAGCACGAGAGCGATCGACAACAGCAGCGCGATTCCGATCGCCACCGCCGTCACCGTAAGCACGAACCGGTTCTGCGACGTATACACGCCGGTAGGAATGACCCCGACCAGCTTCCATTCCGGCTGCGACAGCTTGTGATACAGCACCGTATTTTCCTGCTTGTTTTCGGCGGCATAAGTGAAAACGCCTTCATTACCGATAAGCGGCCCCGCATGAGGCAGCCGTTCATACAAGGAGCGGTTCAGCCAATCAGCCGAATCGCCGGACAATATTCGATCGTTCTCGTCGACGATCATCACGAAGCCGGTTTTCTCCCAGCCGGAGCCCTTAATGATTTTGCGCATCTCCGCTTCGTCCAGGCTGATCGACAAGACGCCGAGCATCTGGAATTTGCTAAGGCTACGGATCGGGCGGACCAGCGAGACGACCCGTTTCAGACCGTCGGCCGAAGTTTGATTTTCATACAGCGAGGTCCATCCTTTCGTCCTGCCCGCCATCAGCTCCCGCCTTTCCTCAAGCTGCTTCGTCAGTCCCGAGTGAACGATCGTCGTATTGGAAAGTACCGGGAAGTCGCTGGTCGGCGTTATCGTTACATTGGATATATAAGGTTTGGAAAATACGAGATTGGTCAAAAATCCGATGTTATTCGCAAACAGAGTAATATCGGCGCGTTCGTTGTCCAAATATTGCTGGATGTCTTTCTCGCCGATGATAAACACGGACATGCTCTCCACATCGCGCACCATAAAGTCAAGCCGGTCACCCATCTGGCGCAGCATGTTCATGCCCGACTGCTTCTCCTTCTCCTCCGTCAGCGACGACGCGATCCAGTAAGAAACGACGCCTGTGGCGATAAGCGGCAGCACGACGGCGATCAGCAGCAGTAGCGACAACTTGCGCTGCAGGGAATTGGCCAGCCAACGTTTCATTTTCGCCCCTCCTCGCTGCTACTATATCATACTTTTTTTGATGCTAACAAACTTTTTGTTTGATTTTCTTCTCGGCGGTATGATACCATTTTCCCGCAAGCATCGTAAAATTAGTACAAACCGGCTGCGGCGGCTTTCCGCAGAGATGGAGGTTCTGAGGCGAATGGAAACGGTACGGCGCGAGCTCGCTTTTTTGACCGACCTGCTTAAAGGCATCGCGGCCCAATTCGGCGATTCGTGCGAGGTTGTACTGCACGATCTGACCCGATCTTACGACAGCACGATCATCGCGATCGAGAACGGGCACATTACCGGACGCAAGGTCGGCGATCCGGGCACGAATCTGGGCCTCGAGCTGCTGCGCGGCAATCAGGTGAACGGAAATAAGTTCAACTACGTGACCCAGACGAAGGACGGCCGCATTCTTCGCTCGACGTCAATCTATATGAAAAACGACGAAGGCAAAATCATCGGTTCGTTATGCATCAATTTTGACATTACGTCTCTGATAATGGCCGAGAAGATGCTGCACTCGATGACGATGACCAATCTTCAGCCCGACGTGAAGGAGTCGTTCGTCACCAATGTCGGCGATCTGCTTGAGGCGCTTATTCAAGAGGCGCAGGACCATGTCGGCAAGCCGGTCGCTTTAATGACGAAGGAAGACAAAGTGAAAATGATATCGCTGCTCGACCGCAAAGGCGCATTTCTGATCAAAAAAGGCGGCGAGAAAGTGTGCGGGTATTTGAACATCTCCAAATACACCCTGTACAGCTATATGGAGGAAGGCAAAAACGCGGACGAACCGCCCGAAGAAGCGTAATCGCTCAGCTGGTATCGTCACCGCATGTGGGAGGGGCAGCAAAATGCTGGATTATATCATTCGCAACGGCCGGATCGTCGACGGCACGGGAAATCCGTGGTTTACCGGGGATGTAGGCATCAAGGACGGCATCATCGCAGCCGTCGGCAAGGTCGATCAGGAGGCCACCCGCACCGTAGAGGCGCACGGACGCGTGATCGCGCCCGGATTCATCGACGGACACTGCCACTCCGATCTGATGATTTTCGATTATCCGCAAAGCGAAATCAAGCTTCGCCAAGGCGTCACCACCGAGGTCGTCGGCAATTGCGGTCTCGCCCCCGCCCCTTATGTGAAGCACCGGGCAGAAATGCTGAAGAGTTATGTGCAGCCCGTGCTCGGCAAAACCGATTGGGAATGGCCGTGGGAAACGGTCGGTCAATATATGGACCACTTGGCGGCCAGCCGTCCTTCCGAGCATCTGGCTACTTATGTCGCTCACGGCTCGCTGCGCATCTCGGTTATGGGCTTCGACAACCGGCCGGCAACCCGCGACGAGCTGGAGCAGATGAAGCAAATTTTGGACGAAGGCATGCGGGCGGGCGCGATCGGCTTGTCGATCGGCTTGCTGTATGCGCCGGGCAGCTATACGACGCGGGAAGAACTCGCCGAGTTATGCTCTGTCCTGCCGAAGCACGACGGATTGCTCGCCACCCATATCCGCGGCGAAGGAAACAATCTGATCAAGTCAGTGAAGGAAGTGATCTGGATCGCCGAACGGGCTGGAGTCCCGCTTCATATCAGCCATCTGAAGGCGGCCGGCAAGGCGAACTGGGGCAAAGTGCTGGAAGCTGTCGAGCTGATCGAGGACGCGCGGGCGCGCGGCATGGACGTCACCTGTGACGTATATCCGTATAACGCCGGCTCCACGACGCTGACGACGGTGCTGCCGCCGTGGGTGCTCGAACGCGGCATCGCGGGCACGCTGGACGCGTTCCGCGACCCGGCTCTGCGCAAGCGGATCAAGGACGAGCTCGGTCAGGAGCAAACGGATTGGGACAACCTCGTCTGCTCGACCGGCTGGCAGAGCGTGATCATCTCCGCCATGCACACCGAGGCGAACCGTCATCTGGAGGGGTTGTCGATTGCGGAGATCGCCGAGCGGCGCAGCCAGCATCCGGTCGACTGCATGATGGATCTGCTTCTGGAGGAGGACGGCCGCATCTCGATCGTTTACTTCCATATGTCCGAGGACGACGTTACTCAAGTGATCGGTTACGAGAAAGCGTTGATCGCTTCCGACAGCCTCACCTGCGAGACAGGCAAGCCGCATCCGCGTCTATATGGTACGTTCCCCCGCGTATTTGCCAAATATGTGCGGGAAAAGCGCGTCCTGTCGCTCGAGCAGGCAGTGCGCAAGCTGACTTCGTTCCCGGTGCAGCGGTTCAAGCTCGGCAAGCGCGGATTGATCGTTCCCGGCTATATCGCCGATCTGGTCGTATTCGACCCGGAGACGATCCGGGATACCGCAACGTTCGAAGAGCCCCGTCAATATCCGGAGGGCATCTCCGACGTATGGGTCGGCGGCCGGGCAACCTTAAGCGGCTACAACCATACTTCTTCGCGTGAAGGCGTACTGATCCGCGCCGCCACATGCTGCCATCATCATTAAGCTTTTTACCGAAACCATAACACACATCCTGGAGGTTATCTCACTATGGCAATCATCGAACAACGACTGGAACAGCTCGGCATCGTGCTCCCACCCCCGCCCCAGCCGCGGTTTACGTATATTCCGGCGAACCGGACCGGCAATCTGCTTTACTTGTCCGGTCAAGATGCGCGCGATGCTAACGGCGTGCTGATCTATGAAGGCAAAGTCGGCAGCGATCTTACGATCGAGCAGGGCCAGGAATGCGCCCGTCAAGTAATCGTCAACTGTCTAGCCGTGCTCCAAGGGTATCTCGGCGATCTCGACCGCGTCGTCAAAGTCGTCAAAATGCTCGGCTTCGTCAACAGCGCCCCCGGCTTCGGCGACCAGCCGTACGTCATGAACGGCGCATCGGACTTGCTGGTGGAAGTGTTCGGAGAAAACGGCCGCCATTCACGCTCCGCCATCGGCACCAGCGATCTGCCGTTCCATACGCCGGTAGAGATCGAGCTGATCGTCGAGATCCGGGACTAATGTCCAGATCATGCTTCTCGCATATAACGCCAAAGCCGGCCTCATGGCCGGCTTTTCCTATTCCTAGGCAACATCTCAAGCAGCTTGCCACCCACTACCCGCTGAGCACCGGTACCGCGAGCGTGCCCGGCGACTTAGCTCCGTTCAAGCCATACCGTAAGTCTGCTCATAAAATTTCCCTCTCACCCGCAGGACGAGACTGGCCGGGCCGTTTGTTTCGTTCGGCAGATTGGCGGTCAGATTCGTCGCCGGGCCTGTGCCGCTGCGCAGCTCGATTTTCAACGCGGTCGAATAGCTGCTCATCCGGTACGGAACCGCCTGCGCGGAGAAAGTGCCCGCTCTCGCCCATACATTCGCATCGGCCGCTCTGGAATCGGCAACCGTTACTTCAACCTCCTGATAATCGGCCGCATTGTCGATAATTACGCTCGTGTACAAGTTGTATTTGGCCGTAAAAGACTTCTCTCCCAAGTAGATGCCCTTCGCAAAATCGTCGGTAGACCCGGGGACGGGAGTCGGCGTCCACTGCATATAGTTCCATCCCGCTTCGGCTATGGCATAACGGAACAAAGCTTCGGCAGCCTTTGATTTGGCCGTCGCCTGGATAGCGTTAGGCTTCGTCACCCGGTGCTCGATCACGCCCCCGTTGTTGCGCAGCTCGATCTGGAATTCGTAAGGCATGAGGAGAACGTGTCCCAGTCTCCGGAACGGAGGTTCGATATGCGCGCCCTGGCAAAACTCGATCTCCTGATAAATCGGATTGGTCCGGTTATAAGGAAATTCGCAGGCGATCAGCCGGGGCTGGATCGTATGCTTCGAGGCGCGGATCGGCCCGCTCTCCGCCCGGCAGTTCACGAAGGTCGGCCGGATGACGCGATCCAGTACGATCGAGGCGCTCTCCCGCGTCTGAATCGAGCAGTTGACGAAGCGCGGATTGTTGATCCGGTAAGGCGATCCGCTGCCGATGAAGCCGTCGATCTTGATCGGCGTGCTGTCCGGTTCGATCCGGCTTTGCCAGCCTGAGGCGAAGCCGTTGGAATGGTGATCCGTACCGGAGAAGAAGCAGTCGGAGACGAACAGATGGGACAGACCGAACTGCCCCTCCGTCAAGGCATCACCGGTCGGAGGCGTATACCCCGTCTCGTCGGGCGGGTTCCCCTCGTCTCCTCCGAGCACCGCCATCCCGATTTTGCCTTGGAACAGGCAATCCTTGATCGTCGCATACTCGATCGAACCGTATTCAGCTGTTGCTGCCAGCCGTCCCGAAGCGTCCAGAAACAACCCGGCCTTTTGCCAGTACCCGACCACCGATACCCGGTTCAGCTTGACATGCTCGGCGTTGTCGATCCACAAGCCGACGTCGTACATCGCATGCTCGTCCGTCAGCTGCGTAGTGATGCCGCCCAGGTCGTCCCGGATGCGGAAATGGGACAAAATTTTCAGATCAGACAGCTGCGTGCCGTCCGCATCGCTCTCGAACCGGACCGCGCACGTAAAGTTCTGGAAGTCGGCGCGATTACTTGAAAACGCTTGCGAACCGTTGCCGAAAAAAGCCAGAACGGTGCCGTTCTCCATATCGAGCACGCTGTCCGGCAGTACATTGCGCCGCTGTCCGAACGTAAACCAGGACGAGCTGCCCGATCCGCGAACGAACGTATTGCGGGGAATCGTAATCGTATCCGTCAGGCAGAATACGCCGGGAGGAAAAAACAGCGTCTTTCCTCTTGCCGCGGCCAGCGCAGCGCGGATTGCGGACGTATCGTTCGCGGCGCCGTCCCCCTTGGCCCCGAACCATTTGACGTGGATGTTCCCGTCATACCGCCTTTTAAAGCGGGCTCCCATAGCCGATACAATCACGGTTCCCGTATTGTCCGCAGCCGAGTTGTCGGCGGCATCGTACAGGAACGGCCCTTCCTGGCCTGGATCGGTTACGAAATACACCCGGCCTTCCACCGGATTCGTTTCTGTTCTCAGCTCTTCGATCCGGACGCCGCGGACGCAATCTGCCAATAGCGGAAATTCGGGGTCTCCGCCATACACCGATCCGATTACGCCCGATCCTGCCCTTTTCGCGGCCGCGCCCGATTGACCGGCCAGTACGCCCATCGCGGTGAGCGCCGCCCCGGCCGCTCCCATAGCCGCGAGCAACTTGCGGCGGCTCACCGGTTTGCCTTCCCAGCCTTCCTGCTTAATTTTCGCATTTGTATACGGTTTCAAAAGATTCTTTGTGCCGTCTTCGTTACTCCCTGCACGCATTGATTATTCCTCCCGTCACCCGTGTTTGGTCTATATCCGCATATCCACTATCGGCTAAAGACGGAAGCATCCGTAACAGATCCTTCCCGCCCCGCATAAGTGCCCTTCCGAACCATACTTTAGTCGATTGATCCGCACTTGTATATGAACGATTCGCATAGACGTTTTCCGATATTTACATTCGGTATTTGCCGATTATGACCTGGATGAACGGCTTCTTACATTCCTCCCTGATCCATCCGGAAATAAGCGGGCTCGGTCGACACCGCGGCCCGAACCAGCGGCTAGAAATCAATAAAGCCCCGCTGCCGCAGCGCCTCCACCGATTCGGTCAACGAGTCAGCTGTCTTCACTTCGATGACGACCGTCCAATCGTGCTCCCGTGCCAAGCTCAGCCGATCTCCAAGCGGCACGACTCCCTTGTATAAGGGCTGGTGGTCCGATTTGCCGTTATAATCATGCAGATGCATATGCCGGACCCGGCTCCTGTAGCGGTCGAACACTTCTTTTTCCGCGAAACCGGCTTTGGCGTCATGCCCCACATCCCAGGTTAGACGGAAGTTCGGCGAAGCGCTTAACAATTCGAGCGCCCGCCCTACGAACGGCAGCTGGAAATTGCCCGTATTCTCGATACATAAGTCGACCCCGTAACTTTTGGCCAGCCGGTACAGCTCCGCATATGATTTGAGCAGCAGCTCCAGGTACATCTCCTCGTACCGCTCGTTGATCCAAACTTTGGAGTTCGGCAACGTAAAATAGATCCCGTTGTTCAAATGCATCGTGAGCGTGCGGATGCCCGACCGGTTCGCCCACTCCATCGTCTGCTCGCACCTCTTCAGATGCCCTGATCGGATGGAGGGGTGGTACGAAGTTACATCGAGCTCTTCCGGGAGATGGACCGAGAAGTGGATTCCGTAGCGTTCGGTATAGGATCGAATAGCCGAGGGGGACAAGATTTCCGGCAGGCAGATCGGAAGATTCATGTTCAGTTCGACGAAGTGCAGACCGAGTCTGCGGCACAGTTGCACATTGTCTTCGATGGACGCATATTCGACGAGTGTCGGCATTCCAAATCTCATAAAAACCTCCGTGTTCCGCAAATAAATATTTCCTATATATACCATACCATCAAATTGTGCTGCGTATCATCAATTTTTGTGGTTTTTCGGCAAATTTACACAAAAAAACTGCCAGCCCTTAGACCGGCAGCAACCCGATTCGACAAACCTATCCGTTTATTTCATTCGGCTTCAACTGTTCCGTACGTTGCAGCACCATCGCCTTCTTCTTGGAATCGTAGCGGAAATGATACACATCGATATAGTCTTGACCCGCCCCGTATCCGCCGGTCACGATCATCTCTCCGCTTGTTACCTGGAACTGCCGGTTCGGCAGCTGCCCGATATTCGTCCAACTTCGCTCCGGGTCCATCTCGAAGGGTACCGGGAACGCCTTGCCGTCGCTTACTCCGAACAAGTAGGTCTCAAGGGCGTGACAGTCCGTATGCCGCGGAACGTAGGCGAACAGATCCGTGCCGCTTAAGGCGAACGACTTCATTTGTACCGGGGAATCGTTTTTCTGGATGATTTCGAACTCAGTCGGAAACGAAAAAATCGGACTCGCAGCTCCCCCCGATTTGGGTTCCCAAACCGCTTCATAAGCACCTCTCCAATTCAGATCGGTTTCTTGTCCGTAGCAGCTGGGGGCGCCAAGAGCAGCTACTTTCGCCTGACCGGACGGTTTTACGACGATCCGCCCCTCCGTATGGGTTCCAACCGCCCGGTGCGAAAGATCTTCCTTGAGAGCCGTTTCCTCCTCCTCTGTATTACCGGACTCCGCTCTCCCTTCGCTTCCCGTGTCACGAAACGGATTCGGAACAAAATCCGCTTTCTCGATATAACCCGTGTACCCGCCCGGAGCGATAATCACGTAACGGCTGCCGGCTTCGCGCTCGATCCAGATCGGCCCCGGCGACGGCGGACGCTCCTTGGCCCCTCCTTTCTCGGTATAGACGCCGGCTCCTTCGCGCAGCGTTCCTTCCCGTGCGGAAGCGGGATCGAACGCTGCCAGAGCGCTCTTCGGCACCCATTTTTCACCGGTATACGGGGTATCGTACGTAAACAGCCTGATATTGGCCCAGTTCCGGTACTCCCTTGTAACCTGCACGACCTTACCGGCCGGCAGCTCAAAGCCCGAAGGCTTCGCTTCATCCGGATATAACCGGAACACCACCGGATTCAACACCAGCATCTCGTAAGGCTTAACGCTCAGCAGCGCGCCGGTTTCCGGTTCCCGGTTCAAGTACCATTCCGGAATCCACCCGCTCGCTCCCCCGGAAGCAATCTTGGCGAAGTTGCCGCGAATCTCGGTCACTTCGTAAGACAGATCCGCATCCGCAACGAACACCGGTGCGCCGTGCTCATAAGCTCCGGGAGATTGCGTGACCTCGACGTCCCCTTTCAGCCTATACCGTTCCCGCTCCGCAGGCGGATTCGTTTCTGTCCCGGCCTCCCCGCTCCACGGCTTGAGTCCAACCGTCGCCCGCATATCCGGAATTAGGAGCAGCAGTACGATCACGACACCGGCAGCCAGCCACAGCACAGGCTTTGGGCGTCCGTTCCGTTTCGAGCCGGCGCGGCCATCCGCGGCCATCTTTTCGATCCGGTTGATGTTCTGCAGCGTAAATGTCCGCCGATCGAACGGATCGTTTCGCATCTGTTCATACCACTCCGGCTTAGGCTCGTTCATAAGCCGCCCCCTCCTTCCAGATTCTCGTTACTTTGCTGCGCGCCCGAGACAACCGCGACTTTACGGTACCCTGCGATATCCCGAGCACATCCGCGATTTCTTTTATCGTGAGATCGTACCTCGCATCGAGAAGGAGCACCTCTCTATATTTCACCGGCAGCTTCAGCACGATCTGCCATATATCCTCGGCCAGGCAAATCTCCATCGCTTCGTCTTCCGCCGACGAATGGGTTTCTTTGCGGACAATCCAATCCACAAGCGTTACTTTCCGCACGAAGGCCGACCGCCTGTAGTTGATCGCTATATTTCTCGTAATCGAGATCAGCCACGTCCGAAATGACGATTCCCCTCGGAACGAACCGATATTCTGGTACACCTTGAGAAATACATCCTGCGAGATATCGTCTGCGAGATCCGCGCGCTTCGTCATCAAATAAGCGTAATTCCAGACGTCCTGCCCGTATGTGAGCATCAATTCGCGGAACGTCTCCTTGTTCAGTGACGCCATATGCTTCCAATAATCCTGCTCCTCCAACGACCCTTCACCCCGCCCTCTACTTATTGGACAATGGAAACCGGGGAATTGTTCCAATTATAATAAAAATTTTGATTTCGCTTCTCGGCTCCATCGTAGAAAAAGCCGCCTTCCAATCGGAAAGCGGCCGGTATGATGTTTGACCAGGCATAGTCCTCTGCCGGAGGAACCGGAATGATCCGGTTTTGACCGTTACAGCTGCGCCTTCGTTTTGCGGTACTCGCTGGGGGTTGCGCCAACCAGCTTTTTGAACAACCGGTTGAAAAATTTAATATCCCGGTATCCGGCCTTCCAGGCGATCGATGAAATCGTATCGCTGGTCGAAGCCAGCAGCTTGCAGATCAGCTCCATCCGCAGCTTCTGTACGTACTCGGTATAATTCATCCCGGTGCGCGCTTCGAATCTTCGGCGGAATTGCCTCTCGCTCAGTCCCGACTCGGCAGCAAGATCCTGAATCGTAGGAGGCTCCGCCGTCTTTTCCCTGATCCGGTCGAGCACATGCTCCAGCGGATCGTCGAGCGGGGCCGTTTCCCCTGCTATCACCGTTCTCAGCTGGGAGCGGCGCAGATGAAGGAGCAGCCGGATCATCTCCGAACGCATCACTTGCAGATGATCGGGGCGTTTTCTTACGAACTCCTCGAACAACGTATGAACGATCGACTGGAAGGTGCCGTCCGAATCCTGGGCATGAAGCCACATCTGCTCCGGATAAGGCGAAGTGAGGAAGCGGAGCACGGCTGCGTCTTCCGCAAAAAATGGCTCCAGCTTGCGTGAAAACGCGGTGCTGAACAAAATATTGTACACGATCAAATGTTTGCGCTTCGGCTGCGCGTGCGCGGGACGGAAGACGTGGGACACTCCGAGCGGGAGAAAAAAAACGTCCCCCCGTGCAACCGGCAGCGACAATCCTTCGATCCGATGAAAACCGCTCCCCTCGCTGACATAATTGATTTCCAGAAATTCGTGATTATGCTCGGCCAGCTCGAACGACTCGGATACCCGGTTAACGTGAATCGGTGTCTCCTCCGTTATGTATAAACTTAGCGGTATCGTTTGTACAATCCGTTTTACGCTCATCGGCCGATTCTCCTTGTGTCCGTTTCAACCCCATAATATGTCCTAATTGCTACCCCACCTCTGGTTGCTCCTGAATTATACTATACAAAAACAGATTCGCAAACCAGGAGGTTTACCCGAGATATGAAGCCAAACGCAGATTGGAAAGCCAGTTGGATATGGTCCGGCGGAGATACAAGCCCGCGGAACGAATGGCGCTGCTTTCGCAAGCAGTTTACTTTACCATCAGCGGATGCGGGACGGCCGGTACAATTAAAGATTACGGCGGATTCCCGTTACGTCCTGTATGTGAACGGCACAGCGGCGGGACGCGGTCCTGTCCGGTCGTGGCCGTTCGAGCTCGCCTATGACGAGTACGAGATCGGACATCTTCTTCGTCCGGGAACAGACAATACGATAGCGGTGCTGGTGACCCATTACGGCGTCCCGACGTTCCAATATGTGCGCGGACGGGGCGGGTTGCTGGCCCAGGTGGAGCTTTCCGGCGAGGGCGAGCGTACGGTCCTGGCGGCCACGGACGCCAGCTGGACAACCTCCCTCCATGCCGGTTACGATTCGCGTTCACCGCGTATTTCGTGCCAGCTTCCATTCACCGAAGTGTACGATGCCGCAGGCTGTGACGCCAGCTGGAGCGATGCCGGTTTCGACGATTCAGGCTGGGAGAACGTCTCCGTCATCGGCCCTGTCGGCATGGAGCCGTGGACGCAGCTGGTCGAGCGGGATATTCCGCATCTGACCGAGGAACCCGTCTACCCAGTAAGGGTCGAGAGCTTGAGCCGGGTAAAGCCGAGATCGTGGGGAGTCGTGCTGGACCTGCGGAATCATTTCGTTCCGTCTAGCGAACATCATGCCAACAATGTCCGGCTGTACGGTTTCCTCGCTACGGTCATCCGAACGGACAAAGCCGTTCGCGCGACGATCGGCATCGTCGACAGCGGACGGCTGCCCGGGTCGTGCAGCATTAACGGGATCTGGTACCCGGATACGGCTTATTATGGAGAAAAGCCGAGACGTTTTCTCGATGTAGAGCTGCAGCAAGGCGATAATTTCTTGATGCTTGCCTTAAAAGGAACGATTCATGGACACAGCTTCCACTTCGGGATCGATTGCGAAGAGCCGTTTGAAGTCGTCTCCCCTCTTGCCGATGCAGCTGGTACGAATGCAGACAGCCGTTCTTCGTTTGCAACGCTGGGGCCGTTCGATCATATCGAAATCATCGACCACCAGCCGGCACGACCGTTGAATGAATCGCATCCGGATTATGACCGGGCCCGAGCTATTAGCTCGGCAGCAGGTTTGCACGAGTTCCCCGAGTGGCTGCGTCCGGTGGACAATCGTTATGTCAGCAAGGACGACGTGTTCAGCCAATGCATCTGGACGACGCAATCCGTCCGGCTTCCGGTCCCGTATTCGCTTCATCAGGCCGTCATCGCGAACCGGTCGGCGGCCGTCGTGCCTGTATATCCCGGCGAGGACACGGAGATGATCATCGATTTCGGCAAGGAATATACCGGCTATATCGAGTTCGAAGCGGAAGCCTCCGCCGGCACGACTCTGGACTTCTACGGACTGGAGTTTATCCAGGACGGCTGGAGACAGGACACGTTCGAATTGGACAACACGATGCGATACGTCTGCCGGGAAGGCCGTCAATCGTACTCGTCCCCCATCCGTCGCGGCTTCCGCTACTTGATGGTCGTCGTGAGAAACACCGCAGCGCCGGTTCAATTCCACCGCATCTCGATGCTGCAAAGCAATTTTGCAGTCGCCGAGATCGGGCGGTTCCGCAGCTCCGATGCGCTGCTTAACGACATCTGGGAGATTAGCAAGCATACGACCCGGGTGTGCATGGAGGATACGTTCGTCGATTGTCCGGCGTACGAGCAGGCATTCTGGGTAGGCGATGCCCGCAACGAAGCGCTCGTCAATTATTACGTATTCGGCGACGACGCCATCGTCAAGCGTTGTTTGCGGCTCGTTCCCGGCTCGCAGTTCCAGACGCCTTTGTACGCGGACCAGGTGCCTAGCGGCTGGAACAGCGTTATTCCGAACTGGACGTTTTTCTGGGCGATCGCCTGCCTCGAACTGTACGAATTCAGCGGAGACCGCAGCTTTGCCGAGCAAATCTGGCCGCAAGTCCGCAGTACGCTCGATCATTTCGCTGAGAAGCTGGACGACCGCGGCTTGTTATATATGAAGGCATGGAACTTGCTGGACTGGGCCCCGATCGATCAGCCGAGAGACGGTGTCGTTACGCACCAGAACCTATTTTTCGTCAAGGCGCTCCGTTCCGCCTCCCGGATCGCGGCAGATACCGACCCGGCTGGAGCCGCACGGCTGCTCGCCCGCGCCGACGCCTTGAAGACGGCGATCAATGCCCACCTGTGGTCGGAAGAACGAAATGCTTTTGTGGACTGCATTCACAGCGACGGCCGAATATCCAGAGTATTCAGCATGCAGACACAGGTGGTTGCGTATTTGTGCGATATCGCGGAAGGGGAACGTCAGCGCATATTGGAGAACTACGTCGCCGAGCCTCCGGTTGAATTCGTCCAGATCGGCAGTCCGTTCATGTCGTTTTTCTATCACGAGGCGCTGGCCAAGCTGGGCCGGATCGACATCATGCTGGACGACATCCGGACGCAGTACGGGCATATGATCGAACACGACGCGACGACATGCTGGGAAATGTACCCGAGGCCGCTGGAGCGGCGCAACCATCCGAACGAGCTCACGCGCAGCCATTGCCACGCCTGGTCGGCCGGTCCCGGCTACTTCCTGGGGGCGTATATCCTCGGCGTGCGCGGCCTGAATCCGGGCTGGACGAAGATTGCGGTCGAACCGAACATAGCGGACCTCACTTGGGCCACAGGCACGGTTCCCCTCCCCGGACTCGGGCGAATCGATATAACCTGGCACGTGGACCGGGCGAACCGGAAGCTTCGCCTCCGCGTCGAGACGCCACTCGGACGGGAGCTGTCGATAACCGCTCCCGTCGGCTATGAATTGGAGCTGGAGCGGATTGAGCTTGGGTCTTAACTTGTAAGAGGTAGCAGCGATTGGATTGAAAAATAGCCTTCCCGTTTAGCCGCTTGGGCTTCCAGGAAGGCCGTTTTACTGCTGGAAGCTAACCTCCTCCGTTTATTGTTTGCTTCCTCGAATAAGTGTATATGATTTTTCGTATATAATTTTCGATAATAATCCAACTCGGTACATCCTATACGGTTTTTCATATATAATCGCCTATTTCGCTTTCATACGTCAAAATCAATACGAATAATCATATACATTCGGAGTCAAATACAGTTGAATATAAGAAAAGCTTCTAAACGAAGCTCTTGCCACGATGAATGACCCTGCGTAAGAGGTAGCTTTCCTTAGTTCAGAATGTCTCGGTTCGTTTTAGTACTTTAACGCTTTATCGAACTTAGACATTCTGAATCGTTCAGAAAACGGGTGTCCCAAGAGTCAATTTGCGATTTTCGAGCCCCATTGAACCCGATTTTTCTTGTGAAAAAAGGACCTCAGCCTCCACTTTACCGTGGAATTTGGGGTCCTTTCGTATGGATCTTGGGATGTTCCCAATATGATGCGAATGCCTTTGGGACAGCCCCGTGTCTCGTATGCCATAAATCCGTGTCAAACAGTCTGGATTAGTAATCACGCTGCCGATGACGAATGCAAGTCAAGCTTCGCTCCCACTACAACTCCACATGCATCGTGTTCAAGCCCCGAAACAACATATTCGGCCGCCAATCCGGCTTGGCGTCTGCAAGGCTCATGCCGGGGAACTGTTCCACCAGCTTGCCGAGCGCGATCTCACCCTCCATGCGGGCAAGCGGAGCGCCCAGACAAAAGTGGGGACCCGAGGCAAAAGCGAGATGACGGTTCGACGTACGTCCGATATCGAACCGGTTCGCCTGTTGGAACTGCGAAGGATCGCGGTTTGCCGCTCCCAGCATGACGGAGACATACTGCCCCCGCTTGATCGTCTGGCCGCCGATCTCGTAATCGACGGACGCAAGACGTCCTGTCATCTGCACAGGCCCTTCGTACCGCAGCACTTCGTCGACGGCCGGGCGGATCAGCTCCGGCTTCGCGATCAGCCGGGCGAGCTGCCCTGGAAAGCTCAACAGCGTAAGAACCGCGTTGCCGATCAGGTTCACGGTTGTCTCATGACCGGCTACCAGCAGCAGCACGCAGGTCGCAATCAGCTCCTGCTCGGTTAGGGTGCCCCCTTGTCCTTGCGCGGCAAGCAGATCGCTGATCATATCTTCGCGCGGCGACTTCCTGTGCTCCGCAATCAGAAGACGAAAGTAGTCGGTGATCTCGACAGCCGCCTGGGCCGCTTGCTGGGCAAATTCCGGCGGTCTGTCGCCGCCTTCGAGAATTCTGGCGAATGTGTGCGACCACCCTTTGAATAACTCGCGGTCTTCCGGCGGCACTCCAAGCATCTCCGCGATCACGATAACCGGCAGCGGAAATGCGTAGGACGCGATCAAATCCGGCTTCGTTTCCTCCGTCAGCTGCTTGGCCAAATGATCCGCGACCGCCTGTATTTTCGGCTTGAGCCGTTCCATCGTACGCGGCGTAAAGGCGTGGCTGACCTGCCCTCTTAACCTCGTATGGTCCGGCGCATCGCGGAACAGCATCCAATTGCCCAGCAGATCATTCACCGGCTTCCAGACGGACGGCGCGGGCGGCGGGTCCTGTTTCGGAAGCTCCTGCGACGGCGGAGGCGGCGGTACGGCATTCCGGTATTCGCGTACGAATACCGGACTTTTCAAGATTCGATTGACGTCCTCGTAGCGGGAAGCCAACCATTGGTTTCGATCCGTTATGTAATAGAGCGGCTCTCTTTCCAGCAAATAGTTGTAGAACGGATACGGATCGCTGTGCAGCGGTTCGGAGTAGCTCCGGAACCATGCCGCGATGTCGTGCTTCTCCTCGGAGTGGGGGCGAATAAAAATTTCAATCACGCTCCTTTATGGGGGGACGTACCGAAACGTTGAACAAACAAACCGTTATACACATCTTACCAGTATATTCATAGAGACGGCAACGTTCGAGCTGGATACCAAATAGAAGTCTTTTGCGCCTTCTATTTCCGGCTTTTTCGCCTAACGAAAACGAATAGAGGCGGTTTACACCCCTTATTTCAGCCCACTCGTCGCATCTGCACGCTTTTCGCTGGTTTTAGTAGAGTAAAGGACTGGGATGACCAGCCCCTCCTCATCAAACCGTACGTGCGGTTTTCCCGCATACGGCTTTCCGATGTTCTTCACCCTGGGCAGTTATGTACTTGCCTGC
>NZ_JACXJA010000016.1 GCF_014705615.1 Paenibacillus oceani
GAAGAACATCGGAAAGCCGTATGCGGGAAAACCGCACGTACGGTTTGATGAGGAGGGGCTGGTAATCCCAGCCCTTTACTCTACTATTTTGTGCGTATCCGCCAGGATGGAGGAAATAAGAGCGGTTTGGAGCTTTTAAAATCAGCAAAAAGGGTGCATCTCTCGCCAGTGGGTTGAAATAAGGGGTACAAACCGCCTTTATTAACCTCGTTTTTTGGAAAGAGCCCAAAATAGAAGGTGCCAAAGACTCCTATATGGTTTAGAACCCGCGAGCGCATACGTTTTGGCGAAGGGAGTGGAACACAATCCGCTCGCAAGCAAGATGTTTTCGGGCTGCATTTAGAGCCGGGCGGGTCCCCTAAACCTCATCAGCCAGCGGCTGGAGCGAAGGTCCCCATTCCCTCCGATATACAAGCGTACGGGTTTGCGCGTCAATGGACCATCGGGGTGAATCTCTGACACATTCACATTCATAGTCATTCATCGTAATAAAGGCTTCGTTAAAATGAACCGGCATCGGCGGCCAAGGAGCGGCTTTCGTAGAACGAGCCCTATTATCGGGAAAAAAAGAAAGGAAAAGAAAAAAGGAAAAGAAAAAAGAACGCGGATACGAGGAGCAAGGAGCAGAGCGGTATGGAGCATTCTTTCAGTAAAGTGACTCGTAAAATTACAAGTTGTTGTTTATTTAACTCGTTAAATAACAATTGACAGCGCTTTACTTCCCTTATACACTCAAAGTATAGAGAAAATCTAACAGAAAAACCATATTGTGACTCATAAAATAGTTTATTTTATGAGTCGGCATAAAATGCGCAGGGACTCCTGCAACAGCGGAGGTGATCGCAGGCTGAGCTGAAGCGAATCGATGGTTGACTATACAGAGCCGGGGTGCATCACGTTGAGAAAAAGACCGACCAAGGAACAATTCGGACAACAGCTGGAACAGTTCGCAAAGGAATTGCGTGAAGAAATGATAACAGGAAAGTGGGCTCCCGGAAGCTTCCTGCCGCCGGAGAAATCGCTGGAAATCCGGTTCGGGCTGAGCAATCACTCGATCCGGCTCGGGCTGGAGCAGCTGGTGCAGGAAGGGTGGATCGAGAAAATTCCGAGTGTAGGGAACCGGGTCGTCGCCGACCGCCCTCCTGTCCATCTGACGGTGGCCTGCAACCACGTCATGCTGCGGAATTTGAAGCTAGCCGGGCTGATTGAGCAATTTCGGCGTTTGTATCCGTGGATAACGGTGGAAGTCCGGTCCTGGAGCGGTTCGGTCCCGGGAGTGGATCTGACGGAGCGCGTGCTCACGGACGATCTGGCCCTGATGGATAACGTTCAGTTTCAGCAGCTATTGGAGCGCAAGCTCACTCACGTCTTCGAACCTTTTGCGTGCTCCTATGATTTATATCCGCAATTCGCAGCGCATTTCAGCGCGGAGGACCAGCTACTGCTGCTGCCGATCGTATTGTCGCCGCTCGTGCTTTGCTACAATAAAGCGCATTTCCGGGAAAGCGGCTTGGCGGAGCCGAACGGCAGCTGGACCTGGGACGATCTGATCCGGCATGCGGAGTTGCTGTACGACGGCAGGGGGCGGTACGGGTTCGCCTTCCATATCCAATCGATGTACCGGTGGCCGCTGTTTCTGATGCAGAGCGGCGAGCGGTTCGAGTGGGACGGGGCGCAGCTCAGGGATATACGCGGCTCCCGGCTGCTGGACGGCTTGAAGCGGTGCAAGGACATCCTGCATAACCGGAAGGCGGTCCCGCTATATTTATCGGAAAACAACGACGATATCGACCGGATGTTCATGGAAGGGAAGCTGTCCATGGCGCTAAACACTTACATGGGCTTGAACGGCTGGACCGAGAGGGAGATCGAATACGATATATCGACGGTCCCTTATATGGACTCTCTGAGAACGCTTCTGATTACGCTTGGGGTTGGGGTAAATAGCAGTTCCGCGCACAAAGCGGAGGCGAAGCTGTTCGCTGATTATCTGGCATCGCCGGAGGCGCAGTCTTACCTGTATCAGCATACGCTGAGCATTCCAGGGCTGGCGACATTGCCGATGAAGCAGGTAGAACGGTCGGTGTATTCCCCGGACCGGTATATGCTGTTCCGTGAAACGATGGGGTCGTTCCGTACGCATGCGGAGCTGAACATTTCATCCGCCGCTTTTGTGTCGCTGGCCAATCTGCTGAAGCCCTACTGGGCGAATATGATCGATGAGGACGAGTTGTGCGACAGGTTAAGCGAAGCACTGCGAACGGAAGCTTATTGAATGGAGGAGAAGAAAATGGGAGTCCGAAAAAAGTTTGCTTGGCTTGCGGCAGTTTTAGTAGTAGGTTGCTCCAGTTTAATTGTAAGCGCTTGCTCTAGTGGTTCCAAGGGGGACCCTGCTGCCGCTGATCCGGCTGTAAGCAAGCCGCCAGAGAAAAAAGAGCCGGTTGAGCTCGTGTTTTACTCCCAGGTTCCGGACTACGACGAGTCGTTCATGGAGACGTTCGGAAACAAAATCCAGGCCAAGTTCCCTCATATGACCGTCAAACATCTGAAGGCAGGAAGCAATAAGATTGACAGTCTGATTACGAATGGCGATACGATCGATGTCATGTTCATGTCGATCGGCCAGGCCGATACACTCATTCAATACGGTTTGCAGAACGATATTTCGGATATGATCTCCAGTCAAAAATTCGATCTGAACCGGCTGGAGACGACGGCGGTCGAGCTGCAGCGCTCCTTCGCAAGCGGCGGCATGTACGGGCTGCCGGTATTTACGAATACGCTGGGGCTGTTCTACAACAAAGATCTGTTCGCCAAATTCGGCGTAACCCCGCCGAAGGACGGCATGAACTGGGACGAAGTGTATGATCTGGCGAAACGGATGTCCCGCACGGACGGAGGGGTCCAATATTACGGTCTTGCGATGTCGTCGTCGGCGAATTTCGCCTTGAATCAGTTCGGAGCCTCGTATATCGATCCGAAAACGCGGAAGGCGGCCTTTACGTCCGAGCCGTTCCGGAAAACGATGGAGCTGCTGGCGGGCGTCTCGAATATTCCGGGCAATGGACTGACCGCGCAAAACTGGGCGCTGGGCAATCAGCAGAAGCTGTTCCCGGAAGGCAAGGCAGCGATGTTCCTGCATTTCGTCGTATACGGACTATCGTTTTACAAAGATACGCTGAACTGGGACGTCGTCTCGTATCCGCAGCTCAAGGATAAGCCGGGCATGGGCGCGCAGACGTATCCGACCTATTTCTACGTCACCAAGACGAGCAAGCATAAGGAGCAGGCTTTCGAGGCGATCGCTTATTTGACCTCGGAGGAGTTCCAAAATCATCTGGCCCGCAAAGGGATGCTGCCGGTACTCAAAAACCGCGTAGCCGGGATGGCCGAGTTCGGTCAAGAGGTGCCCTACCTGAAAGACAAAAACGTAAAGGGGCTGCTTCCGGAGAAGTTCGCTCCGTCGCAGTTTACGTCCGTGGATGTGGTGAGGTCGCAGTCTCCGGGCCATTCGTTCTTTTTCAATGCGTACCAGAAAGCCGTTCTCGGGCTGGAAGATATGAACACGGCTCTGCGGAGCGAGGGGGAGAAGCTCGATCAGAAGCTGGCGGAGCTGTTCAAGTAACGCGATCGGTCTGCACTACCGCACTTTCCTAAATTAGGAATGAAAGAAGGATGAGGCATGGGAAAACGGTTTAAAGTCCAAACCTTGGTACGTCTCGTAATCGCTCTTCTTCTGTCATCGATGGTGTTCCCCGCTCCGGCCGCGTATGCGGATTCGTCAGGCGGAGGCCAAAGCGCCGCAGTCCCCCAGCCGATTCGTTACGACTCCGACAAGTGGGCCGTGCTGCCGGAGTGGAATTCGGCTCCTGTAATCGACGGCCAGATGAACGAATGGATGTGGGGGCTCGCCGCGAGCCTCAAAGATTTCAAAACGGCTTATTACGGCCATTCCTTGTCGCAGGATGCGGAATACCGGGTCGCTTACGACGATAACCAGCTGTATATCGGCGGCAGTATCGCCCGCTCAGAAGCGGATACGCTGGCGTTTATCGAGGTTCTTCTTCGTCCGGCCGCAGGGGCTAACGATTTCTATACGGTGAAAATTCCGCTCCCGACCGCGCAGGCTCCCGTCTTGACGACGATCTGGAATCCGTCGCCCGACGTGACCAATTTATCGGCGGATGAGGGCAAGCACGTGATCCAGTCGTTTACGCACGCTACGATGGTAGAGCAGGACAGACGATTCGTCGAAGCAGCCATTCCGCTCGCCTCGATCGTGCCCGAGGGCGTGTCCGCAGGCGACGAGTGGCAGATGAACATTATGCATGTGCACAATCTGTACACGCAGCCGCTCAGCTCCTGGGTGGGGGTCCGGCAGTCCGACCATTGGCATGAGAGCGGCCCCGGCGCGAGGATGCGCGCAAGCGTGATCGATCAGGACCGGATGGGAAGCATTTATTTCTCCCGTTTTCCGAGAGTGATCGTGGAGGCTGGAAAGGTGATGCTGCCCTGGCATCCGAAGGAAGCGAATACGGAGCTGCTGTACCGCGGGTATACGGAGAAAAGGCTGGTCTTGACGCTGCCCGCGCTCCAAAGCGGAGGACTCGGCCAACTGGGCAGCCAGGCGCTGAAAACGTCCACGGTCGAGCTGCTGTGGAAGGAGCCCGGCAAGTCTTGGCAAAGTCTGGGCGATCATACGTGGAGCGAGGACGGAAGCTCCTTCCTCCTGGATTTCCAGCATCCGGCTCCGCTGGCCAGCGGAACGTACCAGCTGAGAATGGTGCTCTCGCCCAAGCTGGCGTTTCTAAAAGGAATCGCCACGCTGACGTTCGACCGGGATGCGCTCGTATCGGCGGGCACCGCCGCGTACAACGCCGGCGGAACGACAGGGCCGGAAGCGCCTGCCGTCATCGTCCCGTGGAGCGCGCCGTCGGCTGAAGTTCTGCGCATTCAGGGGCTTATTCCGCCGCAGCCGGGATTTAGATTCGTCGGCCTGCCGGAGATGCCGGACTTGTATCCGGGCGGGTTGTACCAGTTGTCCGCAGACGGGTTAAAATTGACGGCTTCGCGCACCGGCACCATATACCCGAACGAACAGTTCGAGGAAGACAAGGAGCTTGTGGTCACGAATGCGAAAGGCGAAACCGTCTCGATTCCGTACTATGAGGATGCTGCCGGCACACGCTACTTTATAACGGCCCATCTGTGGTTTTTGCAAAAAGCCCGGGCGATCAGCCAGACGGCGGCGCTCGCGAAGACCGACCCGCTGGGCGCGGCGCGTCTGCTGTACGAATTCGCCAAGGCGTATGAAGGCTACAATCCGACCGTCGACCGGGTGGCCGGCAGCCTGCATGCGAACTTGTCGGCGGACAAACGGTCGGGTCCCCCGTACGCATACTGGGGCGGCATATGGGACCGCTGGTGGTACAACGATCTGACCCAGCTGACCCCGCTCATTAAGGCCTACGCCGAGCTGAAACAAACAAATGTGTTCGATCTGCTCGACGCGGAAATCGGGGAAGACGTGGAGGCGCGGGTCGTGCAGGGGCTGATCGTTCCTTCGGCGGATTTCGTACTGACGTATCCGGATTATCTGGGCAATATGTCGTTTCAGCCTTGGAAAGGGCTGATCGATGTCGGCAAGGCGCTCGGGGAGCCGGACTATATCCACCGGGTCGTCGAACTGATCGAAAGCCTCGTGACCCAAATGTTCCTGTCGGACGGCTACTGGCAGGAAGTGACGCCGAGCTACCACCTGCAGACGGTGAATGGTCTGATCCAGGTGGCGGATCAGCTCAAAGGCTGGAGCGATCCACCGGGCTACGTATCGCCGCGCACCGGCATCCGGTTCGACAATCTCGATATGGAGCAGCAGTTCCCGATCATCCGCCGGGCGGTCGAGAACAGCAACAAGCTTGTCTACCCGGATGGAAAAGTGCTGCCGGTCACCGATACGTGGGCGAACGGCAAGCCGGCCAATCCGATAATCAATGGCGGCTCATTCCTGCTGCCGGCTGCCAAAATCGGCCGTCTGGCCGGAGGGGCGGGACCGGGTCAAACCCAGCTGTACATGGGCTTTCAGCCGAAATACGGTCACGCGCATCTCGATCCGCTTAATCTGAGCCTGTACGCGCAAGGCCAGGAGCTGCTGCCCGATCTCGGCTATACGCACAATACGTTTTACCGCTGGTTCGCGTTATCCACGATGGGGCATAACACGGTCGTGGTGGACAGCGCGAATATGGTGAACGGCGCCCAGGCGAAGCAAGGCGGCAACATCGAAGCTTTCGTAACGGAGGGCGGTTTGTTCCAGGCGATGCGCGCCGATTACGCTTCGGCGTACGGGGTGACGGAGGCGTACAGCCGGGAGCCGTGGTTCGTGCCGTTCGCGGACGGAAGCGGGGAGCAGGGCTACGTGCTGGATCTGTTCCGCGTCAAGGGAGGAAGCCGTCACGAATATACGCTGCAGGGGGACGCAAACCGCGATGCGGAATTTGCGACGGATATGCCACTCACCGATTACGGTCCGTATTTGCTGCCTCCGGGAACGAATGTGGTGCAACCGGTGAGCAACAGCGACAGCGGCAGTGCGGAAGGTCATTATCCGGGTTATATTTACGTCCGCGACGTAAAGCAGGCGCAGTTGGAGGATGACCGGTACGAAGTGACGATGGTGACGAGCACCGGCGGCGAGGAGCAGGCCAAGCTGAACATCACCGGACTGCTCGAGCCGGGCGATAACGAGCTGTATCTCGGGCGATCCCCGTCGCTCCGCTCGATTCGCCTTGGAGGCACCGCCTTGGACAATAACGACGAAGCGGTCAAGTATACGATGCCGAAGCTGGTGCTGAGACGGGACGGAACGAATCTGCAAAGCACGTTTATAACCGTAATGGAGCCTTACCGCGGGAACGGAGCCCGGATCGAAGCGATCGACCGGCTGCCGCTCGATCAGGCGCCAGAAGGCGCGGCCGCGGTTCGCGTCACCTATGGGGATACGACGGATATCCTGCTGAGCAATCCGAATCACCCGGAGCAACCTCTGACGACCGGCGATGTGACGATGGTCGGGGAGATGGGCTTGATCCGGCTTATTAACGGGGAAGCGCGGGAGATGTCGCTCGTCGGCGGTACGCTGCTTAAGAAAGGCGATCAGCAAATCGCCGGACCGGGTGTGGCTGTGACGGGCAATGTCAGCGGTACGAAACGGGCGGCGAAGGGCGACGCCTACGATGCGCTCGTCGTGGACGCCGCTGTGCCTGAATCGGCGGCAGGCCAAACGATCGTTGTGAATCATCCCGACCAAACCGCAACCGGTTATAAAGTCGGGCAGGTGCTGAGGGAAGGATCGCAGTCGATCGTGGTGCTCGCCGAGCACGACCCCGGCTTCGAGATGATGGCGGACGGCTCGTCGCGTCAAGTCTTTTATCCCGGTCGCACGTGGACCGCAAACCATACATTTTCCTTGTCCGGCACGGTAAGCGCTCAAGTGTACGGAGGACCGCCTGCGCTGACCAGCACAGTCACCGGGGCGGTGTACGGGATGGACGGCAGACCGGTAGCGGGGGCGACGGTTCATGTAACCGGTTATACGAACCTTGCGGCGGTTACGGATGCCGGCGGAGCGTTCACGATCCCTCAGATCCCGTCCGGAACCCAGCGGGTGACGGCATTCGGGGGCGGGTATGCCAAGACGGTATCGGATGCGATCGTTGTCGCTCCCGGTCAGACGGCTCATGTTACGCTATTTATGGAAAGTCTGCCACCGGAGCTGATTGGGGTTACGCCTGCTTTGCTGATGGAAGGTGATCCGGTACAGGCGACGGGCAACAGCAACGGGTACGTCCATCTGGTGCCTGCGGATACGCCGCCGACCAAGGAAACGATCGAAACGGTGACCGCGAGCGTGTACGGAACGAGAGCGCAAGCGACGGCGAACGTGCCGTCTGTTCTAAGCACGGAAGCAATAAGCGGCGGCAAATACAAAGTGTACCTGATCAACGATAGCGGTCGGGTGTCTCCGGGCCGAGAAATTATCGTCCTGCCCTTCAATCTGGCGAGGATGGAAGACACAAGCCCGTATATCTCTTATGTCGGCAAATGGGAAAGGTTCAACTCGTCCAGCTATTCCGGCGGTACGATGATGCTGGGACGGGAGAAGGGAGCCTATATGGATATTCCTTTCTACGGCTCGTCGGCTAAACTCATAGCCGATCTTCATACCGCAAGAGGCAAAGGAAACATATATGTCGACGGCGAATACGTCGCCACGATTGATTTCTACAGCTCTCCGATCCGCTATAAGCAGGAAGTGTTCGATACCGGACCGCTGGAGGAAGGTATTCACACGATTCGCGTGGAGGCGCTTTGGGAGAAGCAACCGAGCTCGACCGGTTACAATGTTTCTTTTGATGCGCTTCAAGTCACCCAGTCGGACTTCCACCTTACGGGAGTAACGGCAGGACCGCTCGTACAAGGCGGGCCGGTAGCTGCAATCAGCCCAAGGAACGGTTCGTTGTATCTGGTGCCGGCCGATACGGCAGCCACCCGCAGTGCGATCGAACAGGCGGGTGCGGGTACGGCCGGGCGGACGTCCCCGGCGGCGGCAGGCATTCCGGGATCGCTGAATACGAGCGGATTACCGGTCGGCTGGTATAAGGTGTACGCGATCGATGCGCACGGCAAAGCATCCCCCGGATCGGCAGCGATCGCCATCGTAGACCCGCAGCAGCAAGCTTCCGTTATGGAAGATCATGATCCGCTGGTGAGGTATACGGGAGATTGGAGAACGTACACCTACACAGCTTATTCGGGCGGTACGATGAAGCTTGCTTTCGAGAAAAACGCATATGTGGAAATTCCGTTTTACGGCACATCGGCTGTATTGGTCACCGACCTTCATACGGCGCGCGGCAAAGGCGCGGTGTACATCGATGGCGTATTTGCAGGGAATCTCGACTTTTACAGCTCTCCGATCCGTTACAAGCAGGAAGTGTTCCAGACGGGGACGCTGGCGGAAGGGGCGCATGTTCTGCGGATCGAGGCGTTGTGGCAGCACCATGCCAGCTCGACGGGTTATACGATACCGTTTGATGCGTTAAAGGTATCGGCGAACTAGGAAATGGCGCAAGCCTGTTTTGCGGCTTTTTGTAAGAAAGGTTGAAGCCTCCCCCAAAAGTATGTCGCCCGGCAACGGAAACGAACTTGCTTTTGGGGGGAATTCAGACAGGAGAGGATCGGGATGTCGAAGAGATTGCTCTCCGCAATCGGGGGATGGCTCGTGATTGGTATCGTTCTCGCAACCGCGATCGGGTCGTATAGCGATCGTACTGCCGGCAGACGGGTGCCGGACGGCGCTTTCCAGCCTTACACGGATAAATGGGCGATCGTTCCCCCGGCGGGGCAAGCTCCGTCGATAGACGGAAACCGGGATGATCCGGCCTGGAACGGGGCGGCCGTGCTCGGAGACTTCAGGACCGCCTACTTCGCCCGCTCGCTGTCCCGCGCCGTAGAATACCGGGCTGTTTACGACGAGGACTATTTGTACATCGGCGGCAGGATCGCCCGTTCGGAGGCGGATGCGCTGTCGCATATTGAAGTCATCGTCCGGCCGGCGGGCCGTGATGACGGTTTCTATGTCGCGCGGATTCCGGTGGCTGCCAATGCGCCTGTCGCTTTATCCACGATCTGGAATCCGTCCCCGGACGTCACGAACCTTTCCGCCGATACGGGCAAGCGGATGATCCGCTCGTTCCGCTACGCCGTATCGGGGCAAGAAAGCGGTGGAAGCGGCGCCGGACCAACGCCGGACCGGGGGCCGACCGCAGGCGATCCGTTGGTCGTGGAGACGGCGATTCCGTTCTCCGAACTGCTGCCTGCCGGCGGTCAGTCTGCCGAAGGCGACGAATGGCAGCTGAACATCGTGCATGTGCACCATCTGTACACGCAGCCGCTCAGCTCCTGGGTGCCGGTCCGTCAGTCGGATCATTGGCATCAGAACGGGGCGACGGCCAATCTGCGAGTCAGTCTGGTGGACCAGGATCGGCTGGGCAGCATCTTCCTGGGCCGGTTGCCGGACCGTCTGGCTGCTGAGCCGGGAAGTTTCGCCGCATGGCGTCCGGAGGATGCTCTGTTGATGGATAACGGTTTTACCGCCAAACAGTTGAGGTTCACATGGAAGGAGGCGAAGCTGTCCGCATCCGACGTACAGCTGTACTGGAAAGAGCCGGGAGGCTCGTGGCAGCAGTTGAACGACGCGGATGTCAGCCGGAAAGGCTCCGCTTATACGGTGGACTTCCGGCATCCGGCTCCGAAGAATAGCGGACTGTATCATCTGCAGCTCGTTCTGGCGCCTGCCGCGTCCTCCGGCCGGACGACGGTGCTGACGTTCGACCGCGACATGCTGGCCGCCTCCGGCGATGCGAAGTATGCCGCTTCCGCTCCGGCGAACGGCGCGGCGAAGGATCAATCGGCCGAACCCGTCCTGTGGAGCGAGCCGTCGGCTGAGGTTCAGCGGATTAAAGCGCTGATACCGCCGCAGCCGGGGTTTATCTTCGTCGGCTTGCCGGAGATGCCGGAATTGTATCCGGGCGGCGGACTGTACCAGTTATCCGCGGACGGGCTCAAGCTGACGGCGCCCCGCACCGGTACGGTGTATCCGAACGACCGGTTCAAGGAAGACAAGGAGCTTGTGCTCACGAATGCGAAAGGCGAAACCATCTCGATTCCGTACTACGAAGACGCTTCCGGCAAACGTTACTTCATAACGGCCCATCTGTGGTATTTGCAAAAAGCCCGTGCGATCAGCCAGACGGCGGCGCTCGTGAGGACCGACCCGCTGGGTGCGGCGCGTCTGCTCTACGAATTCGCCAAGGCGTATGAAGGCTACAATCCGACCGTCGACCGGGTGGCGGGCAATCTGCATGCGAACTTGTCGGCGGACAAACGCTCGGGTCCCCCGTACGCGTACTGGGGCGGCATATGGGACCGCTGGTGGTACAACGATCTGACGCAGCTCACTCCGCTCATTAAGGCGTATGGACAATTGAAGCGCACGAATGCGTTTGCGCTTCTAAACGAAGAAGCCGGAGAAGACGTAGAGAAACGAATCGTGCAGGGACTGATCGTTCCGTCGGCGGATTTCGTGCTGACGTATCCGGACTACCTGGGCAATATGTCGTTTCAGCCTTGGAAAGGGCTGATCGAGGTAGGAAAGGCGCTCGGGGAGCCGGATTACATCCACCGGGTCGTCGAGCTGATCGAAAGCCTCGTGACCCAGATGTTCATGTCGGACGGCTACTGGCAGGAGGTGACGCCGAGCTACCACCTGCAGACAGTGAACGGCTTGAAGCAAGTAGCGGATCAGCTCAAAGGCTGGAGCGATCCGCCGGGTTACATGTCGCCGCGCACCGGTATCCGGTTCGACAATCTCGATATGGAGCAGCAGTACCCGATCATTCGCCGGGCGGTGGAGAACGGCAACAAGCTGGTCTACCCGGACGGAAAAGTGCTGCCGGTCACCGATACGTGGGCAAGCGGCCAGCCGGCCAATCCGATAATCAATGGCGGCTCGTTCCTGCTGCCGGCTGCCAAAATCGGCCGTCTGGCCGGAGGGGCGGGACCGGGTCAGACGCAGCTGTATATGGGTTTTCAGCCGAAATACGGCCACGCGCATCTCGACCCGCTGAACTTGAGCTTATATGCACAAGGCCAAGAGCTGCTTCCTGACCTCGGTTACACGCACAATACGTTTTACCGCTGGTTCGCGTTATCCACGATGGGACATAACACGGTTGTGGTGGACAGCGCGAATATGGTGAACAGCGCGCAGGCGAAGCAAGGCGGCAACGTCGAGGCTTTTGTGACGGAGGGCGAGGGTGGCTTGTTCCAGGCGATGCGCGCCGATTACGCTTCGGCGTACGGGGTGACGGAGGCGTACAGCCGGGAGCCGTGGTTCGTGCCGTTCGCGGACGGAAGCGGGGAGCAGGGCTACGTGCTGGATCTGTTCCGCGTCAAGGGAGGAAGCCGTCACGAATATACGCTGCAGGGGGATGCAAACCGCGATGCGGCATTTGCGACGGGTATGCCGCTTACCGATTACGGTCCGTATTTGCTGCCTCCGGGAACGAAGGTGGAGTTGCCGGTGAGCAACAGTGACAGCGGCAGCGCGGAAGGTTTCTATCCCGGGTATATCTACGTCCGCGACGTGAAGCAGGCGCAGTTGGACGGCGATCAATACGCGGTGACCCTCGTAACGGAGCGTAACGGGACTCCGCAATCGAAGCTGAACATTTTCGGGCTGCTGGAACCGGGGGATAACGAGCTGTATCTCGGGCGTTCCCCTTCGCTTCGATCCATCCGCATGCTTGGCAGCAGCAAGGACAATAACGACGAAGCGGTGAAGTACACGATGCCGAAGCTGGTGCTGCGGCGCGAAGGCGTGAACTTGAGCAGCACCTTTACGACCGTGATGGAGCCGTACAGCGATCGGGCTGCCCGGATCGAATCAGTCGAGCGGTTGCCGCTGGACGGGGCGCCCGAGGGCGCTGTAGCGGTCCGAGTCACCTACGGGGATACGACGGACATCCTGCTGAGCAATCCGAATCACCCGGAGCAACCTCTGAAGACCGGTGATGTGACGATGGTTGGAGAGATGGGCCTGATCCGGCTGACGGGCGGAGAAGTGCGGGATATGTCGCTCGCAGGCGGCACGCTGCTTCAAAAAGGCGATCGGAAGGTGACAGGTCCGGGCGCCGTAACCGGCACGATCCGTGATACATGGCGCAAAGCGAAGGGCGATCCGTTCGATGCGTTTGTGACCGATCAGGACGTACCGGAACAGGCAAAAGGCCGCTATATCCTCATCCGTCACCCGGACGGAAGCAAGACCGGGTTCAAAATCGGGGGCGTGCGCCGGCAAGACGGGAAGACGCTGATTGTTCCGGCAGAGCACGACCCGGGGTTCGAGGTGGCGGAGGACGGCTCGTCGCGTCAAATGTTTTATCCCGGACAGTCGTGGACGGGGCCGGGAACGCATACGTTTGCCATACCGAATATCGAGCGATTGAATCGATAACAGGAAGTTCGGCGGTTCGCCTTTGCACAGAACCGTCTTCACTGGATCGGCCGGGGAAGTCAGCGCTGCTGGCGGCTTCCGGCCGTTCTCAACACTACTGGGAGAACAGGGAGCGAGATTATGAAACCCTATCGGGCAGTCGTCATTGGAGCGGGGAAAATTGCGGGCATTCATTTGCAGACGCTGCATGAAAACGGAAGAACCGAGCTTGCGGCCGTAGCGGATATCGACCCAAGCAAGGCGGAGTCTGCTGCTTCCGCTTACGGAATTCCCGCGTATACGGATTATAAAGAGATGGTGCTGACGGAGAAGCCGGATATTGCGGTTATCACGCTGCCTCATTTCCTGCACAAAGAATCCGCCATCTGGTGCGCCTCTCACGGATGTCACGTGCTGGTCGAGAAGCCGATGGCGATGAATGTCCGGGAATGCATCGAGATGAACGAAGCGGCGCGCGCCAGCGGCATTATGCTCGCGGTCGGACATATGCAGCATTATTATCCGGTGAACCGGAAGGCGAAGGAGATTATCGAGTCGGGGAAGCTCGGAAAGCTTGTGATGGTGATCGACCGGAGGTGGAGCGATTATTTTACCGATGACCGCCCGTCCTGGTTTCTGAACAAAGCGCAGTCCGGAGGCGGGATCGTCATCAATATCGGCAGCCATTCGATCGACAAGCTGCAATGGTTGACCGGCAGCCGGGTAACGAGCGTCAAGGCGAGCCTGACGTATTTCGGAGACCGGGGAGATGTGGAGGGAAGCGCCAGTCTCCAATTGAAGACCGATTCGGGCGTTGACGCGAACCTATCGCTGAGCGGTTACCGCAACGTGATGACGAACGAAACGGAGCTGCTGTTTACGGACGGTCAATTAAAGATGGAGGGCAGCCGCAGGCTGTGGATCAGCGGCAAAGACAACAAATCGTTGGAACTGATCGTTACGGATCAACAGCCCGGCGCGTTCCAGGCGCAATGGGACGACCTGCTGGATGCGATCGGAAGCGGTCATGAGCCGGGAATATCCGGCCGATACGGCCAGAGCGTCGCTGCCGCGGTCGCCGCGGTGTACCGCTCTCACGAGACCGGCATGGAGCAAGCCGTCGAGGAGGCAGAAGCACGGGTCGTTTAGATCCGTGCGGCTTGCCTGCAATCGTTGAGGCCCAAACTGGAACGGCCCCCAACAGTCAGCCTTCTGAAACAACTGCAACGCTTTCGAACACTACCCCCTTCTATACTTCCTCCCCTCTCTTGTGCTAATGTAGTAGCTAACTTATAGTACGTGTTCAAAAAGTCCGGTTTTCAGCTCCGGAAGTTCCGGCTGAAATCCGTATTCGATGTCGGGTAGGATTCCTGATCGGCTACGTGATCAAAAGCGGACTTATTGAACAACCTCTTATAGCAAGGGAGGTCCGCCATGTCCGTACGCTCCAAAATTATCGTATCCTATACGCTCGTGCTTGTCGTTACGATCTTGATTTTTATTACGACGGCTTTTTTGGTCGCTTTGGCGGTCACGGGCGACGCGAGAAGCTTCAAGCCGTTTTATACGATCCATTTTACGCTTCAGCCTTTAACGCCGGAGCAGGAAAGCTTGTACATGGATTTAAAATATATAGCCAAGACGAGCCCTGAGAAGCTGTACGACGACAGTCTTCAGAAAGATTACGAGTTTCAGCTTCGCGTAGCGAAATCGACGCTGCTGATCCGTAAGGAAGGCGATGTCGACTTTGCCTCCCCGCAGCTGGAAGGAACCGGCGTGGAGCGGGTGCTGCCCGATTACGAGCTGGACAATATCCGAATCCGCAGCTCGGTCAACATCGGAGACCGGTTTTACGGCTATGCCAAATACGACTTCGTTCTGCCTGACCAGTCGCGGGGCAGCTTGTTCGTGATCCGCGAGCTCAGCCCGTTTGCGGCTTTGACCAGCAAATTGCTGCCCTTGCTCATTTCGCTGCTGTTTGTCGTATTGGTGCTGGCGAATGTGATGCTGTATTTCTTTATCACCCGGCGGATCATCAAGCCGCTCGATACGCTGCGTTTGTCCGCCGCCCGGATCAAGGAGGGCGACCTGGATTTCCGGGTTGAGGCCCAGTCCCAGGACGAGATCGGCCAGCTGAGCCAGCAATTCGAAGATATGCGCCGCAAGTTGAAGGAATCGGTCGATTTGCAGCTCCAGTACGAGGTCAACCGGAAAGAATTGATCTCCAACATTTCCCATGATCTGAAAACGCCGATTACGACGATCAAAGGGTACATTGAAGGGATACGCGACGGCGTGCCGAACACGAAAGAAAAGATGGACAAGTACGTCGATACGATTCTCACGAAGGCGGTAGCGATGGACCGGCTGATCGACGAGCTGTTTCTGTACTCGAAGCTTGATTTGAAAAAGGTGCCGTTCGATTTCGTCCGGACCGACCTGCGGGCGTTTATCGACGGTCTCGTGGGAGAGCTGCGTTTCGAGCTGGAGCAGCAAGGGTTTCAGGTGGAATGGGCATGCAAGGGCGGCGCTCCGCTCTACGTTCTGCTTGATCCCGACAAGATGAAACGGGCGATTGTGAATATTGTTGAGAACAGCATCAAATTCTGTGATAAGCGGGACAAAAAAATTCGATTTACGTTAACGGAGGAAGCCGGCAAGCTCAAGCTGACGATCGAGGATAATGGGCCCGGCATTGCCGAAGATGCCGTCCGCTCCGTATTCGACCGGTTTTATAGAGCCGATTCGTCGCGCAATATGCGGACCGGGGGAAGCGGTCTCGGACTGTCGATCGCCAAGCAAATCGTGGAAGGCCATCAAGGTTCGATCGGCGTGGCAAGCGAACCGGGTGAAGGAACGGTTGTTTCAATCACATTTAACGTTTACGAAGAAACGTAGGAGTCGATCACGATGAAGCACATATTGATCATTGAGGACGAGACGAGCATAGCCGAGCTCCAGAAAGACTATTTCGAATTAAACGGTTTCCGCGTCGACATGTGCCATACCGGCCGCGAAGGGCTGGAGAAGGCGCTGCAAGGGGATTACGATCTGATCGTGCTCGACTTGATGCTGCCGGGGATCGACGGTTTTGAAATATGCCGGAGCATCAGAAGCACCAAAGAAGTTCCGATCATCATCGTGTCGGCGAGGAAAGAGGAAATCGATAAAATACGCGGCTTCGGCACAGGCGCCGACGACTACATGACCAAGCCGTTCAGCCCGGGTGAGCTCGTCGCCCGCGTCAAAGCCCATCTGTCCCGTTACGAAAGACTGGTCGGCAAAAAACCGGCCGACGACGAGATCCGTATCCGCAATCTGACGATTCAGACGGCGTCGCGCCGCGTGTTCGTAGCGGAACGGGAAGTGACCTTTACGGCCAAGGAGTTCGACCTGCTTACGTTTCTGGCCGTTCATCCGGACCGGGTGTTCAGCAAGGACGAGTTGTTCGAGCGCATATGGGGAGCCGATTCGCTGGGCGACAACAACACGGTAACGGTCCATATCCGCCGGATCCGTGAAAAAATCGAGTCCGACCCGTCCGCTCCGCAGTTCATCGAGACCGTATGGGGCGCGGGTTACCGGTTCTCCGTCTGATTGAGGTTGTTCAAAAAGTCCACTTTTGATCACGAAGCAGATCAGGAAGCCTACTCGACATCGAATATGGCATTCAGCCGGAACTTCCGGTGCTCACGTAGCTTACACTACGCTCCGCTCCTCATTTCCTAGCTTCATCCCATATTCTCGGTGCTGAAAACCGGACTTTTTGAACTCGTACTAACAGTTAATAAATATTTAATCTCCGGTTTCTTTCGAGTTTAGAATTGTCCGTTATGATGAATGCATGAAGTCGCAATCATTATAATCCGGGAGGAATTCAAGATGAAGAAACCACTTATGACTCTTTTCGCGGCCGCCGTCATCGGCTCCGCGTCGCTTATTCCTTATCATGCCCAAGCTGCGGCCGTTGACACGACAATCGCTGCTGCACTTAGCGATTTGTCCGAGGCAGGCTCCTACCGCAGCGCGATCGAAGGGCTGATCAAGCTGAACGTGCTGTCCGGCTATGAGGACGGAACCTTGAGACCGAACCGCGAGCTGAGCGGCGCCGAGATCGCCAAAATTGCGGTAACCGCGTTCGGCCTGCAGCCGAAGCCGGACGGAGCTCCGCTGCCTTCCGACATTGCCGAATCGGACTGGTACGCGTCGTATGTACAGGCGTTTCTCCATAACGGACTGAAGCTCGGCACGAACGACAAGTTCACGCCTGCAGCGCAAGTGACTCAGCAGGATCTCGTATCGATTGTGGCAACATCGCTTACTAAAAAACCGGCGATCGTCCAACAATGGGTGACCGATTATACCCCGGGCAAGGCGGTAACCCGCGGGGAGGCTGCACAGCTGATCTGGAAGTCGATCCCGTACCTTCCTTCCGCGAATGCAGAAGTGACGAGCGTGAAGGCGCTCAACCCGGTGACGCTTGAAGTCACGTTCTCCGCACCGCTCACGGCTGCTGACGTCAACCTGGATCAGGCGAAGAAAAATTTCACTTTCGACAATGACATGATGCTCTTGAATGTACCGCAATTAAAAACCGGAGCCGTCTCCACCTATATCGTTCCCGTAACGGTACAAGCGCCAGGGAAAACGTATACGATGTCGTATAAAGGCAAAACCGCCGGTACGTTCGAAGCGGTAACGAACAAAATCCCGACCGGAACGGCTCGTCAGGTGACCAGCGATACGTTCGAGATCGATACCTTGCTCGAAGACGGAACGGCGGACTACGGCTATGTGGTGGAAGGTTACTATGGCAGCCGCAACGGTCAGGAGCTCACTCTTGACGAAAATAACTCGGCAAACGGCAAAACGTATGCGATCATCTCCTCGCTGCGGGACAAATCCGTAACGATCACGCCGGAGGGCGGACAACCGATCGAGGCGAAGTACGTACCGTTTACGCAGGCGACCGACGGACGTCAAGCTCCGAAATACCGGCTACCGGCCGGCGAAACATTAAAACCCGGCGTAACCTATACGGTATCGTCCGACTGGTCGACGATAGCAGAGCCGACTTTCAAGGCGGAATCGGTAGCTCCGCTTGCGATCCAGTCGGCAACCGCGATAAACGAGACGTCGGTCGAGATCGTGCTGAACGCCGATCCGCAGGACGAGCTGTTCGCGCTGCGCAGCGTAACGCTTACCGCCGAAGACGGAACCGCGGTTACCGCGATGTACAAGTTCCAAAGCCGTAAAGGTGCGGCAGGTACGTTCGATTTGACGAACGGAGCGAAGCTTGCTCCGAACATGACTTATAAAGTGATGGCTTCCGGTGATTGGGCTTCCGCCGATCAGGTGACCGTTACAACGAAGTAAGCATAAGCATACAACCGACCGGACAACGTTCGGGAAGAAGGATCTCCTTGGAGGTCCTTTTTCAACAGAATGAGGGGGCGGGTCAGATGGACATCTGGCATAAAATAGGGATTATTACGCTGCTATCCGTCATGCTGGCGGGCTGTCAGGCAGCCCCGGCGCCAAGCGGACCGGGCGGCGGGGAGCCGATTGGGGCGGAAGCTCCGCAACAGCCGAATGAAACGCCGCAACAGCCAAACGAAACGCCCGCACCGCCTGCTGCGGCACCACAAGACGAAAGGAGCGCCGGCGAAATGAGCAAACAGTTGATCGAAGCGGCGGAACGCGGGGAAACCGGCGTCGTTAAAACATTAATCTTGCAAGGCGCGGCGATCGACGCTAGGGACGATCGAGGCCGCACCGCCGTGATGGCGGCCACGCACGCCAATAAGCCGGAGACGGTAAAAGCGCTGATCGGAGCGGGAGCGAACATCCATATTCAGGACGGCCGGCAGGACAATCCGTTTCTGTACGCCGGAGCGGAAGGGCTGTTGGATATTCTGAAGCTGACGATCGAGGCGGGGGCGGATACGAAGCGGACCAACCGATACGGCGGGACCGCCTTGATTCCGGCGGCCGAACGCGGCCATGTGGACATCGTGAAGGAGCTGCTGACGACGACGGATGTGGATGTCAATCACATTAACCGGCTCGGCTGGACGGCTCTGATGGAAGCCGTCGTTCTGGGCAACGGGGGCGTCAAGCACCAGCAGATCGTGCAGCTGCTGATCGATCATAAAGCGGATGTGAATATCCCCGACAAAGACGGAGTAACTGCCCTGGAACACGCCGTCAAACGAAAGTATAAAGATATCGAGCGCATTCTGATCGAGGCAGGGGCGAAGAAGTAATCATTCGGACCACTGACGTACCGGACGCGCCTAAATAAAGACGCAGCCATCATCGCTTGCGAGAAGCGGTGATAGCTGCGTCTTTTGTCGGTTAGGCCGTCGTTGACGGTATTTCTATACGGCCGGCAGGGTGTTGCGCCTATTCGTTTCCGGTGTTGGTTCTTTTCCCCCATTTGTTTGCGATTCCGTCTATGCCCCATCCGGCGATCAGCCAGAACAGCAGTGTAATCAAGTAATAACCGGCCAGCGGAATTCGGACGTAGGATCGTACTGTTACGCTTGCTTCATGCAACCAAAGCGGCGGACTTGTCAGAAATAACACGATGTTGTAATCGTCGGCACCCGATAGATTAAACAAAATGACAGCGGCGTACACGACCGGAAGCCAAAACTTCGCTTGCTTGAGCATGTTTGGGCCCTCCCCGAATCACCGGTATTCGATCAAGGCAAGTTCGGAAGCAGCCGGGCGACCAGCGCGTCGCCGTTGCTTGCGACTTTCACTTCCGCATATTTCGCCGTCCGTTCCACGTCCATGCCCGTTCCTTCCGGAACGAAGAAATGCTCGATGCCGTATTCGATCGTCCGCCAGCTTCTCCATTTGCCGTTCAGCACCACTTCGCCCGGCTGGAGCGCATACGACTTGTCGTACAGCTGTTTGAACTGATACACGCCGGACGGCGACCTGGCCAGCACTACGGATACTTTGCCGCTTTCCTCCGGCGTATTGTCGGTCCAATCTCTTCCGAACGGCTCGGAAACGGTATACCGCAGCTGTACGTAGTCTCCTTGCAGCAAAGAACGCGGGTCCAAAGGAAGGAGCTCCAGATATACGGTCTCTCCGCGCGCCAGTATCGTTTCGCTCCGGCCGATCTGGACCGACAACAGCATCAGGCAGGCAACGACTACGGCCGCCATCCAGAACGAGCGGACACGCGGTCGGATATCAGACAACCGTTCCTCGGGAGCGTTCCGGAATTTCCGCTCCAGCCAGTAGGTGACCAGCAGGAGGAGGCAGCCGATGAGCGCGAGGCTCCACGACTTATGCAGCAGCTTCCACGCGGTATCGTAATATTTCCAGAAGACGAACAACGTCCAAAATCCGAATGTGACCCGGTATGCCGCCCTTTCGCCCAACCGATGCGCACCGACGATACAGGCGAGCAGAACGATAAAATAGAGCAGGTCGTACTCGTAACGTTGTGAAGCAAAAGTCAGCAGCAGGAACAAGGTCAAAAACGAGTAATACCCGCACCAGCGCATGGCGGACCGGAACGTGCCGACCGGTACGAAGCGATGCAGCCAGGAGATAACCGGCATGACGCAAGTTAGGAGAAGCAGCACCTGCACGGTATCGTCAAGCAACATAAACAGCCACAGTCCCGCGATCGTAACGGCTGCCGCAAAAAACATCGAACGTTCTGCCAGTCCTGTCGCGAATGTGAACATCAGAGCGCAAACAACCAGGTAGACGAGAAGGAGCAGCGTAAATTCGTCGAACAGGGCGGAGCCTACGCCGATGCATAATCCGATTGACAATAACGAGTAGCGGATCACCGGATTCAGCTTGCGCGCGGCCGTCATGGCGATCGTCAGAAACAACCCTGCGCCGTTTAATACGTTTAACGGCTCTTCGAGATCGAAGATGAGGATCAGAAAACCGATCAGGCTGACGGCCCCGATCACCGTTCCGACGAAAATAGCGGTTATCGTAAGCACTCTGACGATCCAATGCCGGAGCGCTTTGCCGCTTTCCTTCTGATCCTCGCCGCCGTCGGCATCGTCCGGAGGAACGAGTGATTTGACGTATTGTATCCATTTCGCGCTGCCCCATATAAACAGCCCGGCGAACAAAAGCGACAGGATGAAAAACGATTCGCCGGCTTCGAAATGAAGAAGCAGCTCGATATATTTCATAATGAGATACACCGACACGAACAATCCGGTTCCGAGCAAATACGGCTGGTTCGCTTCCCGGATGAAAAGCCGGACCCATACGGCGAACAAAACAACCGCCGCAACATTGAATATCTGTGCGTAATCCTCGTACGCAAACGAGTTGGAGAGCAGGATGACGATCCCGTTTAATACCGTAAAAGCGGTCGCTGCCAGAAATGCGCCCCGGAGCCGGTTCGTCCGGACGAGATAGTAAAGCAGTCCGTTAATGAAAGCGAGCAGAGACAAGATGCCGATCGCTTCAACGTCCTCGTAATCGACAAAACCGGTATTCGGAAAAAAGTACAGCCAGTAGGCCAGCGTACCGAGAATATAGGCGAGCACGGTGAATGGTTGCCAATTGACCTGTAAGGCGAATACGATCGATGCTGCGCACCAGACGGCGTACAGGGCGTAACTGTCGGCATGCGAATTGTACGTTTGCCCGATGACCAAAAGCGCGACGCCGAACGTGATGCAGCAGGAGAACAGGGAGAGCCGGCTTAGAAACTGCCGTCCCGGACGTCCGGCCAAATAGACGGACAAGCCGTACAAGGCCGCAAGCAGAATCATGATCGGGGCAAACTTTTGCCAGCGGTCCAGCGAGCCCCAATTGGAGGCGAAGAAATAGACGAGAGAAGCGAGCAGCGAGCTGCAGCCGAGCGTGTATCCTGCATTGTAGCCGAAGGATTGGGTTTTCATGGCGATTCCTCCCTGAAGCTTTAGTGGAGTAACATATCGAGTCCTCTTGATCTTATTGTATCCGCTTGGCTCCGGATTTCTAAGTACTAACTTTCTCTAGTACCTGGTCATAATCGCTGCTTATAAATTACCCGGAAACAGCAGTTTGACACAAGGCGCGAAGCAATTTCCGCCGCTTTCGGCCGATAGGCAGTCACCCGTGGGCGATTCGCGTAATATGATGGTTGTAGAATAAAAACGTCTGCGAGGTGTACGAATGGCTGTGGTCAAAGCAAGGGCCAACGATATCGATCTGCTTGCAAGACTTCTGCGCGCCGAAGCGGAAGGGGAAGGCGAGCAGGGCATGATGCTGGTCGGCAATGTGGGCATCAACCGGATCAGGGCGAACTGCTCGGATTTTAAAGGGCTGCGGACGATTCCGCAAATGATTTACCAGCCCCACGCCTTTGAAGCGGTTCAGCACGGATATTTTTATCAGCGGGCGAGAGACCGCGAGAAGCGGCTGGCGCAACGGTCCGTTAACGGGGAACGGAGCTGGCCGGGCAAGTTCAGCTTGTGGTACTTCAGACCGGAGGGCGATTGTCCGCCTACGTGGTACAATCAGCCTCTTGTCGGCCGATATAAGCTGCACTGCTTCTACGAGCCCAAGCCGGGCGAATGCGATAATATTTACAATACGTTCTAGTTACCGGCAGTGTTCTCGGCCGGCCGGCATGCCGCCTTTGCTGACAAGGGCGGCTTTTTTGCGTCCGACTGCTGCCGGCGGCAGGGAAGCCGGCGGCTCGTGAAGAATACCAAAGATGTCCGTAATGGAACAAAACAGGATCAAAGGTGGATCGGAATGAAAAACAAGCTGCAAGGAATCGCAATCGGCATTATTATCGGCGTCGTATTTTCCCTCTCTTTCGTATCGGCGTCCGGAACGAGCACATCGATCGACGTGTACTTCAAAAATTTGCGTTTTCTGTTTGACGGCGTCGAGAAGAAAACGGAGCAAAGAAGCTTTATCTACGAAGGGACGACCTATGTACCGATCCGTTTCGTCAGCGAAGCGCTGGGCTTGCCTGTCAAATACTTCGGCGAGACGGAAACGATCCGGATCGGGCGAATTTACGACGCGCCTCCGGCAATGACAATCGATCAAGAGCAAACGTACGAGGCGACGATCACAACGACCAAAGGGAGCTTCAAGGTGGAGCTGTTTGCGAAAGACGCCCCGAAAACGGTCAATAACTTCGTTTTCCTGGCCAAGGACGGATTTTACGACAATGTCTTGTTCCATCGCATCGTCCAATCGTTCGTCATTCAGACCGGCGACCCGACCGGAACCGGAAGAGGCGGACCGGGGTACGAATTCGAGGACGAGCTGGACAACGGCCACAAATATGAGATCGGAACCGTCGCGATGGCGAACGCCGGAGAGGACACGAACGGCAGCCAGTTTTTCGTATGTTCGGGAGCGAACTGCGATAATTTGAATAAAAATCCGAACTATTCGATCTTCGGCAAGGTGTCGGAAGGGATGGAAGTCGTCACGGCCATCGCCGCTACGCCGGTTGAACTGTCGGAATACGGTGAACCGACCAAGCCGACGGAAGAGGTTCGCATCGAGAAAATCGAAATCACGGTAAAACCGCAGTAGACATCTTGTTGAAAATGAATATCATTGTCATTATAATGGAAAAGAAGCAAGCTGACTGGGGTGAGGAGTGAAGCAATGTTTTTTGAGACGATAACCATTACGGTGAAAGAAGGGACGTCCGGGCTGGTCG
This sequence comes from Paenibacillus oceani, assembly GCF_014705615.1. Lineage (GTDB taxonomy): Bacteria > Bacillota > Bacilli > Paenibacillales > NBRC-103111 > Paenibacillus_AB > Paenibacillus_AB oceani. The sequence continues at coordinate 23,730 of NZ_JACXJA010000016.1, forward strand.
TCGACCGTTTCAGCGGACCGGGACATATCGAGAAGTCGGAAGGTTTTATCGATATGAGCATTACGGTGAAGAAGACCCGGCGGGGCGACGAGGAAGTAATGATATTGATCCGCTGGGAGTCTGAAGCGGCATGGAAAGGCTGGGAGACGAGCGATGTTCATATCGAGGGCCACCGTCAGAGCAGAAGCCAGCCGAAGCCGGACCACATTATCGACCGGACCCACAGCCTGTATGAGGTTAAGGCGGTAAAGGGCTACGCAGGCGGCCAGTAAAACGGGGCGTCCTCCCTTGCCGCGCTGCATGGTGTACATAAACGAATAAGAACGGATAAGAGAATCCTTGCTGAGCCGCCGTATGCGCGCCAAGCGGGGTTTTTTTCTTTCCCCGGAAAACGTGTCTGTTCATAAGTTCTATTGTAGGATGACTGTCCATATAGTAAAATAGTAGCAGGACCTTTTACTTATTGCTAAGGGAATGATGCCGGGTGAGTGTACAAGTGGATCATTGTCCGAACTGCGGCTCCGTCTACCGGAAAAATTTCCGCAACATCTGCAGCGATTGCAGCGCCGCTCAAGATACGTATTTGAGCCGCTGTCTCGATTATTTATGGAAAAATCCCGATGCGGCAACCGAGGAAGTCAGCCGCATGGCTGAGGTTCCTTTGGCGTCCCTTCATAGCTTTATTAAAGAAGGCCGGATCTCGCGGTTTTACCGCAAGCTTACCTGCCCGTGCGAATGCTGCGGCGCCCCGGTACGGGAACGCAGGTTATGCGGATCGTGCAGCGCTCCTTTGCAGGAGATCGCGCGCCAGCTGCAATCGAGAGTCATTCCGCTGCAGCCGGGAAGCGGCTATATTATGAACAATCGGGGAAAATAACGGAAACAAGTGTCACTTTGAACAAGCGGCCCCTCATATGATGGTTAATATTCGGTATGAGGGGGAAGAACTGCGATGGCATCTTGTCTTCCATGGAAATACAAAAACGTGACGCCTGCTGTGTTCCGCTCGCTCCAGACACTGGGGAAACAAAAAGGCATTACGATCCCGAGCACGCCCTCGGGGACGTTTACGGTAAAGGTTGCGGGAATGCAAGTTAGCTTTCAATACGCCTGGGACGGAAAAACCGGTCAGCTTATGCTGAAGTGCGTATCCAAGCCTCCGCTGCTGGGCTGTTCGACGATCAAAGGGTTTGCCGATAAAATCGTAGCCGAAAGCGGCGGGAAATCGGAATAATCCAAAAGTGATGGAACGTGCGCAGGAAGCGAAGCTCAACCGTAACCATCTTGTATGGTTATGGTTTTTTTGTTTTTCATCGCAGAAGCGATTTCGACTTGAAGCTTTTCATAAGGAAAGACAAGCTGTGAAGCGGATTGAGCCCGTTTTCGATTTGTGAAATAGAGGGAAGCGTCAGCTAAATGGCATCTAAAAAAGCCTCCCTCCTGCAACAGGAAGAAGGCTGAAAGTTAGTGGTTGATTTCGATTGGTAACTATGTTATTATCAAGGGTATAGCTGATTGGGAACATCAAATTTTCATTACTGTTCTACTTTACAGTACCATATGCTAAATTAATTGTCAATACCGGAAATGGAGAACGATCCCAGTTCCTAGTTGGCAAGATGAACTATCCAGGTTGGGGGGAGCCGTATGACAGACAACGATCGTCAACCGGGACCGGAGACAGCGATTACGCTGGAACAGGTGAAAGAGGGATTTGCTTCTTCCGGGGAAGAGACGAACTTCGCAGACGACCTGACACTGCCGCCAGGCACGAATATCAACGATCCTGTTCGTATGTATCTGAAAGAAATCGGGCGTGTTCAGCTCCTTTCTGCCGAAGCGGAAATCGACCTTGCCCAAAGAATCGTCCAAGGCGACGAAGAAGCGAAGCAGAAGCTGGCCGAAGCGAATCTAAGACTCGTAGTCAGCATCGCCAGACGGTATGTCGGCCGGGGCATGCTGTTTCTCGACTTGATTCAGGAAGGCAACATGGGGCTTATGAAAGCGGTCGAGAAATTCGATTACTCTAAAGGATTCAAATTCAGCACTTATGCCACATGGTGGATTCGTCAGGCGATTACCCGCGCTATTGCCGATCAGGCCCGAACGATCCGGATCCCGGTACATATGGTCGAGACGATCCATAAGTTTATCCGGGTGTCCAAGCAGTTGCTCCAGGAGCTCGGCCGCGAGCCGACGCCCGAGGAAGTGGCGAAAGCTATGGATCTTACGGCCGAAAAGGTCAGGGAGATTATGAAGATCGCCCAGGAGCCGGTTTCTCTGGAAACGCCGATCGGCGAAGAAAACGATTCGAACTTAGGGGACTTTATCGAGGATCATGATGCGCTGGCACCGCCGGATGCGGCTGCCTTCGAATTGCTGAAGGAGCAGTTGGAAGACGTGCTCGATACGCTCACGGAGCGGGAGGAGAACGTGCTTCGTCTGCGCTTCGGCCTGGATGACGGGCGGACCCGTACGCTGGAGGAAGTGGGGCAGGTGTTCGGCGTTACCCGCGAGCGGATTCGCCAGATCGAGGCGAAGGCGCTTCGCAAGCTGAGACATCCGAGCCGCAGCAAGCGTCTGAAAGATTTTTTGGAATAAAGGATATGCTTGTATAAATAAGTAGGCGACCCGCACTTTGGTGCGGGTTTATTTAATTAGAATGCAGGAGAGCGCAGGAGTGTACATAAGGGTACATAAGAGCGGTTTGTAGCGTTTATTTCGCCCGAAATCGGCTTGGCTGGGGAAATAGGAGCGGATTGGGACTGCTAAAATCCGCGAAAAGGGGGCATCAACCATCTGTTGGTTGAAATAAGGGGTGCAAACCGCCTCTATTCGTACCGGACATCCCCATATGCCGACAATAGAGGGTCTCAGAGACTCTTATTTTGTTTAGAGCCCGCACGTGCAGACGGTTTTGCCGAAGCTGAGCCGAACTCGCAACTGCTCGCAAGAAAGCCGCTTACGGCTTACGGGCCGGGCAGCATCCGAAGTCGAGTGTTACTGCAAATCCTCATCGAAGAGCGGTGGAGCGAAAGCAACCATTTCCTCGAACGAGCCGCAGCAGATTGTACGCAAAAAGAAGGGTTATTCCAATCGTGTTCCTAGGACAGGGGACCGTCCCCATGTGAATACATAAGGACCTCAAATTCCACAGTAAAGTGGCAGCTGAGGTCCTTTTTTATGAGGAAAATCGATTCAAAGCGGGAAAAATAGCCAATCCGAGACAATCAAAACAAGATGTCTGAAGCTTCAAGCAATTTCTTTCTGAACAAAATAGACGGTAATTTCATTAGTTTAACTTATATAGACAGCCCTTTTTCTTCTTTTGTGCAGGGAGACTGGATTTAAGTTCAATCGTAAAAAAAATCATTGGTATACTTATAATTAAAAATATCGCTTGATATATTTTGAAAAGTGAACCAGTTGTTGCGGCTGAAACGAAATGAATCAACAAGTTAGTCCATGCTTACGAAACTGACGGAAGTTGATAAATAAGCATTGACAGCGTTAACAACGAGAAATATAATCATAAGTGAACCAGAACTTCGAAAAACGCTAACAAACAAATGGGTCAGGCTAAAATGGTTCACTTATAGTTATTTGATCAGAAAGGGGATGTTTACGATGATCAAGAAAGCGATTACAGTTTCACTCGGTGCTATGCTGGTGCTCACCGGATGCGGCGCAGGCGGCCAAGGAGGGGCGAAAAGCACCGATACCCCCCAGCCGGAAGCGTCCAAGCCCGTTGAGAAGGCGCCTGATCCGGTCACCTTGAAAATGTACGATGTGCAGCAATTTACGGACGACGATTTCAATCGGTTAATTGTGGAACCGGTGAAGAAGAAATACCCGCATATCACAGTCGAGCGAATGGCAAAAGCGAATAACCCGATCGACAACGTAATCGCCACGAAACAGCAGTTCGATCTGGCCACCTTATGGCACGGCGGATTGCCTTCGCAAAACTTGCTCGACTATTTGGAGGACATGACGGCGCTCATCCAGAAAAACAAGTTCGATCTCGGCCGATTCGATCCGAATGCGCTCGATGCGGTTCGCAAAGTTTCGAACGGGGGCTTGTTCGGCATCCCGTACAACGTTAATTTTAATGCGTTGTATTATAATAAAGACATCTTCGATAAATTCGGAGTCGGTTACCCGAAAGACGGCATGACTTGGGACGAAACGATCGAGCTGGCGAAGAAGCTGACGAGAAGCGAAGGCGGAGTCCAGTACAAAGGTCTTGATCCCGACGGTCATGTGCGTATGATGTTCCCGCTCTCGCTGAACCTGGTCGATCCGAAGACAAACACGGCGAATATTAATGCGAACGATCAGTTGAAGCGGGTGTTCGAAATGGGCAAAACGATTCACGACATACCCGGCAACGAGCAGCAAGGCTCCTTCCTGAACGTGTTTCCGAAAGATAAGACGATTGCGATGCTGGCCACCAGTAATTTTACGTCGTTCTTCCGCGACGTTCCCAACTTGAATTGGGATATCGCTCAATATCCGAGCTACAAGGAGCGCCCTAACGTGTACGGCATGTACGATCTCCATGTGATGGCCGTCCCGAAGACGAGCAAGCTCAAGGACGACGCGTTCAAAGTGATCGAGGTGCTGATGTCCGACGAAGTGCAGCTTGATTCGGTCAAAGTGACGGGACGGGTGTCGCCGCTGAAGGATCAGAAGTTCAAGGACAATTACGGCGTCGACCAGCCCGGGCTGAAAGGGAAAAACGTCAAAGCGATCTTTAAAAGCAAGCCGGCGGAAGCACCTGAATTCTCCAGATTTTATTCGGATGCCAATGCCGTCGTCACCGCCGAATACAAAGATTATCTGGCTGGCAAAAAAGACGTCAACAGCGCCTTGCGGGATGCGGAGGAAAAAATCAACCAAGCGATCAAGACCAAGCTCGGCAAATAGGCCGGTGATGAATCGCCGATAGAGAACCAGGCGTGCCAGCTTGGGTTCGAACCGCCAATGGCCTGGGGAAAAGGATGCGGCAGTGTCCGAACGGCAGTCCGAAATCCCGTTCGTAACTTTGGCGAAAGCGGGGCATGTCGAATGGAGAACAAGTCGAACGGCAAGTCGCAGGAAAATCAGGGAGGAGCCCGCCCGGTCAGCCGTCGGACGGCGATCGCGGCGATCGGCACAGGGACGCTGGCGGCGGCAGGGGCGGCCATGCTGCTCCCTAAAAGTATCGCAATGGGCCAGACGGTAGCAGAAGCTGTGTACGGCGGCGGCGAAAGTTGTTGCGGGACTGCGAATGTGACGATCGCCCAAATGCGGACCGACACTGCGCCCGACTTGTCTGGAGGCATCTACTACGTAACGGATGCGGGCCGCGAAGGGGAGTTTTATTACGACGCCGGCGATACGTCGTCAACGGACGACAACGGCACCGTATTCGTGTCCGGGTCGGGGAAGCGCTACAAACGGTCGTCGGGGAGATTTCCGGCCAACGTATACAACGTACGCTGGTTTGGCGCAAAAGGCGATAATACGGCGGATGACAGCGCGGCGTTTCAGGCGGCGATCGACAAGGCGCAGGAGCAGTACGAGGTGGACAAAACCGGAGGGACGGTCTACGTGCCTCCGGGAAAATACAAGGTGACGGGGCTGACGGTGAGGAAGCCTTACGTAACGATCAAAGGGGAAGGCAACGGTTCGTCGATCCTGATGAATTACTCGAATTCGGCGGCCATGTTCGATATTCAGCGGGAGGCGAACGTGACCAGTTCGATGCATAGTTTCGAGATGCGCGATCTGATGATCAAAAACAATGTGAACCGGCTGCCGGGAGATCGTCCGCTGGTGTATGCGAGACAATTGGTGTCCTCCCGGTTTACGAACGTCATCTTCCGCAATTCGAACGCTTTTGAAGGCGGCAGTGGCTATAACGGATCGGGTCTGAAAATATTAAATGGTTTTGAGCTTACGTTTACGAACTGCGTGTTCAGTCATTTTCTGAAAGGATACGCTGTCGATTTGCCTTGCCAGAGCATGAACGTCGGCAACTACCATTTCCTCGACTGCTTGTGGATGTACTGCGGTCACGGGCTGCTGATCGGCAGAGGCGGCAGCTCGATGCACAATTCGACGCTGCTCTCCAATCCGAAGTTCGTCGGTTGGCAAGGCGGCCATTATATCCGGGACGGCAAAGTGAAATATGCGCAAACGACGATCGCGTCCTCGCCTGCGGCGAATCAGGTGACCTTATCGAACGCAAGCGGCTTCGAGAGCGGCCAGCTGGTGCTGGTCGGCAGCGAGAGCCGGCTTACGCCGGCTTATATAAGCGCAATCAGCGGCAGTACGATCACGCTTGACCGGGACGTAGCCGTCCTGCCTGGCGATACGGCGCTGCAAGGAACAGTGGCGGTGCTTAGCGGCTGGAACGTTCAGGAGGTGCGGATGAACGTGGGGCATTTTGAAGGATACGACGTCGGCTTGCTGGCGAGCAATCATCTCGGTCTGATCTCGCTTGACAGCGTTCATGCGGGGAATTGCTCGAACGTCGTCGTTATCGACGATCAGGTTCAATATGTATCGATCCAGAACTGCCGCGTCTTCGCCAGCGATCCGAATAACCTGTGGCCGAACTGGTGGACGGCCGTCCGGATTACGAAGCTCGACAGCGACGACAACCTGATTATACTGGATAACAATATGATCGAAGGCGGCGGCGCCTATGTGTCCTATGTGGGCCGCGAGGTGTTCAACCAGACGGCTTTCCAGCCGAAGGTGCGCATCCAGAGCAGACAAAGCGGGGCCGTCTACGCCGGCAGATTCGACCATTCTTTCAGCGGAAACGTCAAGATAGGCGGAGCCTGGAACGGCCCTCACCTGATTATGGGGACGTATCATCTGTGGGTGGACGCCTCCGGCGCGCTGCGGATGAAGAATGGCGTTCCGTCGGGCGACCTGGACGGCAGCCCGGTGTAATTCCGCTTCGGGCACATCGAACGCTGAAAGCAGCCGCGCTTCGAGGAAAGTCGGGAAGCTATGAACCTGGAATGTGCACGCGGCGAATGTCCGCGAAAGATGCGAGTCGCTTTTGCGGGAGACAGCATTACATGGGGAGACGGGATGCTGGATGACGGCTTCGTCGGAGAAGCGGACCGTTATATCCGCAAGACGTATGCCGAGACGCTCGCCAGCGAGCAGTTGAACGTTTCCGGGACGGCGGAAGCTCTCAGCAGCCGCAAGTTGTATGGCGGCCGCGCCTTGAGACTGACGGGAGCCGGCAGCGCGGTGTCGTTCGAGCTGGAAGGCGACGAACTTACCGTCGTGCAGGCGATGGAGCGGGGGAACGGTTCGGCTTCGCTGATCGATGTGTATGTCGACGGCGCGTTGTTCGATACGTTCTCCAACCGGAACGAAGCCCCGTGCGGGGAAGACACGATCCGGTTCGTCGCGGACGGTGCGGGCAATACGTTCGATTTGGGACGTCCGTTTACTTATGCCCATTCGATTAGCGCGGATGGGAGGCCGGTCGTGGGAGGGCTGAATTGCGGCGGTTACGGAGCGGCTTTTCCGGCGGATCAAGACTACCGGGTAATTCGAATCTACGGTTCGGATGCGCACGGGGAGACCGAAGTGCATCATGCGCTGCAGTTTCGCCGGACACCCGCACAGGGGATTGTCATCGAAGCTTCTTTCCGTTACGGTGAAACGATCGCTTATGCGAAAACGACTGTCGGCGAGACAGAGGAGCGTTTCGGCTCCCCGCTCGAGAGCCGTTACGGCGAAGGCGGCGTCGCTTTCGACCCGGCGAGGCCCGTCGCGGTGAGCAGCGGACTCGATTACCGCATAACTGACGATCGGGCGGTCCGGACCTGGACGTTCCCGGATACCAGGAGACGAACGTTCGAATTGAAAATACGCGGTTTCGATCCGCTGGGCGGCAAGACCGGAGATCCTTATCTGATCGTCAATTTTGTGACGAATAGGTTCCATTCGATCATGAACGCGGGAATCGGAGGATGGACAGCCAATTTGTATAAGGGCGACAAAGGATTGAGAAACGTCAACGGTCTGTGCGACTGGAAGCCGGATATCCTTTTTATCGGTCTCGGTACGAACGACGACTGGGAGGCTGGAAATACGTTTGCCGCTGTTCGGCGGATCGAAGGACTAAGCGAAGCGGACGTAAGGCGCTTGCCTACTCTGCTTATTCAGAACTGCCGGTATGACGGGCCGGATCGGTACAGCGTCGATACGGCCGAGCTTATCGTCGCGGCCTGCGAACAGCGATGCGTCGTCCTCGATGGAACGGGAGCTTCGTTTGACTCCGTGAAGCAAGGGGATCTTGTCGTCGTCGGCGATTATTACGGCGACAACCGCAATGTGCAGAGCCGGCTGATCGAAAGCTGGGACCCGGATACCCGCACGGCCCGATTCACAGAGCCGCTCGAACCTACGCCGCTTACGCCTCACATAGAGGATTACGCAGGCCAGGCAATCCGAATCAAACGTGTGGACGGTTTTGTAACGGCGTTGGAGCGGATGCTCGCCATGATCCGGACAGCTTCTCCCGCAACGCGGCTTGCCTTGATCGAGACCGGTCTGAGCAACTATAACACCCGGCTTCTGATGGGTTACCCGGAAGTCATCCGGGATATCGCGAAACGTTACGGAGCGGAACTGGTGAACGTGTACCGGCCTCTGATGCAGTGGCAGTATGAACAGCCACTCGACTTCCAAGGGTACATCGGGCCCGGAGAGCAGCAAAGGTCCGGCGGCTCTTCCGAGTATCCGCTCGTTACCCCGGATGGAAGAGACATGGCGGAGGCCGTACGTTACCAGCTGCGCAACTGGTCCGTTCGTATAGACGGGCGGGAGAAGTATGGCGACGGCTGCCGGATCGAAGGCGGCTATGCGCTTGCGTTCCTGCCCGGCACGGAGCCGGAACAGCTCACGATCACGGATTGGAACGGGCGAGGCCGTAATCCGAAGGTCGGGTACCGGTTCATTCCGTCCAGGCTCGTCTTCACTCGCGATGTGCCTCCCCCTGGGGCCCGGATCGAAGTATCGGCTTCGCCCGCGAAGTGGAGTATGGACGATGCGCATCTCGGAATGCCCGGCGGAAACGGCATTTACGCGGCGCAAGTGAAAGCGGCGATCCGGCGGATGATAGGCCGCGAATAACAACGAAGTGGGGAGAACCTCCAAAACCTTAGGCGTTGGCCGGGATTGGAGGTTTTTTTGTGCTGCCGGAATGACTGGTATTACGGGAAAAGAAAAAATGTTGCAAAGAGCGGGTTCGGATGATTGACAATCGCCGAACTGTGATGTACTGTGTATATAGATATAAACACATGTACACATATACAGTATATCACTTACGCACACTGAGGAGGATTTTCACATGATTATGGAGTATTTGGATAAGTGGTCTTATTTGGCAGTATTCGTCTTGTCAGTCCTGCCCTGGGTCGAATCGGCGATCGTCGCGTTTTTCGCCGTTATGTTGGGGCTTAACCCCGTAGCGTCCGGAATTCTTGCGTTTTTGGGCAATTGGCTCGTCGTCGTTCTGGTCGTATTTCTGTTCGACAAGCTGAACGTTTGGCGCAACCGCAGAAAGGGAGCCGCTCTGAACGAAGAGGCCGACAGCAAGAAGAGAAAACGCGCCTATCACATTTTCGTTAAGTACGGTCTGCCCGGACTTGCCATTATCGGTCCGCTGTTTATCGGAACGGAGATTGCCGCCGCTTTCGCTATGGCGTTTAAAGCCCCGCGTGGAGCCGTCATGTTCTGGATGACGACCGCTTTGGTGTTCTGGACTGTGGTTGCCTGTGTTGCCGCTTATTTCGGGATCGATGCGGTCGGATTGATCCGCGGTACCGTATAATTGGAGGGAGAGCCATGTTGCGCGATGCTTGGCCGATAGCCTGGTATGAATTCAAACAGCGTTATCTTTCGCTGGCGATGAATATGTTCGCTTCCGTACTGATTGCGCTTGTGGCGGTAGAGGCGCTGATGCGGTTTGAAAGGGACGACCTGTCACCGAATAACGTTCTGACGTTTTTGAATGTCGCAGATTTGCTGCTGCTTGCCGCTCTTCCGGCGCTCGGAGCGTTTTCGTTCTCCAGAGAATACATGTCCTGGAATTCGCTGACGGATGAACCGTTTCTGAAAAGGCTGCGGTTTTACCGGATGTGGGCGATCCCGCTGCCGGTTATTGCCTGGAGCCGCATGCTGTATATGCTGCTTTGTTTTGTAGTCTCGATGACCGTGTTTGTTACCGTGTTCGTTGCCGTGGGCTGGACGGTGCTATCGGATACTAGACCGATTGCTCATTTGTTGTCGTTCGCGCTTGTCTGGACCGGTTATGCGGCCGCGATTTGCGGCTTGCATCCTTTTCTGGAGTACGGGGCGAAGGCCAAGATGATCCACGTGGTCTCCATCGGAATGGTCGTAGTCATTGTCGGAGCGGATCTGCTGCTGAACTACTTGCTGAATAAGCCGATTTTTTTACACGTGCTCGAAATGGTGAACGGGAATCCGTTCTGGCCTGCCGTTATCTCCCTGTGCGCGGGCGTTATTGGCATCATCGCATTTCAGCGGGGGCTTGTTCGGCGGCTGGAACGTATCGATCTTCCCTGAGAAAGGAGGCGACGGGCCATCCGACTGCCGATACAAATATCCGAACAAAGCCGGGAGCCGATCTATCATCAGATCGAGCAGCAGCTCCTTTCGTTTATCGTCAGCGGCCAGCTAAAGCCGGGTACGCCGCTTCCCTCGATCCGGGCGCTCGCAGGCGATCTGGCCTGCAGCGTCATTACCGTCAGCAGAGCCTACCAGAACCTGGAGCAGCAGCGGTACATCCAGACCATACAAGGCAAGGGGACGTTTGTCGCGGAGATGGAGGCTAAGCAGCAAAAGCAGGTGGCGGATGCCAGCTTGTACCAGGCGTTCCGGACCGCCGTCGAGATGAGCTTCAGGCTGCAAATGGACCCGGATACGACCCGCAAAACGTTTGAGCAGGTGCTGGAAGATATGTTGAAGGAAAGGGGGAAGCAAGGATGAACTCAACGATTGCGCTCCGGACGGAGCGGCTGGTGAAGCGGCGTGCCGATTACTGTCTTGGACCGGTCGATCTTGCGCTGGAGCATGGATACACCTACGCGCTGGTAGGCCCGAACGGAACCGGCAAGACGACCTTGCTGACTTGCTGCATGAACTTGACGCGGCCTACTTCCGGTAAGGTAGAGCTGTTTGGTCGCTCCTACGAGACCGGGGAAGCGGAGATCCGAACCTATGCCGCATTCGTCCCGGACCCTCTCGAGGGATGCGAATCGTTTACATTGCTGGAGATGGAGAAGTTTATCGGCAGGTGGTACGAGCGGTGGGACGGGTCGGACTACCGCAGACGCGCGGAACGGTTTCGAATCCCGCTTCACAAACCGTACGGCCGGTTGTCGCAAGGAGACCGCAAGAAGGCGGCCTTGACGCTTGCGCTCAGCACGAGGGCGCCGCTGCTGCTGCTGGACGAACCGACGAACGGGCTCGATCTGGCAAGCCGCAGCCAGTTGAAGCAAATGCTCGTAGAAGATTCCGAGACGATGGAGCGCACCGTCCTGATGTCTACGCATTCCGTAGAGGATATCCGCCAGTTTGCCGATTATATATTGCTGCTCAAAGAGGGGCGGGTAGAAGGGCCGTACGACAAGGACAGCTTGTCGATGTCCTGGCGGAGATTGTGGTTAACCGGCCCGGCGACTCTCGATATGTCGGCGGTACCGGGGGCGGTAGAGTGGAGCGAGGCTCCCGTACCGCACCTGATCACCCGGGACCGGGACGCTGCGCTGGCCTATTTGGAGGAGAACGGCGTTCAAGTGACAAGCGAACAACCGCTGCCTTTGGACGAACTGCTGGAACGGCTGCTGCAGCTGTAAAATTAGCTTGTAAAATCTATGAAAACAGCTTCCAAAACTTGCTTTCGCGGTTTTCGTATGGTATAGATGGATACGAGACCAACTGGGAGGCTAAGGATGCAAAGCTGGATTACGGACTTTATGAGCGAGTATGGTTATATCGGCATTTTTCTGATGATAGCGCTGGAAAATTTGTTTCCTCCGATTCCGTCCGAAGTAATTCTGACGTTCGGCGGATTCATGACCACTTATTCGGAGCTTACGGTAACAGGCGTTGTCGTAGCGGCAACCGCAGGAAGCATCGCGGGAGCTGTCGCCCTTTACGGCATCGGGCGTCTGCTGCATGTAGACCGGCTGGAAGCGATCATTGACCGCTGGGGACGGCTGCTTCGCGTGAAGAAGGAAGATTTGCATAAATCCGCCGCCTGGTTTGACAAATACGGGTACCGCACGGTATTTTTCTGCCGGATGATTCCTCTGATCCGCAGTCTCATCTCGGTTCCGGCCGGTATGGCCAAGATGAAGTTCGGTCTGTTCCTGCTGTTCACCACGATCGGGACCTTGATCTGGAACGTGGTGCTCGTCTCTGTAGGCGCCGCCGTCGGGGAATCGTGGGAAGATATCGTCGGTTTCATGGACGTGTACTCCAATGTCGCTTATGCGTTGATTGCCGTCGCAGGTCTGACGGTCGTCTACTTCTGGATTCGCAGAATGAGGAAGAAAACTTCATAGAATGATATAGGATCGCAAAAGCAGAGAGCCGCCGGTTAACAGCCGGGCGGTTTTTTTGTTTAGAGCTTAGAGCTGAGCAAGTATAATCCCCTTGCAAGAACAGCTGTTTCTTACAAGGGGCGTTCGTCGTGGAAAAGGCTTTGTTTAGAAGCCTTTCTTAGTTAGGGGACACGTCTTGACCCGCACGAACCGTTCCATAACGAACAGTGGGATATCACCGAATTATTAGCCATACCTCAGTTTGAGAACATTGATGAGCTCCATAATGTCGGTTACTATAGTCTTAATTTGTAAAGAAGCGGGGACATGGGAAGGGGGCGGGTGGGAAGTTGGTTTACGTTATAGTTAACTTGTTTCTCGTCGCGGCTTTCACCTTGTCGATTCGGAGAGCCGGTGTTTCCAGACCTTCTTCGAAAGCAATTGCCGCAGCGCTCGGGCTTTCGATTGTAGCCGTTGTCTGTCTGGCGCAAAACTATATGAACAATCAAGTTCCCGGAGCGCAGGACGGGATTGGCATTACAAATCCGGTCGCTTATTGGATTATCGGTGAGGATCGATGGTCGATAGAAAAATTCAGGATCGCGCTTGTACATTCCGTTTGCTTGACGCTGCTGCTCATTGCCGCTTATCCAGCGGTTTCTTGGAGGGAAGCGCATGACTCGGAAACAAAAAGCAGCTAATGGACTCAGCGTATAAGATAATATGTTTGCAGCCTTTATTTTGTCCGAAACCCGCTTGAATGGGGAATTAGGAGCGGTTTGGAGCTGTTAAAATCGATGAAAAGCGTGCAGCCCCGGCCGGTATGCGAAAATAGGGGGTACAAACCGCTTTATTCGCCTCGGTTTAACGAATAGGCCGAAAATAAAGGGTGCAAAAGACTCTTATGGGGTTCGACCGACCGCACTCACATCGTCGTCACGTTGCCAAACAACGGACTGGAAATTACGTGCGGTACGAACATCTTCGTAATCCGTAATCGGGCCGCACGCGTCGTTCCCAGCGAAGGCTGAACACAAACCGCCGGCAAGAAAGCCGTTCGGGCCGCAAAGGAAGTCGCGGCTGTAGCTGCTGCCGCCGGATACTGCCGGTTGCCGCCCAAACGATCCACATAAGGAGAGAGCGTCCGCAGCGAAGGCGTCCGTTCCCTCCCGCACTTCCTCGTATGGATTAGCGCGCACCGTTGAAGGGCCGTCCCGACGGCGTTCTTTGACCGGCTTAAACGAACCGGCGCAAAGAAATTACCGCAGCAGGGCCGGATCGATCTCCGGCACGAGCCCCTCCTTGGCGGCTCGTGTTAGCAAAGCGGTAATGGCGGCATACCCGTCTTCCCCTAAATTGGCCGTAAACTCGTTTACATACAGATCGATATGCGCCTTCGCGACTTCCGGCGACATCTCCTGGGCATGCTGCATGACGTAACTCCGCGACGCGTCCGGGTTCGCCCAGGCGTATTCGACCGAAGCGCGGGTCCAGCGCGCGATCGCGTCCAGATCGAGCGAACGGCGGGCGATAATCGCTCCGAGCGGGATCGGAAGTCCCGTATCGGTCTCCCACCAGCTGCCGAGATCGCTCAGCATGTTTAACCCGTAGGACGGATACGTAAAGCGGGCCTCGTGAATGACCAGGCCGGCATCGATCCGGCCGTCGCGGACCGCCGGCATAATCTCATGAAACGGCATGACGACAATGTCCTTGACGCCGCCGGGCACTTGCTGGGCCGTCCACAAGCGGAACAGCAAATACGCGGTGGACCGTTCGCTCGGCACGGCTACGCGCCGGCCGGCGAGTTCGGCCGGAGCTGTAATGCCGCGATCGCCTCCGGCGGATAATACGAGAGGGCCGCAGCCTCTACCGAGCGCGCCTCCGCAAGGCAGCAAAGCATAGTCGTTCAGCACCCAGGGGAGGGCGGCGTACGATATTTTAAGCACCTCCGGCCCGCTCGAAGCGGTTGCCAGACTGTTGGTGATGTCGATATCCGCATAGGTGACATCGAGCGCTGGCGCTCCGGGCAGTAAACCGTGCGCCCATGCGTGAAAGACGAATGTATCGTTCGGGCAAGGCGAATAAGCGATCTTCATGGCAGTACCTCCGTTAGTAGGGCGCCGGCAGACTCCAGCGCCTTCATGGCGTCTATAATATTCCAGGCGGAGCGGTCGCGGGGACCGACCGGATTGGAGATGGCGCGGATCTCCAGTACAGGCAGACCGCGGCCGGCAGCCGCAACCGCGACGCCGTAACCTTCCATCGCTTCGGCAGCAGCTCCGGGGATGCGGCGGACGAGCCTATCCGCCGTCTCGGCCGTTCCGGTAACGGTGCTCACGGTCAGGACGGAACCTGTCGTCACAGGATGTCCGGCGGCCTGCAAAGCTTCGGCAAGGCGTGCGGACAATTCGGGTTCCGCAGCAATACGCGAGGAACCGAACCCTAACTCGTCCACGCTGATAAATCCGTCGGGCGTCTCGGCGCCGAGATCGGCGGCAATCATGGCGTCGGCTATGACAAGCGATCCGACAGGCGCCCGGCCTACAAAACCGCCGCCGATTCCTGCGCTGATGACCAGACGATAGTCGGCCGCTGCAAGCGCGGCCGCCGCTCCCGCTGCGGCGGAAGCTGGTCCGACGCCTGCCGCCGCCAGTACGAATCGGTTGTCGCCGCCCAATCCGCGCTGCAGCGCTTCTTTTTCCGCCTCGACGGCGGTTATGATCAGATAAGGCTTTTCGGTGCTGGAATTAAAATAAAAATTCGGAGCTTGGCTCATCCGGTAACCTCCTTGACCTGCGGGTACAACCCTGTCCTATACAAACTTATCCCGAATAGGCCGCTGTTGTAAAGAGGCGCCGGGATTTCCCGGACCTGCATAACCGTCCGCCCTGCGACAAACACTACCTTTAATTCTGCAGGTTTGGCAAGGAAAAGGAGGCCGCTTCGTGAAAGGTGCAATACGTTACTGCTTGGGTGTGGGACTGGTGGCAGTTGCATTGACGGTATCCGGCTGCGCGAACCAGAAAACGCTGAAGGTCGGAATCGAAAGCGATTTTCGCCCGTTCACCTATACGGAAGGCGGGGAAAACAAAGGGTTCGAGGTCGAACTGTGGGAAGAGATCGCGAAGAAGGGAAATATCAAATACGAGCTTGTCCCGATGGAGATGGGAAATATGTCCACGGCGCTTAAATCCGGAGAGGTCGACCTCGTCATCGCCGGTATGACCGTTAACAAAGCGCGTAAAGACAATTTGGCTTTTTCCGATCCGTATTTTCAGACCGGGCTTGTGATGCTGACGGCGCAGGATAATACGGACATAACAGGTAAAGATAAACTGAAGGACAAGACGGTGGCGACGCGTATCGGCTCCACGGCTTATACGTACGCGGGCATGCTGCCGAAGCTGAAGGAGGTTCGGGGTTATCCCGATATCAATCGGGCGTATGAGGATTTGGCCAACAAAAAAGTCGACTGCGTCATTTTCGACGAGCGGAACGCTCGCGATTATATCCAAACCAAAGGCCAGGGCAAAATCAAAATCGTCGGCGATGTTCTGAACAAAGAAAGCTATGCGATCGCCACCAAGAAACGAAACAAATATATCGGCAACATTAACAGCGCAATCGAACAAGTATCCAAAAACGGCACCTACGAAACGTTGTATATGAAATGGTTCGGCAGCAAGCCGAAAAAGCTGCCCGGCCAGTAAGTGTGTCAGCAATAGATGTTGAATCCATTCAGCTTATAGCAATCGGCAGGCCCACTCTTCGCAGAGGCGGGCTGTTTGCTTTGCCAACGCCGACTTGTCAACTAATGCTCACATTTGCGGACCGTTTATAGCCCGTTATAGTCATTTTAAAATCGGCCTGCTCGGATATGATAGATAAGGAAGCAGCGAATAAGACTAGCCGGAAGGAGTCGGCCGACATGAGAATCAGATGGACCGTAAAAATGACAGCGTTGATGCTTGTGTTTCTCGTAGGCGTATTATCTGCCTGTTCGGGAAGCGATATCCGTTCTGTCGACCCGGCGGATGTGGAAGTGGGATTAAAGTCCGATCCGTCGCCTGCCAAAGCGTCCCAGCCGGTAACGCTGACTGCGACGTTCGACGGGGTGGAGCCGGCCGAATGGGCGAAGGCGGTGCTCGAAATCCGGGTCGACGGCAGCATGAAGCTGGTGGATGCACAGAAGACGCCCGAAGGGGGCTACGCCGCCAAGTTCACGTTCCCGAAGACGGGGACCTATGACATCTACGTGCATCTGTACCAGGGAGATTTTCACGTAACGAAACTGAAAAAGCTGGAAGTATCATGAGGATATCTGCAATTGGCAAAGTTCTCGCGATTGTATGCCTGTCGGTTGGACTCGGAATCGTGTCCGGGGAGCGGGCACGGGCAGCCGACGCGGCGATGGAATCGGCGAATATCCAGAGGTTGCTGGACGAGGCGCGTGCCGGAGACACGGTACGGATTCCGCCGGGCACGTACGATGGCTCGCTCGTCATCGGCAAGCCGCTTCGGATTGAGGCGGACGGCGACGTAACGATCGTAACGAGGTCCGGTAAGCCGGCCGTGCATATAACCGCCGACGGCGTTCAGCTCGGAGAGCTGCAACTGGTCAACGAATCGGCCGGCGATTCGTCCGCCGTACTCGTGACAGCCAATGACGCCAACCTGCACGGGCTAAAAATCCGGACATCGGCTTTTGGCATCAAGCTGGAAGGAGCGAACCGCGCCGAGATCCGCAACGCAGATATTACATGGGGCGGCCCGGAATCGGCGAAGTTGACCGAGAAGCGCAACGGAATCGACTTATACAAGTCGGACGACAACGTAATGACAGGCAACACGATATCCTCGATGCATGACGCGATCTACTTGGAGAGCAGCAACGGCAACAAGATCGAGAGCAATCAAGTGGAGAAATCCCGTTACGGGATTCACTGCATGTATGCGGACCGTACGACGATACGCGGCAATACGGGAACCTATAATGTAACCGGCGCGATGATCATGAGCGTCAAAAATTCCGAGCTGTCCGGCAATTCGTTTGCGAAGCAAAGCGAAAACGTCCACTCGCAAGGCATTTTGATGTTCGACGTGCAATCGTCGCGCGTAGTTGACAACGCGGCAGAAGGGAACCGCGTCGGGATCTATGTCGAACAGTCGCAGCACAACGAGTTGTCGGGGAATGTGCTTACCGGCAATTTTATCGGCTTTCAATTGCTAGATTCCGAGAACAACCGGATTAGCGGGAACGAGCTGATCGGCAGCGTGGTGGACGCAGAGGCGAGGGACAGCAGGAACAATGCAGTGTCGGGCAATTACTGGGATTCCTTCCGTGGAATCGATACGGACGGGGACGGGCGCAGCGATACGGCGTATGCAATCAATCCGTTTTTTCAGGCAATGGCAAAGGCTAAGCCTGCGTATCAATTGTTTTTTCAGTCGCCGGGAATGACATTTCTCGAAAGTTTGTTTCAAGGTGGCCGCCAGGAGTGGACAACGGATGCCGCACCGCTTATGAAGCCGCCTTCTTACGGTACGAAGGCAGGCGAAGCGCCGAATGCGGCGGCCACGGGCATTCTGGCGTCGTTATTGCTGGCCGCGTCGCTGGTAATCATTTATTATACGGGGGTTAGACGATCATGATCATGAAAAAAAAATCCGGATTTACGGCGCTTGCGATTATTCTCGCGATGCTGATGCTTGCCGCTTGCGGAGGGAAAACCTATGAAGCAGTCCCGATTCAAGAAGGGGTCGACAAATGCGAGATTTGCAATATGCTGATCAAGGACGACGAATTTGCAGTGCAGCTGCTGACCAAGGAAGGGAAGGTTTACAAGTTCGACGACATCGGCTGCATGAACGAATGGAAGACGAAAAACGCCTCCGTACCGGTTACGATCGAGTTCGTGCGGGATCATGCGAGCAAAATGTGGATCGACCTGGAGAAAGCGTATTTCGCCTATGACGCTTCATACAAGACGCCGATGGCATACGGGCTCGTCTCGTTCAAGGACAAGGCTTCGGCCGAGAAGTATATCAGCGAGCAGGGCAAAGGCAAACTGCTGAGCGCGGCAGATCTGAAATCGCATGCGTGGGAACGGAACAAGGCGGGCATGGACATGCATCATGGCGAAGGACATGAGCAGAAAGCCCATTCCGAAACGGACAAAAAAGGAAGCTCGCATTGAGCCACGCCATCCATGTTGCGCTGCGGGAAGTCAAGATCGGATTCCGCAATCCTTGGGCCTATTCCTTCATGGCCCTTTTTACCGTATTCAGCCTCGCGCTGCTGCTCATCCAGGCGCAAAACGTTGTACGCGGATACTCCGCTGCGACCGGGACGATGCTGAGTCTGATCTTGTACTTGCTGCCGCTAATGACGCTGCTGCTCGGCTCGTTCTCCCTGACGGCGGAGAAGGAGGAAGGGAGCTGGCAGTTGCTATCGACGTATCCGATGAGCACGTTTTCGTTCATCTCCGGCAAATATGCCGGCCTTGCCGTCGTCCTGCTGACGATCGTCGCCTTCGGCTTCGGGGTTACCGGCTTGCTCGGCGCGATCGCCGGCCAAAGTTTCGACGCTGGCACGTACGCGCTGTTCCTCGTGTTCTCCGCCGGACTTATCTTACTCTTTTTGGCTGTCGCTCTGGGGATTGGGACGATTGCGGGCAACCGTTGGCAGGCGCTTACGTATGCGGTGGCGATCTGGTTTTTCGCCATAATCGGCTGGCAGGCGCTGCTGATTGCCGGACTCGGCATGCTCCCCTATATGTGGATCAAACCTGCGGTTACGGTGCTGACCTTCCTGAATCCGGCCGAGCTCGTCCGTCTGTTCGTCGTCGTCAAGCTGGGCGGCGGAGCGGTGCTCGGACCGGAGTATTACAACTGGGTGCAGTGGATTCGGGAGCCTTCCGGCACATGGGCATTCGTCGGCATATGCCTCGTCTGGATCGTGATCTCGATCGGACTTGCGAACCAGATCTGGGAAAGGGGGCGCGCACGTGGATAAGCCGATGGTAGTAGTGACAGATGTGGCGAAATCGATTGGCAAGCAGACGATCGTGCAGCAAGTGCAGCTGAGTGTGCAGCCCGGTCAGGTGGTCGCGTTATGCGGCGGGAACGGAGCCGGCAAAAGCACGATTCTCCGGATGGTGGCGGGAATGATGCAGCCCACCTCCGGAACGATCGAAGTGAACGGGATCAAGTGGAAGGAGAACCGGAGACGTTACGCCGAGCAGATCGGTTATATGCCGGACGATTACCGGTTCGGTCCCGGGCTGACCGCCATGGAGACGCTGACGTTCTGGGCGTCGCTGCGCGGACTGCCGAAGAGCAGGGCGGAGGAAGTGCTCGCCGACGTCGGATTAACCGATACGGGACGCAAGCCGGTCGCATCGTTCTCCAAAGGGATGCGGCAGAGGGTGTTGTTCGCGCAAGCGCTGCTGGCGCGCCCGCCCGTGCTGATCATGGACGAGCCGACCAACGGGCTGGACCCGTACTGGATGGATTCGTTCGTCAAGCTCGTACAGGCGGCGGGAGAGGCCGGTCAAGCGGTTATTTTCTCGACGCACCAGCTGGAGATTGCCGAGGCGCTGGCCCAACGGGTAGCTTTCCTGCGTCAAGGCCGGATCGAGCTGGAGGGAGCGGTGGAGGACATCCGTACACGGCTCGGTTCGAAGGGGCTTCACGACGCGTTCGCTTCCATGTTCGGCATTCAGAGGGCGGCGAATTGACCGCTGGATTGCTCCACGTAGTGCGGCCCGGCATCTGCGATACCGGGCTTCCGTCTGTTGCCTGGACTTATTTATGTTCGGCCAGCCATAACGACAGGTTGGCAATCTCCTCTTCCTTCAAGGAGCTTTTGAATGCGGGCATTCCGCCTTTGCCGTTCAGAATCAGCTTGTACAGCTGCTGTTCGGTAAATTTGGTTCCCGCCTTCTGCAGGTTCGGGCCGATCTTGCCCTGGAGCTGGTCGCCGTGGCACGACAGGCACGATTGCTTATACACCGTCTCGGCAGCGACTTTGTCCAGCGTAACGGCAGGTACGGCGATTTGCGGTTCCGGCTCCGCTTCGGGTTTCGGCTGGGCCGACGTTACGATCAGCATGACGAGCCCGAAGGTGCAGGCGCCGAAAAACAGTACGGCCATAATCCATTTTTGCATGTGGACAACCTCCTTTCAACCGTACAATACCAGAGCGGACCTCCGCTTGTATATAGCTCCAAATAGTCATGCCCGGCGCGGAAGGCATGGCGGTTACCATTTACGAATCGCTTCCAAGGAGAGACGGACCTATGTCCTATAAGCAAATCAAATGGCTGATTCTGATTTTGCCTACCGTCACGATCGGGCTGTGGGAATATATCCGGCACCAGTTTCTGTTGCCGTACATTTCGATGGATCTGGGCAATCTGCTCGCTCCGGTGATCGTATTTCTGGTGACGATGATTTTCCTGACACAGTTATTCTCGATGCTGGAGGATATGCAGGAGGAGCTGAAGGAAGCCCGCGCCGCCAAAGCCGCGCTGGAGGAACGCGAGAAAATCGCCCGCGAGCTGCACGACGGGATCGCCCAGTCGCTGTTTCTGCTATCGGTCAAGGCGGATCAGCTCGACAAGCGTTACGCCGGGGAAGCCGCCGACATACGGGGGTTCAAGCAGACGGTCTATGAAGTGAACGGGTACGTCCGGCAGGCGATCGCGAACTTGCGTTATCCGGCCGAATCGGATTCGCTCCCTTGGATGGATATGCTGAAGTCGCTGGCCGCAGATCTGACGATGAATACGGGGATCGGCGTCGAGTGGAGCTGGAAGCTGCCCGAGGACAAGCTGACGGCGAAGGAAAAGGTGGAGCTGTTCGCCTCCATACGCGAGGCGCTGCTGAACGTGCGCAAACATTCGAAGGCCGAGCGGGTAAGCATCGACGCTGCGGAACGAGGCGGGGGCTGGGTATGCGCCGTCAGCGACGACGGCCAGGGCTTCGAGGGCGATCCGCTGAGGCGCGATAACAAATTCGGGCTCAGCATGGTGAAGGACCGCGCGGACGAGATGGGGTGGACGTTTGAGATCGTCAGGGAGCAGGGAGAGACGGTAGTCCGCATACGAAAGGGGGAAGATGGATGACTCAGCCGTTTCGGGTATTGATCGTAGACGACCATAAGCATGCCCGGGAAGGGATTCGGACAATTCTCGAACTGGACCCGGCTTTCGCTATCGTGGCGGAAGCGCAAAACGGCCGGGAGGCGATGGAGCTGACCGACCGGTATATGCCGGATATGATCCTGATGGACATCCATATGCCGGAGATGGACGGGTTGGAGGCGACCAAGTGGATCAAGGACAAATACCCGTATATTAAAATCGTCATGGTCACCGTATCCGACGACATTACTCATCTGTTCGAGGCGCTTAAGAAAGGGGCGCAGGGGTATTTGCTGAAAAATCTGCATCCCGAGGAATGGCACCATTACTTGCGGGCGGTTGCGGTGGACGAAGCGCCACTTAGCCGCGAGCTTGCGCTGCGGATTTTGCACGAATTTTCCCAACACAAAGAACCGGCAGCCGTTCAGACGCCGCTGACGGCGAGGGAGCAGGAGATCCTTGGACTCGTCGCCAAAGGGATGTCGAACCGGGACATCGCCGGCAGGCTGGACATCTCGGAGCATACGGTCAAAAACCATTTAAAAAACATTTTGCACAAGCTGCATCTGGACAACCGGGTCCAGCTCGCGAGATACGCGTTCGAGAAAGGGATGATCAAGAAATAGCGGCCCGGCAGCGCAAGCAGACATTGTTCCTGCATCCGCAGCCGCCGGTTAACGGTCAGCTTGCCGCCTCGTCATCCCCCGGCTCGACCGTTACGTTCCCCCACGCTCCCCAGACGAACACGCCGGCGACGGCCGCAGCGACGACAAGCAGCGGGGCTCCCATTATGAGAAACGAGATCATGCGGCAACGCTCCTTCCGTTACATTTAATGCTTGCTTCGTTTGCCCTGGACGTACAACGCATCGAACAGAAACAGTCGCAGCAGCAAATACAGCGACGGAATCAGCAGCAGCAGTCCGAGGACGAATACCGTAATTAGCCCGGCCGCCATCGCGTCGCTCGTAAAATGATCGTGGATCGTCAGGTACGGATACAAAATGTACGGCAAATGAGCCGCCCCGTAGCCGAAAAAGGCGAAAGCGAATTGCAGCATGACGAACAGAAACGCCCAGCCGAGCCGGATTCTCCGTGCGATCAGCGTAATCGCGATTACGAAGCAGATGAAGGAAGCCGCGAACATCCACGACAGCGACAACATGTTCTGATAATGCTCGTAGTTGTGGCTGCGTATGGCGAAGAAGACAAGCAAGCTGCTGAAGATCGTCGGCAGGCTCCAGGCCAGGGCGTAGGTGCGGACAATCTCGAACGCTTGACGGTCTCCGGCTTTATGGGCGTAGTAGCTGAGAAACATCGCGGAGATGTACAGCACGCTGACAAGTGCAAGCAGGACGACGGCCCATGAATAGGCACTACTGAACAAGGCTCCGTACAGGAAGCGGACTTCGCCGGTGCCGGTTACCTCGATAAATCCGCCCTCAGATATCGTAAGCACAGTGGACAGTGAGGCCGGAATGAGCAGACCGCTGGCGCCGTACAGCAGCATATAGACCCGGTTGGAGCGGGAGCCGTACGTGCTGAACGCATAATAGGAGCCGCGGATCGCCAGCAGCACGATCGCAATGCTTCCCGGAACGAGCAGAGCCGTCCCGAAATAATAAGCCGTATCCGGGAAAAAGCCGACGATCCCGACAAAGAAAAAAACGAGAAAAACGTTGGTCACTTCCCATACCGGGGACAAATAACGTTCGATAACGTTGTGAATCAGATGGCGGGTACCGGTGACGGAGCTGTAATAGCTGAAAAATCCGGCTCCGAAATCGATGGAAGCGATGATCAGATAGCCGTACAGAAATAGCCACAATACCCCAATTCCAAGCGTTTCGTAGCTCATCTATGATCGCCTCCTTCCATGCCGAGCGCTCGCAGCTCGTCCTCCGCCCGGTTGGAACGGAACATCCGGCTTAATACGCGGACCGTCGTGATGCCGAGCACGAGATATAACAGCGCAAATACGATCAGCATCGTATCGACATGCCCGGACGTCGTGGCGCCTTCGGCGGTTCGCATAATCCCCCGCAATATCCAGGGCTGCCGGCCCACCTCGTTCAAGATCCAGCCGTGCTCGATCGCCAGCATCGCCACCGGAGCCGCGACGACGATAAGCGCCAGCAACTTGCGGCTGCGGTACAAACGCCCCTTTCCCCGCCACATATACCAAAGAAACAGCAGCACCACGAGGGTCATGTAAGCGACGTACATCATTTTAATATCGAATATATAATGGGTCCACAGCGGAGGCTGCTCGTCCTTCGGAATGTCGTTCAGTCCGGTTACTTCCGCACTCGGGATGCCGTGGGCCAATATGCTGAGCGCATAAGGGACGGTCAATCCGTACTTCACCTCGTTGTCGTCGCCCAGCACGCCGCCGAACAGCAGAGGCGCATGTCCGGTCGTCTCGAAATGCCACTCCATCGCCGCCAGCTTCTCCGGCTGGTAGTTCGCCAAATATTTTCCGGACAAATCGCCGATCAGGGCGGTGGACATCGTAAATACGGCCGCGCAGCCCATCGTCAGCTTTAATGCTTTTTTGTAATAAATGTGTTGGCGTCCTTTCATCAGTGACCACGCCGCGATCGCAGCGAGCACGAAGGCACATGTGACGAAGGCGGAGGAGAGCACGTGCGCCACCTTGGTCGGCATCGCCGGACTGAGCATGGCGGCGATCGGATGAACGCTTGTAATCGTGCCGCCTTCCATCGTTAAGCCGACGGGATAGTTCATAAAAGCGTTGACGATCGTAATAAACAGGGCGGAAGCCGACGAGCCGATAACGACCGGGACAAGCAGCCAGATATGAGCCGTTTTGCTTTTGAACCGGTCCCAGGTGTATAAGTAGATGCCGAGGAAAATAGCTTCAAAGAAAAACGCGAACGTCTCCATAAACAGCGGCAGCGCGATCGATTGGCCTGCGACGCGCATGAAGCTCGGCCACAGCAGGCTGAGCTGCAAGCCGATGGCCGTTCCGGTAACGACGCCGACCGCAACCGTGATCACATATCCGCGGGCCCAGCGGCGGGCGAGCAGCAGGTAGTGCGGGTCGTTTCTGCGGATGCCGGTCCATTCCGCGAGCGCGATCAGCAGCGGGACGCCAACTCCCAAGGTGGCAAATAAAATATGAAAGCCGAGCGTAAGCGAGGTCAGCAGTCGGCTTAGCAGGACAGGATCGTAGATCGTGCCGGACATAGCAATACTCCCTTCGTTACTGCATCTTGAGCGTATTCAGGCGAACAGGTGGCGGGACAGCGAGAGCAGCATAAGTGCAGCGACAATAAGGCAGAGGACGATCAACCGCTTCTCTTGCTTGGCGATACGCCGATCTTGATTGGAATCCGGCATGGAGAACCTACCTCTCTTGGAAGATATACGGAGCGAAACGTCTCTCCAGATTATTACCGGGAAGCGAAATCTTATGCATTCACAAGAAATTAACAATCGCCGGGATTGTTAGGGTTCTTGACGATCTTCTATAATGGAGCAAGGGAAGATTGGGAAACAAGCGGAGGCAGGATACATGGCAGGCAGCAGAAAGAGGGGCGCACGAAATTCGTGGCTTGAAGTATTAAAAGTGTCGTTGAAACTAGGACTGACTTCATTTGGCGGCCCAGCCGCCCATTTAGGGTATTTTCATGGGGAATACGTACGTAAGAGGCAATGGATGGACGAACGCAGCTACGCGGATCTGGTCGCCTTATGCCAGTTTCTACCCGGGCCTGCAAGCAGTCAGGTGGGAATAGGAATCGGGACGGTCCGTGCCGGGCTCGTTGGCGGGATCGCCGCCTGGATCGGTTTTACGATGCCGTCCGTTGTCGCTTTGGCTTTGTTCGCGATGCTGCTCCAGTCGTTCGATCTGGCTGGCGAGGGCTGGATACACGGCTTGAAAATCGTAGCGGTAGCGATCGTCGCTCATGCGATAGCGGGGATGGGGCAAAAGCTGACGCCGGATCGCAGCAGAATCTCGATTGCGGTAGCCGCTTCGGTCGTCACCCTGCTTGTTCCGAATGCAGCCGGTCAAATTATTGTGCTGCTGCTCGCTGCTGTGTGCGGCTGGATCTGGTTCCGGCGACAAGCGGAGGCGGATGTTCCGGTTCTGGATGTTCCGGTAAGCCGGCGGACGGCGATCGTCTGTCTGGTCCTTTTCTTCGGACTGCTTGCAGCACTGCCGCTGCTTCGGGGATGGATCTCCTCTCACTGGCTGGCTGTCTTTGACAGCTATTATCGGTCCGGTTCTCTCGTATTCGGGGGCGGGCATGTCGTTCTTCCCTTTTTGGAGAAAGAGACGGTGGCCGCAGGTTGGGTGTCGAAGGAAGCGTTTCTTGCCGGTTACGGGGCAACGCAGGCTGTACCGGGTCCGCTGTTCACGTTCGCTTCTTATCTGGGGGCTATCGACGGGGGATGGATCGGGGCGGCAGTTGCCACGTTCGCGATTTTCCTACCCGCCTATTTGCTCGTCACCGGAACGCTTCCGTTCTGGAATGTGATACGGACGAGTCCCGCGTTGCAGGGAGTGCTTGCCGGAGTGAACGCCGCGGTCGTAGGGCTGCTGCTGGCCGCCTTGTATGATCCGCTCTGGACGTCGGCGATCGGCTCGACCGCTGATTTCGCATGGGCTGCGGTTCTGTACACGATGCTTGCTTACTGGAAAGTACCGCCATGGATCGTTGTCGTAACAGGGGCGCTGGGCGGGATGGGGCTGGCTGTGCTGCTTTAATCTGCAAATAAAATCGAAACAAGGACCGTTTTCGCGGTCCTTGTTTCATTCCTGCATGTTCGGAAGACACAAATGTTAGGCCACTAAGGCTTAAACGTTTGTCTGACTATCCCTTTCCCGTCTTTTACCTCAACTTCGGCGCAGGCTCCGTTAATGAACGTAATTTGAGGCGGTACATGACCGCAATCGATATCGTACACGATCGGAACCTGCAATTCGTTTGCCAGCTCGTCATAGACGTCCTCCGCCGTATAGCCGTCTACAGGCTGATTGGCGGCGCTTCTCCCGAACATAACACCTGCACAGTTGTCAAACCATCCCGCCAATTTCATTTGAACCAACGACCTTCGCAGATCCGTTGCGGACAATTCGCAATTTTCCAGATACCACAATATCGGTTCGTGGTTTATGAAATGATTTTGAAAATGTCGAAGGTTACCGAACGGGGTTCCGATCAAATGCCGGATCACGTCGATGCACCCGCCCAGCAAGCGGCCGCGCAGGTGCACTTCAGTACGGCCTGTGACTTTCCAATACGTTCGTTCAGTTAGGTGAAAGACACAGGGCGAAGGGTTCGCGTAGTTCCATTCTTTCTGATAGTTGGATGAGGAATGCTGGGTGATCGACTCGCCTGCTTGAGTCTGCAGTACTTGAAGCCACATCGCCGTCGTGGGGTCCGAATATTCTCCCCGCAGATCGATGAGGTTCGTCCCGTGAGCCGTTGCAATTCCTGTCTTTAATGTAATGGCTAACAATAGGACGCTGATATCCGAGTACCCCAATATCCATTTCGGCTTTACATTTTCAAAATCGATATGTTCCAGAATCTCGATTATCAGTTCTCCGCCCCATGGTGGGAAAATCAGACGGATGGGGTCATTTTGCATCCATTCATTGAGTTCAGCCGCACGTTTTTGGGCAGGCGCCGACTTCGCTTTCATCTGAGTCCATACGGCTTGACCATAAAGGAGGCGAAATCCCATTTGCTCCATACGTTTGCCTGCAAGCCGCAATAGATCATGAAGCTCTTTATTAACTCCGGACGAAGGCGCGGTAACACCGATCGCGGCTCCTTCTTCAAGAACAGGATACCTTATCATAGTTTTGGGTTACCTCCAGTATCTCAGCCTCATCGAATCGAAAGCATAGCAGCCAGGTAAGCGGATATTGTAAACGCCACGCCAAAGCATACGGCTGCCCGCGGCGAGTTGTTTTTCCCGGATCGGAAAATGAAATACAGAAGCAATAGCGATAAAGCGGCCAAACCAATCCCCAGCGGCTGGAAGCCGAGCTCCACCTGCATGTTGACGCTGACGCCATCGCCGTGAATCAAGCGGAATAACGCGGAAGGAACGGGAAGCTCGGGATTTTCCGGATCGTCATGCGGCGGTCTTTGCATACCCATAAACGCCGTAGCGGCAAAGACGAGCAGGAGGATGACGCTTTCCGCCCGAAGCCATCTGCGCGGATCGAAGCCCGGGTTCGTACGGACTTTGCTTTTGAACCATAAGCCGTTCAAAATCCCGAACGCTACGACCGGGACGATCAGCAGATGCTTGATCAGCATCGCCTGGCCGTACGAGACAACCCAGCTATTCGTATAGTCGGGCACAATAAAAGCCATCATGACGAATCCCGCGCCGACAATGACAAGCACACAAATCATCGCCAGCGGATGGAACCAGCGTAAAAATTCGCTCCAGCGTGCCGTACCGTGAGCGAACCATCCCGCCGCGATCAGCAGTCCGATCCAAACGCTCGCCGCCGTCAAGTGAAACGATTGGGCGAGAAAGCCCCACGATTCGGATTGTCCGGCGGCATGGCTGGCCCAGCCGTAAGAAAACAGCAGCCCGAGGGTCAATAAAGCCGCCGCCGCGTTGGCCAGCGGATAACGGGCCGGATCGCGGAGCGACAGCAGCGCAAGAAACAGCGTGCACAAAATAAACATCCAGACCCACGCTTTGCCGAATTCCAGATCGAGCAGCACGTCGTCGAAAATCTCCCAGAACGGCCCAGCGAATTGAGTCAGAAAAATCGTGTTTTTGATGACCGGCACAAACGATAATACCGCAATCCCGATCACCGCATTGAACAAAAGGGAGCCCGGTATTCGGATATCGGGCTTGGCAGAAACGGGAACGAAGTTCAGCAGGATCGCTCCGCAAACCAGCGCGAAGCATAGGTACAGCAGCGTTTCCGAAATATATACGATCATGGTCGGTTTTCACTCCAATAGATAGAGACGGCTGTTTGCCGTCAGCTTGGCATAGGTGTCGGGGTCGGTTTGGCATATCCCTTCTGGTACGTCTCGTCGATGATCTGCCGGATTTCTTTCACGGACTTGCCCTGCTCCTTCAGCTGATACGACGTGACGGCGATCTGCATGCAGACGCCGCAGCGCGTCCCGTGGTCGTCCCACACGACCGAGCCGTCGCTGTTGATTTCCTGAATAAAGCAGTCCTCATTGCTTTTGTGTCCGACGCTTTCGCCGCAGCCGCAGTAACACGGCATCGACCGCAGCACATCGGCCGCCTGCGCCGCTACCCGGTAAGCGATCCGGATCTCCTCGCGCTGCTTGTCCAGAAAGGAAGGAAGCTGTTGAAGCGAAGCGGTTTTCTCCTGAATATCCCCGGATACGACCGTACTGTGATCGTGACCGTCGTGCTCTCCGGTCGATGACGGCTTGCCCCCGCCGCCGCAAGCGGTCGTGACGAACAGGGATGCGGCGGCGATCAGAACGCCGATAGTTCGTTTCTTCATCCTGCACCTCGTTTATTTATAAAGAATCGGTAAGGGAATCGTACAATCCCCATCATATCATACATATGATATCTGATCGTATGCTCATATGACAAAAGTTCGAAAAGTTGTCCATCCTTTGCAGAGGGAGAACCAGCCTGGTTTGGTATACTGGGAACGTATTCCCGGATTAATCGGGAAAAAGAATCGATGAGGAAGGAAAAAGCGAAGATGAAACAAACGATGAGCCTATTCGTGCTGCTTGTCCTGCTGCTGATGCCGTCTGCCGTGTACGCTCACACCGGTCTCCAGTCGTCCTCTCCGGCGAACGGGACGACGGTCAGCGAGCCTCTGAACGAAATCAGGATGGTGTTTAACACCGAGATCGGATCGCTAAGCTCGTTCGAGCTGCGTGCTGCCGACGGAACAAGCGTCAAAATCGCCGACCGCAAGGTGGACGGAGCCACGATGAGCGGCAAGCCGGAAGCGGGATTGGCCGACGGGGAGTATACCGTCGTATGGAAAATTGTAGGCAGAGACGGTCATCCGGTCGAAAATAAATTCGCGTTTACGATGAAAGCGTCCGGACAAAATCAAGCCCAGCAGCCGCCGGCACAATCGCCTCAGTCTGCCGATCCGGTAAAGCAGCCGGCAATGGCCGTACCTCCGGAGAAGGCGAACGGTCCCGTGTTGGTGATGGGAGCCGTAATCGTGCTTGTAGCGATCATCCTGATCGCTGTACTCGTTATTTTCAAGATGAAAAAGGGGAGCGGACGGGCTTGAGTCTGTCGGCTCCCGGCATTGCCGGCCGTCTTGTCCGGCAATGTATAAATACGTTTGACACGAAACCAAACGGTGTCGTATAATCAAATGCGAAACCAAAAGGTTTCACGTCGAGACGTCAAGTTTGTCTGATCCAAGCCAAATAAACGGTTTATTCAGGAGGAATTGAATAATGAGTGATCTTACACCGGAATCCATCCCCGACATTCGCAAAACGCTGGTGCTGAACGCGCCGATCGCCAAAGTATGGGGCGCCGTGGCCACAGCCGAAGGAATCGCAGCCTGGTTTATGCCCAACGATTTTAAGCCGGAGATGGGGTGCGAATTTCATCTGGAGGCCGGTCCTTTCGGCCGTTCGCCATGCAAAGTGACGGAGATCGACCCGCCGAACCGGCTGACCTTCCATTGGGGCGAACAATGGTCGGTTACGTTCGAACTGGCCGAGCAAGGAGATAAAACCGAGTTCACGCTCATTCACTCCGGATGGGATCTAAATAAAGTAACCGAATTCGGCGAAGCCCATACGATCGTGCGCGACCGGATGAACAACGGCTGGACGGGCATCGTACAAAAGCTTGGCGCTTACGTCGGGTCCTGAGATGACCGGTACTTCGCCGAAGCATGATGTGTTCCATGCGATTGCCGATCCGACTCGGCGCAGACTGCTTCATTTGCTGGTAGATCGGGAGATGCCGGTCACCGTGATTAGCAGCCACTTTCCGATGTCCCGGACTGCGGTGTCGAAGCATCTGCGCATCTTGTCAGATGCCGGGCTCGTCAAGGAGAGGAAGGTCGGGCGGGAGACCCGCTACAGGCTGGAGCCCGAGCCGCTCCTTGAGCTGAAACGGTGGCTGGCCTTTTATGACCGGTTCTGGGATAACAGGCTATCCGTACTGAAACATCTGGTCGAAGCGGATGACGCGAACGAACCGGAAACTGCGGTAAAGCCGATCAAACCTCAGGCGATGGACCCGTTATCACTCGATTGAACGGACAACTGGGAAAATTTCATTTGGCGCGCTTTATCCGTCTTCGGGTTATTCGTTTCCGGCAGCCGCATCCTGCCATAATGCCGGCAACGCCTTTCGCCAAATAGGGGGCGGGAGCGACCGGCTTTAATCCGGGCAGGCGAAACATCTCGATTATTTTGGGGACATCGTCATTAACCATTCTCCTCATGAAGCGGATCGGACGACCGAATTTGACGTAGTCGTAATCGGATTTATCTTTGTTGAGAAATTCATCCGGGAGCTCGCCGGGAGTGCTGTAGGCAAACAGCCTGCCGTTCCGTTCGCCGATCAAAATGAACGGGGAGCTGTCATAGCCTTGTCTGATCCATTCCTGGCGGGACATCTTAAATACGGAGATCGTCAATACGTCGCCATACGTTTTACCGCGGTACTTAAAGAGAAAGCGAACGTCGTATTCGGTCTCCCCGCCGCTTCGCGATCGGTCGATAACGGTATACGGTCTCCACCAGTCCGGAACGCGAATCGTGAAGCCATACCGGGGATCTCTATACAAATAATGCAGTTTGGGTTTCATCGAAGGTCTTCTCCTGTCTGTCCGACAAGCGGGCAAGCTCGTTCGGAGCTGGAATTGTTCTTCCAACAGGATATGCGGCAGCAGCGGATCGGTTCGTCGGCAGGAAGACCGGTGTGACCGCTGTGCGAAAAGAAGAGCTCTGATTCCGTCCGGGCAGGACGGAATCAGAGCTCTTCTTCGGTTTAACGTGGCGGAAAATGGCGGGACTACCTGGTGTCTTTCTGTTTTTCCTTTTTCTCGCGTTTGAAGCGTGTTTTTAATTTTTGATACAGCAGGTAGATCGATTTCGATTCTTTCGTCAATAAAGGTCCTAATACAGCTAGTATTAGCACATATAATACGGCGAAGGATTGGATGGCCGGCATCAGTCCTCCGGCTTTTCCAATATTAGCCATTATAATCGAAAATTCACCCCGGGATACGAGCGTAAAGCCAACGTTCAGCGATGCGCGCGGGGAAACGCCGGATAGTCGTCCGGCAATCGCTCCTGCGAGCAGGTTGCCGATGATCGTCAGGACGACGGCGATTAACGCCATGCCGACTGCACCGCCCAGCGTTGCCGGCTCGATGGTCAGTCCGAATCCGAAGAAAAAGACGGCGCCGAAAAAATCGCGGAAAGGCAAAATGTGATGTTCGATCCGCTTCACATGGGCGGATTCTCCGAGCACCAGTCCGATCATCAACGCTCCGATCGCTTCGGCTACATGGAGCGTCTCCGAGAAGCCGGCCACGAGAAACAGCATCGTCATCACCATGAGCAGAAATAGCTCGGAGGATTGGATATTAAGCGCAATATCGAGATATTTGATCACTTTTCTTCCTATGATCAAAAAGACGACGATAAACAGGAGGGCGGATAAGGAGATCAGCACGACTCCGCCGAGTGAGGTCGCCCCGCTCAAGACCAGACCGGTCAGAATGGAAATATGGACGGCGATGAACAAATCGTCAAACATGATCATGCCCATGATCAATTCCGTCTCCGGATTGGCCGTTCGCTTCAAATCAACGAGCACCTTGGCGACGATGGCGGTGGAAGAGCTTGTCATAATCCCGCAGACGACCAGCGTTTCCTTCAGCGGCAAATCCATCATCCAGCCAAGCAGAAGGCCGGATACGAAGTTCAGCCCGACATAAAAGGAGCCGCCAACGAGAATCGCTTTGCCGGACTTGAGCAGCCGGGCGACGGAAAATTCAAGCCCCAAATAAAACAGCAAAAATAAAATGCCGAGACGCCCCATAAAATCGATAAACATCGAGCTCTCGATAAATCTCAGGTCGATAATCCAAAAATGCGGAGCGTGCGGGCCGACGGCCATCCCGACCAGAATATAAAAGGGGATGACGGAAAAGCGCAGCTTGGTGGATATGAATCCGACAAGTGTGATCAGGGCAACGGCAAGACCCACTTCGAAAATTAGCATATCCATAAGTTACAAGCTCCCGTTCAATAGCAGCTGCTTAAGTTCCTTTAAATGCATCCGTTCCCCGGCTACGACCAAGGTCGATCCGGCTGCAAACATATACTCCGGCCCGGGATTCATACATTTTTGATGATTTTTCTCAATGACGGCGATGATCGTTGCCCCTGTTCTCCGCCGAATATCCAATTCCCCGATCCGCTTCCCGATACATAACGACAACGGTTCGATCCGCAGCCACTCGATCAGCAGTCCGTCCAGCATCATTTCCTGCGTTTCCAACTGCTTCGGCTTGTACGTGATGCCGGATAAGATCCCGGATACCGTCCGAGCTTCCTCGTCGTCGAGCGTAATCATCGACATGACCTCGTCGGGATCGTCCGGATTCAAATGGTACAGCTCACGGCGGTCGTCGTTATGAATGACGATTACAAGCTTGTCGCCGCTGCGGGTATCCACGCAAAATTTACGGCCAATGCCCGGCAAATCCGATTCTCTAATGTTCAAGATGCGCCCCTCCTTTCCTGATTGCTGGAGAAGCGATACAACTCGTGACTAGAACTATGGGTCATTGTACGAAACGCCTCCTATGCCAGTATTGAGAACCAGGACTGAACAATCGCTTAAGTACTCCATGTCAATCTCCTCCTTTGAAATGTTGTACGAATAGACCTCCCGGAAGAGGTCTACTTCAAATCTTACCAGACGACAGAAATAAGTCCAGTCTCTAGTCCCAGGTAATTTATGATGTCACCAGAATGTAAGATGTCCCGGTTATAATCCGATTAGCAGGATCAAGCTAACGGAATTGGAGATGACGGGATGAGCATTTTAAAAACGATAGATATTAAGAAAGTTTACGGCAAAGACTCGAACCGGGTCGTCGCGCTGGACGGCGTTAGCCTGGAAGTCAAGGAAGGCGAATTCATTGCGATCGTCGGCTCTTCCGGCAGCGGCAAATCGACTTTGCTTCATATGCTGGGAGGCCTGGACAGAGCTACAAGCGGACAGGTGTATGTCGATGGCAAGCCTATTTTCGATATGAATGACGACGAGCTGACGGTGTTCAGAAGAAGGAGAATCGGGTTTATATTTCAACAGTACAATCTCGTTCCGATCTTAAACGTCTACGAGAATATCGTGCTGCCGATCGAGCTGGACGGCAACCGTGTCGACACTGCGTTCATCGAACAGCTTGTAAAGAGGCTGGGGCTGCAAGACAAGCTGCATCATCTGCCGAACCATCTGTCCGGCGGGCAGCAGCAGCGCGTTGCAATCGCCAGGGCGCTGGCGACGAAGCCGTCGATCGTTCTGGCCGACGAGCCTACCGGAAATCTGGACACCCGGACAAGCCAGGAAGTGATCGGGCTGTTGAAAGTAACGAGCCGCAGCTATAATCAGACGATTGTGATGATCACGCACAATGAGGAAATCGCTCAGCTTGCCGACCGGATCATCCGGATCGAAGACGGTATCATCGTCGCCGGCGGTGAACGGCTATGATGTTCCCCAACTCGAATTCCAGCATCGTCAAACGACTGACGATCCGTTCCTTACAGCAAAACCGGCTCCGCAACCGGTTTGTATGGCTGGCGATAGTTCTTACGGCGTTTTTGGTTACCTCGGTATTCAGTATCGGAATGAGCTACGTCAAAACGATCGATAGGCAGCAGTTGAAGATGATGGGGACAAAAAGCCATGCCGCGCTTACGCTCCCGAGGGAGGATCAGATCGATAAGCTGAGGAAGCTCGATTATGTGGATGATGCAGGATTGTCCGCAAGTGTTGCACATGTGGTCAACACGCCCGAAATGGGCCATATATCCGTGAATCTGCATTGGTACGACAAGGCGGAATGGGAGAAGATGAGAAAACCTCTAGTCGATTCGTTCACCGGTACTTATCCGCAGAAAGTTAACGAAATACTAGTGCCAACCTGGATTCTGGAGAAGATGGGAATTCGGAATCCGCAGCTCGGGATGCCGATCGAGCTTGCTTACAGGACGATACGGGGAACGGAACTGTCGGAGGAAATACAGAGCGGCTTCGTATTAAGCGGTTGGTATTCGGAGACGATGCATATCCGTTCGGGCAATATCGGGTCGATGTTCGTCTCTGCTCCATTTGCCGAGTCGCTGGGCGCTTATCCCTGGACGACGGGCAGCGCCTCGATCGTTTTCAGCAGCGAGAAGCGAATTTCAACGTTAGCGGAAAGGCTGGAGCGGGATATCGGGCTGACCGGCGATCAGAAGGTTAAAGTCGTCCCGCTGTATGAGCGTGAAACGGAAGGCAGTCTGGCTACGGGTGCCGGGTTCGCCGGGCTGATCGGGTTCATCTTATTCAGCGGCTACCTGCTTATTTACAATGTGCTGTATATATCCGTATCCAAAGATACGAGGTTTTACGGGTTGTTAAAAACGATCGGAATGACGCCGAGGCAGATTCGTACAATCGTTACCGGTCAAGCTCATAGGC
Organism: Paenibacillus oceani; assembly: GCF_014705615.1. GTDB lineage: Bacteria > Bacillota > Bacilli > Paenibacillales > NBRC-103111 > Paenibacillus_AB > Paenibacillus_AB oceani. The sequence continues at coordinate 59,169 of NZ_JACXJA010000016.1, forward strand.
TCGCATGGACCGGAATACCAGCCGGAATGGCGCTTGGGGCCGTCACCTCGTTCGCAGCCGTACCGCTGGCGCTCGGCAGTCTGGACATGGAAGCCGGGGTGGAAGTGTCCTTTAGTCCGTTCATCTTCATAGGAACCGCCTTGTTTACTTGGCTGACGACAATGGCAAGCAGCATGAAACCGGCCGCGATCGCGGGCAGCATTTCGCCGATCGAAGCGGTGAAATATACCGGATTAACAATGAATACGAAAGTGAAAAAAAGCACCGGCGGTTCGAAGCTGTACCGGATGGCGCTGCGCAACGTCTTCAGGGACAAGAAACGCGCGGCGGTTGTGTTCCTGTCGCTTTTCCTCGGACTAACTACGTTTTTGACCGTGAATTCGCTCGTCTTAAGTATGGATACGGACCATTTTCTGGCCAGCTACACGGAAAACGATTTTGATCTGTACAACAATACGATGAGGATCGGCTACCCGGATGAAGTAAAGTCCGTAATCACGGAGGACAAGCTGAAGGACATCCAATCGATCGAAGGGATCCGTCAAATCAGAACAACGTACATGTCCAAGCTGGCGATCCGCTACGACCCGGGTGTGTTCGGCAAACATATCGACGCTTTTGTACAGAAAACCAAATCGGAACGGCCGAGCGACGAAGCTATCACCCAGAACGATTTGTTCCGTTCTCTGCTTATCGGGCTGGATACGGACTATGTAAGGGAGATGAATCAAAAGCTGGAGGAACCGATTGATATCGGGGCATTTGAGCGAGGGGAAGTCGCTTTGATCGGCGGTTCGCCGGAATATTACGAGACATGCAGTCCGGTCCAGTTCCGCCTGCCCGGGAATAACGCCGAAAGAACCGTACAGATCGGCGGGTTCGTCGACTGGATGTTTCAAGCTCCTTACGGCAGTCTGGCGCCGAATGTATATGTCAGTCATCGGGCTTTCGAGCAAATGGTGGCCGATCCGCTCATTTACAAGCTGAACATTCAAGCCGATCCCGCCAAGCATCCGCAAATCGCGGATCGTCTCAAGGCGATTATTGACGGAGATCACGCCTGGTATATGGAATCGAGAATGGAACAGGCGGAGGATCTGAAAGCGGGCAAGCAGATGCTTTATATACTCGGCGGCGGTATTACGGTGATATTAGCTTTTATCGGCATACTCAACTTTATGAATACGATGCTGACGGGAATAACGGTCCGGCAGCAGGAGCTGACGGTTATGGAAAGTATCGGGATGAGCAAGAAGCAGTTGAGAACGATCCTGCTCTACGAAGGAGTCTGGTATGCCGTTTTGACGGCTCTGCTCCTCTCGACGCTCGGGACGTTGATCAGCTACGGAGCTTATCGGTTGTTCCGGATCGAAGCGACGTATGCGGTATATACATTTCCGTTCGTACCGCTCCTAGTATCGCTAATGCTTGTTTTTGCGGTATGTCTGGTTGTTCCACTCGTTTTCTATCGAATATTGAAAACAAAAACGATCGTGGAGCGGTTAAGAGAAGCGGCCTGACCACGGGCAAGAGATGAGGTATCCCGGCGTACCTCTCTTTGGTTATGTCTGCAGCCGGACCGATTAGACGATGCAGGTATTAATACTTATAATGGAAGTATAGGAAGGGGAAAAAGGGATGACCCGAATTCTCATAGTGGAAGACGACAAACTGCTGAACGAAGGATTAACCTTTGCGCTCGGCAAGCAGCATTACGACGTAATCGGCGCGTTCAGCTATGACGAAGGGTTGTCCGCCTTTCGGAAGTTTTCCCCGGATCTCCTTATCCTGGACATTAATCTGCCAGACCGGAAGGGGACCGAGCTGTGCCTGGCGATCCGGCAAACCTCTCAAGTTCCGATCGTCTTCTTGACGGCGAATGACAGCGAGCGGGATATTGTCGAAGGGTTCGAGCTGGGAGCCGACGATTATGTGTCGAAGCCGTTCAGTATGGCGGTACTGTGTCAGCATGTCAAAGCGATATTGCGGCGAAGCGGTAAAGATGGCGCGGACGACACGTTTACCGACCGAGATATTGCGGTGCATTATGCCAGGATGAAGGTGTACAAACGAGGCAGGGAAGTGAAGCTGACGGCCAACGAATTCAAGCTGCTTGCGATTTTGACCCGGCATAACGGACAGGTGCTTACCCGGCAAATCATTCTGGAAAAGCTGTGGGATTTGGACGGCAACTTCGTCGATGAAAATACGCTGAGCGTGAACATCAAAAGGCTGCGGGACAAGCTGGAGGACGACGTCAAAAACCCGGATTATATCAAAACCGTATTCGGCATCGGTTACACGTGGGGAGAATAGCCGGATGAAAAGCTCTTTCACCCGGATGATCGCCTTTTGTTACGGCGCATTTCTGCTGTCCGGTACCGTTTACTTCATCATACTCATCGTGCTGTTCGAACCGGGACGTGGGGTCATCGTGTTGACGGCCGGCTTTATGGCGATTTCTGCGCTTATATGGACCGGCTATGTGCTGGCGATCCGCAAACGGATGACGACGATTTTGCACCAGTTGTCGCTGACGATACAATCGCTGATCGAGCTGGAAGAACGGGAGCTGTTTCCCGTCACGGAAGATACGATGTTGTCGAAGCTTCAATCCCAAATCGTGAACCTCTCGCGCGTGCTGAAATCGCAGAGGAAGCGGTATCAGGAGGAAGGCGATGAAATGAAGGCGCTCATCTCCGACATCTCCCATCAGCTGAAGACGCCGCTGGCCAATCTGAACTTGTACAATAGTCTGCTGCTGGATGAAAGTCTGGATGACGGCAAACGTAAGCAATTTACGCTTCATATGCAAAATCAGCTGGAGAAAATGACCTGGCTTATGAACAGTCTGATCAAAATGTCGCGGCTTGAGGCCGGGATGATCGAGATCCGCAAGGAAAGCGCAAGTCTTGCCGATACGGTGTTGTCGGCGATCAAGCAGGCCTATCCGGGCGCCGATTCGAAAGGAATGGAGATCCGGTTTCAGTGTGGACAGCCGGTCGTGATCCATCACGACGTCAAATGGACCGGTGAGGCGGTTTACAATGTCATCGACAACGCCGTAAAATATTCGCCGCCCGGTGCGATCATCGAGGTCGGAATCGACGTGTATGAGTTTTTTGCGAGAGTAGACGTCTGGGATTACGGCGAAGGGATCACTGAAGACGAGATAAACCGGCTGTTTCAGCGGTTTTACCGGGGAGACAACGCACGGAACGTCGAAGGGGCCGGCATCGGTCTGTATTTGACCCGGAAGATGATAACCGAGCAGGGCGGCTACATCAAGGTAACCTCGACACCAGGGAAAGGAAGCCGATTCTCGGTCTTTTTACCTGTATAACCGGTTCGGTCCGGCGCCGGTTCAAATCTGCTATTCGAGGGGGAATTGAAATGAAAGCCGTAGTTATCGTAGCTCATCCGAACAAAGCCAGCTTTAATCACGCGATTGCAGGCCGAGTCCGCAAAACTTTGGAGAACAAAGGGTATGATGTGTTTTTTCATGATCTATACGCGGAGAACTTCAATCCGATCTTTGTGAATGAAAGCTCTAACGTCGAAGATGAGCTTGTCTTGCTTCATCGCCGGCATATGGTGGAAGCGGACGCTATCTTTATCGTTCATCCGAATTGGTGGGGGCAGCCGCCTGCGATACTGAAAGGCTGGGTCGATAAAGTATTGTTCGAAGGTGTGGCGTATAAGTTCCCGGAAGGAGTGGACGGCGGCGGAGTTCCGGTAGGGCTGCTGCAAGCCGGCGTTGTTCAAATTTTGAACACTTCCGACACGCCTGAAGAAAGGGAACGGGCGGAATTTCACGACCCGCTGGATACGATCTGGAAAAACTGCATCTTTAAATATTGCGGTGTCCTGAACGTACACCGGAAAGTGTTCCGGGTTATAGCTTCTAGCACGGAGCCGGAACGGATCGCCTGGCTGGATGAAGTGGAAGCGATCACGACCAGCCGGTTGAGTTAGCCGCTGGTCGTTCAGGGCAGTGGTTAGGCTGCGATGTATAAATCGGTATGTGCTTTCGATATTCTACTATATAAAAGAAGAATTCTATTTCTCGCTTGAAGGGCGGGTGGCGGATTGGAGAGTCACAATACGATTTTATATTTTGTGAGGCACGCCCAATCGGCATATGTCGAAGGCTCCGAATGGACGCGGGGATTGACGGAGCAGGGGAAACGGGACGCGGAGCGGGTCAAGGATTTACTGACCGGCGAACAGCCGGACTTGTTCGTGTCGAGCCCTTATCGGAGGGCGGTCGATACGATTCTCCCCTTGGCGCAAGCATGCGGATGCGAGATCCGGCTTGAGGAGGATCTGCGTGAACGTGCATTGTCAGGTGCGGAAATGGGCAAGGATCGTTTTTTTGATGCGAAGCGGACCTTGTTCGAGCAGCAAGACTTCGCCTACCCCGGCGGCGAATCGAGCAACGAGGCGCGGCGGCGGGCGAGTCCGGTTATCGCGGATTTGCTGAAGCGGCATACGGGCAAACGGATCGTGATCGGCACTCATGGCGACATTATGACTTTAATGCTGCAGACGTACGACCCGTCCTGCGATTTCGGGTTTTGGCAAAACACGACGATGCCGGATATTTACAAGCTTGAATTTGACATGCAAGGTGAGCTGATCGCGAAGAGAAGATTATGGGGCTGAAGGAGGTCTGACATTGATCCGATTGTGTACGATGGACGATGCTGCGACGATTTATGAGATTATTAATGATGCCGCGTCAGCCTATAAAGGGACGATCCCGGAGGACCGGTATCGGGAACCGTATATGCCTGTAGAGGAACTGGAGGCGGAAATCGCGGACGGCGTCTTGTTTTGGGGCGTCGAGCGGGACGGAGGTTTAGTCGGTGTGATGGGCATCCAGGACAAAGGAGAGGTGGCGTTAATCCGCCATGCTTACGTCCGCACGACCGAGCGGAACGGGGGGATCGGTACCCGGCTGCTGTCGCACTTGATGAGCCAGACGGAGAAGCCGGTGCTGATCGGAACTTGGGAAGCGGCGGAGTGGGCGATCCGGTTTTATCAGAAAAACGGGTTCGCGTTCGTGTCACCGGAAGAGAAGCGAATCCTGCTTCAGCGGTTCTGGAACGTGCCGGAACGGCAAATCGAGACGTCCGTCGTCTTGTGCGACAGCCGGTGGAGCGCGAATTGATATCCGGAAAACGAACGTAGATGATGCTTTATATCGGACCGGAGGAATTATGCCAATCGTTCATGTGGAGATTGTAGTGCGAAGCGACCTCGAAAGCTGCTTCGACGCGTCAAGGGATATCGGTCTGCATACGAAGACGGTATGGAAACATACGCGGGAACAAGCGGTAGCGGGTGTGACGTCCGGGCTGATCGGCTATGGCGAGACCGTAACGTTTGAAGCGACCCACTTCGGCATCCGGCAGCGGTTAACTTCGAAGATTGTGGAATTTGATCGGCCGTACCGGTTTGTGGACGAGATGCAAAAAGGAGCGTTCGCTTACCTCCGGCATGCTCACGATTTTCTAGAGCATCCGGAAGGAACGCTGATGAAGGATACGCTGGAGTTTCATTCCCCGTACGGAATCATCGGGAAAAGCTTCAACTTCGTCGTGCTGGAGCGGTACATGACCCGGTTTCTCGCGGATCGGAGCCGTTGTTTAAAGGAACAGATGGAGTCGGGCTTGTGGCGGCGGAGCTGACTGCATAAAACCCTCCGGGAATCGTATGCCCGGAGGGTGTCAATGAAAAGGAGTTAGCCCGGCTGCTTCTGTCTGGTTTGGAGCAGAATCGTTAAACTGACGAGAGTTACGAATATCGTCGCTCCCATATCGGACAAGATGGCGATCCATAGCGTCAGCCAGCCGGGTATGGTGAGCAGAATCGCCAGCAGCTTCAAGCCGAGCGAGACGGAGATGTTGAACTTGATAATCCGGTTCACTTTTTTGGAGATGCGGATCGCCTCGGGCAGCTTGCCCAAATGGTCCTGCATCAGGACAATGTCCGCCGTCTCGATTGCGCTGTCCGTTCCTTTCCCCATGGCGATTCCGAGCTGGGCGGCGGCCAGAGCGGGAGCGTCGTTCATGCCGTCCCCGATCATCGCTACGCGGCCGTGCTGTTCAAGCTCCTTGATCTTAGCGACCTTATCCTCCGGGAGGAGATTGCTGTAGTAATTGCTGACGCCTACGGCAGCCGCCACTTTCTCGGCTGTTTTCCGGTGATCTCCGGTCAGCATAACGGTTTCACGGATGCCGGCCCGGTGAAGGGCGGCGATTGTATGGCGGCTTTCCTCGCGAACCTCGTCGGCGATTCCGAATATACCCAGAATGTGATCCGTATCCGCCACAAGCACGAGGGTAAGTCCTTCGTTTTTTAACTCCTCGATCGAAGCGCGTACGGTGTCGTTAAGCGTAATATGATCGATCGCTTTTTCGCTGCCGATCCAGTATGTCCTACCTTCCACTTTTGCGGTCAAGCCTTTTCCAGTCTGATTTTGCATCTCCTCGGCATCAGGCGGCACGATGCTTAATCGGTCCAGTTCCTTCATGATGGCTTTGGCCAGAGGATGGGAGGACGATTTCTCCATAGCCCCCGCAACCCGGTAAAAACGTTCCTCGGCGTATACGACCGTACGCTGCACATGCGGCTCGCCTTTCGTAAGCGTTCCGGTTTTGTCGAAGGCGAGGATGTCGATTTTGCCGAGCTGCTCCAAAAACACGCCGCCTTTGACGAGAATACCGTTCCGTGCGTTCCGCGCAATTCCCGAGATGATCGCAATCGGCGAAGACAAGATTAACGCACACGGGCAACCGACGATTAATACGGCCAAGCCCTGGTACAGCCATTTCCCCCAGTCGCCCCCGAGCATCAGGGGAGGGACGATGATAACAAGTGCGGCGATGATCATAATAAGCGGCGTATAGATTTTGGCGAATTTGTTAATGAACAGCTCCGTTGGAGTTTTCGTCTCCTGGGCCTCTTCGACCAAATGCAATATTTTTGCAAGCGACGAATCGCTATAAGGCTTGTCGATGCGAACCCGCAGGACGCCGTCGTTATTGAGACTGCCTCCGAATACGAACTCGCCGGCCGTTTTCTCGATCGGCATCGATTCTCCGGTAATCGCCGCTTCGTTTACCGAGCTTCTTCCTTCCGCAATTGTCCCGTCGGACGGAATTTTCTCGCCGGGTTTTACCAGAACGATATCGCCCACCGCCAGCGCCTCGATCGGGATGACCGTTTCTACGCCGTTGACCACTTTGACGGCTTCCTTGGGAGCGACTTGCAGCAGCGTTTCCATCGTCCGCCGGGCTTTCTCCATGCCCATGCCTTCCAGCAGCTCGTTCAACCCGAAGAGAATGGCGACCAGGGTCGCTTCCTTCCATTCGCCGATTGAAACCGCTCCGACCAAGGCTACCGTCATTAACGTGTCGATATCGAACCGGAGCCGGAACAAATTTTTCAAGCCGCGCATAAACGTGGTATACCCGCTCAAAACAGTCGCCAGCAAATACAAACCGATCAGATACGGTTCGCCGATCTGTCCGCCGAGCAGCAGGGCCGCCGCATACAAAGCGCCCGACGTGATCAGCAGCCCCCAGATTCGCGAATGGGAGCCGCCGTGCGAATGGTCGTGCCCGTGCGAATCGTCGTGATCATGATGAACATGTCCATGCGAATGATCGTGGCCGTGGTCGTGACCATGGGAGTGATCGTGTCCGTGACTATGCGAATGTCCGCCGGATGCGTGATTTTGATCGTGTTGATGCGGTCTGGGCTGCGGCCTGATCAAGGCGGCGCCGTCCGTTTTTAATATTTGTTCGACCTTGGCGAGATCGATTAGCGGATGAAGCGTAAGTTTGCCGGAGTTAAAGCTAAGCTTGGCATCGCTGCCGTGCTCCAGCCGCCGGATTTCATCCTCGAGTCTTTGGGCGCAGCCCCCGCAGGAAAGTCCCTTTACTTTGTACTCGGCCATGACGAAACCTTCTTTCCGATAACATATGATTATATGTTCATATGATATGTCGCATTTCGTTTTTTGTCAAACCTATATTTCCCACAATGCAGCAATACTAATTGATTAAAAACGTTGTTTCTGTTGCGATACCCAAAAAATGTATAATAGGATGGATACCTGAGGAAGCAGGGACTTGAACGCTGATGGAGGAAAAGAAAATGGCAGTCGAAGCAGATCGCGAAACGGGATTCAGCATAACTCACGACTATAACGACGAGGATTACGACTATGTGGCGGAGAGCTTATACGAGTACAATGTCAGTGCGACCGGGGGACTATTGAGGAAGCCGGCCCGGGATATTCATCTGTTTTTAAGGGACGAGTCCGGGCGGGTGGCCGGAGGGATTTTTTGCGAAACGTTTTCCTACTGCATGTACATCGACGTTTTTTGGATCGATGAGTTATACCGGAGCCAAGGTTACGGCAAGAAGCTGCTGCTCGAAGCGGAGAGAGCCGGCAAAGAGATGGGATGCCTGTTCTCGCACACGTCCACCTTTTCGTATCAGGCGCCAGAATTTTACAAAGGGATGGGATATGAGGTGTTCGGCGTGCTGGACGAATACCCGGACGGGATCAAGCAATTTTTTCTGAAAAAACGGTTGTAGGTGGAGCTGCGGCATACTTCATGACTTTGGCTAAAGCAAGGAGACGATGCACCGATCCAAAAGAGTAGATTATTTTTCAAAAAAACCGAACGATTTCGATAAAAAAAACCAATATAGTGTAGGCAAAAGGAGGGAGGAGAGCGCAATCGATCCGACACCGGAATTAATCGATCGGGTGCTGAATGGGGATGGCCATGCCTTTGAGCAGCTGTACAACCTAACGATCCGTAACGTATACCGGACCTTATACTTCTTATGCGGTGCGGACCGGGACGACGTCGAGGATATCGTCCAAAGTGTATATTTGGAGTTGTACCGCTGTCTGTCGAACTTCAACAAAGGCAGCTCATTCACTGCATGGATGTCGGGAATTACATTGCGGCAGCAGCAAGCCTATAAACGGCAAAAGTGGAAGGAACGGCGCAGGAGGGAGCGGCTCTACTCGGTTCGAGACACGGACCGGAGCATCGGCGCGGACGGGACATCCCATTCGCCGGCTGAAGAAGTTATGGAGCAGCTGGACCTGCTGTCGGATAAGCTTCGGCAGGTGATCGTCCTGCATTATCTAAGCGACCTGACTCAACAGGAAGTGGCCGATCTGCTGGGCATCCCGGTCGGCACCGTCAAGTCGAGAATCAATCTGGCGTTAAGACGGCTAAGGGAACTGGGAAGGAGGGAGCACGATGCGCAACCGGGACGAGCTGATCCGGTCCATACTCGACAAAGCGGCCGCCATTGAACCGCCTCCGGAGCTTAAAGGGAAAGTGATGCAGCTGGTGCTGCGCGGCGGCAGCGGAAATCCCGTATCCGCGATCCGAGTCGATTCCTGGGATGAGTCCGATCCGATGGACCGGATCTTGCAGCAGTTGAAGCCGGGCATGGGCATTGCAGTGTATATAGCCGGTACGGCAGATCGCACAGTCAGCCAGCAAACCTGCTACAAACCGGTCGAATGGACAGGGAGTCTGAACGGGCTTCTGGAGGCAGCCGCACCGTATGATCCGCGATTGCCAGCAGGGGCCGAGTTGATCCGAGCGAGTGTGATGTACGGATTCGATAACTTAACCAATGACGAAATAGCGGAAATGATCGAACGGAGCGAACATACCGGACAGCGGGTAGTCGTCAGAGACCTGGTTCCGAACGATCGTCTCGTAGGCGCACAGCTGGATTATACGTACGGAGGCACATCGTTTGAGTATCACATCCTGACGACAACCAAAAGCCGGATACACGTGCCGGATATACAAAGTCATCGCATTGAACGGGTGGCGGTTAACGGACAAGAGGGCCTCTACTTGTCGGACGGGTATCAGAATCAAATGATCTGGGTTGAGGAAGATTCGGCTTCCGGTTATCCGCTTCAATACGAGATCCGAGCCCGCCAAGCGGAGAAAAAGTGGCTGCTGGCGATCGCCGGATTATGCACGATCAGGTGATCAGGTGAAAAGACAGTGACTTCGCCATAAACGGAAAAAACCGATTGCAGAACCAAGCCGCCGCCGGTTCCGTAATCGGTTTTTTGTGCGCAACCGGTAACGTTCCGTTCGGGGAAACGCACCCATGAAGCCATCAAGAGCCTGTCGAACGATAATGCTTCACGCCGAAATGCCACACCAGCAAGCACGGGATTATGAAGACAACCCCGGCTAAAGGGGAGATCATATAGAGCAGATCGCTGCCTTCGGTTTTGCCGAGAATGTACAGCATCGGCAAGTAATTAATACATGCAAACGGGATGACGAACGTAAAAAAACGGGACACCCACTTCTCGTAAATATTGAGCGGATATTGGGCCATCTCTCTGCCGCCGTCCGTAAAAATATTGGCTACCTCCAGCCCCTGGATCGTCCAAAAGCATAAAGTGGCCGCAAGGATGAAAATTCCCGTAAACACGAGGACGCCGCAAGCGATCATCAGGATCAGCGTAACGATTTTCCAGGCGGTCCAATCGACGGGCAGGCTGGCAATCGCCCAGATCAGCACAATCAAGCTCTGGGTCAACCGTCCGACCCGGGTGAATTCGAATTTGGAGCCCATCACTTGCACGACGGTGCTTCTCGGGCGGACGAGCAGCCGGTCGAAGTCGCCTCCCGCAACCAGCGAGGAGAACGTATCGAAGCCCCGGGCAAAACATTCGCTGATGGCAAAGGAGATATGAGTGACCGCGAAGATCATCGCCACCTCGAAAAACGTCCATCCCTTCAACTGGCCGAACCGTTCGAACAAAAAGTACAATCCTGCGAACATCATAAACGGGGTGAGACACTGGCCGACAGTCAGCATCCAGAAAGACGCGCGGTACTGCATCTGAGACTTGAACAAGATGACCATATATTTGAAATAAAGCTTCATCGCCCGCTCAACCTCCTTGTACGATAACTTTCCGCATCGCCCGGCTCAGCAGCCATTTGCCGAGCGCGACCAGCACGAGCAGCCAGCCGATTTGTGTGGCGATCCCGATCAGCGCCTGGTCATGCGGGATGTGACCGGTATACACCCGGAACGTAAAGTCCGCCGTCAGATGAAACGGGAGCAGGTAGGTAACTTCCTGCAGCCAGGTCGGCATGAGCGGAATCGGGATAATGCGCCCCGAGAAAAATTCGCCGACGATTCCGAACATAATCATCGAGCCGGTAGGCGACATCGTAACGAATACGGAAATGTAGATGAGCATCGAAATCGCCACGACAAGCAGCAATCCGAGCATCATCGTAATGAGGAAATAGATAAGGGCCGCGCCGTCATTCGGCAGCGACAAGTTGTAGGGCTCCGGTATAAAAAAGACGACAGCCAGTATCGGAAAACAGCGAAGCATCGCGCTGGACAGACGCTGCGCGATCAGCTTGGAATACCAAAATTCATAGATGCCGGCCGGCCGGCACAGCTCGTAGGCGATATTGCCTGTTGTAATAAGCTGAAACAGCTCGTTGTCGCGGGACCATAACATGACGATCGCCAGAAAGGCCTGCTGCAGCCAGACATAGGTAACCAGCTGCGGCAGAGACATCGGCTGCACTTCAACGGACTGGCTGTAAAAAGCGGAAAATATCATAATAAAGACGAAACCGAAGAAAAACTGGGTAGCGACTCCAGCCAGCGCGGCCGCCCGGTATTGCATCCCGTTTTGCAGCCGCAGCTTTAACACAGACGAGTATGGCTTCATATTTGATACTCCCGGTACAGCTGCACGATAATCTCTTCGACCGGGTACGCTTCCACAGCGAGATCGAGCAGTTCGACTTGAGCGGATAGCTGGCCGATGACTTCGGAGATGTTCGCTTGCTCTGTATTCACGCTTAGCGTTGCCCGTTCGGGCGTCCAGGACACGATCTCCGTTCCCGGAATGTCCGGCCGTATGGAAGTTTCCCGGTAATCGGCGGTGATCGTTTTGCGCGTGCCGAACCGGCTTCTTAACGAGTTCAATTTGCCGTCGAACAGCAGGCTGCCCTTGCCGATGAGCAGAATCCGGTCGGCCAACGCTTCGATATCGTTCATATCATGGGTCGTCAGGATGACGGTTACGCCTTTTTCTTTATTGATCGTTTTGATAAACTGTCTGACGGCGATTTTGGAAATGGCATCGAGCCCGATCGTCGGCTCGTCGAGAAACAAGATTTGAGGGCTGTGCAGGAGGGAAGCGGCGATTTCGCATCGCATCCGCTGGCCGAGACTCAACTGTCGAACGGGCGTCCGAACGATACTATGAAGCTCCAGCGTATTGACGAGCAGCTCGACGTTGTCCTTATATTCCTTTTGCGGCACTTTGTAAATATCCCGGAGCAGTTCGAAGGAGTCCATCACCGGAACGTCCCACCATAATTGAGTCCGCTGGCCGAACACGACACCGATGTGCTTCACATACGGCACGCGCTCCTTCCATGGCGTATACCCCATGACGCTGCAGGTGCCGCCGTCCGGGACGAGAATCCCGCTCAACATTTTGATTGTGGTTGACTTTCCGGCGCCATTAGGTCCGATATACCCTACGATTTCGCCTGGTTGAATCGTAAATGATACGTGGTTTAAGGCGTGGACTTCGGTAAACTCGCGGACGAACAACGCTTTGGCCGCCTGCATCAGTCCGGTGGAACGCTTGGCGACTTTAAACGATTTGTGCAAACCTTCTACGGATATCACTGACCTCATGCCTCCTTTATGGAACGATGGATTTTTTGCAGCACATCCTATTGTCCTCAAGCGAAGCGGCTGGGGCAAGGGGGAAGATGAGTATAATTATTTTCCCTTTTGAGAGATTCATGTCCTTGAAAAAGGCAGGGCAAGGGGACAAGCAGACACGTCTGCGGGTCTTTGATATCATAGGAATAGATGGGGAGTCGAGAATAGGGCGAGCGGGTGAGTTTACGATGGAGGAACGGATTCGGAAGCTGCTGAAGGAGCTCCGTCAGCAAGCGGAGTTTGACCGGCATGAAGTGGTGGCGAAAGGGCACTCGGATGCGGTGAAGCTGGCTTTATTCCGGGATGGGCTGCCGGCCTATTTACTGCGGATCTATAGGCTGGACACTTACAGCCGCCGCAAGAACGAACACGATTTCATAAGGCAGCACTACACCAACGGGGTTCGCTGCCAAAAGCCGATCGCGCTGGAAGCTTGGCCCGAGCTGCAGCTATGCGGGCTGCTGTTAACTTATATGGAAGGGGAGAGCGGGGAAGTCGTACTGCCGGGACTGTCCTCCGAAGAGCAAATCTTGCAAGGCGAAGCAGCAGGGAAAGAGCTTCGGACGATCCATACGGTTGTTCCCGAGACAGAGATAAACGGGTATGAGCGCAGGTACGTCAAATATTTAGACAAAAAAAGAAAATTCGGCGAGCTTGGTCTTCGCTTCCACAAGCAATCGGAGCTTGAAGCTTATATCGAGCGGAGCTTCGGTCTGCTTCGCGACAGTCCGGTCTGTTTTCAGCATGACGATTATCATCCGTCGAACTTGATCTTCCGGGACGGTCGACTTGAAGGGGTAATCGATTTCAGCCGGTTTGACTGGGGCGACCCGTGGGAAGAGTTTTTTAAGCTGCCCAAATACACATGCGCCGTCAGCCGATTATTTGCTGCAGGTCAAATCAGCGGTTACTTCGACGGAAAAATCCCCGATCGTTTCTGGGAGAAGTACAATTTGTTCGTGGCCCTTAATCAGCATGCTACATTGCTTGGGAGTTCGTCAAACGGCAAAGTTCAACAAGCGCTTGAAAAAATCGAAACGACGATTGAAGGCCACGATTTTGCCGGCGGGGGACCTCCTGCCTGGTTCCGGGAGACGAGTATTTAAATAGTCACATTCGGCTTTACGGTGTATTCTTACCGGGTTCCGGGAGCACGCTTTGCTTCGAAATTCATGCAGGGCTTGCCGGACGAGGACAGCACGGTGACGCTCGGCATTTGCGGCGACTTGAAGCCGAACGCTTTGCAGCCTTTCGGAAATTGGGGGTCCCAGGTGACATAAAAGTAGGCGCATTTCATACAATCGATCCGTTTGTGGTCTGACATAGGCTCTCCTCATTTGCTTGGTCGGTATTATTATAACGTACCGGAAGAAAAAAGAGAGCAAAGTTTATTCTGGCGATAATCGGGAAACGTATGCCGGGAGTCGCGAAAGGACCGAAAGCGAATAGGAGCGGTTTGTACCCTTTATTTTGTCCGAAATCGGCTTGTACGGGTAAATAAGAGCGATTTGAAGCTTCAATTATGAGCGAAAAAGGTAATATACCCAACCGATGAATGATATAAGGGGGGCAAACCACCTTTATTTGCTTCTGTCTTCCATAAATGCCGAAAATAAAGGGTGCCAACATCTCTTAATTAATTGTTCGGTGCAGAGAACATACGATGAACAGACGGGTGCATACATAACATTAGTTATCGCGAGATATCGCGCCTTTTGCCTTCAAGCGGACAAATCCGAAAGGAAGGTGCCGGAATGAACGATGGAAAGAACGAAAGGCAGAACGAGAGACGGAACGAAAAGCAAAATGAAAAGCAAAATGACAAGCAAAATGATAAGCAAAATGATAAGCAGAACAAAAGAAGTAATCGCAGCGTCACCGCAGACGGCATACACGGACCCAGCATCCAGGTAGACCCGCTGTTTCCCTATTACGCCAACCGGTCAGCGGACAGTATCGCCGAGGAAGTGTTACTGGCGGGGTACCGGATCGTACACTATTTCGTAGTTAACGAAAACAACATAAACGCCGAACTGCTCCGGGCGTTCCATCGGCGCGGCATGTTCGTATGGGCGCTTGTGCTCGGCAACGGGACGTTTTCCACGGAAGGGTATCCGAAGGAGTGGATGCAATGGGAGATGAAGCTGCTGAAGCCGGTCGAGGACGGCTACCGGCGATTCTCTTATTTCAGCAGGGACTATGTAAGGTGGAAAAAGCGTACGATCGCGGAGTTGCTGGCGCGATATCCTTTCGACGGGATCGAGATTGCCGAGCCTTATTTTCCGGAATGGGACGGCATCCGCCGAGGCGTATACGGGGATGTGGGCCCGATGGCGCAAAAAACGTTTATGGAGCTGCACGGCTGCCGGATGCCCGATTTTGTCAACCAGTTATCGCCGCGATATTACAAAAGAGATACCGCGACTTATACCAAATGGGTGGAGTTCCGGGTCGATGCGGTAAACGGGTTCGTCGACGAGATGATCAACGGGGAAGGGGGCGCCCGCGACGTACGTCCGGATATCCGGACCGCGACCTGGTCGCTGGCCGTAGACGACGGCCCGGATTCCGCGTCCCGGCTGAGAGAGATGCAGGGATTGGACGCTCCGGCAATGATCGCCCGTGTGCGTCCCGATCTGCATATGCTGCAGACGCATTGGCCGGATTGGGTGAAGGCTCGCCTGCCGGGCGATTACATCCGCAGCTACGAACCGTTCGTACGTGATATCCGGGCATCGCATCCCTTATTGCCCCTTGGCGTTCAAGCGGATATCGGCTCGGCGAAGACGATGATCAAGGACCGGAGATGGCTTCATACGTTTGCGGGTACGGCGAATCAGCTTGGTTACGCGACATGGACTGCATACGAATATCATATCGGCGGGACGATGTACGAGACGAGGCCGGTTCCGTGGAAAGCGGTCCGGATATCGTTAACCGAGGTGATGATCTCCTTTAACAAGCGGATCGATCCCGGCAGTTGCACCAATTTGCAGCAATTATTTGGAGTATATGAGGCCGGGGAGCACAGACCTGCCGGTATCAGTCATCTGCAGACGGACGGCAACCGGCTCTTCGTGCGTTCCCCGATATTCCCGGCGGGTCCGTTCGAACTGCTGATCCCGGCTATCCGGGATACGCCGGAGCTGTGGCTGTTCAAGGACTGCAAGGCGAACGAGGCGGCACCCGGATCGCGGGTTTCCGTACCTGCGTGTCTGGTATAGGCAGGCGGTGCGATCGATTTTCAGAAAAAAGCTTCGGCTTCCTCGTAACCGGATGGTATAATAATCAGGATCATGAACAGTAGGAGGAATATTCCAATTGACGTCACATCAACAACCCCTTAGTTTCGGCCGGATGCTGGACCGCAGCTTCCAACTGTACCGACGCCATTTCGCGAAGTTCGCCTTGCTCGCGTTGATGATGTTTGGTCCATTGTATTTGATGTATTCCTGGATATTTGCCGATACGAATCCGAGCTTTTCATTTGACAATTTCGGCAGCTCCTTCACCGCTCCAATGGACAGCGAGATCGGCGAGAACATCAGTGTTGGAGCTATATTGTTTTTCGTGTTTTTGTTGCTGCCCGTCACGTTCCTGATTCTTACACCGGTGGCTTTCTCAACGTCGGTATTTTTGATCGGGCAAGTGTATGACGGGAATTCGCCGGATCTGGGCACAGCCTTCAAACAAACGTTCCGCCGGTTTTGGCCACTATTCGGCAACAGCGCGCTGTTTGGTCTTATTATGCTTGGCATCTACTTGGTGCTCGTCTTTGCAATCGTTTTGCTTGTCGTCGTATTGGTTTTTGTTTTTGGAATCATGGGCGGATTAACGTCCAGCGCCGGATTCAACGGTAGTGCGGGACTTATCTTCACCGCTGTCGTCTTGTATATTGCAGTTATTTTTCTCGTTTATGCGGCAATCTCGTTTTTCCTGATCCGCTGGGGCTATTTCATTCCGGCGGTTACGGCCCAAGGGGAATCGATCGGATTCGGTCCGAGCTGGCGGCTGACGAAAGGCAGCTTCTGGAGGCTGTTTTTCGTATACCTGGTGCTTAGCTTGGTCATGACCGCTTTTTCGTTTTTGAATTTGCTGCTGATCGGCTTCATTCCGGTCACGATTTTGCAAGTGCTTTTGTCTGCGCTGTTTTATATTTTGCTCTCGCCGCTGATTTTGTCCGTGTATGCCGTCAGTTATTACGATATGACGCTGCGGACGCAAGGCAAAGATCTGGAATCGATGCTTACCCGGATGCGTGAAGCGGAGCCGGATGGAGGGGTCCGAACTGTCGAGTGAACGAGCGATAACGCCTGCCGAGCTGGCCGCCGACCGGGAGAAGCTGAATGAAATTTTGTCGGGAAGCGAATACGAGGCGTACCGGACTGTGGCGGCAGAAGGGGAAAATGCGCTCAAGCGGCTGTTGCTCAAATTGTGGGAGACGATCCGGGAGTGGCTGCCCGATACGGCGGTCCCCCGTACGTTCGCGGATGTGATCGCTTATGCGGTCATCCTCGGCGGACTGGCTCTGCTTATCTGGCTCCTTATATGGATTGGCCGTTCGCTGGCCGGCAACCGTACCGTTCTGCGTAAAATCGGGCTAACCGAGAAGGAGCTGAAAGGAGCTTCTTCCAGCCGGTATATGGAACAGGCGCTGCAAGCGGAACGGTCGTTCGACTATAAAGAATGCTTGCGGTATCTGTTTCTCGCGCTGCTGATTTATGCGAACGAACGCGGATGGCTGCGGGCGGAACGGTGGAAAGCGAACGGCGAATACGCACTGGAGCTGAAGGCAAGCAAGCCGGAGCTGCTTCCGCTGTTCCGCAGCACGGCAAGTTTGTTTGAGCGAGTCTGGTACGGCAGCATGGAAGCGGATCGAGATTCGGTCGTCCGTCTGCGGCTTGAGATCGAAGCAGGGCTGACGGCGGGGGAGGCGGATGGATATGCTACGGGCGAATAGCGGAGGGGGTAGGCTCAAACCGTGGTCCCCGCTAGCGGCTATGGCCGCAGCCGTCGTCCTGTTCCTCGCAGCCGGCTTGTTTCTTGTCCGGGAGAAGGCGCCTGATCAGACTCCGTATGTATCGTTCTCCGCCGACCTGGACGGAACGAAGGCAACTGCCGAGATGATCGAAGGAGTCGCGGCCGACGTGCGCCAGTGGCGGCAGCCTTGGACGCAGCTGCCGGAGCCGGTGACCATAGGCGTGCTGGCGGCGATTCAGCCGGCGGCCGGCGGCATCGATCCGAAAGAACGGGATTCGGTTCTTCAATGGGTGGAGCGCGGGAACCATCTGCTGTTATTTCAGCAGCGGCCTGACGAATGGGCCGGCATGAACGGGGAGCGATTGGAGAAAACAGCGGATGCCGCAGACGGTGCGTTTCCCGTCAAACGGCTTCAGCCCGGATCGCCAGCCGTCGAAGCGTTAGCGGACAAGCCGGTAACGAGATACAGGCTGCAGGGAGCGGAGCCATCGGAGCAGCTGTTGACCGACGATTTCGGTACGCTGGCGGCGAGCCGCAGGTATGGCGAAGGAACGATCACGATCGTCCTGACGCCGGAATGGCTGCGCAACGATACGATCGACCGGCACGGCCACTTCGAGCTAGTATGGCCGATTCTGCGCGAGCTGTCCGACGGACGGACGGTATGGATCGACGAGTATCATCACGGGATTACATCCAAGCCCGGCCTGTTGGCCGTATACCCGGGCTGGCTGCTGGCCGTTTACGCTCAGCTGGCGCTGGCGTTTCTCGGCTGGCTCTGGATTCGCGGGAAACGGTTCGGCCCGGTCCATACGCCGAGGGAATGGATCGTGCGGCGCGGGGACGAGACGCTGCTTGCGGTATCCGGCTGGTTCCGGAAACGGCGGCTGAACGGGCATTTGCTCCGCGAGCAGGAAATGTACGTCAGACAACGGCTGCAGGACCGGTATGGAGTACGAGCGCAAGCATCCATCTCCGAATGGGTGGAAACGGTGCGTTCCCGCGCCGGAGACCGGGCTGCGTCGGAACTGCAGGTTATCCTGGAGCAGCTTGAGCGTGTATCGGGTTCGGACAGCGTTCCGGATCGCGAATTTTTGCAAACAAGTGGAAAAATCGCTGAATGGATCGAAAAGCTGGATAAGGAGAGATCGCGTTAACTATGGAACGACTGATCGCAAGCATGGAACAGACGATTATCGGCCAGCCGATGAACGTCCGTCTACTAATAACTGCACTGCTCGCCGGCGGCCATGTGCTGCTGGAAGGGGCTCCCGGACTGGGCAAGACGAAGCTGGTCCGGACGCTGGCGGAGAATATCGAGGGCGAGTTCAAGCGCATCCAGTTTACACCCGATATGATGCCGAGCGATATATCCGGCAACGTCGTCTGGAACGCGCGTACGAGTGAGTTCGATACAGTTCGAGGGCCGGTATTTGCCCATCTCGTGCTCGCCGATGAGATCAACCGGGCCGGGCCGAAGACGCAAGCGGCCTTGCTGGAAGCGATGGAGGAGCGGCAGGTAACGATTCATGGACACACTTACCCGCTGCCCGATCCGTTCCTCGTCGTCGCCACTCAGAATCCGGTGGAGTACGAAGGAACGTATCCGCTGCCGGAAGCGCAAATCGACCGATTTATGTTCAAGCTGACGCTGGATTATCCGTCCGAGGAAGCGGAAACGGCGATTCTGCGCGGACATGTTCCCCTTTCTGTGCAAAGTCCGAATAAGCCGGTTCCGGTAAGTACAATTGAGGAGATTCGAAGCAAACGTGCGGAGGCGGCGGGTGTAATCGCAGAGGAAGCGGTCCTCGGCTATATCGCCCGGATCGTCAGGCGGACCCGCGAGCTGTCGTCCGTGCGGCTCGGGGCGAGTCCTCGTGCGGGGATTGCGGTGCTTTCGGCCAGCAAAGCATGGGCTGTGCTGGAAGGTCGCACCTATGTCACGCCGGACGATGTGAAGCTGGTGGCCGTTCCTGCGCTGCGGCATCGGCTCATCTTGTCGCCGCAGGCGGAATTGGAGGGGATGAGCGGTGACGAAGCCGTCCGGGAAGCGCTCGCGTCTGTTCCGGTCCCTCGTTGACCGGCTGATCTGGCAGTCCGTGCTGCCTTCCCGGCGTGCGGTTGCCGTGCTGCTGGCCGGTGCTGCGGTCATTCCCGCTGGTTACGTCTGGAGCGGAGGCATGCTCTGGTTTTGGCTCTATAACGGGCTGTTCGCCGCCGTATCGGTCGTCGATCTGGCCACGCTGCCGAAGCGGCGGAAGCTCTCCGTCCGCCGTGTACTGCCGGATCGGGCCGAGCACAAGCAGCCGTTCGATGTTCGCATCGATGTATCGTTCAGCCACGCTCCGCAGTTTCCGTTAACAGTCGAAGTCGCGGACGATCTGCCTCTGACCTTCCGGGAGCATGCTCCGTTGAAGGGACGGTTGGAAGGAGAAGAGCTGCAGCTGTCGTATACGACCGAAGCGTCGGAACGGGGAGATTATCCGCTGCGCTACATATACGTCAGATATGGCGGCATCATCGGGCTCTGGTACAAGCAGGCGAGGGTGGAGGCGGAGCAAATCGTGAGCGTCTACCCGGACTTGTCCAATGTCCGCGGGGTGATGGCTTCCTTGCAGGACAGTCTCGTGCTGGACGGCCGCAAGCTGCATCGCAAGACAGTGTCGGGCATGGAGCTGCACGCGATTAGAGAGTATTCGCCCGATGACGACCCGCGCACGATCAACTGGGCGGCTACGGCGCGGGCGGGACGGATGATGACGACGATTCGGCAGCCAGAGAAGGGCAAAATCGTCACGCTGCTGATCGATTGCGGAAGGATTATGACCGTCGAGCTGGACGGCCGGACCGTGCTCGACCGGTCACTGGAGGCGGCGCTGACCTTGGCGGCCGTCGCATTACGGCAAGGCGATCAGGTCGCAGCGCTCGCGTTCTCTGGCAGCTTGAAAGCGTATGTCCCTCCCGGGGGTGGAATGGCGCATGTGCAGACGATTCTCGAAGCTTTGTACAATTTGAAGGGAGACTCTGCGGAGACGAATTACGCCCGAGCTTTTGACCACCTGCTGCGCGTACAGCGCAAGCGAAGCTTGATCGTGCTGTTCTCGGATATGGAAAATTATTTGTTCGAAGAGGAGCTTGCTCCCTATCTGCTGAAACTGCGGCGGATTCATCCGCTCGTCTTGCTGTCGCTGCAGGACCCGCTTCTGGCCGGATGGGCCGGAAGCGAAATCCGGACGGTGCAGCAAGCTTACGTGAGCAGTACGGCTCAGTCGTTCGAGCTGAAACGGAGACGGTTCGCCGCCCGGATGGCCGGGATCGGCGTACCTGTCCTGGATGTAGCCGCCGACAGGCTGGCGCTGGCGGCGGTAAATCATTATCTGGAACTCAAATCGAGGGAGTCAATCTGATTGCGTCTCAGCCTGCCGTAGATGTAATAGGCTGCCAAAGCGAGCAAGGTGAGCAAGGCGAACGCGTATTTCATCTCGAGGCTGAGGGCCGAAGGGGTAATATATCCTTCAATGATTCCGGCGATGACGAATAAAGGAACGGTTCCGAGCAGCAGTTGCACGGACTGCTTGGCCGAGCGGAGCAACTGCAGCTTCCACACGTATCGGCCAGGTACGAACATCCGGTACCCCATATACAGGCCGGCGCCGCCGGCGATAAAGATTGCGGCCAGTTCAATAACGCCGTGAGGCAGGATATAAGCCCAAAATAAATAGGTTTGTCCGGCTTTCCAGTATACGGCTGCGAGCGCGCCTATGAGGATGCCGTTATAAGCAAGCAGGTAGACGGTCCAGATGCCAAACGTAATGCCGCCGGCGAACGCGAGAATCGCGACCCGAATATTGTTGGTCATGATCTGGGTGGACAGGACGGAGTGGGGCGCGTCCTCGAGCCCTTTGCCTGTCTGCGACGGATCGATATGACCGGCGATTTGCTGCGGAAGAAGGGCGTACAGATTTTGCTCATCCACCAGGACGGAGGCAAATCCGGAGACCCCTCCGAATAGAAATAAGAGGGCGGCCGCAACGATAAACCACTGCCTTTCCCGGATCAGCCGTATAAAGTAAGTTCCGAAAAACTGTTTCAGCTGTCCGCTGCTTTTATGCTGCTGCCTGTACATCATATGATGGGCGCGGGTGACGAGCTGATTCAAATAAGCGGTAAGCTCGCCGCCGGGATCTTCGGTCTGCATCACGGCCAGATGCGAGGAAGCTTGCTTGTACAGAACGGTTAGCCGGTCAATGCTCTCCGCGCTTACCCGGCCCGGGGATTTGTCGAACAGCTCGATCAGTTCCTCCAGCTGCTTCCAATTCCCGCGGTGACGCAGCAGCTTTCGTTGTAGGTCCATATGTAGTTCCTTTCGTTCATTCCATTTTTAGAATTCAAAGATGAAATTGTATGCTATAGCAATCCAATACTCTAATGCTACCATATTAAGGCTCCAAAAGGGAGATCGAGGCAACATGAATCAAACGTTTCAAAGGGAAATGGATGTTGTAACCCCCGAGCAGGTCCGTCTAAAATTTCAGACGGCAGGCATTGGCAGCCGTGCGGGAGCGCAAGCGATCGATATGCTGCTGCTGGGACTCGTTATTTTGCTCGTGTACGCGTTGTTCGGCGAAGTGCTAATCCGGACCGGAGAGAGTCTGCTGACGGAATACGCGCTGGCCGGAGCGATCGTCCTTGCCTTCCTGTTGCAGTACGGATATTTTACGGTCAGCGAGTACGTTGCCGGTCGGACGATCGGCAAGCGGATCGTCGGCCTTCGGGTGCTGCAGGACAACGGTCAGCCGGTTACGGTATTGTCGTCGCTGATTCGCAACCTGCTTCGGATATTCGACTTTTTGCCTGTGGGTTACACGCTGGGGGCCATAGTCAGCTTCCTCCATCCTTCCGATAAGCGGCTCGGCGATTTGCTGGCCGGTACGGTGGTCGTTTACGATACGGCAGGAGAGCGGGGACGACGCAACAAACGGACGAACAAGGTGATCGAGCGCAGAAGAGTGAATCTCCCGGCTTTTACGCTGGATGAGCGTTACAAACGGCTCGTCGGCCGTGAGGATTGGCTGCTGCTGCGCACGTTTATCGACCGGCTGGAATGGATGGACAGTTACTCGCTGCGGATGCTTGCGCCTCAGATCGTCGCTCATTTTACTGCCAAGCTGGAGCTGACGCCGGGCGAATTGCCGGCATTGCCTCCGGAGGACGTGCTTGTCGCTTTGTATGAACAGCTTCGGGAAGACTGGGAGCTGTGAGCCAACAAAATTTCTGCTTGTTGAATAACGGTAAAGAAGCGGGAAAGGAGTGAACGGAATCGGACAGCGGAGTAGATTAGGTATCGTAAGTGTTTTGATCCTTGCGGCGGCTCTCTGGACTTATTTCGAATGGGTCCGGCCGCCGGTCAATCAGTTGGCGGAGCGGAGTATTCGCGAACAAGATCCGTCCTATCAGGAAATGATCCACCTCCAGGCATGGGGGGATCAACTGGTCGTTTATTACCGGACGAACGATAAAGTAACGGCGGTCTTGCTTCACAAGAAGATGCTTGGCTATGAAATCGCCCAGTATTTATTAAAACACGAATTGAACGAGATGCAGTCCAAAGCCATCAGCTGGAACGGCAACGGAGGAGACGGCAAGGAGAACCCTAATCTGCTGCACGGGATCGTATACGATCCGGCGGTCACGCAAGTTATTTTGATTAGCGAGCGAAGCAAAGGAGCGACGATTATTAGAAACGGTTCGACAACGATATGGTTTTCGTTCCTGGACGATCAGCCCCAATTGCCTATAACGATTCGCGCAACGGATAAAAACGGAAAAACGTTATACGAAACCGGCGTTATGGAGCACTGGGGCGAACAGAAGCGCCTGTAAGAAACCGAGCAATCGGCGGCGGACGGGGCAGTGGGAGGGAGGAGATTGCCAGCTTGAACCGCGACATACGTTTATTCGATCCGAAATCCATTCGTCAAATACTCTGGCCGTCCACCGAGGACGGGGATTACGCCAGGCGTTACATCGTCTCGTTGCTGGAGCAGCAGGTAGACCGACTTATTCCGAATGTGAAAACGGGTCTTCATGCGCTGCAAGTCGGAGATGTCGTACTGCCTGTTACGGTGAACGATAAAGAATACGGAAATTGCTACGTTTGTTCCCCATACACGCATTATGTGAGCTACGCAAGAGAAGAGCTGTACGTGCTGAACTCCCGATTCGCGCGTATTGCGTTAGGGGGCTTGCTTCACGCCCTGGGGTTTTTGATGCGGTTCAGCCGGATTAACCGGACGGTCCATATCAATAATTGGCTGTTATCGACCAACCTGTACGATCCGCTTCCGGACAGCGGGGTGGAGCAAGCCGTCCGTCTCCTGCTCCGCGAATATCCGGGGCATTCGCTGGTTTTCCGCTCGTTAAACCGGACGACGAACGGCCCGCTGATCGATCTACTCGTGAGGCTCGGTTTCCGGATGGTGCCCAGCCGGCAAGTGTATTTGCTCCATCCGTCTGATCCGGCGGCGACGAATTCCAAAGCCCGCTGGCTGGTGAAGCGGGATTACGGCCTGCTGGCGAAACACGGATACGAGACGGTCGGTCCGGACAGGCTGACCGAAGCCGATATGCCTCGTCTGGCGGAGCTGTACCGCCTTCTGTATCTGGATAAATACTCTACCTACAATCCCCAGTTTGGAGCGCCGTTTCTGGAGCTGGCCTGGAGACAAAAGCTGCTGGAGCTGCACGCCATCCGGCATATCGATACGGGCCGGATCGATGCGGTGCTCGGCTTTTATTGCCGCAGCGGCGTGATGACGACTCCGGTGTTCGGTTACGATACGGCCTTGCCCCAGGAGACCGGACTGTACCGGATGCTATCGGCCGTCTTGATCGGAATCGCCGGACAGAGAGGGCTGCTGCTCCACGAAAGCTCGGGCGCTCCTCAGTTTAAGCGGAATCGCGGGGCGGTTGCGGATATCGAATACAGCGCCGTCTACGACCGGCATCTGCCAGCCCGTCAACGCATAAGCTGGGCGCTGCTGGACAAGCTGTTGAACGGCTTCGGCAAGGAACTGCTTCAAAAATATAAGCTGTAGACAATCGCGATTTGACCATGCGCAGCTGAACACGTTTTGCACGCCAAAAGGGCCTCAGCTTCCACTATAAAGTGGAGACTGAGGTCCTTTTTCTCAAGGAAGCGGCTCTGAGCGAGGCTCAATAAATCGCAAAAAACTTGGATGCTGCTCTTTCTTCAAGTCCGGTCAATCGGTTGTTCCGCAGGCTGCTCGTACAGACTGGAGCGGTTTTGGAACCAGTGGAACAGGTGGGTAACGATTACTTTCAGAACGGCATAGCCCGGAACGGCGAGAATGATTCCCAATATTCCAAACAGTTTGCCGGCGGTCAAAATGACGAAAATAATCGTAATTGGATGGATGTGCAAGTTTTTCCCCATAATTTGCGGCGATATAAATTTTCCTTCGATCAACTGCACGATCGTCCATACGACGATCATCTTGAGCAGCATAATAGGCGAGGTCACGATCGCTATGATCAGAGCGGGCGTAATCGCGATTGCCGGTCCCAGATACGGAACGATACTGGTCGAAGCGGCGAAGATGGCGAGGACGAGCGAATAGTCCAGGCCGATAATCAGGTAACCGAAATAAAGCAGCACGCCGATGCAGAAGCTCACGATGATCTGGCCCCGGATATAGGAACTGATCTGATTGTTCATCTCGGTCATCACCGTGTACGTCTGACCGCGTAGGGAGGTCGGCACGAACTTAAGGATAAATTGCGGCAGCTGCTTCCCGTCCTTCAACAAATAAAACAAAATAAACGGAACCGTCACGATGGCGAGAATTACTTCCGTTACCGCGCCTACAAAGGCGCCGATGCTCGTCCAAGCGTTATTGACGATCGCGGTCAGTCGGCCCGTCATTTTCTCGATATAACTTACAGCATCAAAGTTGATCGACTGCTGGATTTGTGCGAAGTACCCGCTGCCGATGAGCCGTTCGAATTGGAGCTGCACTTCCCTGCTGTATCTCGGAACGTTTTGAATCAAGCTCTCGACTTGTCCGCGGATGAACGGAACCACGATAACGAATAAGAGAGTGATGATCCCGATAATAAGCAAATACAGGACGAGGATCGAATAAACCCGCTTCACTTTTTTGCTTTCCATATAATCGACGATCGGGTTCAGCAAGTAAAAGACGACTCCGGTAAGCAGAAGCGGGAGCAGCACCGACTTGATCAGCGCGATGAAAGGAAGAAAAATAAAAGAAACTTTCGTAAACACCATAATGTTTAATCCGATGAGCAACAGAACGAGCAGGACCAGGACGAACCGGTTGTTCAAAAAAAACAGCCTGAACCTGTCGCTCCAGTTGGTTGGACTTTTCATATCACCGCATCCTTCCGTAACGAAACCACAGCCGCTATAGCCATGACTAGGCCAATTGTGGTACCCGATGAAAATTAGCATATCGAACACGAAAAACAGAGTCAAGTTTCGCAGGAGAAAGACATGCGATTTTTGAAGAAAAAAGCTCATACTGATGCCGATTCGGCAGCGTCTGCCAATTCACCGGAATAGAAGCAAGGTGAAAAATCAAAAATTGCTGCCGCTTAAGCCGGTAGGCCATTGATAATAAAAGCGATTATCCCGGAAAATGGACCAGTTGCAAATCGACTGCGATTTTGTTGACTCCGAACTCAACATGTGCTAGGATGGAAATTGTTGGGGGAGACATGCTTCTACGCCTTAAATGTTGAGTTGAATATCAACTCTAATATAATCCCGCACATCGGGTTTATAGAATAGAATCTAATTGGTGGAGGTAGGCAGGATGATGGCTAATCAGGACCGGAACATGAACAGCAATGATAGGCAATCGAGCACTCAGGCTGATAGGGAGCGTGTCGAGTTTCACGTAAGATGCGCCATGGAAGAAGAATCGGCAGCTCTATCAAGGGTGACGCAAAGAAGGATTGAGCAAGCTGCGCTACGCGGACAGAGTTCGATCGGACTGGTCGGCTATGACGGAATCCACGCCTTTATCGAAGCGGAAAAAACCGCGACATATTCCGGCATTAAGCCGATATTCGGAATCCGCGCGGCGCTGGGAATCGAATCGGAACGCACCGTTCGCTGCTGTATCTACGCGAGAAACGAAAGAGGCAAGAGATGCTTATATAAGCTGATCTCGCACTCGAACGGTTTTCATGACGATTCGGGACTGGCCGTATCGTTGGACTCGCTTCAAGCTGATCGGGGAGATCTTCTCTTGTTAAGCGAACCGGACGATGCGGAACTTCTGGATGCTATCCATCGAGGGACGCAAGTAGAAGCGGAGGAGTTGGCCCGTAGCTTCGATGTTTTGACGATCGGAGCTTGGCACTCCGACCTTGGAGGCCCGGACGGCCGATGCTATTCCCGTCAAGAATGGGAGGAGGTCGTCCGCAGCGTCTGGGACTACGGAGAGGGGGCCGGACAACCTGTAATCGCCGTAGATCAGCCCGTCACAGCGCATCAGGATGGGGATTCGCACCGCCTCCAGGCCTCCGAAATGATCCGCGAGTTCGGCTATCTGGGTGCGGAGAATGCATACGCTGTCGTCGTTGGCAATACGAGAGAACTGGCCGCCCGGTTCGAATCCTTCGAGCTGATTCCCGGTGGGCTGTTCCTGCCTAGACTGGAAGCCGAAGACGAGCATATATGTACGCTTAGTTACGACGCGGCCCGGGCCCGGTACGGCCATTCGATCCCGCAGCCGATTCAGAACCGGCTGGAAAAGGAACTGTCTTTCATCTGCAATTTCGGATTTGCTTCGATCTATCTGATTGCGCGAAGCGTCGTGAACCGGTCCAAGAGCGACGGGTACCCGGTTCTCCCGCGCGGCTCCGTCGGGTCGTCCCTTGTCGCTTATTTTCTCGGGATTACGGATACGAACCCGCTGCCTCCCCACGCTTTGTGCGGAACGTGCCGGCAGATCGAGTGGATTCCGGCAGAGGAAGCGCGAAGCGGCTTTGATGGACCGGACCCGTTATGCTCCCGGTGCGGGGGAGGAATGTGGGGAGACGGACACAACATTCCATACGAGATGTTCCTCGGATTTCACGGCAATAAAATGCCCGATATCGATCTGAACGTAGCCGGTGAGTATCAGAGGCAGGCGCAGTCCGGGGTAAAAGAGCTGCTTGGAGAGAATAACGTCCTTCTGGCGGGAAGAAGCGACGGAACCCCGCATCCGTCAGGGCTTCTGCTTATTCCGGACGGGATGGCCGCCGAAGATTTTACACCCGTCCGGGACGCCTCAAGCGACGGCAGGCCGGGATGGAGAAAGTCGTATTTCGATTACCGGCAACTGGATCATACGGTACACAAATTCGATATTCTGGGTCACGACGGCCCGTCCATGATGAGGCTGCTTCACACCTCTACAGGCATCGATCCGGAGACGATCCCGATGAACGACAGGCGTGTATTAAGTATGTTCCGCTCTACGGCAGAACTTGGCGTAACCCCCGAGCAGCTCCTTTCTCCGGTGGCTACATACGGGTTGCCCGAGATGGGGACGCCTGCCGTCCGTAAGATCCTCGAACAAACGAAGCCGGATTCTTTCTCGGAGCTGCTCCAGATATCGGGACTGACGCACGGAACAGGAGTATGGGAAGGAAACGCCCATGAGCTAATCCGGACAGGAACCTGTTCGCTGCAAACCGCGATCGCTTGCCGGGATGACGTGATGCTAACACTAATCGCCTATGGGTTGGAGGGCGAAGCCGCATTCAAGATCACGGAAAACGTGCGGAAAGGAAAAGGGATCGCAGAGGCGGAAGCTGCACAGATGCGTGCGAAAAACGTTCCGGAATGGTACATCGATTCCTGCTGGAAGATCGGCTATCTGTTCCCGAAAGCTCATGCGGTGTCTTACGTGATGTCCGCAATTCGCCATGCGTACTATAAACTGTACAATCCTCTGGAATATTACGCGGCCTATTTTACTGTAAAGCGCCCCGCCTTGGAGATATCCATGTGCCAGAGTGGATATGAAGCGATAAGAAGCCTGCTGCTGGAGCTGCCCGAAGCGGAGCCTGGCCGCACCCTGGAGAGTCCTCTACCCAGCAAGCGCATTCTGGAAGTCACGCTAGAGATGAACGCAAGAGGAATCCGGTTCGTACAGGGGACTTCCGGCGCCGGCGAATGGTTCATTGAAGGAATGAACCGTCGCATACGTATCGGCGTTTCGGGAACTTTAGAGCAATTGAACGTATAATCGCGAAGCAGAAGCCGTTTCCTCCCGGAGGGGGAACGGCTTTCCGCCTTCGGTACGCACACAATGTTTGTTTGTGCCAAACGGTTCATGATGTACCATCGATATCTTCCTCATAACCGCGCAGGAGGAGTTTGGTCCGGTTTGGTAGAATGAATAAGCATCATCGATTGGGACGAGAGGTACCGCGGTGCTCAGCCGAACGTAGGGACCGGTTACGGCTCGACCAGATGAGCGAATCAGGCCATAACAGGAGGAGCGAAATCAGATGAAGGTTCACTTTTTGGGGACGGCGGCGGCCGAAGGCATTCCTTCTTTGTTTTGCCGGTGCGAGACGTGCAGGCAGGCGATGCAAAAGGGCGGTAAAAATATTCGGACCCGCACGTCGGTGATGATCGATGATGTGCTCAAGCTCGACTTTCCTCCGGATACGTACTTCCATATGATCCGGGACGGGCTCGATCTGGAGACGGTTCAGGATCTCATTATTACCCATTCGCATTCCGATCACCTGCTGCCGGAAGATCTGTATATGCGGCTGCCGGGTTTCGCTCAATCGGAGAACCGGCCGATTCACGTCTACGGTCACGACCGTCCGATCGGCAAATGTATCGATGTAGTCGGAACAGCGCAGCAAAAATTCGCTTTCCACATCGTCCAGCCCTTCGTTCCGGTGCGGACGCAAACGGCTGTACTTGTCCCCCTGCTGGCGGATCACGATAAAACCGAAACCTGTTTGCTCTATTACATCGAGAAAGACGGCAAGACGATGTTGTACGGTCACGACAGCGGCTGGTTTCCGGAAGCGACCTTGGATTGGCTCAAGGATAAAAAGCTGGATCTGGCGATACTCGAGTGCACGACCGGCCGGATTCCATACCGGCATAACCATATGGACATCGACTGCACATTGGAGACGAAAGAGTGGCTGGCTGGCAACGGCGTTTTGAAGCCGGACGCGCAAGTCGCAGTGACTCACTTCTCCCATAACGCCCATATGCTGCATGAAGATTTCGTCGCCGCCTTTGAACCGCACGGTATCACAGTCGCCTACGACGGGATGGTTTTGCACATTTGACCGATTCGGCTGTGTCGCTCCTTTTATGACTAAGGTTTTGAGGCCCCTCGTTGATCACGGATCTAGGCGTTTTTAGGGATGGAGTTGACAGCTGCGAGAACTTTCCGTATAATCCCAATAAATTGAATATTCGAATTAAAAGCGATGAAGAGAAAGAGTACCTGACGAACGTCTTATACAGAGAGCTCCGGCAGCTGAGAAGGAGCGAAGAATACGCCAGGGAATATGGTCTCGGAGCTGCGCATCGATGCCTTAACGGGCTGTAGGTTGCGCCGGGTCCCGCACCCGTTACCGTGCTAGGGTATACACGCCTGTTGTAAACGGAAGCGTCGTACCTGAAGAGGTTTATGCCGCGAGGCATTCATAAAATTGGGTGGTAACGCGTGAGTCCAACTCTCGTCCCTTTGGGGATGAGAGTTTTTTGTCGTTTTTACACAAAAAGGAGGTAGTTAGGATGGCAAATGTATTTATCGGGGGCGCATGGCCTTATGCCAACGGTTCGCTGCATCTCGGCCGGCTGGCGAGTTTATTGCCTGGGGATGTGCTGGCAAGGTATTATCGGGCGAAAGGGGAGCGGGTGCTCTATGTGTCGGGAAGCGACTGCCACGGCACGCCGGTCGCCGTGCAAGCGAATCAGGAAGGCGTCACTCCGGACCGGATCGCGGACCGGTATCACCGCGAATTTCTCGATTGCTTCGAGCGGCTAGGATTTACGTACGATCTCTACACCCGGACCGATCATCGCTTTCATCATCAGGTCGTTCAAGAGCTGTTTCTGAACCTGCTGGAGAATGGGCATCTGTACAAAAAGACCGTGTCGCAGACGTATTGCGAGACCGACGAAAGGTTTCTGCCGGACCGTTATGTGGAGGGGGAATGTCCGGTATGCGGGCAGCGTGCGCGGGGCGATCAATGCGAAGCGTGCTCCACGATCCTCGATCCCGCCGATCTGATCGGCAAAACGTGCAAATTGTGCGGAAATCCGCCGATAGAGCGGGAGACCGAGCATTATTATCTCGCTCTTTCCCGGTTCCAGGAAGCGCTGGCCCGCTATGCGGAACGTGCCCAAGGCTGGAAAGACAACGCGGTGCAGCTGACGCAGCGTTACTTGAAGGAAGGGCTGCGCGACCGGGCGGTGACCCGGGATCTTGACTGGGGTGTCGACGTGCCGCTGGACGGGTTCGAGGGGAAGAAAATGTACGTTTGGATCGAAGCGGTATGCGGTTATTTGTCGGCGAGCAAGCAGTGGGCGGCCGAGGCGGGCGGCGATTGGGAATCGTTCTGGACGGACGGCGGGGAAGAGATTACCGCCTATTACGTCCACGGCAAAGACAACGTGCCGTTCCATACGATCATCTGGCCGGCGCTGCTGCTCGGAGCCGGCGGGCTTCATCTGCCCGATCGGATCGTTTCATGCGAATATATGACCCTCGAAGGGAAAAAGTTTTCGACCAGCCGCGGCTGGGCCGTCTGGGTTCCTTACCTGCTGAGCCGCTATCACCCGGACTCGATCCGGTACTTCCTCCTTGCCAACGGGCCGGAGAAGCGCGATTCGGATTTTTCGTGGAGGGAGTTTATCCACAGCCATAATGGCGAGCTGCTGGGCGCTTTCGGCAATTTCGTCAACCGGACGCTTGCTTTCATAGCGAAATTGATGGAGGGGACCGTTCCAGCAGGCCAAGTTCCGGCAGACTGGTCCGGCCGGATCGAGTCGTTATACCGGGAGGCCGGGGAGCGGATCGGCAGCGGGAACCTGAAGGAAGCTCTGGAAACCATATTCGCAGCCGTCCGCGCCGCCAACAAATATTATGACGAGCGAAAGCCTTGGGCCGAGTGGAAAGAAAACAGGTCCGGCTGTAACGATACGATATTCGCCTGCGTTTTTATCATTGCGAATTTGGCGAACGTCCTGCAGCCTTTTTTACCTTTCTCGTGCGACCGGATTCGAACGTTTCTGTCGCTGGAGCCGCCGAGCTGGGAACCGGTGACCGTTCCGGCCGGCCGGACGATACGGGATCTGAGCCATTTGTTCGAGCGGATCGAGCCCGGGCGGATCGAGGAGGAGACGCTGCGTTTGGGCAGCTTGTAAAAAAAACGTCGAAAACCGACCGGCGGATCAAGTACAATAGAAGCTGGACGCAGGGAGGGATTGCGGATGATTTTATCCGTTCAGGACAGAGAAATGTTATTGGCGGAATTAAACGCGGAGCAGCGGCATTATTTGTCGGAGCAGATGGTCCGTAGCCGCCGTACCGTATTTGCCAATGCGATGGCCAGGGAGAAAGGGTATCATATCCCCGAGCATGCGGACCCGGAAACGATCGAGGTGCTGCTGGACGATTGGCTGTATACCGGCTATATCGATGCGGGGGCCGTTACTCCGGATTTGCGCTGCGAATGCGGGAGGCCCTTGAGATACCAGCATCATGTAACCCATAAGGTTACGGGCGAAGAGAAAAAGTTCGGGATCGAGCATCTGAAGGAGCATCTCGGCATCGACGCTTCCATCGTGACGGCTATTAAGCAAGGCTTCGATGCGATCGACTATGAGCTGGATGAGATCCTGATCAAGCTCCGAAGCGGCTGGAAGCCCGAACCGGAATTGCTGGCAAACTTGCCGGCTTCGCTTCCCGAAGAGATCCGGATGCATCAGAAGCTCGGACTGCCTTTACTGGAAAGGCACACCCGGAAGCTTCGCCAGTTGAGGTCCGAAGGACTGAAACCGAAAATATTGCCGCCGCTGCCGCAAGGGGCGCCTCCTTCCGGGACCGGCACGTCCCGCCGGGAAGAGAAGGAGAAAGAGAAGGTCGACGATCTGTTCAGCTGGTTCGAGGAGCCGGAGGAAGAGCCGGAGCAGCCCGGACAGCAGGCGGAGCCGGTATCCGCCGCTTCCGCCATTTCGGTGCAGAGCTTGCCGCCCTATTTGCAGCAGAAGGTGGAGAGTTATGTCCGGGACGACGTGCGAAGCGCGCGGGTCATCTGCGAGCTGCTGATCCGGGAGCACGGAGCCAGCGAGGCGAGATTCGCGACAGGGAAACCGATGATTTATTTGCCCGTCTGCCTGTATATTGAACGGGTATTCCCTGACGCGAAACTAGAACGACTGTACCAGGACGACCGCTGTTATACCGTGTAAAACCAAGGAGCCGGGTTGGTTTAACAGACGAACAAATGATATATTGGAATATAGCTGAATTCAGGAAGGAGGGCCCTATCATGATCGATCATATCGTCTTAGTCAAATTCGCAGAATCGACCTCCCAGGAGCAGCTGGAAGAAGTCGTAACCCGGTTCAAGGCGCTTCAAGGGAAGCTGCCGGGAATCGCCGATATCCAGGCCGGCATCAGCTTCACCGGCAAACATCAGGGCTACCAGCTGGCGCTGACCGTACGCTTCGAAAACCGCGCCGCTCTAGAAAATTACGGGCCTCATCCGCTGCATCAGGAAGTGGCGGCCTATATCCGTGAAATCGGCAGAGTGGACAGCATCGTAGTCGACATCGAGATTTAATTGGGCCGGATCAGACGCCGTCCGGCGGGGCAGACGGGCGGCAGTCTTGCAAGTGAATGCGTGGAGGGGAAAGCATGCTGAGAACGATCATTATCGACGACGAGCTGCCAGCTCTGGACTGGATGAAGAGGCTTCTGACCGGCAGCGGAAGCGTCGAGCTGGCGGGCGCGTACACGAATCCGATGGATGCGCTGGAGCAGCTCGGATCGGAGCCGATCGACGTCGTCTTTCTGGATATCGAGATGCCTGTCATTAACGGTCTGGAGTTTTCCGGCCATATTGTGGAAATCAGTCCCTCGACCGACATCGTGTTTGTAACCGCCTATCATCAATATGCGCTTGAAGCCTTCGAACGCCATGCGGTCGATTACGTGCTGAAGCCCGCCTCCCCTGACCGGATCGGCGCCACGCTAGCGAAACTTTCGGCCAGACGGCGCCAATCGGCCGGTCCCTCGGTGAAAAGCGGCGGAGCAGGCGAAGGCATCCGCTGCTTCGGCCGATTCGATTGGCTCCGGGACAACGAGCCGGGCGGAGCTGTCAAGTGGCGTACGACCAAAGAGCGCGAGCTGGCGGCGCTTCTGGTCCATAATGGCAACGAGTGGGTCCAGAAGGAGAAAATACTCGATGCGCTGTGGGGGCAGGATCATATCGATCAGTCCCGGGCGTATTTGTATACTTGCATCTACACGCTTCGGAAAAAGCTGAGCGCCATGGGGCTCGAGCGGCTGCTGCAGTCGGAGCAGAACGGATACCGGCTCGACGTGTCGAGCATCGGCTGCGATGCGGCCGAGTTTTCCAAAGTATGCGAAGGCGAGCAGCTGGTCGATGCGGCATCGATTGCCAAAATGGTGCGGGCCGTCTCCTTGTACCGCGGAGATTATATGGAGCAAGACGGCTATTTCTGGGCGATGCAGCTGCAGGAACGATACCGGGAGCGATACATCAGCCTGCTGAAACGAATGGCCGCCTATTATGCCGGCGTGCAATCGTATTTTCAAGCTATCGAATGTCTGCGCAAGATTACGGACAAAAATCCGTTTCTGGACGACATCAACGAGCTGATGATCCGGTATTACGCCAGAATGGGCGACAGATTGTCGATGATCCGTCATTATGAGAAATTTACGAAACAACTGAAGCAGGAGCTTGGCATCGAACCGCTCCAACGAACGGTATTGTTGTACGAGCATTTGCGCAGCGGTCTCTCCGACGACACATTTTCGTTGTGAGTTTTTTTTGAACGTTAAAGAATGTTTAAGTTTACTAAAGCGTTAAAGCGGTAAAATGAAACATTTTTTACTAAGAAAAGCCTCCTCTTACGCAGGGTCATTCATCGTGGATAAGGCTTCGTTTAGAAGCTTTTCTTATTTGGGAGTTTATCCCGAACCGGAAGTATGAATAAGAGGGCTGCCCGAATGCGAGATCCGGACAACCCCCGTTACTTGTTCGTTACCAGCTAATCTCAGGATCATCCAGATCCAGTTCGATCGGAGCCGGTCTGGATGGAGATTGAACCACGACCTTATTCGTCTCCGGATGGACAGCAACGACCTTCACTTGGCCATAAGCGGTCGTGATTGTACCGCCAGGGGAAGGGAAGCCGGATTTCCCGCTCTCATAGTTGTGGGTCTCGAAGCGGAGACAGCACATTAATCGTCCGCATAAACCGGATAGCTTGACAGGATTGAGAGACAGCTTCTGGTCCTTCGCCATCTTAATCGACACGGGCTCAAATTCGCCCAGAAAGGTCGAGCAGCATAGTATACGGCCGCACGGCCCGATTCCTCCTATTAGCTTCGCTTCATCCCTGACGCCCACCTGTCTTAATTCCACCCGGGTACGCCGATACAGGCTAACCAAATATTTGACCAGCTCCCGAAAATCGACCCGGCCTTCCGCCGTATAATAAAAATACATTTTACTGCGGTCGAACGTATATTCGATCTGAAGCAGCTTCATCTTTAATTGCTTGAATCTATCGGTCAAAGAGGCCAAATCCTGCACGGCCTCGACGCTGTTTCTGTTCATCCGGGCAAAGTCGTCGCTCGTCGCTGACCGAATGATCTTCCTTAACGGTTGGACGATATCGCGTTCCTTCACGTCTTTGGAAGGAAGTACGACCGTTCCGAATTCGACTCCATGCGAGGTTTCCACGATTACGTTAGCGTGTACCCCGAATTCGCTGCCTGCGGGGTCAAAATAATAAATTTTACCAGCCGGCTTGAATCGGACGCCAACTACCCGATACAAGATGTGTACCACCGCCTTCTCTGTAATTTGGAATGTAGAAGCGTTTATACGCCGCAATTATGATAGCCCGAAAGTCGCAGCAGGATCAGGTCAGGTTCCCCGAAAATAAGCGACTTAG
Organism: Paenibacillus oceani; assembly: GCF_014705615.1. Classification (GTDB taxonomy): domain Bacteria; phylum Bacillota; class Bacilli; order Paenibacillales; family NBRC-103111; genus Paenibacillus_AB; species Paenibacillus_AB oceani. The sequence goes on from NZ_JACXJA010000016.1 coordinate 95,182, forward strand.
GGAAAGTTTACCATATCGTCTCCTAAAATCAAGCACTTGCGACGGAGGCATGAGGCGTTCGGGTTCTACAAAAGTTGGAACTACAACAATCCTGCACGGCTGGATACGATTATAGGTGCAGAGGACGCAATCTGCGGACACCATAAACAGGGAGAGGAACGGGTACCGACATGGGCGTGAAGGGGATAGGGGTTATCCTTGCAGGAGCCGTCTTGCTGCTGTTTTCGGCTTGGCCGCTTTATTTGATGGGGCAGGAGTTGTTTTTGGAACGAAAGGTGCGGCAGCAAGCCGACATCGATCGGATTTATGTGAATTTTCTTGAACTGGGCAAAGTCGAAATATTAGGCAGGGGCGTTCCCATTCCGGTAACCCGCATCTCCGTCCGTAATCGGGTGGAAGCAGCCGGTGAAAGCCGAGAGCCGCTGTCATACGATGACTACTACAGGTATATGGAGAATACCGCTTCGGAAACGGTTCGGTATACGAGGGAGTACACTTGGGAAAACCAAGTGATTCGAATCGAGGACGAAACCGCGCCGGGTGTGCGCAGTAGGGATAGCCACAGCCGCTCGCCGCTGCGGATTACGATCAATCAGAACGATTGGAGCGTATCCGACCCGGTTGAGGTGAGGTCTTATTTTTTGGATGAGAACCGGTATCACGGTTATTTTGGAATGCTGACCGTTCGGCACCGCGATCACGATCAGCTCGTCCTCGTACAGCGTATATCGGAGATCGGAGATTTCCATGTGCCGTCACTGGCATGGCGGGTGCTCTCCATCGCTTCGGACGGTCAAGTCCGGGAGGAGCGGTTCGAGTATGGCGAACGGGCGGACGACCCGATTCGGGTGAAGTACATTCAACAGTCATCGGCATCGCCGATTTCATTCGGTTACCGATCCAATATGTTGCATGTGTGGCCTTCATTATGGTTTCCCGTTCTGTATCCGTGGACGACTGGCGGGCTCGGGCTTCTGCTTCTGGCCGCAGGGGGAACGGTTCGATGGGCGGACCGGCGGAAGATCAAGTCAGTCCGTCACAGGCAATGACCCAAGTGAAGAGTTTCCGCATCCCCGCTTCCGGCCAATTTGTAAATATTCAAGATCATACGTTCGCAGAAGGAATCGCTCCCTGTTGCATCGAATGAATTCAGCAGGCAAGAACTGCCAACGAGAGAGCCTTGCAGGGACGGTAATCGAATGGATCTGTATCATTATTATGAAGCTGATCTGGGACCGTTCCGGAACTTATCCGGTTTGAACCGATCAGAGGCCCGGCTGATCATGGAGGAGCTGAGAAAAGACTCCGTCTTGTTCGCCAGCCGCCGCCCGGACGGCTATATGGACATTCGCCGGGAGCTGGAAGCAAAGGCCAGGGCGATGTTTATTCAGAAAGGCGGAATGCCGGTTCTTTCTTATCCCCACTATATGACCGTTGGAGAATGCGCATGGATCAAGGAATGGTATAGAGATGGCCGAGAAATTCGCATTCCCTTAGGCGAGTTTGCAGGAAGTTCGATCAGCTTCACTTACGGAGATTTATTCCCGACGATGCGTTATAAGGACGGCAAACCGTACAGGGAGAACGTCTACACGAAGCGGGAGATCGAAGAACTCATCGCCCGGCACGGGTTGCCTCAGCAGTGGAATCCGGACGGCCAGGGCGGGCCGGAACGGTATATCGAAGTGCAGGTGTGGGACGATGCGGTGCTGAGGAGATACATGCCGCTTGAATCGTGAACAGTCGTGAACAGATGAGCAAGCGCAAAAAGGGCCGCTCCATCGGAAGAGGCCCGCAACGCTCAGGCTAGCAGGTAGCGCCGGTCAGCTCGTTGGTAAACATCCGCTTGTACTCTTTGGGCGACATCTTGACCGAGGACGCGGCGGCGTAATGAAACTGAAGCGCCCGGCGGCGTTTGATGGAGAAGTTCGGCGGAGTGCCATGTATAAGCAGGCCGTGAAAAAACAGGACGCCTCCGGGAGGCAGCGGTACGGCTACATCCCGCTCCACTTGTACGTTGTCGTCGCAGACTTGCCAGTCCCGCTTGGCGTAATGAGGCGTGCCGCCGTCCATATGCGAGCGCGGGATGAGGTGCATGCAGCCGTTGTCGAGCGCGGCTTCGTCCAGGGCGATCCATACGCCTACAACCGCTTTATCGTAGGCCAGCGGCCCGTAGGCCATATCTTGATGCCAAGGCTTCTCCCCGCCGCCATGAGGGGGCTTCAGCAGCGCCATATCTTGAATCAGCACCGCTTCCTCGCCCAGCAGCTTCTCGACGCACGCCAGCAGCTCCGGGTGATGGGCGATCTCGTACAGAGTCCGGTTGCCATGTACGAATTCGTATATTTTCCGGACAGACAGCTCCCGTTCCTCAGCGGTGATAATTTCGTTCTCCGGTTTGGTGAACTGGATTTTCGCGCCGTTAGCGTCCTGGAACAGGATGGACATCAGCGCTTGTATGGAACGGTTCGTATCGTCCCCGGACAATACCCGGGTAACGGCCAGATACCCTTGCTCATGGTACAGCTTGATCTCGTCCGGGCCGATCGCTGCGGGCGAATCCAGCCTGATTGCCATGTTGTCGTACTGGTACAGCAGCCGGGCGATTTCCTCCGGCGACTTTTCGTTTGCAGCCAAATGCATCTCCTCCGTTCTTTTGTTTCTTTCATTATAAAAATGAACCGAGAGCCGGGGAATGGTCTGCAAAGCTGCCGGTTTGTACCGTAAGGCATATCGAGATTACAACCGTGGAGTCGCTGGCGACAGGCGGACTGTTGCGGAAAGGAGCGCTTATGAGCGAAGTGAAACCGGGCCGGGCGCCGGGCAGTGTCAAGCTGGCGGCAGTGCGGATCGGGAGCGGAGGAAGGTCGGGGAAAGCCCGGTGCGAGCCGGGGTGGGACTGGCGTCCGGCTCCGCTAGGCGATTACGACCTGTGGTATGTCGTATCCGGCAAAGGGGACGTCCGGTTAAACGGCGAGCTTTTCCCGGTGCGGCAAGGCTCCTGCTTCGTGTTCCGACCCGGCGACCGGATAGAAGCGACCCAGCACCCGGACGACCGGCTTACAGTGATCTACATTCATTTCGACGTGACGGATCTGCGCACCGGAGAACCGTGCGATCCGGAGTCAAGCTGGCTTCCTCCGGGATACGTATATACCGAAGACGCCTATCCGCTTGAAAGCCGGATGAACGAAGTGCTGGAGGCGGACGCCGAGGAAGAAGAGAGCGAGATGCGGGATGAGTGGTTTCATTGTCTGATGAAGCTCGTCCTGCTGCAATTGTCCAAAGCCGGTGAAGCCGGTTCACCCGAAACGGAGGCGGAACCCCCGATCTCGCACAAACAGAAGCGGCTGCTGCTTCAGACCAAGCAATATATTAAGGAACACATCGCTTCGCCTATCGATTATGACGAAATCGCAAAGTTCGCCGGACTAACCCCAAGGTATCTCAACCGGCTTTTCAAGAGGTATACGGGACAATCGTTGAAAGCTTATATCACGAGCACCCGTGTGGAGCGCGCCAGGCATCTGCTCGCAGAGACGTCGATGACGGTCGGAGTAGTGGCCGAGACGCTGGGGTATTCGGATATTTTCTTTTTCAGCAAACAATTCAAGAAATACAGCGGCATACCGCCATCCACGCTCCGGGCGAAGGCGCTGCCTGCAGAGCCTCATACCGGACGGTAAGCAACTACATCGATAACTGGAACGTTCCAGAAGAAAGGCAGGCAAACCCAAATGAGTCAAACCGTAAACCGTTTGGAAAAACAAATAATTAAGCCGATCCAGCTTCAATATTTATTGCATTTGCCGCAATCGTATGATCCCGAATCGTCCGAGCGCTGGCCGCTGATCCTGTTTCTGCACGGCGCCGGCGAGCGGGGAGACGATATCGAGAAAGTGAAAATACACGGCATCCCGATGCTGGCGGAACGCAATCCGTCCTTCCCGTTTATCGCCGTATCGCCGCAATGCCCCAAAAACGCTTATTGGCACCAAAAGCAAGACGGAGTGATGGCGCTCCTGGACGAAATAACGGCCAACTATAACGTCGACGACAAACGGATCTACCTGACCGGACTCAGTATGGGCGGATACGGCACTTGGAATCTTGCCTGCGACTATCCGGACAAATTCGCCGCGATCGCGCCGATTTGCGGGGGCGGAGATCCGTACCGGGCGAAGCTTTTGGTCAAAACGCCGGTATGGGCGTTTCACGGGGCTCAAGATACGATCGTGCTGATCGAGGAGTCCGAACGAATGGTCGAGCAGCTTCAGGCGTGCGGATCTGATGTACGCCTTACGGTGTATCCCGAAGCGAAACATAATGCCTGGACCGAGACGTACGAGAATCCGGAGTTGTACGAATGGATGCTGAGCCATTCCCGCTGATTGCAGGCTTGCCGCAATAACCGATCCTAGCCCCGCGGTCCTACTAATCTTCCTAAATATAGGCGGATTGGTAGTGGATTTATAACTGCGACTAGTATTAATATATAACGATACCCATGATCAGCAGGGAGGAAACTGCAAATGTCCGAAGTAAAACTAACGATCGATTACGACCAATATGAAGAAAACGTGAAAATGACCGAACTGCTCGAGCAACTGGCGAACAGTCCGGAAGCTGCGGATATGACCAGTCTGATTATCGGCGATTGGGGCGGCTCTTACGAGAACGATTCTAGCGATATCGTGGAGGCATTGGTTCGTTTAAACGGCCGCTTTCCAAAGCTTCGCAAACTGTTTATCGGCGACATGGGTTTTGAAGAGTGTGAAGTGTCCTGGATCATGCAATCGAATATCGGACCGGTCCTTGCCGCCTATCCGGAGCTGACGTCGCTGACGATCAAAGGAAGCAGCGGGTTGGCGCTCGATCCGGCCCGCCACGAGAAGCTGGAGGAGCTGGTCATCATCTGCGGAGGTCTTGGCTCGGACGTCATAACGAGCATAAGCAACGGATCATTTCCGCAGTTGAACAAGCTGGAGCTCTACTTAGGGGTCGACAACTACGGCTTCGACGGGTCGCTGGATACGATACTGCCGTTAATCGAACCGGGGAAATTCCCGAAGCTTACTTATCTGGGCCTGAAAGACAGTGAGCTTCAGGATGAAATCGCGATTGCGGTTGCCGAAGCTCCGATTCTCGACCAACTGCATACGCTCGATCTGTCGATGGGCACGCTGTCGGACAAAGGGGCGGAGGCGCTGCTGCAAAGCGATAAAGTGAAAAAGCTGCAACATCTGGACCTTAGCTACCACTTTATGTCCGATAAGATGATGCTGAAGTGGAAACAGTCGGGTCTGAACGTTAATACGAGCGACCAGCAGGAAGCTGACGACGATGAAGACTATCGCTTCCCGGCTTTAACCGAGTAAGATGGACCGATTGATCCTAATCGGCAATCCCGGCAACCGGCGCACCGAAGGATTGCAGGAGGCCCGCAGAAAACTCGGAATGCCGCCAGCCGTCGTCGTTCCTTATCTCGATCTGCTTCGCGGCCGTACGTCGCTGGAGCAAACGGCCGAGCTGGCGGAGCTCCGAGGCGGCCGCTCTCCGGTGCTGCGCCTGGACGCGCCTGGCGAGCTGTTCGAGGTGGAGCGGGAGCTCATCGCGCTCGGAGCCCCGGATGCGCCAGCCGAGCTTGCCGACGACCGGCTGCTGCCCTACGGGGCATGGAACGACCCGCAGCCGCTGCCGGTCAAGGCGGCGCTGTCGATTCAAGAGCAGCGGGGTCGGCTGTACCATCCGTCCCAATGGTTTCGCGGCTATGGCCGTCTGCTTGCGATGGTGGAGAAGAGGGCGAAGGAACTGTGGCCGCACGGACGGTGGATAAATGCCCCGGACGATATTGCCGCCATGTTCGACAAACGGTACACGCACCGTGTATTAACGGCTGCGAACGTCCCCGTTCCCAAACGGCTCGCTCCCCCCGAGCAGCTGCCGGATTACGAAACGCTCCGCGAAATGATGAGCCAACGCCGGCTGCACCGCCTATTTATTAAATTGGCTGCGGGATCGGGCGCTTGCGGCGTGATCGCTTATCAGACCAATCCGGTCACAGGCGCCGAGCTGGCGGTGACGACGATCGGCGTAGAATCCTACAATACCCGGCCTCCGGCTTATTACAATGCGGTGAAGCTGCGCCGGTATACCGGGAGCCAGGAGATCCGGTCCATCATCAATTGGCTGCTGGCGCACGGCGCACATATCGAGCAATGGATCGCCAAAGCGGCGTACATGGGTCATTCCTACGATATCCGTCAGCTCGTCGTAGGCGGGGAAGCTTGTCATCGGATCGCCCGTGTCAGTCCGACTCCGATTACGAACCTGCATTTGCGAAGCCAAAGAAAAACGCTGGACGAAGTGGGATTGAATTCGAGCGAACAAGATACGGTCAAGGATTGTGCGGAGCGGGCGCTGGCTGCGTTTGGCGGCTCTACGGTAGCCGGGGTCGATGTGCTGCTCGATAGCCGATTGAAGAAACCTTACATAGTAGATGTGAATCCCTTCGGCGATTTGCTGTATCGCGTCGAGTACAGCGGCTGCAATCCGTACGAATGGGAGATGCGCAGGCTGGGGGAGACATTTTCGCCGTTTTCCCCAATGGGCAAGGAACGGTCCGAACCGGCAGAGAGGAAGAACGAGTATTGATCAACATGAATGACATCGTCGGCAGCCACGACATTTTAATGATTACGCTGGATACGCTGCGCTACGACGCCGCCGTACTGGAGGAGAACCATTGTCCGAATTTGTGCGGAAGCGGGTCCTGGGAGAAGCGTCATACCCCCGGCAGCTTTACCTATGCGGCGCATCATGCTTTTTTCGGCGGATTTCTGCCAACACCGGCGACTACGAACAAAAAAGACCATATCCGGCTGTTCCACTCCAAACATACCGGCTTGCCCACTCACCCGAATACGTGGCTGTTCGATACGCCGGATATCGTCTCCGGGCTGCAGGCGGAAGGCTACCGGACGATCTGCATCGGCGGAGTGATCTTCTTCACGAAAAAGGTACCGCTCGCCAAAGTGCTGCCCGGTTATTTCCAGGAAAGCTACTGGCGCATGACCTTCGGCGTGACGAACTCCCGGTCTACGGAGCATCAGGTCAATCACGCCCTGAAGCTGCTGGAACGCGCGGGGATGGAGGAGAAGCTGTTTCTGTTTCTCAACGTGTCCGCCATTCACGGGCCGAATCATTACTTTGTGCCGGGGGCGAAAAAAGACTCCGTAGATACACAGCGCGCCGCGCTTCGTTATGTGGACGGGCAATTGGGCCGGCTATTCGAGGCGATGCGTTGCCGGGAGAGGCCGGTTTTTTGCCTCGCTTTCTCCGACCACGGCACCGCTTATGGCGAGGATGGTTATGAGGGACACCGGCTAGCCCACGAGGTCGTCTGGAACGTGCCGTACCGCGAGTTCGTGCTGTAAGCGTCAATGGTTTCATACAGCCGGCAACTACTAACTTTCATTAGATTCATGGATGACTGCTTACACCATTACCCGGAAAGGCTGTGGCCCTTTTGTTCGAATCTTTTGCTGCCCGTTCGGGAAGCGCAGGCGGCGGTCCGGATGAGCTCCGCGGCTGGAAGGAGAGGCTGACTTCCGATCCTTACCGGTCTTATTTATATTCGTACCCACATAAGACGGCTTACTCGGAGCTGGAACCGAAGCGGTCCTTGTCGGAGCTGTGGCGGGACGAGCCGGCGGAGAGCTTCTTTCTGTATATGCATATCCCGTTCTGCGGGGCGAGATGCGGCTTCTGCAATCTGTTCACGCTGCCGGACAAACGGGCGGACGTACACGAGACTTACGTCGATGCGCTGCATCGGCAAGCGGTGCAATGGTCCCGATTCGTCGGCCATAAGCCGTTCGCCCGGTTTGCGATCGGCGGGGGGACGCCTACGCTGCTGGAGCCGCGTCTGCTGGAGAGGCTGTTTGATATCGCCGAAAACGTGATGGGGCTGAATCCGCAGCAAGCGTCCATCTCCGTTGAAACTTCGCCCGAGACGGTTACCGCGGAGCGGCTTCGAATTTTGAAGCAGCGGCAGGTCGACCGGGTGAGCATGGGCATTCAAAGCTTCGTGGAATCGGAAGCGGCTGCCGTATACCGGCCGCAAGGCCCGGCGGAAGCGGAACGCGCGCTTGAACTGCTGAAGCGGGAACGGTTCCCGATTCTGAATGTCGATCTGATCTACGGTCTTCCCGGCCAGACGGTCGATTCCTGGCTGTACTCGCTGGACCGTGCACTTCAATACGCTCCGGAGGAGCTGTTTATTTATCCTTTATATACGCGGGACCATACGATCGTGAAGCCGGAGGATGTGTTAAGCGGCGGCGAAGATATCCGGATGGCCTGCTACGGGGCGGCGAGGGAGAAACTGCTGGCGGAAGGCTACATCCAGTATTCGATGCGCAGATTCGCAAAGCCCGAAGCCGATTCCGACAAAACGGTGCTGTCTTACGGCTGTCAGGAGGAAGGAATGGTCGGGCTTGGCTGCGGAGCCCGCTCTTATACCCGATCGGTGCACTACGCTTCCCGCTACGGGGTTAGCCGCCGGGCGACGGCAAGCATCATAGCCGACTACGTCGCGGCGGAGCGTTACGATACGGCGGATTACGGGTTCGTGTTGTCCGAGGCCGAGCAGAAGCGGAGATATATATTGAAGGCCGTCCTGCATCGCGAGGGGCTGGATCTGGGGGCTTACGAGAACCGGTTTGGGAGCCGAACGCTGGACGATCACCCTGAGCTGGAACAGCTGCTGCGTGCCGGACTGGCCGTACTCGAACATAACGTATTCCGGCTGACGGACGATGGGGTGGCTTATTCCGACGCGATCGGCGACTGGTTCATCTCGCCGGAGGTGCGGAAGCGGATGGAAGGGTACGAGCTGGTATGAAGGCGACCTTGTACTTCCGGGGCAGCCTGACCTCCTGCAACTACGATTGTCCGTATTGTCCGTTCAGCAAAAATGTCGATACCCGGGCAACGCTGGCCAGAGACCGCGATCATGTCATGCAGTTTGTCGACTGGGTACGCGGTCGGGCCGGGGAAGGCGACCGGCTGTCGGTGTTCTTCAACCCTTATGGCGAAGCGCTGATTCACCGGTGGTACCGGGAGGCGATCACAGAGCTGTCCCATCTGGATCATATAGAGAAAGTGGCGATCCAGACGAATTTGTCCGCCAAGCTCGATTGGACGGAGAAGCTTAATCGAGATAAGGCCGCCTTCTGGGTTACGTATCACCCGGGGCAGACGAAGGAAGCGGACTTTCTCGCTCAATGCCTGGAACTGCACCGCCGGAACATTCCGTTCAGCGTAGGTTCGGTAGGAGTGCGAAGCGCCTTCGGGGCGATCCGGTCGCTGCGCCGGGCTTTGCTGGACGATGTCTACCTGTGGGTCAATGCGTACAAAGACAAGAAGGACTATTACTCTGACGAAGACCTGATCTTCCTGCGTGCGATCGATCCGTTGTTCGACTACAATGTGTCAGATTACGACAGTATGGGTAAACCATGTGAAACGGGACACAGCGTTTTTTATGTTCAGGGGCCGGGAATCGTGAAGCGCTGCTACAAAGACCGGCAAGTGATCGGACATCTGTACCGGGACGGACTGGAAGGTTTGTCCAAGAGACGGGCTTGCGGGATGAAATGCTGCGACTGTTACATCGGCTACATTCATATGCCGGAGCTGAAGCTCGATCGTGTGTACGGGGACAAGCTGCTGGAGAGAATCGCTTCCCCGGCGGTTCTCGTGGGGACGCAGATCAGTCCGTCCTGAAGCCGGAGGCTTATGCCTCTCCTGTTGAAACGTCCTCCTCCCGAATGTATAATTTCCTTGTTATCAGAATCGAATGACGCTTGTTGTTGTCGGCTCCTGATTACAATTGCCCATTCAACAAGGAGGAGAAAACGCTATTACCATGACATTCGGAGCACGTATGCTCAAGACGGGAATCGCCGTCACCTTGGCCTTATACATCAGTACATGGCTGCAGTTTTCTCCCCCTGTTATTGCCGCCATCGCCGCGATTTTCGCGGTGCAGCCTTCGATCTACCGGTCTTGGCGCTATTTTCTGGAGCAGGTGCAGACGAATACGCTCGGAGCCGTGATCGCGATGCTGGCCGGCACTTATTTCTCCAAGGAGCCGATTGCGATCGGGGTCGTCTGTATCCTGGTCATTATGCTGTGCATCAAGCTGAAGATGGAAGAGACGATCGGCCTGACGCTGGTCACAGTCGTTGCGGTAATGGATGCATCCGGGCAATGGGGATTTGCGCTGAACCGTTTTTTGCTGAGCATGATTGGAATTGTATCGGCGTTTGCCATCAATATCGTCTTTTTACCGCCAAAACCGAAAGAGCAATTTACCGACCAGGTTCATACGGTTTTCGGCAAGCTGTCGCTGCTGCTGCGGACAGCGGTATCCGACGAGATGAAGGAGAAAGTGTTCCGCAGTCAGAAGCAGGGACTCGCGGACAGCCTGAATTCGCTGAGCGGCAAGTACAAGCTGATTGAAGAGGAAGTCAAAAAGCTGAAGCGCTCCAAATACCGGCAGACGCGCCAGCTCGTCGTCTACAAGCAGATGCTGTATACGCTGCAAAAAGGCTACGAGGTGCTGGAGGCGGTGGAGGAGCATTTCTTCCAGGCCGACCGGACGGACGATATGAACAAAAGGTACGACCGGCATATGGAGAAGCTGATCAAGTTCCATGAGCATGTGCTGCTTAAGTTCGAAGACAAGCTGAAGCCGGAGAGCTGGAAATCGGATTCGGTCGTAGAGGCGAACGATCTGTTCATGAAGCACGCCACGGACGGTTACGCCGAAGAACGGGAAGGGGCTTTGCGGCTGTTTATCGTTGCTGCGGCGATGTACGATTACGGTCATCAGACGGCGCGGCTGGACCGGCTCGTGGAACATGTGGACTCGGAGGAAGACGAATAAGGGCGGAGGCACACCGCCCGGCATACAGCCTGTCGAATCGCTCGACAGGTTTCGTTTGTCATTTACCGCTGCAGAGCGTGCAAATGTGTTGAAAGGGTAAGGCTTCAAGGCGCTGCTTTATCGTGGCCAACTTGTACCGGACGGATTTGTTTGATCTGCCAGAACGTATACTCAGGTTCGATGACTAACGAATCGTATCGTTCTTATGGCTGAAAAACGATGTTATTTCAGACGTAACGAATCCGGGTATCGTTATCGAACCGAAAGCGGAAAAAAACGATCCGATTTGCGAGGAATAACCATACAAGAGTTCGTTACAAATTCAAACATCCGCATTCGGTTCTGGTAACGAATGTTGGGTTCGTTAGCCATACCGCCGCATGAAGACAACAACGACTTTAGCGAGCGGCTGGAGCGAAGGTACCCATTCCCTTCGATGCGCATAGGTATGGGTTTGCACATCAAAGAACCGTCCGGACTTCGCTTGTACCGGACGGTTTTGTTTTACCCAAGCAAAAGAAGCTCCCGGATGTCCGCCTCTGTAAACGACGACAACGATTCCTGTCCCGGCCGGATTACATCCTCGATCAGATGCAGCTTTTTCTGCTGGAGGTCGTACATTTTTTCTTCCACGGTGCCTTGGGCGAGCAGCCGGATGATCTGCACCACTTTTTTCTGCCCGATCCGGTGGGCGCGGTCGGCTGCCTGCTGTTCCACGGCGGGGTTCCACCACAGATCATACAGAACGACGGTGTCCGCTCCGGTCAGATTCAGCCCGGTGCCGCCGGCCTTCAGCGAGATGAGGAACAGATCGCGTTCTCCTTCATTGAAGCGGCCGCACAGCTCGACGCGCTCGGCAGGCGGAGTCGAGCCGTCGAGATAAAAGAACGGAATCCCCCGCACCCCAATCTCCCGCCCGATCAGTCCGAGCATCTCCGTAAACTGGGAGAACAGCAGGACCCGTTTGCCCGCGCTTTGGCATTCCTCCACAATGTCCAGCAGCTGCTCGAACTTGGCCGATGAGCCGTTGTAGTTTTCCACGAACAGGGCAGGATGGCAGCACAGCTGGCGAAGCCGGGTCAAGCCGGCCAATATTTTGATCCGGTTTTTGTGGAAACTGGCTTCGCTCAGATGCTTCAACGCTTCCTTCTGGAGTTTCGCCAAATAAGCGGCATACAGCTTTTTCTGCTCGGGCAGCAGTTCCGACGTATGCAGCGTTTCGATTTTTTCCGGAAGCTCCGTTAATACGTCGCTCTTCAGCCGGCGGAGCAGGAAGGGGCGGATCTTCTTGGCTACCGTGCTGCGGGAAAGCTCGTTGAACGCCTTTCTTCCCGGGAACAAGCCCGGAAATACGACATCGTACAACGTCCACAGCTCCTCCAGCCGGTTCTCGACAGGCGTTCCGGTCAGCGCGAACCGGTAGGGGGCTTGCAGCTGTTTGACCGCATGCGCCGTCTGGGTCGTGTGGTTTTTGAAAAACTGGGCTTCGTCCAATATCAGCGTATGAAACGACCGCATCATATACGCCTCGATATCTCTACGCAGCAGCGGGTAGGAGGTGATGATCACATCCAAACCTGCTGCGTTTTTCCAAAACTTGTTCCGCTCCGCTTTGCTGCCGTCGGCGATCGCCGCCCGGATGTCCGGTGCGAACTTGTGCAGCTCGTTTTGCCAGTTGTACACCAGCGAAGCGGGGGAGACGATGATCGCCGGCAGCTCCTGAGCCCGGATCTCGGGCAGCATCGAGACGAGGAAGGCGATCGCCTGAACTGTCTTGCCCAGCCCCATCTCGTCGGCCAATATGCCGCCGAAACGGTAATGGGCCAGCGTCCTCAGCCACTGATACCCGTATTGCTGGTAATCCCGCAGCACGGGGGCGAGGTTGTCCGGCACCGGGAAGTCTAGATGGTCCGGATTGCGCATGTGCGTAAGAAGGCGCCGGAGCGTTTTGCCCAGACGAACCGTGTGGCTCTGCCTGTCGGTGTCCATCAACTGGAGACCGCGAACGACCGGCAGCCGGAAGGTCGTACCGTCCGCCTCTCCCATCCGGACGCCGAGCTCGTTCATGCAGCGCACGATTTCCTGGAATTCTTCGGATTCAAGCGGCAGCAAAGACCCGTCCGGCATTTTGTGATACCGGCGTTTCTCCTCCAGCGACTGGAGCACTTTACGGATTTCCGCTTCGGGAATTGTTTCAATATCGAACCGCGCTTCCAACCAGTCGACTTTGTCATTGACATCCACTGTAATCTTGGGCGGAACATGAACCGGATAGATCCGTTCCTTCACGTTGGAGGTGGCATACACTTTAACCAGCTTTTCAAGCCGGGGCACGGTATGAACCAGGAAATCGTACTCGCCGTCCTCGTCGTCCATCCGGTAGCCGCTTTCCGTCCGGACGAAGGACGACTGCTCCATCAGCTCGAGGATTTGCCGCTCCAACTCGCCGTCCCGCACCAGAATCCGGTCGGAGCTTCGTTTGGCCGACCAAGGCTCCAGCGGGTTGATCGTAATGTCACCGTAATGGAATTCCAGGGCGGCCAGCATCTTCTCCTTCACCCGATCCAGGTACAAGCTCGCTCTCAGCGGCGTCTTTACGAACTTCTCGGATACGGCGTCCGCAATCTGAACGCGACCAAGCTTCATTAAGCCGGGTACGGCTCTGTCCATCATCGATTCCAGCTGAACCTGAGACAAGGGAAGCTGCCGTCTGCCGGCGTCGTCGAACATCTGCTTAAGCTCCGATAACCGGCTGCATGATTCGGACGGCAGCTGCAGCAGCTTGCCGTTTGTAAGAACAACCCCGTAGGATTCCAGTACGGTCACGTCGTCCAAGCCCGTTACTTCCAACTCGTAGGCGTGATTCCCGTTTCCGGTCTGCCGGAAGTCAAAGTGCAGCGGCACCGGCTCAACGGACAACTGCAGCGGATGGACGGAACCGTCGGGATGTTCAACAAGCACGGACGTCTCCGCACGGGTTAGGAGCGGCAGCAGACTGTCCCAGGAGAGCGGAGGGAGGAGCAGGGTCCGATCTGTCTGGTGCTTGCTGCGGACGGGGAATACGTTCGAATCCCGATACAGTTGCTCGTTCTCGGCAATATTGGTTAATTGCTGGATGATCGACTCGTCTTCTTTTTTAAACCGGTGGATCTCCGGATCGTACGTGAACAGTTTAGCGAATGGATACGAACTCCCCTTATCGAGCTGCTCGAGAAATTCCCTGATTCTCTGAACGATATAAAGCCGTTCCGGCCCCACTTTCATCTCGATGCCGAAAAGCTGTTTCCGGTAACCGTAGGGAAGCAGCGTACACTTAAACTGTACGTGGAGCGGGTCTCTCGGATCGTGCAGCAGCCCGCTGCCGACGGATCGTGCCGGCTGTTTGCGGAACAGCCCGAGCATGCTTTCGACCAGCCGGGCCTCCTCGCGGGGCGTGCCGGCAGGCGAGTCCTGCACTTGCGGCTGCAAGCCGCCGGCATCCGCAGCGGACTCGGGCCGGTCGCTGCGCTGGATCTCGATCAGGCACAGCAGCGCGGACGCGATATGTTTGCAATGTTTGCTGTAAGAGCCGAGCGTTGGGCAGGAGCAGCTTGCCGCAATCGTTCCGGACGGATCGTCCAGCCTGACGGATACTTCGCTCCGCCCTTTGTCCGTTACGGCCGCTTCGAACAATTGCCCGGGCTGGTACCGAACAACGGACACTTTCCCCGACAGAAAGTCGGCTTTTCCTTTATGGTAGGCCATCCGGCCGCACATGGATTCCACAATTTTATTATGAAGCGACAAACTCATAACCGTCATCATCCTTTGAATGAATCGTTGCCGCCATTCGAGCGGCAGAGGTGCGATACTAGAATAGTGTACAATGTTTCCGGTTTTTAGTCGAACGTATGATCGATTCGGCTCGCGGCCATCCCCAAATACTATGTTGGGCTATCTTTTTAGGCCGAACTCTATTAAAATCCCAAGATAGTCTATTATTTTATTTTATATATCATTGAGGAGTAACAACATCATGTGGAGAAATCGCAACGTTTGGATCGTCCTCGTCGGTGAATTTATCGCCGGGTTAGGGCTCTGGATGTCCATTATCGCCAATCTGGAGTTTATGCAGCAAAAAGTACCGTCCGATTTCCTGAAATCGTTAATTTTATTTTCCGGTTTGCTCGCCGGCGTACTGTTCGCACCGCTCGCCGGCCGGATCATCGATACGAATCCGAAAAAAACGGTGCTGCTCTTGTCGGGGGCGGGCCGGCTGGTGGCGGTTGGTTTTATGTTCGTCGCCCTGTATTTCGACTCGGTGTGGTGGATGGTGCTTTTTGCCGTGACGCTGCAAATATCGGCTGCGTTTTATTTTCCCGCGCTGCAGTCGGTCATTCCGCTGATCGTCCGGGAGAAAGATCTGCTCGCCCTGAACGGTGTTCATATGAATGCCGGAACGATGGCTCGGATTCTGGGCACTACGCTGGCAGGGATTATGCTGACGCTGATGAGCCTCCAGGGGCTGTATATTGTGTCGTTCGTTGCTTACGCTGCGCTTCTGCTGACAACCTGGTTTCTCAACGTGCCGGAGAACGGGAAGCAGCAGGCTCGGACAAACCGGGAAGCAGCGTCATCGGTCCCGCCTGCCGAAACCGGTACGGACGCCGCAGGTAATGGAGGTTTCAAATCGCTTATGCCGGTATTGCACCGGCAGCCAGTTATCGTCGCCGTATTGCTGCTGTCGGTCGTGCCGACGCTGTTCATCGGGGCGTTTAATTTGATGGTCATCAATATAAGCGAGCTTCAGCAAAGCGCGCAGATCAAAGGACTGCTATATGCGGCGGAAGGAGTCAGCTTCATACTCGCCGGTTTTCTTGTCAAAAAGGTGGCGGACCGGGGCAAACCTTTGAACCGGTTGTTTCTGTTCGCCGCTGTTGTAGCCGTCGCCCAATGTTTGCTCTATTTTGCCGATTCCCCGGTATGGTCGCTCGTATCGTTCGCTTTATTCGGCCTGGCGGCCGGCTGCTTTTTTCCGGTGGCGTCGACGATCTTTCAAAAGCAAATGCCAAAGCCGTATCATGGCCGCTTTTTCTCGTTCCGGGCCATGCTGGATCGTGTCATGTTCCAGGTCATTCTGCTGAGCACGGGTCTGCTTTTGGATACGATTGGCTTGCAGCGGATGGTGCTTGTTTACGGGGGCTTGTCGTTTGTTCTGGTAGCGTTGTTTGCGTGGCGCGAATCCCGGGCGCCGAGACGAGACGGGGACGACAAAGCCGGAGAGTTTGTCTGAGAGAAGAGAGAAAGCAAGTTAGTCTGCCGCCTCCGGAACTCGTATAGGTCACATGAAACGTGAAAGGAATTGATAAAAATTGAATCAGGGCCGAACCCTTGGGGGATCGGTCTTTTTGGCGTCTAAGGACAGACGGCGACGGCCTCCGGAGCGGGCGGAGCAGGTTTGCGTTCAACGCTTTTGGTAATAGATAGGGGGAAATGCCGGCACACAGAATAGGAGGACAACGTCATGAACGATAAAGCCCAGTCTGCTGTCCTGTCGACGAACCTTTCCGATAATTTGGCTTTGATCCGCAGCCTGCTGAACGAGTCAAGCGATCTGTTCGTGAAAGTGATCAAGAGCGGAGACGGTCCTGCCAGCTTCGCGGTAATTTGCCTATCCGGCCTTTCGGATACCGGTCTCATTCACGATCATATTATCCGGCTCATCCAGCAGAGCAGGCTGTCCAGCGAAGAATGAATGCTTCTGCGGGACGACAATGCGCTGCTAGATGAGCTTGAGAACAAGCTGCTGGCTGTGCAAATTATTCGCCGTGAGCGCTGCTTGCCGGAAATCGTGCCGTTTCTGCTGACGGGGGATACGGTGCTGATCGCCGAAGGAACCGGACAAGCTCTTGTGATAAGCAGCCGAAGCGGCCCGGAGCGCAGCGTCGAAGAGCCTCAAACGGAAGCGTTGGTCCGCGGGCCGAGAGTCGGATTTACGGAAAATATCCAGACCAACGTATCGCTGATCCGGCGAATGATCACCGATCCGCAGTTGAGCTTCGAAACGTACACCGTCGGGCAACGGTCCAAACAAACGCTGTCCGTGACGTATATTAAAGGGATCATTCATCCGGATATCGTAAACGAAGTGAAGCGCAGACTGGACTCGATCGGGATCGACATGGCGCCCGAGTCGGGTACGGTCGAGCAGTGGATCGAAGACAGCTTTCTGTCGCCATTCCCGCAAGTCCTGCATACCGAGCGGCCGGATAAGGTCGTAGCCGCGTTGTTCCAAGGAAAAGCGGCGATTCTGCTGGACGGGACTCCGTTCGCGCTGGTTCTGCCGACGACGTTTATCTCGCTCGTCTAATCACCGGAAGATTATTACGAGTTCGGCACCGTTCGACCCTTCGCTGCGAGGTGACTGGCAGGATTTATTTATCAGGGCGCCGATTACGGTGTTGACGAGAAGACCCCGGTTTATGCAGACCCGGGACGAGGACCGCGTCGATCCAAACGGTGGAAAACGATGAAAAACTTCGAATACGGAGATAAAGAAATCGGACAAAAGGAAGTCGCGTACGCGATCAGCAACATGGTAATCGGGCTCGGTATTCTGACGCTGCCCAGCACCATCGTGGCGGCGACGACCTCCTCGGACGGATGGATGTCCATCCTGATCGGCGGGCTGATCGCCCTTGGCTGCGCGTGGGCTATCGCCAAGCTCGTCATGCGGTTTCCGAAGATGAACTATTACGAGATAACAGCCAAGCTTACGAATCCGGCTGTCGCTTCAATTGTCACGCTATTGTTTGCCTTGTATATGTTTTTGTTTGTCAGCATCGAGGTGCGGGGCGTATCCAGCATATCCAAGCTGTATTTATTCGACACGACGCCCGTGGAAGCGATCTGTTTCTTTTTTTGCTCGTGCTGCTGTACGGAGTGGCCGGTCCGAGCGTGTCACTGCTGCGGCTGAATCTGCTCTATTTACCGGTCATCGTGTTCATTTTGCTGGCGGTGCTGATCATGAGCCTGGGGGACTTCAATATTCGTCTGCTGAAGCCGGCGTTCGTTACCCCTTGGTCCGAGATTGCCTTAGCGGCGAAAGAAACGTCGATCTCGTTTCTCGGCTTTGAGATATTGCTGTTTTATAACGTCTTCATTAACAAGCCGCAAAAAACCGTAAAATCGGTATTGATCGGCTTGCTGGTGCCGCTTGTCATGTGCGAGCTGGTCCTTGTGTTTGTGATCGGCGTGTTCGGTTCGGTCGTTGTCGCCAATACGATGTATCCGCTAGCGGAGGATATATCAATATGATCAATCACCCCACCTACCAATATCGGCCAGGTGCATGCGTTTCTGCTGCAAAACACCAGCTTCGCGCTGCCCAAGGTCCGATCCTTGGATAACAAAGTCGTTACAAGCGGCGCAGCGATCTTCGACGGGCATACGCTTCTGCTGAAAGGATTTCTGAACGAGGACGAGGCGACAGGCCGCAACATATTGACAGGTACGCTAAAGGCAGGGGCTCTGGAGCTATAGTGAAGGACCAAGTGGTTGTGTCCGAGGTCAAGCAAATGAGAAGAACGATCAAGGCAAGCGTTGCAGATCCGCGCCGTCCGGCTTTCGATGTGTACGTTTCTGTCGAAGGCAATATAAGCGAGTCTCACCTCGGCCAGTCGCTGATCGATCCGGACATTATGGCGGAGACGGAGAAAAAAGCAGAGCAGAAGCTGATCGATTTAATGACGGACGTTACGCGCAAAGTGCAGAAGGTGTACAAGACGGACATTTTCGGGCTAAGCGAGCATTTGTATCAGGAACATTATCAAGTATGGCGGGCGCTGAAAGAAAACTGGGAGCAAGGCGAGCAGATTTTCTCGAAATGCCCGATCCGGGTCCATGCGAAAGTGAAGCTGCATGTGGTCGGTTCGATTTTGAAATCGGAGTAATAAGGAAGGGGCGAGAGATGGAGTTTTTGAGCGATCGGATTCCTTCGCTGAGTGTTCTGATTTATGCGCTTCTGTCTATGGTTATTCCATGGGTCGTCTACGCCGTGAACCGCTGGCAGCACCGGATGGCCGATCCTCCTTGGAAAAAGGAGCCGGAAAGGAGGGAGGAGAAGCCGTAAGTCGAGTTTGATATAGATGTTTTCTATGGCAGGGGTTCGTCTTTTCGATTTCATTTATTTCATGACCCCCGCTATAATCGAGCTATACCCACAGCGATTGGCAGGAGGCGGTCATATGGCAGGCAGTTCGTTTGGAGAAATGCTACGGATCACTACGTTCGGAGAATCCCACGGGGAAGCGGTTGGCGTCATTATCGACGGAGCGACGCCGGGCGTCGAATTAAGCGAGTCGGACATTCAGACTCAGATGGATCGGAGAAAGCCGGGACAATCGTCCGTAACCTCTCCCAGAAAAGAGTACGATGTGGTGCATATTCTGTCGGGCGTGTTCGAAGGGAAAACGACCGGCACCCCGATCTTCGTCATCCTTCATAACACAGATATGCGTCCGGAAGCATACGACGATATCCAATACTCGTTTCGTCCCGGTCATGCGGACTTTACGTATTGGCAAAAATACGGAATCCGCGATCACCGGGGGAGCGGAAGGGCTTCCGGACGGGAGACCGCCGGACGGGTCGCGGCCGGGGCGGTGGCCCGCAAACTGCTCGCGAACCGGGGGGTGAGCCTTGTCGCATATACGAAAGAAATCGGCGGCATCCGCTGCGAATCGTTCGTGGAGAGCGAGATCGAGCGTAATGCGGTGCGGGCGTGCGACCCCGAAGCGGCGGCCGAGATGATCCGCAAGATCGAAGCGCTCGCCTTGAAGGGAGACAGCTGCGGCGGCATCGTGGAGTGCCGGATTCGCGGAGTCGTTCCCGGCTTGGGCGAGCCGGTATTCGACAAGCTGGATGCGGAGCTGGCGAAGGTGATGCTGTCGATCGGCGCGATCAAAGGAATCGAGTTCGGGGCCGGATTCGCCGCAGCGGGCATGCTCGGCAGTGAGCATAACGACCCGATGGACGCCAGCGGCTTCCTGAGCAACCATTCCGGCGGCATCGTCGGCGGGATCAGCACCGGTCAGGAGATCGTCTTCCGCGTCGCGGTCAAGCCGACCTCCTCGATATCGGTTCCTCAGCGGACCGTACGGATCACCGGCGAGGAGCAGACGATCGTTACGGAGGGCCGGCACGATCCGTGCATTTGTCCGCGAATCGTTCCCGTCGTCGAAGCGATGGCATGCCTTGTCATTGAAGATCATTACAAGCGTCTTGCGGCTATGCGCGACTAGTCCATGTCGTGCGCGGCAGCGAGGCGTCATATCGCCAAGGAAGCGCACGTAGCCGGGGCCGTCCATTATCGTGGCCGTTCGGCCCGATGTCCTGCTACTAGCTGGGATGGGACCGAATAGGAGCGGTTTGCAGCCTTTATTTGGTCCGAGAACCGGCTCGGGCGCGGAATTAGAGCGGTTTGAAGCTGCTAATATCCACGAAAAGGGCGCAGTCCCCTTCAAAGGGCATAAATAAGGGGTACGAACCGCCTCTATTTGTCTCAGTCCTCCCAAGATGCCGAAAATAGGAGGTACCAGAGACTCTTATAAGGTGAATTAGCCCGTATGTAATTCGTCTCAGCGAAGCCCAATGCGGCGGTTCGCAAGAAAGGGTATACTGGTTTCCTGCGGAGTCGCGTTGTTCCCGCACAACCTCTTCAACGACCGGCTGGAGCGAAGGCCCCGGTTCCCTTCCACTCATAGACGTATGGGTTTGCACGCAAAAGGACCGTCCGGAACCTTTCCGGGACCTGGACGGTTTTACTTAGTGAACAGAACGGTTTTCGATCCGAAACCAAGTGCGATTTGGACCGATTGCAAAATGTGGCTTAAAAAAATGACCAATTTGGCTAGAAATGGGTGAGGGAAATTTTGTATAATTCAGTATGTAAGCGGATACAACGGCGATTGTATACAGGTAATTTCCGTGTCTGCATATGACATCCGCCACTGTCAATAAGTCCGGGGGAAGGAGAGGGATACAGAACCGTATACAACTTGGGGAGCCGCATGCAGCCTGGCAAGCGGACTGTACGAACAGCGCCGGCAATCGGAGGAGCTAGGTTACGCTGTGCAGATATTAGGTGTCTGGTCGCCGGGAGGGGCAACTCCTGCTGCCGAATCCGTCCTTGTACTTGTACAGAGACGGAGCTGACGGGGTGTCCTGAATCCGGACCGCTATCGCCGAATGGCTCGGAACGCATGGCAAGAGCCGATATCGTACAGGGAATTTGCTGCCGGCAATCTGATTGGTTTCGCGAAAACACTGCATGTCAGTCCGAACAATCCATGGATCGGAGAGGAGCGTTATGATGACCGTTCGCTTACGGCAAAAAATGATCGCGCTTGCGGCTATCTTCAGCTTATTGGCAGCTCTGCTGCCTGCGGCCGTGTGGGCCGATTCGCCTGCCGGCACGGAGGCCGAGACAGAGACGATCGCTAACGGCGGCTTCGAAGAAGTTGCAAGCGGCAAACCGGCCGGCTGGATCGGCTTCGGCTCGGGAGCCGTCTACGAGTCTGTGTATCAGCCCGTTCACGGAGGCAATTTCAGCGTGAAACTGACGGACAACTCGCCCCAGGGAGGGAACGGCATTCGCAGCAGCTCCATCCCCGCCGTTCCCGGCAACCTGTATAAAGCTTCCGTCTACGGGCGAAATGAATCGGGAACTTCCCAGCTGTATCTGGAGTTTTGGAACGCGGCCAATCAGCGGATCGACGTGAAGATCGCCACCGTTCCGGCAGGCGCGCAATGGAACGCCGTTGAGATTGTTGCCGAAGCCCCCGCAGGAGCGGTGGGCGCCAACGTGCTGCTCTACCAGCATCAGTCGAACGTCGGGGTTGCTTATTTTGACGATGCTTCGCTTCTGGAGGTGCCGCTTGTCATGCCTTATAACGGCGGATTTGAAGAAGTGGCGGGAGGCAAGCCGGTCGGTTGGACAAGCCTCAGCCCGTCATCGGTGTATAGCTCCGATTCAACTACGGTTCACAGTGGCGTGTACAGTCTGAAGATGGAAGATCCGAGCACGACGTCGGGTCCCGGTCTGAGGAGCGGCAGCATGCCTGTAATTGCGGGCAAGCTGTATGAAGCGTCCGTGTATTCGTATAATGAATCCGGCCTATCCCAGCTGTATCTCGAGTTCTGGAACAGCTCCAACGTACGGATTCTTACGAAAATCATCACCAATTCCGCGATCGGCACCTGGGAAAAACTCGAAATTCAAAATGAAGCGCCAGCAGGAGCGGCCTATGCTACGCTACTGATGTATCAGCATGTAGGCAACCAGGGCACGGCTTATTTCGACGACGCCTTGTTCCGGGTGGCGCCTCCCGAGCCGGTAAGGGAATTTCCGCTTCTGAACGCAGGCCATCCGAGATTGTACTTCACCCCCGCGGATCTTCCTTCCTTGCAGTCAAGAGCTCAGGATACGGTCCATGCCCCTTTCGGCAAAACTGGCAAGCAGCTCTGGGACTCGATCAAAAGCACAGCAGACGCTTATTTGACCGAAACGAGCTTCTCCAGAACGTATTATGCCGGCAAAGTCGTGACCTTCCCGCTGCCGCCGGTGCAGCCGGGACCGATCGAGAATCCGCCCGGATTTACATCGCCATATCCGTATTGGACGATGATGACCCGCTCGATTCAAGAACGGCTGGAGACGCTTAGCCTCGCTTATGCGGTGTCCGGCAATACGGCTTATGCGGACAAGGCCAAATCGTACGTGCTGTCGCTCGCCGGTTGGAACAGCTGGACCGATCCGACCTACCCGTGCGGCGGGGAAACGTGTCTCGATACGTCTCACCTGACATTCGGGGTCAGCATGGCGTTCGATATTTTGTACGACATATTCACCGAAGCGGAGCGCACGCAGGTTATGACGGCGCTGGAGAATAAAGGTCTGATCCCGCTTTATAAGGATGCCAGAAACAAGCTGGACCATAATATCCAGTCGCTCCGCGCGGCGGCGCTGGGCAGCGGGGCGGCGGTTCTGCTCGGGCACAGCCCGAACGCAAACGCCTACTTGACGAGAGCGATGAATTATTACCAGTGGTATCTGGACGAGCGGATGACTTCCGGCCAGCAGGAAGGCTTGCTGTATACGAGCTATGCGATGGACAATATGATTAAGGCGTTCGATCACATTAACCGCGTCACCGGCGTTCAAGAGCTGGCCGATCATCCGTTCATCAACGATTTCCTCGTTCGCTGGATCGTGTATGCCCTGGCTCCAGGCGGAGGCGGACTCGCGAACTTCTCGGATTCCGGCACGGCGAACTATTTCGGCTTGACGATGAACGTCATCAACGCCTGGCTGAACAACGGGCAGGCCGGGTGGTATTTGCAGGAAACGGGCGCGGCTGCCAGCGGCAACGACGGCTTCCTGTACTTCCGTCCGAACGCCGTGATCGCATCTCCCGACGAATGGCCGGCATCCGCTGTTCTGGACGAGATCGGCTGGGCGCTGCTTCGAAGCGGCTGGGAAGCCGACGATATGCTGTTCGGGATGGTCGGCAACAATTCGAATCTCGGTCACAACCATTTCGACCAGAACAGCTTCCAGATTGCGACAAACCGGACATGGATCGCCGGCGACGCCGGGTATCAAGACTACGTAGCCGGTCCGGCAAACGATCTGACCGTCCGGCTCGGGCACAGCACCATTCAGGTGGATGGCCAAGGGCAGACGGTCCGGGGCAGAGGTTCCTTGACGGAAGGGCTTCTCGCTCCCACCTATGATTACATCAAAGGGTCCGCAGCCGGCGCGTACGGCAATCCAAAGCTCGACCGTTTCGACCGCCACGTCGTTAACTTGAAGCCGGATACGTTCGTGCTGCTGGACGAACTTGAGGCGGACGCCCCCCATGTGTACGATTGGGTGCTGTTCAGTGGAGCGCTGAACCATTTCGAGGTAAACGGCCAGGAGGTGCAAGCCGGCCAGACGACGCAAGGCAACGGATTGTACGTGCGCAGCGGCGGAGCCGAGCTGGCTGCCAAGTTTTTGGCCGATACGACATTGCCGATCACGGTCACCCAGCATCCGGGGGCGGAATCGTACGGCTACTATACGAAAGTAGGCAGCGGCGCGGCAACCGCCGATCACCGGTTCCTGACCGTGCTGAAGGCCCGTCCGTACCAGCCGCAAGGTCTGTTCGACGAGTCCAACCTGCTGCCGCTCACAGACAGCTCCGGCCGTGAAGTGAAGCTCGTTCAAGCGTCGGGCAGCACCGTTATTTTCTATCGCGGAGCTGAGACCGGCGACTACATGACCGTCACCGTCAACGTTCCGGAAGACGGTACCTATGCGCTGAAAAGCCGATTCTTAAAATCGCCCATGTACGGCATCGTCCAAACATACGTCGACGGACAGCCGGCCGGCGGAGCGTTCGACGGTTATGCTCCCGATGTGACGGGGCCGGTTACGGCCGATCAAGGCAATCTTCAACTGACGGCCGGAACGCATACGATCCGGTACGAAGTAACCGGCAAAAATGCGTTGTCGGGCAACTACTTTATCGGCCTTGACGCGGTTACGCTGCTGCCTGCCAATTCTCCCGAGCTGGAGCAGTTGGAGGTTAGCGCGGCGATGGTTACCGGCACGAACGGTGTCGGAGCGAGCGTCGACCGGGAAGACGGAAGCGGCGTGCGCGATCTCGTCGTGTTCCGCACCGGAAATTCCGGTTTCACCGTCGGCGCTGTGACCGGCGATGCCGAGCAAGCAGTCGTAAGTTATAACAGCAATGACGATATCGTCGGATTTAAGATGACACGGGGAACCTCGCTGCTCTCCGCCAACAGCGTCCTGTTATCGGGCAGTTCGGCGTTCAGCGCATCGTTCGATACGAGCAGCGAGACGTTGGAGACCGAAGGGATTATAGACACCGCCGCAGCGCAAAACATCAGCATTCAAGCGCCGGCCGACGCCCTAATTTATGTGGACGGTCAATTGCTGGGCCAAGGCAATTACACGGTCAACGAGCCGGCGGGGACGGTCGAGCTGGCGTTGAGGGCGGGACGTCATCAGGTGCGGATCGTGTCGCTCTCGGCACGGATCGATGCGATGATCGAATCGTGGGGACTCACTCCTCCGGCCTCTCAGATCGTCTCGAATACGGTTCGGCAGATGCTGCATCACTGGAATCGAGATAATACCGAACAAGCGATAGCGCGTCTGGAGCGGCTCCAGGATCATCTGAACAAACCGCCGCTGTTAGCCGTATTGCCGCAGGAGATCCGTTCGAAGATTCAGCAGACAGTCCAGGAAATGATCGGTCTACTGGGCGGCTGACCCCTATATCACAACGCGGAAAGAGAACCGGGTGCCGCTTGAGCCGTAAGGCTTGAGCGGCGTTTTCCGCGCCGGGCGAACGGGGAATTTGTCGGAGTGTGACGAATTTTTTAACGGGAATAGGTCCTAAGCTCCCTATGTTTGGAAGAAACCGTGTGGTAAAATCCTCAACGGATAGGGAGGAGATAAAAATATGAAAAAACAGACAAAACTGAAAAAAACGGCAACCTCTGTACTGCTGGTACTTTGCGTAGCCGCTTTGGCCGCATGCGGACAAAAACCCGCCGAGCCTGCCGGCCAGACGCCTGTGGCATCGAACGGTACGGAAGCGTCTTCGCCGGCGAAGACGGGCGAGACTCCAAAACCGGCGGAAACGCCAAAAGCGAGCTCCGCTTCGGAAATTTTTATGAAGTCGATGGAAGTAACGGCCAAGTTGGACAGCTATACGGTAAACATGAACGCCAAGCAAAATATCGAGCAGGGCGCTAACAAAATGGACATCCAGTCCAAAATCGATATGGATGTCGTCATGAAGCCGCAAATGTCGTTTAAACAAACGATGTCGATGAACATGATGGGCCAAGACATGAAGATGGAGATTTATATGACCAAAGATGGCGTCTTCATGAAGGAATCGACAACCGGACAATGGATGAAGATGCCTAAGGAGCAAATGGACGCGGTAATGGGCGCGATGTCCAGCGAGCAGCTCGATCCGGCCAAGCAGTTCGAGAAGCTGAAGGAATTCGCCAATGACTTCACAATGACGGAAAGCGGCGATACGTACACGGTCGTTTTGTCGGCAAACGGAGATAAATTCAACGATTTTATCCAAAAAGAGATTCAAAACAACATGGGCAGCGATCCGGCGATGCAAGAAGTGGTGAAGCAAGCGGCTTCCGGCATGAAGATTACGAAGATGGAATATTCGTTTACAATCGATAAAAAGACGTACTATCCGAAAAACATGAAAGTGAACATGGATTTCGACATGGACGTTCAAGGCCAGAAGATGCGCATGATTCAAGCGATCGACGGCACGTACGCCAACTACAACGGCGTAAAAGAAATTACGGTTCCGAAGGAAGCGCTGGAAGCTCCAGCAGCCGGCTAAGCGCCGGTCCCGGACAGCTTTGCGGTGAAGTCGTGAGAAACGGCTCCGCAAAGCTGTTTTTTTGAAAGACCCGAAGGTGTAGGTTCTTCACCGGGGTAAAGCGGAGAAGGAGGCTCCTTTCTAGTCCAGCCAGAGTCGGCAAGTGAGGAAGCTCCTCGCGGGCGGCCGGTTGGTTTTGCTGACCGCTTCAAGCGGGGGAAGCAACCGATTAAGAGCGGTTTGTACCCGTTATTCTCTTCAAAACCCGCTTGGCTGGGGAAATAAGAGCGGTTTGAAGCCGCTAAAATCTGCGAAAAGGGTACATCCCATCAGTTTGGTTGCAATAAGGGGTACAAACCGCCTCTATTCGTTTTCGCTTGTCGATAAGGCCGAAAATAGGAGGGGCCAAAGACTTCTATTCTGCTCAAAGTCCGCGTGCGTGCATACGTTTTGGCGAAGGTGATTACAACCTGCTCTCCCAAATGAGGGCAACGGGTTTCGAATGGAGTGGAGTCGGGTTGATCCGTAATACCTTATCAACGAGAGCCGGAGCGCAGGACCCTTCCTCTTTATCGCACCAACCTATGGGTTTGAACACCAAAATAGGACCGTCCGGTTTTCACTTTCACCGGGCGGTTTTTTCTATCGTCGTGCAGCCTGTCCGGTGACGGGAAGGCAGTCAGCTCCGAACCAAAAGCCCTATTACGAGGCAAAACAGGGGGCCGTAAAACAAATTACCGCTTGAAGCGTATAAGCCTATGGTATACGATTTGGCTTATTATTGATTTATCAGGGAGCCGTCAGTGATTCCCGATTTTTAATCAGGCCAAAATGGGATAAGATGAGGAAGATAGCAGAATCGGAGGGAAACGCAACTTGGAGACGTTCGCATGTTTATATATTGTTAGAGGGGAGCCCTTTCAGCCCGGGACATGCTTGAATTTGACGGCGGAAGAAACCGTGGTCGGAAGAGCTTCAACTGCCAATTCCCCGGACGTTGCATTTACGAATACGTTTATTTCCCGCAACCATTTTGTTATTCGCAAGGAACGGCAGAAAGCGGTATTGTACGACTCGGGAAGCCGTCACGGCACCGAGATAAACGGAGTCAGAGCGGTTGCCCACACGCCTTATCCTTTGGAGACAGGGGATATGATCAAGCTGGCCAAAGGGTTAACCGTCATTCAATTCTCGTATTCATTCGGCGATCAGACGCTGGAGATGGAGCCGATCCGTCTGGCCGAGCCGGGAGACCTTCCGTCGGTTCAGCCCGCAGTAGATTGGGAGAAGCGGGAATGCGTCATCGACGGTAAACGGATGGCGATGTCGGAGAAGGAATATTTGTTCCTGCAGCTGCTGCAGGATCATTCGGGGCGTCTCGTAACCATCCCCGTCATCAAGCAGACCGTATGGCCGGATCGCAACCCCGGTCCCGACGGAAGCCCCGACGTTACGATGGACGAGCTGAACGCCCTTATATACCGGATTCGTAAAAAGTACGGGAGGGACACGTTTCCGATCCGTGCGGTACGCGGGAGCGGATATATTATGGACAACCAATCGACATAGGACCTATGAGAAGAGGGTGGAGCGGGAATGCGATATATACAGATCGAGCCTGCCGGCAAACTTCAAGGCGTTATTCAAGTACCGGGCTCCAAAAACAGCTCGCTTGCCTTGCTTGCGGCATCTTGTCTGGCGGACGATATTGTCACGCTGGAAGGCGTCCCCTACAATGAGGACGTGAGGGTCATCAAGCAGATCGGCAAGGAGATCGGGCTGAAGCTGACCCGGCACGGAGACGGGCGGATCGAGCTGGACCCCCGGTATATTCACAGCGCCGTGATCGATCCGGGGAGAGCTTCCTCGTACAGAGCTTCCTATTACTTCGCCGGCGCCTTGCTGGCCAAATTCGGACAAGTTACGATCGGTTATCCGGGTGGCGACAATTTCGGATCGCGCCCGATCGATCAGCATATCAAGGTGTTTCAAGCGATGGGAGCCAAGGTCGTCTTCCAGGAGGAGGGCTACCGGGTGGAAGCCGCCGAGCTGCACGGCGCGGATATTTATTTCGATACGATCACATGCGGCGCTACGATCAACGCGATGCTGGCCGCTGTCCGGGCGAAGGGCCGGACGCATCTGTACCATGCGGCTGTCGACCCGGAGGTTGTCGACACGGCTGCATTTCTGTCCCAGCTGGGCGCAAAAATCGTCGGAGCCGGCACAGGCCGTATCCGGATCGATGGCGTCCCGTATCTGAACGGCGGGTACCACACAGTCATCCCGGACCGGCTCATTGCCGGCACGTTCCTGATGTCGGCGGGAATCACAGGTGGACAAGTGACGGTGGATCAGGTCATTCCCGAGCACTTGGGGTCCTGCATTGCCAAGCTGAAGGAGATCGGGCTGACGATCGAGACGACGGACAGCCGTATAACCGCTTACGGTGCCGATACGATCAAGCCTGCGCGTATACGGGCGTCGATGTACCCGGGATTCGCCACCGACCTGCAGCAGCCGATGACCGCGCTGCTCGTCATGGCCAAAGGGAAAAGCGTAGTGACCGAATCCGTCTTCCCGGACCGGTTCAATCATATTCCGCAGTTGAGGCGGATGGGCGCCGATATCGAACTGCGCAAAGAAACTGCAACGATTCGCGGCGGCCGGCCGCTTCAAGGCAACTGGGTGCATGCGACCGATGTGCGCGCAGGGGCGTGCCTGCTGCTCGCCGGACTCGCTGCGGAAGGAACGACGCGTATTACGGGCGTCGAGCATCTGGAGCGCGGATACGCCGATGTCATCGGCAGCTTCCGTTCGTTAGGAGCGCAGCTTAGCTTTATGGAGCAGGCAGCGGAGGCGGGCTTCGACTCGCACATCGGCTAGAGAAGGCTCCATGTGTCGTTCAGGCGCATAGAGATTCGAACAGGCACACGTATCATGCTATCCCCAAAGTGTCGAATGACAGGGGAACGTCCCGAATTTCAAACAAAAGGACCTCAAATTCCGTTGCAAAACGGAGGCCGGGGTCCTTTTTAGTCGTGGAAAAGCCGTTTCGGGCGGGCACTAAATTGTAAAAGGACTAAGGGAACAGCCCCTCTGCTACGGAAAAGTAACCGCTTTTGAAGAAGAGGAGATGGCATAATTTGAATTGATTTATGGACATATAGGTGTTAAGATTTTCATATGGGTCATTAAATGACCTATAGGGACATCAACTGTCCCACGACTTAAAAAACTCAGCGTAGACTATATCCGCTTCTCCACAAATAGCAGGAGGTATTCCGATGGATTATCCCGAACTGGTATTACCCCGGCTGCGTTATCAATATTGTCCAATGTGCCGCACGAAGCTGATCCGGGGAGTGTTAGGCGACGACGGGATTGAGCGGGTGAGCTGCCCGTCATGCCGCTGGACGCATTATCCGTCGAATGCGATGGGGGTTGTGATCCTGATAACAACGGATCATGGGATTGTCGGGTTATTGCCGCCGGACGCTCCGGCTTCATTTCCGGGTGCGCTGCCGGGCGGTCACGGAGAGTACGGCGAGTCGCCGGAGGAAGCGGCTGTACGGGAAGCCTATGAGGAGACCGGACTGCACGTGGCGATCACCCAATTGTTAGGCTGGGAATTTGCGAGAAACGAATCGTATCCGGGGCCGATGCTTAACTTTTATTTCGAAGCGAAAGCGGTTGGCGGCGTATTACGGGGAAGTGAAGAAGGAAGAGCAGCGGTATTCGAACTAGACCGGTTTCCGTCCGTCTCGCCCAAGCGGGGCGGAAGCACCCGGACGTTAAAGCTGTACAAGGAAAAGCTCGATCAAAGGAAGCTTGGCAGCATGGGCAATTGACGCATCCTCCGGACCGAAGCCTTCGTATACGCAGGCGGCGCCTGAGCAGCGGCACATGCTTCGACGGGCTCCTTCGAATTGAACTAGCACCGGGGAGCCCGGAACCGCGACGACGATCGATGATGGAGCCGGTTAGCTTGACAGGGCGGTTACGAATTGTCTGATCTTCGGGAAGTGCGTTCCAGGCGAATCGGTCTCTGAATTTCCGCATAATTGTCGTCGATATCCGATTGGATCGACTTGATCAGGTGAAGCGCATAACTTCGTTCATACTGGTCGGGAATGGATTGAATGATCTCCTCCAGCTGTTTAAACCTCGTTTCCGTGACGAACCTCATCATCGGTCCCCCTCTGGTCGTTCTTCCTTACATCGTTCGTTCGGCTCTTCACGTTTCAGTCGAATGCTGTTCATCTTTCTATTCTACCCGTATCCGTTCGGTAAAGAAAGGGGACGTGGGAGAGCCGAGCTATACTTGCCGGGAATCGAGATTATGAACTTGATAGGATAGACATGACGTGAAAAAAATTTACACCGCGATGACAAATTCGGGATTGTGCTTTAACAAATGATCCTTAAAATAGAGATTGTAATTGTTTAATAAAACAAATTGATTTATTAATTAAAAGGGGGCGTTTGGTATTTTGGTTTCGACCGCGCGATACCGGAAAAGGTGAAGATGACCTTCCGACCTGCCGCGCTGAGCACAAAAAAGCACAATGCAATGAAGCACGGCGACTGGGTATTCATGCATGACAGCAGCAGATGAACGTATACACTGTAAAAGAGTACAGGACCGGACCCTCCGGTTTTTCCGAACCAACCATAGCTGGGGATGTTCCTTTCCTATTCAAATCATTTGATTTATAATACGAAAGGAAGAAGTACCGAACCGGAGGAAAATATGCAAGCTAACAAACCGACAAGCAATAAATTGTTGAAATCGATTAATCAGCAAAAGGTTCTGCGCCTTATCTTCACAGACGGCCCGATCTCCCGGGTGGAGCTGGCGGAGAAAACGGGACTGACCCAACAAACGATTACGAATATCGTGAACCGGCTGCTGCAGGATCGGATCGTGCTGGAGATGACTCCGACCACAAGCAGCGTGGGCCGCAAGCCGGTCCCGCTCATCGTCGACGGAAGCAGCATGTACGCGATCGGGATCGAGGTGGCGGTCCAGTATATCCGCGGCTCGCTGATGGATTTTCAGAATAAACGGATTTTTGAAGTCAAACGGGAGAAGATCGACCGGGAAGGTTATCCGCTAGCGTATATGATTCAAGTTGTGGACGAACTGCTGCAACACGTGCCGGATCAGAGCCGGCTGCAAGGAATCGGCTGCAGCATTCAAGGGCTCGTCGACTCCAAGCAAGGGATTGTGCTCTATTCTCCGGGGCTCGGCTACCGTGATTTCCCGCTTAGAGACCGGCTGGAGGAGAAGTACGGACTGCCGGTGCTGCTCGATAACGACGTTAATTTGCTTGCGCTCGTGGAGAACCTGAACGGCAGGCTGGCCGCATCCCAGAATAATATGACGCTGAAGCTGGATTACGGGATCGGCGGAGCGATCGTAGCCAATAACCAGCTATGCTCCGGCGCGAATCATGTGGCCGGGGAATTCGGACATTACAAAGTCGTCGTCGGCGAACAGGCCGTAAAATGTCACTGCGGCGGCAAAGGCTGTCTGACGACGATCGCTTCGATCAGCAGCTTGCGGCGGTCCGGCTGGAAGCTGGACGATTTCCGGACCCGTGTGCTGGAGCAGGAACCGGAGGCGATAACGCGATTCGGTTCGATGATCGACGGTATCGGCCTGGCGCTGAGCAACATGATAACGATGCTGAATCCCGAGCATGTGCTCGTAACCGGCGCTCTTGTAGATGCGTTCAGGGACACGCTGATCGATGCCGTCAAAGAACGGATCGCAAGCTCCGTCCCGGATACGTGCAAAGGGGTCCAAATCATATGCCTGCCGGAGACCCCGAATGAATCGATATCGGCGGCCGGATTGGTCATGAACGATTTTTTCGAGGTGCCGCTGGAGCAGCTGTCTCTGTAGCGAACGGGGGAGAGGATATCAGTACGTGTCGTCTTCCTGCGCCCCCTTAATGAGGCGGAGCTGCGCGTTCCTCTTTTTCGGCACATTACTAAATCAAATATATTAATCAAATAAGGGTAATTCCGATGCTGTCTCATAAAAAGATTGCAACGTACGGCACTGTGCTGCTCGCCGTTTCCATCGCTTTGTCGGGCTGCAGCCAGTCCGGCAGTGGCGGTACTCCGTCCGCCGGAACGACGGAGCCGGGCGCTCCGCAGAACGTTCCCGAGTTAAACATCACGGAGCCGGTTACCGTCAAGCTATACTCTCACTACGCGGCGATCAACAACCAGAACGATCTGAACGCATTGTTCAGCACCGTCAACCAGAAGCATCCGAACATCAAGATCGAGCTGATTAAAGGAATTACGCTGAACGATATGATAGCAGCCGGCGAAGTTCCCGACCTGATCGCTACGACCCATTTTTATATGAACGGACTGCTGCCTCTCGGGGTTGCCAGCGATTTGAATGCATTCGTCAAAACATACAAAGTGGATCTCGGCCAGTTCGAGCCCCAAGCCGTCAATGCTGTGAAAAGTTATGGCAAAAACGGCGAATTGTATGGGATTCCGTATACGTTAAATTACGGGGTGCTGCTGTACAACAAAGAGATTTTTAACAAGTTCGGGGTTCCGTTCCCGAAAGACGGCATGACCTGGGAAGAGGCGATCGACCTCGGCAAAAGGCTGACCCGCAAAGACGGCGAAACACAGTTTATCGGACTCGATCTCGGGACCGACCGGACGCTTGCCCGCGGCTATTCGCTCGGAACGGTCGACAAGCAGGGCAAGGCGGCTTTCGATTCGGACGGCTACAAGAAGATGTTCGGACTTATGAAATCGGTTTATGAGATACCGGGGATGATCGGCGATAAGAACAAATATACGTACGGTGTCGATTATTTGATCAAGGATCAGAAGCTGGCCATGTTCCCGTCCTGGTTGGCAGCGATTACAAGCCGGTTGAAGACGGCGGAAGAAGGAGGGCAAACGTTCGATTGGGACGTCGCCGGACACCCGGTATTCTCGGATAAGCCCGGCGTGGGCAGAGAGATTGAGTTCCAGTCGCTGATGGTGCCGCCGACGGCCAAAAACAAAGAAGCTGCCTACCGGGTCATTTTGACGATGATCGGCGAAGAGTCGCAGGAGGTGATGAACAAAGACCGGAATTTGACGATCCTGAACAAGCCGGAGCTGCGCACACAGTATGCTTCAACGACGAACATTTTCAAAAACAAAAACTTATCTGGTGTATTCTCGGTGAGACCGGCCGAAGCGCCAATCGCCTCGGAGTATGATAGCGAAAACTACAAGTATTTGCGCGAGGCTACGGAAAGCATGATCTTTGGCGGTGTGGATATCAACTCCGCGCTCCGTACGGCGAATGAGAAAGCGAACAAACACATTGAAGAAGTGAAGACGAGATAATGCGAGGTTGGGGCTCCCGGGCGGAGCCCCGCATTTGCGTCACTACATTCGCAAATCTTATAGGGAAAGAGGGATATCATGACCGCATACCGGTTGCTGGCATTGGATATGGACGGCACGTTGTTAACCGACAACAAAACGATAACGGAGGCGGCGGCCCACTGGATCAGGCTTGCTGGAGAAGCGGGGGTCACGGTCATGTTCGCTACCGGGCGCGGGATGCAGACGGCCGGCGCGTTCTGGGACGAGCTTGGCTTGTTGTCTCCGATGGTTCTGCTGAACGGTGCGGAGATATGGGAAGGGCCGGGGCGGCTGCATGAACGGACGTTTCTCAGCAGGGAAGATATCCGCAAGCTTCACGAATTGGCGGCGGTTGTGTCGGGGGCTCGCTTCTGGGGCTACAGCGTCGAAAGCTTGACCGGCAGCAAGCATTGGAACGACGAGATGTTCGACCGGGATTGGATGAAGTTCGGCATCCATCATCAGGAGATTGACGTCATCGAATCGCTGCGGGAAGAGGTGCAAAGCTGGGGGCATCTGGAGGTTACCCGGTCGGCGGATACCAATATGGAAATATCGGTACGGGGCGTCAGCAAGGCGTCCGGTGTAAAAAAAGTGTGCGGGCTGCTCGGAATTACGATGGACCAGGTGATGGCGGTCGGC
This sequence comes from Paenibacillus oceani, assembly GCF_014705615.1. GTDB lineage: Bacteria > Bacillota > Bacilli > Paenibacillales > NBRC-103111 > Paenibacillus_AB > Paenibacillus_AB oceani. The sequence continues at coordinate 129,595 of NZ_JACXJA010000016.1, forward strand.
GATCAGCATAACGATATGGAGCTGATTCGCGCAGCGGGACTCGGGATCGCGATGGGCAATGCGGACGAAGCGTTGAAGCGGGCCGCCGACGGGGTGACGGATACGAACGAGCGCAACGGAGTGGCGAAGGCGATTCAGAAATATATTTTTCAATTGGCCCCTTCAGAGTCGCAAGCGGGATAAGGGGAGGGCAGACCGCAAGGGCTGTTCCAAGGGCGGCCCGTAAGGATACAAGCCCGGCAGCAACACCAGAACGAAAGCCTCTATATCCACTTTGCAGTGGGAGCGGAGGCTTTTTTTATGCTTGGCCTGCAGCTTGTCCGCCTCGCTTACACGAGTGCGATTAGAAGCCATCCTTATTAACAAATCAGTTGGCAAGTAAGTATATATTATGTATAATATATAATGTAATGAAATAGTCGGCGATTTCACCTGCCCAGCCGCCCCGAGACAAGTCGACGGAACCTGCAATGTACATTAGGCAAGTCCACCATAACCAGGGAGCTGATCGGATCGTGAGGACCATCAAAAGAGCGGTGCATATCGATTTTCATACGATGCCGGACATACCGGATTTCGGAGAACGGTTCGATGCCGTCCAGTTCGCGCGCACGCTTGCCGATGCGCGGGTCGATTTTATCAATTTCTTCGCCAAATGCAATATCGGCTTTGCGTATTATCCGACGAAGATCGGCATCCCGCATCCGCATCTCAAGTTCGATATGCTGGGTCAGGTCGTCGAGGAGTGCCGCAAGCTGGGGATTGGCGTTACCGCGTATTTTAATGTAGGCCTCGACCACGAGATGGCGCGCAAGCGCCGGGACTGGACGGTCGTCAACGAGGACGGTCAGATTATATACGGGGACAGAACCGCCAACTTTTTCCGCAACATGTGCTACCATTCCGGTTATCGCGACTATATGCTGGCGATGATCCGCGAAGTTTTGGAGCGGTATCCGGTGGAGGGCGTGTTTCTGGACTGTATGGCGGTGCGCCCGTGCCACGGGAACGAATGTCTGGAGACGATGCGCGAGAAAGGGATGGACCCGCTCGATCCCGGTCAGGTGCGGGAGTTTGCCCGCGAAGCGCTGCTCGAGTTTTGCCGGGATGTCAAAAAGCTGGTCGGGGATGATAAATTTTTATATTTGAACGGACTGAGCACGCAGGAAACGAAGGGGCTGCGGACTCATTGGGAAATCGAGTGTCTCCCGGGCGCCTGGAGTTACGACTTCTTTCCGGCGCAAGCCGCGTATATCCGTAATTTGGGGCAGCAGGTGTTCTACATGACGGGGCGGTTTCATGCCAACTGGGGCGATTTCGGAGGACTCAAAAGCAAGGCGTCGCTCCAGAACGACTGCTGGGATGCGATCATGAATGCGATGCCGACCTCGGTCGGCGATCATATGCATCCGCGGGACGGACTGGATGAACCGGTGTACCGGATGATCGGAGACATCTACCGCGACATCGAACGTTACGAGCCTTGGACCGACGAGGCGGCAGCCGTTGCGGATGTTGCCGTGCTGACCCGAACGGACGGACATCTTCACGGCTGTCATGCGGGAGCGGTCCGCATGCTGGGCGAACTTAAGCTTACGTACGACATTATCGACGAAGAGATGGAGTTTGACCGCTACAACCTCCTTATTATGCCGGATCAGATAACGGTCACTCCGGCGCTGCGGGCGAAGCTGAAGGCTCATTTATCGGCCGGCAAAGGGATTATCAGCTCCGGACACTCCGGGCTGGACGAGGCTCACACCGGGTTTGCCATGGAGGAGTGGCAGTTGAGCTATGAAGGGAAGGATGCGTCGAACGCCTCTTATTTCCGGATAAAGGAAAATGCGGGGGATGACATACCCGATATGCCTTGCTCGATGTACGGAACGGGAATCCGGATGAAGCTCGGAGAGGGCTCCCGGACGATTGCGGACTACGTGCAGCCTTATTTTAACCGGCGGTGGGACGGTTTCCACGGTTCCTTCTATACGCCGCCCGAGAAGGAGAATGGGGAGCCTGCCGTGGCGAGATGCGGAAACATCATTCACTTCTGCTTCCCCGTATTCGGAAATTACAACCGTCATGCGTACCCGGTGCACAAATATGCGGTGAAGCATTGCATCGATCAGCTGCTTGCGCAGCCGGTGATCCGGTGCGAACGAATCCCGACGACAGCGCGTGTGACGGTTACGGCGAAGGAACGGAACCGGATGATCCACATCAAGCTGACGTATCCGGAGAAGCGCGGCAGCTACGAAGTGATCGAGGACCGCCCGGTTCTGCACGGCGCGGCGGTATCCTTAAGGGCAGACGGCGTGACGGCCGTCTATATGGCGCCGGACCGGACGCCGCTGCCCTTCGACCGGACGCCGGACGGCTATGTGCGGATTGCCCTGCCGTCTATTGAAGGGTATGCGATGATTGTTGCGGAAACTGCGCTATGACGGACGGCTGACATTGGATTCGGAATGAGGAAAAAAACACTTGCTTACCTGCAAGTGTTTTTTTATTGACGCCGGAAGTTCAAGTTCTTCACCTTACTAATGCGGGTAAAGAGATCCTCGTATTTGTCGAGTCAGCCAGTGTTATGAGTTGCATGTCATTGTTTATCATTGCTTATCATAGCCGTTCGGCTCTCTGTGCTGCTGCTAGCTGGGGGAGGGGGACCGAATAGGAGCAGTTTGCAGCCTTTATTTGGATGTTCAAGATTGAAGCTGCTAGAGACTCTTATCTGGTTAGGCAGTCTGTAGGCGCGTCGTCTCCGGTTTTCCGAAGCGGTATTTGTTCTGGCCGGGTTCCGTCTTATGGTATAATGGGCTGGATAGGCTTGGGAAAACTGCCGGTATACGGCCATGACGAACGGACAGACAGAAAGGGAATCGGCAATGAGTATTAGTCAAATGGAACAGGTAAAGACGATCCGCAACAAAATTACGCGGTTTATGATGATGTACAAGTTCGCCCTAAGCGAGCTTGAGACGAAAGTGGACATTCTGAAGGAAGAATTCCATCTGCTGCACGATTACAATCCGATCGAGCACACAAAGTCGCGGATCAAAACGCCGGTCAGCATTATGAACAAGCTTCACCGCAAAGGCTGCGGCACTTCGTTTTCCAGCATCAGGGAAAATATCAAGGATATTGCGGGGCTGCGGATTACGTGCTCCTTCATCTCGGATATTTATTGGATCAGCGAGATGCTCAGCAACCAGAGCGACTTGAACATCGTAGAAATCAAGGATTATATCATGAATCCGAAGCCCAACGGCTATCGCAGCCTCCACCTGCTGATGCAGGTACCGGTTTTTATGTCGGACCGCCAGGAGAACGTGTTTGTCGAGGTGCAGATCCGGACGATCGCAATGGACTTTTGGGCGAGCCTGGAGCACAAAATTTTTTACAAATACGATCAATCCGTCCCCGCCCGTCTGCTGCAGGAGCTGAAAGAAGCGGCTGACTCGTCCAATGAGCTCGATCTGCGGATGGAACGGCTGCACCGGGAGATCGAAGCGATTAAGGGAGAACAGCATCACGACGACGCCGAGGAGCTGGCCCGGTTTATGATCGACAATAAGCATTTCTCGATCCCGGCCGCTTTGATGGAACTGCTCAGCGAAGATATAAAGCTTGGAAAATCCGGGGTATAAGCGCCACGCTCGATGTGCCGGGGGAGAGGAAGAAAAAGGGAGGTTTTCGAAATGAGCTGTACGGTTATGTTTCCGCATGACGGCGATATATTGAATGTGTACGATGGCCAAATCCGGGAGGAGCGGCTCGTTATTAACGTATCCATATCCGCGCCGGACGGTAGGCAGTTGCTCGTCAACGGTGCCGAAGCGCGCCGGGAGGGCGAGTACTACTACGGGGAAGCCGCTTTGGACGGATATGCGAATACGATAACGGTGACGGATCGGGAGACGGGTTACACCGACAGCCGGGTCGTCTATTGGCTGAAAAACGCCGTGAACAAATACCGGATTGCGGTTGACGACAACATCTGGTTTCTGAAAGACATCGTCGACAATCGTCATCAGTACCGGTCCATCTTCGACAACCCTTACCTCGGCATGTTCAAGGATATTCACGACAAGTACGGCACGAAGGTGCAGTTTAATCTGTACTACCAGACGGAAGGCTTCAACCTGACGCAGATGCCGGATACGTACAAGGAGGAGTGGAAGGCGAATGCCCACTGGCTCCGGTTAACGTTCCATGCGCTGCAAAATGACCCGCCCCGGCCTTATGAACACGCGGAGCCCGAAGAGGTGCTGCGCGACTGCAAGCTCGTCACCGGCGAGATCGTCCGGTTTGCAGGCGAGGAGGTTCTGGAGCCGGCCACGACGATCCATTACGGCGCGGCGACACGCGAAGGGTGCAGAGCGCTCCGGCAGTTCGGCTTCCGCGGATTAGCCGGTTATTTCCGGTTTGCAGACGGACGCCCGATCGTCTCTTATTATTTGAACGACGAGCAGACCGCGCATCTGAACGGGCGGGACTTCTGGAAAGATCACAGCGAGGATCTCATCTTCATCAAGATCGATGCAGTGCTGGACGGGCTGAAGAAAAACGATATTATCCGGGAGCTCGACCGGGTCAAGGCGAACCCGGGCGAAGCGGGATTTATCGAGCTCCTGATTCACGAGCAATACTACTATCCGCATTATACGGCTTACCAGCCGGATTACTGGGAGAAGCTGGAGACCGCAGCCAGGTGGGCGACGGAGAACGGTTACAGTCCGGCCTTTTTGAGCGAGTGCATCGGGGAGTAAGGAAGCCGGAAGGAGCGGGTGAATCGGATGAAGCGGATGAAGACGGACACATCGCTAAATTTGAATAAGATCGTGGATCTGTTCAGGCAGCTGCTCGAGGACCGGTTGATCGGTATTTATTTGCACGGTTCGCTCGCTATGGGCTGCTTTCATCCGGATCGGAGCGACATCGATTTTCTGGTCATCCTGAAGGATAAGCCGGACGAGGACACGTACCGCAAACTGGCGCGTGCCGTACTGAGGATGGCCGACGACATGCCGGAACTTCCCGAGCTCGAATTCAGCGTGCTGCTGGAATCGGCGGTGAAGCCGTTTACGTATCCTACGCCTTTTGAATTTCACTACTCCCCGCTCCATAGAGAGAAATACAGATTGGACGCAAACTACAGATGCGGCGGATTAACGGACGAGGATTTGGCAGCCCATCTGACGATCGCCTATTACCGGGGCATCGCTCTATACGGCCCGCCGCTCCGGGAGCTGTACGAGCCTGTAGATGCCTTGTACTATACGTCGTCGATCCTTAATGACATTAAGGATGCGGCCCGGGATATTCTTGTGAACCCGCTGTATATGACGTTAAATTTATGCCGGGTGTTGTACTATTTGAAAGAAGGGACGATAAGCTCCAAAAAAGAAGGCGGGGAGTGGGCGGTACAAGTTGTTCCGGACCGGTACAAGGCGCTGATCCGCCATGGTCTGGACGAATACAGCGGAGTATCCGCGCGCCTGGAAGCGGAGACGCCGTTGCTGCCTGGCTTCGCCGAGTATATGCTGACTGAAATCAACCGGTCCCTCAGGGAACGCGAATCGTCCGGAAATCGGCTGACGAAGGAGTGAGCGGCAGCAGATGAACCCTTATCATTGCTGTGCTTCCTGTACGCATTATGAGATCCGGAAGCACACTCCGGAGAAATACTGGTGCAGCCGGCTCGGTTATGCAACGAGCCCGAAGTACGTATTCGACTGCTGGACGCCGAAAGAATCGGTCCTTCATGCAATCGGGAAGAACAAGCCGAAATAATTCGCCGCGGCTGCGTTCGGGGTCGGGGAAGAGAGACGGCCTTTCCGCATTCCGGCAAATCGCTTCATCCTGGACGAGTACCAGCATGATGTTAACCGTACCTTTCCGGGCAGGAAAGCAGCTACACCGCTTGGAAGGAAGACCAGCAAGTTTCGGCAGGCCGAGCGCCTGCTTTTTTTGATTTTACGAATCGAAGAGGAGCTGTGTTTCAACTTTTTTTTGCCAAAAGGCGTATTGCATGCAACCGGATCGGCACAGCTTGCATCTAAAGTGCAGAGAGAGGGGGCGAGCGGACTGGATGTCATCGAACGGTTGAAGCGCCGGGATGAAGCTGCGCTGCAAAGTTTGATGGAGATACACGGCGACTATTTGCTTCGCACGGCCTATCTCCTGCTCAAAGACCGGCAGGCGGCGGAAGAGGCGGTTCAGGACACCTTTATCACCGCTTATTACAAGATCGGACAGCTCGCCGAGCCTTCCCGGCTGAAAGGCTGGCTGACCCGGATCGCCGTCAACCGGTGCCGGATGAAGCTTCGTACCTGGGACTGGAACCGGCTGCTCTCATATGCACGGATGGAATCGTTTCTGGGGGACGATCCGGAGCCCGGTCCGGAGGAGCGTTTCTTTCTGGAGCGGCGCACCGAGCGTCTCACCGATGCGGTTCATCGGCTGACATATTTATACAGAGAGGCGATCACGTTATATTACTACAATGAACTGACTGTGCGGGAAATGGCGGAACAGCTCGGAACGAACGAAAATACGGTTAAAGCGCGCCTCGCCAGAGGGCGTTCGATGCTGAAGCGGATCTGGGAGGAGGGGGACCACGATGAGCAGGGACAACGAGTCGGCAAAAATACGATTGGATGAGGAGCTCAGCGAGCTTCATTTTACGAAGCAGGAGGAGGTGCGGAAGCAAGCTTTTCCTGCTACCTGGAGCCAGCGGCTGCGCGCGTTATGGAACAAAGAGATCGAGCTTCCGGTCGTGCCCGGCGCTGCGGCGGCTTTGTTATTGTTCGTCTTGCTGGGCGTTCAGCGGCTCCCTCCCGGCTCCGAACCGGAGCATCCCGCGCCTGCGGCGGTCCGGCAGCTCGTCGAAGCGGGCGGCAATACGTATTGGGAAGATGAACTCGAGAAGGCGGTGACCTATGCTGAAAATCAAAATAAAAGTTAAGCATCTGGTCCTGTCGGTATTGGCGATCGCGGTGGCCTTGCCGCTGCTGACGGAAGTGGCGCTTCCTTACTGGAATTTGTATTACGCTCGACAGCAGGCGGCTGCCGGCAATATCCGGGGGGGGCAGGGCATCATGGAGGCGCTCGACGGTTCGCTGTTTACGGAAAAGCAGAAGCTGAAACTGATACGGGAGACGATGATCGAAGGAGCTATGGCGCCTGAGCGGATGCGTGCATCCAACTACGATTTGTATGTCGGCCCCGGTCATACCCAGTCCCATCTGCCGAACCGTACGGAGCTGTTCCGGACCGAAGAGAAAGTGCCTTACCTGGAATACTATGTGAACCAGGCTCCGATCGACGGTTATTGGTCGCAGGCGGTGAAACATCTGGCGTATGTCTACGACCGCAAAGGGCTGCCGGAGGAAGCGATCCGGACGCTCGAGGAGGCGGAGCGGCGGCTGACTGCCAAAGGCTTCGCTAATGTGCGCCAAACGCTCGTAATAAGACGGGCGGAGCTGCTCGCGGCCAGCGGACAAGTGGAGGAGGCGGACCGGGTTCTGGCAGAGTTCGCATACCGCCAGCTGGAGGGCGAGATGAACAGCAGCGGGGAGATCGCCCGGATGAGAGCCCGGGTCTGGATCGATGCCGGTCAAAGCAGGCAAGCGCTGGAACGATTCAGTGCCGAGCTGGAGGAAGCGAATTCGCTCCCGGCGGCATCCGCCAATAGGCAGGTCTTTATACACCAAATAACGATGCTGCAGGAGCTGCTGCAAAAAGAGGAACAACGGCTCGAAGCGGGACGTACAATCGTCTCGGGGACGCTCCGCCGCAGCGACGGCACGCCGATCGTAAACGCCGGCGTCTTCCTTCGGGAGGAGTCGATCGCGAATCGCAGCGTGACGGAACAAGATCCGTATCAGACGACTACGGATGCTTCCGGGCAGTATACGTTTTATGGAGTCACTCCCGGCAGCTACCAGCTGTACCTGGGGATGAATTTCGATCAGATCAGCGGCTGGACGTGGCCGATCGGCAATGACGAATGGACGATCATCGACGGACAACCGAACGTTTCGCTGCCGGTGACGTTATATCCGCTGTTGGAGCTGTTTTCTCCGGTGAACCAGCAGACCCTGTCCGGACCCGACATCGAGTTCGAATGGGAACGGGTGGAAGGAGCAGCCTATTATAATGTAAATGTAGGAATCGGATTCAAAAACGGATCGGGCAGCACGACGCTGCAGACGCATGTGGAGAATAACCGCTTAACGATTCAGGCGGAACGGTTGTACGATCAGGTATTCGGCTTGTCGTATGAGACGGAGAGGGACTGGGCGTCAGCCGACCCGGCGGGTCTGCTTGGTTTTTCCAATCCGGACAACCGGTTTTTCTGGAGCGTCGAAGCTTTCGGCGCGGACGGCCGGATGCTGACGAAGAGCAGCGGCTACCGGCTGGATGACGATTCCATCGGCAACCTGCCTTTCTTCTACATGAAGCAGAGGACGTTGACCGAAGCGGATCGGCTCGTTCAAGCACGCCATTATGAGGAAGCTTTGTCGAAATACAAGAAAGCGCTGGAGAACGATCCGAACGACGTTCACGCTCTCCGGATGGTCATTCGCCTGCTCCAGTCGAAAGCGCTCGTGATGAAGGACGAATCGATACAAGAAACGCTTGTTCCGTATTTGAAGCGGATGCTGGAGGTTCGTCCCGAAGCCGTCTATGCGAGCGCGCTGGCGGAATATTATGCCGGGAAACGGGACTGGGCGGAATACAATACGAGAATCGGGCTTTACGACCGGCTGCGTCGCTCGCCCTTGTCCTCTTACGAGCTATCGGTGCGCGGAAAGACGCTGACGCAGCAGAGCCGGTTCGACGAAGCTTTGACGTACTTCGAACAGGCGATGCGGCAAGATGGCAGCCACCGATTCGTCGGATTGTATCTTGCAGTCGAAATCTTTACAGACCGCTCGATGGAGGATGCGCTACGGATTGCAAAAGCTTACCCGGAACATTTCGTCGGTCCGCCGCAGCGGAATTGGGTCAGGCTGGTCGAGGCGATGGGCGAAGAATCTGCAGCCTCATCCCAGGCGAAGGCGTACATGGACGAATTAGGAGAGAAGCTGGAATGGGTGTTTCAAGGCGACGAGGAGCGGTTGAGATCGTGGATCGCGGCGACCCGACAAGACGGTATGAAGGAGTTTGTAAGAGCGGTTATGGCGGTTCGATAACTGAATCGGGGTGGAGGAGAAAAGTCCGAGCGATCGGGCTTTTTTCGTTATGCCTTGAAGCTGGGGCATACGGCGAGCGGGCGTGTGCTTGACAGCAAGTGTAGGGGAGGATATATAATACTATTATGATAATAACAAAATGATACTAACAAATTTCAGTCTAGCTGACGGAATAAGCTGGATAGGGAGGGGAACTTATGAATCGGTTGAATCGTATAAAAGGCGGTCTGTACGGTGTCGCAATCGGGGATGCCCTGGGCGGAACGACGGAGTTTATGACCCGAAGCGAGGTCAAAAACAAATACGGCTACCTGACGGAGATCATCGGAGGCGGCGTCTGGGATCTGGAGCCGGGCGAAGTGACGGATGATACGATGATGACGCTCGCGGTCGGCGAAGGGATCGTCCGCAACCCGCATGATCCGATTCCGCATATCGGGTCCAACTTCCTGGAATGGTACCGGTCCGATCCGAAAGATATCGGCAATATCATTAGAAGAGTATTAAGCACTTATAACGGCAGCTGGTTCGAAGCCGCCTACATCGCGGATCTGGATCTCGGTCAAAGCGCCGGTAACGGCTCGCTGATGCGTTGTCTGCCCGTAGGGCTAAGCTACCCCGGACTGCCGGAGATCGAGAAGTTTTCGCGGTTGCAGTCGAAAATGACCCATTACGACGAACGATGCAGCGAAGCTTGTACGCTGTACAACCGGATCGTATACCGGATTATGAACGAGGAGCCGCTGCGCGAAGCCGTTCGCAGCGAAATCGGGAATACCGTCTACGCATCCGTCCTCTCCCGGGAACCCGACTGCGAACCAAGCGGTTATGTCGTTCATAGTATGAGCTGGGCGCTTTATATCCTGCTCCAGGCCGAATCGTTTGCGGAGGTGGTCCAAGCGGCGGCGAACTTGGGCGGAGACTCGGATACGATCGCTGCGATAGCGGGAGGGATCGCGGGCGTGTATGATGGATATGAAGGCATTCCCGCGTCCTATTCGACCAAGATTCTGATCAGGGACCGGTTGGATGAGCTGGCGGAGCAGTTGGCCGCCGTGCGCGCCAGGCTGATTACTTAGCGACTGGTCGCTATGAGCTCCGGCTGGCGGCATCCGTTCCGGCCGAACGGTGTGAAATTCGCAAAGTGAAGGTGGAAGAAAAGATGAGCAGCCTGTATCAAGACTTATACATAAGGCGGTTGGAGGATGACGATATCGGTTCCGTGATGGAGCTTATGCAGCTGATCGTATCGCTGCTTCCTTCTTCCGACTATTACGCGATGGACGATTCCGGCTATTTTCGCGAGCATATCCGGAATATGGGGGAGCTGTACGGCGCTTTTGCCGATACGCAGCTTGTGGCCGTAACCGTCCTGGGATTTCCCGGACCGGGTCCCCGGAACTTGGCACGCGAGTACGGGGTGCCGGAATGGGAGCTGCTTCGCGTAGCGGCTCTGGAAGGCTCGGCGGTCCATCCGTCCGCAAGGGGGAAAGGGCTGCAGCGGTTATTCGTGGAGCTTCGCGAACGGAGAGCTGCCGAGTACGGATGCTTGCACCTGTATTCGACAGTTCATCCGGACAATGAGGCAAGCCGGCGCAATCTGGAGTTGTCCGGATACGAATGGAAATTTTCCCGTCTGATGTACGGCGGTCTGCCCAGACATTGTTATGCGAAGCGGCTGAACGGACACTTGTAGGCAGCAACCGGCGGCTGCATCTGTGGCTTCGAACACCGCCCCAATGCGGTAGGGGGCCCCAACAAAACATCCTCTGCCGCATCCGCCGAATATTGGCGGGCGATAGAGGATGTTCCGCGTATATCGGATCGCAAGCGGCTTAATTGGCTGAATGGCCCAGCTTGCGGAGCGTTTCGCCGATGAAATCCGGTTCATCGTGCGGTCCCCGGGAAGTTACGAAGTTGCGGTCCACGACGACCGGCTGATCGGAATATACACCGCCTTGCTCGGCGATTTTCTCCGCTACGCCCGAATAGGAAGTGAAATTTCGGCCCTGGACGAGCCCGGCTTCGGATAGCAGCAGCGGACCGTGACAGATGGCGGATATTGTGATCTCCTTCTCGTTGGCTTGCAGAAGGAAGTCCAGAATCTGATCGTTCTCCATCAGATTTTCGGGAGAACGTCCGCCTGGAATGACGATCGCGTCATAATCGTCCGCAGATGCTTCGTTGATCGACAAATGCGTCGTATACGTGATCGTCCCCTGCTTGCCTTGCAGCTCCTGTTCTTTCTCCAGGCCGATAATGACGGCTTCGTGCCCATATTTGGTTATCGCTTCGAACGGATGTTTCATCTCGGAATCCTCATACCCGTCTGCCAGCAGAAAAGCGACCTTGCATCCTCTCTGTTCCATGTTCCGCACTTCCTTTCGTCATAAAGTTCTCTCTACAACTATGTATTACCCGGCTTGGACGCGAGTCAAACGAAAGCCGGTATTCAACCGCGGGGCGGCGCGGGCTTGCGGGATTGCCAAGAATGACGAGAAAAAATCAATTCCGTCCGGAAAATACGGAGGAGATGGAAGGGGATTCACGAATATATACGTATTGGGGTTTCATCGCGCCAATCTTCATGAGCGGGTTTTCATGGCAGGGAAGAAGGGGGAACGATATGAGAAGAGTAGCCATAATAGGAGCGGGCAGCGCCGTATTTTGCAAAACGCTGATGCTTGACATGATGGCCACGGAAGCGCTTGAAGATACGGAGTTCGTCCTGATGGCTCCCTCAACGAGAAAAACGAGCCAGGTCGCGACTTTCGCAGATCGCGTCATCAAGCGGAACGGGTTGAAATCGAAAGTAAGTGTAACGACGGACCGCCGGGAAGCGCTGCGCGGCGCCGATTATGTGATCTGCTCGTTCCAGATCGGCGGGATGGGCGCATTTGAGCTGGATTATAAAATTCCGCTGCGCTACGGCGTCGATCAATGCATCGGCGATACGCTCGGTCCCGGCGGCGTGTTCCGCGCGCTGCGCACCATTCCGGTTATCCTGGACGTAGCCCGCGATATGGAGGAACTGTGTCCGAAAGCGACGATGCTTAATTACGTCAATCCAATGGCGATGGTCGGTTGGGCGCTCGGGGAGACGAATATTCAGTACGTCGGCTTGTGCCACGGCGTGCAGACGACGCTTGATCTGATTTCCGGCTATGTGGAGGTGCCGAAATCGGAGATCGATTTTGTCTCCGCAGGGATCAACCATATGGGCTGGTTTCTTAAAATCGAACATAAGGGGAAAGACTTATATCCGGAGCTTCGGAGACGGTTCGAGGAGCCGGAGTATTACGTAAACGAGAAAGTACGAGGCGAAGTGTTCCGGCATTTCGGCTATTTCATGACCGAATCGACCGGGCACCTGTCCGAATACGTTCCCTGGTTCCGCAAAAGCCCAAAAGCGATGGAGCTGTACTGCGACGAACCCGCCTTCGGAGGCGAATCGGGAGCCGCCTATCAATGGGGCGAATACGTGGCCCGCAAATACGAGGAGCGTGACCTTCTGGCGGACGAGCCGGCCGACCTGCCTCCGCGTAGTATCGAATATTGCGCCTACATCATTGAAGCGCTCGAAACCGGCAAAACGTTCAAATTCAGCGGCAACTTGCGAAATAACGGCATGATCGCCAATCTTCCGGCGGATTGCTGCGCGGAAGGCCCGTTGTTCGCGGATCGGACCGGCATCCACCGGACGATTGTCGGGGAGCTGCCGCCGCAGTGCGCCGCGCTTAATATGACCAATATCAATGTTCAGCGTCTGGCTGTTCTGGCAGCCAAATCGGGAGATCCGGAAACGGTGGTGCAGGCCGTCGCGATGGACCCGCTTACTTCATCTGTGCTGACGCTGAAGGAAATCCGCGATATGGTGACCGAGATGCTGCAAGCGCAGGCGCAGTGGCTGCCGCAATTCACAGGGCGGCTGCCGAAGTCGACTCCGGTGATTCCGATTCCGGCCGACGTCCGGAGGGCGCATGTACCGATCGATCCGGCGCTCGCGATCTTCTCGCGTTTCGGAGAATTGGCCAAGTAGGCTGCACGATAAACGAATACATACATAGGAGCCGAGTTAACGATGAATCCATTTGCAGATTCCGTAAGTATGGGAAGGTATCATTTAGAGCACGATTCGTACGGCCTGGCGTCATTTTTCTTTTACCGGGCGATCTTGGAAGAGAATACGAACGGAAACGCCTGGAACGGATTAATCATGTCCTTCAGCCTGATGCGTAGGGAGGAAGACGCTCAGATCGCGCTTGCCCGGTTCGCTTTGCAGGAAGGGCTGCCGTTTGATAAAAATCTGGTCACGTTCGCCATGATGATGTTTCAGCGCAGTCCGATCGCTTTGTCGTCGTGGTTCCGGGCGATGTCGAAACGTTTCGGGCTGACTGCCGAGGAGCGGGATAATTACTCGCAGCTGGCGGACGAGATGGAGCAGACGTACCGGAAAGCGGCGGAAGAGCAGGGCGAGACGCTGCTGAACTTGCAGGGCAACCTTACTTTGGAGGAATATGCGGGCAAAACGATGGAGCTGGACAATCTGGTCGGAGGCCAGGTGGATGCAATCTATACCCGCGCCCAGGCCGGCTTGGACGGGGATATGCACGAGGCGCTGAACGCGGTCCGGATGTTGTGCATGGTGCCCGATCCGAGAAGCGAGAAGCTGCTCCGCCGCGTATGCCGCAACGAAGACCTGAACGGCAAAGTGATTACGCAGGCGCTGCTGTCGCTGCGCTGGCTCGGAGTCCGCGGCAATGTGAAAATTCATAAGATGGGCGAGCCGTTCGTCGTGAATCTGGACGATCCGCAGCCGGAGCTTACGATATCGGTGCCGGCCGCGTACAAACCGGCTCTCGACCGGATGAAGCTGTGGATGGCAAAGGAACAGGGCGCCGTTACCGAAGCGGAATACGAAAGCCACGCGTCTACGGACGAGCCGGAGCTGCCGCAGGAGCTGGCCGAGAAGCTGGAGAAGGCGGACATCCCGGCCGTTCTGCAGGAAGTGGTGCATACACTGATCCGGGCCGCCTACGATCATTATTATCCGTTCGTACCGACCATTCGCGAAACCCGCCAGTGGAGCACGGCGTTCCTTCTGCTGATGAGGGAGTATTTATTGGGCATCGGCGAAGCGTGGCCATACGGGGAGCCGGAGCAGGACGATACGGCTGTGCTGCACCGCAACTGGCTGTTAAGCGCCAGCCCGGATTTTCAAAATTCGGTGAAAACGGCCGGATTGATTCGGGCCAGCTTGAAGAAAGACTAGGGTTGTCGGAGTGGAAGGATAAGGATAGGGCAAGTGCAGGTGCAAGTGCAAATGTGAGTATACGAAAACGGCTATAAGACGGGCTGTCACTATAGTGATTATGCGATTGTGGAGCCCGGCCAAGAATCGATTTGAACAATAAGGACCTCAATCCACGTTACAGTGGAAGCTGAGGTCCTTTCGTTTTGAAACCCGGGGATGTTCCCGCCTCATGCGACACGTTTGGGGCAGCCACATACTTGCGCGGGCATCTTAATGACGGTGTCGGAGGCAGTGGCAGGTTCGCGATTTGTTGCTGACGGGTGCTGCCGCACCGATCATGGCGCTTTGCCAACGTGGCTGCCGCGATCTTCTGGCGATCTGCGTGCTGCCCAAGTCGCAGGATTCATCGTAGCCGCCCGGTCCGGTGCCTCTGCTTATGGGGAGGAAGGAGCCGAATAAGAGCGGTTTGTACCCTTTATTTCCTCCGAAACCGGCTCGAAGGGGGAAATAAGAGCAATTGGAGACTCTTAAAATCGGCGAAAAGGGTGCGGACCCCACAAGTTGGTTGAAATAAGGGGTACAAACCACCTCTATTTGTCCCGATCATCCTCAAATGCCAAAAATAGGAGGTGCGAGAGACTCTTATTCGTTGTCGAGCCCATGCAAGGAACGCTTGCCTTCAAGCGAATCATGTCTGCTGCAAGTAACGTCCCGTTTACGCAGTGTATTCTACGCGGAATAGGCTTCGTGAAAAAGCTTCGTACGATAGTTTTTGTTCCTGTATATTTTGTACAAACACCAAGACACATTTTTGAGTTTGTCCATTGAGTCTCGTTCCGATTTTGTGTAATCTCATTAATGATAATAATTATCATTATCACAGAGAGGCAGATTGCTCAAAAAGCGGGAGGGAACCAAGTTGAAAAGGCTGACAAAACAGAGCATATCCGTGATCGCTGCGGCAACGATGATGGGGCTGCTATTGATCGGGTGTACATCCGGCAATTCGGATTCAGGTTCAGCGAAAGGGGACAACGGCGGCAGTCCTGCCGGTACGAATGCGACATCGCCAAACGGGCAGACGGGAACTAAGGAACAAGCGACGACACGCTCGTATACAGATTACAAAGGGCATACAGTGCAAATTCCGGCAGCGCCGAAAAGAGTTGTATTCGCAGGGGAGACGACAGGCGATCTGATTGAGCTGGACATTCCTATGATCGGCATTTTCGGTGATCATCTGGATGGCAGAGTGTACCAGAAAGAAGCGGCGCAAATCGAAAACGTAGGTTTTCCGCTTAATCTGGAGAAGGTGATTTCCTTAAATCCCGATCTGATCATCGTCGGCAATACGGACGAGAAAGCTTACGCCCAGCTGGACAAAATCGCGCCGACAATTATGTTCGACACGTTTGCTTCGCTGGACGACCGCTTCAAGGAATTGGGCATTATTTTCAATAAACAGCAACAGACGGCCGACTGGTTGAAAGCTCATCACGCCAAAACCGCCGAGATGTGGAAGAAGCTGTATGCGACAGTGCTGAAGCCGGGCGAGACGGCCTCCGTGTTCACTTATTACCCCGGAGACCGGTTGTTCGTCATGGCAAGAGCAGGTCTGCCGCAGCTGTTGTACGGCGAAGGCGGGCTGAAGCCGACGGCCCCGATTCAGCAAGTGCTGGATGCGAAGGAAGGTTTCCGCCAAATATCCGTGGAAAGTCTCCCCGAATTTGCAGGCGACCGCATCTTTATTCTGGACCCGGTTGCCGACGAAGCAAAGAAATCGACGGATGCCCTCATAAACAGCGCGGTATGGAAAGGACTGCCGGCCGTTAAGAATGGGCATGTATATCGCCTTTACATTCAGAAATCGGACTCCGACGCCGCCTCGCGGGAATGGCTGCTGGAGGAGCTGCCGCGCATGCTCGCCAAGTGACTGTCAAGAACCATGAAGAGCAAGAAGAGCAAGAAGAGCAAGAAGAGCAAGAAGAGCAAGAAGAGCAAGAAGAGCAAGAAGAGCAAGAAGAGCAAGAAGAGCAAGAAGAGCCATGAAGAGCCAAAGAGCCATCGTCAAAGCTGGTACTTCCAGCACGTCGGGAAAAGTTTGCCGGACCGTGCTTCACCCTTTGGGGATTTCCTGAGCCTTCGCTTTGCTGAAGCTATTGTCGATAAATTGTCGGTGGACATTATGTCCCATGGATGTATAATGTAGAGATATTATGTGTACATGGATGCTGGACCGATAGGCATGTGCTGGATGGAGGAACTTACGGATGGTTGCGGATCGAGTCAGACTGGAAGACATTATCGTGGCGGGGCACGCGCTGAAGGACGTTGTGCACCATACGCCATTGCAAAAAAACTATATTTTATCGGAACGGTACGGCTGCAACGTTTATTTGAAACGGGAAGATCTCCAAGTCGTCCGTTCCTTCAAAATTCGCGGCGCTTATAACCTGATGCGCGGGTTGTCCGAGGACGAGCTTAAGAAAGGCGTCGTCTGCGCGAGCGCCGGCAATCATGCGCAGGGAGTCGCTTATTCATGCAAGGCAATGCAGGTTTCGGGCAAAATTTTCATGCCGGCGACGACGCCGCGGCAAAAAATATCCCAGGTGAAGCTGTTCGGAGGCCCGTTCGTGGAAGTGCTGCTGACCGGCGACACGTTTGACGATTCGTTGCGGGAGGCGCTTGATTATTGTAGTCGCGAAGGGATGCAGTTTATTCATCCGTTTGATCAGCCCGAGATTATCGCCGGACAAGGTACGGTCGGTCTGGAGATTTTGAACGATATGCGGGAGCCGGTCGATTACATTTTTGCCGGGATCGGCGGGGGTGGCTTGATGGCCGGCATCGCCGCTTACGTCAAAGGCTCGAAGCCGTCCGTGAAGCTGATCGGCGTAGAAGCGACCGGAGCGCCATCGATGCGCCAATCGATCCAAAGAGGCGAGATCGTTACGCTCGGTGAAATCGACAAGTTCGTGGACGGTGCCGCGGTGAAACGCGTAGGCGAGCTGACTTACGAAATCTGCAAGGAAGCGCTGGACGATATTCTGGTCGTGCCGGAAGGCAAAGTGTGCACCACCATCCTCGAGCTGTACAACGAAAACGCGATCGTCGCCGAACCTGCGGGAGCGCTGCCGATTGCCGCGCTCGACTTTTACAGAGACCAGATTGCCGGCAAAAACGTCGTATGCGTAATCAGCGGAGGCAATAACGATATCGACCGGATGCAGGAGATCAAAGAGCGCTCGCTTATTTATGAAGGGCTGAAGCATTATTTTCTGGTCAATTTCCCGCAGCGGGCCGGGGCGCTCCGCGAGTTTCTGGAGTTCGTCCTCGGGCCGAACGACGATATTACCCGCTTCGAATATGTGAAGAAGACAAGCAAAGACAACGGACCGGCGCTTGTAGGCATCGAGTTGAAGCAGAGGGACGATTACGAACCGCTGATCGACCGGATGCGGACGCGGGGGCTGCAGTTCAGCTATATTAACGAGGATTCCAATCTGTTCAGCCTGTTGATTTAAGGGCTGGACAACTTTGGAAGCCAGATGAGCTTCGATACCCAAAAGACAGATGATCCAATCGCTGTCTTTTTTTGTTTTTTCAAGGAAATAGCAGGAAATATTCGGGAATTGGGCGAATCTATCCGATATGGAGGCAATATTCTATATTAGCTAATCAGCATAATCGGAAGAAAGGGGGCGCGGCACCGGAACTTGCAGACTTACACGAAACGGGGAGGTTAGTCGGATGCACAAACCTAACTACAATGTCGGTCACAACGTCGGTACGACCATTCGCTGGTTTATTTTCATACCCAGCTTTTTCGGCGCTTATATGCTGATGGCCTTATTTCGATATCCGGTCGATTATTTCGTGCTTGGTTGGTTTACGAAGTATAGTTTGCAGACCAAATTTATTTTGGACCATCTGTATTCGGACTTTATCTGCATCGCGTTCGCCATATTCGTAAGCTGCATATTCGCGCCCGGAAAAAGGGTCATGATCGCGGCCGTCTACATGGGATTTGTGCTTATCGCCATACCAGGGCAGCTCAAGACCGATCTGCTCTACAACTATTACGGTTATCAGCCCTGGAAGATGCCGTTTCTTATTTCTTGCTATGTAGCCGCAGCCGTCTTACCGTTTCTTTTTATGCTGCTGCAGCAGTATTTAGAAAAGAAAGCTTCAATGCCGGCGGACACCCCCAAGCAAATCGCGTAATAAAAAACCGGATCAGCCGGGAGGTTTCAAAGTGATCATTCTGCTGGTAGTCGGCCTGTTTGTCCTTGCAGCCGGAACTTTCGCGGGTATTCTGGAATCCGATATTCTGATCGTCGTTTGCAGTGTTGCCGGAGGTCTGATCCTCGTCTCCCTATGGAAAATTTGGAACGTGCTGCAGAAGATTCATTATCGGCTGCTCGGCATTGCGTTGACGGACAGTCAACTGAACACGATTGTGAAACATTCCGGGAAATACGTTGTCGAGTCGGACCTGTTCGACGTTTATCCGGATTCCAACACTCTATACCCGCTGGTTATGCTGGACGGCGAACTTTATATACGGGCCAGACTGTTTCGCGATTATGTGGAGCAGGAAGAACATCGGTATCGGTTTTCGCTGCCGGGCCGGGAGCCTGTCCAGATGAAGTTTTCCGATCGTTATGTTCCGGGCGCCGCGCTGTTCGGTCACGGGGATCAAGTGTTCGTTTCGGTTTCGAGGCTTGGGCTTACCCCGGTTTTCTATAAGGATCGTATCCAGCTGGAGTAACTGCCGAGAAGATGGCACGATAAAAACCCCCGCAAGGCGATCAGCCTCATGCGGGGGTTGCTTCGATTGACAGTCAATCAGATCGCTTTGAGCTCGGCGGACAAGTCGAGCCAGTTCAATTCCTCTTCGCTCAGCTGAATCCGGGTAGCGTCGTGGCACGATTCCAGCTCCGCCTTGTTTTTCGGTCCGATCAGAGCGCAGGACGGGAACGGCTGGTTCAATACGTACGCAAGCGCAATCTGAATCGTGGACACGCCGCGCTCCTTGCCGAGCTGTTCGGCCCGGCGATACCGCTCCCAGTTGGCGTCGCTGTAGAAGACGCGGACAAGGTCGGCGTTGTCGCGTACTTCCGGCGTAAACGATCCGGTAAAAAATCCGCGCGCCTGCGACGACCAGGACAGCAGCGGGAACTGCTTCTCGCGGTGCCAGGCGCAGTCGGCGCTGTCTGCGGATACGCAGCCTGCCCAGAACGGCTCGTTAGCCTTCGCCAAGCTTAAGTTCGGACTGCTGAACGTAAAACCGACGAGTCCGTTCGCTTCGGCATAATCGTTCGCTTCCTGAATCCGTTGATGCGTCCAGTTCGATACGCCGATGGCACGTACGCGGCCTGCTTCGATATGCTCGTTCAGCGCCTCGATAATCGGGCCTACCGGTACGTTCGGGTCGTCGCGATGAAGAGCATACAGATCGACATAATCGGTGCGCAGACGCTGCAAGCTGATGGCGAGCTCTTCGTCGATCGCTTGCTTGTTGACGCGGGGACCGCTCGCATTGTGATGGGCTCCTTTCGTCAGCACGATCACTTCGCTGCGGTTGCCGCGGGATTCCATCCATAAGCCGATTGTTTCTTCGCTTTTGCCACCTGCATAAATATGGGCGGAATCGAGCGAATTGCCGCCCAGCGCGATATATTCGTCAAGCAGCACACCGACCGTGTCCAGCAGCTCCGGCTTGTAGTAATCCGTTCCCATCATGAGCTGGGAGCAAGGTTTGTCCAGTCCGGGTATCGTAAAATAGTTCATGTCGGCTTCTCTCCTTTATCCGTTCGGGATCGAAATTCGGGAACGCGTGCGCGCCGATTCGAGGCAGGCGTCGAGAACTCGCATATTCAGGACGGCATCGTTCGGTGCAAATCGGGCAGGGGTGCCATCCAGGACGGCAGCCGCCATCTCATCCGATTGCAGACTGTACTGGTTGACGGGCTCCAGCTGTTCTTCGCGCCGGTTGCCTTTGACCGTGACATAAAAGACCGAAGGAGCATCCGTCGAGCAGACGAAGGCGGAAGGAAGCTCGATGCGGCCTTCCGTGCCGAGCACCTCCAGCGTGTTGCGGCCTGCGGCCCACATCGCGCAATCGAACGTAAGCGCCACGCCTCCGGAAAATTCCAGCAGCCCGGAAGCCATCATGTCCACGCCCCCATGCTCGGGCGAGAAGAACGCATGTACGGTTGCCGCTTCCGGCTCGCGGCCGAGCAGCATACGGGCGGCGCTGATCGGATAGACGCCGATATCGTACAAGGCGCCGCCTCCCATGGCTTGGTCGTTGCGGAAGTTGGTCGTATTGGCCGAGCTGTTAAAGGTAAACGTTCCGTGGATTCCGCGAATCGCGCCGATCTCGCCGGATGCGATAATCTCTTGAATGCGCGCATACCGCGGATGATGGCGGTACATGAACGCTTCGGCCAGCTTCACGCCGTGCTTGTCGCACGCGGCGACCATCTCGGCCGCTTCGGCGGCGTCCATCGAGAACGGTTTCTCGCACAGCACGTGCTTGCCGGCTTCCGCGGCGCGGATCGTCCACTCTTTGTGCATGTTATTGGGCAGCGGTATGTATACCGCGTCGATATCGTCGTCGGCAAGCAGCGCTTCATAGCTGCCGTACGCTTTCGGGATGCCGAGCATCTCAGCGGTTTGCTTGGCTTTGGCTTCGTCGCGGCTTGCGATCGCAGTGACGATACCCCGCTGCGATTGCTGGATTCCGGGAATGACCGAACGGATGGCGATTCCGGCGCATCCCAGAATGCCCCATCGAAGTTTACTTTGTCCCATTAGTTGTCCAACCCCTTATTAGCAGTATATTGTCATTATAGTTCAATCACATTAGAATAAAAATAATAATATATTGACTCGGATAACACGATATTGTCATTATTCGTGTTTCGTGCTTGGCCGCTTGCGGCGCTCGTTGTCCCGCCCCGGAGCGCACTCCCGTTACCTGGATATATGCATATTTGAGAGTTCATTCCAGTCGTTTGGCTTCCTATGTCTGGGGCAAATGGCAAATACGAAATCATTCATGCCCGCATCGAAATCGGCGTGATATAATTGGGATAACGCAAGATATGACGAGACCGGGTAGACGATCATGAAGAGGGACCCATCACGGTCTACGAAAGGAAATGGGGTGCCGGCCATTGAACAACCTGGCAAACGGAACGGGCGAAGCAGGCGGTTTTAACGATAAGCCGAATCAGGGAACAGACGCGTTGCGGTGGATACAACCCGAAGAACTCCGCACGGATGAAGGTACAGACATTTGGCAAATGATAATGGCTTCGATCACGGGCGATCTGGCAAGCGCCGAGCAGTTGCTTCGCGTTAAGCCGCAGCTCGCCGCGTGCAGCTGGGGGTATTTCACGCCGATTCATTTTGCCGTGCGTTACGGACATGCCGAGCTTGTCCGGCTGCTGCTGAAGCACGGGGCGAATGCGACGGAACGATGGCTGGGCTGGCAGGACGACCCGCTTACCAAAGCGAAGGATCGCGGGTATGCCGGCATTGAGGAGTTGCTGTCCGGTCACCTGGAGAGCACGTTCCATATATCGCCTGACGGAGCCCGGGTATGCGGATTGATCCGGTCGGGTAAGAGCGAAGAAGCTGTGCAGCTGATCGACGGGCGCCCGGAGCTGATCCATGCCGGCGACGAGCGCGGCAATACGCCTTTGCACTGGGCTGTGCTGACCCGTAATCTGCGGCTGCTGGACGGCTTGATCGAACGAGGGGCTGACCCGGACGCCCGGAGGATGGATGGGGCGACACCGCTTCAACTCGCGATTGAAGGCGACTACTGGTTTAGAAGCCAGCGCGATCTGAATCGTAACGCCATCCGCAACGCGTGGTTTGTCGTCGGTTATCTGGTTGCCCGCGGAGCGGCATACGATCTATGGACGGCAGCGGCCATCGGCGATACCGAATCGATCGAGTCTTTTCTGAACGAAGACTCCGCACTTGTTCAGGCGCCCGATTCGATGGGGAGAAGAGCGTTAAGCTATGCCGCCAAATACGGACATTCCGCAGCCGTTCAACTGCTGCTCGATTATGGAGCCGATCCGAATGCGGCGGAACCGGATGCGCCTTACGGCAGTGCTTTGTGGCATGCCGTGAACGGCAATTATGAAGATATCGTTCAAAGGCTGCTCGAATCCGGAGCGAATCCGAACGCCCCGGTCGATGCAAGTGGCAATCCGCTGTTCATCGCGGCGAAGAGAGGTCACAGCTCGCTCGTTCAGCTGCTGTATGCCCACGGCGCTGCGATGAATCTGGATGCGGCATGCTGTCTGGGCCGGCTCGATCTGGCCGGCGAGATTTTGCAGGCGAACCCGTCTCTCGTGAACAGCGGCGGCGACTACGGGCCGTTGTGTATGGCGGCGGGAGAAGGGCGTACGGACCTGGTTCGTCTGCTGATCCGCCGGGGTGCGGATCTGAATGCGCCCTGGTACGCCAACAATTATATGGGCTACGCGATGGAGAAAGGACCGGAACTCGTAAGCTTGCTGCTCGAATCGGGGGCCGATCCGAATCACGCAAACTGGCTCGGTGTCACGTATCTTCATAAAGCGGCGGCGGCAGGCAATCTGGAACTTGCCCGGCAGTTCGTGGATGCCGGCGCCGATTGCAACGCGATGGACGAGGAGTACGGGGCGACGCCTCTTGGCTGGGCGGCCAAATACGGCAAAGCCGAATTGGTCCAATATTTGCTGGACCTTGAAGCGGACCCCCGGCTTCCGGCCGAGCAATCCTGGACACAGCCTCTGTCCTGGGCAAGGCGCAAGGGGCATGCGGATATCGCGGAACTGCTTGAGGTTGCGCTGACAAAATTGAAGACAGCCGGACATTGACAGGTCCGGTCTCCAGCAATTACGAAGGGTGCCGTATGTGATACCGGCACCCCAATTTCATGGATTAAACATGTACAAATAGCTGATCCTCGTTAACCGTAACGTCATAGCGCTCGACGGTCACATCGTACGTTTTCGTTCTCGTCTTCGGATCGACCACCATGCAGCCCGTCTTGATCTCGAATTCCCAGAAATGCCAGGGACACCGTACAATTTCGCCTTCCTGTTCAAAGCAAAACTCGCCGCGGGCGGTAGAGGTAACGAAGGAAGTCGTGATTCCCAAGCAGAGCGGTGCGCCTTGATGCGGACACAAATTGCGGATGGCATAATAATTTCCGTTCACATTGTACACGCCGATGCTGCGTCCGCCGATCTCCACGATTTTTCTCGACCCCGGTGCGATTTCCGAGGTGCTGCCTACACATACACGGTTCAAGCCCGGGCACCTCCCGCCGCTTGTTTTCTCGCCGGCAACCTGTACAGCTCCGCCGCATTTTGATAAAAGATACGTTCCTTCATCTCCTCGTCCATCTTCGGAAATGCAAGCAGCGGCGAATCAAAATCCCAGTGCGGATAATCGCTTGCAAACATTAAGTTTTCCCGGGCGTAGATCGCCTCCATCATAGGCATAAACATCTCCTTTTGCGGCGGAAGCTCGATGGGCTGGGACGTTACTTTCATATGCTTGCGATAGTATTCGCTTGGCGGCTCTTTCACCCACGGAGTCTGATGACGCAGCGCCTTCCAATCCTGATCGAGTCTCCAGATGAAGGGGGCCACCCACATCATCCCGGCCTCGACCATGATTACTTTCAGGTCCGGATATTTGACGAACACGCCTTCGAAAATAAAGCTGGCCATATGCGCCATCATAATTTGCGTGCGTGCTGCCCTGTATTCCGCGTAATAGCTTACATAACCGGCGCCGGTAGGCGGGTTGTTGATCCCGATTCCCTCCATGCTCACGTGGATCGCGAACGGCAAATTGTTGCGCACGCAAGCTTCGTAGATCGGCTCGTACATCCGGTTGCCGTATGGTTTTATCGCACCGTTGGAGACGATGACTTGAACCATGTCCGGATGCGAGCCGACCCGGTCGATTTCCTTGGCCGCCAGGATCGGATCCTGCTTCGGAATATGGACCGAACCTTTCAGCCTGCTGTCCCGGGACAAATAGTGCTCGATCACGTAGTCGTTGGAAGCCGAGCAGAGCGCTGCCGCATAATCCGTGTCCGGCGTCGTGTGAACGCCGTAATCGCTGCCCGTCATTATTCCGTACTCCAGATTGAATTTATCGATATGCTGGGCCCGAATATAGTTCAAATAGCTGTCTTCTTCCTTATTTCGCGGAGGTTGATGCTCCTGCATCGAGCCGTTCGTGCCGCCATTCAGATACATGTGGTTTTGTCCGGGAAGCCGGCGTCCCCAAGTTTCAACCTGTTCGCGGTATATACGGGGCAAATACGGCTTTATTCCGTCCAGTGGAATGGTGGCATGAATATCGCAATCGATGATGGACGTTTTCCCTCCGGGGGATTTGATTTTCGTCGACGCATTCGTTTCCATACGGTCACTTCCTCAACTATTAAGGTTTGGTAAAGTACTTATTTTCATCTTACAGGGGAGGGGGGGGCAAGAATATACAGGAATTTACCGTTTTATTTTCACTTTTTTGCATATGATCCGAATAGGTGCGGCTAATTTCGGTTCTTGATCCTTCGGGATCTGTCAGAGGAACTTCGGTCAGTGGACGAAGTATGGAAATGGAGGGCTTGGACAAAATTTTCGCCGGAGTACGCCGCCCGCCTGCCATCTTATCGTTAAAGAAGAAACAGACCTCCCGCCGAACCTGCAGCTGGAAGGTCTATTGGATTATGAGGATTACTTGCTTGCTTTTTCCTGCGCGATCCATTGATTCGATTCCTCTTCAATTTGCCGGAAAGCGGTATTTAAGTCGATTGTTCCTTGCGCGAGCTGCTCCAACGGCTTGAGGTATAGATCCTGCACACGCAAATCGTACACTGTCATCGGAGGGGAGTTCGTAAATTTGTTTTTGAGAATCGCCGAATAGTTCTTATTCGGGTAAGGCGCTTTGGTGCCGTAGGCTTGGATGACGGCCGGCGTTTGCAGGATCGGAATGATGGCGCGTTCGGATAACGATTTTTGCACTTCTTCCGACAGCATGTAGGAGAGCACTTCCATAGCTTGATCCGGATGCTTGCTAAGTGAGGTTATGGCGAACATCGTAGGCAGCGCCTGCTGTCCGACTCCGGGAACTTCTTTATATAGAGGATAAGAAGCGATGTCCCAATTCATTGCGGATACGTCAAAGTTCAGAAACATATTGGCTAGTCCGAGAAACATGGCCATATTGCCTTTCAAAAATTGATTCGGATCGGACATTTTCTTATTATCGGTAGTTTGATAGGCGGCAACCAAATGCTCGTACAGCGTCTTCCAGCGGGGATCGGTTTGGATCGTCGGCTTGTCCGTTTTGGCATCGACGTACGGAATCGAGAACGGACTTAGGGCAAGGGCGTAGGAAGGATACGTTCCGAGTCCGTAATATTTGATCCCGCCGTCGGTCCGGTTAAACCGCTTGGCCAGATCCAGCAGCTCGTCCCGTGTCATGCCGTCTTTCGGGAACGCCACTCCGAACTTATCGAATACATCTTTGTTGTAATAAAGTACCTCGGTGTTGCTCACCAGCGGGAGAGCGGAGATGCCGCCGCCAGACATCGATTTGGCGATATGGAGGGAGGACGGGTCCAGTTGGGCCAGGTTGACATTATGTTTCTGGATCAGCCCGCTCATATCGGACTGGATCTTGAAACGGTCCAAATTGTTGAAGGTGGCCGTATGAGTATCCCAATACACGTCGATCGCGGTTTTGGATGTGATCAGACTTTCCATCGTAACTTCTTTGCTTGCTTGAATATACTTGATCGTATATTCCGGGAATTTGGCTCTCATCGTTTGGCCGAATCGTTCGTTGAACGCTTCCTCCGACCAGCCCGAGGTGGAGAAAAAAACAAGCTCCACCGGTTCCCGCATCGCTGACGGTACCGGCTGTTGCGAAGTCTCTTGCCCGGTGAAGCCGCATGCAGCCAGTATCGACATAGTCCCTGCATCGAGCAGAAACCGGTAAGGGGTTAGCGCTTTCCTAGAAATAGGTTTAATCAGCCTCTTGACGGTATGGACACTCGAAAAAAACAACTTGTAACCCTCCTCAACGTCATTGGATAACCTAATTACGCTTTCATGATACATGCCGCCTGCGCGAAAAAACATGCAAGAATTTGAGATTTAATTTTCATTTTTTTGTGTCCGAAAGTTTGTTATTCTGAAAAAGGACGATCTGGCAAACAGGGGAGAATCGCGCATGATGACATTATGGAACGGGAGCATCGAGGTGGAGAACTGCGTTTATACGGGACCGCGACCGAGCTTCATGTACCCGGAGAGCACAAACCAAACGTACACGCTGCTTGGGATCGAGACCGGATCCTTCGAATATGAGATTAGGGAAGAGTCGGGCCGGGCCGCCTTCGGGGACTTGTTGTTATGTCCGCCGGACACGCTGTTTAAACGTAAAGCGCTTGAGGAAATTACGTTCCATGTCATTTATTTTCATTGGGTCATGCCGAAGCTGGAGTTGTACGATCAGCTGCCAGTCGGCAAATTTGGAATTCACGACACCGCCCGGCTGCTGTCGACTTATTCTTATTTGCGTGGGATGCAAAAGATTTTCAGCACGATGACTACCGCTAGAAACAGGGCGATTCCGCTGCTGCTGGACCTGCTGTTTTTGTGCGAAATGGACAGGGAGCTAGCCCTTAAGGGTAAAGATTCGAGCGACCCGATCATGCAGCTGGCCGCGGGGTATATCCACCGGCATTTGTTCGAAGAGATCAGCCTGAAGCAGATTGCGGGGAAGCTGGGCATCGGGCAATCCCAATTAACCCGGCGTTTTCATGCGGCTTATGGGACGACTCCTGTCGATTATATAACGAAGCTCCGCTTGGACGAAGTAAAGAGACGGCTGCTGGAGACCGATGAGACGCTGGATACGATCGCGTACCGGTGCGGATTCGAGAACGGCTCGTACTTAAGCCGCGTATTCAGCGCGAAGATCGGAATAACCCCCTCGTCCTTCAGAAGAAATTACCGGATCTAGCTGGCGGCGCTTTTAAGAAAATTCCTGACGGGGTTTGAGGCTCGCTGTTTCCGGAGAATATGGTTAAATAAAAATACTCGGTTGCATGAACGGAGCGTTAAGGTTAGAATAAGGGGTATGTTCAGGAACGGAGGGTTTCGTGTGGTGGATTTTATCCGAGTAGCAAGAATTTGGCGCGGCTAATGGAAGGTGCCAAAGGTCTGCCTGCGGGCAGAGGACTCGGGATAGGTCTGTCCACATAAGCTCATACGACAAGAAGGGAAATTGTGCTGCAAGACGGGAGGAGTGTGTCCCGAGGCGGCAGAAGTTCTGTTTTCTTTCTTTCCGTGTGACGATAGACCCGGCTATTCGGAATCTAGGCGTTTCGCCTTGCGAATGTATCCTTACGTCCTCTATACCGGTAACACAGGCAACGGCCGCGTCGTCTGTGTTTTTTTGTATTTTCAAAAACCGAGAATGAAAGGGCGATGAATATATGGAACAAAAAGCGATAATAGTTGGAGTTAATTTAAACGACCAGTCCGATTTTACGGATTCGATGGAAGAGCTTAAAAATTTGGCGGCGGCCTGCGATGTTGACGTAGTCGGGGAATTGACGCAGAATGCAAGCAAAATTCATATCTCGCATTACATCGGAACAGGCAAAGTCAAAGAAGTGAAGGAGCTGCTGGAACAGCGCGATGCCTCGATCGCAATATTTAACGACGAGCTGTCTCCTTCGCAAATCCGCAATCTGGAGAAAGATCTGGACTGCAAGGTGATCGACCGCACCATCCTGATTCTCGATATATTTGCCGATCGGGCCCAGACGAGAGAAGCCCAGCTGCAAGTCGATGTGGCCCAGCTGCAATATATGCTGCCGCGTCTGATCGGACTGCGGGAATCGCTCGGGCGGCAAGGCGGCGGTGTCGGGATGAAGAACAGAGGGGCTGGCGAAACGAAGCTGGAGCTGGACCGCCGCAGAATCGAAGCCAAAATATCCGCCCTGCAAAAAGAGCTGGAAGGGTTGGTCGCCCAGCGACAAGTACAGCGGAAGCAGCGGCAAAAAAACCGGATTCCCGTAGTCAGTCTCGTCGGATACACGAACGCCGGCAAGTCGAGCCTGATGAATGCGATCCTCGAGACTTACAATCCGGAAAGCGGCAAGCAGGTTTTGGCCAAAGACATGCTGTTCGCCACGCTCGAAACGTCGGTGCGTAATATTACTTTGCCGGACAACAAAGCGTTTCTGCTCACCGATACGGTAGGTTTCGTAAGGAAACTGCCGCATCATCTGATCAAAGCGTTCCGCTCGACGCTGGAGGAAGTATCCGAAGCCGATCTGCTGATTCACGTTGTCGATTATTCCAACCCGGAGCACGAGAAGCTGATCGAGGTTACCCGGGAGACGGTGGAGGAGCTGGGCGCCGGCCATATACCCGTTATATACGCCTACAACAAGGCCGAATTGACGGATGGGGAGTGGCCGGCCAACGAGGAGGAGCGGGTGTACATCTCCGCAAGGCATAAGACCGGGCTGGATGAACTGATGCAGCGCATCCGCAGTAGCATCTTCGGCGACTACGTCCGGTGCGACATGCTGGTTCCGTTCGATCAAGGCCGCCTCATCGCGTACTTTAACGATAATGCGAATGTGACGGCTACAAGCTACGAGGAGAACGGGACGAAGCTGACGATGGAGTGCAGGCGCGCGGATTACGAGAAGTATCAAGCTTATATTGTCGAAGGGGAGGGCAGCTGATTTCAGGCTGACTGTAACCTCTTGTCGAAACCCGGGACGTTATGTCCCGGGTTATTTCAACTTACCGAAATCCGCGACATGATGTTCCGTTTTTGGCAACGTTGCGTGCCTAGCCAAGCCAGCTTTAACGAACCGGTGGAAGTGGCCATGTGGACTTTTTGCCCTGCTTCAATCGGGGAAGGAACACAATAGGAGCGGTTTGTACCCTTTATTTTGTCCAAAACCCGCTTGAATGAGGGATTAAGAGCGATTTGAAGCTGTTAAAATCGGCGAAAAGGGTGCAGTCCTCACCAACTGGGTGAAATAAGGGGTGCAAACCGCCTTTATTGGTTTCGTTTTTGCGAAAAGGCAGAAAATAAAGGGTGCCAGAGACGCTTATTACGTATAGAGCTCGCACACGCAGAGAGTTTGGCGAAAGCATGGACAAGCAATCGAAGTTCCGATTGACGGCCGTCACCTATTTAGTATATTATATATAATATAGATTATGTACATGGAGGTTGCGGAGAAACCGGAGGCATAAGATGGAAGCGCATGCACGATTGCCGTGCAGGAACAAGCACACAGGGGATCACACCGCGAGTGGTCGTTACTAACGTATTTAGAAGATCATATCGATGAGTACAGGGGAGGATTTCGCCTTGATCGATGCTAAATATTTGTTGAACGATGAGCAGGTGGCTCAGTTTATCACCCATGGATTTGTGCAGCTTCAGACTGATTTCACCGAACAGTTTCACCAGGCCGTGCTGAAGAAAATGAGCGAAGTGTACGAGAACGAAGGCAATCCCGGCAATAATCTCGTTCCCCGCATTCCGGAAATTCAGAAGTTTTTCGATCATCCTACCGTTAAAGGGGCATTAACCAGCCTACTTGGGCCTAGCTATACGATGCACGCTCACCGGCACGGGCATTTCAACCGGCCGGGAACGAGCGACGGGGGATGGCACAAGGACAACTATTGGGGGAATGAGAAGACCCGCAATCATCTTCCGTGGTCAGCGATGATTTTTTATTATCCGCAGGACGTCACGGACGATATGGGGCCTACCGGCATCGTACCGGGTTCGCAAAACCGTTATAAAATGAACGTCGCCTCGGAAATCAACTTGCCGGTCGTCGGCAAGGCGGGGTCGTTCGTACTGATCAATTACGATATATGGCACCGGGCTACAGCCAACACGTCGGCGAACGACCGGTATATGCTGAAATTATTATTTTTCCGCCTGGAGGCGCCGAAGCGAGCGGAGTGGAACAACCTCAGGGAGGAGTGGAAGACGCCTGAGGGAATGATGCCCGTTCCGGACAACACCTTATTGTGGAACCATGTGTGGAAATGGATGTCCGGGTCCCCGGCTTGGGCGGACCGGCCGGCCGATCCTGCCGAGCGTACGGGGGCAGCGCGCCATAGCGATATCGCCGGGCTGGAAAGCCGGTTATACGGAGAAGACGAGAATGAGGCTTTGAACGCGGCTTACGGCTTGGCGGCGATCGGAGCGGAAGCGGTCCCGGCGCTTATACGCGGATTGAAGCATACTGATCCCGATGTGGTCAATCCGCTGACGTTTTCGATTCCCCGGCTTTGCGCACACGGCCTGGCGGCTATGGGACCCGAGGCGATTCCCGCACTAACTGAAGCGCTGGGCGATTCGTACGGGAACCGGGACGTGATCGGGCAGATCGCTTTTGCACTCGGCGAGATCGGTCCTCCCGCTTCCGGCGCCGTACCCGCATTAATCGGCTTGCTGCAGGAGGAATCGGATTTTATCCGCCAACATGTCGTGGAAGCGCTCGGCATGATCCAGGAGCCGGCGGAACAGGTCGTTCCCGCTCTTGGCGGCGCTCTGCAGGACTCGTCGATGTACGTCCGCTTCTCGGCCGGCCTGGCGCTCGCGCGGATCGGTCCTGCGGCCGCCTCCGCAGTCGGCGCGCTGAAGCAGGCGCTTCACGACGGGGATGAAGGTCCCGCTCCGATGCTGGCGGCATCCAAAGCCGACAAAGGGGCGCGTTACGTTTCGGCTATCGCCGCGACTGCGCTTCAGCGAATACGAACAGACGAAGCGTTGGACATTTTGTTATCCTATTTGCAAACCGCCAGATGGTGTCCGTCCACAACTAAAGTTTCTACGTTTTAATGTACAGGAACGGAAGCGGGTCCATCGTATAAGAAAACAGGTGCGGCTCGACCCCCGGCAAGTACGACGGTTATTGGGCAAATTGGCCTTGCCGGGGGGCCGGCTCCCTACGAACAGAACGGATGTATGCCTCCCTGGGGGCAATCGTTCGCCCTATCCTCCCATCCTCCAGCCCTACGGCTTCCTAGCTGCAGATGAAACCTATACCTACGGATTTCGATCGATCATACCCGCAGTTGCGATACCTCTTCTGACTAACAACAGCATGTGCCGAGTTTCTTTCAACCTTGTATGCGTTTACAAGTATGGATAGATAGGACGGATTACGTTGCAAGTCCGGAAAAATTAAAAATGGGGTGTTCCATATGCGGAAATCAAGAGTGATTTCATCCATCGGACTTTTATCCCTCACGTTAATTGTAAGCGCTTGCGGAAAGGCGGCCGGTCCAGCGGAGCCGGCTCCCGGTCAAACGCCGGACACTTCGCCGCCTCCGGCAACGGTTAATAACCAGCCGGTTACCGTGAAAATCGCCGTCCACGCCGGGATCGTCAACGACAACGATTTGAAACGGTATTTTATCGAACCGGTAAAAGCGAAATATCCGCATATCACAATCGAGAGAATCAATGTGGCCGACAAAGGGCTGAGCTTGCCCGAGCTGGTCTCGACGAATGCCGTTCCCGACATGGTGATCAATTATCCGTACAACTTGACGGATCTGACGCAGCTCGGCATCAGCTACAACATGGATGAATTGATCAAAACCCATAAGCTGGACTTGAACCGGATCAGCCCGGAATATTTGGAATCGATCAAAATCGTGAATGGTTCGAATTTTTATACGGGGTTGCCGATGAACAACAATACGTTCGCGTTGTTTTTCAATAAAGATTTGTTCGACCGGTTCGGCGTATCGTATCCGAAGGACGGCATGACCTGGGATGAAGTACGTGAAATCGCGGTCAAATTGACCCGCAGCGAAAACGGAGTCCAGTATTACGGCCTGTTCCCGGATAACGTGTACCGGGGGGCATATCAGGCAAGCGTGCCGTTCGTCGATCTGCAAAACAATAAATCGGTATTCCAGACCGATGCATGGAAAAACTTGTTCGAGCTGTGGTATAGTCTCTACAAATTTCCCGGAGCCGTAATCATGCCGAAAGAAATGAATACCGTCAACGGCTTCAAGACCGGACAAATCGCGATGTTCTCCGGGTATTCGGGCCAATTGCCGGATCTGTTGTCGATGAAGGATCTCAACTGGGATGTGGTCACCTATCCGACCAATAAAGTCGCGCCTGGGGTCGGCCAGCGGGTAGATTCTCCGATGATGTCGATTACGAGCACAAGCAAGGTCAAAGATGCGGCGATGCAAATCATATCCGTCATTTTGTCGGATGAAGTGCAAACCGAGATGACGCGCAACCTGCAGTCGTCCGTCTTGAAAGATCCGAAAATTAACGCCCAGTTCGGTAAGGCGACTCCGGAGCTTGCCTCCAAAAACGTCGTTGCGTTTACGAAGCTGAAAGTAGCGGTGCTGAAACCGTTCGGGTTCGTGCCGGTCGGCAGCGCAGCCGGCATCCCGATCACCGCGTTCACCGAGCTGCTCTACGCAGGGAAAGACGTGAATACGGTTCTTCGCGAAGCGGACGAGAAAATGGAAAAGGTGATCGCGGAAGAATTGCAGAAGAAAAAATAGAGCGGGTCTTTCAGGAACGAATCCATCACCTTCTCCAAGGCGGGGCGGGAACATAGAAGGAATGCGAGGAAGGCTGCCGCGTGCGGCCTTTTTTGTTTTAACCGATTGATCCTTCGGCGGGGGAAGGAAATCATGGAAGTAGTCCAGAATAACTATCCGGATAAGGAAGGGGGCTTACCGAACGATGAGTGAATGGAAATCGTTGACGGGTGATTCGCAGGCAAGGTGGGATGAGGTGGCGCCATTTTGGGACGATTATATGGGGGCGGCCAGCAACCGGTTTCACCGGGAGATCGTCAGGCCGAAAACGGAGGAGCTCCTGGATGTCAAAGAAGGACATGCCGTTCTCGATCTGGCCTGCGGCAACGGGAATTTCTCCAGACGGCTGGCGGATCTGGGCGCCAATGTAGTCGCTTTTGACTACAGTCCGGTCATGGTTCAGAGGGCGCTGGAGAGGTCCTCGGACTATGCCGGACGAATCGATTACCGGGTGGCGGATGCGACGAACGCCGAATCCTTATTGGGGCTGGGGACGCAGCAATATGAAAGCGCAGTGGCAAATATGGCGCTGCATGACATCGCGGATATATCGGCTATTCCGAAAGCGCTGCAGGTTATGTTGAAGCCCGGCGGCGTATTCGTCTTTTCGATTCCGCACCCTTGCTTCCAGCCTCCCGGTATGAGGAAAATTCATGAGACGGAAGAAATAAACGGTGTTGTTGCCACGAGAAACAGCATTCAGATCAGCAAATATTTGACTCCGGAGCCGTGCGAAAGCATCGGGATTCGCGGTCAGCCGGTACCGCATTATTTGTTCCATCGCCCGCTGTCGGCGTATATGAACCTGTTTATGCGCTCTAGCTTTGTGCTGGACGGCTTCGAGGAACCGAGCTTCGAGCCGGACGACAAAGCGGGCGAAAGGTTCGACTGGTATGAGATCCCCCCGGCGGCGATATTCCGGTTCCGCAAGCAGGGATGAGGTTTCGCCAGCTGTTGTGCGGCTGGCGTAATATAACATCGGAGAAAAGGGGGGACACGCTTGACTAAGCCGGTATCGACGGATTCGGACAAATCTTTGTGGGCGGTGTACGTCTGGTGCGTATCCTTTCTCAAGCCGTATCTGTTCTTGTTAGTTTTATTAATAACGTCAGCTGCCGTCGTATCGGCGGCCGAGCTTGCCATTCCGCAATTTATCCGTACTTTTATCGATGTTACGCTCCCGTCCGGGGACCGGAGCGGATACTATTCGGCGATGGCTTGGCTGGCCGGTATTATCGCAATCATGATCGCGGCGGGCATGGTTCAGAATCTGCTCCGCCGCATGTTACAGGAGAGAGCGGCACGTGATTTGCAGGTTGCCATCCTCGGGCATCTGCGGCGGCTCGGATTTGCTTACTTCGAACGTACGCCGTCAGGCCAGACGCTGTCACTGGTCCATACGGAAGTCGCCGCTGCTCAGAACTTATACCGGCAGCACTTCCCAGCGATGATCGGCAG
Organism: Paenibacillus oceani; assembly: GCF_014705615.1. Lineage (GTDB taxonomy): Bacteria > Bacillota > Bacilli > Paenibacillales > NBRC-103111 > Paenibacillus_AB > Paenibacillus_AB oceani. Next base: position 164,187 of record NZ_JACXJA010000016.1, read on the forward strand.
TTTTTTGTTCTCGGCCCTTTCGATCGCGATTATGGCATCCACGCACATCGGGCTGACGCTGATCGTGATCCCCTGCTTCTTGCTATACTACGTATTCGGTCCGATGCTTGAGCGCAAAGCTTCCGTCAGCGGCAAGGAAATGTCGCAAAACCGGATCGAAGAAAACCAGAAGGCGTACGAAAGCGTCTCCGCTGCGATGGAACTGCGGGCGTTTGGCGCGCACGGATGGGATATGAACCGGTATAACGAAAAGGTGACTGCTCACAACCGGAGCATGATTCGCACGTATTGGTACGCCTATTTGCGGGGGACGAACCGGAGACTGACTTATTACGCGGGTGCCATTGCCGTTTTTATATACGGATATCATTTGATACAACATGATCTGTTAACGGTTGGGGGATTCGTATCTTTTCTGCTGTATTATTTCGCTGCGATGCATCGGCTGACCGCTGTCGTGACCAGCGTTACGGAGCAGAAAGTGCTTATGTATCAAGCGGAGAAGCTGTATCAATTCATCCGGCGCAAGCCGCTCGTCGAACCGCCGGCGGAGCCTGTAAGACGGGACAGCATTCAAGGAGAGATCCGATTCGAACGGGTTTCGTTCAGCTATGATAACGGAAGGCTCGTTTTGAAAGAGATGGACTTGGTCGTACGGCCAGGGCAGCGGGTAGCGCTGGTCGGACAAAGCGGCTGCGGTAAATCAACCGCCCTCAAGCTGATCGGCAGATTTTACGACCCGGACAGCGGCTCCGTTCGCATAGATGGCATACTTGTCCGAGATTTGTCGCCCGACTCGCTTGGACATGCTCTAGGTTATGTGTTCCAGGACACCTATTTATTTGGCGCCTCGGTCAAAGAAAATATCCGTTTCGGCCAACCGGATGCAACAGATGAAGAGGTTGAGCTTGCCGCCAAAGCCGCGTTCGCCCATGATTTCATTACCGAGCTGCCGGACGGCTACGATACGCTTGTCGGGGAACGCGGAGTGCGTCTGTCGGGCGGACAAAAGCAGCGCATCTCCATCGCTCGCATGTTTATCAAAAATCCTGCCGTCGTTTTGCTGGATGAAGCTACCTCCGCCCTGGACAATACCAGCGAACGCGAGGTGAAATCGGCACTGGATCGTCTGTTGGCGGGCCGAACGGTGATCGCCGTCGCTCACCGGCTGACGACCATTAGCGACTTCGATGTAATCGCTATGATGGAAGACGGCCGGGTGATCGAATTCGGTACTTATAAGCAGTTGATAGCGGCCGGAGGTGCTTTTAAGCAACTGGCCGAAGGCGAAGCGCCGAGAAAGGAGGGGGCCGGTGTCTAATCTCATTTGGCTGGCCAGGCTGGCGGGCAAAGCTAAGTGGCTGCTCCTGCTATCCGTTGTATTGATGACGGCTGAGTCGTTATCGTATCTGATGCAGACCGGACTGCAGCAAACGATCATTGACGACGTGCTGATGGCGGGACGGACGGAGTTGTTTTGGCCGACCTTGCTGCAAATCGCTGCGGCTTATATCGCTTATTCGCTTTTATTTACGTTCGGGCCGCATGCGATCCATCACACCGTTGCCCGGGTTCGCCATTCGTTGTCGGGCAGTCTGATGGATCGGCTCCACCAGATCCCGTCGCTTGATTTGCAAAAAGAAAGAACCGGGCACTACGTGTATCATTTCACAACGGATTTGCAAAATGTGGCCGGCATGACCGGAGGCGATTTGCCGAGGTTGTTTCAGCACTTGACCACCGTGTTGTTTCTATCCTATGTGATTGCCAAGGCAAACCTGATCTTGTTTGCAGTTTTGGCAGCATTCAGCGTGATTTACGTACTTCTTGGAAAAAGGTTTGCCGCCGAACGCAAACAGGCTGCTGCCGAAATCAACCGCACCAAATCTGCGCTGCTTGTACATATGGAGGAGAGCATATCGTCAACTCGTGAAGTCATCGCCTTCCACCGGCAGTCGTGGGAATCCGCCATCTACAAAAAACGGTTCGGAGCTTATTACCGTGACGTCATGCGGGAAGGCAAGCTGATTAACCGGCAGCAGCTGATCAGCGACCCTCTGCGATGGGGAACGACGTGGATCGTGCTTCTGGCCGGCGGACTTCTCGTCATCGACGGCCAGCTGTCGCTGGGGATGTTCGTGATCACGTACCAGTTTGCCAACCGGTTTATGGATTCCTTTCATGGTTTGTATCAATTTGCGCTGGGGTTGTCCGGCAAGGTGTCCTCGGTCGAGAGGTTGCGCCGCTATCTGGATGGGGATCGTCTGCACTCGTTAGGTGACCCGCTGCAAGGACCGCTCTCGGAACTGAGGTTCGAACAGGTATCGTTTGCGTATGACACCGGACGGAATGCCGTATTGGCCGGAATCAGTCTGGACATCCCGCTGGGACGGAAGGTTGCTCTGGTCGGCACAAGCGGCGGCGGCAAATCGACCCTAGCGGGCTTATTGCTCCGGTTTCTGGAACCTACGGACGGTGTACTTGCGGTAAACGGCCGACCGCTGCCGGAATGGTCCCGCGGCGACTGGATGAATCGGGTGGCAGTCGTGCTTCAAGACCCTTACTTTTTCCCCGATACGATCCGGACGAATTTGCTGCTGGGATTGGAACAAGTGTCGGATCGGACCATGATCGAGGTGTGCGAGGCGATGCAAATTCATGATTTCATTATGAATACTCCTCAGGGCTACAACACGGTGATCGGGGAAAGAGGCATTACGCTCTCCGGCGGGCAAAGGCAGAGGCTTGCTTTGGCGAGAGCGCTGCTGCGCAATCCGGATATTCTCATCCTTGACGAATCGACTTCGGCACTCGATCTCGAGACGGAACGGTGCATCCAGGAGCAGTTGGATATCATCCGCGAGGGGCAGACGACGATCATCATCGCGCACAGGCTGTCGACGATCCGCAATGCGGACCTGATTGTGGTGCTCGATAAAGGGAAGCTGGCAGAAAGCGGGTCGCACGATCAGTTAATGCAGGACGGGCCGCTATACCGCGAACTTGTATGGAAGGAGCAGGAGGGGGAGGGGCTCGTGGCCGGGTAACAATCAAAGAAGCAGACAAGGCTTGAAGCTTGCGCGAAAGCGTACCCGGTTTGATGCTGGAACAGGTACGCTTTTGTATGTTAAGCCGGGTGGTGCACGAATGCCGATCCCGGTACCATCATAAAAGAAATCGGTCCGCTGTAAGTCGTATCCAAGTCTGTTTCCAACCTCCCAAAAAGACAGCAATCCGTAAGAAAGCCTGGCGCAATCAACATGCTACAATAGGAAAGCAATAGGAGCATAAGTTCGCTTATGGCTAATTGCTTATGGTTTTAGATGGAGACAAGACCGGAGAGGAGCCAGATGGTGGAGAGTCAAGGTACTAAAAAAGATAGAGAAGGAACCTTTGGCAGCAGAAGTAATTTTATTGTAGTTTTGGTTATGATTCTGGGCGTGTTTGTCGCCATTTTGAACGAGACGCTGCTTAATGTGGCCTTGTCCAAAATTATGGCCGATATCGGCGTTTTGCCCAGTAAGGCCCAATGGCTGACGACCGGATATTTGCTGGTGATCGGGGTGCTGATCCCGGTGACGGCGTATTTGATTCAGAGATTTACGACAAGGAGTTTGTTTCTGACCGCTATGGGGCTGTTTACGGCGGGGACGTTCGTCGCTGCGGTCGCTCCCGGATTTGAAGCGCTTTTGGCCGGGAGAATCTTGCAGGCGGCGGGGACGGGGCTGTTGTTCCCTTTGCTGACCAATGTCGTATTCGCTACAGTCCCTATCGAGAAAAGAGGCTCGGCCATGGGGATGATCGGGATCGTGATTACGTTCGCTCCTGCAATCGGGCCGACTTTGTCCGGCATCATCGTCGAGCATTTCAGCTGGCGGCTGCTCTTTTACAGCGTGCTTCCTGTCGCTCTGTTCGTCATCGCCTTCGCTTACGTGAAGCTACGCAACGTGACGGAGACGACGAATCCGAAAGTCGACCTATTGTCGCTTCTGCTGTCGACGCTCGGGTTCGGAGGACTGGTGTACGGGTTCAGCAGCGCAGGAGAAGGGCACGGCGGATGGACCAGCAGCAAGGTTTACGTGCCGATCGGAATCGGAGTTGTTTCGCTGGTGTTATTTACATGGAGACAGTTGACGCTGACGCAGCCGCTGCTTGACCTTAGAACGTTTAAGTACAACGTGTTCCGGATGTCGACGCTGATTATGATTATCGTCATGATGGCGATGTTCTCGGCGATGATGCTTTTGCCGATTTATTTGCAGAACGCCTTGAGCTACAGTCCGCTTGAAGCCGGGCTGATCATGCTGCCGGGCGGAGTCGTGATGGGGATCATGTCGCCGGTCACGGGAAAGCTGTTCGACAAGTTTGGCGCCAAGTGGCTGGCTGTGGTCGGGCTGGGGCTGATCGCCGCTTCGTTATGGCAGTTCGCGTTTCTTTCGGTGTCCACACCGTATTTCACGATCATGATCTTTAATACGTTGCTGATGCTCGGAATCTCGATGCTGATGATGCCGGTTATGACCAATGCCTTGAACGAACTTCCTTCCAGGCTGTATCCTCACGGAACGGCCATTATCAGCACGCTCCAGCAAGTGGCCGGAGCCGTAGGGACCGCGCTGCTCGTCACGATTATGACGAACGGGTCCAAGCGTTATTTGGAACAACTCGGCGGCTCTGCGGACGATAGGGAGATGCAAATTCTTGCCATGATGGCGGGAATGAAAAGCGCCTTTCTGCTCGCCTTCGCTCTGGTCGCGGTCGCATGGGCGGTATCGTTTATGCTCAAACGGTCAGTTCCGCCGGAAGGGGAGCTGGAAGGCAGCAGGGCAACGGTTCACTAGTCGCCGAAGCGGCGGACTGTTGGCGGTTGAGAGGCGCTCTGAATATCAAAAGCTCTGTTTCTATCTATTTATTAGGTTTGCCCGGTTTTGGGACCATTTTCGGCTTGGCCACTAACGTCATTTTCTTATTGTCGATATAGTCGATTTCATAGTCGCCGAGCTGGCGGATCAGGGACAAGACGGCGGGCGGAAAATTGGCTGCCTGAACATCCAGCGCATCTTCCAGCTCGTTGTACCAGCCGAGCATATTTTTATGGATCGTGACGAATTTCGCTTTATTTTTCATAGCGTACCCCTCTGTTCTAGTTTTTCTATATCCTATGCGCCGCCACAGTAATAGGGATGGACTAATAGAGGTAGAAACCGAAAAAGATTCGAAACGGAACCCCCGTTTGTTAATCCTGACCGAATCGTTGATAATAACTTTAACGCGGTTATTACACCATATAGAAATGAGCGATCAACGGTGCAAAAACGATGGGTTGGCGAGGTCACGCATATTACGAGATATCCGGTCAAATCGATGGCGGGAGAGTCTTTAACCCGGACGGCTGTAGCGGCTTACGGGTTGTACGGGGACAGGAGCCATGCTCTCGTCGATCCCGCGAAGCAAGGCTGGGAGCGTTATATTACCGCCAGACAAATTCCCCGGCTGCTCGGCTACAGGCCGACATTTCTCGAACAAAGCACGGAGGGGGAATTTCCGCAGTTGCAAATCGCTTCTCCGGATGGGCGGACATTCGGGTGGGACGAGCAGTTGTTAAGCGAGCTCGGCAGCCTCTCGAACCGGACGATGACGATGATCCGGCACCAGCCGGACAGTGTCGATCTGCTGGCCGTGGATACGGGGGCGATTCTTCTGATTACCGACCGGTCTTTGCGGAAGCTGGAGCGTCTGACGGGCCGGGAGATCGATCCGCGCCGGTTTCGCGCCAATATCGTCGTTTCCCTGCACGAGGATGCCACAGAGGACGAGACCGGTTGGATCGGAAAGGAACTTTCCATAGGCGGCTGCCGGCTCCAGATCGAAGAGCCGTGCGAGCGATGCTCTGTCATTACGTTAGATCCGGATACCTACGAGCGAGATGTGAAGATTCTGAAGCAAGTCAACGAACAGATGAATCTGATCTTCGGCGTATATGCTTCGGTAACGGCGGTCGGCGACGTAGGCGTGGGAGACCGGGTGTATGTAGGGGAGCAAGGATAGATTTGATCAGATGGCCAATTAAAAGAATGGAAACTTATGATCAATTATTCCTTGACAGGAATATTCCTTAAAGGGTATATTTGAAACGTAACCTACAGCGGATAAGAAAAGCTGCTACGACTAGAGGAACCAAAAACGGCTGGCCAAGCGGCTCAACCTTATAGCCCGTAACAAAGCCGGCTCGACAAATTATCGATGAGGTGATCGTATGGCAGTTAGAGCGAATCAAATTTTTGTTAATTTACCGGTTAAAGATTTGAACCAAACGATCGAGTTTTTTACAAAAGTCGGGTTTGAGTTTAATCCGGAATATACGGACGAGAATGCAGCATGTATGATCGTCAGCGACCATATTTTCGTGATGCTGCTGGTCGAAGAGTTTTTCAAAAATTTCACTAAAAAAGAGATCGCGGATGCAACGAAAACGACGGAAGTTATCGTGGCGCTGTCTGCAGACAGCAAAGAGCAAGTGAATGAGATCGTAAACCGTGCGCTCGCAGCCGGCGGTACAGTATCCAATGAACCTATGGATCAAGGCTTCATGTACGGATGGAGCTTCCAGGATATTAACGGCCATCTGTGGGAACTGATGTATATGGATATGAGCGGAGGCGGCCAAGCTTAAATCCGCGGCAGAACGAGCTTGTTGGGTATGAAAGCGAAGACGGGCCTCCTCAAGCGGGAGGCTTTTCGCATACGGGGAGATCGAAAGGAGTTCATAGTGGGCGCATATGTGTATTCGGGAATCGTATGGGGGCTGCTTCTGATCGCGGGCGTGCTGCTCATCGCCGCATCCCGGACGAATCGGAAAGATAAGAACAGCGGCATTTTAAGATGGACGGGGTATGGACTTCTTCTCTGTACTCTTGGGCTGATTGTCCTGGAAATCTATGCTGGTTTCGAGGAAGCGTCGCATCGGATCGGTCATTAAACGCCGAGCGCGAGCCGTTTATTCATTTCGCTAAGATGATATGAAAGAAAAAGGGTATGGGTAGCAGATCGGAAGTCCGATTCTGGATAGAGCGGGCTTTTTTTGCATTCGAAGCTGACGGGTTTCTCTGCCGGATTTATCGGCCTGCGACCGGAACGGGACGTTTTCCGTCCTTTCTAAGTATAATGAAAATGTTGACATTTCGTTTTTAGGCAACTAAGCTTAATTGAAAATTAATACGATTTTTTTGGGGAATTTTTTGGGGTTATCCGTAATACATGATAGAATTTCCTTCCTACTATTAGTTCATCTTATATATTTATATAGTAAAGAATTTTTGAGGGGTGCCGAAGTGGAATTTATCCAATTAATTTGTCCAAATTGTAACGGGAAAATTGAAAATAAAAAAGGGCAAACGTTCAAATGTCCTTTTTGTGAGACGGAACTATTATTAAAAGAGAATAAAGTCTATTATGTGGACCAAACGATTCATAATTATTACGGGACGCCTCCTGCATCCGCTCCTGTGACAACAAACCCGGCGAAACGTGCAAAAACGGCAGGTCTTGTGTCGCTCGTGCTCCTTTGTGCCATGGTTGGATATTTCTTTTTGATCGGCAATCCAGTTAAAGACAGCGGTACTGTCAAATCGCCGCCTGTACGAACGATGCCGGAAAGCGAAGTGCTCCTGTTCTTTTTAAAAGATATTTTCAACAAAGGCACAGCGATGCCGACGGAAGAAGAAATTGAGCGAATCCGTTATTTGTCCGCAGACCATTCTGAAGATCAGTGGCATTTCGTTTACAGCTTCGACGATCCGTTTACGAATAAGCAAGCTGAAAAAATCAACTATGTGATTTCAGACAAAATATTGAATACTCAAAAAATCGAACAAAAAGACTTTGAGGCGTTTAGCGGACTAACGGCGTTAAATCTGATGGGGGAATACGAGATCTCCAAAAATCAGGACGTCAGTTTTCGGCATATGGAACAATTAAAAAGCTATGAAGGCGGCTTTAACGAATCGTTCCAGGTGTTCGCCCAATATTTTGCCGATAAAGCCAAGGTCGTAGAACTCTCCGTACAAATCCGGAACAACGCTGAACTGGCCTTACTGCTGGAGTTTCCGAATTTGCAGTCGCTTGACATTTCCTATGTCGATAAGTCTGTTACGGACTTCCATCTGCTGAATCAGCTGAAGCTAAAGTCATTATCATTTCGTACGATCAACGATATAAAATGGTTGTCTTCCTTAACCGGCTTGGAGTCCTTAGGCATCTATTATAGTGATGCAACCGACTTTAGTTCTTTGTATTCACTGAGTCAATTACAAGAGTTGAGGTTTGAGGCAGTAAAAAATTTAAAAACGATTGATTTTGTACAAAACATGCCTAACCTGCAAGTGCTGGAGATCGATCGGGCCGATCTTGCGAGCTTAGAACGGCTAAGAAATAAGTTATCCTTGACGAAGCTGCGAGTAGCGTACCTCTCTCCATTAGGTTCTGTTGAATTTGTGAACAGTTTAACTTCTCTGACGGAATTGTCGATAACGGGTTATCATGGAGCGGTCTCCTCATTCACACTGCCTAATTTAAAGAAAGCCGAAGTATCCGGTTCGATCTTGAAAAAGCTGACGGCGCCTGCCTTGCAATCTTTAAAGGTTAACATTGGCAGCGTAGATCTACATGGGGCAGATGTCGTGAAATACCCGCAGCTGGAGCAGCTTTCACTGATTGATGGAAGTTTTGAAGATATCCGTTCCCTGGATCGTCTGCCCAGTCTGCAATCCTTATATGTAGAAGATATGAGTTTTTATGATGAAACGAGTGCGTTATTCCAATTGCAGCATATCAAAACGTTGACCTGTAAGGATTGCAGTTTCCAGCTCCGCAGCCAAGATCCGTTCTCAAATGATACGCTCGAACATTTAATTTTGACCAAGACGTGGTTTCAAATAGGCAACGAACGAGTGAGTGAAATGGATAAGGTGATGCCTTATTTTGCAAATGTGACAGCCTTACGTTCATTTTCCATGCAGGACAGCTCGCTGCAATCGCTGGATTTCATGAACAAGTGGCAGCATATGGAGGTGCTTCATTTGGAAAATAACGCGATTTCCAATGTGGAGCCTCTGGTGAAACTTCCAAATCTGAAAAAGTTGTATATGGAAGGCAATCCGGTACAAAACAAGTCTGTTCTGGATAAGAGAATTTTAGTTTATTGATAAAAAAGGTCGGTTGTCCAGCTCCCTATAGGATAGACAGGTAACACGGTCTGTCGCATAGGGAGTTTTATTTGCTGCGGAAACGATTGTATCAAATCCCTCACGGAAGCCGCACAGGGGAACAGCGTCTCCATGCCCGGTCCATATTCCGTAGATAGTAGGCAGGACTTGAAAAGGACGGTGCGAATTGATAAGATTTTGGTGACGTCCAAAATCCAATTCAATCAGGCAGGGAGCAGGAATAGCGATGAATTCAAAGCCGAGCCGACGCACTTTCAGAGACCGTATGAACGAAATGATCGCCACGCTGCGCCGCGATATCGAGTCGGGCGTTTATGCGCCCGGCTCTTTTTTGCCTTCGGAAGAACGACTTGCCGAGCAGTTCGAAGTGAGCTACAAATCGGTGGCCAAAGCACTTGATCAGCTGGCGGCCGAAGGGTTGCTGGTCAAAATACGCCGGGTGGGCAGCAAGGTCGTCAAAAAGGAGACGGTTCATTTCGGGTTTCACGATACGATGTACCGGGACGTCGACCTGGCCTCGCTGCTTGCCTTGTTTCACCAGGAGCATCCGCATATCGAGATCCGTCCGGTCGCCATCTCGCAAAACTATGCTTCGGATACGATCGACGATCTGATGACATCCGGCCGGTTCGACGTCATGATGACCAATCATATTTACTACCAGCACGCCCGGGAGCGCAATCGGCTGAACGTGCTGGAGCCGGTGTGCCTTGCGGACGACACGTATCCGTTTCTTCGCGAGGAGCTGCTTGTCGACGGCGTCAGCTACGCTTTGCCGCTTGTATTTTCACCGGTCATCCTCGCCTATAATCCGGAGCATTTCCGGGAGGCGGGGCTCCCGGAGCCGGACAGCGGATGGACGTGGGAACGGATGCTGGAGGCTGCCGCGCAGTTGACGAAGCCAGAAGGAAGATATGGATTTGCCGCCAGCTTCCTGGCCGGCAACAACCGCTGGCCGGCGATCTGGATGCAGCTTGCCTCCGATCCGCTGCATTCATCCGGCTGGCGGCTGGAGGCGGAGGAACTTGCCGCGGCCCTGACGTACAGCTGCGGCTTGATGAAAGCAGACGGAGTCGTTCCGAGTTTTCTCGACGTTTCGACGATGCAGTCCCTGTTCGCCGAAGGCAAGCTGTCGATGCTGATGACGACTTACTTTTTGCTGAACGGCTTGGGCGACAAGATTCCGTACGATATAGCGCCATTGCCTTACGTAACGAAACCGCGGACCATGCTGCTGTGGATCGGACTGGCCATTTACCGCAAGACGGCGGTGCCGGAGGCGGCCCGCACGTTCGTTGAGTTTATGTCGTCTCCCGAGGCGCAAGCGGTCATCCGCCGCAATACGCTCAGCATCCCGGGCTCCGCCGTCGCGGCCGGCGCGTCGGAGCCGAAGGTGCACAAGCCGGAACGGTACAATTTGTACCGGGAAATTATTCCGACCTACCGGAGCCATCGGCAATACGGGCTGAGCCACGAGACGATCGAAGCGGTGCGCGAGCTGCTGCCGCTGCTGTACTCCGGCTTGATCGGAGCTGCGGAGCTGCGCGTCCGGCTGGCGGAGCTGCTGGATCAGCAGGAGGCCGGGCGGATCGCTTCCGGCGGTTAAGGCACTTCGGCACGGTGCGGCTGCCAGTCCAATAACAAAAGGGTACATCCCCCGCCAGTTGGTTGGAATAAGAGCGGTTTGAAGCTTTTATTTTGTGCGAACCCGTGTGGATGGAGGAATTAAGAGCGGTTTGGGCTGTTAAAATCGGCAAAAAGGGTGCAACCCCCACCAGTTGGTTGGAATAAGAGGTACAAACCACCTTTATTTCGTTTGTTTTATGGATAATGAGGAAAATAAAGGGTTAAAAGACACTTATCTTGCTCAAAGTCCGCGTGCGTGACGAATGTTGGCTATCTGCACGAACACGGCGTATCTACATGGGACGAATGGGCTGATGAGAACGGCGATTTGGGGCCGGTGTGCGGCAAGCAGCGGCGCGAATCGGGAGGACCAAGCTGCTCGCAAAAATGAGGTGACCGGTTTCGCTTATTGGAGTCGGGTTGCCCCCGTAACACCTCATCAACGAGCGGCTGGAGCCAAAATACCCGTTCCCTCCACGCACAAACGTAGGGGGTTGCTCGCCAAAGGACCGTCCGATGGTTTACAGATCCCAGAAAAAGTCATGGTTTTTTCAGGGAGTGCGAATTATTAAGTTTGATCTTCAACGAGAGACCGTTTAATGCCAGTTCACAGGCTAAAAACGGTCTTTTTGCATCTTAGAAAAAAGCCAAGAGGGCTGTTCTGTTCAGTGGCCGCGAGCTTTTTGGACGGTTTTTTGGCGTGCATTTGTGCAGCCGGACGCGCAATTGAAATCAAAAAAAGCGACGAATGAAAATCCGATGGTTGACATTGCTGCGGGAAGGATTATAATTTGTTATGTAGATAGTATGTAGATGTTTATTTTTGAATTATTGTAGCTTGTTAATGTATTCTGCGTATCTTCTACATATCTAAAAAGAATGGAGGACGAGAAGCTTGGCATGGACGATCGCTCTCTGCTATCCGCCCAACTTGCAACGACCGATTATGCACGAACGGCACCTGGAACGTCTGGCGGGCCTGGGGAGGGTGATTCACACGGAATGGACGGACCCGGAGCAAGCACGCCGTTCGCTGTATGAGGCCGATGCGGCCATCACCTCGTGGGGGACGCCGGCGCTGGACGAGGAGTGGCTTCGCCACTGTCCCCGGCTGAAGGTGGTCGCGCATGCAGCCGGCACGGTCAAAGGGCTTGTATCCTCCGCGCTGTGGGAACGGGGCATCCGCGTATCGAGCGCCAACGGACCACTGGGGGAGGGGGTTGCCGAGACAACGCTAGGCATGACGATCGCCTCGCTGAAAAATATGTGGCGCATCGACCGGGCAACGCGTTCCGGCGGATGGAAGGAAGAAAGAAAAGGGGCGAGAGAACTGTATCAGATTACGGTCGGCGTGATCGGAGCGGGCAAGGCGGGCATGCACTATATGAAGCTGCTGCGCCCTTTTCAGATCAAGGTGCTGGCTTACGATCCGTTCGTCAACCAGCAGCAGCTGGCAGAGCTGGGAGCGACCCGGACGGACCTGGACGAATTGATCCGCCAATCCGATGTCATTTCGATTCACGCGCCGCTGCTGCCTTCGACCCGCAATATGATCGATCGGAGCCGGCTTATGGCGATGAAGGACGACGCCATTGTGATCAATACGGCCAGGGCGCCGATCATCGACGAGGAGGCGCTGGTCGAGCAGCTGTCGCTCGGACGGCTGTTCGCCTGTCTGGACGTCACCTCGTCGGAGCCGCTGGCGGCCGATCATCCGCTGCGCTCGCTGCCGAATTGCGCGTTGACGTGCCATATTGCAGGAGCGGTATCCAACGGCGGCTATCGGCTCGGACAATTTGCAGTCGAAGAGCTTGAACGTTTTAAGCGGGGGATCAGGATGGAAGGCGAAGTGGAGCGCGAGCAGATGGAGATTTTGGCGTAGGAGCCGCTGGCTTGGACAATTAAAGAAAGCGTTTGCAAAAATAAGGAGGCAATGTGGACCATGAACCGAACTGTGAAAACGGCATGGCTGCCAGTGATGCTGGCGAGCGCGCTTGCCCTGACCGCATGCGGCAGCGACGGAACGGAGCGGCGGCAGGCCCAAGAGGACAATGGCGCGGCCGTACCGAGTGGGCCTAAGCCGGTCGATCTGTTTATTTATACCGATGTGACTGACGAAGTGTTCCAGGCGACTTGGGGCGAGCGCATCCGCCGGCAATTCCCCCATGTGACTATCAAACATCAGCAGGGGGTAAAAGGCGCGCGGATCGAAGATCTGGTGGCGGCGGGCACGATCCCGGATGTGATGCGGACGCAGACGACAACGATTCGCGACGAATATTTGAACCTGGGGCTTTCCTACGATATGCGCGAGTTGGTGCAGAAACACAAGCTGGACCTTAACCGGTTCAATCCCGTTTATTTGCAGCGCATCATCAATGAAACCGGTGCGTCCGGAGGCGAAATCTACGGCTTGCCGATCAATTCCCCCAGTCCGCTCGTCCTGTTTTACAACAAAGACCTGTTCGGCAAGTTCGGCGTTCCGTATCCGAAGGACGGTATGTCATGGGACGATTTGGTTCCGCTGGTCCAGCAGCTGTCACGCTCGGAAGGCGGCATCTTGTATCGCGGGCTGACGACCAATTATATGTCGGTGCTGCGGGACAATGCGTGGTCCCACCCGATTTTGAACCCGAATGCCGACGAGATGGCCGATACGGCCAAATGGCAAATTTTGTTCAACAATCTGAAGCGTTTTTACGAGATTCCCAACAATCCGATGGCGGCCTCGCTTACGGCCGAGCTCCAGCTGTTTTACAAAGAACGGACGGCTGCGATGTATGTCGGGCAAATTAACCAGTTCAACTCGTTCCCGGCCGATCTGAGCTGGGATATGGTCAGCTTGCCGCAGTTGAAGGAAGCGCCGAACAGGCTGTCCCAGCTGACGCCTCCGTACTGGTCAATTACCCGTCAAAGCAAGGTGAAGGACGAAGCGTTCGCCGTCATACTGGATTTGCTGTCCGAGGACGTGCAGCTCGCACAAGCCAAGGAAGGCAAAATTCCGACTCTTGCGGACAAAAAGCTGGAGCAGGCGTTCGGTCAGGAGACGCCGGCGCTGAAGGGTAAAAATACAAAAGCGGTCTTTTATCATCCGTTCGCCGACCCGACGCCGCTCAGGAAAGCCGAACTGCCGGTTGTGCCGCTTGGCAAGCAGCAAACGATTGTCAGCAACGCTTTCGAGAAGGTAGTGAAGCAGGGGACCGACGTCAATACGGCGCTGCGGGAGGCGCAGGATCAGCTTAAAAAAGAGCTGGATACCGCAAAAGCCAAGTAGAGCCGGCCGACTGCGCAGGGCGTACAGACGACAGAACAGCGGACCGGGATGAAGCGATCCTATGACGATACGAAGCTGTATATCGCCTGGGACGGACGATATGTAAGCGGATACAATAAAAGGCTGCAGCAATCCTTACAGCCTTTGAGGAGGAGACGCACATGCAGGGAAAATGGAAGCAAGGTCTCACCCGGGTGCAGGCGGGCGTATTGATCGTGGCGCTGGCATCGCCAGGCTGGACGGCAGCGGGCGGCTCGCCGGTGACGGAGCCGTATGAAGGGGAGAGCGCCGCTGTAGTAGTTGCGCCGGAGGTTGCCGTGCATACGGATCGATGGCTGACAGCGCAGCCCACTTCAGTCCCCGTCCAGACGGACGGCGTGTGGAGCGAAAGCGTGTGGGAAGAAGTTTACGGAACGGGCGGTTTTTCCACCGCCTTTTTCAATGAACAGGCGGAACAGCAGACGATCATGAAGCTGGCTTATGACGATACGCATCTGTATATTGCCTTGGACGGCCAATATGAAAGCGGATACAGTGCGGCGAATGCGCCGGAGGCGGAGCGGGTTTTCGTGCTGCTGAGCCGCGACGACGACATGATGAAATTTTACAGCGTCCCTGTCACGATTACGCCGGGACCGCATCCGATCCGGATTCGGTACAACAATTTCACCGCCGCCGATGTGCGGGAAACGCTGCAAGTGACGGTGGACTTGACGCAAGCCGGGCAGTCGCAGCAGGCGGTGAGCAAACGAAGCGACGGCTGGAGCGCCGAAGTCAGCATCCCGCTGTCCGCGCTCGGAGTCGATGAGATCGAACCCGGTGAGCGCTGGCATGTGAATGCGATCCGTTATTTTGGGATCGCTTCCCAACGTCCGCTCAGCTCCTGGGCGCCGGTGCGGAGGGCGACGGTGATCGACGGCGACGGTTCCGGCCCGAACCGCGGATATACGCTGAGCGTATACACGGCCAATGAAGGACGATTCGGCAGCCTGTATTTCGGAGGAAGAGCGAATGCGCCCGTCAGCGGCAAGCCGGTTGTCGCGTGGCCGCTGACGACCCCGGCACGATTGCTGTACGACAGCTTTACGGAGAAGCAGCTAATCCTGCAGGAGAGTGATTGGAATGCGGTTGAGTCGTCGGTGGACATGCGCTGGACTTCACCGCACGGTGAACAGACTTCGATCGTTCCGGTGTCCAGTGTAAGCGAGGGAAACGAGCGGGTCCTCTCGTTCACCCATCCGGAGCCGCTGCAAAACGGGACGTACCGGCTGCAGGTGACCGCAGAGGAAAACGGAGGGCTTCAGGCCAGACAGCTGGAGCTGGCCTTTGACCGGGACGGACTGATCGCGGCCGGCGATAAGCGGTTTCCGGTTCAACCGTTGGCGGCGGTGACTCATTTGACGCCTGCGGCCCCATCGCCGGAAGTCGCTTTGCTGCTGACACTTGTGCCGGAGAA
Source organism: Paenibacillus oceani (assembly GCF_014705615.1). Taxonomy (GTDB): domain Bacteria; phylum Bacillota; class Bacilli; order Paenibacillales; family NBRC-103111; genus Paenibacillus_AB; species Paenibacillus_AB oceani. The sequence continues at coordinate 179,767 of NZ_JACXJA010000016.1, forward strand.
GGTGGGGATGTTTTTCGCGGGGGTGCCGCATGCCCCGGAGCTGTCGGAGCGGGCGACCAATTACACTTGGTCGGTTGCCGATCCGTGGGCATTGACCTCGACGGACAGCGGGAAGTTGAAGTATCCGAATGCGCAGTATCCGGAAAACAAGCAGCTGACGGTGACCAATCGTCTGGGTCAGACGGTGGACTACCCGTACTACGAGGATGCGAACGGAACACGGTACTTTCTGTCCGCCCATCTGTGGTATTTGCAGCGGCAGTACTTGTTGACGCGGACGCGGGAGCTGGCGTTAACCGATCCGCTCGGTGCGGCGCGTCTGATACATCGGTTCGCCGAGGTGTTCCCGGGCTGGGTGCCGATGAACGATTACGACAAAGGCGTGCAGTATCCGGTCGAGCCGGCGGGCGGTCCGCCTTACCCGTACTATGGCGGCTTGTGGTCCCGCTGGTCGCAGTCCGAACTGAACGCGCTCGGGCAGTTGGCGGATGCTTATGCGATCGTTAAACGGACAAACGCCTTCGATCTGCTGAGCGCCGAATTGGGCGAAGACGCGGACGCGCGCATCGTCGAGGACATGTTCCGGCCGACGCTGGATTACTTTCATTCGTTTCCGGTCATTAAGCACAACAACGAGGTGCTGAACTACATCGGCCTGATCGCGCTGGCCAAAGCGCTGAACGATCCCGCCTTGATGCACGAGGCGGTGGAGCTGGTGGAGCGGTACGCAGCCAATGTGTATATGCTGGACGGCTTCTGGAAGGAAGTGTCGGTGACGTACCACAAAGATTCGGCGCTGCTGCTCAGCCGGGCGGCCGAGCAGGCGGCGGGGTGGAGCGATCCGCCGGGGTACGTGTCGCCGCGGACGGGCACGCGGCTGGAACAGCTGGATTTGCTGCAGCGGATGCCGCAGCTGCCGGCGATGCTCGGGCTCGCTGCGAAGCTGACGTACCCGGACGGACGGGTGCTGCCGATCAACGATACCTGGGCGTTCTATAAACCGCCGCAGCCGCAGGATACCGGCTCGCTGGTGCTGCCCGGCGGCGGGATTGCCAAGCTGGCGCGCGGCCAGGGGGCCGGACAGACGATGCTGTATATGGGCTTTTCGCCGAACAACGGCCACGATCACAAAGATCCGCTCAATTTGACGCTGTATGCGAACGGTCAGGAGCTGCTGCCGGACATCGGTTATACGCATACGAAGTATAGGCAGTGGAGCGCATCGACGCTGGCGCACAACACAGTGGTGGTGGACGGCCGCGATGCGTCGATCTCGGGGAATGCCAAGCCGGGCGGCCTCATCCGCGAGATGGTCAAGCTGGGCGATGCGGCCGAGGTGGTGCGGGCGGAGCAATCGAACGCATACCCGCAGACGGAGACGTATGGACGGGAGCCTTGGCTGATCGGGTTCCACGGAGGGGGAGCGAACGAGGCGTATGTGCTGGACTTGTTTCGCGTGACCGGCGGAGCGAGGCACGAGTATACGCTGAACGGCGATGCGAACCGGACGGCATATTTCGAAACGGAGGCGGCGCTGCAGGAGTACGGCCCGTATTTGCTGGACGGAAATCCGGCCGTGGTGGAGCCGGTGAACGAATACGATACCGGCACGATCAGCGACGGTCAGTACCACGGGTACATGCATGTGCGTAACGTGCGGTCGGCCGCGCTGGAGGACGGACGGTTCGAAGCGACGCTGCGGACGATGGAAGGCGCGGGAGCGCGTTCGAATCTGCGAATCAGCGGGTTTGCCGGAACGGGGGCGAGTCAACTGTTCATAGGTGAATCGCCGTCGCTGCAGGCCACCCGGCTGAAAGGCTTGAACTATGACACGCAGACGGAGGCGGTCAAGCATTTCATGCCGAAGCTGGTCGTGCGCCGGGAAGGAACAGCGCTGAAAAGCAACTTCATTACGGTGCTGGAGCCGTTCGCGTCCGGGCAGCAGCCGCGGATCGAACACATCGAAGTGCTGCACAGCGACGAGCAGACCGGAGCGGCGGCGGTGGCGATCACCTACGGCAACATGCGGGATATTGTGCTAAGCGCGCCGCAGTATGCGGGTGTGCCGCTGGTCGTCGGCGATTTGCGGCTGGACGGCAAGCTTGGCTTTATCCGGCTGGTGGACGGCCAGATCGAGCAGATGCGTCTGGCGGACGGCACGCGGCTGAGCAAGGGAGCGGTCGTAATCACGGCAGGCGGCGCGGTTCAAGGTACGATTGTGCGAACGGAGCGGGAGCGGGACGGCGACGGGCATAACGCGCTGGTGACGGAGGCGGCGGTGCCGCAGTCCGCGGCAGGCCGTTACGTGATCGTCACGCATCCGGATGGATCGGCAGCCGGCTACCGGATCGAAAGCGTTCAGCCGGGGGCAGGCGAGACGGCGCTTGTGCTGGGAGAGCAGGAGCCGGGCTTCACGATCGGGCCGGACGGCCGCTCCGGACAGTTGTATTTTCCGATGAAGCAGTGGACCGGTGCGCATACGCTGCATCTTGCAAATCTGGAGGCAAGCGGGTTTGCCGCTCTTCCGCAACTTATGGCGGGAACGGTAAGCGGAACGGTATACGGTCCCGGGCTTGAACCGCTGGATGGCGCAAATGTGAATGTGAGCGGATTTGGCGGTTTCTCAGCCGTAACCGGACCGGACGGCGCCTTCGTGCTGCCACAGGTTCCGGGCGGCTGGCAGCGGGTAACGGCTAAGAAAGACGGCTATCGTACGACAGTGTCGGATGCCGTCTATGTAGAAGCGGGTCAGACGGTAAGCGTTCCGCTGAAGCTGGATGACAACTCGCCTCCGATGTTGACCGGCGCGCCTGCGGTAGGCGCGGGAATCGGGGAGTCGATACAGGCGGCGTCGTCCCGCGACGGCTGGCTGTACCTGGTACCGGAATCGGTTCCTCCGGTGCCGTCGCAGCTGGAAACGGCTGTCGTCAGCGCAGCGGTGTACGCTGCCCGCGCCGAGGCCGCGGCTCATATTCCAGCTTTGCTCGATACGTCCGGTTTCGCTGCCGGGAGGTATTTGTTGTACGCAGTAGACGGCCGCGGACGTGTGTCCGCAGGATCGCTCGTATGGCTGTTGTCTACCGTCCAAGAGATCGTGGACAATGAAGATTCGCTCGTCGGGTATTCCGGGACGTGGACGACGACGCGCAACGACGACCGGCATATCGGCAGCAGCGCTGTAACGGCGACCTCGGACGGAGCCTACGCCGAGATTCCCTTTTATGGCGCAAGGGCGCAACTGCTCGGCGTTCGTTTCCATACGCACGGCAAAGCTGCGATTTATGTCGATGGCGAATACCGGACAACGGTAGACAACTACCGTGCAAGCTGGAAAGCGCAGGAGGTCCTATTCGATACGGGAGAGCTGCCGGAAGGGGCGCACATCATCCGGTACGAGCGGCTCGGCGAGAAAAACGCAGCCTCCAGCAACTATTTGATCCACTTTGACGCGCTGCGTGTCATGACAGCGGCACAACTGCCGCCGGTTGCCGCCCGCGTCGGAGAAGGACCGGTTGCCGTTGGCTCGCCGGTAGCGGCCACGAGCTCCAAGAGCGCTACCCTTTATCTTGTCCCGCGAAGCACGAGCGCGATCCGCAGTGCGATCGAAGCGGCAGCGGCGGGAGCCGGCGGCTCAAGCGTGACGGTGACGGCTTCGGCATACGGGCTGCTGGACACGACCGGTTTTTCGCCGGGCTTGTACAGCGTATATGCGATCGATGCGAACGGCGTCCTATCCGAACCGCTTCCGCCGATTCCCGTGATCGATCCCGGCGCAACGATTGTAGACAGCGCCGGCCCGGTTGTCTACTACAGCGGATCGTGGTATACGACAAACAATGATAGCCGGCATATCGGCAATAGCGCGGTGACGGCGATGAACAATGGGGCTTATGCCGACATTCCGTTTTACGGGAAAAGGGCGCAGCTGCTCGGCGTTCGCTTCCATGCGCACGGCAAAGCCGCGATTTATATCGATGGCGAGTACCGGACAACGGTGGACAATTACCGCGCAGCCTGGAAGGCGCAGGAGATTATTTTCGATACGGGAGCGCTGCCGGAAGGGCTGCACACGATCAGATACGAGCGAATCGGCGAGAAAAATCCCGCCGCCAGCGACTATTTGGTTCACTTCGACGCGCTTCGGGTGACCAACGAGCCGTAGTCGGGGGGAGGAGGGGATGCCGATCCGCAGATTCGCAGATCAGATGTATAACATCCTCAACCTGCTCATGCGGGAAAGTGGGCCCCTCCCTTGACGAGTCAGCAAGTGTCGCAAGCCCGATACCAAGCCGTTTGTCGCGGCTGTTCGGCTTTCGGCCCTGCTTGTAGCGGGGAAAGGAGCGGATAAGAGCGGTTTGTAACCTCTATTTTGTCCAAAACCCGTTTGGCTAGGGAAATAAGAGCGGTTTGGGACTGCTGTTATCCGCAATAAGGGTACCGACCCCACAAACGGGTTGAAATAAGGGGTACAAACCACCTCTATTCGTCTCTGTTTTCCCGAAACGCCGAACATAGCGGGTGCTAAAGACTCTTATATTGTGCTAGAGCTAGAGCTAGAGCTAGAGCTAGAGCCCGTACGAATGGCAACTTGCGATCCACATAGCCGACCCAATCTGCCGATCAAGCAAGAAAGAGAAAGAGAAAGAGGTAGTCTTACTTGCCCCCATTGCAATCGGGCGTTTACCACCACGAAATCTGAGCATGGGATGCTGGAGCGAAGGCCCCGTTTCCTCCCACGCACTGCATGTCAACAGACCGTCCGGACTTTTACCGGACGGTTTTTTGGCTTTCTCAATCGGATTGTCATCGAGTGACAAAAGTGGTGACAACGCGCTCCCAGATATGGGCCGTTCGTTGCTATGTTGCGGATGGCGCCTCTCCTATAATGAAAAAGGCAAAAACTGCACGCATTGCCAACAAATCGAGGGAGGAAGAGGAGATGAGGCACGGATGAAGCGCGAAGTCGGGTACGGACAGCAGCCGATGCCGGGTTATGGATCAATCCGCGATTAGGAGAAGGAGCAGTGCAATGGGAAACCGTAATCGATTTTTGGGGAAAACGCTTTGTTTGACGCTGGCGCTTTCGATTCCGCTGTCCGGTCTGCTGGCGCAGACGGGAATCGGGGGGACTGCGGCGGCCGAGGCGAGTACATCGGAAACGATGCTGAGAAGCTTGTTCGGCGGGTTGACCACAGAGTCGATCATGTCGCAGGTCGGGACGCCGGAGTCGAACGACGACCCGATCGTTAAACAGAACCTCGGTTTATTCGCCGCAGAGGCCGGGGGTGTCGCCAAAGCCGTCTACGCGGCGGAGAAGCCGGCCGCGCCGGTACTGGACCCGCTGCCCGCCTACTCGAACCTTCCAAGCATCGCCGTAACGGGAAGCGCGGCGGCGGGAGCGTCCGTAACGGTAAGTTATGTGTGGAACGGGGGAGGCGAAACCGCAGCGGGAACCGTCACAGCCGACGCTTCCGCGGCATTTCGGTTCGATTTGCCGCTGATGGAGGAAGGGGAGTACCGGATTACCGCCATAGCGAGTCAGAACGGGACGTCAAGCGACCGTTCCGGGCCGGCTGTCGTCATAGCCGACCGTACGCCGCCGCAGAGAGTTGAGAATGCGGGCTGGAAGCTGCTGTACCCGTCCAATACGACGGTGCTGCTGCAGTGGATGCCTCCGCTTGTCCCGTACGGACAGGGCGGCATGAAGCCCGATGCTTCAATCGCCCGCTACACCGTGTCCGATACGTCGGATACGCAGCTTCGGGAAACGGCGGGGCTGGAGGCGATCATGGAAGGGCTGGAGCCTGCGCGCATGTATCTGTATCGGGTTCGTGCGGTCGATCAGGCCGGCAACGTATCCGACTACGAGACGATTTATGCGGGAACGTCGCCTGCCGGGGAGGTCAAGTTGACCGATTTTGACTCCGAGGTGCCGGTGCCTCCCGCAATGAGCGGCGATGGCGGCACGATCCTGTACACGGACGAGGAGAGCCGGCTGTACCGCGTCGATACGTCGACAGGAGATCACGTGGAAGTGGTTCTGACGCGCGACGGGGAAGCGCCGGATGGCACTATCCGGGAACTGGCCGTCAACCGTGCCGGGAACCGCTTCGCCTTCTCGTCGGATGCGGCCAACCTGCGGGTCGCCCAAGATCCGAACGGCGCGCCGAATGCCGTGTATGTGTATGACGCGGATACGGAGCTGATCGGGCTTGTGTCTACGTCCGGACAGCGGGCCGGCAAACCGGTCTTGAGCGGCAGCGGGCAGCTGCTCGCCTTTGTGGAGAACGGCCAAGTTTACGTGCACGACCGGGCGGGCAATTCCGTCAGGCTGGTAAGCGCGGCGGAGGAAGGAGGGGCCGGCAACGGCATCAGCGACTTTCCGGCGATCAGCGCGGACGGGCGTCGGATCGTCTATGAGACGACCTCGACGAACCTGAAGGGGGCCGCAACGAGCGGGGGCGGGTCCAACGCCATCGCCGTGTACGACGTCGCCTCGGACCGGCACCTATGGGTGGCCGGAGGCGGCGGCTCGAGCCGCAACCCGGCGATCAGCGCCGACGGCGCGTTTGTCGTGTACCGGGGCAGTTTTGGCGGCTTCCCCAAGCTGCATATGCTGGATATGCGGGACCCGGACAGCGCCAATTGGACCAATGAGGCGTTCCCGGACAACCGCTCTACGAATCAGCGGAAGGACAAATCGTACAGTCGGGTCGCGATCAGCGGCGACGGCAGCTATGCGGTTGCGACACTGCATGACTATAACCCGCAAGGAAGCCCGTACGCCAATTCGTATGCCGAGCGGTTCAACCGTCAGACCGGAGCGGTCGATACCGTCGGCAATCCGGCATCCAGCGCCCCGTTCGCCTTGATCGACGAAACGGGCAACCGGATCGTTTATGCGAGGGACGGCGGTTTGTACACGTACTGCAACGGAGTATGCGTGCAGCCTGAACCCTCGGATGACATCGAATCGGTTAATTGGTCGGCGGCAAGCGGCGATCAGACGTTCGGCAACGTGAATCCCGGCGCCGTTGTCACGATTCAGGCGATCGGCAAGCCGGGAGGCGATGTCGTGGCCGAGGTTGCTTACCGCGAGAGGATCGAGGGAGATCCAGCCCGTGAGGGTGCGGCGAAGAAAACGCTGGTGATGACGGAAACGCCGGGCGGTTCCGGCTTATACCGGGCGACGTTCTCCGTAGCCGAAGGCATGACGCAAATCGACTCCATCGCCGCCCGGCCGGCAGGCGGCGGAGATTCGCGGTACGCGCCTCAGACGCCGATTCACGTCGCCGGCAAGCTGTCGGTCACGATTGAGGCTCCGTATCCCGGCGTGCTCGGCACACTCCAGCTCGCGCTGCAAGGCTCGGGAGGACTGTCAACAAAGAGGCCGCTGGTTGCAGGACAGACGCGTTACGAGTTGATGTGGCCGGCCGATCCCGGCGTGACCTTGGAGATCCGCGACGCGAACGGCACAGCGGTTTACGCGAGACAAAGCGGCGTAGCGGTTCACAAGGGAGCGGCGACATCGGTCGCGCTGGCTCCGGTCATTCCCGCCACCCTGTCCGTCGAGGTGTTGCACGGCTTTCGCCCGGTGGTTGCACAGCTGACGTTCAAGGACGAGAGCGGCGCGACGATCGGCAGCATGACCACGGACAGTATGGGTAAGGCTGTCTTGTCGGGCCGCCAGGCCGGCGAAACCGTAACGGTATCGGTCGCGCCTCCGAACGAATATGCCGTGCCGGCCGATCGGCAGGTTACGCTCCGCATCGGGAACGAATCGCTGCAAGTTCCGCTCGAAAAGTGGAGCGATACGGTAGGCAGCCATAAAATCGAGTTCGCCCGCGAGGTTGGCCGGGAACCTTTTACACTACCGGTAATCGGCAGCGAGGTCCGCGTGACGGCCAGAGCGAAAAGCGGTATTGCGCTGCGGGCCAAAATCGTCAAGGAGGTGTGGGACGGCGGGGAGTCGACCGTACCGGCAGACGAGTGGATCGGGCTTGCCGAATCGCCGGATGATCCGGGAGGCTACACGGGGAGCTTTGCGATCGCAGAAGGAACAGCCTCATTAAAGGAGCTCACGTTCGAAGCTAACGGCGTCTTGTTCGCCGAAACGTATCCGATCCGAAAACATGTGGCAAGCCGGCTCCAGGTCCAACTTGACGTGCTTCCCGATTCGGAATGGTCGGCCAAATTGGCAGGCGCTGCGTTAGACATGTCGTCTTCCGGCGGTTCGAATCTGTTCTATTACTCGGAGAGGAAGACGGTCGGCGACGGAACGGAGGTGTACACGTTTGACACCCCGTATCCCTTGTCAGCGCATTCGCTTCTCTTGCGTCCGGCCGGGTTGAAGTCGGTACAGCTTACGATGGCTTCGCCTGCGAGCGGGTTAACCTCGAATGTGTCGCTCGCTCCCGAATTCAACTTCGCCTTTCGCTGGAACATGAAGCAGGACGGCGTTCCGGCTATGTGGTATAAAGGGACGCTGCGAAACGTCTCCGACGGTTCCGTCGTCTGGCAGAGCAGCGGATACGACTTGTTGCCCGCCGCCGTCCAACTGCCACGCCGCAGTGCGTCGGCGGAAAGGCTGCAATTGACGATCGTTCCGTCAGACCCTTCGTACGAGGTTCAAACGGTCGAAGTGACGGCAAACAGCGCCGTCACCGCCATGAATGTCCCGATTGTCAAAAAGCCGGAAGCGCTGCTGAGCGGGCGCGTGTTCGGGACAGGTGGGGCACCGTCGGCTGGCAGCTCCGTCACCGCTACGGTCAAGCGGGACAACACGTCCAAAACGTTTCGGGCGGTTACGGATAAATCCGGCGCTTACAACCTGACCGTGCCCGCGGGCGAGGTAGAGCTGAAGGCGACTAGCTCTGCCGGCGCCGGACGATTGTCCCGCACGTTGAAGCTGGAGGCGATCGGCGAGCAGACCGTCGATTTGACCTTGCACGACTATGCCAAGGTAACCTTCCGTCTGTATACGAAGCTGCTCGGAGGGGATTGGTCAGGCCCGATCGAGCTGGATTGGCGGACTTCCGTCCATTTTCATGTGAAGCCGTCGTTCCAAGTCATGAGCCAGAAGGGGAACGAGTACCGGGCAGAAGCCGTAATCGGGGATACGATCGGCATATGCGTTAACGGATTCGAGGCCGGACTTCCTGGAAAATGCCAGGAGACCGTCATTGACGAGAATAACGAAGCCGTGATCGAGATCCGTTTGGAAAACTCGGGCGGGCAAGCTGCATTCCGCGCGATCCGCCCCGACGGCAGTACGCCTTCGAGCGTTTCGGCGGTACTGTATCAGCCGGACGGCTCGCACTCCAACTACTCCAATCTGTTGATTCATAAGGAGAAGCAGCAGTTCGTCATCCCGATCGGCAGCGCGGGCAACCACCGCCTGCAGCTGAAAGCGGCGAACGGGGATGCCGCCATGGTCGATTTCGCTGCGCGGCCGGGAGACATCGTCGAATTGGGCAACATTGCCCTGCAGCGGCCGATACGATTTTTCGGCGCAGGCAACGGGCTTGAAAGCGCGTCGGATTGGGCGACGCCGAACGGACGCATTACGCTGCGCGCTTTTTATTTGGACGGCGGCGGCTCTGGTCAAGCCGAAGTTCGGGACACTATTCTGTCGCTTCAACTGCCTAAAGAAACGGAATACGTACCGGGGACACTCGTCGTGAATGGTACCGCCGCGCAGCCGCCGGCCGTCGGGCAAACGCTTGAAATCCCGCTCGGATCAGTTAAACGGGGAGAACGCGGCGCCGTGCAGCTGCAATTGAAGCTGCGGGAGCAGCCTTCGCTGTCCCAGGTCGCGATCGCAGGCAAAATTCGCTATTCGGACAGCGCTATACGCGAGGAAGCCCTCGGCACGACGGTCATCGACATCGTGCCGGTTACGATCCGGGCGCCGGAGACGGTTGCGGCGCCGCACTTCAAGGTGAGCGGGTACGCGCCGGCCGGAGCGCAAGTAACTGTCTATGACAACGGAGTCGTGATGGGCGTAGCGTCCGTATCGCCGGAAGGCACATGGTCGCTTCCCGTGGAGCTGGCCGACACGTTGACGCGGAAGCATCGCCTGACAACGGAAGCGGAGGTCGCCGGCGTACGCACCTACGGGGAACGCGCCTTCGTCGAGTATGATCCAAACGATCCCGGGCTTTCTTCGGTCGTGATGCGGCAGCCCGACGGGCGCGTCTACCAGTTCGATCCGGGCGAAGGAGTGGCGGTATTTCCATATGTCGTCGCCCCGAGCTATCCGTTTCTCTTCGAGCTGAGTTTTCGCGATATTTCCCGCGTCTATGACGTTTATGTGACGGTCGGAGACAGCGTCGCGCCAGCACAGCTGGTGGACGGCCGTTACCAGGCGAGCGTGCCGGTCACGTACAATCTCGGTCCGATCGGCGTGGAGTACAGAACGAAGCGAGCGGCAGATGAAGGGCCGGGTCCGGTACCGGATGAGGAGCAGTTCCGCCGCAGCCTGCCCAGCGATGTTGCCGGCTACAGCGTCGATTGGATCGCCGGTCCGGGCGAGAGAACGCCGGATGGAACGGTTATGCCCGCAGGCGCCGCTTCCGTCAAGCTGCAGTTCAATAGCAGTCTGAAAGGGCAGATGAGCGTGCTCACGGAACCGGCAGGCGCCTACGAGCCGAGCGAGCGGGACCGGCAAATTGCGGAGCGAACGGGTGTCCCTGTATACGGCTTCAACCTGAGTCTGTCCAAGAACGAGTCGTCTATGACCGTCAAGCTGACCGGCTACGTGCCGGACGGCTCGGCCTCGCCGGCGACGGCGCGCGGCGGTCCGGTCGCTGCGCTTGCGGTCAAGGAGGAACTGGTCAAGAAAACAGTGAAATTCACGATCGATAGGGTTGGCCAGGCGCTCGGCTTCCGCGACATCATCGCCGGGGGGATGGACGCCGCCGATCCGGACAATTTCGCAAGACGGATCAACCGGGCGATCGAAGTCGCCGAAAACCTTTGCGATTTGCAGGCGCGGGAATATTACACCAATTTCGCCTGGAACGTCAAACTGGATATTCATATGCACGAGCGAGTCAAAACGACAGTCGGCGTGCTCGGTACGTATCTCGGCAAGGGCCTTGGCGGTATCGCCTTCTGGGGAGAAGGCTACTACATCGGGATGAAGCTGGATGAGGTCATCAACGATGAATTGACCGAGCTGGAAGACCATTTGAATAAATATAACAGCGAGTTGAAATGCTCCAAGAAAAAGCCGAAGAAGCCGGTCGCCGATCCGAAATATATATGGGACCCGAGCGGTTATGTGTATGAAGGCATTCCGGGCAACCGGGTACAGGGCGTGACCGCGACCGTGATGGAGAAGGAGCCGGCAACCGGCGTCTGGAACGTGTGGGACTCCGAGTGGTACGGCCAGTCGAACCCGCTGTTGACCGACGGTCAAGGCCGGTATGCCTGGGACGTTCCGCCCGGTAAATGGATGGTCAAGTATGAGAAGGAAGGTTACGAGACGACATATAGCGACGAGTTGGACGTACCGCCGCCTCAGCTCGAGGTTAATATTCCGATGATGTCGTTTGACGAGCCGCAGGTGGACGCCGTTTACGCTGCCGCGGGCGGTGCGCATGTGGATATCCGTTTCAGCAAGCCGATTGATGAAGGCTCGATCGGTCCGGATTCCTTGATCGTGACCGCCGAGAATGGAACGGCCGTCGCGGGGGAAGCGAAGGCGAAGGCGCCGGTTGAAGCGAACGGCAAGACGCTGACCGAAGCGGTCCGTTTCGTTCCGGCCGGTCCGATGCCTGATGGGGCTTACCGGATGACCGTATCGGGAACGCTCGCCAGCTACGCCGGGGTAACGATGGGACGCGTTACCGAGCTATCGTTCCAGGTCGCAAGGCGGGACGTGACGCCTCCGGCGGATGTTGCGGGTGTGACGGCCGGGGTGGCGTCCGGCACCGCGATCGTGGCGTGGGACGAACCGAAGGACGCCGATTACGCTGCATCGCGCGTGCGCTGGAAGATGCGCGGAGCATCGGCGTTCGGCGAGCCGATCGAGGCGGCAAAAGGCGCCGGATGGGCACAAATAACGGATTTGCCCGACGCGGACGGTTACGAGTTCCAAGTGACGGCCATCGACGAGTCCGGCAACGAATCCGCGGGCGTCACCGCATTCTGGACGCGCGGGGAAGATTGGACGCCGCCGCTTGCCGCTGCCGATCTGGAGGCTCTTGCCGTCCGGGAGGATCGGATCGAGCTCCGCTGGACCGATCCGGCTTCCCCCGATCTGGCAAAGCTGCGATTGTCGTGGGCCAGGGAGGATTCGCCCGACGACGTTCGTTCCGGCGAAACGACGCCGCGGACGGGTGCTTATACGATATCCGGGCTGACTCCGGATACAGCGTACATCGTATCGGTTGTGGCTGTCGACACCGCAGGCAACGAATCGCTGGCGGCATCGATCCAAGTCCGGACGAACGCGGCGTCTACAGGAGGCGGCGATCCGGCTCCGGGCGGCGGCTCCGGCGGGCATCCGGGTGGTCCTGCAGGCGGTGGTACAGGCAGCGGAACGGCGGCGGACCCGCATGCAGCGGAAGCGACGACCGGCCCGGCTGGCGGCATCTACCGGGCGTTCGAAGGCAAGGTGGAGCTGACCGTTGCTCCGGGAACGTTCCCGGCCAATACGAAGCTGTCTCTGCGCCTGAAGGAAGGAACGGACGCCAGGCTGCCGGGCGGTTATGTCCGCATGTCGCATGCGGTTACGATCGCATCCGACGGAGCCGTGCCGGCGAAGCCGATGAAGCTGAGCCTTCGGTTCGATCCTGCAGCGGCACGAACGATCGACGTGCGGAAGCTCGGCTTGTATAAGAAAGCAGATGCCCATCCGGCCGGATGGACTTATGTCGGGGGGATCGCCGATCCGGACAGCGGTAGGGTCGAAGCCGATGTAGCAAGCTACGGCGAATACGTCGTACTGCTGTACGACCGGACGTTCTCCGACTTGCTCGCACATTGGGCGCGAAGCGATGCGGAAGTTCTCGTCAGCCGGCATCTTGTAGACGGTGCGGGCGCCGACCGTTTCGAGCCCGACCGGCCGATTACGCGGGCCGAGGCGACGAAACTGCTGGTAGAGTCGCTTCGGCAAGGAATGGCTGCGGAGCGGAACGGGCAGACGGAAGCGATGGCGAACGCCGTATTTGCAGATGTGGCCCCGGACGCATGGTATGCTCCATACGTGGCTGCCGCCGTCCGGCTCGGCTTGGCGGAAGGGGCCGACAACCGGTTCCGTCCGGACGATGCCGTCACCCGCGAGGAGTTGGCCGTCCTGCTGCGGCGGTTTGCCGGGCTGTACGGCGGCGGCGCCTTGCCGGTGCCGCGCGGCGAAGAGCCGGCAGTGCTGGAGCGCTTCGCCGACGAGCGGGACATCTCCGGCTGGGCCAGAGAGGCGATGGCGGATTCCGTCAGCCAAGGCTGGCTGCAAGGCGTAACCGCCACTGAGCTGCTGCCGCAAGGCGAGGCGAATCGCGCCCAGGCCGCCGTGATGCTGCTTCGCGTGCTCACCAGCCTCGGCGCTATAACGAAATAAGCCGCGTTTTTTTAACCTAGCCGCCTGGTAAGGGCAGCGGAACACCTTCGGGTATTCCGCCCTCTTCCGGGCGGCTTTGTCTTGTTCTCTGAAGGGGCCTTCGCAGCAATTTCCGCTCAACCCGCTTTGTCCGAACCGACGGTTATGTATCGCGGCCTGCCGGGGAGAACCGTTTTTTGTACGACAACGGCGTCTCGTTCACCAGTTTCCGGAATTCCCGATAAAAGGAAGAGGCGCTCTGAAACCCGCATTGCTCGCAAATGTCCTCGATCGGCATATCCGTCTGCACCAGCAGCCGCTGAGCCGCTTGCACACGCAAATGAAGCAGGTACGTTTTGAACCTTTCCCCCATCACCTCCGCAATCAGATGACGGGCCCGCGACGGGCTGAGCGACATCGCTCTGGCGACGTCCTCCAGATGGATGCTCTCGCGATAATGGGATTGAATATAGGCAAGACCGGCTCGTACGGTTGCATATTTGGAATAAAACGGCTTCCATGTCCCATCTGTCTCGGCATCGTAATGACGCGCCAGCAGCGAGCATATGTGAAACAGCAAGCTTTTGACCAGCGTGCCGTAGGCCGGACGGCGCTCCGCCAGCTCCTCCTGCATCTGTTGTATCAGTTTGCCGATCTCTTGAGCGATCGGGAGCTGCCCGGGGATCCGATGCGTAAACCGCTCGCGGTCATAGATGAACGGGCGGAGCAGATGGAAGTCCAGCTGCTCGATCGTCGATGCCTGGAAAAATAAAAACAAATTCGAGCAGGTGCGACCCCTGTACGATTTGGACGTATGACGCTCGACGTTGTTGACGATGACCAAATCGCCGGGCTCGATGTCGTATTCCCGGTTTTTGAAATAAAACACCCCTTTGCCGGAAAGACAGTAGCAAATCTCCAGCGTATCGTGCCAATGCGGTATTTCCGGAATGGTCGGCAGCGTCCACGGAACGAGCGAAACCCCCGTTTCGGCGCTAGGCAGATGGTGGTTCCGGATCGCCTCGACGGACAGAATAATGTCCACAGCCACAGCTCCTTTCGTATAGTGCCTTCTCGGTTCCAGTATAGGACCCGGTCAGCCGCCGTTCAATACACTCCTGACGAAATAGCCGTTTTTGGGAATAAAATAGACGCTGCCGCCATTGTTTGCGTTAGGGATGGTCAGTAAGATGAAATCACGATCGGTGACCGGATGAGCAAGGTCAGCGGTTGGACAAAAAGGAGGGTTATTCGGATGCCAGCACATGCGACATTGCCGTACCGCTTCGAATTCGACAAGAACGAGGTGCGGAACATTGTGGAATGCAACAAGCAGCATGGTTTTGCGATTGTAAAAGGGATGCTGCCCCCGGCTATGGTGGAGATGCTGAAAGCGGAAGTGCGCCGCGTGCTCGAGCCCGTCATACAGTCATCCGGCGTTATTACGTATACGCATACTCAATTCATCGAATGTTCTCCCGTTTACGCGTCTTTGATGGCTTATGAGCCGTACATGCAGATCGCTCGGGCCCTGAACGACGATGAACCGATCACATTGAACCGTTCCGCCGCGATTTACAAAAAAGCGGGCTGCGGCCCGATGGCCTGGCACACGGACTGGGGGCCGCTGGAGCATCCGTACGATACCAATGCGGTTTTGAACAATTCCGGCGCCAACTCCATGTGGTTTTACTTGAATGGCATTGACGATGTGAGGGGAGGATTGGCGATCATTCCGGACTCCCATACGGAAGATTGGAACGCGCCCGAAGGCTTTGCTTTTACGAAGCACAACAAGTCGTTTTACCGAAAAGGGGACGCGCCGGCGCCTCATACAAGGATGGACGATGTGCCCGGCGCGATGCCGGTAATCGCCGAACCGGGCGATATGATCTTGTTCGCGGAGCGGACGTACCACGGGGTATACCCGCACCTGGGGACGGAAACGCGGCTAAGCTGCGGAATGAGCTTCCGCAAGATAAGCTACAAGCCCGAGCAAGTATGGCCGCTGACCGAATCGGCGAGACGGTTTATCGACTCAAGCGCGCCGGAGATCAAGCCGCTCGTCGAAGGGTATATCGGGATGGGCGGGGATTGGCGGAGCGTCGCCCGTTAAGGTGTTCCCGCAAGTCGCAGGAATGAGTCGTAGAAGCTGTCCTCAGAGATACTTTGCGCTCGCGCTTGCTTTCATTAATCACGAATATAATCTTTTGCCGCCAAATGGCGGCTTTTTTTATCGGCTTTAAGTTGTTCGCCGCACTGGAGCAGAAAAGGAGGGGCTTTTCTTATCGAGCCGGCAAGGGGCGAAGCCGCCCATCACAGGTGGCCGTTGGGAGCTTCTGCCCTGCTTCAAGCGGGAAAGGAACCGGATAAGAGCGGTTTGTATCCGTTATTTTGCCGAAAACCCGCCTGAATGAGGGAATAAAAGCGTTTTGGAGCTGCTAATATCCGCGAAAAGGCGACACCCTCATCAGTTGGAGGAAATAAGGGGTACTAACCGCCTCTATTCGTCGATGCTGTCCCCAAATGCCGAAAATAGCGGGTACCAAAGACTTTTATTTCGTGGTAGAACCCACGCACGATACCTAGCTTCTCGCTTTTTTTTGATCCGATGTGGCTATTTCACGTTTTCTGGTGTCTAATGGGATGTGACGTCATAAGGAGGTTAACCGCATGCCTGCATCCGCCGACCGAATGGAAGACCTCTATATTAGGTATCACTATAGGCTTCGTAAGTATTTACAGCTGAAAGTCGACAAGCAGACGGCGGAAGATCTGACCCAGACGACCTTCGTCAAAGCTTTGGAAAACAGGCACGCCTTTCGCAATCACGCCAGTCCTTTTACGTGGTTATGGCGCATCGCCAGCAATACGCTCAAGAACGAATACCGCAGTAAGAGCCGCAAGCGCGAACAATATACCGATCTGGACCGGCTCGAAAACCGTTTCGTATCTTGTGAATTCGCGAACAACGTAGAGATTCGGATCGATGTCGGCTCTGCGATTCGGAAACTGAACGATACGGACCGTGAAATTCTCGCGCTCCACTATGATATCGGGTGTACGCTGAAAGAAATTTCGGAGATCGTTGGGCTAAAGCGGAGCACGACCAAAAATCGGCTGTATCGGGCGCTTGCAAAATTACGCACCGATTTGGCCGACCTTGAGGAGGGGCCCGCCAGCATACCGCTTTTTCAAAACTTTTTGTTCATGGATCGCCCGGCTCCCGCACACGCCGCGCAAGTCCGGGAGGATCTGCTCGGCGGGCTCGGAAGCGGCGTCGAACGGGTCACCGCTCGTCTTCGGCATCAACCGGCCGAGAAGCTGACGATCCAGATATATCCCGATCTTGCTGCCTTCCACCGGGCGGTCGGCGAACCGGACGCTCCGGACTGGTTCATGGGCGTCATAGACGGCACGACGATTAAGATCGTATCGCCGTTGAATCCCGGTCCCGCTCATACGTACAGATCGGTGCTGCAATCCGCCGTTCATCTGTTCACGATCCTCCTGGTGAAACAGGTGAACCCCATTTCGCCGAAATGGCTGTATCAAGGACTGGGCGGATATGAAGCCGGGTTAATGACAAAGGAACATATTCGCCGCTCCATCCGCAAGACGGTCGAATGCGACGAGGTGCCGACATTCGAAGACTTGGAGGATGATTCCTGGGATTTCGAGCGGAAAAAAGGGTTTCAATACGCGTATACTCTGGCGGAATATATATTGCGGGATTACGGAGAGGAAGGATTGAATCGGCTCATCCGAACGCCGGCTGATTTCGAGGACGCGCTCCGATGCTCGGAGCCGGAATTCCGCAGCCGATGGATCAAATTCCTGAAGGCTCATTACGCGTGACAGCGCCAAGTCTCCTCGTGTTATGCATACCATATAGCATCTCCTATAGCGTCCATACTGTTAGACAGGAAGTATCTGTCCGAATGGAAAAAATGAACAAAACCATCGGTGGTGATTGGTCTGGAACCTTCTGATCAGAATAAGCAATCATGGAATAGCGGGGCTTACCGGGCATGGACCAACCGGTTCGGTACCCCTTCCGAAGCCGCAGTGAGGATCAAACGCGACCCGGCAAAAAGAATCGGAAAAGCCCTTGACTATACTGGTGATGTCAAAGATAAAAAAATCGCGAATTTGCTTGGGTCGAACGGAACTAAGGCCGTCGCTTTAGCGCTACTGGGCGCAATCGTCACTGTTGTCGATTTCTCTACCGAGAACGAAAAATATGCATTGGAGCTGGCTGAAGCTGCTGACGCTCCTATACGTTACGTAGTATCCGACGTCCTGCAGCTTCCGGCCGATGTGCCGAGGGGCAGCTTCGATATGGTTTATATGGAACATGGGATTCTCCATTACTTTACGGATTTGAATGTTCTGTTCCATGTGGTGAGCACCCTTCTGCGCCCGGGAGGACTGCTTGTTCTACAAGATTTCCACCCGGTGACAACAAAGCTTATAACGTCCAAAGGCTCAACGGCCAATACACGCAAGCATAAGGTAACAGGCGATTATTTTGATGCTTCGATTGAAGAAAAAGTAATTTCCTTTTCGAAATTCGGAGATGACTGCAATGCGAATGTGCGAAAAGTACTTTTGCGCAGATGGACTCTCGGGGAGATTATTACCTCCATAGCAAGCAGCAATCTAACGATTAGACTTCTGGAAGAGCTGCCTAACCAATCTTCAGACGACTTCGATAAAGGCATCCCCAAAACGTTTACCCTCCTAGCCGAAAAGTTGTGAGGCGATCACTGCACGAAGGATGGCAGCCCTCCCTCGGAAAAAATGCCTCCGCAGCCCGCACATCACCCCAACCCAACTAAATCACAACGCGGGAACGAACCGTTTCCGGTATTCCATCGGCGTGAAACCGGTTTGTTCCTTGAATACTTTGTCGAAATAGTTGATGTTGCAAAACCCGCTTTTTTCGGCGACATCGGTGACCGGTATGTCCGAATCGAGCAGCATCCGTTTCGCTTGTTCGATGCGAATCCGGGTCAAGTAGCGGATGGGGGGAAGGCCGAACACTTTTTTGAACAAGCTGGAGAAATGGTACGGGCTTAAATTGACGGTTTGGCTGACTCGCTCCATTTGCACTTTGCCGGCATAATGGTGTTCCATATAATCGATCGCCGGCTGCAGCCTGCGGAAAGAGGCGGCATGCTTCTCGGCATCGCCGTTCCGCGGTTCGTGCTGGTGCAGCCGGAGCAGCGGCGCCATCACCCGGTAAATGCAGGACAAAATGCCGTATTCGTAGGCAAGCTCCTGCTTGGTATATTCGTCGTACGCCTTCTCCATCGCCTCGGCCAGCTCCGCCCATAGCGGATGCTTGGTGTCATAGTGATTGCGGATCACGTTGGAGCCGCCGAACAAGGAGAGCGCCTGGCGGATTGCCGGATTGTCCGCGGCAAGGAGCAGCAGCGACTTATCGAACACCATTCCTTGGATTTCGCCCTTGCCGTTCCCGTTCGCATCCACTTCGGTCGTAACGGAATGGATCTGGTTGCTGTTGAAAAAAAAGATATCGCCGGCTTGCGCTTCGAACGTTTCCCTGTCAATCCGGACGGTAACGGAGCCCCGCGATACCCGTATAAATTCGAGATGCTCATGCCAATGGGCGATTACCAGATAAGGCGCTCTATGCTGAATGGAAGCTTTGAACGGAAAACGCGTTCCTTCAAAATCTTCTTTTTTTTTCATGGGCTCCATCAATGGCTGCCTCCTTCGGCTGCTGCTATTGTATGGCTTTATTGTAGCACGACTCGGTTAAGCGTTTTACCGGAATCGCAAAAAAACATAACTTAATCGCGAAAAGTTGTATAGCTATCCCTATCGGAATCGGGCATAGTAAAGAGGGTAAACCGCGCGGGGCCCAACGAAAGATACGAATTGGAAAACGATTTCATAGGGGGATTACAATGTTTAGTCGCGGATTGCGTTTTTTTGCTGCGGTACTGGTTGTCGTCACGGCGGCGGGCTGCTCCGGAGAAAGTAAGCCGGGAGCTTCCTCGCCGAATAGCGACGTTTCGTCAAACAAGGGCGAACCGTCCGCCGAGCCGGTTACGTTGAACTTTTATACAGAAGGGAATGCATCGGTTTTGGCGGATACGATTGCCGAGCTGGTTGCGAAAAAATATCCCCATATCAAACTAAACACGACGTTAGGCAAGGGAAAGGCTCAAATCGAGGATATGGTCGGAGCCGGTCAAGTGCCGGATCTGATCTCCTATTCGCTCGGCGGCGTCACACAGCTGAAAGAGATGCAGCTCGTCTCCGACTTGACCCCGCTGATCCAGAAACACGGCTTTGATCTGACGCGCCTCGCGCCCGGAGTAGAGGACAATATCCGCGCTTTCTCGGACAATGACGGCAAGCTCATTCTGATGCCGTTCGAGTTGAATAACAACGCTTTATTTTATAACAAGACCATCTTCGACAAATTCGGGGTCGCGTATCCGAAGGACGGCATGACTTGGGAAAGCCTGCTCGATGTGGCCAGACAGGTGACGCGTATGGACGGAGGCGTTCAGTACAAAGGCTTCCGCTTCGAGGAAACGAATCTGGTGTTCAAAAACCAGCTCGGACTTCCGTTTATTGATCCGGTTACGTTGAGGGCTTCGATTCATAACGACGGCTGGAAACGTTGGCTGACTACGATGACGGCCTTTCATGCGATTCCCGGCAATACGCTGAATACGAAGGTCAGCGAGAAGGACGAGTTCATCAAGGAGCAGACGCTGGCCATGCGGACAGGACCGAATTTCATGAGCGAGCTGCCGGCCGCCGTCGGAAGGGGAGGCTTCGATTGGGACGTCGTATCGCTTCCGGTTTTCCAGGGATATGAGGGAAAAGGCTCCCAGTTTAATGCGCCGTATTATGCGATCCCGCCGACGAGTAAATATAAAGATCAGGCGTTTCAAGTGATTGCGTATATGATGTCCGACGAAGTGCAGCAGATGATGTCCAAGCGGGGACGGCTTCCGATCGTGAAGGACGAGAAGGCGAAGAACGAATTCGGGACCGGAATCGAAGGCTTGAAGGACAAAAACTTAAAAGCGTTCTTCATGGATACGGTCGCCATGCCCGCGCCTTCGACGATTTATGATACGATAGCCAAAACGACGATGGTCCAGAAAGGCATACGCGGTATCGCTGTGGACGGCAAGGACGTCAATACGGCGCTTCGCGAGTCGGAGGACGATATCAATAAACAGATTGAGGCTGACAAAGCGGCTAAAAAGTAAACGAATCGGACCTGGTCGTCAAAAGCGGAAGAGGGAGAGGGAACGACATGACCAACGACATGACCCATAAACAGGAGCAATACGATATTGTCATCGTCGGAGCGGGAGTGGGCGGCATATGCGCCGCTCTCGCGGCGGCCCGGCTGCGGCGCAGCGTGCTGCTGCTGGAGGAGATGGCGGAGATCGGCGGAACGGGCGTGCATTCCGCCGTCTCGCTGATCTGTGCGTTCAGGGACAACAACGGACGGCCGATCAATAACGGAATCCACCGTGAGCTGTTTCCGCAAGCGTATACACACGGCAAGGGCTTGTTCGAAGTGGAGGAGACCGTCCCCACCTACGACGAGAAGCAGTTGAAGGCTTCCTACCAGGCATTGCTGGAGGCGGAGCCGGGCATAACGGTTCGGACAGGGCACAAAGTGACGGGTGTCGAATCGAAAGACGGCTCGATCGTCTCGTTATCGGCGGAGTCGGTTAACGGGGAGACATCTCGGGTAGGCGGACGCGTGTTTCTCGATGCGACGGCCGACGGCAACCTGAGCGCCCTGGCAGGCGCCGAATGCCAGATGGGACGCGAAGAGGACGGGAAAATGCAGACAGCTACCGTGACGTTCAAGATGGTCGGCTTCGATCCTGCCAAGCTCTTCAACCCGCGTATCACGACATGGGGCGGCATCCATTCGTTAAGAAAAGAGTTGACGGTGTATTACCAGCAAATGAAGGAAGCCGGGGGAACGAACAATCCGCGCCCGAGCGTACTGTGCTTTCCGTATCCGGACGGACGGGGCATTTTGTTCAATTCGACGGCCGTGACCAATATCGACCCGACGGATGCGGAATCGGTTTCCGCAGGGATGCGGGAAGGAACCGAGCAAGCGGTTCAACTGGCCGAAGCCGTCAAGCGCCACCCGGCGTTTGCTCAAGCGCAGGTCGAATTTATCGCGCCGAAGCTGGGCGTCCGCGAAGGGCGGCGTGTCGTCGGAGATTATATGCTGACGGCCGACGATTGTTTGTCGGGGCGCGCTTTCGACGATATGGTCGCCGCTTGCGCGTACAGTTTGGATATTCATGATCCGCTCGGCGGCGGCGCCAAGCTCGTGAAAATCGGCGGCCCCGGTTATTACCATATCCCGTATCGTTCGCTGATCGCAAAAGGCTGGACCAATTTGCTGCTGAGCTCACGCTGCATCAGCGGCTCCCATGAAGCGCACAGCTCGTACCGCGTCATGTCCGGTGTTAGCGCTATCGGGGAAGCGTCGGGGACGGCGGCGGCATTGGCACTATGGAGGAATGCCGGCGATGTGCGCGACGTTCCGGCGGCGCAAATTCGCTATGTGCTTCAAGCCGGCGGCCAGTTTGTGGAAGGTCGCGTAGAGAAAGTGAGCCTGAAGCAGCCTCCGGCGGAACCGGGCATCAAGCGGTAGAACAAAGGAAGAACGATCAGGCTGCCGGACAGCCGGATCGTTCTATTTGCGTAGGACAGCTTGACTCTTGGTATTTAAGGAATTGGGTTTTTCGTCGGAGCAGATTTGTCAGATTCAGCAAAGAGTGGCGAGCTGAAGCCGATCTTCCGCCCCGGAATTACGCGCCGCTTGGAGTCAAGGAAGTGCGGATGCTCCGAAACACATCATAAGTGCGTTTGGCGCATTCCGAGATCGAGATGGGGTGGAATCCGATCAATTCCGCGTATAACGTATCGTTCAGCGGTTGCGTCCAGTTTGCAGGCAGATTGTTTGCGCCTAGCGAGGCACCCATAATGGAACCCACAGTTGCGCCATTGCAGTCGGTATCCCAGCCGCCAAGCACGGAAGTCGCGATCGCAGTAGTGAAATCGCCTTTGGCGAAAATGATCGAGGCGGCGACAAGAGCCGCGTTGTTGTTCGTATGGACAGGGTGGTAGTGCTTGAACGACTCCCAGATCCGGTCGACAAGCTCTACCTGGTCTTTGGCTTCTTTGGCGATCGTGATCGCAAGCTCGATATCGTGCGCAAGTCGGCAATTGCGCGGGATTTCGCTCAATCCTATGCGTACGATCCGCTCCGGATCGCTTTCGACGAAAGCGGCTGCGATCATGGCCGCACAGAACATTTCCCCGTAGATGCCGTTCTTCACATGGGAAAAAGAAGCGTCGCGCCAAGCAAGATCGGCTGCAAGTTCAGGGTTGCCGGCTGCGCCGTAGGCGAAACCGTCGGCGCGAATTTGCGCTCCGATCCATTCCCGGTAAGGATTCAAATACGTGCGCACCCAATCTATGCGGGAATTCCAATCGTCCGGCCGTTGTCCCTTCTGATGAGAGGTCGCCTGCATGAAGTTCAAATAAGCTTGTGTCTCTGCCGTACAAACCTGTCTGTAGGCGAGCCGTCTGTGCCATAATTTCCCGATGTCGAACGAGTCGAATTCAAGCCCTTTCTCCTCCAGCATAACCAGTCCGAGGACGGTATAGCGGATATCGTCGTCCGTTTCCATGAATGCGATGCGTTCCCGCGTGCTTTTCACGCTGGCAGGGGCAATCGCTAAACCATGCTCCTTCTCTGCGCGGGATGCGATCGGGGTGTAGCCCTGAATCGGCCAGGCGTCAGCGCCTTCGAACCACAGCTGGACGTTGCGCCATCCCGGATTGTTCTCCGTTCCTGCCATGTAGGGCCATGCCTCGAGCGGCTTGCCCAGTGCGCAGCCGGCGCTGCGGCCGAGCCAGGCGCCATAAAATTTGTCCTGCCACTGCGCTTCATCCATCGAATCGTTCAACAGGCGCGGACCGTCAGGCCGCAGAGCACGTATATCCGCCAGCTCCGATGGCTCCTCGAACGGGAAATCGCTTCGAATCGGAAGCGCTGCCAATTCGTTGTAGAGCGCCATCAGTAACGCTTCATCGGTTCCTGCCGCCGCGACCTTCTCGGCATAGCCGTCCACATTGCAGCCTTCCTCCTGTCTTTGCACGACTTCCTTTTGTACCAGCTCATCGAGCGATGTCCAACCCGCCATATCCGAACCCTCCATAAAATGATGTTGTTGTAGGATCATTATAGTTGCGGCACGAGTGAGACTTCTACTCAGCTATTGTCGGGTATTCTCAATAATTGCGCAAACGGAAAATTTACTGCGGTAATCTAACGGAGAAATTCCCGCGATCGATTTGAAAAGACGATAGAAGGAAGGGATGCTCTGAAAGCCGCTTTCAAAACAAACGTCTGCGGCGCTCAGGTTCGTACTGATCAGCAGCCGCTTCGCTTCGTTAATCCGCAGCTGCAGCAAGTAATCTTTAAAGCTGCGGCCAAGCTCCTGTTGAAACAGATGGCTGGCCCGGGAGGGGCTTATGTGAAGGGCATCCGCCATGTCCGTCAACTCGAGCGGTTCTCGGAAACGCTCTTCAAGGATAGCCAAAGCCGGCCGCATCCGCCGGAACGAGTCGCTCATCCGTTTCCATTCGAGCTTTGACATGCCGGTCGAATAATGGCGCAGCAGCAGCACGCACAGCTCCAGCAGAGCGCTTTTGGCCATGCTTAAATAGCCGTCCTGTTTGGCGTCGAGTTCGTACCATACTTTCTCAATTAATGCCCCGATCGGTGCAGACAGGGGAGAGGCGGAAGTCATGCGATTGTCGAAATGATCGGAGCTGTAGGCGAAGGGCAGAAGCAGCGATTCTTCCTCACCCAGTAGCAGCCGCGGATCGAAATTGATAAAGATGTACGTACTGGGGTCGCATTCAGCCGATTGGGCAATATGAAGTTCCCTGTTATTTACAATGAAAATATCGCCGGCAGCGACCCGGTACCGCTTCTCGCCGAAATAAAAAAAACCGCTGCCGGAAATACAGAGGCCGATTTCCAGGCTGGAGTGGTAATGAAGCGGCTCCAGCTCTGGGCTCGGCGTCCAGCGGAAGGCGTTGATCGGAATATGATTCTCATAAGTAATAGTCAGCCTCATCAGGAACCTCGAATTCTCATGTTTTGCCCCGGGCATCCCAAAGAAACGCCAGTTAAGGCTGACGCGGCCCCTGTGCCTTCGTCTCCCGCCGCTCCTGCTGCTGATATTGGCGGGGGGAGCAGCCGTATTTGCTGCGGAACACCCGTTCGAAGTGGGTCAAGGTGCGAAAGCCGGAAGCGTAGCAAATATCGGTTACCGGCCGGTCCGAAGCAAGGAGCAGGGCAGCCCCGAATTCGAGCCGCAAGTTCTGCAGGTAGTGCTGGAACGTATGGCCGGTCGTCTGCCGGAAGCATGTGCTGAAGTAACCGGGCGCGAGATTGGCTTCTCTGGCGGCATCCTGCAATCGCAGCGGTTCCCGGAAGTGATGATGAATAAAGGGAAGGGCGTTCGCTACCGCGGCGTGCCCCGATGTCGTAGCCTCGGCGCCGATGAAGCCCCGATCGGCCGGGCTGATCTCCCGCTGGCGCAGCAGTTCGATCAGGATGCGTTCCAGCGCCCCTTTGACCATCAGCCGCTGGGCGATCTTCGGCTCCCGCACCTCCCGGTCGATAACCCTGTATTCCTGCTCCACCCGCAGCAGTACATCGTGGTCCAGACGGATCATCCGGCTGGTATTGCCGTACAGCAGCAATTCGCGCAGCTCGCCGACCAGCATATCTTCCGAAAAGATTACGTTATAGATATGCAGGACGGAATCGGGATAAACTTCGTGAAAATCCGCCGGGGTTAGCAGGAAAAGACTGCCTCTCTCCAGCGGATGGGAGACTCCGTTCAAGATGTTCGTTCCTGTTCCTTCCGTGATGACGCACATTTCGTAAAATTCGTGCCAATGAAGCGGAGACGGCTTCGTCAGCTGTTGTACAAAGATGTTGAACGACCGGTTAAGCTCCATATACTGCTCATTCAACAGCCGCCTTGGCTGAGTGCCGCTCTCCCGCTTCATCGGATCATTCCTTTCCTTTAACAGGCGTCTATACGTTCTCGAAACGGCTTCCTGCTACATCCCGTCCCCGGGCAAGCCATACCTTGTGATTCTCATTGCGCTCCGGAATGACGCGCGTTTCCGTAGAGAAATAACGCATCGTATAGCCGCATCTGCGG
>NZ_JACXJA010000017.1 GCF_014705615.1 Paenibacillus oceani
TCCTTGAACCATCGCTACACCCGTTTAGCCGCTGGTTGACCCCTAATAATTCCATTCGCTACCACATGCTAGGGGTGCGGAATGTGAGTTATCAATTTGGTTGGAACAGTATATGGGCTGTATCTGGCGTAGTCGCCAACTATGCTTTCGGTGGTTGGAATCAATCACTAGGTTTTCTCGCTCTTTTAGTTGTGGTGGACTATGTAACCGGAATTGGAGCAGCAATTAAAGAAGGGAGGAGTGGCAAGGAGGATGCAGGACTAAACTCCAGTAAAGGATTCTGGGGAATATGTAAAAAAGCACTCATCTTTGTTGTCATCGCCATTATGCATAGGGCCGATCTTCTTCTCGGGATTGAGGGAGAGATTGGATTAATGCTTGGCGTAACATACTTTTACATAGCAAATGAACTAATTTCTATAACTGAGAATTTAGGAAGAATGAATTTTCCTATGCCGCCTCAGATTAAACAGTTGATTGCTGTATTGAAAAATAAGAGTGGTGATAGCAAATGAGTTATGAAATTAAATTCGCTGGAAACCAGTATACAAATTCGAGTAGTCGAGATGGACATATTCCAAAGCTTATTGTTGATCACATCTCTGCCGGTTCTTGGTCTAGCCTATTAAGTTGGTTCACATCTCCAAATAATAAAGGATCATCTTCTAACTTTGGTGTCAGCAAAAAAGGTGATATTGTTTGCTTCGTTCCTATTGAGCGGATGGCGTGGGCAAACGGAATTAATGCATAGGATATAGCAAGTAGTAAGACGCCTATTATTATGGATAATCCGGGATTGAATCCGAACAAATACTCGATAAGTATCGAGCACGAGGGAACGGATGGCAATCTCACTGAGGAACAATATCAGGCTACATTATGGCTCCATAGATATATTCGTGATTATGTAAAAGACAAGTGGGGCTACGAGATAGGATTAACAACTTATGATGTAATTGGACATTTTCAGGTTAGTCCGTACAAACCACTTTGTCCCGGTAAGTACTTTCCATGGGAACGGTTATATAACGATTTGCAAAAGGGAGATGAAACTATGCTTAATCCAGATGTAGCAAACAATATTATTGATAGCTATCTATCCCCACAGTGGTTTCATTGTGATGAGGAGATGGATAAGGCAGAAGCTGAGGGTCGGTTAGAATCTGCAGAAGCATGGAAGAATCAGCGTGATTGGCAGAAATATCTTGCTGATGAGTTGAGGAGAGCTAGTGGAATTGTGGAGTGAGAATAGAGCCTGTGTACTGTAATGGTGCATGGGCTTTTTTGTTTTGTTTCCTAGTTGGGGCTATTTTATTATCCATTGATAAAATTATAATTATTGAACTTGGAGGAAGATAATTGAGAGAATCAGCAGTTAAAGAATATAAAACAACAGTAAATAATGTTGAACACATAATTATAGATAACGATCATCAGGTCATTGTTCGTAAATACAACACTAAATCTAAAATGTGGATTGAATTCGTATATGACAAGTCGAAAGTATATGCAGATGATACAGCACTTATTGAGTTATTGAAGTATGAATATATAAAGCAAAAGAAAAGCCCACATAATTGAGGACTTTTCTTTCATGTTTTGATTTATGGAGTTAAGGGGGGTCGAACCCCTGACCTCTTCGCTGCCAGCGAAGCGTTCTCCCACTGAACTATAACCCCTTAATATTGAGAACATTTGTTATTATATCACTCAATTGATTTCAGTGCAACCATCTTTTATAATGGTAGTATATTCAAATAACTGGAGGTCGCTCTTTATGGCACGAAAAAGAGTAGCATGTTTATACCGTATATCTACAACTAAACAATTAGATTCTGACGACATACCTATGCAGCGTCGAGCGTGTGAAACATACTTAGCAAACAAGCCTGATTGGATAATGGTCCGTGAATACATGGAGCCGGGCGTGTCGGGATATAAAAAATCATTTCACGAACGAGAAGATATACAATTAGCTCTTAGTGACGCTGGAGTGGTTTATGATATCTTACTCGTGTTCTCTCTTGAGCGTTTAGGCAGACGCGAAGACGAGTTACCAACTATATATAAGATATTGAAAGCACGAAATGCAGAATTGTGGTCAATTTGCGATGGTGGACAAGTTAAAAATGAAGAACTTGGGGATAGGATAGCATTCAGCGTAAAAGCTGTAATCGCTCAATCTCAATCAGAAAAAACAAGTCAATTTGTGAGCGAAAAGCATAAACAAATGGCTGAAGATGGCTTGTTTCGCGGAGGAACAGCCCCATATGGTTATAAACTCGTTAAATCAGGGGTATTCAACAAAAAGAAAAAAGAACTTGAAATTCCAGTTATTAACGAAGATACAGCTCCTCATGTATACCAGATGTATATGTTTGTTTATGAACAAGGCTGGGGTTCGAACCGTATAGCTAAACATTTTAATTCACCAGAAGTTAATATACCGTCATCTACAGGCGGAACATGGACTACAGGTGCAATAAATTTTATTTTAAGAAACCCGATCTATAAAGGATATCCAGCATTTGGGAAGAGGAAAAGCATTATCGAAATGGACGACTCAGATGACAGGTATGTTATGAAACATAGGCATGCTATGGCATCATCTGATCAATGGATACTATCTAAAAAACAAAATCAGGAACTAGTTATTATACCTGAAAATATATGGGATAGAGTTCAACAAATCCGAACTAAGCGTTCACCTGAGAATATAAATAATCCAGATATCGAGAAGATTAAGGTAACAAAATCACCTCTTCTATTTGTCGGTATGATTAAATGCGGTCATTGTGACTCTCCGCTAACGACTACTTACAATGCAAAGAAATATCAGCTTGCCGATGGAACAATTCAAAAATGGCGCTCAGCCAAGTATAGATGTAGTGGAAAAGCATTAGCGAAAAAACAATGTAATGGCCAAACGCTGTATTCACAAAATCGAATTGAAGGCGTTATTCTCGATGAAATATACGCACGTTTGGATCAACTGTCTAAGGTTGATATGACAGCTGAGATTAATAAGCTTAGGCAAAAAAATGTCGATTCTGATTCGAATAGATTGATAAAAATGCAGAAGGATCTGGAGCAAAAATATTCTGAATTAGCAACACTTAAAGGGGAAGTTGTGAAGGCTTTAATGGGACAATCGGCATTCAAGCCAGACATGTTAAACGGTCTCATTGAAGATAACGAAAAAGAAATTGTATCTATGAATAAAGATATCGAATCACTGCAGAAGAAAATTAAAGAAAGCTCAATCGAGGTCGATGGATTAGAGGAATTACAGAAGCATATTCCTGTTTGGAGAGAAGTATTTGAGAAAGCGGATCACGATAAAAAGAAAATGATGCTTCAAACGATAATTGAAAGCATCACGGTTTATGTAGATAAGATTCAAGTTAAGCCTAGAATGATCATTGATTCATTTATTAGTTCATCACTAGGGCAGTATAATAAGCTAACTCGCTCTCCCAGATGAGCTAAGGCCCCTCGTAAGCGACTTTTTTAGTATACAACAGCTGCCCTGGGGAATGCAACATGAATTTTGGAGTGTTCACAATTTGTTTAAATATTTAAGGAGTAGGCGGTCCGGTACGGGAAAAGAAGGTGCCTGCTTCAACGGATACGAGGATCAGAGTGCCGGAAGAGCTGCGCAGCCGAATCTTTCATGCATACGCGCAGGCGGCCTCTTCGGAGACGCCGGTTCATGACGGTACGGGCCTCGGGTTCAGCATTACGAAAAAGCTGGTCGAGCTGTACGGCGGGGAGATTGAAATGAACTCCGTCATCGGCCAAGGCTCGGCGTTTACATTTACGATTCCGCTACCTTCCGGGACAGGAGAAAGCGAAGCGGGCGGCACGACAGGCCGAGCCGGTCCCGATCGGTGCGTTTCCCGCAGGTACGGACTATCCAGTTTACGTCAAGGGGAGCAAAGAAGAGCGTCTTCTCGTCGTGAACGACGATTTTGCGAATCTCCAGTCGATGATCAATCAGCTCAGGCTGGAAGGCTATCCCGCCGTCGTCGTTAATCGCGGGCAAATGGCGTTGGATGAGCTGGCCAAGTCGCCGGACTTCTTTCTCGTCATTCTGGACATTACGATTCCCGATATGTCCGGCTATGCAAAGCGAGGAAGGGAAAGGCACGCGGATTGCCTTCACCATTCCTGCCCGAGCGCAAGCGGAGCACGGGGATCTGCCGGACCGCGAATAAGCGCGGAGGAGGAAATAACTTGACGCTACAAGGTTTGGCCTAAAAATGATCGGACTGCGGACGTGGGACCGGGCACGGAGCTCCGGGAGTCGTGCAGGGATGAAAGCAATAACGGTGGTTTGTACCCTCTATTTCCTCAGAAACCCGGTTGGGACGGGGAATACGAGCGGTTTGAAGCTCTTAATATCCGCGAAAAGAGGACCGACTTAGCAAAAAGGTTGAAATAAGGAGTGCAAAACGCCTTTATTCGTCCCTGACTTTCAAATATGCCGAAAATAGCGGATGCAAAAGCCATTTATTTGGTTTAGAGTCGGTACGTACATGTTTGTGAAAGGCTGAACTCGCTTTACTTGCAGAAAAACGGTCTCATTTCGCAGGGGGCATTCACCCTCGGTAAAGGTCTCGTTTTAGCTGATCTTAGCGAACTTAAAGCCACCATGGATCATCAAATCATCAAGCCTGCCCGCCGCTCTCCGCTCCCGCCCGATAGCGGCACGAAGCGGAGCCGAGCCACGTGTGCGGATTGCCGGCCC
Source organism: Paenibacillus oceani (assembly GCF_014705615.1). GTDB lineage: Bacteria > Bacillota > Bacilli > Paenibacillales > NBRC-103111 > Paenibacillus_AB > Paenibacillus_AB oceani. Next base: position 4,751 of record NZ_JACXJA010000017.1, read on the forward strand.
AGCACCAGCCGAGCTTCGGTTTGCCGCCGCTGATCCAGAGAGCCGTGACTCTGCGGTCGCTGCCCCGGGAGCCCAGCAGCGAGAAGCCGTTATTTTTCATCAGCACATCCGGGTAATGGGTAATCAGCGCGATGCCTTCCTCCAAGGTGAGCGGGGAGCGGTTTTGCCCGGTGATCGTTTGGATCGCATCATTCGGGGTGACATTAAGCGTTTCCCGGCCGGTATCGATATCGACGATCAGGTACGCCGAACCGGAAGGAAGCCGAATATCTTCAATCGGCTTAAAACGGTTAATATCGTCCAAATCCAAAACGCTGAACCCGGATTTGCCTTGGCGCTGCACAAGCTGAATCGCCTTCTCACTGTCGACCCAATCGTTACGGATGACGATGGCGAACGGAATGCTGCTGTGCGGGGACCCGGCTTCGATGTACTCGAGATGAGGAAGACGTTCCTGTAGAGGCTCCAGCTGCTTCCGGAACTCGTCATCGCTTAATCCGGCGATGCCCGGGTAGCCTTTGCTTATGAGGTTGCGGACCTGTCGTTCGAACTCTGTTTCCGGCATGAAGGATGGCCTCCTTATTGAGCATTATTTGGGTAATGTGCTCCTTTTGATACATCTTTTTGACACTTCACTTCTCTATTGTATAACATGGATGCTAATTGTAAGTTCCAGGTTATTTGATCCTGTTATACAGGGGGTCGTGAATTGAAAACTTGCAAGAGACTTCAATCTTTGTCGAACTAGGAGCGTGCCGCGGGATGATGAGACCGATCGATATTGCGGAGAAATTAAACCTAAGTACAAGCGCATTGAGAAATTACGAGGCGAAGGGACTTGTTCCGCCTGCCTTGCGCTCTGCGGGCGGTCACCGGATGTATACGGAGGAACACTTGGCTTATTTCGAATGTCTGCAAGCGATGTCGCCGGGGTTTGGCATGGAGGTTGCTTCCGAAGTCGTAAAACATGTTCAGCTCCGCGATGCAAGCTCTGCGCGGTGGTGTATAACGGTCAGTCAAGCCCAGCTTCATCACGATAAGCAGCAGGCCGGGAGAAACCTTCAGATGCTGGAGGATCAGGTGCGTAACGGGGCGGAAGAAGCGAATGGGGTGCAGGAGCGGAAGACGATCGGCGAGGTATCTGCAGCAACCTTAATTGCCGGCTCGGCGATCCGTTATTGGGAGAAGGAGGGACTGATTGCATCGTCACGCGATCCGCATAACGGCTATCGAATATTCGGCCGCTCTCAATTACGCAAAATAACGCTGCTTGGCGCCTTGCGCAACGCTATTTATTCGCCGGAGCTGGTCAGCCTGAAACAAGCGATCAGCCGGCTGGACCTTAACGATCTGGAAGGTGCTCGTGAGATTGCCGGTAAGTCTTTGGCGTATCTGGACCGAATGAGCGAGGAACAATTTCGCGGTATGTTTTTTTTCGGCAAGTTGTGCCGGTTGTTAAGCCTAATGAAGTGATCGGGAGCCGCTGGAAGGGTGTACACATACATACGTTCGAAACGCCGGGGAATCGGCCATGACGCTACCGTACGCATAAGGAGATGCACGACGTGATCGGCGGAGTCGAACGGAAGAGGCTTTCTAAAAATGTTCGCCAGACAGGGGGACTTCCCAATTTCCAAAATAAAGGACCACAACTTCCACAGTGAAGTGGAGTCGCGGTCCTTATTCTTGCGAAAAATTGGTTATTAAACCTTCATAACCCCGCCGGTGCTGGCGGAAGTAACGAGCTTGGAATAACGCGCCAGGTAGCCGGTTTTGACCTTCGGCTCAAAGCCTTTCCAGTTGGCTTTGCGGCGTTCCATTTCCTCGTCGCTGATCTGCAGCTCGATTTTGCGGTTGACGAGATCGAGCTCGATGATGTCGCCGTCCTCGACGAAGGCGATCGGTCCGCCTTCAGCGGCTTCCGGCGAGATGTGGCCGATGCTGATGCCGCGGGAAGCGCCGGAGAAACGGCCGTCGGTGATCAGGCCGACTTTGGCGCCGAGACCCATGCCGACGATTTGCGACGTCGGAGCGAGCATTTCCGGCATGCCGGGGCCGCCTTTTGGCCCTTCGTAACGAATAACGACGACATGGCCTTCTTTCACTTTGCCGTTAGCGATTCCGGACAGCGCATCTTCCTGCGAATCGAAGCAGATCGCCGGTCCGACGTGACGTCCGCCTACCGATTTGTCGACAGCGCCGACTTTGATGATCGAGCCGTTTGGAGCGAGATTGCCGAACAATACGGCCAGACCGCCTTGCTCGCTGTGCGGGTTGTCGATCGTATGGATGACGTCGGTATCGAGAATGTCGCAGCCGGCCACGTTTTCGCGCAGCGTTTTGCCGGTGACGGTAATCCGGTCGCCGTTCAGGGCGCCCGGCTTTTTGAACAGTTCGTTCAAGATGGCGCTGACGCCGCCCGCATTGTGAACGTCCTCGATATGGTAGTCGGACGCCGGAGCAATTTTCGCCAAGTGCGGAACGCGCGATGCGACTTCATTGATCCGCTCGATCGGGTATTCGAAGCCGGCTTCATGGGCAAGCGCCAGCGTATGAAGAACGGTGTTCGTCGAACCGCCCATCGCCATATCAAGCGCAAACGCATTGTCGATCGCTTCGATCGTAACGATATCGCGAGGTTTAATATCTTTTTCGATCAGTTCCATCAGCTGTTTGGCGGAACGCTTGACGAATTCTTTACGCTCCTCGGCGACTGCCAGAATCGTACCGTTGCCCGGAAGGGCGAGGCCAAGACCTTCGGCCAGACAGTTCATCGAGTTGGCCGTGAACATGCCGGAGCAGGAACCGCAAGTCGGGCAACCGTATTGTTCCAGCTCCTGCAGCCCTTTCTCGTCGATCTTGCCGGCCTGGTAAGCGCCGACGCCTTCGAATACGGAAGACAGCGAGATCGAGCGTCCGTCGCTCGTCTTGCCGGCTTTCATCGGCCCGCCGCTGACGAATACGGTCGGGATGTTCACGCGAAGCGCGCCCATCATCATTCCCGGCGTAATCTTGTCGCAGTTCGGGATACAGACCATGCCGTCGAACCAGTGCGCGGATACGACCGTTTCCAGGGAATCGGCGATAATCTCGCGGCTTGGCAGCGAGTAGCGCATTCCGATATGACCCATGGCGATACCGTCGTCGACGCCGATCGTATTAAATTCGAACGGAACGCCGCCTGCTTCGCGAATCGCTTCTTTGACGATTTTGCCGAACTCCTGCAGGTGGACATGACCCGGAACGATGTCGATGTACGAGTTGCACACCGCGATAAATGGTTTGTTAAAATCTTCTTCTTTGACGCCGGCTGCACGCAGCAAACTGCGGTGCGGAGCGCGGTCGAATCCTTTTTTGATCATGTCCGATCTCATTTTTGGCTTGGACATTGCAGTGATCCTCCTTGATTCATACATGGAAGTAGTTCGGCATGAGAGCGTCCGAATAATTACCTGACTACTATTTTAACAAAAAAACAAGAAGATTGCTCTACCCGCGTCACACTTTATTTGTCCAGCGCATGTAAAAAAAACCGCTTCGTCGCATCGGCACGATGTAACGGGCGGTGTTGGGCGCAGCGGACAGGCAAAAATTAGATGCCGCGAGTACGTTTCCATGACGTGCCGCCAGACTCGCAGAGACGGTAGATTACAGGCGGCAGATGTCCTTCGGGCATAACTCGCAATGACACAGATCCTGCAGGTGGGCCAAGTTTTTGATAAGCAGATGTCCGTCCCGCTGATCGATAATGCCTTCGCGCTTCCAGTCGCCGAGCATCCGGTTGACGCTTTCCCGCGCGGCGCCGATATAGTCGGCCAGGTCGGTGTTGGTCATTTTCTCGGTGATCAGGATGCCTTCCGGCGTCATTTTGCCGAACGTATTGGCGAGCCGGATCATCGTCGAGCATAAAGCGCCGGGTTTGCCGTACAGCATCAGATCGCGGAATTTCGTCTGGGTCGTCCGGTGCATGAGGCCCATCCATTTCATAAACTCAAGCGCCAGATCTCCCTGCTGCCACAGCAGGGCCTCCAGATCCGACTTCTGGATGACGCCGATCAGGCAAGACTCGGTCGCATTGGCGGTAAACGATTGGCGCGAATCGGAATACGGGTCGAGCTGTCCCATAAAATCGCCCTCGCGGAACAAATACAGCACGAATTCTTTGCCGTCCTCGTTCGTTTTCGTACATTTGACTTTGCCTTTCTTGATATAATAAAGTTTGTCGGCAAGGTCTCCTTCCCAATACACGCAAGAGCCTGCTTCCACTTTTAGTTCATACATAATGCTTTTTAATTTGTCCATGCTCTCCGGTGAAAAGCAGGAGCTATTGACGGCGTTGGAGCCGGCGTATTCGGTCGAGCGATTCGTATCCATGAGGTCAACCCCTCCCAGTTCCAGTCATGCTTCTATCGTTATTATACTCGAATACGCCCTTTTGTGTTGTGACGTACGTCACTATAGTTCGTCCGAAGTGTGACCGATGTAACAGTCCGGAGCAATCCTTCCGTCGTATAATGGAGACCGGATACACAATTTCGGAAGCGAAAGGAGGAGCGCCCATGTTGACCGGTGTCATTTTGGCCGGCGGGGAAAATCGCAGAATGGGCGGAAAACACAAAGCGCTGCTGGATCTCGGCGGGCAAACGCTGATCGAACGGCAAATCGCAGCCATGAGCACCATTTGTCCGGAACTGATTGTCGTGACCAACGATCCGAAGCGGTTTCTGCCTGTTGTAGACCGCAGCGTCCGCATCATTACCGATTTTTATCCCGGCAAGGGGCCGCTCGGGGGAATCCACGCAGCCTTGTCCCTTACCCGCAACGATAACGTATGGATCGTCGGCTGCGATATGCCGTATGTCAGTCCGGATGCGGCGGGTCTGCTGCTGGAAAGGCTTCAGCTGGCCGAGGCCGATGCGGCCATCCCTCATGTCGACGGGCGGCTTCAGCCGCTGCATGCCGTATACAACCGCAGATGCGCCGAACAGGCGGCCGCGCTTCTGGCCGAGGAAGCTTACCGGGTAACCGGCCTGCTCGAACGGGTCCGCTGGGAGCCGGTGCACGATTTCGAGTTTGAGGGAAGGGGCATCGGCACGAAATTCGCCGTCAATACGAATACCCCGGAAGAATGGAGCGAGGTTCTGCTAAGCGAGCGGTCCCTGCCCGATACGAATAACGGGAGATGAGAGCGGTTTCGCCAAGGCAGACGGAATAATGACGCAGGTTCTAACTAAGCTCGCCGAAAGGCGGGCTATTTGTCTTGCCAGAGAGTTTATGTTTGCTAATGCGGTAATGCTTCAAAACTTCGATTATACAAGCGAACTGCGAGTTTCTGTACCAGAAAGGCTGCCTCTTTCGCAGCGTCATCATCGCGGCAAAGACTCCGTTTAGAAGCTTCTTAGAAGAGCGGAATGTTACGATCTTCAGGGTAAACTAAACCACGAGGTTGGACAGCCGACGTGTGTCGGGCACCGCGCGCCGGGATATGCGCGTGATGCGGAATGCTCTAACGGACATGGTGGAGACTATTTGGCTAAAAAACAGCTTTTGAAAATGTAACGGTCACCACAGCGCTTATTTACTCCAAACCACCTCCAAAAGTGACACCTCTCATCAAATAGTTGCGTCTATGTCCGTTAGAAATCAAATGGATCGAAATTCACCGCAAAAACGGCCGCTGTGTCCGTTAGAGCTTTTGTTCTGCCCGAAAAACGAGCCGAAACAGGGGAAGAAGCACAATCCACGGACGGCTTGTCACCCTTCTAGCAGCTTCGCATAAAATGCTAGAAAGGGAGGGGCAGCTATGCAAGGACCGATGCAAGCTTCGATCAATGCGACAGTAGGGGTAGTTGGAGCTGCCGTTACTTATATGTTCGGCGGGTGGAGCGAACTGGTCAACGTCTTCTTGCTGCTGATCGCGGTGGATTACGTGACCGGCATCGCCGCTTCGATCAAGTCGAGCGAAGGGTTATGCAGCACGAAAGGCTTCTGGGGGATATGGAAAAAAGGACTGATGCTTATTATCGTGACGGTGGGCCACCGGTTCGACCTGCTGCTCGGCACCGATCTGTTCATGGTCGGGTTCATGTACTTTTACATCTCGAATGAACTGCTCTCGATTACAGAAAATTGCGGCAAGCTCGGCTTCCCGCTGCCGGGCCGGCTTCGCAAGCTGATTCATGTGTTAAGGGAAAAGGGTATAGATAAAGAGGAAGATCCGAAATAAGGGTCTCCTCTGTCCTGCAAATTCGCTGTATGGGCAGGTATTCAGGTATGTTTGAAGAATAAAGCCGATTGACCGCCGGGAGGAAAGGGGAGAATTTATTGTCCTACCGTAACATTTTTTTGTTTTTTCACGTATAGAATATAGGGAGACGTTTGAACTTACACAGGTGAAGCTGAAAAGGAGGCCAACCACCTATGCCATACTACATAAGCTATAAAGGGAAAAAGCTCGGCTCGCCCCTCACCAAAAACGAAGCGGAAGAGAAGCTGGTCGTGTTGAGCCGGTGTTTCAAGCAACTGGAAATCGTCAAGGAAAACTCGCAACCGGTAGGAATGTTGTCCGTAACACTGCCGATCGCGGAAAGCAACTAAAAGAACCGTTCCTAGGAATGGTTCTTTTTTTGCAGGGAAAGCTATATATGAAGTCTACTCTTCCGACGTGCGGGCCATCATGCGGAACCCTTCGCTGCCAGCCGGCTTGGAGGTATATTCGAGACTGGTATTCGTATTGTTGGCGATCGCCCGGGAGATCACGTTCTGGAACAGCTTTTGTTTAATAAAGGCAACAGTGGCGTACTTGCTGTCGTCGGACGGATTTTCCTCGAAGTAAATTTTACCCTGCTTACCGTCCATCTTTTTGATTTTGTTCAGGTTGACCAGATTCGTTTTGTCGAGCAGATCGAATCCGCGGTCGAAAAAGTGGTCGTATAGCTCGGAAAGGGTAGAAAGATGGTAATATTTCTCCTCGGCCGTATGGTACACGATGTTGCGCTTCTCGATATTGATATACAGCACGTCGTTCAGATTCAGCAGATAGAGCTCGGTTTCATGTTCATTTTTTTTCCTAAGGACGGGGATTTCCATCGCTTTTTCCTCCGTAACAGTTTCTTACCTGTTCTAGGTCGCAGGCAGCCGTATATGGCGATATGTACGACATGAATGTCAAGATTGCTCTTCTTCATCGTCCCATTTCCGGGAATAGCCTTTATTCAGCGCATAAATGAATATACCGATAATGGCTGCAGTCAACAGTCCAAGCAGTACCCAAACTCCAGTCAACTTCCAATCCTCGCTTCCTGATCATCCAGCTATATGAAAAGTTTACACTATTACTATACACGATATTTGTTGAAAAAGGTATATTTGCTAGTTAAAAAGGAGAATTAAGGATAACACTTCCTCATATTACCATAACTCCGGAGCGCGCGGTATAAGGAACTGTGCCGAAAATGGCGCTTTTATGGCGGTTATGCGGTTTTCTTGACGGTGCGAATCGTCGGAGCTAAACTGATAGGGACATACCGCTTTTGCCTGTCAGCGGAAGCGGGAAGGTTCAACCCGGGAAGGTGACAAACTTGAATATGCTGTTGGAAGCGAAAGTGGAAATGAAGGACGTCGGCGAAGCGTCGTTTGTCGTGCTCGTCGTCGCGCTTACTTTCGTCGTAACCATTATATGGGCCAAATGGAACAAACGTAAACGGAGCGGAAAGTAGGAGAGCCATGTATTACGTAAATCACGAGCAAATCGAAGAAAGACTGGCGATTATTCCTTCGCTTGCGGAAGCGGCCGAGCGGATTGGAGCGTTGTGGCAGGAGGAGAGCCCGGATCAGATTCTGGCGCTAGCCCAGGAGCGTCTGCTGCATCTGGCGGTCGAGCTGGTTACGGATGTCGGCAGCCTGCTGATCGACGGTTTTTTGATGCGGGATGCGAGCAGCTACGAGGATATTATCGACATCCTGCGTGTGGAGGGTGTATTCGGAGAGCGGCAGTTCGAGCCTCTCTACGAGCTGGTGAAGCTGAGAAAGCCGCTCGTGCAGGAGTACGTCACCCTGAAACGGGACAGCCTGCACCCGCTGGTGCGCCAGCTGCCCGGCATTTTGCAGCCGTTCGGCGAATCGGTGAAAGCGTTTATTGCCAAAGAGCTGGCTTAACGCGGGATAGGGAAGTGTATAAAGAAACGGGCCCTGCAGAAATGGGCCCGTTTTTGCATGCCGCCGCGTGGTCCAGCGTGCGTGCTGCCATGCCGGTTACAACGGCAAATCCCGAACGTCGTCCCGGCTGATACGGACGGTGCGGTCGTTGATCCACTCAATCCCTTCGCCTTGCCGGTCCATGGACTGGGGAGCCAAATATCCGATTTCCAGCGTATAGGCGCCGGCGATACCGGTAAACGGAGGAATCTCGTCCAGCCGTCGCACCGCCTCGGCTGCGCTCTCCCGGATGAGATGGCAAGCTTCTCCGCCGTCCAGATGCTCGGCCGCTTCGATCCCCAGTCCCCGCTTGACGACCGCCGTCTCGATCTCCGGCACGAACAGACAAGCTTCTAGAGCGGCTTTATCGTCCCCGGAGAGGAAGATCGTCGGCACGCCCTGCACGCCGGCGATCAGCGCTCTAGCCGCGAATTCCCCGATAAGCACCCCGTTAAGCCGGTAATACGCCACCGTCTTCGAGGAGTATGTATGATTCAGCGGCGCATTATACGTTCCGGCCATTGCATGCTGGCCGACGAACAGCAGCGCGTCGTAGCCCTCCAGACGTTTGTAAGGCTGACCTTCCCGTAAATAGTTGCCGCCAACCAAGTCTTCGGCCAGCAGTCCGCCAGGGCCGTGGCCGTCCCAGACATCGATGCGCGAATCCGGATACACGAGGCGAATCCCTTCGATGCAGGCGTTTACTTCGCGCGCCAGCAGCTTCTTGGCTTCTTCGATCCGCTCGGGATAACCGTCACCCGGCCGGGTCTGGGTAAAGCTGTCCACGCCTGCCGGACCTTCCAAATCCGTTAAAATAAAAAACGATTGCATGTTCCCGCTCCTTTTCGATATGGAATCGGCCATACGAAATACGACATTTTTGGCGCCGGCCCTCCCTCCGGGCCGCCGGATGGAAATGCCGATTATAGCAGCGCCCTTTGGTGAAGAGTCGTCTTGTTTGGCTCCGCGTATTCACGGATCATTTTACCCACATCGGGATCTTCCTTCAACCGTGAAATGTAAATTTATCGGCATACGCTGCTGGAACAAGCGGTTTTGACCACGCCTTTTGCGCTCCCGGCGGAAAATTGAGCGATTTTCGCGGATGCGCCGCCTATTTAGTAAACAATGTTGTTTGTTAATTTACTTATGTCTGCAAATACGTTAAAATGACGGTAAGTACTGATAACGATTCGCAATTGCCAGGGGTGTGACGAAATGGACATGGAGCAAGATTCCTCCACAAGAAAAACGATCGTCAAAATGCTCAAGACGAGCGGACCTCTAGGCGTAGGCGAGATGGCGAAGCGGCTGGGGATTACCGAGATGGCCGTGCGCCGTCATCTGAATACACTGGAGCGGGACGGGTATATCGATTCGCGGATCGTACGCCAAAGTATGGGCCGGCCGATGAACATCTACCGTTTGACCGAGGCGGCGGAAGACTTGTTTCCGAAAAATTATCACACGCTGACGCTGGATCTTCTTGGAGAGCTGGATGGGGGGATGGACGGCGGCGGAGTCGGCAAGCTGTTCGGCAGACGGAAAGAAAAGCTGCAGATGAAGTATGAGGCCGGGATGGAAGGCAAACCTCTGGAGGAGCGGGTAGCGAAGCTCGCCGATATCCAGAATGCGAACGGATATATGGTGGAATGGGAACGGACGGACGACGGCTTCGTGCTGAAGGAGTTCAACTGCCCGATCTCCCAGGTGGCGAACCGTTACGAGGAAGCGTGCGACTGCGAGCAACAGCTGTTCGAAGGATTGCTCGACACGAAGGTGGAGCGAACCGAATGTTTGGCCAAGGGCGGGGGCAAATGCACGTATCACATTAAAGAGCCTAAGGAAGAGCGGGACTGACGCATGCTGCAGGGTAATTGTCATGGATTCGCCGGCTCTTAATGAAAATAACCCGAACGGGAAATGGAGCTGTCCCAGTAAGTTTCGTATGACACGGGAAGGCCCAAATTCCAAACAAGGACCCAAATTCCACGGCGAAGTGGAGGTTGAGGTCCTTTTTCTCCTTGTTCTCAAGGCAAGCGGTTCGGAGCGGGCTCATCGAATCGCAGTATGACTTTGGACAGCCTCATTTTTGCTTGTCTTAAAGGCTGTGGGAAGTTAAGAGCTCAACAAGGGGCGGCACAGAGGGCTGCAGCTTCATCCTATGTCCTGGTCCTTGTCATGGGCGAAGCAAATCGCTTCTATCCGTCTCTGCTTTCCCTTAGGCCGAAAATAGAGGGTGCAGGAGACCTTTATTGGTGATCAGAATGACATGTTGGAAACGTCTCGATCTCCAAATGAAAAGACCTCAGATTCCACGGTAAAGTGGGGACTGAGGTCGTTTTTCTCCTTGTTCTCAAGGCTAATCGGATTGGAGCGGGGCTCACTAGAATCGCAAAGTGACTTTCGGACAGCCCGCTTCTCTTCAGAATGGATACGATGCCGCAGGCCGTTCATCGCTAGCGGTTCGAATCTTGGGCCGCCGCCTCATGGGCAAGAGAGAGCCGAACAAGAGTGGTTTGTACAAGGGTTGGTTCGTATCTAGCACAGGCCGGAAATCGCCCGGTATCCGTTACTTCTCTTCCGCGAACGGCGCCGTTTTCTCGATCAGGCTGGCTGCGCGACTCGTTACCCAGTCGAAGTTGCCTGCGGCGATCTCCTGGAGGTTGACGACGTAGCTGCCGATGCCTACCCCGTAGCAGCCGGCGCGGATGAAGTCGGCGATATTGTCCGTATCGACTCCGCCGACCGCCATCATCGGAATATGCTTCAGCGGGCCTTGCAGCTCCTTGATGTATCCCAGCCCCAGACTGGCGCTCGGGAATACTTTCACGGCGGTCGCCCCGGCTTTCCAGGCGCGAACGATTTCCGTCGGCGTCATAGCGCCCGGGAAGATTGGGATTCTCGCTTCTGCGCAGCGGCGGATAACGTCTTCGTCCGTATTCGGCGTAACGATAAACGACGCTCCGGCGTCAAGCGCCTTCTGCAAATCGCCGGTATCGAGCACCGTGCCGGCCCCGATATACATCCGGTCGCCGTGCGACTGCTGCAGGCGGCGGATCATATCCGGAGCTCCCGGCGTGTTCAGCGTAATCTCCATTACGGTAACGCCTCCGGCCAACAGCGCGTCGGCAATTCGTTCCGCGTCGGATTCGCGCACGCCGCGGATGATCGTGATGATGCGCGTGCGATTTATTTCGGACAACCCTTGTTCGCGTTCCATCGATAGACCCTCTTTCAACTTAATGGTGTAGCTTATTTGTCTATTATAGCTTGGCCGTGCCCGGACGTCTAACCGGTCCGCCTTTTCATCGGAGCGAAGGTATGCTACTCTCAGGATTAGTGAACGATTGTACGAGAAGAACGAAAGGGAGATTCCGATGAGTGACAATCAAGCGCAAGCGGCTGAACGAATCAAATTAACCTCGCTGTCTTCGAAAGGAGGCTGCGGTTGCAAGATCGGCCCCGCCGATCTGTCCCAGGTGCTGCGCGGCCTGCCTCCGGGCGTGCCGAACGCCGACCTGCTGGTCGGTCTCGATACGAGCGATGACGCCGGCGTATACCGGCTGACCGACGATCTCGCGATCGTACAGACGGTCGACTTCTTCACGCCGATCGTGGACGATCCTTACGACTTCGGGCAGGTTGCCGCGGCTAACGCGCTCAGCGACGTATACGCGATGGGCGGCAAGCCACTGACCGTGCTGAATATCGTTGCCTTTCCGATCCACAAGCTGGACAAGTCGATATTGACTGACATTCTCCGCGGAGCCGGGGACAAGGTGAAGGAAGCGGGAGCGACGCTGGTCGGAGGTCATTCGATCGATGACAACGAACCGAAGTTCGGCATGGCCGTTACCGGGACGATACATCCCGGGAAAATCCGCACGAACGCCGGCGCCAAGCCGGGTGACACGCTGCTGCTGACGAAGCCGATCGGAGTCGGCATCTTGACGACATCGATCAAGAAGGACCAGCTGTCAGAAGCCGAGATGAAGCGGGTAACGCAAGTGATGACGACGCTGAACAAAACGGCGGCGGAAACAATGGAGCCGTTCGGCGTCAACGCCTGTACCGACGTGACCGGATTCGGACTGCTCGGACATGCGATGGAGATGGCCAAGGGAAGCGGCGTCGGCTTGCGCCTGTACCGGCCGGACGTGCCGGTGCTGCCGCGCGTGCGGGAGCTCGCCGAAGCCGGATTCGTGCCGGGAGGCACGAAAAACAATTTCGCGCACGTCCAGGACAGTGTGATGTTCGCGGATTCAATCGACCAGATCGGGCAATGGATTTTGGCCGATGCCGTCACTTCGGGCGGCTTGCTGATTGCCGTGCCGGCAAATGAGGCGGAGCAGCTGCTGGAAGCTCTGCTTGCGGCCGGCGTGGAAGCGGCGGCGATCGGCGAGGCCGTTGCCGATCACCCGGGCGCGATCCAGGTGCTGGACGAGTCACGAAGCGAGGTAAATCGAGGTTGACGGCAGCGATGGAAGACATCACGATAGACAGGCTGCTGGAGCTCCAGGCCAGCCGCGAGCTGGTGCTGGTGGACGTGCGGTCGCCCCAGGAATATGAGGACTCGACGATTCCGGGCAGTCTGAATATCCCGTTTTTCGACGATCAAGAGCGCGCCGAGATCGGTACGCTGTACAAGCAGGTCAGCATTCAGGCGGCCAAAGACCGCGGACTCGAGATCATCTCCGCCAAGCTGCCCGGCTTTATCCGCGAGTTCGCCGCCATTCCCGGCCGGAAAGCGGTTTTCTGCTGGAGGGGAGGCATGCGCAGCCGGACTACCGCGACGCTGTTATCGTTGATGGATATCCGGGTATACCGGCTGAGCGGAGGATACCGTGCGTTCCGCCGCTGGGTCGTAGAGACGCTGGAGTCGTACGAGTTCACCCAGAAGGCGGTCGTATTAAACGGCAATACGGGCTGCGCCAAGACCGCCATCTTGCGGCAGCTGGAGGAGGAAGGCTACCCGGTGATCGATCTCGAACGTATGGCGGGTCACCGGGGATCGATATTCGGGCAAATCGGAGTGAAGCCGAACAACCAGAAAACGTTCGAGGCGCTGCTGGCGCTCCGGCTGGAGCAGTTGAAAAGTTCGCCCTACGTTCTGATGGAGGCGGAGAGCAAGCGGATCGGAAAAGTATGTCTTCCTCCGTTTCTTGCCGAGGCGAAAGATCGCGGGCGGCAGCTCGTTCTCGAGCTGCCGCCGGAAGCGCGCGTCCGCTATATCGTGAGCGAATACGAGCCGCATCTGCACAAGGACGAGGTGCTGGACGCGTTCCGTCACATTAAGCGGAGAATTCATACGCCGGACGCTGCGGAGATCGAGCGAAGCATCCGCGAGGACCGCTTCTCCGACGCCGTCGCATTGCTGCTTACCGCTTACTACGATCCCCGCTACGAGCATGCTGGGGCCGGCCTTCTGCCGGAGCAGAAGACGCACATACGCGCCGCAACCTTCGAAGAAGCTTATCGCCGGGTGAAAGAGCAGATTCGCGAGTCCGAATAAGGTGGGAGAGGACTGCCCCCGATGTCCGTTGTGTGCCGCCGCCGGACAGGGCAGTCCTTTTTTGCTCTGCCAGAAAGAGTTTAAGTTCTTTACCGTGCTGAATGGAAGGGGGGCCTTCCTCGGCGGTAGTGAATGTATACTCAGGTCCGATGACTAACGAATCGGATCGTGCTTATAGCCCAAAAACGACGTTATTCCAGACGTAACGAATCCGGGGATCGTTATTAAACCGAAAGTGGAAAAAAACGATCCGATTTGCGGGAATATTTTTCATTAGTTCAACTTCAATAAGAACATTTTTTAGACCCCCTTATGGTGTTTTTTAGAAATAGACGCACGATTTTCACTTTTTTTTCATGGAAACTGTGTCAAATGGTGCCGGGTAGACTTATAATAGAAGTATGAACTGGGCATTCGTCCAGAGGCGTCTTGCTATAAAGAGGAGGTGTGTAGCGTTTTGATCATTCAAATCAGTGTAGCTTGTATCGCCGCCGCTTTTATCGTGCTCGTGTATTTTTTAGTCAAGACCTTGATATCTGCGAAAGCTTCCTTGGAACAAGTGACCGAAACGCTTGCGCACATCGACGCGAAAGTAGACGCGATCAGCCAGGAAACCGTCAAGCTGATGCACACGACCCAACAAATTACCGATGATGTACAAGGCAAGATGAAGTCTGTGGACACCTTGTTTCGATCCATCGGTCAAGTAGGGGAATCCGTCTCGCAAGTGTCGACATCCGTCAAGCAGGTGTCGGCTACGGTCTCCGATTCCGTCAGGCGCGCCGGGGATCGGGTGAACCGGGAGCGCAACCAGGTAGCCGAGGTGATGGAATGGGCGACACTCGGTCTGCAATTGTGGCGGAAGTGGCAATCCCGCAAGCGTTCTGTCGAACAACTGCCCAAAAATCCGAACGAAAGGGTTGGGAATGATGTCTGAACAAAACGGAAGAGGGAAAGACTTTTTTATCGGTGCAGTCGTAGGAGGAGTGCTTGGAGCTGTTACGGCGCTGCTGTTCGCTCCAAAATCCGGCAAGGAGCTTCGTGCGGATTTATCTGATCAGGCGCACAAAGTATCCGAGAAAACGCAAGAGCTGGCCGGTACAGTCGGCGTGAAGACGAAAGAATTGGCCGATACGGTCGGGGTGAAAACCCAGGAGATCGCCAAACAGGTATCGGAGCAAACCGGCGAATGGGTACAAAAGGCGAAGGAAGTCGTCGAATCCGTATCCGACGAAGTGAAAGCGTGGAAAGATGCGCGTAAGGAAGTCGCCGTGGCGGAAGAGGAAATGATGCCGGCCGACGCCGAAGTGCTCGGACGCAGCACGATCAAATAACGAGTCTGCCCCAGGCCGCCCCGTCCGGGCGGAAGGCATAACCGAAAAGGCTGCCCCCGAGGTCCGCAGTATGGACCTGAGGGACAGCCTTTTGTGTGTAGACGGCATGCTGCGTTCCATCACATTCGGATCACCATTTGGACGGATCGATCTTGCTGATGTCGAGCCCTTCCCAGACGTTGCGGATTTGCGCTTTCTCCGGATGATCGAAGACGAGGAAGGCGGTTGGCAAGTAGCGTTCGCCGTAAGGGCTCGCCGGTTTGTTAATGATCTCGTCTTCCTTGACCAGCACGGTGGACGAGCCGCCGTCCAGATTCGCGGCGATGACCGCCCCGTGCTCCAGGAAAATTTGCTGCACGTCGTACAGCGTTGCGCCGATGCTATGGGTTTGCCGTCCGTCGATAATCGCGAACAATATCGTACCGTCCGCGGTTTGCGCCATACACGTTCTCGGGGCGATCCCCCAGCCGCTAGCCTGGTTCTTGATCAGCCCTTTGCCGTCGACGATAAATTGCGGCTTAAACGTCACGGCCTCCTGAACACCCATCGCCAGCATATCCGAAGGCTTGTGATTGCCGGCGATCATGCGGCCGTTCTTGTCGATGCCGACGATCGAGGTCGGCGTATTCATAGCGCCGTCGTTGTAGAAGATTTTGCCGCCCGAGATGACGATGCCCGTAGGCTGGAAGCCGTTCCCTTTCCATTCCGGATCGACGAAACCGCCTGCGTTAATACCGAGAGCGGCACCGGTGCGCTTCACCATACTCGATACTTTTTCGCCTTTGCCGATTTTCTCGGGGACGGCGAGACGAATTTTTTTGGGATCGTATACTTTGACCAGATATCCTTTAAACTTGGGTCCTTCAATCGGTTCGATGTCGAAGATCGGCTTGTCCTGCTGCTCCAGCTCCACGGGAGTCGGGACGAAGACCGGCAGCGTGCTTTTGAGATCGGACATTTCATCGAACTGCTTCGTATAGCTGGCGACTTGACGCTCCAGCCCTTCCTGGCCGATCAAATATTTGGCCCAATGCCGGTGCTGGGTCGTGATCAGCGTGTCAGCCATCATATAACGGAACCCGGTTCCGGAAGGAGTCAGGAAAAACCAAGCGCCAAACAGCAGCGAAGCGAAAAAAAAGGAAAGCATAAACCGTCCAAGCCAGTTGATCTTGCGCCGTTTCGATTTCTTTCTCCTCGGAGGGAGCGGCGCGGCGCCTCTGGCGGCTGGACGGGCGGCGTTTCTCGTTTCCATTCGCGCATCCTTTCCACGAAGTACAGATCAGACGGGATACGTCTGCACAGCGGCATTCGTAACCTGCAAGGAGTTCTGACGTTGTACCAGCGAAGTTATTCGTTACTTTAAACGAACGAAACGGGAAAAAGTTTCACCCGCCCCGTACTCCGCCTAAAGTGCGACTATTCGCAAGTGGACGGCTCTAGCGTAAAACCTCGGACAAGTTGCGGTTCACCCGGATCAAATGCTCGAAGTCGGACACAGGCAGCGGCGTGCTGAACAAGTACCCCTGGATCTCGTCGCAGCCGTACCGCCGCAAAAATTCGAGCTGCGCCTTGGTTTCTACGCCTTCGGCGAGCGCTTTGATATTCATCTTGTGCGACATGGCGATGAGCGCCGTGACGATGGCGGCATTTTCCTCGTCGGTCGTCAGCTCCTGGATAAACGATTGGTCGATCTTCAGCGTATGGACGCGAAACCGTTTCAGGTAGCTGAGCGAGGAATAACCGGTGCCGAAATCGTCGATCGAGATCCGGACGCCCAGCTCCCGCAGCTTATCGATCGTCTCCACGATGTAGTTGACGTTTTTCATGGCGACGTTTTCGGTTATCTCCAGACAGAGCAGCTTCGGGTCCAGACCGGTCGACTCCAGCGTTCCTTTGATCAGTTGGATAAACCCGGGCTGCTGAAACTGGTTGACCGAAATATTAACCGCCACTACGAGCGGAGGCAGCCCCTGCGAGATCCATTCTTCGTTCTGGCGGCACGCCTCCTTCAGCACCCAGTTGCCGATCGGGACGATTAATCCGGTCTCCTCGGCCAGCGGGATAAACTCGGCCGGCGAGATCATGCCCCGTATCGGGTGCTTCCACCGGACAAGCGCCTCCATGCCGTAGATTCGACCCGACCCGAGATCGACGATCGGCTGGTAATAAACCATAATCTCGCCGCGCTCCATCGCCCTGCGCAGATCAATCTCCATATTGAGACGTTCGAGCGAGCGGATATTCATCTCGGAACGGTACAGCTGGAACGTGTTGCCGC
Organism: Paenibacillus oceani; assembly: GCF_014705615.1. Lineage (GTDB taxonomy): Bacteria > Bacillota > Bacilli > Paenibacillales > NBRC-103111 > Paenibacillus_AB > Paenibacillus_AB oceani. The sequence goes on from NZ_JACXJA010000017.1 coordinate 22,074, forward strand.
CTTTTTCCTTGGCGCGGTACATCGCGGTATCGGCATTTTTGATCAAAGTATCCGCGTCGGTGCCGTCGCTCGGGTATACGCTGATACCGATGCTGGAAGTGACATACAGATCGTGCTCCCCGTAAGTAAACGGTTCGCTGAACAGCTGCGGAATGAAGCTGGCAAACGTCAGCACTTCGTTAATGCTCGTAATATCGGTGAGCAGCACGATGAATTCGTCGCCGCCGAAGCGGGCTACCGTATCCTGGGGCCGTTTGTTTGCCTTCAGCTTGTCCGCCCAATATTTGAGAAGCTCGTCGCCGATATGATGACCGAGCGTATCGTTGATGACTTTAATCCGGTCCAGATCAATAAAAAGAACGGCCAGAATGGTGCCGGTTTTCTCGGAGCGATGAAACGCCTCGTTGAGCCGTTCGTGAAACAGAAGACGGTTGGGCAGGTCGGTCAAAGCGTCGTGATATGCCATATGCCGGATCTTCCGTTCAGCTTTCTCCCGTTCGACGACAGCGCGGATCGTCGAATACGACCGGACGAAACGGTCGTCGTCATGCGATTCGGCAATATCCCGCATCCGTTCCTCGAATGAATTGTCGCGAAGTCCCTCCTCTGCTTTGCTCAGCTTGGCGAGCCGGAGCATCTCCATCATATTCTCGACGTGTTCTTTATGTATCCTTGCGGCAGATGCGACCTTGGACTCTTGCGCCGAGCGATGATCGAAATACACGGTGCCCTTTTTGGAATCGTACTCCACGACATGGTTCATATTGACGACATTGGTTGTGTCTATCAGCCGAAACCCGTCCTCGAACAGCCATTCTTCGATGCTTTCCAGCGAAAGATCGAGGTAGAATTGATCGGTTTTCGTATGAACGACGTAATCCCGATTCCGGATCTTATCGATTTTTACTATATCGCTGGACGGGATCGTGATGATGTCTGAGCCTCTTTTGCCGTCACGAGTCACCGGAATTTTTTGCATCATTGCGTCAGCTCCGAAAATCTTAATGGATGTCGTCTATATATTTTACGACAAAAGTTACAAAACCTATATAGGAGATTAGTCTCACGTCCAGGTGCTGCAATTTGTAAAGTGAGATAGGAAATGCTTGCTAATGCTGGTTTTTCTGACTCATGTCCGTAAGAAGCTAGTAGGGTCTCATTGAAAAAAAGAGTTGAAAAATATGCCGAATTATGTCGAAAAAAATGATATGCCCCTTAGATTACAGAGACGGCTCGGTTTTTCGGCAGCGAACGCTTCCGGCAGAGGGTCCGCGTTTCGTCCCGCTGCCGACGGTTGGGAGGTCGTAATCGTTCGTAGATGTCAGGAGGCAGCTCTCCTTTCCGAATAAAACAATTTCCACTATAATGGTTATGGGCGGAGCCGGGAAGCACCCGGTTGACCCTATCCTATCGAAATGATCGCTTAAACTCAAGGTTTATCCGTTTTTGCCGGCGGGCGAAGAACGTTCCAACGGGCAAAAGCGCCGGAACCGACTAAAAAGGAGCTCTTGCAGCATGCGCAAATTTTGGGCCGAAAACGGCCTCCATCTGTCTTGGGCGATCGCTCTCGTGGCGATGCTCGGCAGTTTGTACTTCTCCGAGGTGAAAGGGTACATGCCCTGCAAGCTGTGCTGGTATCAGCGCATTCTGATGTACCCGCAAGTTATCCTATTGGGAATAGCGGCGGCCCGCAAACAGCAGGTGTACATGTATGTGCTGCCGATGACCCTGCTCGGTGCCTGCATCTCGCTGTACCATTACCTGATGGAGAAGACGGACTGGATCAAGTCGAATTCCTTCTCGTGCGGCATCGTTCCTTGCGATGCGGAGTATATGAACTGGTTCGGCTTTGTGACGATCCCGTTCCTCGCCCTGACCGGGTTTGTGCTCATCTCCGCCATCCAGATCGCCATGTGGCGCATCGACCGCGCCCGCCGCGCTTAAGACTGCTTTACCCGAGTCCCCGTGACGCCGAACCGGCAGAGAAGCCGAGTGCGGATACGTTTCGGGGATTTGATTTCGGGCAGGAGATTTCAGACCGTCTGACAAGGAAACCGGAGAATGCTTGTCGAATACGTTAGGCAGAGCGAGGAGGGAACCTGAATGCGCACAATCAGCTCGATCTTAACCACGGCTCTCGTAGCCGGGACGCTGCTGTCCGGCTGCTCCGATTCGGCGGGGAACGGGCCGCAGGGGGCTTCTCCCGACCCGGGACAGCCGTCCCAGAGCCAGCAGGAAGGCGGCAAAACGCCTGTCGCGTCCGACCCGGGGGAGAAAGGCGAGACGCCGGCGGCTCAATCCACTGGAGGGAACGCTGCGCCTCCGGTTACGCCAGGCGATAAGCCGGCCGAAGAGCCGAAAACAGTCTCCAAGCCGGAACCGCCGAAGAGCGGCCTACCGGCGGCCGAACAGCCGAAACCGGAACAGCCCCAAGCGGAGCCTCCGAAAACCGAGCCGCCCAAAGAACCGGCCAAGCCGACCGCTGCGGACCAAAAAGCGGTGTCCTGGTATTACATGAAAAAGAAAAAGGGCGAGGTCCCGGGATTTCCGGCGGAAACGAAGCAGTTGAAGCCGGAGCAGAAAGCCGTATGGATCGGCAAAGAAAATACGGTGTATTTGACGATTGACGTCGGGGGAGAGCTGCTAGATTACGAGACGCTGCTCAAAAGCTTGAAGGACAATGAGGTCAAAGCGACGTTTTTCGTCACCGGCTACAACTTGAAGAACAATCCGGATTATATCAAGCTGCTGCTTGAGGAAGGCCATACGGTCGGGAATCATTCAATTACGCATAAGGATTTTACTACGCTGACCGACGATCAGGTCAAAAAGGAAGTGGCCGATTACGAGAAGCTGTACAAGGACATCACCGGTCAGGAGCCGGTGAAGTTTTTCCGCTTCCCTTACGGCAAATACAGTATGCACCTGTTGACGCTAATGTCCGATCTGGGGTATACGTCCTACTTCTGGTCGACGGCGATGAAAGACTGGGAACCGCGCAAGAACGGGGCGGAGGATGCGTTCAACGACGTCACCGGCAATGTGCATGACGGCAATATTATTTTGATGCACCAGGCTTCCAAAGAAAATATCGAAGCGATGGACCGGATCTTGAAGGAAATCAAAAAAGACGGCTACAAATTCGGAACGTTGGATGAGCTGCAGAAATAGGCAACCGATTGAAACGCAGGGCACGAGGCCCGGGGCGAAAGCCCCGGGCCTTTCCTTGTGAGGCGGGAGCCGGGGGAGGGCCGTATCGGCTAGATGGGAGCAAAGCAGGCTCTTTCATGGGCAGCGGGAGTGGTACGTTTTGGAAGGGGAGCTCATATTGTAACATGTAAGCCTTACACATCGAAGTAAAGGAAGCGAACCTAGTGCAACAAGCGATCGCGATATTGGATTCCGGGGTCGGAGGGCTGACGGTCGCGAAAGAAGTCATGCGGCAGCTTCCGATGGAAAACATACTATACTTCGGCGATACGGCGAGAGCGCCGTACGGCCCCAGAGATTCGGAAGAAGTGCTCGAGTTCACCCGGCAAATCGTAGATTATCTGCTTCAGTTCGGTCCGAAAATGATTGTTATCGCATGTAATACGGCAACCGCCATCGCGCTGCACAAAATCCGCTCGATGGTATCGATTCCTGTCGTCGGTGTCATTTATCCGGGCGCACGCGCGGCTATCAAATCGACGAGAAACGGAACGATTGGTGTGATCGGAACGGAAAATACGATTCGCAGCGGAGCTTATCAGCAGGCTCTCCAGTCGATCAATCCGTCGATCCGGGTCGTCAGTCTGGCATGTCCCAGGCTCGTACCTCTCGTGGAGAACCGGATGTTCCGTTCCGAGGAGGCGAAGCTGGTGGTGGAGCAATCGCTCCGGCCTATGCGGCAAAGCGACATGGATTGTTTGATTTTAGGCTGTACGCATTACCCGTATTTGTCGGAGGCGATCTCGGATGTGGTCGGTCCGGACGTATCGCTTATCAGCTCGGCCGACGAGACGGCCCGCGAGATCAGCGCGATTTTGTATCACAGAGGGCAACTGGCCGAGAACGGCGATTTGCCGGTACACCGTTTCTTTTGCAGCGGCAATACCGGTCTGTTCCAGGCGATCGCTCAGGAATGGCTTGGCGAGGAAATGAAAATATCGCCGGTTGTATGGCAGATGACCCGTCTGTAAGCGAAAAAATCCCCTCCGGTGAAGGAGGGGATCGCGGCTGTCTGTTACTTGAACCGCCGATTGGGTAAAAACAAGGAGAAGAGCCAGACGCAGATCACTCTCCATACGGTCATAAAACCGGCAACCAAGGGGAACGCTACGATGGCGAACGATCCGCCAGGCAGACGTCCGAGCCAGACGGACCGGAGGGCAAGCCCGATCGGAACGGCGATCAGGCAGGTGAGCAGCGCCCAGCCGATTGCTTTGCGTACGGAGGCGATCGAGCTGAGCCGGTACGTCCGGGCGATGGCAAGCGCGGCGATCCAGCCGATCACGAAGGGCACCGCCGTCTCCAGCGAAGCGGACAGTGAGAAGGACATATCGTGATCTTCCCTGCCCAGCAGGACGAAGATGAACAGGACAAGCAAATCTCCGGCGACTAGCGCAATTCCAGGCATTTCGTTTCATTCTCCTTATTTCGTCATCATAAGCGCGATATACTAGCCACTAGCGGTAGGGAGGAATCGGCATGATCCGCAGGCTGTTGTCTTACAAGCATTGGAGCACGGTAGCCAGACGCGTCTATCGGCTGCTCGTCTCGAAGGACGTGCCCGCCGGAGAGAAGCTGCTGTTCGGCGTTCCGGTGCTGCTGTACTGGGTGCTTCCGGATGCGATGCCGTTTCTTCCGCTGGACGATATCGCGGTTACGATGATTGCGATGAACTATTTCGCCGGCCGGGCCGAGCGGAAGTTCGGAATCCGCTGACGGCCTCACGTTTGCACCTTTTTGTCGTATTCCTCCTCCGGGAGCCGAATCCATCTGCGCAAATAACCTTGGTCGTACAGCGCTTTGACGAGAATGATCAGGATCGGCGATAAAATAACGCCGGCTACGCCGAACAGGGACAGCGAGACGATCATAAACGACAGCATCGTAAAGGCCGATACCCCGAGAGAGTCGCCGGTTATTTTTGGTTCCAGAATTTGTCGCGTTCCGACCACGATAGCAAGCAGTATCGAGAGAATGACAGCCAGCTTTACATTGCCGATTACAAATAAATAGACGATCCAAGGGATAAACACCGTCGATACACCCAGCAGCGGCAGGACGTCGAAGATGGCCGACAGCAGCGCGATCGAGAAAGCGTTCTTGACGCCGAGCACGAGCAGCGCGATAAAGATAATGATGAAGGTCAGCGAGATCAGCAGCATCTGCGACTTAATATAGGTGACGATCCCTTTCAATACGTTTTCTTTGAGAAAGAAAAACGCTGTCTTGAACGTGCGCGGAGTTTTGTCCGTGGCGAACCGCTTCCACGTCTCGATCTCGATGCTCAAAAAGTAGGCGAGGATGATCCCGATCGCGAAATTGAACAAAAACGACGAGAACGAAGTCAGCAGATTAAACAGTCCGCCGAGAAACGCGGTTGCGAGCTTCGCTCCTTTTTCAGTGATGACAGTCGAATATTCCTTCACCTGGAGCAGCCAGTCGTCCGGAATCGTTTCCAGCTTCGACTGCCAGAAGCCCATATTGTTGACGATCTCCTGCTGAAGAATGGTGGCGTATACCGGTATCTTTTGAATAAGCTGATAAATTTGGGTGGTGAAGATTGCTCCGGCTCCGATGACGACGCCAAGGATGACGACGACGAACACAAGCGTAGATATCGAGGTGGCGATCGACTTCTTTAGTCCTCTGCGGTTCAAAAACCGCGCAAACGGCTCGATGACGACGAAGATGGCGAAGGCCAAAAAGATCGGCGTCGCGATCCGGTACAAGTAGCTGAAGGCGAGCATGAACAAATAGATGGTCAACACCATCAGACCGATGTCGAATACGGTCTTGTAATATTTCCGATAAAACGAAAGCATGGGTTCACCTCGAAATGGGATGGGCTTTTCATCATTTTATCGGTTTGCGAAATGGAAGTCCACAAAAGTTAGACGATGCCGGGAAAACGTGGTATCATTTTGAAGGTGGAACACGTCACGTCACGCAAAGGAGTGGGAGCAATGAACGTCAAAATAACAAGAAGCGCGGCGAAGGTGCTTTTGAATGAACTGGATCTGGAAGAAAACAAGGGGCTAAAGGTGCGGGTTAAGGTCGACTTTACGCATGGCAACCATGTCCACTACGCTCTTGGACTGGACGAGCCTACAGATGAAGACATCATTGTCGCCACGGATAAGGGCATCGATGTCGTGCTGGAGAAAAGCGAGCAGATGCTCGATGGCGTCAGAATCGATTACTTGTACTTGCCGAACGAAGGGTTTGTCATCACGAATCCGAACAAGGGCAACCACGGCGATCATTGATCACATGCCGGACTTTAAACCAGGTTTGACTCCAGAGCAAGCATGCTGCTCTGGCTTTGGATCAGAGTGCGTAAGCACAGCGGGAAGAGGTACGGACCATGGCCAATGACATCCGCGTTTGCGACAAGTGCAAACATATGAAGATGAAGACGACGCTGTCCAAGCTGCAGAAGCTTGCTCCGGATACGGATATCAAAGTGGGCTGCAAGTCATATTGCGGTCCTTGCTCGCGGGCGGCGTTTATTTTCATTAACGGCCGCTATGTCACGGCACCGACCGAAGACGAAGCGATCGAGAAGGCGCTCAAATATATAAAGGCGTGATCGTCTGGCAACTATGCGCCTTACGAAGCACCTCCCGGCAATCATCGGACAAACGTGTTACGTTTCTCCTTTGTGATTCCCAGGGGGTGCTTTTTGGCATGCCGTTAGGCGGGAGCGGATCATTCGAAATGAATTTGAACGATCACACAAGCATGGTCCGGCGCAGCCTTAACGCTTCGACTTCGGACTTGGCTTGGCCGGTCCTCTTCTGCGGGTAACCTGGTTTTGGCGCTGCTTGATCAGATAGTAGCCGTTCCAAACGCCAGCGATCCCCCCCAGCACCAGAACCGTCTGCATCCACAGGTCGTCCTTCTGGTATAGGAATACGAGTATAGACGTTACGGCAAAGGCGATCGCGATGATTAGCTCGACGATGACAAGCAAGAGCAGTTTGTTGGAACGCATGATGTTCTCTCCTTTTCGAGGCCGGCGGTTGCCCGGACAATCGGCTGCTCCTTCTATCATAACAAAAGCATGCGCACTACGATACAGCCTGTCCCGCTTCATGGTATATTAAAAGTAAAAAGAAGTGAGCAGCCTGGAGGGAGAGAGCGTATGGAACTGATTTTTATAGCGTCTCTGATCATCGTGATCGTGTTGTTTCTGATAACCCGGCTTACCGGCAAGAACAAGTCCCGGTCCGCAGGTAGACGAGGGGGACCGGTCCGCAAAAGCGCGCCGCCGAACCGCAAAGAGTATCGGACCGGCGTCTTGCCAGCTCATCTCGGTCTGGCATCGGACATTCCGCTGACGTCTATTGCGCGTGAACTGGAGTCGGCGTTCCAGACGTTGTTCGTCCCGCAGCTTAAGCGTCGGGTACTCGATAAATATCCGCGGATGACCGAGGCGGAGTACGACTGGAAAGTTCTCGAGCTGAAACGGTATTTGTTAATGAGTGCGGTGATGCGCGGAGTGCCGATGTTTAGCCGCGAAGTAGACGATATTTGGCATGAGATGCTGATGTTTACCCGCGAGTACGAGACGTTCTGCAACAGCTGGTACGGACGGACCGTTCACCATGCGCCGCACGGAGAAGCGGCGCCGATGCCCGGAGAGCGGGCATGGTTCGATTGGGTGTACAGCCAGCTGTTCGTGCCGACGGAATACAGCGGGCAGATCTGGCGCGGATTTTTCCGTTATCCGCTGGATGCGCAGCTGCTGGAGGAAGTGGAGCGGCAATCGCCGGACAAGCTTGCCTCGTCCCGTTTCAATCGCGCCTCGATGGACGTCAGTCCGGATGCGGAGAAAACGATCGGATTGCTGATCGGCAGGCTGAAGGAACAGATCGGTAACGCAAAAATGGCAGATGGGAACGAACCGGACGGCAAACCTGTAACGCGCAATGCCCAACACTCGTCCGGAGCGAACCATTCGAATACGTCCGATTATACGATGCTTGCAACGTCGATGGTGATGTTCTCGGTTATCGACCCGGTGGGTTATACCGAGCAGATGGAGGATGTGCTGCCGGAGGAGGAGAAGAAAAATCAGGCTTCGTGCGGCTCGTCATCCTGCTCCGGGACGTTCGGTGACGACCGTTCCGACTCCCGGGACTCCGGCGATTCCGGCAGCGGTTCGGACGGCGGCTCGTCCGGAGATTCCGGAAGTTCCGGAGGCTCCTCGTCGTGCAGCTCGTCCTCGTGCTCTTCGGGATGCGGCGGCGGGGGAGACTGACGGTCACTCTACTGCCTGCCGCTCGATCCGGAGTCCAAAAAAAACAAACCCCGCCTGTTCCGGCTGACCGGAGGAAGGCGGGGTCGGCTATGGATAAGCTTAGCTGGATTGTCCGGCCTTTACCCAGCCGGCTACCGTTGCCGTACGCTTAGCCTGATGTCTCGCCGCCTGCAGGACGGCGTCCGGAATCTCGCCGCTGTCCACCGCTGTGGCGCTAGTTCCGTACGGGTTGCCCCCGGCCTGGAACGTGATTGGATCGGTATAGCCCGGAGCGGCGACGATCGCCCCCCAGTGATACATCGTCGTATACAGCGACAGAACGGTCGCTTCCTGGCCGCCGTGCGGGTTGCTGGCGCTGGTCATCGCGGAGACGACTTTGTTGACGAGCTTGCCTTGGAACCATAAACCGCCTGTTGTATCGAAAAACTGCTTCATTTGCGAAGCCATGTTGCCAAAACGCGTCGGCGTGCTGAATATGATCGCGTCCGCCCATTCGATGTCCGCATGCGTCACTTCCGGCACATCCTTGGTCGCTTCCGCGTGCGCCTTCCACGCCGGGTTGGAGGCGATCGCCTGCTCGGGAGCCGTCTCTGGTACACGGACGACTTTTACCTCGGCACCGATCTCTTTGGCTCCTTCCGCCGCCGCTTGGGCCAGCTTGTAGTTCGTTCCGGTGGAGCTGTAATAGACGATAGCCAATTTTACATTACTCACGATCTCATCCTCCTTTTGTCTTTGAACATTAATAAGTAACTTACCAAAGTATAGTTAATATCATCTTTGTTGTCAAACCAAAACACGGCCGTCCGAATGAAAGGGCGCCACAATCAATATGTACATTACCCCAACTTCTTATGCATGAAACGGTAAAGTCTCCATTTCGGGCAGCATGTTATGGACGTCGGCATCCGGACTAATGAGCCGGTCCGTCTATAGTTACGGAAGCCGCCAGCGGCAGGTGGTCGGATGCCAGCGAAGCGGTCACGGCAGCATCGACGGGCGTCAGATCCGGAGAGCACCATATATAGTCGATGCACTTTACGGCAACCGGAGCGCCGCCGGCGGCGGACAGAAACGTCGGATCGTGGCGGCCGCCGTGAACGGACGCATACGTATCGCTCAGGACGGCGAGCAGGGGTGAAAGCTCCGGGCTGTTCGGCAGCGCGTTAAAATCCCCGGTTACGATGCAGCGTTCCGGACCGCCCGCCAAATACACCTCGACGAGCCGCAACGTCTGAGCGATCCGTTCCTGGTCGGACAGTCCCAGATGGGTGTTCAGCACGCGCACTGTCTCGCTACCAACCTGAAGACGTGCTTCCAGCAAGCCGCGCGGTTCGTTCCAGCCGCCGGGCGTGTCGATCCGGGGCAGCACGTGGTTGCGGCTCGATACGATCGGATACCGGCTTAAAATCGCGACGCCGTATTGCCGGCGATGTCCTCCACTGCCGGGCTGCGGGTCCATATCCAGGTTAGGGCCATATACGGCGTGCATCCCGAGAGAACGCGCCAACAAGGCGGTCTGGTCCTGCCAGCCGCTCCTCTCCCCATAATATTTGTCGACCTCCTGCAATCCGATTACATCCGCTCCGCTGTCCCGGAGAACGTCTGTCGTGCGTTCCAAATCCTGCCGTCCATCGATGCCCAGCCCGTGACAAATGTTAAAGGAAACAACTTTCAGATTCACTCCGCTCGCCTGCCTTTCTTCCTGTTGGGATTCCCGTTTACCGTTATTGTAAAGTATGGGATTTCTACAGGGCAAGCAGGCAATGGGGCGATCCGCTTCCGTCAAAAAAAAGCTTCCGTCCCCCTGGCACAGCTAAGCGGCGGCAAGGCGGATCGGAAGCATGCGGCGTCCTTCGATTTCTGTTTACATCGGGAAGGGGCTCCGGTTAGCAGCTTTTGCTCCGTTTTCAGAAAGGCTAACTTCGCAGCAGTTCCAGGGAACGGCTGGCCTTTTACTGACTCCGTTTTTTTAGCGTCTCGGGACGCGCGCGGGTTTGAAGTTGCGCGAAAGCATCGAACCTTTTGCGTTCGGTCCGTTCAATCTGCACGATCTTACCGTCGTGCACAATAATTTGCACGCTTCCGTATTCCATTCCTTCTAAGCTGCCGAGTATGCGTTCTGTCCATACGTCGTCCAATTGAACCGGATTGCTCATCGCGATTCCCTCCAACATTTGTATTTTTGCACAGCGGGCCAAACAGTTGTTTCTGTCGTCTCGTTCTTAAATATTAATCGGCATCGGATCGGTCTTCATCGCGTTCTCGACGATCCGGGACTGCCGGTCGTTAAACAAGTACAGTCTATGAATGAGTACGAGTACCTCGTCCCCCGTCTTAAGCGGGGTTTTCTCCAGAGAGCGGTAAGCGAATACCGACTGGCTGCCCAGGTTTATCTCGACCTGCCAGCTGCTGCCCCGGAAGTAGACGCCCCGCACGACTCCGGTCTCCGCGGCCAAAGGAGTCGAGAGCTCACCGGGCGTCCCGACCTCGACGAACTCCGGGCGGATGATCGCTTTGGCGCCGGGAAGCTCGCCCGCGAACCCTTTCAGCCGGGAGGGATCGTCCAGTTGGCTCGATTCCCCGATAAAGCCGGCGACAAACGGAGTTTGCGGGTTTTTGTAAATTTCAAGCGGCGATCCTTTCTGCTCCAGACGTCCTCCGCCTACAATCATAATTTCGTCAGCCACCTCGACCGCTTCCTCCTGATCGTGAGTGACAAATATCGTCGTAATCCCGATCCGCTCGATCGTCGATCTCAGCCAGGACCGCAGCTCCTTGCGCACCTTGGCGTCGATGGCGGCGAACGGTTCATCGAGCAGCAGCAGGTGAGGCTCGGGGGCCAGGGCGCGGGCGAAGGCGACACGCTGACGCTGGCCGCCGGACAGCTGGTTCGGATACCGGTTCTCCAGCCCTTTCAGGCCGGTCAGCTCGATCAGCTCGGATACCCGATGCCGGATATGGGCTTTCGGCTTTTTTTGCACGGTCAGGCCGAAGGCGATATTGTCGTACACGGTCATGTGCCGGAACAGGGCGTAGTTCTGAAAGACGAAGCCGATGCCCCGCTGCTGGGGAGGGACGTCGTTGACCCGTTTGCCGTTGATGAAAATATCGCCCGAATCCGGCGTCTCCAGTCCCGCCAGCATGCGCAGGATCGTCGTCTTGCCGCCGCCGCTCGGTCCGAGCAGGCCGATCAGATTGCCTTTGCTGATCCCGAAGCTGATACGGTCCGAAGCGGTGAAGTTGCCGAATGTTTTTACAAGATCCTTCACTTCGATATACATCATTCATTCCCTCCCGGAAGCTTCGCCTGCCCGGACAATCCTGCTGCTGCAGCCTGATGATGCTTCCACTCGACGATGCTTTTGACGACCAGCGTAAGAAGCGCAAGCAGGACGAGCAGCGAGGCGACGGCGAAGGAGGCGGCGAACTGGTATTCGTTGTACAAAATCTCCACATGGAGCGGAATCGTGTTTGTCTCACCCCGGATATGTCCGGATACGACGGAGACGGCGCCGAACTCGCCCATGGCCCGTGCGTTACAGAGGATGATGCCGTACAGCAATCCCCATTTTACATTCGGAAGCGTGACCCGCCAGAACAGCGTCCAGGCGCTTGCGCCCAAGGAAACGGCGGCTTCCTCCTCCTGATTGCCCTGCGCCTGCATCAGCGGGATCAGCTCGCGGGCGACGAACGGGAAGGTGACGAAGATGGTCGCCAACACGATGCCCGGCAGGGCGAAGATGATCGGGATGCCGTGATCGATGAAGAACGGGCCGAACCAGCCTTGCGCTCCGAACAGCAGGACGAAGATCAGGCCGGATATCACGGGCGAGATGGCAAACGGCAGGTCGATTAACGTAATCAGAAACTGTTTGCCGCGAAAGCTGAACTTGGCGATCGCCCACGCCGCCGCGATTCCGAATCCGGTGTTCAGCGGTACGGCGACCGCGGCGGTAACCAGCGTCAGCCGGATGGCGGACAATGCTTCCGGATCGACGATCGAGGCGATGAATACTTCGGCGCCTTTGCGGAACGCTTGGGTAAAGACGGTGACGAGCGGCAATATAAGCACGAGCACGATGAACAGGAGGGCGATGGCGATCAACGTCCATTTGACGACGGCTGATTCGCTGGTGGCTCCCGTCCGGGTACGGCTTGCCGGCGAAGGCGAAGCGGTGCGTGCGGCGACGGTTCCGGCCATAGTGGTTCCCTCCTCCTAAACGTTGATCGTACGTCTGCTGGCGCGCCATTGCAGCAAGTTAATCAGCAGCAGCAGCACGAACGAGATGATCAGCATGACGAGGGCGATCGTAGTGGCGCCGGTATAATCGTACTGTTCAAGCTTCGTCCGGATGAGCAGCGGGGCGATCTCGGTTTTCATCGGCATATTGCCGGAGATGAACACGACCGATCCGTATTCGCCGATCGAACGGGCGAACGCCAGCGCGAAGCCGGTCAGCAGCGAAGGGAGCACGGCCGGGAAAATGATGCTGCGAAAGGTCCGCCAGCGCGAAGCTCCGAGGGAGGCGGCTGCCTCCTCGACGTCCTTCTCCAGATCCTCCAGCACCGGCTGAACGGTACGCACGACGAATGGCAGGCCGATGAAAATCAGGGCGATCGTGATGCCGATTTGCGAGTAGGCGGTTTTGATGCCGTATTGCATGAAAAAGCTGCCGAGCAAGCCGTTGGGCGCATAAATCGAAGTCAGAGCGATACCGGCTACCGCTGTCGGCAGGGCGAAGGGCAGATCCACGAGCCCGTCGATCAGACGTTTGCCCGGGAACGTGTAGCGGACCAGCACCCATGCTACGATCAGGCCGAACACTGCGTTCACGAGCGCTGCGTAAAAGGCGGTGTTGAAGCTGATCTGGATCGACGCGACGACTCTGGGGTCAGTCACCGTCTCCCAAAACTTGCTCCAGCTCTGTCCCGCCGATTTGAGCACGATCCCGGACAGAGGGAAGAGCACGATCAGACTCAAGTATAAAATCGTAAAGCCCATCGAGATGCCGAAGCCGGGCAGTACGGAACGTTTTTTCTTGTGAATCGAGGCCATCGGTTCAGGTCACTCCTGTCACCTTATTTTCGGTTTTGTAATGTCCGCTTACAATTACTTCGCCGGCTTGTAGATCTGATTGAAGATGCCGCCGTCTGCAAAATGGGTTTTCTGGGCTTTTTGCCACCCACCGAAAGCTTCGTCGACCGTAATAAGGTTAATTTTCGGGAATTGCTTTTCGTACTTTTTGGCTACGGATTCGAGGCGCGGGCGGTAAAAGTTTTTGGCGGCGATTTCCTGGCCTTCTTCGGAGTACAAATAGTCGAGATAAGCTTGCGCGACTTCGCGGCTGCCCTTTTTGTCGACGACTTTATCGACGACCGTAACCGGCGGCTCCGCCAAGATGCTAAGCGAAGGCACGACGATCTCGAATTTGTCGGAGCCGAATTCCTTAAGCGACAGGAACGCTTCGTTCTCCCAGGCAAGCAGCACGTCGCCGATGCCGCGTTCGACGAACGTCGTAGTTGATCCGCGAGCGCCGGAGTCGAGAACCGGAACGTTTTTGAACAGCTTTGATACGAAATCTTTGGCCGCATTTTCGTCGTTGTTATTGTTTTTGAGCGCATACCCCCATGCGGCTAAATAGTTCCAGCGGGCTCCTCCGGAGGTGAGCGGATTCGGCGTGATGACGCTGACGTCTGGTTTGATCAGGTCGTTCCAGTCTTTGATGCCCTTCGGGTTACCTTTGCGGACGAGGAAGACGATGGTGGACGTGTACGGCGAGCTGTTGTCCTTCAGCCGCTTCTGCCAGTCGGCGTTGATCAGGCCCTTCTCCTGAATGGCGTCTATGTCGTAAGCGAGTGCGAGTGTGACGACGTCGGCCTGGATGCCGTCGATGACCGAGCGGCCTTGGCTGCCGGAGCCGCCGTGGGACTGCTTGATCGTTACTTTTTGCTCGGCTTTGTCTTCCCAATATTTAGCGAACGCTTTGTTGTATTCGACATACAGTTCGCGGGTCGGATCATAGGAGACGTTCAGCAGCTCGACGGGCGGCTTGGCGCCGGTGGAGGCAGGTTTGTCGGCTCCGGCTCCGGCTGCGGATGAATTTCCGCTAGGCGCGGCGTTTCCGCCTCCGCATGCGGTAAGTCCCAATAAACTGATGGCAAGGATGGCGGACAGCAGGGTCGGTTTTTTCATTCGGTTCAAACTCCCTTTTTATAGTTTGCTTGGTGCGTGCGTCGAGTTGAAGGCAAGGTGCAGAATGATGCGCCTCCAGGGCGCTCCGTCTCCGGCTGTCCGGTTGACCGATTAATCCTATAAATATAGTTGGAATAATGCATGGATGCATCGTATCACCGCAGGTAGAAGCTGTCAATACGCGGGAACGATTCTTCTATAATGGAGAAAAGTCGATGCGTCGCGCCGGGTTTCGGGGTTGTTCGGGTGGCGAAACGGCCGGTTTGGCGTATGCGCCGCGCTCACTTTCGTTCATCATGATCGATTAAGGAATCGATCAGGAATGGTTATAAATCGGACATGATCAGGCGAAGCCGCGATCATCCGATTGCACCGAACCTTACCGCTAAGGCGCGGTCGGACATCGTGGAATTGCTTCGAAAAGAGGTTCGGTATAAATCGGACATGGGCCGCCACAGGCGCTGCCCGTCGATTTACAAGGAAATCTACCGCAAAAACGCGGTCGGGCTGCCTGAGTTACTTCGATCAAGATTTACTTATAAATCGGACATGATCAGGCGAAGCCGCGATCATCCGATTGCACCGAACCTTACCGCTAAGGCGCGGTCGGACATCGTGGAATTGCTTCGAACTTAATTTGCCACACGATCCTCACTTTTGCTCCGCCGCTAACCCAAACCCTACCACCGTCCGCGGAATAAGAGCTATTCGAGACTCTTAAATGTCATCATTTGACCCCGCTCTCCAAAATAGCGAATGCTTGGAGCTCTTATTTTTTAAGAAAATCGCCAATTTAAACATCTTGTGCCCAGATAAGAGCTCCTAAAGACGGCTATTTCGGTAAAAATCCCCAAATCGATCAAATTAAGAGCTGCAAAAGACTGCTATTGGAACACATAAGGTTTGCAGACTGGCTGTGTAAGGTTCCAATGCGCACATAGAGGGTCTTTTCGCACCAAAGTGAGGTGTAGCATTGATGCTATGCAAAGTTCCGATCAACTCAAGCGTTCAAACTACCAAGTGCCCAAGTGACTCCATAGCATAAATAGCCCAAAGTTTTGAGGTCAGCCAGAAGCCAGGTAACGCAATTGCGCACATATCCATAATTCCGACCCAACAGGAGCTCCGACTATCCAAACTCCCAAGTCACTCAATGTCAAGGTAACCCAAGACTCCAAACCCAACCCCTGATTACTCAACTACCCAACCCCTGAGTTCCCGAGCACCTGAGTAAACTGAGCCCTGATCAAGAGTCCTCGAGCACCCGAGCACCCGAACACCAAACTGCCAGTTCCCAGCCCAATAAAAGTAACCATCAGCGCCATCAGTTATTTCGAGTAAATATAGGCGCCATACCTGCCGTGGGAGCCGCAATCCGCGAACACACACGTTCTCGATGGTTAAAATATGCGCTGCCAACGGATTCGGTGCTGTGGATGTTATGAAAAATCACACTGGGCAAACGGCGGGGACTGTCAGTGGGCTGTCAGCGGTCTTTTTTTCGCACCCTGCATGTGTCGGTTCGGCCCGAGGAATGTTATGATTAGCGTAACTAGGAAAAATGCGGGAAAGGGCGATCGCCATTGAAAAATTCCGGCAAGTTTATTCGTTGGTATTACGCGCTTTTCGCCCTGTATGCCGTAGCTGTCGGCTTCTACCTCTGGTATGCGTCCGCCAACACGGTGCCGGATATATACAAGGGGACGCCGGCCGACCCGGCTACATTTATGTCAGCGGAAGAACTGCGGGCCAGCGAAACGTATTCCGCCCAGCGGAATTGGATCTTTTTCGTCTCGTACCCGTGGATTTGGGGCGTCTATCTCGTGCTGCTGTTTGGCGGCTTCGCGTCGCGCTGGGAGCGGATGCTGGAACGCAAAAAGCTGCCCTTCGCAGCACGGATTGCCGTCATCGCCGTTTTTGTCAGCGCGATCGCATTCGTTGCCAGACTGCCGCTCGGTTATACGAGCTATATGCTGTCGCGAAGCAACGGTATTTCGACCCAGCCGTTCGCAGGATGGATGCGCGACCGTCTCGTCGCGACCGGAATCGATACACTCGTTACGCTGCTTGTCGCCATCGTCGCGTTTTGGTTTATCCGCAGAGGCGGACGCTGGTGGCTGAAGCTGTGGCTGCTGTCGATTCCGTTCACACTGTTTATGATGTATATCCAGCCGGTTGTGATCGACCCGCTGTACAATCAGTTCTCCCGGTTGTCCGATCCGGTCCTTGAGCAGAAAATAATGGAGCTTGGGTCCGAAGCGGGCATACCGGCGGAGCGGGTGTACGAGGTCGATATGTCGGCCAAAACGAACGCGCTGAACGCCTACGTCGACGGTATCGGCTCCAGTCTGCGGATCGTGATCTGGGATACGACGCTGAAGCGGCTGAATGAAGAGGAGATCTTGCAGATTGTCGCCCACGAGATCGGCCATTATGTGATGCGCCATCTCGAATGGAGCGCACTGGGAGCGGTAGGAGCGTCGCTGGTCATGCTGTGGCTCGGCAGTTATGTGCTCAAGCTGGCCATCCGCAGATGGGGCGGCCGATGCGGAATTCACCAGCCGGGCCAAGCGGCTGTGCTGCCGCTCGTACTGCTGCTGATGTCGGTGCTGACGTTCGTATCGCTGCCCTTCTCGAATGCCGTCTCCCGTCAGGCCGAAAGCGCGGCCGACCGTTACGCGATGGAGCTGGTCGGCCATGCCGGAGGCGCGGTCAGCATGCAGCAGAAGCTGTCCAAGGCGACGCTGGACGAGGTCGATCCCCCCTTGATCGTCAAATGGTTTCGCTCGTCCCATCCGAGCGCGTTGGAAAGGATCGCCGATGCGCAAGCTTTCGATACCGCACAAAAGTAAAGCGGCCGTGTACGTGGCGGCGGGCGTGTATACATCTCCGAATTTCATGGAGGGAGTGCTGAAGGCGGTCGTGGACGTCCTGGAGCGGGAGCCGAAGCTGGACGTGGTCGGCGCCGGGCTGCTTTTTCCTTATGGGGATTGGAGCTGTCCGCTGCTACCGCAAATCCGCCAAGTGTACCGGGATATGACGCTCCGGTCCGGGAACTACGAGCGGTCGCTCGGGGGAGGCCGAATTCTGAGCGAGGTCGGGAGCGGCGATGAGGCGGACATCCTGCTGTTTATCGGCCATAGCGGCGGAGGAGTGGCGTCGGTGCATGCCGCCTCGCTGCTGGACGAGCGGCTGCCGGCGATCCAGACGCGGATCGTACAGATCGGCTGTCCGCGCTTCGCCATACCGCCGGTTATGTGCGACCGGGTCCGTTACCTCTACGCCGCGAAGGCGAACGGTTCCGGTAAAGATCCAATCACCCGGATCGGGAGCTGGGGAGGCTGGGAGAAGGGTGCTGCCGGTGTGCCGCGCTGGAATCCGCTCAAGTTCGCCCCGGATGAACGAATTCCGGTACCGCTACTGGGCGGACATGCGGATTACTTCCGCAATTATGAGCCGTTCCGTTGCGCGGAGGGACACTCGAATCTGGATCTGGTGCTGGAGAAGATGCTGGAAGGCTGGTTGAGATGACAACTGAATCGAAAGCTAAACAGCTAAGACGCTTACAAAACCGCCTGGAGCGGGGATGGAAGCGTCTGTTTTGTCTTGCCGCTTTTGCTGCACGATCCGGCCCGGTCCTACTCGGGATACACGTCGGAAGCTCTGCGCATCGCCCTTGCGTTTACCGTGCGGGCGTATTCGGTCGGTGTCATGAGGGTTTCTTTCTTGAACGTTCTGGAGAAGTGATGCACGCTGGCAAAACCGAGCCGCTCCGACAATTCCGTCATCGTGAACGCATTTTGCCGCATCAGCGACTTGGAATGTTCAATTTTCAGCTTGTTGAAATAGGCCATCGTCCCCAGGCCGGTGACGGACTTGAACAGCGTCATGAGCCGGGTACGGCCGACGCCGAAGGCGGCGCATAGCTGATGGATATTCAGATTTTCTCCGATATGGTCCTTCATATAGTCGATAATCCGTTCGACAAGCGCATGGTTGTAGTTGGCGGCGGAGATCGATTCCGGTACGGCCGGCGGTCTCCGGATTTCTCCTTTACGGATTAGCCCTACGAGCAGGATTTCCAATAAATTTTTGATCATTTGCTCGCTGCCGAAGGCGGCTGACGCTCTTTGGAAGGGCCGGTGCATGCGGGGCGAGTCGACGGGAGGATCGAAGGCTTCGCGGCCTTCCTCCACCAGTCTGGAAAGCAGTTGCTTCTCGTCCTCGTTCAGACGGAACGTCTTTCCCTCTAGCGAGCGCATGGCTGGGCTATCGCAGTGGAAGGAGACGATGATGATCGCCGGAGCCGTATCGTTTACAGCCCGTCCCGCATGGAATTCGTTAGGCGCATACAAGAGCAGATCCCCCTGCTCGACAACGAGCCGTTCGGTGCCTCTTACGATTTCATAGTGTCCTTTATCGACGTAGCATAGTTCCCAGAAGTCGTGACGTTCTCCGGGCGTCCAGAAATGTTTGGGGAGCTCCATATAGTAAAAAGTGACAATCTGCTGAATGGACAGCTCAATGCGCAAATCATATTTTGGAAAAGTCATTTCGCGGCCAGCCCCCCTGTACGATATGGCAAAAGAATCGTCTTCCTGGATAAAGAAAAAAGGATGAAGTTAAGTTTATTATAGGGGAGAACCCGGGTGCTGGAAACGAAATAATGGGCAGAGGAGGAAGCCGGCACAGAGCGAATCCGCAAGTCATTCCTGCTCAGCGGAAAGTTGGGGCGGACAGGGCCCGAACCGCCGTCGAAAATTTACCGCGCACAGGCTCATGCCGCAACAGGGCGAACGAAACAAGTTAGCGTCTCAGCATTAGTGAAAATTTTCACAATAAACACAAAGAAAGAGGGGTTTCTATGAAGAAAGCTAGTACAATCCAATCAAGTTTGGCGCTGCTGTTGTTAGGGATATCCGTCATCGGATGCTCGGGAAATTCTGCGGAACCGTCCGGGACTGCCGGATTGCCGGGCGAGGCCGCGAAAGCGGGAGAAGCGGATGCCCAGAAGCAACTGAGCAGCGAGCCAGTAACGTTGAAGGTGAACAACTGGAATACGGCGTTCCAGCAAGCGGAATTCGATAAATACTTCGCAGAGCCGCTGCGAAAAAAATACCCGAACATCACGCTGGAATATTTGGACTTTACGAAAGGCAGCGGCAATGTGCTGGATAATCTCATATCGGCCGGCAGCACGCCGGATATCGTCTTTACCGACCATCCGAATCTGGCGGGATTGCTGGATTACGATTTTCCGCTGGACCTGAACACGTATGCAGCCCGTTTTTCCGTCGACTTGAAACGGGTGGACCCGCAGGTGCTCGAAGGCGGAAAATCGATCGGAACCGGCGGCGAATTGCTCGCTCTCCCGGTTTATTCGGACCGGATGATGTGGTTTTACAACAAAGACGCGTTCGACAGGTTCGGAATTCCTTACCCGACGGACGATATGACGTGGGACGAAGCGATCTCGGTGTTCAAGCGGTTGTCGAGGGTGGACGGCGGTACCCAGTATTCCGCGTTCCGGACGATTAATTTGCTGATGACCGGCAGCCAGTGGGGACTGTCGCTTTTCGATCCGAAGACGGGGAGAGCATCGTTTCAATCCGACGAATGGAAAAAGTCGCTTGCCTTGCTGCAGGAAATCAACAGCATTCCGGGCAACACGAAGCTGACGAACGAAGATTTCTATCAAAAGCAGACGCTCGCGTCGCTGATGCAAAGCTTCAATATTATGGTGAACCTGCTCGATACGGCGGAGCAGAAAGGCCAGAAGATCAACTGGGACGTCGCTTCCATGCCTCAGCTCAAGGAGAAGCCCGGCATCTCCGGCTCGAACAAGCCGCTGTACTTTATGGTGTCCAAGGCGAGCAAGCACAAAGACCACGCCTTCGCGGCGGTTGCGCACCTGATGTCGTCCAAGGAGGCTCAGACGTTGTTGTCAGAGAACGGGAAAATGACGGTATTGTCCGATCCCGATATCCAAAAGGCGTTCGGCACCAAGCTGGACATCCTGAAAGGCCGGAATACAGCGGCGGTATACAAACATAAGATGGCTGAACTGCCCTACACGAACAAGTTCAACCGGTTGGCTCTTCTCGAAATGATCGGGGCGGGCAACGAAGTGTTAAACGGCAACGCCGACATTAACAGCGCGCTTCGCAATGCGGAGGAGAAGGCGAATAAATTAATCGATGAGAAAAAGAAATAACCGGCGGCTTGCCGCCGTGCCGCCGGGTTGCGGCGGGAGCGCCTTGGTTGTACGGGAACGGAATGGAAGGGACGACGGCACAATCGCGAAGGAATGATCCATAATCGAAAAAGTCGAGGAGGAGTTTGGATGGCCGACAATCGGGTAAGCCGCAGACAGATGCTGGCTGCGATGGGAGTGGCGGGGGCCGCATCGGTCGGTTTTTTATACGGCAGACCGGCAGAATCTCATGCATCCGTAATTGAAAGCGTATACTTGGAGTCCAAGAAGAAGCCGAAAATCAGTGTTGTGGAGCCCGTTCTATGCTTTCACGACATGATGAGTCTGATCGGCTATACGGGGGCGCATGACGGGCAGCAGGTGTCGTTGATCGAATACCGTCAGGGTAGCGGCACCGGGGGAGGGCTGCTGTATTGGGACCCGGCCATGCCCAAATCGGCCCATAACGGCGGAACGGTTTTTAGTCCGACTGCCGGATGGGACGGAACGGCTGCGGGTTTGCCCTCGTTTCTGAGCGGCAGCGGGGAGACGAATCCGTCCGGCAGCGGCTGCTGGGTCAGGGTGAAGGAACGCGAGCACGAGTTTGTCCCCGAAAACTTCGGCGCGATCGGACAAGGCAACGAGCAGGTCATCGTCCAGTCTGTGCTGGATGCGGCCAAAGCTTGGTCCGATCAACAGGCGGGCAGACGTCCGGTTATCGTGTTCGATCGCCTATACACGGTAAACGGCATCCAAGTATACGACGGCTTTGTGCTGCTTGGCCCAGGCGGCTTCAAGCGCGACGACGGCGTTATTCCAAGCTCCGCAGTTGCTTCGAACAGCGTCGTACTCGGGAACGGGATCAAAGATATCGATATCATCGGCCTGCACGTCGACGGAAACGAGCAGATGCAAGGCGTGATGAGCGATCCGGTCTACCGGCAGGGGAGCAACGCGGGGGCGCTCGGCTATCAGAACATCTACATTATCGGGAAATATGCCAATGCCGATCATGAGATGGGCACCATCCGCATCCAGAACTGCCGGCTCGTCCATTCGCCGGGCAACGGAATTGTCGTGAACAACCACAGCCAAGCTTCCTTAACCGGCAATCATATCGAGCGGTGCGGCAAAAACGGGATTTATTTGGCCCAGACGCACGGCTTTAATACGAGCGTAACCGGCAACTACATCCGAGAATGCGGCTTCGTCTACGGCGGAGGAATCGGCATCGCGCACGCCCACGTGAACGCGACCGGCAACGTCATCGTAAGCTGCTACGAATATGGCATATTGATCAGCTCGACGGGCGTCGGCGCGAGATGGAATACGGATATTACCGTAGCCTCGAACAATATTAGAGGTGTGAAAAGGCAACTGCTGGACAACAGCGGCGACCCGGATTCGTTCAAGACCAGCTCGCTGGGCGTCGGGATCGGCTATACGCAGGTGTTCGTGACCCGGGCGAGCACGCGGCTCAACGTCGCGATTACCGGCAACAGCATAGAAGGAGCCGAAGGAAGCGGCATCGCTTGTATGGGGGCGGCTTACAACGCCGGGTTTTTACCTCACGGACTCGTCGTCTCCGCGAATTCCATTCTGCTGTGCGGCGGAGCCGGCTTGAACATCCGCTACTTACGGGGAGTGAGCTGTATCGGCAATCGAGTTGCGGCGAATTTTTTCGCGGACCTTTATCTCGACGACGTAGCAGGTTCCGTCTCCGGCAATACGGTCGTCTGCCGATACCCGGTCTCCGATCGGGTCGTCTATCAAGGGATCAAATACGAAGCAAAGAAACGCCACCTGTCCTCGGGCGAGACGAAGCCGGGAGTGAACGCCGATTGCTGGACGGTGATTCAAACGAGCGAAACGCTGCCCGAGTGGCACACCGACGAAGTTTACAGTCCGGCGGTCCGTCCTTCCACGTACGCGATCTATTCCGTACACCGTCCGTCCGGCACGGCGGTCAGCGGCAAAAGAAACGACCTGCTGCTGGAGCACAATCAGGTGGAGGGGGCGGACAACTCAAACCGTCTCTCGAACGTCAATCTGGTGCGAAAGCTCGCAGGAGGGGGGCTGCCGACGGAGCTGCCCGTCCGGGCAGGCGACAGGATCTACTATGACACGCCGGCTTCCGGCGGCAGAGAAGGCCGCATATGCATAACCAAAGGCATCGATACGGCGGCAATTGCTTGGGCTGGCGGTCAAGCCGTCTCCGCCGGCGAGCGCCGGACGGCTGCCGGAAACGTATACGAAGCGGTCCAGGCCGGAACGACCGGGACGGCCGCTCCGGCTCACACGTCAGGCAGCGCGTCCGACGGTGCCGTCGTCTGGAGTTTTATCGATACCGTTGCCGTGTTTGAGGAGTTTGGAAAAATCGGAGTTTAAGGACGATAGTCAATTATTGTTGTCCGGTGGCGTGCCGAATGCCTTGCTTTTTGGATACTATGTATGCGCTTGTTTTTGAACGGGCTGCATTTCGTTCCCTTGCTTCTTGAAATAATGGTCGTTGAATCGATAATCGAAGGGATTTTCCTTCTGGGCACTTATTTTGTAAAAACCCTCAATCTCAAGTTTTTCAAGTATATGATGTACAGGATAGGGGAGGCCAATCTAGCTGCCTCCCTATCCCATCATCGTCTTTCCCATTGAGCGCCGAAGTGTATACAAGCTTCACATCCGGCTGATTTTTCTTCAGCGCGTCGGCCCACGCAAGCGGAATAATCCCCACTCTTCCGCTCTTCCAATGATTATATCCTCGACAGGAACGAGCAGGCCAACTGTGCGATCCGGGCGTATCCCGCTTCGTTCGGATGAAGGCCGTCGTCCGTCAGAAGCGGCAGCGTCAGCTTCGTAAAGCCGCTTTCTCTGTACAAATCCAGAACCGGAAGCGCGTATTGAAGCCCGATGTCCCGAATCGCTTCCACATAATCGAGGAGTCGGCATCCCGCCGCGTTCACCGATATGGTATCGAAGCCGTCCTTGTCCCGCTGCAGAGGAGTCCATAAATTCAAACGACAGGCGGTGTTGTTCGTCAAAATATGTTCGACAAGTGACCGGTAGGCTCCGTAAAAATTATTAATTTCGTATGAATCAGGGGTTCCGAGCGGTTTATCGAGCCGGAAGTCGTTCGTTCCCGCGAAAATCGTCACATAGTCGAGCCCCGGATCAATGGTTTTGCCGATGTGTACCGTCGCCCCCAAGTCCCGGTCTCCGCCAGCGGTCATCGAGCATCCGCTCCTGCCGTAATTCAGTACTTCCCGAAACCCGAGTGCGCGCTGCACGAGCGGCTGATACATACCGACCGAAGTGAGGCTATCCCCAAGCGTTCCCCACAACTTCCCTTCCCCATTCAAGGGCATCCTTTCACCACTCCCGCGATCTCTAATGACCGATTGAATCAAGTTTACCGAACATCAACTGAAGGGCTATGCGGTTTTTACTCTAGTCTAAATCTAACATTTGCAGATGTTAAATCGATCGTCGCGGCTGTTGGGTTATATAATGTATAACGAACATTTCCAGCACTTGAAACGGAAGCGGTTACAATTAACCCTTGTAAATCGACATCGAAACTTACACTAACTTTGTCCCCCATTAGCGCATTTCCGACTGTTGTCATCGCTGTATGCACTCCGTTCGCAGGGATCGAAGGAATATCAATGGACTTTACTACGTCTTGATAAGATGCTTTATAAATCGAAACTTGCCAGTTATTACCGGAAATTAATCGAGCATGTACCATCAAAGCGTTTCTTGCGCCACTTAAGACAAGATCACCAACAACACCGTTTATTGTGTAGCCATCTGTCGATTTTAAAGTTAGTGTTGCTCCATCTGTTGTTCCATTGCTTCGTGTTCCAATAACACTAAAGAAAATATCAACATAACCGAATATAGTTCGCTTGGTTAAATCATCTTTTAAGCTTACGGTGTTAGTATTGCCGCGAACTACAAGATGCTCGGTTTGACCAAGTGTAATTGTTGGTGAAGATTCTCCTGCTCCATCATAAGCATTTCGTTGCTTTTTATACGTTGCACCGTCTTCAACAATAACAAAGCCTGTTTTTGAATAAGTTGTCACATTGTTTTCAGTAGAACCAAGCGGGATTAAGCGCTTAAATTTAGACCAATCCCACGCAATAGGATTGCTAATAACATTAACACCGGTGTCTGCCGATGAATCTACTGTATTGAATACGTTACCTTCAAAATAAGCATTGCTAAGATTATTGTTTTTGGTAACTCCCGTAAGTGCTACTCCGCTTCCAACTGCAATCGTATTAAACTCCGCTCCAACGGAATCCATAGAAGCGCTATAGAAGTTATTATTTCGAATACCGATCGCATTACCAGTTAAGCTCAATTTCTTGCATAAGATCAAGTTGGAATCTGCTCCGTTGAATCGAATGCCGCCACCATATGCAAAATGAACAAGACCCGTCGTTTTCGTATAATCTTTAATACGCGGGTAAACTGTCAATTGCAGAGTCGAATTATCGTACCCCATAATTCGATAAGCCAATGAATCAACAATCACATAATCAGAACGTTCAAAACCAGCAGGCAACTCCACACCTTCATTCAATGTGATGATTGAGCGTTGCGACGGCGCTGCCGTTGTCGGGTTATCTGTGCGTGCTATAAATGTTCTCGATACGTGGAATCCTACAATCTGCACGCTTGTTTTGGAACCGTTAATCAACGGTGTTACAATCTTCTTATTCATTACATCATGTGAGATAACAGGGTAGTAAACTCCACCGGTGATTACAAAACCAAGATTCTTATAGCTCTCATTGTTCAGATCGATACTGTAAGTAAATTCTGAAGTTGTTGCCGTATTCACTTGTGTTACAGTCAGTGATCTTTGAGATAAAGTCGAACCACCGTATTGAGAGCGTACAGAACCCAAAGAGATACTATTGTTGTTCCCTAAGTTTCCTATTTCAATATTCCAAAACTTAAATCCAAAAGCTCGAAGATACCAGTTAAACTGTGCAGCAGATGAGCTTTCGATAACCAGGCCGCGATTCCAGGTTTTCATACTATATAGCGTAGCCTCGGTTGTAAGCATTAACTTGCCTTCTGTTACGATATGATTACACTGGTTTAGTGTAAGAAGGTCCCCGCCCGAACCTTTGGCGTAAATCGTAGCATCAAAAAGAATTCGATCTGTCTTTGGAGCATTTAGAACAATTGCTTGTGAAAGATTGAAATTACCTGAACAGTCTGCAGAAACACACTTGTTATTTTGAATAAAAGCAAAGAAATTAATTAATGCTGTGCTGTGATCAAGTAGCGGAGTATCAAGTTTGCAATCATCAATTTCAGCCTCGCTCATGAAGTCTTGAACGGTCACACCGACAATGGGATCATCGCATATGGGATTTTCGTTTCCCCCATATACGTGATGTCTGACGGAGTTACCCGGATAAGGGGCGCCCGAGGCGAGACCGGCTGTCGCGACCGACACGCCTACAGCGCCGATGCCTGCCGCGCCTAAAGCTGCAAGCAGTTGTCTTCTGCTCATCGATTCATTTGCCATTTGTTCCACCGCCGTTTCGCTTTTTTTACTTGCCGGCTGCGGCCGAGAAGCACGGCTTCGCCAAGGAGATGAAGCTTATCCTATAAAGCGGCGCTTCCAAGCTGCAAGGCTGTACTACTACCAGTGGCCGTTACATCTCCTTGCTAATCAACCATAAACCGCCTTTATTGGCCACTGTTTTCCCTCCATTATTGCAATCCGAGTATAGCAAACGCGAAAATATCGTGTACATGACATTACATAATGCAAGGATGGACTTTCATAACATTTATTGCAGCGATATGTTTTTCATGAGATTTCATAACAGGTTGTCGAACTTGCTTTCATTATTGAAGAAGGTAGGGCAGGCAGGTAGAGAGGAGGAAGGGGAAGTAAGTATGGAGGGAGCTGCGAATGTTCAAACTGCGCTGTGCAATGGAAGCTGGATAAAGGAATAAAAAACCCGCAAAGTGGAGTTTTGCTTCGCAGCGAATTCCAATACTTTGCGGGGAGTCCCCAAAGCCTATAGCTCTTTTTCTGACCGATTCAATCTATCGGTGATCTATCAGTGGTGCATTCCTTCGCCCTTCCTGGACTTGGAGTTGGCTGGAGGAAAGCCCCAATATTTGCTGAAAGCCCTGGAGAAAGTTCCCGAATCCTTGTAACCGTTCTGTTCTGCCGCCTCATATACTTTATAGCCTGCTTCCAGCAGGATTTTGGCCCGCTGCATCCGAATGGACATGATATAGTCGGAATAAGTGCGTCCGGTTTCCTTCTTAAACAGCCGGCTCAGGTGGAACGGATGTACCGAGAAACGTTCTGCCATCGCATTTAAAGACAAATCCTGGTCCGGCTCACGCTCCACGAAGGCGAGCACTTCGCCGATCACGGGATGCTTCGCGCTCGGACGCCGCGCTTCGGCATACCGGACAAGATGGATCGCGAGCTTCCGCAGCAGCTCATACCCCTGCGCTGACGTTTGAAGTTGGGTTAACGCAATCGAGAGATCTTCTCTTTCACTGTATAGATCCGCGGTCGTCCATCCGTTTTGTGCCGCGTGCCGAACGAGCATGTGGTACCCGTGCATCACGAGCAAAGGCCATGCGGAATCCGACTTGCTATGCATCATTTTCGAGTTCCACCATGCGGTTATCGCCGTTTCCGCAGCATCCGGCTCGCCTGTAGTCAACGCGACGATGAACGTTCTGTCGGCCGAGTCTTCCCCGGTGTGTTCTCCGCCTGCGATCGTATTCGTTTCAGTAACGGCTTTTGCAGCGATCTTGTTCATCGGGGAACGAAGGACCTCGATGGATGCTTCGATTTCCTCTCCTTCGGCTTCCTCTACAAACAGCCTCACCGTTCCAGAAGGACGATCGTACCGGTAACTGCGGACCGGGTCCGCCTTGACCCGCCTCGTCTGATCCTGTCGACGTTGTCCGTTGACCCTTACGGCAGCAGGCTTGCGGTCCGTATGAACGATCAGCTCGTAGCTTCGTTTTTGCGGCATTCCGGTATAGGCTCCTTCTCGCCGCGAAATGCGCACCGATATCGAGTCGGGGCTTTCTTCGGTTGTTATTCGCGTTCGAGCCAAGCGTCCTTCCAAATATTCAAAGGTAGCGCCGTCATCCTCGTGTATAACGAATTCCCCATCAGCGCTGGGGTAAATATGTAGGGTCAGCACCTTCGCTTCTAACTGACCGATAAAGTCCATCGGCGGCCATAACGGTATAATCGCCCCGGCGCGCACAAACAGCGGCCCGCCTGCCTGAGGCGGTACGCGGCAGTCTAACGACCGCGGCCCGCTGTAACGCTCCCCTGTCCAGTAATCGAACCAATTCCCTTCCGGCAAATAAACGTGGTCGGTATAAACGGCAACGAGTAAAAAATCTCCCAGCATAAATTGCTGGCATAAATCCCGGCAATTGCGGTCATCCGGGTACATGAGCGGCATTGCCCGCGTAATCGGCATGCCGGTGCGGGCGGCGACATGCGCCGCCGAGTATATATAGGGAATCAGACTGTAGCGCAAACGGGCGTATCGTCTGAAAAGCTCTTGCAACGGCGGCTCCAGAAAATCCGGATGATGAAAATGCTCCAGGCTGTTAATCCTCGCCCATGACAGCAAGAAATCGGCGTGAATGCCTTCCCGTGTAATCAAGTGCATATTTGTCGTCGCGTTCGCATGACCGGAAAGACCGTAATTTAAAATGGCCGCAATCGCATGACTTCCGTTATAAAACGTACCGGTCGTGCTTACGACAAATTGCTGCATTCCCAGATAGCCTTTCTCCAGGTGAATGACGGGCCGCGTATTTGTCTGTTCGCGGAACCCGTTGTGCATCTGCTTTCCAAGCAACACGGGATACAAGTTATGCAACTCGTCGGAGGTCATGCCGTTGCTCCATATTCGCTCGGGGTCTCTGGATGCCAGGTTTGGAGCAATCAGTACGAAAGCGGATACTCCGTCGTTTACAAATTTTTGTAGGTGATCGTACCAGGCCTCTTTCTGACCGCCCTCCTCATCCGTCTTTCCGCCAGCGGCCAAGTGTTCCTCATACACGGTCAGATCGTAATCGCAGCTTAAAGTAAGACTGAGCTTGAAACCTAGCTTGTGTAAAATGCCGATAAACGAAACCCTTCGCACAAGATCGTTCGTACTGATCGGGAACCTTTCCGGATGCCAATTTTTGTTGGTCGAATAATCGTTGGCGGTTCCCATCCAGTCCGTACTCAGGCCGATCAGATCGCATGGCGTTTCCGACTTGCGAAATTTTATGGAGTCGTCAAGCACGGCACGGGCGTCTGACTTTTCGCGGGAACAGAAGTTCAAGCCATACATCCAGATCGGCATCAGCTGCGGCTTTCCCGCAATGTCGGTGTACGCATGGAGCAGCTCGGCCAAGCTTCCCCCTGCGAAAAGAAACATGTCCAGTTCTCCAGTCTGTCCTTCGATGCTTAGC
Organism: Paenibacillus oceani; assembly: GCF_014705615.1. GTDB lineage: Bacteria > Bacillota > Bacilli > Paenibacillales > NBRC-103111 > Paenibacillus_AB > Paenibacillus_AB oceani. The sequence continues at coordinate 51,423 of NZ_JACXJA010000017.1, forward strand.
CGGTCGTCGATCTCGCTTCCGATATCGAATGTATGGGGCATTATCGTATTCATCATGATGGCCCATCCCCCAGTGCTCATCAGGAAGGGAATCGGGGCGCTTGCCCAATTACTGCGTTCAACCCACATCGACACCTTTAAGCCGCGCCGTTGCAGCTGTTCGGGGGCGACGTTTCCCAGCCCGTATAAAGCTTCATCCTGATGCAGCAAGAAATGCGCCCCGAAGCCGGTTGCCGCAGCGGACCAAGGCTGACAGCTCGTTTGCAGCCGCACGTGCCCGTCGCCATCAAGCATCTGAAATTGCCCGTCATTCCCGTCGATTTGCAAGACCGCCTGTTTGGCGTGAATCATTATAATGTCATCGCATGGTACAGAGTGAATATGATCCGCATGAAGGGGAACGTTTACAATTTTATAACGCAACAGATGAGAATCCTGAAAAAGCCCAGTATCGTTCATTTGGATCCGAAACGTGCCGGGTGCGATCACCTGAACCCTCATCCGCCTTCCATTGCTCAGCGCAATTTGAACATTCTCAGCTCCTTCCATACTCATCCTCCTACCCTATCTGCCTGTCATACTTCTTCAATAAGTATAGCAAGCTTAGTGAAATTGTTATGAAATCTCATGAAAAACATATGGCAGCAAAGATGTTAGGAAAGTCCATCCTTGCATTATGTAATGCCATGTACACGATATTTTCGCGTTTGCTATACTCGGATTGCAGCAATGGCGGGTACCGATTACAAACAATTATAGCAGGTCTGGAAAAAAAGTGTGTGTAGCGAAGAAGGAACTACAATACTCGTCAAGGAGGGGATCATGCTGTCAAACGAAGCAATGGGCAGAAGAGAAACATTTGGAGAAGATGCGATAAGATTGGGTGTTATCGGATTGGGCAGCAGAGGCAGGGCGCTGCTCGGAAGGCTGCTCAAGATGGAAGATATTATAGTTCCTGCCGTTTGTGATCTTTATGAAGACAGGTTGCATCTTGGTATGGAATCTGTTATCGCTGCAGGACGGGAGAAAGCGGAGGGTTACAAGGATTATCAAGAACTGTTGGCGCGTGACGATCTGGATGGGGTGATCATCTCCAGCTCTATCGTAAGCCATGCACAACTGGCCATCGCTGCCATGAAAGCAGGCAAACATGCAGGAATCGAGGTGGGCGGAGCCGCCTCGTTGGAAGAATGTTGGGAACTGGTGCGAACTTCGGAAAGCAGCGGGAAGTCCTGTATGATTTTGTCAAATTGCAATTTTGGACGGAACGAAATGGCTTTGTTGAATATGGTGAAAAAAGAATTGTTTGGTGAAATGATCCACTGCCAGTGCGGTTATGAACACGACCTGAGAAGACAGGTTGTGATGGGAGAAGAAAATAAACATAACCGTTTTGCCCTGTATTCGTATCGAAACGGGGATAATTACCCCACTCACGGGTTGGGTCCGGTCGCAAAATATTTAAATATTAACAGGGGAAATCGATTTCTGACCCTTTCCTCAATGTCCTCCAAGTCAAGAGGGCTTCGTGACTGGGCGACCCAGCATCTCGGTAAAGAACATCCGCTGGCGCACCGCGAGTTCGCTCAGGGGGATATTGTGACGACCATGATCAAATGCGCGAATGGCGAGACCATTTTGCTTACGCTGGATACGACCCTTCCCCGGCCTTATTCACGGGCCGGAAGAGTTCAGGGTACGAAAGGGTTATGGATGGAAGACAATCAGTCTATTCATATCGAAGGCAGAAGTGATAATCATACCTGGGAGTCTTTCGAAAAGTATCGTGAGGAATATGACCATCCTCTCTGGAAGGAATATGTTCAAGAAGGCATCCGCGGCGGACACGATGGAACCGATTATCTTTGCATGCGAGCCTTTATCGAAAGCATCGCCAGGAATATTGCGCCTCCGATTGACGTGTATGATACCGCTTCCTGGATGGCGGTGACCGTCCTAACCGAACAATCAATAGCGCTAGGCGGTCATCCTGTCAGCTTTCCCGATTTTACCAATGGCCGCTGGATCGATCGCAATCCGGGTCCGAAAAGTAAATATAGTTTGAATGAGATTGACGAGTCGCTATTTGAAAACTTCACCATGTGAATTCGGTTATAGGGAGGTAAGCACCATGACAAAAATTCGAACAGCAGTCGTTGGGCTGAATATGGGACTCGGCCACGCTCGCGCTTATGCGCTTTCGGACAAGGCCGATCTGCGCTGGGTTGTCGATTTGGATGAGGAGAAAGCAGCGAAAGTTGCTGAGCAGCTTGGTTGCGGTTATACAACGGATTGGGAGAAAGCCCTTGACGATGTAGAGGCGATCAGTATTGCCACACCCCATCATCTCCACCTGCCAATGGGGTTAAAGGCGATTGCTGCCGGCAAGCATGTTTTGATGGAAAAACCTCTGGCCAATTCGGAAGAACAAGCCTGGGAATTAATACGTGCGGCAGAAGCCCAGCACGTCGTCCTCATGGTTGCTTATATTGTCCGTTACTTTCCAGCCGCACAGCGATTAATAGAAGCAATCGCTAATGAGGAATATGGCAAACCGCTGAATGCAAACTGTTTTCTTGAAGGCTACTTGCCTCCGGCTCCCGATTCATGGTTCGCCAATAAAGAAAAGCTGGGCGGAGGAGTGCTTTTCAGTCACGGCTGTCATTATATCGACCTGCTGCAAGCTGTTCTGGGCAACCCGGTTGAAGTAGCGGGATTGGGTACGCGTCTGGGCACCGAATGGATGGAAGGTGAAGGAACCCATCATGGAATCATGAAATTTGAGAGCGGCGTATTGGCGCATATAACGAGCAGTTGGGGAATAAAGCACAAGAATCCGCCTGCTTTGCTGCAAATTCATACAACAGAAGGATGTTATGAGTTGAGCTTCAGATCAGGGCTGCATAAATTGGTGGTCAGAAAAGGCACGGAAGTCATCGCATTGTATGAGGACCAACTTGATCCCAATCGTATTTGTCTGGCTGAAGTGGAGCATTTCCTGGATTGCATTCGGAGTGGACACAAACCGCTGACAGATGGCTACGAAGCAATGAAATCCCATCAAATCATATGGTCCATGTACAGGCACCAAGGGACGCCGATAAATTTGAAGATCACTTCGCAGTAACACACATGTTGTAGAAAGAGACTGCAACAACCATTACAGAAAGGACAGTGCTATGTTGAAAAAAAGTATCGCAGTATCTACTGTCTCCATCATGATTGCGCTTACTGTGAGCGCTTGCGGAGGAACTTCCGACGGGAACAAGGAAGGAAGCAAAACCCCAGATCCGGCTGCGCCCCCGAGTCCCGTTACTCTCGTCTTTTTGGTGGATGGTGCGGCGATCACGGATGAGGAAATCGAAAAATTGGTGAAAGAGCCGATTAAAGCGAAGTATCCGCATATTACAGTCGAATATCGGGCAAACACGAGAGGAAATACAGGACTGGGAGAAATGATCGGAGCCGGAGACTTCCCCGACTTCATACTGACGACGTATCCGAGAATTACGATCCATCGCGATTTGGGAACGACTTACGATCTTACGGAGCTCGTCAAAACATATAAGGTGGATTTGACCAAATTCGATCCGCAAGCTTTGGAAACGGCCAAAATGTACGGCAGCAAAGATAAAGTATATGCACTCCCATTCTCGCTCAATTTCCTCGCCACGTTTTACAACAAAGACCTCTTCGATAAGTTTGGAGTCGAATATCCGAAGGAGGGCATGACATGGGACGATATGCTTTCACTAGCCAAAAGGATGACGAGGATGTCGGACAACATTCAATACAGAGGGCTGTCGACTAGCGGCGTGCTGGATCTCAGCACTCAGCTTTCCTTGGCCTACGTCAATCCGACAACTGGTAAAGCGAACGTACAAACGGACGGTTGGAAAAAAGTGTTCCAATTGGTTAAGGATATTAGTAGTATTCCAGGCAATAAGGACGGTAATGGCGATCACTTCATGAAAGAACAGTCGCTCGCGATGATGACGGGCTACGATGCGCGAATTGCCTCTCTGGAAGCTTTACACGGCACGCCTAGGCAATTCAATTGGGATCTGACCCAGTTTCCGAGCTACAAGGAGCGTCCGAACACGAGTTTGGCGTCGTCGGGTCATTTCCTCATCGTTTCGGCGTTAAGCAAGCATAAGGAAGAGGCGTTCCAGGCGATTCAAGTGCTTACGGGTGTAGAAAATCAAAAATTGATGACGAGTCGCGGACGATTCACTGCATTAAATGATCAGGAAATAAAAGGGATGTATGGAAGCGGTATGAAGTCGCTGCAAGGAAAAAATGTGAAGAACGTTTTCAAAAGCAACTTTGCGCCTCCGTTCACGGCCTCGTCGGTTGACGCACTCGTCCAGCCCTCTTTAACTGCGGCGATCAAAAAGGTTAACGAGGACATAATGGACATCAACAGTGCTCTTCGCGAAGCCGAAGATATAGCGAATAAAGAAATCGATGCGAAGAAGGGCAAGTAGGGATAAGCACCATGACAAAATTCGAACAGCAGTCGGGCTGAATAGGGGACTCGGCCACACTAGATCCCTTCCCAGTCATACACATCGTATAGAAAGGACTTATATGAATCAATGAGTAAAATAGCGTGTATGACACTTCCATATATGAGATATTCGATTGAAAGGGCGTTTGAAGGAATTTCCCGCGCCGGATATTCTTATGTGTCCTTCGGTATGCCTCATGAGGGAATGGAAGTGCCTGATGAAGAGGACGGCACGACAGTCGATAAGTTGCACGAATTGCTAGACAAGTATGAATTGACGCCCGTGATGTTGATCTGCAATAAACCGTTCAAATTCGACCAACCCATCGAGCGGGCTTACCGGCGGTTGGAAGTGGCGAAGGCGCTGGGAATCAAGGAAGTTTTAACAGGAGGAATCACAAACTACAAGAAATATCCGGATGAGCTTCTTCCCTTGCAACAATACGAACAGAACAAACGCGAATTCGTCGAACATTACAAGAAAATAGCAGAGAAGGCGGAGGAATTGGGCATCGTCATAACTTTAAAGCCTTATACCGGGAATACCGCTACTTCGAGGGAAATCAATGAGACGATAGGTCAGATCGGCTCGCCGGTCATACATGCTTGCTATGATGCCGGCAATGTACAGTTTTATGAGGGAATCGATGCGGCGGCAGATTTTCTGAATATTGCACACAAAACGCATTCCATCATTGCCAAAGATCATCGCGGAACGAAAGGAAATCTCGATTTTCCCATTCCAGGAACAGGAGATGTTGATTTCCGATCGATATTCAACGCCTGGAGTAAATGTACGGACGGAAATGGTTATGTCCTAGTAGAGCGTGTTGACGGACCGTCCGACCCGGAGCTCATCGACCAGCGAATCGCCGAATCGCGAATTCAACTGGAACGTTTGATTGATCATGAACTGAAATAAAGAACTGGATATGGAGCCTCTAAGACCATTGGTCCTAGAGGTTTTTTCACGAGACTCTCCACTCCAGCGGGCCTTTCACGGATTTCAGGTCGATATCCCACGATCACAACTATTTCTTTTTGAACTCGATGGGCGGAACCCCCCAAAACTTGCTAAACGCTTTGGAAAAATTGGCAGGATCTTTGAAGCCATTCATGCCGGCAGCCTCGTGTACACTCAAGCCTTCCTCGAGGTGCATACGCGCCATGCTCATCCGCTTGGCCCGGACGTAGTCGGAGTATGCCTGTCCAGTTTCACTCTTGAACAGACGGCTCAGATGAGACGGATGTATGGCGAACCGTTCGGCCATGCTGCTCAGCGACAGCTCGCCATCCAGCTCCCGTTCAATGATCGATACGATCTCGCGAACGGCCGGGTGTTTCACCGTTTGACGCTGCTTTCCGTAATGGACGATATGGTCTGCCATTTGCAGCAGTAGCTGAATCCCTTTTTCCGGCGAATCCAGCTCCGGCGATACAAAAAGCTTGTTCTTCGCTACGCCATATACATCCCCGGCGTTCCAACCGTTTCGCTCGATATGGTGGGTCATAATGTGGCTGGCGTTCATCCAATTCAAAAACCATGACGCGTCCTTTGAATGCTTTTTATCCTCGGCTGCCCACCATTTTTCCAGCGCGCTCTTTGCGACCGAAGGCTCCCCTGACGACAAAGCTTCTTTCAATACCTTCCCAAAGTCGTCGCCTTTTCCGTTGTTGGTGGAAGACTCTTGACGCAAGGGGGAAGCTGGATTCGCCGAATAAGTAAATTCAATTTCCGTGAACCGTTCGTCTGTATCGGCTTCTGCAAGGTGTAGAAGGACTGTTCCGGCGATCCGATCGTACCGCCAGCCCCTATGGGGATCGGTTTTGGCCCGTTTGGTCAATTCGGGCAGCCAGTTGCCGTTCACGGTAACTGATTCCGGTTTGGTTTCCACATGGACGGTCAATTCATGGTAGCGGGTGACCGGCATATCGGCGTATAACCCGGAACGGCGGGATATCCGAATTGACGTACGATCCTGCCTGGCTTCGCATTCCATATGAGTAAGCGCAATATCACCCTCCTGATAGCGAAGGGTTGTGCCGTCATCTTCGTATAAGGTAAATTCGCTTCGCCGATGAGGGTATACCTGCCAGCTGATCGTATGCACCTCAACTTGCCCGGCATGATCCATCAGCGGCCACATTGGAATGAGCGCCCCGGCACGGATGAATAGCGGCCCTCCGGCTCCATCGGGGATGTCATATTCGATACTTTGCAAGCCCTTGTAGCGATTGCCGTTCCAATAATCGATCCATACCCCTTCCGGCAAATAAACCTTGTTTGTGAAAACGGCTACAAGCAAAAAATCGCCTAACATATACTGTTGGTTTAAATCCCGGCATACCGGATCAGCGGGGAAAACCAGTGGCATTGCGCGCGCGATCGGCATTCCAGTGCGCGTTGCCGTGTGCGCAGCGGAGTACAGATACGGAAGCAAACGGTATCTTAGTCTCGCGTAAGTTTGAAACAATCGCCGCAAAGGCGGTTCAAGAAAGTCCGGATGCTGAAAATGTCCGAAGCTGTTAACTCGGGACCAAGGCAGCAAAAAGCCGGAATGAATCCCTTCTTTCGACGTGACACGCATGTTTGTCGATACATGGGTCTGTCCGATAAATCCGTAATTTAACAGAGCGACGATCGCTTTATGATTATTTTCAAAAACGCCTGTCGTAGTTGTTATAAATTGCTGCATGCCCGTATAGCCGCGCTCAATTTGGATAACAGGCCGAGCATTCGTATGATCGCTGAATCCCTTCGCCAGTTGTTTGGCCAGAAGCAGTGGGAACAAGTTATGCAGCTCCCGGCTATGCATCCCGTTATGCCATATTTTGTCGGGGTACACGCTCAGCGGACTTTTGTAGGATACAGCAAAGGCGGATACGCCGTCTTCCACAAGTTTAAGCAGAAGGTCGTAACCGGCGGTCAAAGTCGGATCGCAGTCGAGACCAACGGTAACCCCGATTTTGAATCCTTGCCTCCGCAATATTCCGATAATCGTAATTTGTTTGTTTTCTTGTCTTAAAACATCGGCAACTCGGTCACGGTTCCACTGTTTGGCGCTTGACGCATCGTCTTCCAGCCAATCCTTACCAAGAGTGATCAGATCGCATGGCAAGCCCGAGTGACGAAATTTGATCGCGTCATCAAGCACTTCCCTGGCGTCGGCTTGTTCCCGACAGGTGAAGTTGAGGCCATACATCCAGATCGGCAGAAGTTGAGGCTTCCCGGAAACCTTCGTATATGTATCCAGCAATTCCGCGAAGCTATCCCCTGTAAACAGGAAAAAGTCGAGCTCGCCTTCCGCTCCTTCGATGCTCAGCCTGTCGCGGCGTTCGTTTCCGATATCGAACGTATGAGGCAGTGCCGTATTCATCAAAATCGCCCAACCCCGACTGCTCATCAGAAATGGAATCGGTGCGCTGGCCCATAAATTATCTTCTACCCGAATAGACGCTTTTAAGCCGCGTCTCTGAACCTGTTCCGGGGCAGTATTACCCAATCCGTAAAAAGCCTCGTCTTCCAGAAGGGAAAAATGAACGCCAAAACCGGGTTCGTTGACCCGTGGCGCTCCAGCAGAACGAACGATCTCTTCACAATCCTGCTTGATTACGCGAAAAGAGCCATCCGCCGGATCGATTTCCAGTTGGACTTGTCCGGACTTGACCGCTACGCGCTCACCGGATGGAATGAGGCAAACATTGCGATTGCGGCTTTCGGGGAATTGTAAAATGCCTAGACGAACAAGAGACGTTTCAGCAAAACATCCCGTCTGATCCAAACGAATCCGAAAACTGCCATCTTCAACCGAATGTATTCGCATAGTGCCTCTATTGCCCAAATCGAACTGAATATCTGATTCCGAACAATGGTCCATTTCCTTGCCCCTCCATCCAAAGTCATGCCAATCATAACATAACACTGTGAAGCGGTCATTCATGTCATGAGATGACATGAAAAAAACGTTATAAAAATACAAGTCGCGTTATGAAGCGGCATGTACTCGGTCGTCTCCGTTTTTTATACTGGGGGAGAATGCGGATCAGGTCGATCGATGAAGGGGCTGCCCGAGAGCTTCATGAGGCGGCCGTCGATGACGGATATGGAATGCAGCGTATTTTCTGGCACAGTAAAACATGAGGAGAGAAAACCGATGACTGATTTCAGTAATTTGATCTATTACGCTCCGAGCAAGGTGAGCGAAAACCCGCTGATTGTGGAGGCGGATCTATGCATCTATGGAGCGACCCCTGCAGGGATCGCCGCAGCAGTGCAGGCAAGCCGAATGGGACTGCGCGCCGTCATTGCCGAATTCGGCAGGGAGATCGGCGGAATGACCGCAAGCGGTCTGGGCAATACCGATTTCGGTCATAAATCGGCGATCGGAGGCTTGGCCCGGCAATTTTACCGGGATTTGGGGAGCCACTATCGTACGGACAATGAAGACGGCGCCGTGTGGCACTTCGAACCGCATGCCGCTAGGCATATTTTTCAGGAATGGCTGGAGAAGGCGGAAGTCCCCGTATACTTCGAGCAGCATCTGGCCAGTGTCGACACGAATTCCGGCAAAATCGTGAAGATCGCGATGGAGAACGGAAATGTATTTCGTGCCAGTATGTTCATCGACAGCACGTATGAGGGCGACCTGATGGCGCGTGCAGGAGTGTCGTACCATGTAGGCCGGGAGTCCAACTCCGTGTATAGCGAAACACGCAACGGCATTCAATTCGGATCGCACCACCATATGTTTAATGCAGCGATTGACCCCTATGTGATTGAGGGAAAACCCGACAGCGGTCTTCTTCCCGGGATTATGGACGTCGCTCCGGGGACGCAGGGACAAGGTGACCGTTCGATCCAGGCGTACAATTTCCGTATCTGCCTGACCACCGTACCGGAAAACCGGATTCCGATCCCGATGCCGCCGGGATACGATCCGCAGCAGTTTGCCTTGCTTGCCCGCTATATTCGAGCCGGCGTATGGGATTTTCCGCGGAAATTTTACCGCATTCCGAACGATAAGACGGATTCGAACAATTTCGGCGCTTTCAGCACGGACCATATCGGTGCGAATTTCAATTGGCCGGAAGGCGATTATGCGACGCGGGAACGCATCTTCCAAAGCCATGTGAACTACAATATGGGCTTGTATTATTTTATCGCCAACGATGAAAGTGTCCCGCGTGCCTTGCGCGAGGAACGGCAGCAACTGGGGCTTGCCGCCGACGAATTTGTAAAGACCGCCAACTGGCCCCATCAGTTGTATGTGCGGGAAGGGCGGCGTATGATATCCGAAGTGGTCATGAACGAACGGCATTGTCGGGGGCAGGAAAAGGCGGAGGATTGTATTGGAATGGCCTCCTATACGATGGATTCCCATAACTGCAGACGTCTTGTGCTTGAAGGGTTTTGCGTCAATGAAGGTAACGTGGAAATTCCCATCCCCGGGCCTTATCCGATCTCCTACCGCTCCATCGTGCCGAAAAGAGAGGAATGCGCCAATTTGTTCGTTCCGGTATGCTTGTCCTCTTCCCATATCGCTTACGGGTCGATCCGGATGGAGCCTGTGTTCATGATTCTCGGACAATCGGCTGCTATTGCGGCGGCGATGGCGCTGGAAGCGGGCGTTGCCACACAGGAGGTTAACTATTCGAAGCTGAGGGAACGTTTGCTTCAGGACGGTCAAGTTTTGGAAGTTTGATGGAATCCGCCAGGCGGGATACAGGGCATCGCGACAACAGTCTGCCGGGGTTAACGGCAGACTGTTGTCGTCTACCCTGCACCCGTTATACTGTAAGGAAGAGACGGAAGGAGGAATTGCGAGATGTACAAGCTTCTGGTCGTGGACGATGAACCGGCGGTCCGGCTCGGACTGCGCAACTATGTGGACTGGGGGCAATTCGATATTAGATTCGTCGGCGAGGCGGACGACGGAGATACCGGGCTGGAGGCCGTGGAACGGCTAATGCCCGATATCGTGCTGACGGATGTGCGGATGCCGAATATGGACGGAATTACACTTTCGAAAGAAATCCGGAAGCGTTTTCCCGATACGAAAATTGTGTTTGTGAGCGGGCATGACGACTCCGACTATTTGAAATCTGCGATGAAGGTGAGCGCAGTCGATTATATTTTAAAGCCGGTCAATCTGCAAGAGCTGCGGACAGTCATCGCGCGAGTCGTCGCCGAGCTGCAGGAGGTGCAGACGGAGCGCCGGATGACACAACAGATGCAGGCCAAGCTGCAAGAAAGCATGCCGCTCCTGCGTGAGAAATTTCTCCTGTCGCTAATCCTGAACGGGGCTCCCCGGGGGGGACGGACACAGGAACGGCTGGATTTTCTCGGCCTGGGCTTGCCTTACAACGCCGCATACTGGGTCATCGTCGTGTCGGTCGACCGGTTCGCCGATATCGTGGAGAAGTATACGGAACGGGATTTGCAAATATTTTGCTATGCGATTCAGAATGTATGTCAGGAAGTGGTGCGTCAATATCTGCAGGGCAGCGTGTTCGAACATCGGAGCGGCGAGTTTGTTGGAATTGTATATGCGGATCAGGGGCATGCCTGTTTGACCGGGGCCGGGCAGGCGAGTGCCGGATCGACGCCGATTGGGTACGATGATCCGGAGGAGCTGCTGTTCGAGCTGGCGTCTCAGCTGCGCGACCATCTACAGCGCTTTCTTCGGATCAGCGTCACGATCGGGCTCGGCGACCGTGTCTCCAATTTGGGTGAGCTGGCCGGCTCATACGAGCAAGCGAGAGAAGCTGCGGCCGGCAAGTGGTATTTGGGGCAAAATCAGATTTTGACGATGGACAGCCTCAATCTGGACAAGCGGGAGACGTTCGACGAGCGTTCCTATCGATTCGACTCGGCCGAGAGCGGCAAACTGATTTCCATATTGAAGGGAGGCGAGCCTCGTCAGCTCGGATTGGCGCTGGACGAGCTGTTCGATCGTCTGGCGAGGCAGCGCAGGGGCGGGCTGAAATACAGCCGCAACGTCATATTGCAAATCGTGCTATTGGCGGGACAGCTCATGCTGGAGCTCAATCTGGCGGACGAGGAGCTGGAGCGGCGGGAGTCGTGGTTATGGGAAGAGCTGTTCAAGCAGGAGACGATAGCAGAGCTGCGGCAATTGCTGGAGACGTACCTGCAAGAGGTGTGCGGCAGGATCGGGGAACGTCGCAGCGGCAGGGCAAGCAATATTGTAGAGCGGGTAAGGGCGATTATTGAGCGCCGTTATGCCGATAACAAGCTGACCGTATCGGAGATCGGCCGCGAGGTGTATTTGACCGATACGTATATTAGCCTGCTGTTCAAGCAGGAGACGGGCCGGACAGTGAATGAATGGCTGACGCAGTACCGCATGGAGAAAGCGAAAGAGTTGCTGGCGAATCCAACCTACAAACTATACGACATTTGCTATGCGGTAGGTTATGCCGATCCCAGCTATTTCAGCAAACTTTTCAAAAAAGTAACCGGTCTCACGCCAAGCGTCTACCGGGAAACGAGGCACATCTGAAAGCGACGGTGATTCGTATGATTGATTTCGCTCGTCGTGCGATGGGCTACGTCAGGCTGCAAGCCCGTCGCTTCGGTATTCCCCGGAGCTGGCTGATTACCTTTTCGCTGCTGATCGTCCTGCCCTCCATCGTATTGGTGTACGCGTATTCCCAGCGTACGGCTTCGATTCTGGAGGAGGAGGTGTCCAATTCGATGCAGCAGACCGTGAAGCAGGCGGGCAACAATTTGTCTTACCGGCTCGGGCACATCCGGGACATCAGCAATGCTGCCTCGATAAATCCGATGCTGCATCAGTTTTTGAAGGAGGACGGCATTCCGAGCATCGAATGGCAGCTTGAAATATTGAAGGAATTGCGATATTTCGTAGAGACGATCCAGACGAATACGGATGTCTTCCGATTGCGATTGTTTGTCAAGAACACAACAATGCTCTCGGAAGAGCGGTATAACTTTTTTTCGCTGGACTCCTTGAAGAGCTGGCCGTATTACGGCGAGGTATTGAGCGCGAACGGGGCGATCGTCTGGACCGACATTTACAAGCAGGATTATATCGGCAGCGGCGAAGCCTATATTATGTCAAGCGCGAGAATGCTGCACGATTCCGAGCAATTCGGCGAAGTGGGGGCAGTGCTTGTGATCGACGTATCGGAAGAGCTGGTAACGGACATTTTATCCGATATCGACCTGACTAAGCCCGGCAATGTCTTCATTGTGGACCGCGACGGGGCTGTTGTGGCGCATGCCGACAAATCGCGAATCGGGACTCCGCTGGAAGAGAAAGTCCGCTTGGCCATTCAACAGGGTCAGGAAGGCAAGGTGAAAATAGAACTGAACAACAAGTACGAATACGCGATGTACTCGACGATTCAGCCGACCGGCTGGAAAGTGGTCGTGCAAGTGCCCGCAGCCGATATTTCCGAGAAGATCAAGTTAAAGAAAACGGCCGGTTTTGCCACACTTGCAGGCGTGTTCGCGTTGTTCCTGTTGCTCGTTTTCGCGCTGCTGGCCTTGATCGTTCGCAGCATGAACCGCCGCTTGCAGCAAGTGATTCGCGTTATCCGAACGGAGGGAATCGAACGGCTCGACGAACCGCAGTCTATGCCGGAGGGGAACTTCATGATGCTGGAGCGAAGCGTCGACATGCTGATGCGCCGGATGCGTTCTTTGATGGAGCAAACCTACAAAGCCCAAGTGCTGGAGAGGGAAGCGCAGCTTCGCGCGCTGCAAGCGCAAATCAATCCTCATTTTCTGTACAACACGCTCGACACGATCAACTGGATAGCCATCGGTCACGGCAAACACGATATTAGCGAGATGATCGACGCCCTGGCGAAATATTTCCGCCTGAGTCTGAATAAAGGCCGGGATGTGATGAGCGTGGCGGATGAGTTGAACCTGGCTCGAGTGTATCTCGATATTCAGAAGAGCCGCTTTCTGAATTCGTTCGAATACCGGATCGAGCCGGAGACGGATCTGCTCGATTACACCGTGCCCAAGCTGACTCTCCAGCCCATTGTGGAAAACGCCCTTCTGCACGGCATTCACAAGATGAAGAACAAGTTCGGAACAATCCTGATTCGAGCCTATCGGGAAGGGAACGAATTGATTCTCGAAGTATCCGACAATGGAATTGGGATGGAGGAGGAGCATGCGCAGCGACTGCTTGTCGAGCCTCAAACGATGGCGCGTGCGGAAGGATCGGGAAGCTCCTACGGCTTGTACAACGTGAACGAACGGATCAAACTGTTTGCGGGGGAAGCTTCGGGTTTGCGCATTACATCCCGTTTAGGCGAAGGCACTTCCGTGACGGTGCACATCCGGCTTGACCTGATCGCAAGGCCTGCGTCGCCGCCTTTCGGCTCAAATGAATAGCAGACTGCACGTGAGAACCGGGCGGTTCTCTTTTTTTCGCTTCAGACGTTTTTCGGAGAAAGGTTTATAGAAATCGACCAGAAATTGAAGCTTTGTCTCCTACAATGAACCCGTGCCTGCCCATTATACTAAGTGTACGCACAACAGCATGTGTCGAACTTGAGATGGGGGTCAAGCGATGAGCAGTCTGTCCACAGAGTTAAGAGATTCGCGTTCTCAGGCTCAAAGAAAAGAAATGCGAACCTACAAATGGAAGTTGTTTCGCAACAATCTGGATATGTATGCTTTACTGATTCCGGGACTCGCGTTTCTGATCTTGTTTCGTTATACGCCGATGTACGGGATCGTGATCGCATTTCAGGATTTTAACATTTTCGACGGGATAGCCGGAAGCAGCTGGGTAGGACTTGACAATTTTCGAAAGCTGGTACATTCCGACGAATTTATGCAAGTGTTCAGAAACACGTTAATCATCAGTTTTTACAAGATCGTCCTGCTGTTTCCGGTGCCGATCATCCTCGCGCTGATGCTGAATGAGGTCGGCAGAATGTGGTTCAAGCGAACGGTGCAAACGATCGTATACTTGCCGCACTTCTTGTCCTGGGTCATTATCTCGGGCTTGTTCATCAACATTTTGTCCCCTTCGAGCGGAATCGTGAATGAGGCGATCAAATGGATGGGCGGTCAACCGATCTCCTTCCTGATCGACAACGACTTTTTCCGCGGGACACTCGTATTCACATCCGGATGGAAGGAAGCCGGCTGGAACGCCATTATTTTTATCGCCGCGATTGCCGGCATCGACCAGGATCAGTATGAAGCGGCTTCCATCGATGGAGCCAGCCGAATTCAGAAGATGATCTATATTACGCTGCCGGGCATTGCCCCGACGATTGTGCTGATGCTGATTCTTCGTATCGGACATTTGCTTGAAGCGGATACGGAGCAAATATTGACGATGTACAATCCGGTCGTGTACGAGACGGGCGACGTCATCGGCACTTATGTGTACCGGGTCGGATTAGGCAAAATGGATTACAGCTTTTCTACCACCGTCGGCTTGTTCAACTCCGTTGTCGCGTTCTTGCTTATTATGCTGGGCAATTTCCTGAGCGGAAAATTTGTGAAACGAAGCATCTGGTAGGAGGTCAACATGATGAAGACACGTACGATTCGAGATATCGGCCTGGATGCGGTCGTATACGGCACGCTGGTGCTGATGGCATTCGCAACGCTGCTCCCGTTCCTCAATGTGCTGTCCAAGTCGGTCAGCGAGGAGTGGGCGGTAGTATCGGGCAAGGTCGGGGTGTTCCCTGTCGGCTTTCAATTGGAGACGATGAAGTTCGTCATTACGTCGTACGAATTCCTTCGCTCCTTTTCGGTATCCATATTCATTACTGTAGTGGGAACTTTGCTTTCCCTGCTTCTCACTGCGATCTCGGCGTATCCGCTGTCTAAGCGACACTTGCCTGGCATCAAATTCATTATGCTGCTGTTTGTGTTCACGATGATGTTCGGAGGGGGGATCATCCCCAACTACTTGCTGATCCGCAGTCTCGGACTCATCGATAGCTTGTGGGCGCTCATTCTTCCGTCCCTTATAAGCGTTTTCAATCTGCTCGTAATCAAAAGCTACTTTGAGGGGCTTCCGGAAAGTCTCGAGGAGTCCGCCCGAATCGATGGGGCCCGGACCCTCACCATTTTGTTCCGCATCCTGCTGCCGCTTTGCGGCCCGGTGCTGGCCACAATCGCATTATTTTATGCCGTCGGGTACTGGAACGAATTTTTCAACGCCATGATCTACATCAACAGCCCGTCGCTCAAGCCGCTGCAGCTTTATTTGCGGGATATCGTTTTGAACGCGGCGTCCGCCACGGAGGGAATCGAACGTACGGCGGATGAATTGATGAATCTGTCGCCGGACAATGTCCGATCCGCCACGGTCATCGCGTCAACGATCCCGATCCTGCTCGTGTATCCGCTTTTGCAAAAATATTTTATCAAAGGCGTGCTGATCGGGTCCGTGAAGGGCTAGCGCCAAAGGAACGCCAGGGAGCGCATTAATTCCTTATTGCGGAAGCGCCGATGAGGATTAATGAAATAGGGAAGTAATAGTTTCAAGAAAATTGGGGAGGGGATCTATTTGAAGAAGCTTTTCAGACAGACCATGGGTATTTCGGTAGCGGGAGCGCTGGCATTTTCGTTGGCAGCGTGCGGAGGAAACGCGGATAACGCATCGGGGAGCAGTGCCGCGACCGGCTCGGGGGTATCTGCTCCGAAGCCGGAGCTGCGGACTTTGCAGGGATGGATGAAGGACGACTACAACAGGCATCCGGTAGCTAAGCTGCTGGAGGAGCGCACCGGCTACAAGGTGCAGTACGACACGCTTCCGCAAGATAACCCGCAAGAGAAACTGAACCTGTTAATCGCGTCCTCCGAGTCGTACGATGCGATTACCACGCCGGGCGTAAGCACGTACAAAGCGCTGTACTCCGACTATGCCAAACGGGGGGCGCTGGTGGATTTGGGGCCGCTAATCGACAAGTACGGCCCGAATATTAAAGCGGCGATTTCGCAAGAGTCGCTGGATGCGGTCAAGATTGACGGGAAAATATACGCCATTCCGACCAAAACGCTCAGCAATGTGGCGAGCTCGCTCATGATTCGCCAGGACTGGCTGGACAAGCTGGGACTCAAGACGCCCACGACGACCGATGAGTTCGTCAGCGTATTGAAGGCATTCAAGGAGCAGGACCCCGGCGGCAACAAGGAGAAGAACATTCCGTTCTCCATCTCGGGGGGCGGCTCTGTCGAAGTCAGCCTTGCAGGTGCATTCGGATTGTCGAGCACTTGGAATGATGTGAACGGCAAGCTGGTCCCTCGCGCATACGATCCAGGCTACAAGGACTATATCGTCTTTATGAACGATCTGTTCAATCAAGGTTTGCTGGACAAGGAGTTCGTCGTGAACAAGGATGCGACTGTGAGCGAGAAGTTCACAAGCGGCAAAGTAGGCGTCATGCCGGTCGACTGGGCCAGCGTGCCTGCGCTGGCGGATGCGCTGGCGAAAAATGTGCCGGGGGCCAAAATGGTGTTTATACCGGCCTTGAAAGGACCGCAAGGCAAGAAGGGGCTGGCGGTGCCGACCGGATTCGATCGGCTTACCTATATCCCGAAAGCGTCGAAGAACCCGGAGGATACGATCAAGTGGATCAATGCCAAGCTGGACCCAACCACGTTCCGCCTGATGACGATCGGAGAGGAAAACAAGCATTATACGTATAAGGACGGCGCCTATACGCCCATTTTGCCAATCTTTAACGACGAGCGAAACGGCGCAAATAACTTCATGTCCGGTTCGGACGAAAAGAACTATCCGTCCTATTGGCAAGCCCGCGTACGCAAGGATCAACGCTTGTTCGATGCTTACGCCTTCTTGAACATTCAGGAACCCGCTATTACGCGCATACCGGACCCGATCGGCATGAGCCCTTATTTGGCCGTTTACTCCAAAAATAACGAATCACTAAATGCCATGCAAAACGATCAAACGGTCAAGTTCATCGCAGGCGCCGAGCCGATCTCGAACCTGGATGCGTTCATCGCGAAATATAAAGCTGCGGGGGGAGAGGCCAGCTATAAGGAAGTCAACGATTGGTACGCCACGTTGAAGAAGTAATCGCTTCGGCACAAGCATGCGAGGAGGGGCGGCGTGCGGCGGGAATTCAGCATGTACGCCCCCCCTTGGTTTGCGCGGTTCGAGAAACCGGCGGCAAGTTTGCCGAAAGAGAAGCAGCACACATTCGAAAAGGAACGAAGGAGGACCTGCAATGAAATCGGTTCAAGTTGCCGTAATCGGCTGCGGAACGATTGCCAGAAGTCAACATATCAAGGCGTATCTGGCCAATCCTCATGCAGAGATCAAATATTTTTGTGATACCCAAAAGGAACGCGCCGAGAATGCGGTTCGCGATTTCGGCTGTGGCATCGCTGTCGAGGACTACCGGATCATATTGGATGATCCCGACGTCGAGGCGGTCTCAGTCTGCACGCCAAATAACGTACACGCCCTGATAACGATCGACTGCTTGCGTGCGGGTAAGCATGTGCTTTGTGAAAAGCCGGCTGCACGCACGTATGCCGAAGCGCTGGAGATGCAGCGCGCCCAGCAAGAGACCGGGAAGTTACTCCATATCGGGGTCGTCAACCGGTTTCATACCGGGGTGAACCGGATCAAAACGATGATCGAGGGCGGCGATCTTGGCGAGCTGTATCACGTGTATGCGAGCTTCCGGACGCATCGTTCCATTCCAGGACTTGGCGGGGCGTTTACGACGAAGGCGATTGCCGGCGGCGGTACGATGATCGACAGAGGAGTCCACTATCTGGACCTTGTCCTGTATTGCACGGGCGATCCGCGTCCTCTGACCGTTTCCGGTCAAACGTTCAGCAGGCTGGGCAAAGACATCGCCGACTATGCATACGTCCATATGTGGGCCGGACCGTCTATAAGGGACGGGACGTATGATGTCGAAGACTCTGTAACGGCATTGATCAGAACCGATGGACCGACCATTACGCTCCATGGCGCATGGGCGCAAAACATCGGCGTCGAAGAATCATACATCGATTTTATCGGTGACAAAGCAGGGGTTCGCCTGCAGTACGGCAAAGACTTTGTTGTGTACAGCGCGAAAGACGGCGCACTGCTGGAAACGATGCCGAGATATCGCTCCGAAGATATGTTCCAGAACGAAATCGACAACTTCCTTACCTGTGTGCAAACAGGCGAACGGTCAACGAACAATATCGATTCCGTCATTGTGACATCACAAATCATACAGGCAATATATGATTCCTCGGATGCACGACGGGAAATCGTTTTGCAGGAAGAGAGCACTATATAGATAAACAGTCATCCCAATTCCTTACAAGAATGAAGCCGATCCGCGATGGTAAAGCGAAAAGACCTAGTTAATAACGGCCTTTACGTAGAGGACCGGGCTTGCGCAGGAATCACGAACAATAAGCTCCCCGTAGATTGAAAGTTTCTAGGGGGCTTATTGTTCGTATCGGATTTTACGTATGATAAAGTCGACCTGTGGCGGGATTGGTTCTGAATCGAACAGTTGGCGCCACAGGCGCCTGCACCTGGACAGACACTGCAGTCTACCTGATGCCAGGCTTTCACACTTTAGCGTTTGTCGCTCAGAAAGAGACGTCGGACAAAAATAATCTCTTCGACCTTAAACTCCGGTTTTACCAAATTCTTCAAACACGGCAACGGTATCGATATAACTCGGATCCCGCAGGCTTTTCTCACACCTCCCGGTCCGTAACCGCTCCGACGGAAGCGGACGATACGAGACGGGCGTACTTGAACAAGACGCCGGAGGACGCCTTGAGAGGCGGCTTCACCCAACCGCTGCGCCGCTGGGTCAGCTCCTCCTCACCTATTTCAACCGTCAGCTCCTGGGTGCCGCTGTCGATCGTAACGACATCCCCGCTGCGCAGCAGCGCGATCGGACCGCCCTCCTGCGCCTCGGGGGCGACGTGTCCGACGACGAAGCCGTGCGAGCCGCCCGAGAACCGTCCGTCCGTCAGCAGGGCGACTTTGCCTCCTAACCCTTTGCCTACGATCATCGCCGTAACCGAGAGCATCTCCGGCATGCCCGGGCCGCCCTTCGGCCCGCAATACCGGATGACGAGCACGTCCCCTTCGCGGATATCGCCGTCCATAATGGCGCGGGTCGCCGCCTCCTCGCTGTCGTATACTTTCGCGGGACCGGAGAAGCGCAAGCTGCGGATGCCGGACATTTTGGCGACGGCCCCGTCCGGAGCCAGATTGCCGCGAAGCACGACGAGCGGACCGTCCGGCTTGAGCGGCTCGTCGAACGGCCGGATGATCGTCTGCCCTTCGTGCAGCGGCGCCGCCTCCGCCAAGTTGTCGGCGAGCGAACGTCCGGTCACGGTCAGGCAGTCGCCGTGCAGCAAGCCTTGAGCCAGCAGCAGCTTCATAACGCCGGGAACGCCGCCGGCTTCGTTCAAGTCCTGCATCGCGTAGCGGCCGCTCGGCTTCAGATCGGCCAGATGCGGAACTTTGCGGCGGATGCGCTCGAAGTCGTCCAGCGTCAGCCCGACCCCGGCCGAGTGGGCGATCGCGAGCAGGTGGAGAAAGGCGTTCGTCGAGCCGCCCAGCGCCATCACGACCGTGATCGCGTTCTCGAACGCCCTTTTCGTCATAATGTCGCGCGGCCGTATGTTGTTCTCCAGCAGGGCGATGACCGCTTGCCCGGCTCTGCCGCACTCCGCCGCCTTGTCCGGCGCGATCGCCGGAGTGGACGACGAGCCGGGCAGGCTCATGCCAAGCGCTTCGGCCGCGGCGGCCATCGTATTGGCGGTGTACATCCCCCCGCAGGCGCCTGCGCCCGGACAGACGCTGCATTCAACCTGATGGAGCCGCTCCTCGTCGATCCGGCCTTCGTGATATTCGCCGACCGCCTCGAACGCCGTTACGATGTCCACGCTCTGGCCGTCCAGCTTGCCCGGCTGGATCGAGCCGCCGTAGACGTATACGGCCGGAATGTTCAGCCGGCCGATCGCCATCAGGCAGGCCGGCGTATTTTTATCGCAGCCGCCGATCGCGACCAGACCGTCAAACCGTTCCGCGTTCGTAACCGTCTCGATCGAGTCCGCGATAATTTCCCGGCTCGGCAGCGAGAACAACATCCCCTCATGTCCCATCGAGATTCCGTCGGATACGGTGATCGTGTTGAAGATTAGCGGCGCGCCTCCATGATCGCGCACTCCTTGCTTCGCATGGACGGCGAGTCCGTCGATATGCATATTACACGGGGTGACTTCGCTCCAGGTGCTGGCGACGCCGATCATCGGCTTGCGGAAATCTTCGTCCCGGAAGCCGACGGCCCGCAGCATGGCGCGGTTCGGTACGCGGTTGACGCCTTCGCTGATGACGTGACTGCGTATGCGCAGATCCGGCTTGTTTGGCATGTCGATCATCCTTTCTTTGCTTATAGCGGAATGGGTGCCTCTTATTCGTTTTCCAGCAGTGCGTAAAGCTCCCGCATCGGTCTCAGCAGATTTTGCTTCATCGCCTCGGCCGCCGCCGCAGCATCGCGGTTTTCCAGCGCCCGGATCAGCTCTTCGTGTTCGTCGACGGAAGTTAACGTCGCCCCGACTGGCTGCTTCAGGAAGACGTACTTGAACCGGCGGATATGAATCTGCAGCGACGAGCTGAACGAGGCGACGTACGGATTGTCGGAAATATCGACGATCAGGTTATGAAACGACTCGTCGGCCTCCATCGCCTGGTACGGCTGGCCGCTGCCGATCGCTTCGCGGAATTGGGCGTTGATTCCGCGAAGCTGCTCCAGCTGGGCGGGGACGATTCGCGGCGCGGCCAGCTCTGCGGCCAGACCGTGCAGGGCGGCGAGCGTCGAATACAGATGCAGAATATCGTCCTTGCGGATCATCGTGACACGCGTATCTTTGCCCGGATGCATCTCGACCAGGCCCTGAATTTCCAGAAGCTGCAGCGCTTCCCGGACCGGCGTCCGGCTGACCCCCAGCGCGTCGGCCAGCTCGGCGTCGATCAGCTTCTCGCCCGGCTGGAACGTACCGTCGATCATCCATCTTTGCAATTGGGATAAAGCCCGCTCCTTGGCGGACATGCGGGCGGGAGCGGAAAAATTGTGCGGAATCGGCATTCGTGGTCGCGACCTCCTTATGTATGCAATATATCGCATATGAATACGATATTCAAGAGGCGATAAAAGTAAAAATATTTTCAAAACGGTCATCGCCGTTGCTTACGGACGAACCGCCCTCTTTTATACAATGGGACATACAGACAGCAGGAGAAACATCCGCAGGAACGGGAGGGTGAACAAGTTGCACCAACAGCCGACGGCCGCAGTTGCAGAAGCGGGGACAAAACCGCAGCGCAGCAAGCAGCAGTGGAAGGAAACGTTGACGGGTTACGTATTTATAGCGCCGATGCTGATCGGGGTCACCGTCTTGATGATTATGCCGATTTTGGCTTCATTCATGCTCAGCTTTACCGAATGGAACTTTTTGCTTGGGTTCAAAAAAGTCGAGTTCGTCGGTTTCGCCAATTTCGAGAAATTGTTTGCAGACGACATCTTTTGGAAATCGTTGAAAAATAACCTGATCTTTATTCTCGTCGTACCGATCTCGCTCGCCGTATCGTTGCTGCTGGCAGTAATTATTAACCGGTACGTCTACTTCAAGGACATGTTCAAAGTTATCTATTTCATGCCCTACATCTCGAGCGTCGTAGCCGTCGCGATCGTATGGCAGGTGCTGTTTCATCCGTCGTTCGGGCCGGTTAACGAGTTTCTGCGCTCGATCGGGATCGCGGACCCGCCGAAATGGATTGCTGACCTTCAATTCGCGCTGCCGAGCGTGATGATGATTATGGTCTGGATCTCGATCGGGTACAATCTGATCATTTACACGGCGGGCCTGCAGTCGATTCCGAAAGACTTCTATGAAGCGGCCGATATCGACGGGGCGAAGGCGTGGCATAAATTCCGCTTCATTACGCTTCCGATGCTGTCTCCGACGACCTTTTTCCTGATGATTACAGGCATTATCGGCACGTTCAAAGTATTCGATCTCATCCAGGTGCTCACCAAGGGAGGTCCGGCCGGGTCGACCTCGGTCGTCGTGTATCATCTGTACGAGACGGCGTTCGTTAATCTGAAAATGAGCTACGCGTCCACGATGGCTTTGTTCCTGTTCCTCGCTATTTTCGCGGTTACGCTGGTGCAGTGGTGGGGGCAGCGCAAATGGGTGAATTACTAGGAGGGAAGTCATCATGGTCCGACAACTGAGTATCCGCAAGCTGCTAGTTACGATCGTCATGCTGGCGTTCGGCATCGTGTTCTTGCTGCCTTTCGCCTGGATGATCTCCTCGTCGATGAAGCCGGAGACCGAAGTGTTCCAATTTCCGATCCGTTGGATTCCGGAGACGTTTCAAGCGGTCAAAAACTACACCGACGTATGGGCCGGACAATATCCGTTTTATTTGTACTATTGGAACTCGATCAAGGTGACGGTCATTACGACGGCTACGTCAGTGCTCGTCTCGTGCATGGCCGCCTATGCGTTCGCCAAGATCCGTTTCGCGGGCAGCGGCGCGATGTTTATGATCGTGCTTGCCACGTATATGATTCCGGCGCAGGCGATTCTCGTTCCGCAATTTATTTTTTACCGCCAGCTCGGCTTGTTCGATACGCATCTCGGACTTGTGCTGCTGAACAGCTTCAGCGTGCTTGGCACGTTTATGCTCCGCCAGTTTTTTATGGGCATCAACAACGAATATATGGAAGCGGCCAAAATCGACGGCGCCGGCCACTGGAAGACGTTTTTCCGCATCGGCATTCCGCTGGTGAAGCCGGCGATCGCCACATACGGTATTCTGCGCTTCATCTGGACGTGGAACGATTACCAGAATCCGCTGATTTTCCTGAAAAGTCCGGACCTGTTCACGCTGCCGCTCGGGATCAAGAAGTTTGCGGACGCCTATGGCGAATTTTACTCGCTGATGATGGCCGCTTCCGTATCGGCGATCTTGCCGCTGCTCCTCATCTTTATCGTCGGGCAGAAGCAGGTGATCGAAGGAATCTCGCTCGGCGGAGTGAAAGGGTAAAAATATTTCGAAACGGGTAAAACGAGTTGGCTTTAACCGGATTCGAGCCATGCTATGATGCATACAGAACCGTGATATGAGCAAACAGGGGGAAAGCACCATGTGGAAAAAACGATTCGCTGCCGTAATGACGACCGTCGTCGCAGCCGGAGCGGTAGCTGCGTGCAGCAGCGGCGATAAAGAGCCGAATTCCGCTTCGTCTGAAGGGGCAAACGGAGCTAAAGCGCCGGTAACGGTGCGCTTCCATGCGCAAAACGTAACGTTCGACAAAACGATGATGGCGCCCGTCATCGCCAAGTTCGAGGAGAAAAATCCGGGCATCAAAATCGACTATGTCGGCATGACCGAGCCGACCTCGGATGAAGTGACGAAAAAGATCGACCTGCTGGCCGCTTCCGGCGAACCGCTGGACGTGTTCCTGCTGGCGGATGCGCGAAGCTACTCGCAGCGTGCAGCGAATGGCATGCTGGAGCCGCTGAACAGCTTTATCGAGAAGGAAGGCTTCAAATTCACGGACGAATACAAAACGGACACGCTGCTGGACGGCAAATATTACGCCCTTCCCGGAACGTTCAACCAATGGTTCGTCATTATGAACAAAAACCATCTGGACGAAGCGGGCTTGAAGGTGCCGACGATCGACTGGACCTGGGACGATTATTTGGACTATGCGAAAAAGATGACCAAAGGCGAAGGCGCTTCCAAGCGGTACGGCACATATTACCATTCCTGGGCCGACTTCTTCCTGCTGGGCATGTGGAACCAGCCTGGCAAAAACGATATCGTCTGGTCCGACGGCTCGCTGAATATGGATCATCCGGGCGTCCGCAAATCGCTTGAAATCCGCCAGCGCTCCGAGATGGTGGACAAGTCGGCGATTCCTTACGCCGATGCGATCTCGCAGAAGCTTGCGTACCGGCCGCTTTATTTCAACCAGAACGTCAGCATGATGGCGATGGGCTCGTGGATGATCGGAGAGGTGGGCGGCACCGACCAGTTCCCGTCGACGTTCAAAACTGTATTCGCCCCGATGCCGCGGAACGAAAAGTCCGACCCGGCGGGCCATGCGATGTCGTCCTCCAACTATTTGGCCATCGCTTCGACGTCCAAGCATAAAGAAGAAGCGTATAAGTTCATGCGGTTTTTCTCCACGGAAGGCTTGTCGATTATGCAGAAATATATGACCTCCTGGAAAAAGGAAGATTCCGGCAAGCTGCTGGACTCGATTATCCAATCAACGAAAAATCCGGAAAATATCGACAAAGAATCGCTGCTGTACGTGCTCAACAATACGAAGCCGGTTACCCTGCCTCCGGCGCTGCCTTATCAGGCGGAAGTGTATAAAGTGTATCAGGAAGAAGTCGAGAAGCTGCTGCTCGGTCAGCAAGATATTGACAAGTCGATAGCGGCTGCCAAGGAACGGCTGCAGAAGCTCGTAAACGCCAATAAGAAATAAGATTGTCCCAAGGGAGCGGAGTTGTCCGCTCTCTTGCTCGGCGTTTCGGGGGTCGTCGTGCTGGCGTTCCTTTGCAGGTTTGATATACTGGTCAGATAGAAGTCACCTGGAGGGTTCACACATCATGATCGGCAACCGGATCAACCGGATCACTCGAAAATGGAAGATGTCGCTTCGGCACAAGCTGCTGGTCACTTCGATTCTATGCCTGATCGTGCCCGTTCTGTTTACGCTGTTTGCGACCCGGTACTTGACCCGGGATGTGCTGCGGGAGCAGGCGGCGACCAATGTCGCCGATTCGCTTGGAGTTGTGGACCGGTATGCGACCAACCTGGTCAACAAGATGATCTATATCACGAACTACTTGCAGTTTGACGCGGACATCTCGGCGATCGTCAGGGAGAACTGGAACGCCTATAAGGCGGGCAGCCCGATGGACGTCGTCTCGCAAGTGGCGAATGTCAAAAAAATGGCGTTAAAGTTGGAAGCGATTTCGTTTCCGAACGAGCGGATGCATATGAGCATCGTGATGCCGAACGGCACCTTTTATACGAATTATCCGACTACGGAGTACGATCCGCGCTCGTTCGAGCGGGAGGCGTGGTATCCGGAGCTCTCCGGACGAAGCGGCTACGATGCGTTCTGGATCGGCATTCATGCCAATTATTTGCAGTATGACAAGACGGAGAACCCTTACGTCATTACGATCGCGAGGCAGATTCGCAACCATAACGGGGAGCTGCTGGCGACGATCATCGTCAGTCTGGGCGAGAAGCACGTCAGCCAAGTGTTCAGCTCGAACGTGTCGAAGCAGGATATATCGCTCATCGATTCCAAGGGGACCGTGCTGTCGCATCGTGAGGTGGAGCGGATCGGCAAGCCGGTGTCGTACCTGCATCTGATGCCCGCGGAGGGGCAGTCGGCGATGGCGACCATCGAAGGGGAGACGTCGCTGCTGTTCCGGCATAAGCTGGCGTACGCCGATTGGGAGCTGGTCAGCACGGTGCCGTACGACGACGCTGTCGGGAAGGTGACGAATGTGCAGCGGACGAATCTGATCGTACAGCTCGTTTCGCTTACGGCCTTTTTGGCGATCCTGATCACGCTGATGAGCCGGCTGACCCAGCCGATGATCCGTCTCGGACGCGTAGCGGCCCAGGTCGAGTCCGGCAAGCTGGAGGTTCGTTCGAACATTAGCGGAAGCGACGAGATCGGCCGGCTCGGCCGGTCGTTCGATCAGATGCTGGACCGGATCGGGGAGATGATCGTCCAGGTGCGCGAGGAGCAGACGCTGAAGCGGAAGGCGGAGCTTGAGATGCTGCAGGCGCAGATCAACCCGCATTTTTTGTTCAACGTGCTGAATTCGATCCGGATGCGGATCATGATGAAGGGCGACGAGGAGAACGCCGCGCTGATCAGCTCGCTGGCGGTTCTGCTGCGGATGACGATCAACCGGAGCAATGAGCTGATCCCGCTGCGGGAAGAGGCGGACACGGTGCTGCATTACGTCAAGCTGATGAATTTCCGTCACAACGAAACGATCGAGCTGGACGTATCGCTGTCGCCCGAATCGCTGCCGGTGACGGTGCCGCGGTTTTTCATGCAGCCGCTGATCGAGAACGCCTTCCTGCACGGACTGGAGCATAACAAGGGAACGATCCGGATTATGGCCTGGTTGTCGGGCGAGCAGCTGCTGGTCCGGATCGAGGACGACGGCAAAGGGATGGACGCCGGACGTTTGCAGGAGCTGCGGGAGAAGCTGGACCGTCCGTCCGGGGATACGTCCCGGAGCGGCGCCGAGCTGACGGGGATCGGCGTGAAAAACGTAGTAGACCGGATGAAGCTGCTGTACGGCGCGGACTTCTCGGTCCATATCGACAGCAGGCCGGGAGCAGGGACGCGTTTTACGCTGCACATTCCCGCGAAGCGGAGAGGGGAGAGCGATACCGATGACGAATCCGAAACCGGCGCGTAACGTGGTGATCGTCGACGACGATGTGCCCGTACTCGATTTTTTGAGGCATGCGATTCCTTGGGACAAGCTGGGTCTGCGGCTGGCCGGCGCGTTCGAGAACGGGGCCAAGGCGTACGAGCATGCGGTGAACGCTGAGCCTCCGGATCTGTTGATTACCGATATCGGGATGCCGCAGATGGACGGCTTGCAGTTGACGGAACGGGTAAAAAAGCTGAAGCCGGACGTGTCCGTCATCATCTTGTCGTGCCACGATGAGTTTAAATACGCCCAGCAGGCGATCAAGCTCGGGGTTGACGATTACGTGCTGAAAGAAACCGTGAGCCCGGCTACGATTGAAGAGCTGCTGCGCACTGTCGTGAAGCGGCTGGAGGAACGGGAAGCTGCTGAGGGAGCGGGGAAAATGCTGGCCTCGGAGGTTCAGTCCGTTCACAATCGTTCGATTCGCAAGGAGCAGTTCATCCGCAGTCTGCTGTACCATCCGATCGCGGATATCGCCGGGTGGCGCGAGCTAGCGTCCGGGTTCGGCATCCGACTCGGCAGTGCGCCCGTCCTGCCGGTGCTGCTCGTCGTCGACAATTATCCGGATGCGAAAGCGCGGTTTGTCTCGGAAGACAACTGCATCTTCGCCGTAGAAAACGTAACGGAAGAGCTGCTTCGCAGCTACGGCGGAGACGTGGCCGCGTTTCGTGTCACCCATCGCGAGCTACTGCTGCTGTTCGGGCCTGACCCGGGCGTCAGCGGGGGGACGATCGGCAAGTACCGGGTCGAATCGGTGCTGAAACGGATTAGGGATGCGCTCGGATCGTATTTGAAGCTGTCCGTCACTTGCATGATGGGGATCGCTTCCTCCGACCCGCTTCTGCTTCGCTCCGATATGCAGCGGCTGGCGGATGGGCGGACTTCGCGTTTTTATTTGCCGGAGTGCGTTATCGCCGACTGGGCGGAGCCCGTTTTTACGCAGGACGATCTATTCGCCTTGTACCCGCAGGCGCTGGATGAATGCCGCAAGGCCGTGCTGCTTCAGGAGACGGACCGTATCGAGCCGGTCGTCCTCGCTTGGGCGGCCCGGATTCGGGAAGGCGGGTATCCGCCCGAGGCGGTGAAGGAATGGTTTTTGAAGATGGTGCTCGATCTGCATATGAAATTCAAAACGATGGAGCATGTCCCTTCCGTCTACTCCCGGGAGGCACTGCATCAGACGTTTCTCGAAGCCGAGCGGCTGGACCGTCTGACCCGCTATACGATCGAAGCGATGCGGGAGGCGGCATCCCGGATGGGGGCCATCTACGGCCAGCCGCAGCGGGCGGAAATATCTGAAGCGCAGCGGTTCGTCGAGCTGAACATTCACCGGAAAATTTCGCTGGAAGAGGTGGCGGATCATCTGCACCTGAATGCCAGCTATTTCAGCCGGCTGTTCAAAAAGGAAACGAATGAGACGTTCGTCGATTTCGTTACCCGGACGAAGATGGAGAAGGCGAAGGAGTTGCTTGATTTATCCCGTTACACGGTGCGGGAGGTGGCCGATCGGCTCGGGTATGACAATAAGAGCTATTTCGTCAAACTGTTCAAGGCGTTTTGCGGAGTGACCCCGAAGGAGTACGGGGGCAAAGGGTGACGAATTTTGCCTCGCCGAGCAGGTGCTGTCTCCGGTGAAAAAACGAATATAACGAAGATGTCCCGTGTAAGGGGGACGGATCTGGAATATGATAGAGAGGGCTGCTGATTTCGACGGCGGCTCTTTTGTTTTTGTACAGGGAATGGGCAGTTGGTTTCCTGTTACCGGGGGCTCCCCCAATTCGAAAATGATTTAATCCGGAGCTCAAGCTCCTTATGGAAGGATGGATGTTATATGTTCATGCTGATTGCGGGAAAAGGCGGCTGCGCCTTTGTAGGGGATACGGGTAACAAGTTGGAAGGTAACAATGGAACGGAAACGATCAATACGGCGGAAGCACCGACCGCGTATCGCGCTTGATGACGTGGCGGATGCCGCTTCCGTCCATTTCGGGAGGAATCCGCATTGAATATGAAGTTGAATACGAATATGAATCGTTTGGGCTGGACGGCTGAAAGAGAACGGCAGTTTCGGGAGACCGCGCAGCCTGGAGACGGATTTGGCCGAGTCGCGCTGGAGCATACCCATATGTACCGGATCTACACGGAACGGGGAGATATGCTGGCGGAGGTGGCGGGCAAGCTGAGACACCAGGCGCAGGGGCGCGGCGATTACCCGGCTGTAGGCGACTGGGTGACAGTCCGGTACCGTGAAGCGGACAACAGGGCGATCATCCATTCGATCCTGCCGCGGACGAGCAAATTTTCGCGGAAGCTGGCCGGCTTCGTGACAGATGAGCAGATCGTGGCGGCTAACGTCGATACGGTTTTTCTGGTTGCTGCGCTGAACCAGGATTTTAACGTAAGGCGGCTGGAGAGGTATCTGATTCTGGCTTGGGAGAGCGGAGCGAATCCGGTCATCGTGCTGACGAAGGCGGACCTGTGCGGTGAAGACGAGAGGCGTGGGAAGGCGGCGGAGGCGGAGCACGTCGCGATGGGCGTGCCGATCTATACGATCAGCGCAGCCGAAGGGGAAGGGCTGGACAGACTCGCGCCGTATTTTGGCGAAGGGCAGACGGTCGCTCTTCTCGGGTCGTCAGGCGCAGGGAAGTCGACGCTCGTCAACGCCTTGTATGGCGAAGCGGTCATGAACGTGAGGGAGATCCGCGAGGATGACGACAAGGGGCGTCATACGACGACGCACCGCGAGCTCGTGCCGCTGCCGGGCGGCGGCGTGCTGATCGACACGCCGGGCATGCGCGAGCTGCAGCTGTGGCATGCGGACGAGGGGCTCGGCCACGGGTTCCGCGACGTCGAGGAGCTCACGGCGGCGTGCCGCTTCGACGACTGCAGCCATGGCAACGAGCCGGGCTGCGCGGTGAAGGAAGCGCTCCGCAGCGGCGCGCTGCCAGAGGGCCGCTACGACAGCTACTTGAAGCTGCAGCGGGAGCTTGCCTATTTGGCCCGCAAGGAGGACAAGGCGCTGCAACTGAAGGAGAAGAAGCGCTGGAAGAAGCTCCACACGGACATGCGGAAGCATCATTCGTGATGGGCGGTGATGGACAGCGATGAACGGTAATGGAAATAAGAGGAGGGAAACGTTCTCTATTTCCACAAACGTGCTCGCAATCGGCAAAATAGCAGTCCCAAACCGCTCTTAAACAAACTAGAGCTACGCCTCGGGGCGGCATCGAGCGGTCCAATCGGCAGGGTTGGCAGTGTGCAGTTCAACTATCGGCATAAGAGCGATCTGAAGCTCTTATTGTTGGCATTTGCAGGGTTGGCGGAGGAATAGGAGCTTTTGGAGACTGCTATTTGCGAGCAAACCGCCGGTTCTTCCGGTAAGTGCCCGAAATAAGAGGGGGAAACGTCCTCTATTTCCACAAACGTGCTCGCAATCGGCAAAATAGCAGTCCCAAACCGCTCTTAAACAAACTAGAGCTACGCCTCGGGGCGGCATCGAGCGGTCCAATCGGCAGGGTTAGAGTCGGCAGTCCGACTATCGTCAGTTGGAATCGGCTGCAGGCACTCGGCAGTGTACAGTCGGCAGTCCGGGACTCGGCTGTGAATAGTCGGCAGTCCGGCACTCGATTATGAACAGTCGGCTATCGGCCGTGAACGTCAGCTGCGACCCCTCAAGAGTGCAGCTTAGCCTCATACAAATAGCAGTTTTCCGGTTTCGGTCAGCACGTAGGAGCGTATTCGAACGCTGCCGCCTGCGGAGCGAACAATGTTTTTGTTTTGGAGCCGATGCAGCCATCGGCGCGCATTCTCCGGGCGGATGCCAAGGTGAGCGGCCACGTGTGCCGGGGTAATCGGCTCCAGCCTTCCCGCCGCAAGCCGGACGATGTCCAGCTCGCGTCCGAGCAGCGGTACAACCGGTTCGTGCTCTCCGAACCATCTGCCCAACATTTGCAGGATGACTTGCTGGCAGCGCCTTTGCTTATTCATCATATCGTCGTAAGAGAAACGGATGATTTTCCAGCCGTCCAGCACCAACTGATTTTGGCGCATCAGATTATCGCCGAATCGGGTACGGTCAACGTCCCGCAGATGCGGCCCGTAACCGTCGATCTCGATGGCGATCCTGTAGGGCGGACGGATATAGGCGAAGTCGATATACCGCGAGCCGTCCTGAAAATCTTTGACTTCATACTCCGGATGAAGTGCGCGGAATTGCCCGACTGCTGGCCACCATACCTGTTCCAAAAACAGCTTCTCCGCATGCCCATGACCTTCCTGCAGCCTGCGCCGCCTTTCACTGGATCGGCTCTCTACGTGTTCCTCGATCCATAAATCATAAGATTTGCTAAATTCCATCCCTATCGTTCCTCCTAAATAAAAATAACCGCCTTCTCCCGGATGGGAAAAGACGGTGTGCTTCACTCGTCGTTACTGGAAATATAACGGATACATTTGGTGGAACTAAATGAAACGGAAACGCCGTAGTAGGGCCACCCCCTTCGACATCCATCTATCCGAGCAGAGGGTTACCTGTCCTGTTTATTTGTTTGTTTGTTCATTTGATGATTGTTAGGCGCGATCAGCTTTCGAATGACGAAAATAAAAACTCGTGAAACCATAAGTATTATTTTACCAGCGAATCCAATCGAAGTCCAGCTGATCTATCAAGCCAAGGCAGGTGCGTCTCATGAAGCAGTTTGTAGAGTTCGGCATCGGAAACCGGTGGCTGGTACGCACGGAATTTGAGCAGGAAGACGGCACCGAGTATGAACGGCGAGGCATCCACTGGCCCCGCACGGTGATTTCCCTGTACGTTCGTATATGGGTCGGCAGGAGCGTATTCATTCTGGATACGTCTGAGGGTGTCCGGCTTGACCGGAAACCGCGGAAAACATTCAAGCTTATAATCGGAATCCAGGGGACGGCCTAAGGAGGAGCGGATGGAACAGGACTGTTTCGACCGTGGCATATTGGGGTATAGATGTAGGATGTACTGCAATCGGTTGTGATGTTTCTCACAGTGTACGGACATGACGAGTGGTACGCTGGAGTAAGAACGATCTATCCAACAAAAGAGGTGCTTTTTATGCCATTTCAACATGTACTGGTCGCATATGACGGATCGGAGCAAGCCCAGTCGGCGCTCTTGCGCGCAAAGGAGCTCGTTCGCAGCATACCGGGCTCGCGGCTTACGATCGCCCATGTATTCCATTATCCGAACCTGGTCGTAGGTGAAGCGATGATCGCCGCGCCGGTGCGCATGGAGCTGGACGAGTTGTCCGACTCGGAGAGAACGCTGGACGAAGCCAAGGAACTGGCGACGGATTTGCCGAATGCGGCGACTGCGCTGCTTCAAGGAGATCCGGCGCGCGCCCTGCTCGATTACGCCGAAGAGCTGCAAGCGGATCTGATCGTAATCGGCAGCAGAGGGCTCAGCACGCTGAAGGAGCTGTTCCTCGGCAGTGTCAGCCATTATGTGGTGCAGCATGCGAAAGTCCCCGTTCTTGTCATCAAAAATCCGGACGACCTGTAAGTGGAGTGCCACAAACCGGTATTGATAAAAAGTTACGTTCGCCGGGACATCTGTACAGTCCGTTACCCGCCCCTCCTCATATTGTAGATCGTGTGGTTCATTCATCCCGACTGTCAATCGGGCAGCCTGGCCGGTTGCAACGGATGTCGGCCGCACAATCATGAAATATCGAGGAGGACTGACCATGGGATACGTTGGCGGTGCAGGATGCGGTTGCGGTCCGGGAGTTGGAGGCTTGTTTACTTCGACAGGCGTAATTCTGGTACTGTTCATCTTGCTTGTTATCGTCAGCCGGGCTTGGATCTAAGGGCTGATCAGCAAGCCGGGGAATCGGGTTAACGCCCGATTCCTTTCTTTTTGGAGAGGAACGTGTCCGTTTTTTAGCGGACTGAATCATCTGGCTCCCAGGAAAAACTCATTTTGCGCAAGGGAATTCATCGCGAAAAAGGATAAAAATAGTAACCATATGGAATATACCGGGAATAGTTGTCGAAAAAAAGAAGAAAATTGTAAATAATCGGGGCGTTTTTCCCGGAAATAGGTACAAAGGAGGATGCGAAGAAGGGGCTTCTCCCCTATTCTAAGAAGGAAGACGCGATACATACCATACCTAACTTCGATTACCTCCCGACAAACGGCAAACCCGGCTAAAGCCGGCGACGCAAAGCTAGAGGGGCTAAAGCAGCAGATCGGAATCGACCTTGCCAAGCCAGCCAGCTGCCGAACGATTTGGATCGGAGTTTTTTTGTAATATAGGAAGTTGTGCCAAGCAATTTCTTATGGATAACGGGAGCTTCCAAAGGAACAGCGATGGGCTACGAAGCAGGTCTGCGCTTTTGGGGGATTTTTTTGTATGCCAGGGGTCGGGGAACGGGAGCAGGACCAGTATCGGCTCTTCATCACTTGGGCGAAGGAGCTGAATCATTATGGAGGAAAGGCACGCATCGGCGGAGCAAGGGTATTACCTGAAGATGGGGAACGACTTTGTCGGCATGTATCGTTCGGAGGAAGGGCCGAAGCTTTTTTTTAACCGGGACAAGTACCGGCTGAACGATTCGAAGTGGGATGTGGAGCTCGTCGTCGGGCGGCACAACAATCTGTTTATTTTTTATTGGCAGGGCGAGAGGAAGATTTCGTTCCGGTTCAGCAAAAATTTGGATCGGGTCATTCAATTGTACCGGCTGCTTCAAGAATATTTGGCCGCTCCACGGACGGTATAGGAGCGGATCTTCCGCGGTCGGCCGTGACGGCCGGACCGTACACGGGATAAAGCAGCTTTCGTGCCGTGCGTGGTGCGAGAGCTCTTTATCCCGTTTTTTTTCCGCCGCCGCCAGCGCCCGGGTTATGCTTTCCGCCGCCGGAACAAGCAGTCAGGGTAGGTCCGTAAGCGGTCTCCTGCCTTGACTGGCGGCACATCGTGCATACCGACTCATTTATGAGGTGCAAATCATACCGGGGTATTGGATTAGGAGTCCGGTTTTCGCAGCTTATGCATGTGAGGCTTCTCATTGCCGGTTTCGACAGAGAGTCGGTATCCGGTGCGATCAGCGTTTGTTATACAGCGGATAATCGGTTTCCGAGGGCACGTCGATCGCGACGAGTCGCAGAGCTTCACCTGCCGCTGCTCTCACAATGGCTGAGCCGCTCGTCCCGCCTGCGTCCAATACGGCGAAATCTTTGGAATGCAGCTCCGACGGTTCGTCATCGGCCGAACCGAGAGATCCGGTGCCGAGAATCGCCAGAACCGCCATCGAACGTCCCGCCGCCAGCTCCAGCACATATTCGCCGCCCGCCTGTATTGTAATATCCCGCATATGCGCATCCACCTTCAGCGCTACCGGCGATTGCCCGCCGATGACTTCTTTGACGGTGACACCCTCGTGTTCTTGAATCGGGAACTGCTCGTGCTCGAATTGGCGATAGGTCGGCTGATCGTAACGTGTTTGGCGAAGGTCGGGCTCGAACCAGATCTGAAATCCTTCCATATCCGGTCCGACAAAACGTTCCTCGTGGGAGACGCCCGATCCCGTCTGCATCACTTGCGCTCCGCCGGCCCCTATCGTGCTCTTGGTGCCCAGCGAGTCTCCGTGCACAGCCTTGCCTTGGATCACATAGGTGACAATCTCGAAGGCCTGATGCGGATGCGGGGGAATATAGCCATCCTTGGGCGTAAACGCCCACGCCCAGTAGAAGAGAGGACCGACACGTTTCACGGCACCGCCTTCACCGGGAAATCCGATCGGCTTCTGCTCGATAATTTTACCTCCGTCAAACGCTCCCGTTCCTTGCTGAGCGGGTGAAAAACGTTGAATATTCATAGCGAATCAGCCTCCATACCTAGAATAATGGCACATACACAACACACTTCAACAAAGACGGATAGGAAATCATCTATCAATAAAAATCTTAATTTTAAGTTAAAATGGTGCAAAAAAATAGTATGCCGCAAGTATCTAGCAACTGCGCTGCGTACATGACGCTTGCGGCTGGGAGGAGTAACGCCGGAACGGATTTCGGGAATCGGATCATGCAGGAGACCGAAGCGGTCCGCATGGCTAGCCGACCGCCGTTGTTACCCCGGACGGTTGTCTGACCGCGGGTCTGTCGGTCTGCCTAGCAGGACGCTCACTTGAAGCTTTGTTCTGCGGTCAGGCCCAGCTTTTTGAGCAGCTCGGATGCCAGCTTTTGTTCTTCCGGCGTCAACCCGGAAACAGCTTCCTCAATTGCTTTCGTATGCTCCGGAAACGCGTTCTCCATAAACGCTTTTCCTTTCTCGGTAATCTCCGCGTAATAGACCCGTCTGTCTTCCGCACAGGCTACCCGTTCGGCGAGTTCCTTCTTCTCCAGCTTGTCGACAACGTAGGTAATGTTGCCGCTCGTCATCAATACTTTGCCGCCAATCTGCTGCAACGGCTGGCGCCCCTTATGATACAACAGCTCCAGAACGCCGAATTCGGTCCGGTTCAAGCCGTGCCTCCGGATGTCCCGGTCGGCATGCGCGTTTACCCATTGGCATGCTCTGGACAAGACGACGTACATCTGCAGCGATTCGTTTCTCGGTGGAGTCATATCCCTCCGGCCTCCTTTCGCGGTATATTCGTCGCTTACGTTCCTAGCAGACTCATTATACCACCAGCGGATCGTGTTAGGAATGCGAGTCTGCCGGCCCGAACGTCTCGTAGCGGACGAATTCCCCGACCGGTTTCCGGTAGCCCCGCGGCCTTTGGGACGAAGGATCCTCCTTGCCGATTGTGATCATCATGGCAGGAAACAAAGTATCCGGTATGTTCAAAATATCGCTTACCGTATCCGGATCGAATCCGATCATCGGGCACGTGTCCCAGCCTTTGTCCTTCGCGGCCAGCATGAACAGCATCGCCGACAAGCTTGCGCTGCGGACGGCTTCTTCTCTCATGAAGGAGTCGCCCCGCTGCTCGTAGAAGGAAATGGTCGATTCCACGGTGCTGTCGTACTCGCGCTGATCGATTACGCCAAGGTGCAGCAGTCCCTCGTTGATAGGACCGGCATTCAGATGGGCGCGCGTATCTCCGAGCACGACCAGAACAGCGGAGGCCGTATGAACTTTATATTGCTTATTTGCCGCTTCACATATTCGTTCCTTCCTCGCCGGGTCCCGAACGACGATGTAACTCGTATGCTGCAGATTGAACGCGGACGGGGCGAACTTGACGAGAGCGAACAGCTCTTCCAGCTCTTTGTCAGGCAACTCGATGCCCGGAATGAATTTGTTCGCCGATCTTCTTGATTTGACCAATGCAGGGAAATCGCTCATATGAACCGCTCCTCGTTACAAATATCATGTTTAAGAATCTTAATTTAAAGATATATCACAAGAGCCAAATTGTCAACGATTTTTGAGCCAAGTCGGAATACGAGGGTTCTGGCATCCAAGACTAACGGGTTATTCGTCGGCGAAAATGAGCCGGTAAGCGCGTCCAGCCGGCTATACTGCGGCGTACTCACCGGAGTTGGACGGCGGATGCCGTTTCCCCTATACTTAAATCATCGCTCCTGCAAAGGACAAACTGTATTCGCTGGAAAAGAGGTAGTTGGTTTTGAGTATGAATTTTATGTCGCTCGGCATAGCCGGAAGACTTAATGAAGCGCTGCGCAAAGAAGGGCTGGCCGTGCCCACTCCGGTACAGGAGAAGACGATTCCCATCGCTTTAACCGGGAAGGATGTTATTGTACAAGCCCAGACGGGGACCGGCAAAACGTTTGCGTTTTTGCTCCCGCTGCTGCAAATGATGCGGCCTGGCACAGGTGAGGTGCAGGCCTTGATTCTTACCCCGACGCGCGAGCTTGCCATTCAGATCACCGAGGAAGCGGGAAAGCTGGCTTCGGCGGTCCAAGCGACCGTGCTGCCGGTATACGGGGGGCAGGACGTTATCGCTCAGGCGCATAAGCTCGGTCAAGCTCCGGATCTGGTCATCGCTACGCCGGGGCGGCTGCTTGATCATATACGGCGCGGCACGATCGATTTATCGCGGCTCGGAACGTTCGTGCTGGACGAAGCCGATCAGATGCTGCATATGGGCTTTCTGCCCGAAGTGGAGGAAGTGATCCGGCATACGCCGGACGACCGGCAGACGATGCTGTTCTCCGCTACGTTTCCCGAATCGGTCCGGCTGCTCGCCGAACGGTATATGCGAAGTCCGGACGATATCCGGGTACAGGGCCGCGCCGTCACGCTCGATTCGATCCGGCAGTTGGTCGTCGAGACGACCGACCGGGCGAAGCGCGATACGCTGCTTCAACTGATCCGGCTGTACCGGCCGTATCTCGCCGTTATTTTTTGCCGGACCAAAATCCGCGCCAAAAAATTAACCGAAGCGCTGTTCGCCGAAGGGCAAAATGTCGACGAGCTGCACGGCGACTTGTCCCAAGCGAAGCGGGAGGCGGTGATGAAACGGTTCCGCGAGGCCGGTCTCCAACTGCTGGTGGC
Organism: Paenibacillus oceani; assembly: GCF_014705615.1. Lineage (GTDB taxonomy): Bacteria > Bacillota > Bacilli > Paenibacillales > NBRC-103111 > Paenibacillus_AB > Paenibacillus_AB oceani. The sequence continues at coordinate 88,968 of NZ_JACXJA010000017.1, forward strand.
CACCGATGTAGCGGCTCGCGGTCTTGATGTCGAAGGCGTAACCCACGTATTCAACTACGACATCCCGCATGACGCCGAAAGTTATATTCACCGGATCGGGCGGACCGGGCGCGCCGGACAGAAAGGGATGGCGATTACGCTTGCCGCTCCCAAGGATGCCGGGCATCTCCGGGAAATCGAGCAAGGCATCGGATCAACGCTTGAGCGGATGCAGGCAGATCAGCCGAGCGGGAGCGCCAAGGAAGAAGGGATGCGCCGCCGGGGCAGCGGGTGGCAGTTCGCGTCGGACCGGGAAGCCGGCAGCCGTACCCCGAATTCGAATCGGGGCGGCAGAGGAGGCGCGCCGTCGAGAACGGCCGATCAAGGCCAGCGGCGGACCGCTTCGGGTGGGGGCCGGATGGACGCACCGAGGCAGGAGCGCCCTTTTTCCGGCAAACCGGCTCCAACTGCCAGCCGCGGCGAACGGTCTCACCAGTACGGCTCCCGGCCATCGCCGTCCCAGGGCGCGGGATCATCCCGCCATTCTTCGGGTTATGGCGGCGGCGAAGCCAGATCGCCGGGCAAAGATTCGCGCGGCGGCGGGGGCAAGCCGAACCGGAATTCCGGCCCGAGGCGCTCCGGCGGAAGATGAGGGGATCGGCCCAACCCTCGCCTGAAGCCCAAGTGTGAGCGGAGTCGATTAAGCCCCTGTGCTGGCAGGCTGGTCATGACGACCGGCCTGTTTTTTTATGCCGGGGAAGGAGTCGGCGGGCCCATTCGATTCGCGCGGTTCTGCTTCCAATCTTCCCGCAAGCCGACCACGCCGCGTTTCTTTCTGATATAATAGGTTCATAGAAAAGGGGAAAAGGAGCCGTTATGGAACAAACGTCCCGGAAAGAGAAATTTCAACGCAAGCGTAGTCATATGAAAAATAAAAAACGCCGTCGTCTGGCGACTACCGTATTGATCGTATCTTTTTTCACGCTGGCGATCCTTTTCTGGATCACTTATAACAGCGCTCAAAAACAGGAGGCGACTCCTCCGGGGCAAACAGCCAACCCGGGAACATCGTCGTCCGGCGGTACGTCGCCAACGGATTCGGGAAATACACCCGGCACGGGCACGCCAGAACCAAACGGCAGCGGAAGCGCCGGAGCCGGAGCCGGAGCCGGCCAGGACGATCCGAACCTCGTCCAGCTTACGTTCGTCGGGGATGTCATCTTCGCCGACAACGTGGAAGCGACCCTGAAGAGAAACGGCTACGACTATCCGTACAAGCACGTCCAGTCCTATCTAGAAAGAGCCGATCTGACGATCGCGAACCTGGAGACGCCGATAACCGAGCGGGGGACGGCGCAGATCAAGCAGTACGCTTACCGTTCGACGCCTGCGGCGCTTCCCGCGTTCAAGCAGGCGGGCATCGATCTCGTCAATTTGGCGAACAACCATATTCTCGATTACGGTACGACCGGCCTGCTCGATACGTTCACCCATCTCGACAAAAACGGCATTCGCTGGTTCGGAGCCGGAAGGAACGTTGCGGAAGCGTTCAAGCCGGTCATTATTGAGAGAAAAGGGATGAAAATCGCCTTTATCGGACTGAGCAAGGTGGTGCCGACGACGGATTGGAAGGCGGGCAAAGATACGCCGGGCGTGGCTGACACGTATGCGCTGACACTCCCTCTGCAAACGATCGAAAAAGCGAAGAAGGAAGCCGACCTCGTCGTCGTCGTTGCACATTGGGGGCTGGAACGCCACGATATGCCGGAGGCGTATCAGAAAGATTACGCCCGCCAGTACATCGATGCCGGAGCCGATCTGATTATCGGTGGCCACCCGCATGTGCTGCAAGGCTTCGAGAATTACAAAGGAAAATGGATCGCCTACAGCCTCGGCAACTTTATATTTACAATGAACGAGGACCCGGTAACGTGGGAGACCGTTATTTTGCAAGCTTCCTGCTCCAAGGACGGAGGGTGCGAGCTTCAGGCAGTGCCGGTACTGACGAAGCTGGCCAATCCCGAGCCGATGGGCGAGGAAGCGGCAGCCAAGCTGTTCAAACGATTGACCGATATTTCGTTCGGGGCTCAAATTAACAAAGAGGGCATCATAACTACGAAATAAGATAGACGGGAGACAACCGATGAGCGCATTCAGCGAGATTCGCAACATTTATTGCGTAGGAAGAAACTACAGATTACATGCCGCAGAACTGGGCAACGCCGTTCCCGAGCAGCCGATGCTGTTCTCCAAGCCTACCCATGCATTGGCGCTAATGGACGGAAGCGAGATCGCGGTGCCGGGGACGCGCGGCGAGGTGCATTATGAGGCGGAGGTCGTCATCCGGATCGGCCGCGACTATAAGCCGGGCTTGCCAGTAGACGAGCTGATCGACGGAGTAGCGCTCGGTGTCGATCTGACGCTGCGCGACGTGCAGGGCGAGCTGAAGAAAAAAGGCTATCCTTGGCTGGCCGCCAAAGGGTTTCGCAATTCCGCCCCGATCTCGGCTTTCCGTCCGTTTCCCGGTGTGCTTGCGTTCAGCTCCGAACCGTTCGGGCTTCGGATCAATGGCCAAAACGTGCAGAAAGGGAGCATCACCGAGATGATCTTCGATTTGCAGACGATCGTCGACTTTTGCGCCGAGCATTACGGCATCGGACGCGGAGACGTGCTATTCACCGGCACGCCGGCAGGGGTCGGAGCGCTGGCCGACGGCGACCGGCTGGAACTATTTTACGGAAGCGAGACGTGGGGAGAAGGGGTTATCCGGCTCCGTTAAGCGATTCGTAATCCGAAGGTGGACCCGGGCGGTCCTCCTTTTTTCAACACCGGCTCTTGCTGGGATAGCCGAACCGGAAGCGAGCGTGGAGAAGTCAAGCTGTACGTTCCGCCTCCCCGAAGGTATAATACAAGTAGGTGACAAGCTAGTGAATGGTAAATCCCAATATTGTGTGAAATAAAAATGAGTTCCGGCGGGCAACCGGTCGACGGCCAGCGGCAGGCTGCAAGCAATTCGTGCATCTTTGCACCAGCTTTGCTGTAAGCGTTTTAATTCCGCTGCGTAAAAACCACTTAAAAACCATGGGCGAAGGAGGTGCGGGGATGAGCGGCAAGCAATCCGGAAAATTTGCCAAAGTGACGTTCACGTTTCAGCGGAAGCTTCTTCTGTATTCGCTGTTTGTAAGCATCATCCCCGTTCTGATCGTCGGGTTGCTTTCCTCATATATCGCTTCAAGAAGCATCCAAAGCGAGGTTGACCAAAACCATAAATATATGCTTAACCAGATGCAGGTGCAGTTGAATCAATTTATGAAAAGCCTGCAAACTTCATCAATCTATATCGCAACGAATCTGGCGGTCGAAAAGTCGGTACGCGACGGGCCGGGAATCGACAACTTGAGCGCCTCTCTTGAAATGAACGAGACGATCCGCCGAATTCGCAGTACGTCTCCGGTCGAATACAGCAACGTGTCGCTTATCTATAAGCGGTTCAACAACTTTATATACTCGAATCAATATTCCTCGGAGCAGACTTCAATGTTCCGCCTTCCGACGATATTGGACAAGATGAATCCGCTGGAAAACGAGTCCATCTTCGTTCCGGCCAATACGTTCGACGATCAGCCCGATCTGCTGCTGTTCCGGCCGGTACCGATTCAGTCGAACTACAACGAGGGGGTTCTCGTGCTGCATGTGAAGCCGGAGAACATCCTGGAGTTCGTCGGCTCGGTCGAACACGGATACGGCAGCCGGGTACTCGTTGCGGACGAACGAAACCGGATCGTCATTAGCTCGAAGCACGGGGAGATGGGTAAGCCGCTGAGTGAAGTGGTCCGTTACGAAGGGCGCAGCGGCGGCAAAGAACCGGCCGATCAGGTGGAGATCGAAGGAACCCGTTACAAAATTCAGACCTCGACGCAAAACAACTGGACGTACATCGCCATCTCGCCCATGAAGCAGCTTACGGCGCAGTCCGACCGCATCCGGCTGACGACGCTGATCGTAGTCGGAGTGGTCGTCCTCTTGTGGGCGACTGTCGCAGCAGTCGGCTCGAAACGGATGTACTCTCCGATTCAGCGGATGTCGGAACGGTTCGTCCCGCGAAACCGCCACGACAGGGACCGCGGGGACGGCCTTGCCGTAATCGGAGCGTTCATCGAACAGCTGTCCGATACGAACCGGCAGCTCAGCTACAAGCTGAGTGAACAGTCCCCCTATCTGAAGCAGGGCCTCTTCCAGCAGCTGCTGCGGGGGGAAATGTCGGAGCGCGAGCTGGCGATCGCCGCCGGTCACGCGAATTTGAAGCTGGAGGGAGATTCGGTGTTCGTCTGCGTAGCCGAAGCCGACGATATTCCGGAATTTCACCAGACGTACCGCGAGAAGGACCGGGCGCTCATCCATTATGCGCTGCTTAAAATGATGGAGGAGACGTTCCAGGGCGTTCCGTTCTGCTCCGGCTTCACCCCGAAAACGGGTCAGGTCGTGCTGCTCGTCGGGATGCATTCGTCCGACGCGGAAGCGATGGTACTGCTGAAGCAGCGGGCGGACGAGACGAGACGCCATGTGCGGGAATATTTCCGCTTCGCGATCAGTGTCGCCGTAGCAAGCCCTTTGACGGCCTTTACGGAAATCGGCCGCGGTTATGACGAAGCGGTAGCGCTGCTCAGCCACCGGTTTATCCTTGGCGAGGATATTACGATATCCGCGGAACAAGCGGACGAGCGGCTGATGAGACTGAGCCGGGAGACCGGCGAGATCCAGAAGAAGATCGTCCATCACGTGCTGCACGGCAATCTCGACGATTCGCGCCGGCTACTCACCCGGCTGATCGCCGAACTGCCGAAGTCGCAGATGAATCCCGAGACGGCCAAAGGGTTGTTCTCGTATATGCTGGGCGAGCTCGATTATATGCTGCAGCAGACGGGGATCGACCTTCAGCAGTCCGAGGGGATCGACTTCTACCGCAAGCTGCATGAGCTTCGTTCGCTGCCCGAACTGGAGCGGTGGCTGATCGACGATCTGTTTCCCGCGGTTAAGCAGCAGATGCTCAAGGAAGCGGTATCCAAGCAGACGAAGACGGTGCGCGAAGTGATGGAGTATGTGCGGCAGTATATGGACGAAGAGATGACGCTGCAGAAGGCGGCGGATCATTTTCAGCTGTCGGTGTCGTATTTGAGCAAAATATTCAAGGACGAGTCCGGCGTCAACTTCAGCGAATTCGTGCTCGAACTCCGGATGGGCAAAGCCCGCGAATGGCTGGAGCATTCGGATATGCCGATCAAAGAAATCGCAGCGAAGATCGGCTACGCCAGCGTTCAAAACTTTAACCGCATTTTCAAACAATGGAGTGGCATACCTCCCGGCGAATACCGCAAGGAGCGGCGTCACGCCACAGGCTCCTGAACGAAACGAATCCTCTTGCCGCTTCACCCGCTTCATCTGTCACACCTGATCCGCCGCTTCGGCTGCACCGCGAAATGTGAACCTTCAGCACGTCCCTCATCCTTGGTTACCACATTCGCCGGTAGGCCGCTAGCGGCGGTTTTTTGCGCTCTATAGAGCCAAGGACAAGCGGTTTAGCCGCAATCGTTATCTTTTCTTCGCCTGATCTTTATCGTTATTTTAGATCCGCAAATCCAAACAAAGGAGCATTGCACGGTACTGCAAACGGTTTCAATATAAAAGTGGAGGGGGCTTCCCTACACAAAGAAAAGGAGCGTGTCATACATGAGCAAAGCGAAAAAGACGTTAGCTTCCGTGTTTGCTGTATCGCTCGTAACGGCAAGCGTGCTGGCCGGCTGCGGAGCCAAGGAGGAGAAAGGGACGGGAGCTGCGGACGGCAATGCGGCCAACACTCCGAAAAACCTGAGCATCCTAACGAGTCACGCCAACGCAAAATACGCCATGCAGGCGAAGGACGACGACAAGTACATTAAGGAACTGTCGAAGCTGTCCAACTACAATCTGAAATATGAGTTTCTCGGCCACGGCAACGACTTCACGCAGCAGATGACGGTGCGTTTCGCTTCCGGCGAATTGCCGGACATGATCCGAACCGACAGCATCAACTCGACGATGCACCCGGGCGCTCTGGAGAAAAACGTTTTTGAGGATTTGACGCCGCTTATCGAGAAATACGGGCAAAACCTGAAGAAAAAAATACCGGAGCAGGCGTGGAAAAGCCCGAAGGTCAGCAAGGACGGCAAAATATTCGGCATTCCGACGCTCGCGGCACTGCCCGCGACACGTGTCGTTTATATCCGTCAGGACTGGCTGGATAAGCTCGGGATGCAGCAGCCGAAAACGGTAGACGACTGGCTGAAATATTTCGAAGCGGTCAAGAAAACCGATATGAACGGCAACGGCGATCCGAACGACGAATACGGCTTTTATGTACGGGAGAACTTGATCTACTCCAACATGTTCTTCTCCGAATTCGGCGCCGATCCGAACGCCTGGTACTTGAAAAACGGTCAACTGCAGCCGGGCATGATCCAGCCAGAGATGAAGGACGGGATCAAGTTCTGGAAGAGCTTGTACGACAACGGATACATCAACCCGAACCTGTTCACGAACAAAGGCGCCGACTGGATGGGCGGCATCAAGCAGGGCAAAGGCGGAGCATGGATTCACGACGTAACCAATTACAATACGGATTGGAACGTGGCGAATTTCGTTAACGAGAAAAATGTCAAGCTGTCGTTGATCGAAGCCCCGGTTGGAACGAAAGGAAAAGGAATTGCCGTTCAAGGCGACCAGATCGGATACGTTTGGGTCGTACCGGCGAAAAACAAAAAAGCGGAGGACGTCATCAAGTTCCTCGACTGGGTATGGTCCGATGCTGCGGAAGAGTTTTTCGCACTCGGCATTAAAGACTACAACTACAAAATCGAAAACGGCAAGCCGAAATGGGATATGAACGATCCGGCTAACAAAGAGAACGACGCTTCTGTTTTTTACCAGCTGTCGATCAATCCTCGCGGCGATGGCCGGATGCTGGATAAAGTGCTTGAAGTGTCGCCGAACACCGACGCGGTCAAAAGCGGCATTAAAATCGCTGAGCAAAACCTGATTAAAAACGACGCTTTGCACATGCCGACTCTGCAAAGCCTGAAAACAAATCCGGAGCTGACGGTAGGAACCGGAGCCGGAACGCTGTTCCTCGACATGTTCGCGAAGGTCATTACCGGCAAGGAAGACGTGGACAGCGCCTTCGACAAATTCGTAGCGGAATGGAAACGCCGCGGCGGCGAAGCAGCGATCAAGGAAGCGACCGACTGGTATAACGCGTTCAATAAAAAATAATGGCGGTGCGCGGGAGACGCCGGCCGGGCAAAGACCCGGCTGGCCGGCCCGTCCCGGCTTCTAACGGAGGGTACGCATGCTTAAGAAAATAACGTCACGCGACTCGCTGCTGCTATGGCTGATTGCGCTGCCCGGCATTTTGCATTTCGTCATATTCCGCTACGTTCCGATGTTCGGCAACGTCATCGCGTTTCAGGATTACAGCATTTTTTCCGGCATTTTGGACAGTCCTTGGGTAGGACTCAAGCATTTTACGAATATGTTCACGTATGCGGAGTTTTATCAAATATTGGGCAACACGATTATGCTCAGCCTGTATTCGATTATTTTCGGGTTTCCGGCTCCACTGGTGCTGGCGCTGCTGCTTAATGAAATCCGCAAGTCGTGGTTTAAGCGTCCGGTCCAAACTTTGCTGTATTTGCCACACTTTTTGTCCTGGGTTATCGTAGGCAGCATTTTTATCAATCTGCTCAGCATGAACGGAATTATTAATACGGTGCTCGGCTGGTTCGGAATTCCCAACGTCGACTATTTGACTCAGCCCGAATATTTCCGGGGCATTCTCGTATCGATCAGCATCTGGAAAGAAATGGGCTGGGGGATGATCATATATTTGGCCGCGCTGTCGGGAATTAACCCGAGCTTGTACGAAGCGGCGATGGTGGATGGCGCGGGGCGTTTCCGGCAAATGTGGTCGATCACGCTGCCTTCGCTGATGCCGGCGATCGTCGTCCTGTTTTTGCTCCGGATCGGCAATGTGCTTGATTCGAACGTCGAGCAGGTGCTGATTATGATTAACCCGCTCGTGAGGGATGTCGGGGAAGTCATCGACTCGTACGTCTACCGGGTAGGCTTGCTCGGCGCGCAATTCAGCTTGTCGACGGCGATCGGCATCTTCAAATCGATTGTCGGATTGCTGCTCGTAGTCGGCATGAACACGCTCAGCCGCAAGACGACCGGGGAAAGTATCTATTAAGCGGCGGCGTCCTGCCGCAGTCTCGAATCCAGCTAAGGAGGGAATACGACCGATGCCTGTACACAAAAGGCTGGAATGGTTTCCGATCGTAAACGGAACGTTGTTCGTTCTGTTATGTATATCGATGATCGCCCCGATCGTGCATCTGCTTGCGGTCTCGTTAAGCTCGCCGATGTATGCCGACGCCAGGTTGGTCACGTTCTGGCCGAAAGGGTTTAACATCGAAGTGTACAAAACGATATTCGGCATGGATAACATATGGAGAGCGATGGGAGTCAGTGTATACATTACCGTCGGCGGCACGCTGATGGCGCTGGCATTCACTTCGACGCTCGCTTATTCGTTGTCGCGTCCGCAAATGAACGGAAGAAAATGGATACTTCGCGGAATCATCGTCACGTTCGTGTTCTCCGCTCCGCTCATTCCGAACTATCTGGTCATCCGCGCGCTCAGTATGGAGAATACGTTGTGGGCGCTTATGGTGCCGGGCGCTTTAAGCGCATTTTACGTGATCATTATGAAGACGTTTTTCCAGGGCATCTCCAGCGAGATGTTCGACGCGGCGAAAATCGACGGCTGCAGCGAGCTGGGGACGTTCGCGCGGATCGCCATCCCGATGTCGATGCCGGTAATCGCGACGGTCGCTTTGTTCGTGGCGGTCGGGCAGTGGAACAACTACTTTAGCGCGCTTATTTATATCCGCGACAAAGATCTGCTGCCGCTCCAGGTGCTGCTTCGTAATCTGGTTGTCGAGGAACAGGCGAACTCGATGACCCAGACGGCGGAAGTGGCGCTTACGATGACGCCGGAAATGATGAAAGCCGGCATTACGCTGGTGGCGACGGCGCCGATCCTGATCGTGTACCCGTTCCTGCAAAAATATTTCGTCAAGGGCGCGATGGTCGGCTCGTTGAAAGAATAGAGAGGAAGTGTCGGGGATGGACGGCACCTATCGGCAAACGGCGGACGGCGGCATAGATGTTCCGCCGATTGTTCACGAAGCGGCCCGGCAAGACGGGCTCGCGCTGCAAGCATACCGGATGCTGCTCCGGTGGATTCCGTTCGCGGACAGCCATTACACCGAATGGGACCGGATGCCGAATTGCGGCTATTTTTTCGGAGGCTCGTATTGGTACGGCTTGGATACGGCGAGGACGATACCGGTCTATGCGGTCTTGTCGGTGATCGGACCGTTTGATGAGAAGGTGGCCGGCTGCGCGCGCGAGCGGCTGATGGAGCGGGCGATTGCGGGAATCCGTTATCTCGCCTTTACGCATGACGCGGGACCGCCGGAGCTGGTACGGGTGAAAGGGACGAATCCGTTTTGCAGCGAGAAGAAGTGGGGCGGGCGGGACGACAGCTACTTCATGGCGACCCAGACCGGCTACAGCGTATCGTCGCTGGCCATGGCGTCCTGGGTGCTGTGGGACCGGCTGGACGACGAGACGCGGATGCTCGTCTACAAGGTGGTGGAGCATTACGCCGACCGGTGGTGCGATATCGAGCCGCGGGACGGGGTCTATTACGACACCCAGGTGGAGGAAAATTCCTGGGTCGCTCAGGGCATCGCGGCTGCAGCCGATCTGCTTCCGGGTCATCCGAGAAACGCGCATTGGCGAAGCCGGTTCCGGAAATGGGCGGCCAACTCGCTGACGACGTTCCGCGACCGGTTTAACCTCGATTACCATCAGCACAATGACCGGTCGAAAGGAATCCCGCTGTCGTTTATCAACACCTCGACGCTGCACCCGGACTATACGACGGAGAATCACGGTTTCGTTCATCCGACTTATCTCGTGCTCGGTATTAACCAGCGGGCGACGCATGCGCTGTTCGCTCTGATGAGCGGCCGGCAGGCCGATCCGTTTGCCCTGATGAACAACGAGCCGTTGTACGACCGTACGATCAAAATGTGCTGTCAGGCAGACGGCTTCATGATCCCCGTGCAAGGTCAGGACTGGTGGTATAACCGCCAGCATGAGCTGCTGCTCACCCATGCCGTGCTGAGCGTGATCCACGGCAACCCGGATGCCGCCAGGCTGGAGCGTCATGCGCTGGACCGGCTTGAGCAAATTCAGACGAGCAACGCGAACGGCTGCTTTCTCGAGGAGAACGGCGAAGCGTGCGTCATTCGCGAAGGGTATCAGACCGCCCGGGACTTCGAGAATTGGGCGGCGCAGGACGTGTTGTACGTGTACTTGCTTCATGCGTTCGGGGGAGCGGGAGCTGCGCCGAGCGATCGGGATGAGATGGGCCAGCGGCTGTCCGGCGTGTTTTCGTACCCCTACGGGGGCTTTGTCGTGCATCGGAGCGGGGGGCAAAGCACGTTCAGCTCGTTCAGCTGGCGCAACGACGTCATGGGGGTTACGCTCGGGGAACCCGGCATATGGCTGACCGTACCTTCGCATGCCTCGATGACGGGCGTTATTCGTCTGGACGGCCATACAGGCGCTCCGGGGCTTACGAACGAAGAGATCGTCCGGGATGCCGGGCACGTATGTCTCGATACGCGACGGGACGGTTTCGGCGTCACGGCGCTGATCCGGCGCGGCGGAGGCGAGCTGGAGCAGGACGTCGCGTTCGTCTCGCTTCCGGACGGGCGGACGGTTTATGCGGAACGGCAGCGGGCCGTGCAGGACTGCTCGATCCGCGACAGCCTGACGGGACTCGTCGGCGTTCGCAACGAAACGTACAAGGCCGTTCCTGAAAGCGCGGACGGCAGAAGAACGCTGCACTTGCCTGCGGAAAGCGTAACGTTTGCCGGTTTTTGCGGGGATGCCGATGACGAGGAGCGGTCGTTTGTGGACGTGCCTTATGTCAATTTGGACGGGAAGATCGGTTACGTGCTGTACGGGTCGAACGGCGTTAAGTATGTGAACAAACACCGGTATCCGCGCTGGAAGGGCGTCGAGAATACGCTTATTCTGAACGACTCGGGGGCGAGGGAGCTGAAGGCGGGAGAAACGCTGCCTGTCTTTGCGGTTATTACGCTGCCCAACCGGGATAGAGGGCAGACCGCGGCGGAAGCTGCAAGTTCGGCGATGCTGTCGGCTGCGGACGCTCCTTCCGTGATTGTGGAATGCGGCGGCGATACGATCGTGTATGCGAACTTCAGTTTCGAGCGGGTCGTGTTGACCGGGCGGAAAAAGCGCGCGGCCGGGGAGGAGATCCCTCTGTACGAGGGAACGAATCGGATAAGGGGCGGCAACGTCGAATGGTCGCTCCCGGCCGAAGCGAGAAGAGCCGGTTATGCCGCCGCAGTATTGCATCTGAGCTGGGAAACGGCTGGCGATGCCTGCGAAAGCTCGCTAGATGCGGTCGTGAGCGGGGACCGAATCTATTTGCTAAACCGGAGCGACCTGCCTATTACGGCTCGGCTGTCCGGAGCGATACTGGAGACGGCCCGCACGCTGGAGCTTGCAGGCGGGTCCTTCATGGAGTTGATACGATCGTAGCAGCAACGCCGAACCTGCCGATGGAAGCGATTGTCGACGAGGCGAATTGCCGATCTCCCGGAGTGAAAGCTTGGAGTCCTCCCGGATTTCATTGTATAAAAGAACCTTCATCTCCACTTGCATGTGGTTATGAAGGTTCTTTTGCATCATCTTACGGGATTTGCTCCCCTGAGTATACGGTTTTGGGACACCCTCTTGAAGTGCTACGCGTTATTCGGCGCGTAGGTGTCAATTCCGTTGTCCACGATAGCCGAACTGTGGGTGCCGAATTTGCGGATCGACAAAATAGTAGCCCTGCTGACGCTGGCGGAGATCGACACCACGGTTCCTATAAACGTATCCGCCAACGATGTAACCGATGACACGAAAAAGTTGCCATAAGATCCGGTTACTAAAACAGGTGTGGCTTGAGGCTGATAAGCGTTGATTTCTCCTGCGTAGAAGTGATGGCAATTGGCAATAATTCCGGCCCCGCCTATGTTTCGCATGGTGATTTTGTTTGCGCTGAAATGAAGGGTGCTGGATGGAGCGGACAGCAGCAAGCCTGTAAGGGAGATAGAGTCTATCTCAAGTTCCCCGATAAGAACAGTCGCTGTTTTTCCGGCAGGGAGCGGGCAGGTGATCGCCGAACTCGGGCAATTTTTCGCGCGGAATGATCCGATGCTCACCGAGCCGGAGTTGACAATGACGAGTCCGGATCCCGCGGGCTGGTCGACATCGAACGTCCCGATGGACAGCTCCCCGAAGTCGCCGTTTGTATACAGAGCTCCGAAGGTTTTGCCGGCATGCTTGTTGTTTCGCGAGGCGATCAGCGTTCCGATTTTCAGGTTTTGCGCGTTGACGATTTTCATGCCGCTGGAGCCATTGTCGTAGGCAAGTAGCGTTCCGATGGTCGCATTGCCGCGGACCATGTCCAGGCCTTGTCCGTAGTTGCTGAGTCCGTTGCCCCAGCATTCCGCGTACTCGACATGAACGGCGGGATAATCATTCGTATCCGATACGATCGCGAAGCCCTGTCCGCCGGTGCTGGAGGTCGGATGGTTTCCGTTGTCGTAGCCGTAGTAGGTGGAGATCCGGACGTGCTGCGGCAAACCGGCAATCAGCATCCCGCTCTTATAGAAGCCATGGCTCCATAACGTCCCGACTTCGATATGTGTGGCGGTATAAATGACCAGGCCTGTAGTGGACACGGTGCCTGTCGCCTGATCGCCGCGAAGGCGAAGCCGGTCGATCGAGAAGTTGGCCGCTCCCGTCATCGCTCCTCCATAGGGATCACCGACTCTTGGGAAATGCAGCAAGCCGGCTGACGAAGTCATATGGCCAATCAGGGACAGGCAACTGGCGAATCCGACGCCGGCCAGACGTTTTCCGCTGGCCGCCTGTCCGATCTGGATCGGGGAGGAATCGAATTGGCCTGCGGGCACGATAATGGTGTCCGCGTTCGAATAAAGCGCAGCCAAGATGCGCTCCCGGTTGTCGAAGGAAGCTGCAGTCACGCAACCGAAATCCCACAGCGTCAGTGTGCCCGAGTGGATGCGTAGAAAGCGGCCCGAGAGTACGCCGGGAACCGCGAAAACCGTGCCGCCGTCGTCGGCTGCCGTGCTGACGGCATCCCAGTGAAACAAACCGCCTCCTACAGTTGATCCGGCGTAATAACCGGTTATCTGGTATAGAATGGCCTCGTTCCGTTTCGCTTCCGGCAACGTCAGCAGGGCGGCGATGCTGCCGACGCAAATCGTTTTGCACTCCTCCACTTCTTTCGATTTCGCAGTGACCGGCAGTCTATCGACGCCGTAGAGCAGGCCGGCGGCTCCCGCTCCCGCCATGCCCATGGCGGCAAGCAGCTTGCGGCGGCTAAGCCCGGAAGCCGCTTGGGGCGGCGCCGGCTTGCTTTCCTGTTCCCGGGTTTGACGCCATTCCTGATTTTGCTTCGCTTGTTCCTCCATCGAAATCCTCCTCGTTAATGGTTCTGAATGGATTTGAAGAGCCTGTCGATTTATGGTGGAAAACAATTTCATCCGACATGAGTTCTCTTGCGTGAATATGAACGGCCCGGTGGGCAAGCCAAGCGGTCGTTCTCGTTCTAAAGCTGCTTGAGCTGTTCGCATAAAGCGGGCTCGTCGATCAGATTGGACCAGTACAATTTCAACACCTGCAGAAGCGGTTGGAACTTGCTCATCGGCATGTTCAAGTCGGAGGTTGTCCGATAGCTCGGAATGATTTCGCGGAAGAGCGAATCATGGATCGGACGGTTGAAATTGTCCCGGACGGGCATAATCGCCGCAGGCTTCATCGCGGGAAGCGACAACGTGCGCTTACGGATCGCCTCCTGTGTTTCCCGAGACCGGATGAAATCGGCGAACAGTTGGGCAGCTTCCTTGTTTTGACTGTTCTTGTTGACGATCATCCCCATGATGGTCAGCAAAGAGATAGGCGTATGCATAAAGGGAACCGGAGAAATGTCGTAATCGAGATTCGAATGCTTTAGATCGTTCATAGAGGAATAAGTAAGCAGAGTCATCGAAATTTTTCCCTCCAGAAACAAGCGACTGGTATCGTGAGGCGATTCCGACATGTAGTTCGGAAAAAAGGAGTTGTTTCCGGTAAGCTTGCCGTACAGACGGATGCTGTCCAATAGCTGGGTGCCCAGATAATCGCGTTTGTCTTCGGCGTCATTCGCTGCCGTAAAAGGAATGCCGCTTTGAAGCAGAAGCAGCGGCCAACGGTTTTCCGAGATGCGGTAAAAATAAAAGCCGTTTCGCTCATTCGGTACGGTTAAGCGGACCGCCGCTTGGACCAGATCGTCCCATCTCCAACTGGAATCCGGTTCCTGCAAGCCAGCCTGTCTGAAATGCTCCCGGTTGTAGCCGAGCACGACCGGAGAGAAGATGACGGGCTGCACATACATGCGGCCTTCAACCGTAAAGGCTTCGTTCAAAAAGGAAAACGTCTCCTCGGCCGGTTCGACCTCATCGAGCAAGTCGGAGTGGCCGCTTTCGATCAACTGTCTGAATTGCAGGTGGTCCAGCAGGATGAGATCTGCCGTCGCCCGGCAAATGTACTCCACGACATTGGGGACATACTGGCCGAGGACGAAAGAGCCCCGCGGCAAATGGTCGTTCCACGTAACCTGTATCGAAGGATAAAGCGCCTGAAAATCTTTGATGATGCCGGTAAAGTCGAGGTCTCGGTTGTTCATCGGATAGCCGACGATGTTCAGCGTCGTTTTTCTGAAGTGCTTCGCTCCGGATACTTTGCTGCCCACTTTGTCAACCTTTACGATCAAGCCTTCCTCGACCAGTTGAGCCAAGCCCTTGCGTACCGAGTTGTTGCTGAGTTGGAATTGCTTGGCAAGCGCACTCTCCGACGGTAGATAGCTGTCTTTCGGATAGGTGTCGTCTCGAATCTTCTCGCGTACTTCATTGATCATCGTTTGCAGCCGAATGCGGAACGGTTTACGGTCTGTTGTTTCGCTCATGCCGGAATCTCCTTGTTGCTGATGTATTCTAATTCACGATATTGAGGACTATTATAGTTTAATTCATCTTTTTGTACAATACGTGAATTAAAAAAAGAGATTGACAGCGCTTTATTCGTGAATTACTATTTGGATTATCAAGTAGAAAAGGAATAATAATGCATTAGAATATTATTATTATGAAGTTTAATGCATTAGATGGTAATCTTTTTACTTGATGAATTGCCGAATAACAAGGGAGGTTGGACGATGAAGCAAAGAAGGCGGGTAGTATGGCTGATTTTGTTGGCGGCGGCAATCGGGCTACTTGCGGGCTGCGGGGCTGCGGACAATCCGCAGAATCAGGAGGGCGAGCCGGCGAAACAGGAGGAGATGAGCACCGAGCCGGTCACATTGAGACTGCAATATTTCGGATTTTTAATTTCCCCGGAAGAGGTGCAGCAGTTTGTGGCGGAGCCGATCAAGAAGAAGTATCCGTTTATTACAGTCGAATACATGCCCCAAGTGAAAGGCGTTCCGCTGGAAATGCTTGTGCAGACGGGTAATGCGCCGGACATCGTATTCACTGATTTTGTAAACAGCATACCGGTTATGAACTACAAGCTGCCGCTCGATCTGAGTCCGCATGTGAAGGCAAATAAAGTCGACTTGACCAGGTTCGATCCGGAAATATTGAAGGGCATTCAATCGATCGGCCGGAGCGGCGAACTATACGGGCTGCCCTTTTACAGCGAAAAGTTCGTCATGTTTTACAACAAGAATCTATTTGACAAATTCGGTGTGCCCTACCCTACCGATCAGATGTCGTATGATGACCTTCTGAATACGATCAGGAGGGTGACGCGTGTGGAGGACGGTGTGCAATACACGGGGATGGCAAGTCACAACGTGCAAACAACCGGCACGTTCTGGGGTATTCCCGTTATGAATGAGAAAACAGGAAGGGCCGATTTTCAGACGGAAGCGTGGAAGAAAGTGCTCACTTTGGTCAAGGATATCCGCACGATTCCGGGGAACCTGCAGGGCAGTACGTTGAAGTTCTACAAGGATCAAACCCAGGCGTTGATGCCGCAGATGGCCAATGTAATGCTTAATCTGTTAAAAACGGTGGACGGCAGCTTTGACTGGGATATGGTGGCAATGCCCCAGCATAAGGACTATCCAGGCATATCCGGAGCGGTAAGGCCTTCCTATTTGCTCGTCTCGCAAATGAGCAAGCACAAGGAGCAGGCGGCCGCCGCCGTTTCATACTTGACTACTTCGGCGGAGCATCATATGAATTTGGCGAAGCATGGAAAGCTCCCGCCTGTCAAGCTTGCTTCGGCGAACGACCCGTTGCTGCAGCAATTCGGCAGCGAGGTGTCTTTATTGAAGGGTAAACACGTCCAGGCGCTGTTTCTGCATAAATCCGCGTCTCTCCCTTATATTACCGAGTATGACAAAATCGCCGCTACCGAGTTGAATAGGGCGGACGGCTGGGTCGTGAACGGCACACATGACGTGAACACCGCTCTACGGATGGCGGAAGAGTCGGCGAACAAGCTGATCGACGAGCAGAAAAACGCGAAGTAAAACAGTGAGGAGGCAGCAGCATGAATCATTCAATATCGCCGCAGATGGAGTGGCGTCCCTGGAAGCCGAAATACGGCGGCGGGGAGCCGGCATTCGAACGCAAGGAAGGCGAGAAGGGGACGGAGTTGTTGATCGCAGGCTCCGGTAAAGCGGAGGACATCGGGGCCTGGATCGGCACGATGCCGGTAAAGGGGGGCGCGCATTACCGCATTGCCGCGAAGTACGTCTGCTCCGGCATAGCATGCGAAGAGACGGCGGTGCTTGTGCAGGCGATCTGGAACAATACCGTTAGGAAAACGCCGTTTCGCGACTACATTCATCATCGACGGCGGCTGGAGGGCGGCAAAGGGGAATTGCACCGCATTGTCCAGGCACCTCCCGAGGCGGAGAGCGTCGAACTGTACCTGTACTTGCGGCAGCCCGCGGGCGGCTGCGTCGTGTGGTCCGGAATCGAGGCCGTTGAGCTCGATCCGCACGCCGATGATTCGCTCATCTCCAGAAAAGCGAGAATTGTGACGACCATGGTCCGCAGCGATCCGTATCCAACCACGGTGGAACAAAATTTGGCTAAAAAGCTGGCCCTGCTGGATCAGATGAAGGACGATCGTCCCGACTTGATCTGCATGACGGAGTGCATGCTTGACGCCAATTGCTACCCGAGTTATGAGGAGCGGGCGGGCAATGCGCTTGCGATGGACTCCGTCCCGATAAGGGCATTGGCGGATAAAGCGCGGGAACTACGCAGTTACTTGACTTTCTCCTTTTTTGAGAATGAGAATGGAACACTTTACAATACGGCGGTTCTGTTCGGTCGGGACGGCGAAATGGTCGGGAAATACCGCAAGACGCATCTTACCACTGGCGAATACGATATGGGCATTGTTCCTGGACGCGAGCTGCCCGTCTTCCAGCTGGATTTCGGCAAAGTCGGCCTGCTCATTTGCTGGGACGCCTGGTTTACCGAAACGGCGCGCATTTTGGCGATGCAGGGGGCGGACATCATATGCGTTCCGCTTAACGGGGACGGCGTGCCGCATCATGCCGAGCATGTATGGCCCGCACGCGCGTTCGACAACGGTGTGTATATGGTTTACTCCGCCGCATATAAGGGGAGTCCGAGCAGCATTATTGCGCCGAACGGGCAATTTCTCGCATCCGTTGCCGGAGAATCGGTCCATCAGACGGTCGAGATCGATTTGGAAAAACGGAACACGCTTTGTCCGCACTTGAGCGTCGGCTTAGCTATCGGTGAAGGAAAAGTGCTGTATTTCGCAGAGCGGCGTCCTGACCTGTATTCCCGCTACTATACGCCAGGAAAGCGGGATTAACGGCGTGATGATAAGAGCGGCCAAGAGCTAGGCAGGGACTGTCGAGATTATCAGGAATGAGATGCCGGTCTGTGACGATCATTCTATTGTCGTGAAAGCAATATTCGGCGATCAGCACGGGAACGGAGCTGATGGTGCTGTGGGGAAAGGCAACCGCTTATTTGGGAAACAGCGGCGTAGGCATTGTGACGGCGAAAGGATCGCAAGTCCGCCATCTCGAGGTAGGCCAGCGTGTTGCCTGCTATGGCGTGCCCGCGCACGCCGAATACTACAGTGTGCCCAAACTGCTGGCCGCTCCGGTTCCGGAGCAGACAGGCGGCAGGGAGGCGGCGTTCGCCGGACTGCGGAGATTCTCGTATCCCGGGCGGGAGGTCCGGACGGTACGATTCGTCGTATGAGCAGTTTGGAAACGACTATCCGATCGGTTATGTGCACTGGACGCAAGGGCGAAACGTGGCGGAGTTTATTCGCTTGCTCGCTTCGGGCCGTCTGCGGCTGCAGCCATTAATCAGCCATATTTATCCGTTCGATCAAATTGCCGAAGCCTACGATACATGCCTGAATGAACCGCAAAGCCCACTCGGTGTCCTAATCGAATATAAATAGGTTTGTGCGGAAATGCACGCTTTCTCAGAGTGCAAAGGAGTCTTTTCTTGGTAAAATGGATACGTATGTATCCGATGACCGAGATAGACTTCTTTTTGTTGTGGGATGGGTCGGTCGCAAAGGAGAGCATGATCGCCGGATGGACGGATACGGTGAAATGTTCGCAATCAAAATTAACCTATAGCTACTCTGGATAATGCTCCCGTACACTCCGGATTGCCGGAAGATTGTCGAAGAATGCATCCACGACGTTCGGGTCAAAATGTTCTCCGCGTTCTTGGCGGAACAGCTCCAAAATCCGCTCCAGCTCCCAAGCCTTCTTGTACACCCGGTCGCTGCCAAGCGCGTCGAAGACGTCGGCGATGGCCGTGATGCGCCCGTACAGATGGATCTCTTCGCCCTTCAGGCCATGCGGATACCCTTTGCCGTTCCATTTCTCGTGATGCTGCACGGCAACGATGGCCGCTGTTTTCAAAATACGCCGCTTCGAGTTTTTGAGCAGGTTATAGCCGATTTCCGTATGGGTTTTCATCAGCTCGAATTCGACGTCGGTCAGCGGTCCGGGCTTGTGCAGAATCGAGTCCGGGATCGCGACCTTGCCGATGTCGTGCATAGGCGACGCCATCTTCAGCAGATCCGCTTCCTCCTGATCAAGGCCGAGCCCAAGCGCGAGGATGTACGAATATTCCGCTACCCGCTTCACGTGGTTGGCGGTTTCCTTCGAGCGGCTTTCGCCGATTTCGCCCATCGTGAAGATGATCTCCCGCTGCGTCTCTTCAATCTCCTGGACGAGCAGGGCGGATTCGATCGATTTTCCGGAGTAAGAGGCGGCCAGGGACAGGTTGCGCAGATCCCGTTCGGAGAACGTGCCGCTTGGCGTCATTTTATTGATTGCCTGGTAACAGCCGATAACGGCCCCCTCGTTATTGCGAAACGGAATGACGAGCAGCGCTTTCGTGCGGTAGCCGGTCTGCTTGTCGGTTAGCAGCGCTCCTTGCTCTAGCGCGTCCCGAAACGGTTCGTTCGTATAAGCGTCGTCGATGAAGATCGGTTCGCCGGTTGCGATCGAATGACCGGCGAGGCCGGCGCCTAGCGGAATGCGCAGCTCCGTTACGCCGTGGGCGACCTTGGACCACAGCTCGTTTCTCTGTTCATCGAGAAGCCACACGGTGCACCGGTCGGAGACGACGATTTGTTTGCCCATATCGGCCATCAGCATAAGCACGCGGTCGAGACTACGCTCGTTGGCGATTTTACCGGTGTAGTCCAGGATCACGGCGAGCAGTTCCTCCGGTTCCAGGTCCCTTCTCAGTTCAGGCGTATCGGGCGTATCAGAACGGGTCTTGTCATGCACCTAGCTCACCTCTTGGTATAGTACGAATTACTCATTATATTCCATGCGGCATGAAGATTTCCTGCAACGACAAGCGAAACGGATCGAGAAAAGTCGAATTCGGATTAGGATCGGGAAGGAGGACGGCCCGATTGGCCACGTTGTCAGAAGAGCTGGAGTGTGATAACTTGATTCGTAACACGACCAAGTGACAAGCCTGAATGAAGCTTGGTCTCACCCGTTTAACGGATGGAAGGAGAACCGATTTCGATGGAATGGTTAGTCGGCTTGGCAGGCAGTGTGGTCATCGCGGGAGCCGCCAGCAGGAAGCGTTCGCTGTCCGGTTCGGGGTTCGCGGCGGCCGTCGTGCTGGGAACGGTTATGTACGGACTCGGCAGCGCGGTTTGGTTCGGCACGCTTATCGCTTTTTTCATCTCCTCCACCTTGTTGTCCAGATGGAAGAAGAAACGCAAGGAAGCCGCCGAGAGCGGGTACGAGAAGTCGGGTAGGCGCGATGCCGGACAAGTGGCGGCGAACGGAGGCCTCGCATTGCTGCTGTGCGTCGGAGCGGTTGTATGGCCGCATCCCGTATGGTGGTTCGCTTTTCTGGGCGTGATGGCTTCGGTGAATGCCGATACGTGGGCGACGGAGATTGGGGGCTTAAGCCGGACGCCGCCAAGATCGATTTTGACCGGCAAGCGGGTCACGGCCGGGACGTCCGGAGGCGTCTCCGCACTTGGTCTCGCTGCATCGGTGGCGGGCGGTTTGTTCATCGGGCTGACCGCCTGGCTGCTGATGGAGGCGATTCCCGGGCAAATAGAGCCGTCCGGCACCGAATCCGGACTGGTCCGGCTGGCTTCATGGGCGGCTCTCGGGCTGATCGGCGGCACGGCCGGCTCGCTCTGCGACTCGCTGCTCGGCGCGACGGTGCAACTGATGTTCCGCTGCGGCGTATGCGGCCGCGAAGTGGAGCAGCGCCGCCACTGCGGGCGGCAGACGGAGCGGATTCGCGGCTTCTTCGGCTGGAACAACGATGCTGTCAATGTTGTCGGTTCCGCAGCCGGGGGGCTCGTTACCGTTGCAGGCGCGCTGCTGCTCGGCTTGCTGTGACTCCGGGTCCGGGCGTTAAGCCGAAGCCTGCTGCATAATCCGGGCGATTGTGCGGCCTACGCCGGATTCGAGGTAGTGCGGGGCGATCATATTGGCCGCTTCCTTGACCTCGTCCGGCGCATTGCCCATGGCGACACCCATGCCGGCCCAGCGAAGCATCTCAATATCGTTGCGGTCGTCTCCGAATGCGACCACCTCTTCCGGGCGGATGCCGAGGCTGGTGCACAAGCTGTCGAGCGCGCTTGCCTTGCCGGTACCCTTCGGCTGAACGTCGATGTGCTGTGGTTCGCCCGGCAAGCCGTAGACGATCAGCTCGACGCGGTTGGTCGCCAGCAAGCGCTCATGGGCATCGTACAAGCTGCGGCGGTCTTCCGATTTCAGCAGCACTTTCAGCCAGCTGTAGTCCATCTGGGCGAGATGATGGCTCCGGTCGGAGTCGAACACCCCTTCCGCGCAATAAGCCCGGTATTGGACGTTATGTTGAAAAGCGAACAGGTGAACGGCTTCGACGTCTTTCCAGGGAAGCACGCAGCGGGAGATCAGACGTCCGTCGGCCGACCACGTTTCGCATCCGTTCGTTGTAATCATAGGCAGACGAAGATTCAAGCGTTCGACTACCGGAACCATCCGAAGCCGGTGGCGGCCGCTGACCAGAACGACGGTAATGCCGGAAGAGTGTGCCTTCCGGACCCATTCCGCATTTTCCTCCGAAATCGCTCCGCTCCGATCAAGCAGTGTGCCGTCCAAATCCAGTGCAATCATCTTCCAAGTCATTCTGCAACAACCTCCTTGTATAAGCCTCTACGCATTGTGTCATTTAATATAACACAAATCTAGCATTCCTACAATGACATTAGATAATATTAACAATTCATGCGACAATATGTTATGAAAAATGACATTTTATCTAGAGTACCGTGTTTCTTGTCGATTTTTATCTTCGCAATTCTAACAGGAACCTGCCAAAAAGCCGCCTCGGCCAGGTTAGCGGAACCTGAGAGTGCGGCTTTGTTCAAGAGTAGGGAAGAGTTCGCTGGCCTGAACCGGCGGATGAGTGAGCTTATGTCTGCTCTCCCATATAAGGCGCAAACGTGCTTGGCAGCATGATCGTGAATCGCGAGCCGACGCCCAGCTCGCTTGTCGCTTCGATCGTTCCGTTATGCGCTTCGGCCAGCGCCTTGGCGATGCTCAGACCGAGACCGACACCGCCGCTGAAGCGGGAGCGGGACTTGTCCGCCCGGTACAGCCGGTTGAATATATAGGGCAGATCCTGTTCGCTTACACCGATGCCGTTGTCTTCGACAACGATTAACGTACGGTCGACGCTCCACGAGACGGCGATCAGCACTTTGCCGCCCTCCGACGTATACTTGATCGCATTGGACACGATGTTGGACAACACCTGAACGATCTTGTCCTTGTCCACCTCGGCGTAGCAGGGAACATAGGCCGGTTCGAAAATCAGCTTAATTCGTTTGCTGCGGGCGAGCGGCAAAAAGTTGGAGTAAACCGTTCGGGCCAGCTCGACCATGTTCGTCCGGCGCACGTACAGCGAGAAGCGGGCGCTTTCCGCTTCGGAGAGCCGCTCCAGATCGTTAACGAGGCGGGACAGCCGGATCAGCTCGTCATAGATGTCCTGGAGCCGGTGAGGCTCCGGATCGTATACGCCGTCCACGATCGCTTCGATTTGCGTAAGCAGGGTAGTGAGCGGCGTCCGCAGCTCGTGCGTCAAATCTTCCATCAGAGCGTGGCGCCAGTCTTCCTGTTTCTTCAGCTCCTTGGTCATCTCGTGCAGCGTGACGGCCAGTCTCCGGACTTCCTCCGGGCCTTTGAGCGGCAGGGAGACGTCGCGTTTGCCTTTTCCGATCTCATTGGCCATCCGGTATACGTCGTTCAGCCGTTTGGTCAACCCGCGCGCGATAAAAAAGCTGAGCAGGACGGAAGCCGCAACGACGCCGATCAGCAGCAGCTTGGAGCGGAACGAAATCGATTTCATAAATTCCGCGTAAGCGGGCTCCAGCTCGCTGCTGCTTAATATATACTCCATGCGCAGATAGCCTTGCACTTTACCGTTAGCGGTATAGGGCGATTCGATCGATTTGCTGGACACCGGGATATTCGCCTTGACATACGTATCGAACCAGACTTCCTTGCGGTCCGCGCTTTCGAAACGAAGCAGGATGCCGTACAAGGCGGATCGGCGCTGCAGCCATAACCGCTGCTCGTTTGTCAGGGGACCGCTGATAATGCCGTATCCCCGCATGTCGTCCATGACGAGATAGCTGTTTTTGTCGATCTGCATCGATTGAAACCGCATGAACAAATTTTGCCAATTCGTATTGTTGACGAACGAGATGAGAAATACGATGCCGATCGAATAAATCAGGAAGCTGCAAAACAAAATAAAGCTCATTTTGCGGAAGGTCGGAAATAGTTTTCTCATGTCTCGGGATCATCCGGCTGCATCGAAAATTTGTATCCCGAGCCTACGACGGTGACGACATACAGAGGGTTCGAAGGGTCGCGTTCGATTTTTTTGCGCAAATTTTTGACATGCGCGTCGATCGCCCGTCCGTCTCCTTGAAAGCGATATCCTTGGACGGTATAAGAAAGATCGGAGCGGCTGAATACTTTGCCCGGCTTGCGGATGAGCACGGACAGCAGCTTGAATTCGGTAGCTGTCAGTTGAACGAGCCTTCCGTCCGTAATCACCTCACGGGTATCGGTGTCGACGATCAGCTTGCCGCCGTTGAAATGGACGACCTTCTCCTCGTCGGACGCCCGCTTGACCGGTGCGATGCGGCGGAACAAAGCGTGGATGCGGGCGATCAGCTCCTTCGCCCGGAACGGTTTGACGATATAATCGTCGGCTCCCAGATTCAGTCCGTTTATCGTATCGATTTCACGAGATTTGGAGGTCAGCATAATGATCGGGACGTTCGATTTCTCGCGAATGCGGGAGCATACCTGCTCGCCGGGCATTCCTTCCAGCATCAGATCGAGAATGATCAGGTCGTGCTGGACGTAATCGAACTTCTGAACCGCTTCGATTCCGTTCGAGGTGTAGTCGGTTTGCCAGCCTTCTTTCTCCAAGTAGGCGATAAGCACGTCGCGGATTTTGGGTTCGTCTTCGACAATCAATATATGCAACGGGCATCCCCTCCTCAATGTTCTCTTAAAAAAAGAATTCCACGGCAGGAGTTGAAAATCCTGCCGCGGAAATCGATTTGGCCAAGCGATTGTGCCGGCCGGGTCTGACTATTCAACCAAACCTGTACGCTCGACGCCTTCAACGAACCAGCGCTGCGTGAACATGTACAGAATCAGCGGAGGCAGGATGACGAGGAACGCCGTCGCCATCTTGAGCGGTTCGTCGAAGATCGACGGGCCGAACTCTTTCGCTTGCTGATCCAGCACAGCTGCGATTTGCGAGATGCCCATCGACAGCGGGAGCTCCTTCACGCCGTTCAAGTACATGCTCGGCAAGTAGTAGTCGTTCCAAGTCCATACGAAGGAGAACAGGAAAACGACGAGAATAGCCGGTTTTGCCAGTGGAAGCATAACTCTGAAGAAAATTTTAAAGACGTTGGCGCCGTCGATTTTCGCTGCTTCCTCGAGCTCTTTAGGCTGTGTGGAGAAAAACTGGCGATAGATGATGACGAACAAGGCGCCTTTGAGACCGTGCCCGAACAAAGCGGGCAGAAGAATCGGGTAGTACGTCTTCATCAGTCCCAATTGGCTAGCAGCGATCAGGTTCGGCAGAATGACGACCTGAGTCGGTACGATAAACGTCAAGATGAGGCAGAAAAACCAAAACTTTTTAAACGGAAACTCGAGCCGGGCGAAGGCGTATCCGGCTACCGCACACGATACCGTCTGGAGGATCGATACGGTAAGCGACATGATCATACTTACCGAGAAGGCGGTCGGATACTTCAGCTTCACCCAGGCGTCCTGCAGGACGCCGGTGTAGATCGCTCTCGGCACCCAACTGACCGAAGGGTCGAGCAGGTCGGCCGAGTTTTTGACCATCGTGGCGATCATGAACAAAATCGGGTTTAAATAAATGTAAGCGACGTCGATCAGGATCAAATACAGAAATATTCGGAAAATGAGGCCCTTGTCCGCCTCTTTACCAAGCACCACATAACGGGTCTTGGTAAGTCCGGCTCTCCAGTTCAGTCCCTCGTAGCGTCTTTCCTTGAAAGCCGCCAGCAGTTTGGTCATCGTAGGTCTCCTTTCTCCGTCAACGGGCCATGCCCGCCGCTTTGTTCACTTTATTGAAAATACCCAGTATGATACCGAGGAAGACCAGAATGATAACGAAGTAGATCCATGCCAGCGCGCTGGACTGACCGTAATTGGAAGTGGAGATCTGGGTCAGGATCGGGTTCGTCGGGAACGTGAACAAGTCGACGGTTGTGTAGATCAGATTAAGCAAAATGAACGGTGTCATGCCTGGCAGTGTAATTTTCCAGAACACTTCCCAAGGCGATGCGCCGTCGATCCGCGCCGCTTCATAAACCGAGCTGCCGATCGTCTGGCGTCCGGCGAGGAAGATCAGAATCTGTACGCCGGAGTACCAGAGAATCAGGACGAACGAGCCCATAACGGATACGATCGGTCCGGCCCATGCGCCCGACAAGTTCTGCTGGACGAGAGAGGCGATGTTGTAACGCTCGAGGAAGCCGATGTCGCCTTCCCCTTGCGTCATAAACTCCCGTACGACCTGCCCGGTCGTAAAGATGACGGGCAGGAAAAAGATCGAACGGAAGACCGATCTTCCCGGGAACTTCTGATTCAGCATGATCGCGATGAGCAGCGAGAAGACGAGAATGATCGGGATCATGATGAGCGCTTGCCGTAAAAACGGGAACAGCTGATTGTACAAAATAGCGCCGTTCTCAAGCAGGATATATTTGTAATGCTTCAGCCCGACGGGAACGATCTCGATCCCGGTACCCAGGATACGCACCTGATGGAAACTCATGTAGAGCGAGTAGCCGAGAGGGAACGCCATAAAGGCAAAAAATCCGAGTATCCATGGTGCAATAAATAACGAGCCTTCAATCTTGCGGATATGATTGGCCGCTAATCGTTTCTTTTTGACTGTCATGGCGTGGTCCCTCCTTTCACGATCAAGTAGTCGAGCGGCTGAACGGTAATGCTGCCGTTGCGGTACGTTTGAGTGCCGTAGTTAACGATGATCCGCTTGCCGCCGGCATAAGTCGTTTCTTTCACTTCCGGCGCCAGTTCGCGGTGATTAATGATGAACTTGTCTTGCACATCGCCGAGCGCTTCGTTTACTTTTTGATATTCCTTCACCGCTTCCGCCTCCCAGTCGCGGTAATCCGGGCTGTACGGGTGAAGGTCGGTGTTGGCGTATTTGAACTGTTCGGCGTTCTCGTACAGGAACATGAACGACGGTGCCGAGCCGTATTCCAGATCGCGCAGGAACTGCTTCTGGTATTCGTCGCGGTTGTTGGCCGCGAACGACGTATAGGAGACAAGTCCGTGCAGCGAGATTTGAGCGAACGGGATCGCCGTATCCGAGAACGAGTCGAACGAATAGTCGTCGGACAAACCGTCGATCGCGCTGACGTACGGAACCGCGAAAAAGTTCGTGTGATTCGCGAACGGAGTGTTCGCACCGCGTACGTCGAGACCGCCGTCTCGGAATTTTTTCAGATACGATTGCTGCAGCTTGCGGTTTTCTTCCCGGCTCGCCGGATAGTTCGTGTTGAAGTCGCTGAATACGTCGGCTCCGATCCCTTCCGCGGTAATGCCGGTTGCTCCGAGATCCTTGATGTACGTAATCTCGCGGTCTAACAGCGAACCGAGGAAGCCCATGCTGACCAGCCGTCCCATCACCGTACCGCCGAGGTCGCGCAATCCGTGACGGTTCCGGTTGAACTTGCCGGCATCCGTGTTATTGAACGCGTAGTTCGTATTCAGGTAAACCGGAATGTCGAGCGTTCGGGCGTACTGGGTGAACTGCTTCATCCCTTCGACGCCGCCGAGCCGCTTGTCGACCCGCAGCGGTGCGCCCAGGGCGTTGTAGCCGTCTTCCTGCCAGCCCAAGTAGTTGACGACCATATTGTCGAGCCCGAGCCCGTACAGCCGCTGGACCATCTTCATAGCGTCCGAGGTGGACGTCGTCTTCAAGTAGCGGTCGGTGATCAGTCCGTCTTCCTGCACAGCGCCGATAATGTTGACGAGCATCGGCATTTTGTTGCTTTTCGGCGTAATCGTCTTCAAGTCGTGCGTCTTGATTAAATATTCGCGGTAGCGTTCCGCCATGCCGACATAGTTGGCTTTCGGCTTATCCAGAAGCACATAGCGGACGGCACGGTCGCCTCCGAAGCGTTCGTCCTTGTTGTAAGTCGTAAAGGAACGGTTTTTGGCTTCGTTCGTTACTTGCCGATACGTGGAACGGTAGTTTTGCTGACCGGTGATCCAGTTGTATCCGCTGAATACGCCCGATGGAGATCCGACGATCTCGACTTGCTCGGCGCCGTCCTCGACGATCGCGAGGTAAGCGCGGTCTTGCGATTTGGCTCCGTAGACAGGCATAACGACCTGATTGCGGGAGTTAGGCTCGCTGTTTACTTTAAACGACAAGTCTTGGCCGTAAATCGGCTCCTGGTAGATCCGGTTGACGTTCGTGCTGTTCGGGTCGTAAGGAATCAGGGCCCCCGAGCCGTCCGGTACGAACAAGTAGCCGTCCTGGCCTTCGGAACGCTCCGCTCCGAAGAACGGGTACAGTCTGACCCAGATCAGGCTGAGCTTGCCTTCCTTGACTCCGGAATCGATGATTTTGGTGACGACGGAATCGCCGTCCACTTTTACTTCGATCGGTATCGTAATTTCTTTCGACGGCATGTCGAACGTCAAGCGGAAGCCGCCGTCGATTGTAGCGATGTCCTTGATCTCTCCGCGCTCTTCCAGCAGGTTGGACTCTTTCGGCTGGGACAGCTTGCCGGACAGATCGATGTAACGGAACATGACGGGGGAGCGAAGATGCACCCGCCACTGGCCTTCCTGCGTTTCGTTAGCCCATTGGTCCGGGCTCGGATAAGACCGCCATACGTTGCCGTTGCGTTTGTCGACTACGGCGAAATGTCCCGACGCCGCATCCATTTTCAGCTCCAGCTGAGGAGTCTGGGCAACCGTCTTCATATTGGCGTCGTTCGGCAGCTCGGCCGGTCCCTTGTCGACCTTCACAGCCCCGGGAGCCGCTACGGCGGCCGCTTCGGCCGCCTGTCTGCCTAGCGTACCCGTATCGAGACGGGTCAGGACGAAGATGGCGAGCGCCACGACTAGTACGATAATGACCCAAGCCGTTACCGGTATGCGTTTGATAACCGTCACCGCAGCCTCACCTCCTGGTAAACTTCATACACGAAGTCCTTCAGATCGCTGCTGAGACCCAAGATAACGAGCAGGAGCACGGCCAGGATAAAGAAAGCCAGGATCGACAGCACCAGGTTGACGATCGTTTCTCCGACCGAGTAGTTTTGCAGCGACTGGACTTTCCAGAAAAACATAAGCCCTGCCCACAGATACATCATGTTAAGAATAAAATCATAGATCGCCAGCTCGGAATTCGTCATAATATTCGAAATGATCGCAATCGGGATCCCGACCAGGATGACCGGCATCAGCGCGTAGGCGCTGCCGACGAACACGTCCTTGAAGCGGCCTTCACCGCGATAAATCGAGCTGACCAGGTAGTTCGAGACGACCCAGCCGATCCAGATCAGCGCGAACTGCAAAAAGTGCGAGAGCACGTTGAACCGGTTCAAGTCGGTCATGTTAAACGAAAAGCTGGTGTACAGCCGCATGATGACCAGAGATGCGTAAGCGCACGCCAGAACGGCAAGCGCGCTCCAGTATCCGCCTTTGTTCTCGTAGCGGAGAGCGGTGAAGCCGTCGATCGGATGCTTCAGCAGGTAGAACATATGCCGGAACTGTACGGCGGCCGAATTTTGCGACCGTTTGCGGTTTTTCCAGGCATTCCGCCATTTGGTTTTACGGGTCAGCCGTTCGAATAAGGCAAGACCGATTACGAGCACAAGCACGATGGTAGCCATCAGCGAGAAGTTTTTCTGGAACCATTGAAGCCGGATTTGCCAGAACGCATTGGAAAATCCTTTGTGGTCTTCGGCACGTTTGAACAAATCGCGTGCTTCCTCGTAATTGCCCTGCTTGTAGGCGGCTTTTGCAAGACCGAGCATGGCCGGCGAGAAGTTGGCGTTCAGGCGCAGCACTTCGCGCCATGGGCCTTCGCTCTCTTCGTAACGGCCGGCAAGCGTCAGCTTGTTCGCCTCGTTCACTTTTATGCCGAATTCCGACAGTCTGAAAATTTGGACGACGCCTTCCTGGCCGTCGAGCAAATACAAATCGTTACGCGAGCTAGCGTCGAGGGCGACCGGATTTTTCATCAGGCCGAGCTGAGTCGTATTCGCCGAGGACGGGCCTGCCCAGAAGAACAACAGATTTCCGTTCGCGTCGTACTGGTTAATATATTTGTACGAAGAGTCGATCGCCGTAATGTTGCCGTTGGAATCGACGGCAAGGTCGATCAGCTGCGGCGTCACTTGTCCGCCAGTTGCGAACCGGATATCCATTCTCCGGACTTCGCCGTATACGTCCGTATCGGTTTTGAGCAAGTTCATGCCCCGGATGCTCAGCTTTTTGATCTGATTTTTCTTGATGCCTTGCCCGGCCGTGGTCGTGTACATGAACCCGTCGTTATCAACGGCGACGCTGCTGATCGCGCCCGGAAGCTTGCTAATCTCATTCGCGTACATTTCCTTCGTATAGAGCAGGCGTTTCATTGCGTCCAGCGGAGAGAACACTGTGGCGTTGGCCCCGTAGAAGCTTTGGAAGTTGCCTTCCGGATCGAGCTGCAGCAGACCTTGGTAGCCGCCGAGTACGGCGATGTACAGAAATCCGCGCTTGTCGACGACGAGCCGGGTCGGATCGTACTTGAACGCTTCCGGAATAAACTTGGAAGGCGGTCTGCCGTATTCTTTGGTAGATCCGTCCTTGTTCACGCGCACGACCCGCTTGTTGCCGGTGTCGGCGATGTAGATGATGCCGTCGTCCGTAACGAAGACGCCTTCCGGTTTGTTCAGCGGCTTGCCTTCAACAGTAGCTTCGATGTAACGAATCCATTTGCCGTTGGAATCGAATTGGACGATCCGGTTATTGCCGGTATCGGCTACATAGATGTTATCGCTTTTATCGATAAAAATATCTTTCGGGTTTTGCAGCGGCGAAGCTTTGGTAGCTCCCGGTTTGTCTTTATCCGGCACGGTTAAGTCTTTGCCGAATATTCCGACCGGAGTATACGCCGGCTGCGTCCAGATCAGGCGTCCTTGCTTCTCCTTGGAGTTCGTCCAGTACGGCACTTCCGCAAATGCGGTCATCGGCATCACCGCGACGGCAACAGCCAAAGTCAGGACGAGAAGCATCAGGATCCGCCGGCTTTTATTCAGGTTCATGGTCAGACCTCCGAATCAGTCTAGTCCTTATTTAATGCCGGAATGTGCCATCGTGGCGATGACTTTCCGCTGGTAGAACAAGAAGAACAGCAGGTTAGGCAGGAAGAGGACGAGTGTAGCCGCCGCTGCCGCGCCTTGTCTTGCTACTGCGTTCGCCGCTCCGCCAAGAATCGTCTGGAGGAAAAACGGGAACGTCTTCATCGCTTCGTCCTGCATGAACAAGCGGGACGGTTCGATGTTGCTCCAAGCGCCTTGGAACGTCAGGATCGAAACCGTGGCGACGGCCGGCATAATCATCGGAATGACGATCTTATAAAACACGGTCCATTCGCGGGCGCCGTCCATTTTGGCCGCCTCTAGCAGTTCGTTCGGCACCTGGTCGACGAACTGCTTCATCAGGAATACGCTGACCGGGGCCGCCAAGTACGGAAGCAGATGGCCCAGATAGTTATTCATGATGCCCAGCTTCGATACGACGAGGTAACGCGGAATTCCTACGGTCTCGCTCGCGAACATCAGTGTCAGAATGATCGTCGCGAACAAGAAGTTATGCCCGGGAAACTTGTGCTTGGACAGCGGGTAAGCGCACAGGGCGCTGACGATCACGACACCGATAACGGTGAGCGCAGTCGCTATGATACTGTTGAACAAATACCGGGTAACCGGCACTACGGAGTTGCTCGACAGGGTGAACAATTCGATAAAGTTTTGCAAGGTCGGCTCCTCCACATAGATGCGTGGCGGAAAAATAAACAGTTCATGAAACGGCTTCAAGGAATGCGCGAATATAAACACCAGCGGGATGAGCATAAAAATCGCTAGCAGTGTTAAGATGACAATCAGCACTTTTTGAAAGCCGTCGATTCGATTCAGCTTATTTTTTCTTTTGAGCCGCATCGATGTCCAGAGACGCTTTACCGGGTTGGGGGCGCTAGCAGCCATTACTCATCACCTCGACTTCCAAATAGCCTATGACTGAGCTTGTTCGCCAGGTACATCATGATCAGCAGGAATACCGAAATCGCCGACGCGTAACCCAGCTCGAAGCGGATATCGCCGTAGTCCTGAATATGGCTCATCAGAACGTGGCCCGCATATTGCGGCGTCGGGATGGTACCGGACAAAGTCGCTCCGATTTCCCCGGCCTTAAACGTACCAACGATCGCCATTACGGCGCTGAACAACATCTGCGGCTTCATGGACGGAATCGTGATATACCAGATTTCCTGCAGCCTGCTCTTGATGCCGTCGATGCGTCCGGCTTCGTACAGTTCTTTGTTGACGTTCAGTATACCCGCCAACTGGGCGAGGAAGCCGATCCCCATACTGGCCCATAACGTAACGACGACCATGGAACCCATCAAATATTTAACGTCGGTAACCCAGAGGACCGGTTTGTCGATCAGGCCTAACTGGAGGAGAATACTGTTCAAGTAGCCGATCCGGTCGCCGTTCAGCAGCGGGAGCCAGACGGCGGCCAGCGCCGGACCTGCAACGAGCGAAGGGCTGTAAATGATCAGCGCATACACGGTCCGCGAGAAGCTCGGCAGCTGCGAGATCAGCCAGGCGAGTATGAAGGAGGCGATGTAGCCTCCCGGCCCGACGAGAATCGCGAACTTGATCGTGTTCGGCAGCGCGTGCTTCAGGAAGATCAAGTCTTGCGACAACAAATACAGGAAGTTCTGCCAGCCGACGAGCCGCGGCGGCTGCAGCCCGTTGAAATACGTAAAGCTCAGCAGGATCGCCACGATAATCGGAACCAAAATAAATAACGTAAAGCAGATGACGAACGGTGCGATAAACAGATAAGACAACCGGTACGACCAGATCAGCTTCATATAGTTTCTCATCCGTGTGCCGAATGCCGGTTTGTTGTTCAGGGGCACCGAAACACCGGTTTTACTTGTTAACAAATCGGTCAACCCCTTCCCACGGTTTGGTTACTTGAGGCAGGTCCAGCGTATGCAGCACAGTACCGTCAGGCGAGACGAAGCCGAACTCCTGTTCCTTCCGGATCATCTCGCGGTCGATATTGACGACGGCTTCCTCCAGCGATTCGCGGTAGTTCATTCCGTCGACGACCGTCCGGTTCCAAGCGTTGTTCAGCTCCCGCGCTACGAAGTAAGCGCCTGGCGGGTTCGCCATTTCCTTGTACCATCTCCACTGCTCGAGGATGACGTTGCGGTCTTCTCTCGACCATGGAAGTCTTGTGAACGCTTCGACATTAGCGGTCGCCCAGCGGAAGGTGATGCCGTTGAACGACTCGAGATCCATGCCGTACCGCTCTTGCGTATCAGCTGAAAGCAGCCATTTCATATATTTCCAAGCCGCATCTTTTTTCTGTGAGTTTTTGTACATAAACGCCGTCGTTTGACCGCCGGAGGACCAGCGCGCCACCGTGCCGTCCGGCTGCTTGATGCCCGGCAGCGGAGCGATTCCCCACCAGCCGGTCAGCTCGGGAGCTGCTACGGCCAGCTGGATGTAAGTCGTATAGTCGGCCACCCCGATCGGCATATAGCCTTTACGGAAATGCTGATAGAAGTTCGGAACGCTCTTCTCCAGATCGTAAATGTTGAACAGATCGGTCCATTGCTTGAAGCCTTTGAACGCTTCCGGCGTGCTCAGTGCCGTTTGCATGCCGTCCTTGGTGAAGAAGTCGGCGCTGTTCTGATAGATGAACGTAATGAAATCGCCTGTCGGTACGTAGAAATTGTAGCCGCTTTGCTGCAGCGTCGGCAGCATCTCGTACACTTCGTCCCACGTATCCGGAATTTTCAGGCCGAGCTGCTCCATAATGTCTTTCCGGTAGAACATGACTTTAAATTGCTGGGTTTCCGGCAGAGCGTAGTACCCTTTGTTATAGAAGAAAGGCATAAGCGCACCGGGTGCAAACTCGCTCTTGACCTTCTCGAAATCCGGGAATTCGCTCAAATCCTGCAGCGCTCCTCGCATCGCGAAGTCGATCGATTTGTCCTGAGGCTGCCCGAGCACGAGGTCGGGAGTGATGCCTGCAGCGTTTGCGTAGATCAGCAGATTTTCGTCAGCAAGAAGGTTGACCTTGACGCGTACACCGGTCTGCGGGGTGTACAGCTCGTCGCTCAGCTCCTGCAGCAGGTTGACGAAGTCGCGTCCGCGAGCTACCCATACGTTAAGCGCATCCGGATCGATGTCGGTAATGTCTTCTTTCTTAATGAAGGATAAGAAGAAATTGACGATGGTCGCTTTCGATTTCTCGAAAAAGTTCGCTTCCATTTTCGGCATATCCGTTCCGGCCGGCACGATATAAAATTGATCGAGCTGGAGCGGCGATTTGATCAGCGTTTCACGAAGTCCGCCAATTTTTTCCTGGAGGCTTGCGATCGAATCCATATGGTACGGGATCTCGTTCGGATAGCGCAAGTAGCTGTCCAGGTCCCGCTGTACGCTCTGAATCGTCTGATACACGTTGTCCGGCTTGCCGTTCGCTTTCAACTGCTCGTCGGCCATAATAACCAGCCGCTCGCGCACCGCTCTCAGCTTCTCCGGCAATTCGGGGAATTCTTCCTCGATTTTCCATGTCCGGTTTACGTCTACGACGGCGCCGGTCAACGCTTTAAGTTCCGCTGTCACTTCGCGAAGCAGATTGGTCGTTTCTTCGGATTGAATGATTACGGTTTGGAAAGGCGACGACGTTGCGATCATCGTAATGGTGTGCTTGCCTTTCTCAAAATAAAACTCGAACGGATTGCCCGCTTCGTCGGAAAGCGTTATCCCTTTCCATTTGTTCACGTACGGGAATTTGTATTCCAGCAGCTCGCGGAACGGGATTTTGCCGTCTATCATAATCGTCCGGTAAGCGGCCATGTTTGTCAGCGTATTTTGCAGGGCGCGCATGGCGATTTTGTAACGTCCGCTTTCGGGCGCTTCGAACGTCCAGGAGACGGTCTGGCCGCCGGTTTGCCAGCGGGTGCCCCCGACGGTATTAAATCTTTCATTCCCTTGGGACAGAGGAACGGAAAGCGGGTCCTTATTAACGACCATTTGAATAGCGACGTCGTTTTTGGTACCCATTTCTTCCGCCTGGAAATTCACGATATTGCCGGAAGAAGCTTGAGTTGCCGGCAGTTGCGCGGCGTATTGCTTGTAATCGACGAATTGCTGCGGAGGGGTAATCCCGATCGAGCCGATCGCGATCGGTTCGCTGCCTGCCAGCCGGATCGTATGCTCGCCTGCCGACAGGTAAAACTTCAACGGTTCGCTGTACGAGTTAATGGAATCCCGGAACGGCTCGTCAAGCCATTGGTTGATGGATACGGACCTTGGCCGGATGTCGTCGTTTTTGAAATCCACCTTGGCGGGAAGTTCGTCCTTGAACAATCTGCGGAAGACGATCGCTCTGGCTTCGCGGTACGGGAACTGTCCATCGACGGTGACGGCCAGCTGTACCGGTCTCCGGTTCAACGAGCTGGTATTGTTCGGATCGTACGGATAATATTGCAGATTCATCTGATACAGTCCGGCTTTATCGACGCGAACCCGGTATTCGACCCAGTTGTCGCGTTCGCTCTTCCAGAGCAGCACGTTGTCTCTTCCTTGATACGATCCGCTCTGCGCCTGCTTAAACTCCGACTGGTTGGAAATGTCTGCGCCGTTGATCTTATAGGAGCCGGTTCCGGGTGCGTAGCCTTTCGTTGTCCAATCGGCCAGCGTCTGGGCGAAATAGGGCTCGAATTTGCCGAACATGCTCGACGTGGTTAAGTCGGCAGCCTTGGCGGATGTAGCCGCGTTCTGGGTCTTCGTTGCGGCCGTATCGGCGAATGCCGACTGCAAAGGCGAAGGACCGACGAAAGTTGGACCGAGAAGGACAGACACCGCGAGGACGACGGCTACGACCGCCCGCTTATTTTTGGTACGGGTACGTTGCAAGGGTAGATCCTCCTTCCTTGAGTTACGATTCGGTAAGCCGCACTCCGCTATCCCGATCGAAGAACAGCGCTTTGTGCATATCGAAAGCTACCGATACTTTCATCTCGTCATTGTAAAAGTTGCGCGGACTCGTACGTACGACAAGCATGTTCGGCCCGCCGATATCCAGATGAAGGAAGCGGTCGGCTCCCATCAGCTCGTTGAACTTGTGAATGCCGTTAACGACGGCGTTGGGGAACGCATCGAATACGATCTGATCGACGCTGATGTTCTCCGGGCGGACGCCCAGGGTGACGACTTTGTTGACCAGCCGTTTGGCGGTCAGCTCCTTGGCTTTGCCCAGCGGAATTTCGAGGGCGAAGCGGCTTGTGTGGAATTCCAGCTTGCCTCCGTGTTCCTCCAGTCTTCCATCGATGAAGTTCATCGGAGGCGAACCGATAAAGCTGGCGACGAACGTATTGCTAGGATTGTTGTACACTTCCTCCGGCGTGTCGACCTGCTGAATGATGCCGTCCTTCATAACGACGATCCGGTTGGCCATCGTCATCGCTTCCGTCTGGTCATGCGTCACGTAAATCGTCGTAACTTCGAGCTGCTTGTGCAGCCGGATCAGCTCGGCGCGCATCTGTACGCGCAGCTTGGCGTCAAGGTTCGACAAGGGCTCGTCCATAAGAAACACTTCGGGGTTCCGTACGATCGCGCGGCCGAGTGCGACCCGCTGGCGCTGACCGCCGGACAGCTGCTTCGGCTTGCGTTCCAGATACTGCTCGATCTCGAGAACGCGGGCCGCGCGTTTGACGGCGATGTCGATCTCATGCTTCGGCATTTTGCGGAGACGCAAGCCGAAAGCGATATTTTCGTACACCGACATGTTCGGGTACAGGGCGTAGTTCTGGAACACCATCGCGATGTCCCGGTCTTTCGGAGGAAGATCGTTAACCAGCACGTTGTTAATGTAAATTTCGCCCTTGCTGATGTCCTCCAGGCCCGCGATCATGCGGAGCGTAGTAGATTTGCCGCAGCCCGACGGGCCGACGAACACGACGAATTCCTTGTCTTCGATTTCCAGATTGAAATCTTTGACTACGGGCAACTTGTCTTTGCCGTAATGCTTGTAGACGTGGTTGAACAAGATCCGCGACATATGCCGAATACCCCCTTGATAGTGAATTAACAGAAAGCGTTTGCAAATCGTTATAACTTCCATTATAAGAATAGGGCTGTGAAATTGGTGTGAAGAAAACGACATGATTCGCGAGGAAACCGGATGTTAGACCCGGAACATACCGGTTTCATGTGAATTTCGCGTGAATTTAAAGATATTATGAATAATACGGCAGTCCCGTTCCTTCTTATTCCTATTTGAGACAAGTAAATTTTATATGAAGATTGAGAGCGCCTGATGTAAGTCCGGGCAAGTCGTTGTATGATTGAGAAAACGATTACTATAGGAGGAGTTCCGATGCCTTACGAACAATACGAGGACAGCGTCAGACTGGAAAAAAGAAAACAGGCCAAGCAAAATCAAACCTCGCCATATTGCGACTTTATTTACTACGAATCGTCACGGACGCCTGGGGTGATGCTGGCGGCACGCATCGTAAAACCGGAGAAGCCGTCTTATATTCTCGCCGGCACGCATGGCTGGCATATGAGCATCCCCGCCTTCAAGCCGATGGAGGAGCCGCAGCAAGGCAACCATTATTTGAGGGTGGATGTCGATATGCGAGGCAGGGCGCACTCGGAAGGGGCGCCTGATTGCAACGGCTGGGAGCTGTACGATGTAATCGACGCCATTCAGTATGCGCGGGAGCATTACGCCGAGTATATCCTCGATCCGGATATCGTTTATTTCGAGTCCGGAAGCGGAGGGGGCGGCAATGCGATGGCGATTGCCTGCAAATTCCCGGACTATTTCGCCGCCGTCACCGCCTTGTGCGGCATATCCGATTATGCGCTCTGGTACGATAACGACGAGATCGGCGAATTCCGCGACGAGATGGACGTCTGGATCGGCTGCGCGCCGAAGGACAATCCGATGGCGTTCCGTTCCCGCAGCGGGCTGGATCTGATCGGCAATCTGACGAGCCCGGTCTATCTGGCGCACGGGGAGACGGATATCCGCGTGCCGGCGGATCACTCGCGCCTGTATGCCGCGAAGGCCGCCGAGATCGGCAAGGACGATCTGATCACGTATTACGAGCTGCCCGGAGTAGGCACCCGGGATCATTGGGGCAACGCGACCGGCGAGATGCTGGACAAAGTCCGGAGCGAAAGCGAGTTAAACCGCGCCCGGCATCGCCGGCCGGTAGAACTTCCGGAGCGCGGCAGACTGACGGTCGGCGGATACTTGTTCACGCGCCGATTCTCCGTCGTGCTCGATTCGCTCGATAAGGTGGCGGTACTGGAGTACGACCTCGCCGCCGGCAAGTTCGAGCTGACGTGCGAGACGGGGTGCACGTATACGATCACGGCCGGCGGCGAGACGGTTTCGGGAACTGCAGCCGCAGCTTCCTGAAAGCGGAAGGCTGTCCCGGACACGGGCCCGCAACGGTAGATGGGTAAAATGGACATAACGGACAAACATATGAACATGCTGGATAAATGGACAAACGGATGAACGGATGAACGGACAAACGGATAGATGAACGGAAATAACAGCCGTGACCGACATAATGGACATAGCGGACAAACCGACATAGCGGACGTAACGGACATAAAGAACAAACAGACAAACAGACAAGCAGACAAACTGATAAACGGACACAGGGGACACAATGGACACACACAACAGACACAACGGACATAACCCATAAACCGGGCGGTACGAGCAAAGAGCCAGCATCGGCTGTTGAGGAATCCTGTTTGTTGTTGAGAAACCCTGTTTTTTGAAAAGGATTGTAAGCTTGGAGATTTTCCGTCGCCAGTAGTCTCTCAGATCGTGTTTCCAATCGATTTTCTACTTTATGGCAAGTCCACCCTCATTAGAATTTTTAGTATCGCAAATTTCTATAGTCATCCTTAACAGTCCGGGGGTGCACCAGTTTCATCGTTTACGGATAACAGCCCGGCTGTAAAGCGGTGACGCCGCCGCTGACGGTATCGCGAAACCCATATTCAGTTCTCAAGGTAGGACTGCTCCCCTGCGGAGCGGTCTTTTTTTAATTTATCACCGAAAGTATAGCGTAGGAGTGGCTCTAAAACTCGGTAAACGCCAGCGTCAAAAGACGCCGGTAGGCGCTTATCCTCGATCTGCCAGAAAGCTTAAATTCTTTACCGTGCTAAAGTGAATAGAGAGGGTTCCCTTCCTTGGCATTAGATTACAGAACGTATACTACTCAGGTTCGATGACTAACGAATCGAATCGTGCTTATAGCTGAAAAACGACGTTTTTCCAGACTTAACGAATCCAGGGATCGTTATCGAACCGAAAAAGGAAAAAATCGATCCAATTTGCGGAAATAAGAATACAAGAGTTCGTTACAAATTCAAACGTCCGCATTCGTCTCTGATAACGAATTCTGGGTTCGTTAGCCATACCAACGCATGATGACAACGCGACTTAACGGTGGTTGGAGCAGCAACCCTCCCCTCCGACGAGCTGTCGTTTGGGGTTGAAGACCAAAGAACCGTCCGGGGGCTTTACGGACAATTCTTTCTTAGTTACACGCCGGAAAGGTGTTATTCTGACACCTCATCACCGGCATGATTTCGTCCGGACACATCCTTTCCGTACCGCGTGAAGCTCCCAGCGCTCGGTGCCCGGCGTCATATGACGGTGGTCAACCACATTCCCGTAAGCGGAACTATTCGTTCCTTGTTAATATCGCAAAGGCGGCGGGGCGTATTCGCCGATTGTTCGCAAAAACGCTTTTTTGAAGAGCAGGCTTCATCTGAGGGTCACGCCCGGCTGTTACAAGGTGGAAATCGGCAGTAAATGTCCGAGGTTGCTTAGCGCTTTGGACGAAAACGCGAGTATTTTCTGTTCCGGGCGAATACCTGGCATTGACAATGACAATGATAACCATTATCATTTATGAGAGGAAATAATGAGAAACGTTATCATCGATTGATTTAACTCATACCTATGAATCTAAATAATCCTATATTCCGATAAGGAGTGGACGTCATGTCTCGTTTATTTGCCGAGAGGCTTCATATTGCATACGGTGAGAAAGTGATTGTCGATCAACTGAATCTATCGATTCCGGCCGGTAAAGTAACGGCGCTCGTCGGAGCGAACGGTTCGGGGAAATCCACGATCCTGAAAACGATGGCGCGCATCATGAAGCCGCAGAAGGGCGGCGTCTTTCTGGACGGCAAGTCGATCCATCAGATGCAGACGAAGGAAGTCGCCAAGCAGCTCGCCATTCTTCCGCAAAACCCGGTGGCGCCGGAAGGGCTGACGGTAAGCGAGCTCGTTTCGTTCGGGCGTTTTCCGCATCAGAAAGGGTTCGGCTCGCTCAGCAAAGAAGACAAGGAAATGGTGGCATGGGCGCTGCAAGTAACCGGAATGACGGAATTCTCGGACCGTCCGATCGACCAGATGTCGGGCGGGCAGCGGCAGCGCGCCTGGATCGCGATGGCACTGGCGCAAGGTACGGATATTTTGTTCCTGGACGAACCGACCACGTTCCTCGATATGGCTCACCAACTGGAAGTATTAAAGCTGCTGGAGCGGCTTAACAAAGAAGAAGGCCGGACGATCATCATGGTCGTGCACGATCTGAATCACGCTACACGTTATGCCCACCATGTCGTGGCCATCAAACACGGCAATGTGCTGTATGAAGGCTCGCCGACCGAGGTCGTTCATAAAGAGATGCTTCGCGAGGTGTTCGGAATCGAAGCGGACGTCATTCCCGATCCGCGGACCGGCTCGCCGCTCTGCCTGCCTTACGGCCTGGAAGGCGACAAATCGGAGGAAGAGCCGGCTGTCGCCGCTTACGGCGGCGGCGTC
The DNA here is from genome assembly GCF_014705615.1 of Paenibacillus oceani. Taxonomy (GTDB): domain Bacteria; phylum Bacillota; class Bacilli; order Paenibacillales; family NBRC-103111; genus Paenibacillus_AB; species Paenibacillus_AB oceani. Next base: position 129,484 of record NZ_JACXJA010000017.1, read on the forward strand.
AAGATTGAGGAAAGACAGCCGGCCGCAGCCGGGTCCGCAGCGGTATAGCCGCGATATAAACGTATACTTGTCCCCCTCTCCCGTGCTATCATACAAGCAGCAGCAGGTTTAAACCGGCCGCTTCGCGTATACGCGGAAAGGGCCGAAGCAGAAGTAGAGGGAGAAGTTCCCTCTACTTCTTTTCGATCCGGCAGACGGTATACTGCATGCCAAGAGGGAGGAACGGGAGTGGGAGAAACGATTTGGGTCAACGCTACTCTGTATACGGAGCATCGTGTGATCGAGAACGGCCGCATGATTGTAACAGAGAGCGGGACGATACGGGCGCTGGGGGACGAGCTTTTGCCGATCCCTGCGCATGCGCGCGTTTGCGATTGCCGGGGAGCGCTGCTCGTTCCGGGTTTTATCGATGTCCACGTGCACGGCGGCAACGGGTTCGGGATGATGGAGGGGACGCATGAAGCGCTGGACGGAATGAGCCGCTATCATGCCCGGCACGGGACGACCGCTTTTCTGGCGACGACCTCGACGGCCGATATGGAGACGATCAAGCAGGCGCTGCGCAATGCCGCCTCCCATGTCGGGCTTACAGCCGGGGCCGAATTGGCGGGCATCCATCTGGAAGGCCCTTATCTGGACGTCAAGCGGCGCGGCGCGCAAAGCGAAGCGTTTCTGAAGCTTCCCTCCGGAAGTGAAATCGATGAACTGCTGGAAGTTGCCGGCGGACACCTTCGTCTGGTGACGCTCGCCCCCGAGATCGAGGGCGGACTGCAAGCCGTCAAACAGTTCGCGGAGCGCGGCGTAACCGTATCGGCGGGCCATTCAGATGCGACGTTCGCCCTGATGAAGGAAGCGGTCAGCTTGGGGGTGAGCCATACGACGCATCACTTCAACGGCATGAGCCCGATGCATCACCGGGAACCGGGACTGGCCGGAGCCGGGCTGCTGATGGACAAGCTGACGACGGAGCTGATCTGCGACGGCATCCACGTTCATCCTGCTGTCGTGAAGCTGTTGTTCGAGATGAAGGGACCGGGGAATGTATGCATGATCACCGATGCGGTCAGTCCAGCGGGATTGCCGGACGGAGCGTACGGCAGCGTCGTCGTGAGGGCGGGAGAAGTGATGTTGAAGGACGGATCTACGCTGGCCGGAAGCTCCCTGACGATGCTGCAAGCGCTCAAAAATGCGATCAAGTTCACCGGATATCCGCTTGAAAAGCTGCTGCCTTCCATGACCTCTGTGCCGGCCCGCCAAGTGCGGCTCGACAAAGTAAAAGGATCGCTGAGTCCGGGCAAACACGCCGACTTCCTTCTCCTCACCCGGGAGCTGGAGCTGATCTCCACCTATGTGCGGGGCGGCGAAGTGTACTATGCAGGACTTGACGAGGCGTAAGGACGGGCTATCCAGGGTGCGAAGCAGGCAGCAAAGGAACCGGTGCGTACCAGGCTTCGCAGGTTTGGCCCACATGAAAAAACCTCCGAAACCCATAAACGGGCTGGAGGTTTTTTCGCATTTGCGGTCCGTGCAGGCTGCCAAGCGGCCTTGCGCGGCGGGGATTATCCCTATGAGCGCTGGACCAGCCGTTACTTGGTCAACTGCTCCATCTGCTCAATCAGGCTTTCGAACACGCTCATCGCCTGACGGATCGGCTCCGGCGAAGACATGTCAACGCCGGCGCGTTTCAAGATTTCGATCGAATAGTCGCTGCCGCCGCTTTTCAGGAAGCCGAGATAACGTTCGACGGCCGGTTCGCCTTCGTCGAGAATTTGTTTGGCAAAGCTGGTTGCGGCCGAGAAACCCGTCGCATATTTGAATACATAGAAGCTGTTGTAGAAATGGGGGATACGGGCCCACTCCATCTCGATATCCTGGTCGACCGCCATCGCCTTGCCATGATACAGCACGTTCAGGTCGTAATAAATTTTGCTGAGGTCCTGATGTGTCAGCGCTTCGCCATTCTCCGCTTTTTCGTGAATGATCTTCTCGAATTCGGCGAACATCGTCTGACGGAACACGGTCGTCCGGAACTGGTCGGCGTAATACGTAAGCAGGTACATTTTTTCCTTCGGATCGGTCGACTTGTTCAGCATATAGTCCATTAAGAGCGCTTCGTTAAGCGTGGATGCGACTTCGGCCAGGAAGATCGTATATTGCGCGTCGCGGTACTCCTGATTCGTGTCGGACAAGTACGAATGAATCGCATGACCCATCTCGTGCGTCAACGTGAACATGCTGTTCAGATTATCCTTATGGTTGAGCAGTACGTACGGATGGGTGCCGAATGCGCCCCAGCTGTAAGCTCCGCTTCGCTTGCCCTCGTTCTCGTATACGTCAATCCAGCCTCCGTTGAAGCCTTCCTCGAGAATGTTCCGGTAGTTTTCGCCGAGCGGTTTGATACTTTCCATGACGGTTTTTTTCGCTTCTTCGTATGTAATGTCCAGTTTGTACTCGTCGACGAGCGGAGCGAACAAGTCGTACATGTGCAGGTCGTCAACTTTGAGCAGCTTTTTGCGAAGATCCATGTACCGGTGCAGCAGCGGCAAGCTTTCGTGAACGGCGGCGATCAGGTTGTTGTACACGTCTACCGGAATTTTATCGCCGTAGAGGGACGCTTCCAGTGCCGACGGGTATTTTCTCGCTTTGGAATAAAACAAGTTTTTGGTGACGTTGGCGCTGAGAGTCGACGCGAGCGTATTGCGCATTTTGCCGTATGTGGCGTACATCGTCTGGAAGGCGTTTTTGCGGACTTCGCGGTTGCGGCTCTCCAGAAACTGAATGTACCGGCCGTGGGTCAGCTCGACTTCTTCTCCGTCTTCGTTTTTCACTTTCGGGAATTTCATGTCCGCATTGTTGATCATGCCGAAAATCGTGCTGGGCGCTTGGGACATATTGCCGACTTGGGCGAGCAGAGCTTCCTCCGCTTTGGATAAAATATGCGGCTTTTGGCGAAGCATATCTTCCATCGTCTTTTTGTACGGGGCCAGCTCCGGGGCGCTGACGAGCGCGCTCAGCTTGTCGTCCGGCAGGCTTAATATTTCCGGAGTGATATACGACATGGCTTCGTTTACTTCGACGCTCAGCCGTTTCGTTTTCTCGGATAACGCCTGATAGGTCGGGTCGGCCATATCCTCATGATGGCGCATGTTGGCATATACGTACAGCCGCTCGGTATGAAGGGAAATTTTGTCCTCCAGCTCGAAGCATTCTTTAATCGACTTCGCGTTGTCGAGCTTGCCCTCAAATTTGCCGATATCTTTGGCCAGCTTTTTCACTTCGTCGTATTCTTGGTCCCAGGCTTTCTGGCTTTCGAACAAATCTTCGAGCTTCCAGCGGTGCTCGGCGGGAACTTCGGAACGTTTGATCACTTGACTCATGGGTACCCTCCTATCGGTTTTCGAAGGTTTGGCATCTTGAACGGCGTAGACGGGTGCAGTTGCGACGGCTGCCAGGCAAACGGTTGCGATGACCGATACTAGTTTCATGGGACCTCCTAAGAGCTTTGCGTTAGCAAAGCTTGCTTCGAAAGCGCTACTGAGCTTTGCGTTAGCAAAGCTTGCTTCGAAAGCGCTACTGAGCTTTGCGTTAGCAAAGCTTGCTTCGAAAGCGCTACTGAGCTTTGCGTTAGCAAAGCTTGCTTCGAAAGCGCTACTGAGCTTTGCGTAAGCAAAGCTTGCTTCGAAAGCGCTACTGAGCTTTGCGTAAGCAAAGCTTGCTTCGAAAGCGCTACAGCAAACTCCCCTAGTATGGCCGAACGGCCGTGCTTTTATGAAAGGGCACGCAAGCCGGTCATCCCGCGCCAAGAAGACTAAACACGATGATAAAAAACGAGCAGCTTACGAGCACGACGGCGACCAGCGCAAGCAAACGCCGCATTTGGGGCGGGATCGACTCTTTTTTCATAATCAGAATAAGCGCCAATGAAAAAGCGAGAATCGTAAACAATACGACCGATCCGGTGTCATTCATGAGGTCACCTCGTTTACTCGTCAAGATGGTGCGGTTTGGAAGCCGCTTCCTGTTACTTATTCTATACCAGGGAGCCGAATTCCTTTCCGGATTAACGGTGATTTGACGAATGCATGTCCCGTCCGGAACGGTTAGCAAACAACCGGTTTGCGACGTTTTTGACGCCGGACGCAACGCAGCCGGTCATTCGCTTCATAAATCCGGCATAAGTTCCAAGCAGCCGCGAATAAAGATGAGCAATGGACTCGAATAAACGCGGGGGAGTGTAGTCTGAACACCTTCCCGGCGGAGAGGATGGGAAACCGATTGGAAAGCGGCCCGTTACCGATAGGCTGGAGTATGGCGCTAATTGTGGCTTTGGTGATGCTGAACGGTTTTTTTGTCGCGGCACAATTTGCGATGGTCAAAATACGCGGCACCCGGATTGAAAGCCTGGTGCAGGAAGGAAGGCGGCGAGCCAAATTCGCTCAAGCAATTTTGGGCGATCTGAACTTGTATTTATCCGTCTGTCAGTTTGGGATGACATTAACCTCGCTCGGACTGGGCTGGATCGGAGGGCCGGCACTCGCAAAGCTGCTGGAACGTCCTCTGTCCACTCTCCCTTTGTCCGGAGCGGCCGTTCAAGTAATCGGTTTTTTAACCGCTTTCATGCTGATTGCCGCCCTGCATATAACGATCGGGGTGCAGGTGCCGAAGACGGTTGCGATCCATAAGCCGGAACGGACGACGCTGTGGTCCGCGTATCCGATGCTGGCGTTCTACAAGCTGATGCTCCCGATTATGGGGCTGCTGAACGGTCTGTCCGACAGGCTGCTGCAAATATCCGGCATTCAGCCGGAGCGGGGGAACGATTCGGTCCATTCGGAAGAAGAAATTCGCATTCTGGTCAAGGAAAGTCATAAAAACGGGCTGATCGATAATACCGAGCTGACGCTTGTTGAGCATATTTTTGAGTTTTCCGATACAAATGCGCGGGAAATTATGATTCCGCGAACCGAGATGGTCTGTTTGTACACCAATCTGTCCTACGAGGAGAACAAAAAAATCGCGATAAACGAGATGCATACCCGTTACCCTGTGGCGGAGATCGACAAAGACAACATTATCGGGTTCGTGCACATTAAAGAGCTGTTGAAGCATAACGATTCGCTGGACAACATCATGACCATTATCCGTCCGCTGATGAATGTGCCGGAGTCGATGCCGATCAGCACGCTGCTGCGGCTGCTGCAGAAAAACCGGACCGAGATGGCGCTGCTGATCGACGAATACGGAGGCACTTCGGGCCTGGTCACGATCGAAGATATCATGGAGGAAATCGTAGGCGAGATCCGGAACGAATTCGACGAGGGGCGGCCGCGTATCGAGGAAAAAGCCGCTTTGACGTATTCGATCGACGGTCTGCTGCTGATCGACGATGTCAATCAGTACTTCGGCACCGGCATCGAAACGGACAATTACGATACGATCGGCGGCTGGATCTACTCCCAGGTGGAGATTCCTCCCCGCAAAAGCCAGCGGGTGGACCGGGACGGCCTCGAGTTCATCGTCGAGGAGGTCGACCATATGCGAATCTCACGGCTGACCGTCCGCGTACCCGAGCATTACAAGATGCCGCTGCGGCAGGAGGTGTCCTAAAGCCGGGACTGCGGGTTAGGATAGGGGCGATAGGGGTGGTATAGGAGTTTGCACGTCAAAAAACCGTCCGGACGCTTTACTTTAACCGGACGGTTTTCTCTTTAGGCAGAGACAGAACGTATAAAGTTGCTAAAGTATTAAAGCTTCAAAGCGTTGCTTCGAAAAAGCGAACTGCGAGCTTCTGCACCAACAGTGCCGCCACTTACGAAGGCCTATATCTTGACACAGGTTATTGTTTAAAGGCTTTTTTCCTGCATGTCTCCATCAAGCGGCGACTCTTACACTTCTTTGAACGCCTCGAGAATTTGCAGCCGTTCTTCCTCCGTACCTTGGAACCGTTCTACGGAAAAACGTTCCTCCGCCCAATGCATCAGCGCCGGACGGCTCAAAAACTCGAAATTGTCTTCGCCCCACTGATCGGAAATGACCCGGACCACGATACGCGTGCCGTGAACTTCGACGTTCAGCATGTTCCATTTATCTTGTTTATAAATCGTTACTTTCTTAATTCCTTTAGACATCCAGCATTCTCCTTTATTCGTATCACATGCCGGGTGAAATGGCAGCCGCCCTGGCAGAAAGCGCCGAATCCGCTGGCGTCCGGATTCGCCCCGGCTTGCAGTCCGCCCTTTGTACGATTGTATCATACGCAGACACCGTTGGAAATTATTCCGGCGGAAACCGGTGATATTCGGTCACGAATGGCCGGGATGTTTCGTTTTGCGGGCGACTTCGCTCCGGTCATATTTGCGCAGCAGATCGTCGAGCGCTTCGCGCAGGAGAGCGGATTCTTTTTTGTTCAGCTGCTCGGCCAGCGACTTTAACCGTCTGACGTTCGTTGAAGGGTAATAACACGATTTCATAACCATTTCTTCATTCGGCGGAAGCGCGACCTGATTGCGCCCGATTTCTTTGGCGGATACGAGTGCGGCGCTTGCCGCCCGGCGCAGGGCGGATTCGGTTTTGCCGTCCCGCGGGTATTGGGCTACGCCGATCGTGACTGTAATCCGGTGTTCCTGCGGCAGTTGAAAGACGTCTGCAGATGCTTCGATCTTGGCGCGAAACCGCTCCATCTGCAGGAAAGCCTGCTCCAACGTCGCCCCTTCGAGCACGAGAGCGAACTCGTCGCCGGACACGCGGTAAGCTTCCGCACCCGGCTCTTCCTTAAGGACGGCGGCCAGCTGCTTTAACACTTGGTCGCCCGTCTCGCTCCCCAGAATCTGATTGACTTCCAGAAAGTGATCGACGTCGATCATCGCGAGGGCGACCTGCTCATCCTGCCCGATTTTCTCCTGGACGTGTTTCTCCATCGCTTTGTGATTCAGCAGCCCGGTAAGTGAATCCAAGTATTTCGTCATTGTATCACTCCTATGTATTGTAATAATCACATTACAAATTATTATATATATTATTGTAAAATTCAATAGTGTTTTTGGAAAATAATAGATAGAGGTAAGCAAGAGGCTGTCGATTCCATGTGGACAACCAAGTGGAAAGGGAAAAGATAACCTTCTGGCGAGTTTTGTCTGGAATCCCCTACCTTATAATCCTTATGAAATCAAGGGATTCCGGACAACCTGTCTGAGCAGAAGAAGGTACCTTTTCACTGGGAACGGTCTGCTAACACTTCTACACAATAAATCGACAGGCTCAACAAAGTCGTTTATCCAAAATATTCCTTGTTTTTTACATTTGCCTTCTTTATAATCGATACCAATACCCGGCGAGGCCGGGCAGAAGCACGAGCCGAGCGGAGTATGGAATCAATAGCCGAGAATAGCCGAGGAGAGTGGAGAAGATGAAGCAAGAGCAGCATTACGAGCAAGTTGGGGTAGCTATGACATGCAGGGGCTACGCAGAATATGAGCGCATGTTCGGGCTGAATGCGGAGTTGCTGAAGAGCGGACCGGTACTGGACGTGGCGGCCGGAGCGTCATCGTTTGCGGCGGAAGTGCGTTCCATGGGGGTAGATGTCGTATGCGCGGACCCGCGTTATGCGATGTCACCGGAGCAGATCGGCGAAGAAGGGGCGGCCGAGATCGAATCGTCTACGCTGAAGCTGGCCGGATTGGCGGGCAAGTTCGACTGGAGCTATTACGGCAATCCGCAATCCCACAAGGCCGGACGGCTGGAGTCGCTGGACAGGTTTCTGAGCGATTATTCGTTAGTGGGCGCCCGCGAGCGGTATGTGCCCGACAAGCTGCCGTCGCTGTCGTTCGCCGATAACCGTTTTGCGCTTGTATTGTGCAGCCACTTTTTATTTCTATATGGAGATCAGTTCGACGATACGTTTCACCGGGCGGCGCTGGAAGAGCTGCTGCGGGTATGCAGGCCTGGCGGCGAGGTGCGCGTCTATCCGCTGCTGTCGCTTCGCTGGGAGCGGTATCCGGGGCTGCCTGCTCTGATCGCGTTTCTGGAATCGCGGGGCGCATCCTGTGAGCTGCGGACTTCCGGACTTCCTTTTATCCCTGGTTCGTCGGAAATGTTATGTATAACCAAAAAAACGTAACGACAAGCCTGCATAAAAGTTCCCTCCTCTGCATATAATAGGCGTTGCGCCGCATCAAACGGACGTCTCAAAAGCGAACTGGAGGTAATGGCATTGAAAGGTACTGTAAAATGGTTTAACGCGGAGAAAGGGTACGGATTCATCCGGTCGGACGACGGGGAGGACGTATTCGTACACTACTCGGCGATTCAGGGAGACGGATTCAAGTCGTTGGACGAAGGCCAGGAAGTTGAGTTCGATAAAGTAACCGGCGAACGCGGCCCGCAGGCGTCCAACGTTAACAAGCTGTAGTCCTCTGCCTGCAGGCAAGTCCAAGAAAAGGCCGCCTCGAACGGATCGGGGCGGCCTTGTTCTATGGCAAATAAGGCGAATCTATTCATGTGGAGATGGGAACTCCCCAATAGAAGCAGGAACAGGTTATGCAGATAAGCTTCATTCTTGGGGGATTTTCCGGCAAGTATGCTTATTACGGACCTTCGGTTACGGTTACGATCAGGTTCGCAGATAAAACCGGTGTAATAACTACGGTTTCTGCGGTGACCCCTGGAACAGGAACGATAATATCCTGATCGACTCCGAGGATAGGCAAGAGATCGATTGTAACGTTGCTCCCTACATACGGATAAGGTACATTCGTTAGCAGGTTAACTCCTACTGGGATCGTTACCGGCGGAAGGGGCGGGACGGTTTGAACGATAGAAGCCAGAGTAATCGTAACAAGACCAAAATCAGATGCTCCCATGTTATCTCCTCCTTTCTGATCTTAGTATATGAATCTAGCAGCAGAATGTTCTTTTTATTTACTGAATTGTATGATTGTTACTAGTTCGTTTGACTTCGACGGTTCAGGATCAAGCAGAGAGCGTAATCGAGCGGCATCGTCAGCGAATCGCCCCGGTCCGGCTCCAGCCTGTTCATCAGCGGCGTAGGCAAAGGGTTTACTTCGAAGACAAACAAACGGCCGCTGCTCTCCATCCCCAGATCCACACTGATATCCGCGAAATGATGGGCCGTTCGGTCCAAAGTCCGGCCTATGCCGAATCCGATCTCGGCAGCTTCCTTATCCAGCCGGTCGATCCGTTCGGTTCCTTGAGGGTACATACTCTTCCACTGGATCATCGTTAAGATTCTCGTTTTCAAAGGAATGACATGGCTTGAATTGGGGGCGATCCGAAACACGAAATAAGAGACTTCCCAGCGGCCTGATCCGTTCTTGATCAGATGAAGCCGAAAGTCCGTCGCTCCGCCCATCCATTGCTCGGTCTGAATCGACTGCTGCAGCAAGTAAGGCCGCTTGTTCAAATTCGCCCGAAACTGGCTGTAAAAATCGCCGCTGCTCCTGTACGTCTCAAACACCATATCCAGCCCCCTCACATAAGAAGCCTGAATGCTCCCGTCCTCCTGAAGCGCCGCTCTAACGATCCCGAGACTGCTGTGGCCGTTCGCAGCGTCGATCGGTTTCAGGAACAGATCGCGGTGCCGGAGCAGAAATGATTCGAAATCCGCCTCGCCGGCAAGCCGCCGGGTATCTGGCAAATAAGGGCGGATCGCACTGTCTGCAGCCAGCAGCTGCCACCCTTCCCACTTGTCGAACATGTAAGAGTTGAACACACGGTTGCTGGTCGCTTGTACGAGCTCGTTCATGCGTTTCGGACCCGCCATACACTGCATATAGACCGCGTCCGGAATCCGGAACGTTTCCTTCCCGGGATGGAAGGAACGGCGCTGCGGCAGCCAGCGGTGGCCGGTTACGGTACGTTCCGCGAGACGGACCGAGTCGTGATCGAACATGATCCAGGTGACGTCGGATGGGCCCGTGTATGACTGAAGCCGCTTTTTCACGAACGGATGGACGAATCTCCTGTGCTTGGATACGCAGATGCCGATCAGGGGGTGTCCCATAGTCGAGTCCCTTCTTTCCCATCGTGTTAGCTCGGCGTCACACGGTCGCCGTGCCTTTATAATCGAGTGCGGCTGCGGCGGTTTCCAGCGAGTAGACGGGCTGGGGTGTATCGGTGTGCATCACGAAATTAAATTTATCGGCGGAGTAAAGCTTCATTCCGCTTTGGATGCAGCGCTCCAGCAGGCCGGCAAACGTAAGTCCCGCCAGCGGCGATGCGAACGCAATCCGGGTCAGCGCTTCCTTCTTCATTACCCATGCCGATTCGTTCAGGGTGGGAACGTAACGGTTCTGGTTATGCTCGTTGCACAAATAAAGCGCCGCCTGTCGCGGAGAATAGGCGTAGTAGGCGCTTTTGCCAGCCAAATCGGCTCCCGTATATTGAAAAGCGTGCATCAGATCCGTCAAAAAATAAGGAGCGTAGTAGTGGTCTTCGTGAAAATAGGATACATATGGCATCGGGCTGTAGGCGGAGATGGCTTGCAGCATCTGGACAGGTGACTCCCCCTCGGGGCGGATGAACATCCTTACGTTCGTCCCGGCCTTCGCGAACGCAGGCGCCATGACCATATTCGGGCGATGCGTCAGTAGCATCAGCTCCTTTTTGCCCCAGCGCTGTTTCTGGAACTGATCGAGCACCCGCTCAAGCGAATCCGGCGAGGAAACGAAAGCAACCACCGCCGCGCCGGGCTCCTCCACAGCCCCCCGAATGCCAATCCTGGATAAAATGTCATGAAACCGGTGTTTGTATAGATGCCGGGAATACATTTCCCTCACACCGAGGACGCTCAGCTTCTCCGAGCAAAGCTTGTTGGTCAGCAGCTGGTGCAAAATCCGCGACGTTTGCTCCTTCGTATACGCGATCGGGACGAGATCGGGAAACATGCCGGCAATTCCCCGGGAGTAGCTGGTGATGACATTCGCACCGGAAGCCAGGAGCTCGTACACTCTTCGGGAGAACATCGTGGGGCTGTGTTTAACGGAATTTACGTTCAGGAATACCTTGTACAGCCGGTAAGCTTTTACCATCTCCGCGTAACTGAGCTGGCCGACGATGTGGGGACGGTACACATCGGGAAAACGGTCTCGCCACGCCCGGTCCGGTCTGTCATAGATATGAAGGCCGTATGGGATCGCCGGAAGCAGCAGCAGCTGCGTATCCGGAATGCGATCGGGATAAAGCGGATTGTGGTAATAGGTGCCTGCGAACGCAACGTTCCGCTTCCTCGTGTAGTTCGATCCGACGGGATTGTGCAGGGCGGGCTGGGCGGCGAAGGGCAGACTGTATACGCGAGAATGACCGGCATCTCTCTGATACAAGGGAATACAGCTTGCATCCGTCGTAAAGATATGATCGAACAACTTGGCCGTACCTAGAAAATGATCATAGTTGGGAGGGTCTTCCTTGTTCCAAAACACGGTCGGGATGCCAGCCTGCCAGCAATAGGCGACAAGCTTGGCAATCTCGCAGCCGGTTCTCGACGGGTTCAAGCCGTAGAGTCCCCAGCGCCTGTCCTTCCATGCCGATTCGACAAGCAGAAAATGCGGCCGCACCTTATGCAGCTGCCTGCGCCATTTGGACACATACAGCGGGATTAACGTGCATTCGTACTTGAAGCATTCGAAGCTGAACGTATCGAGAATCGAGGCAACTACCAGATCCGGCCTGCCATTGTGCAGTGGCGGAGCCGGAGGAAGCGTCTGGATTTGCGCTTTGACGCTGTTGAGAACAGTGGGTGCAAGGCTGTTAATGGTCATCGGCTTCACGGCTCCTTATACGGTTGATCCCGGGTGTACCGATCCGGTAACAAGCAAATCCGTGAATCTCCAGATCGGCCGGGTCGAGCGCGTTCCTCGTATCGAGAAACTGGCGGGTGTTCATACCGGCGGCGATCCGGGTGTAATCCAGTTCCCGGAACACGGCATGATCCGTCAGGAGGATCAGGCAGTCCGAACGCTCCGCCGCTTCGTAGACGCTGCTATTATTGCCATAAGCGTTTCCCGTATAAGGATCAAACACGTTGACGGCATAACCTTTGGATAAAAGGGCTTGAAGGATAGCGACGGACGGGCTGCCGCGCGTATCATCGCTGTTTCCTTTGTAGGCGAGGCCGAGAAGCGTCAGCACCGGGGTATCGATTCCGGCGACGAGCGATTCGATCATCCGGACGATCCGGGCTGGCGTGTGATCGTTGATCGTTCTGGCAAGCAGCGTCAGCGGGGCGTCACCGTGAGCGCTATCCACGATAAACCACGGGTCGACGGCAATACAGTGCCCGCCTACGCCGGGTCCCGGCTGGAGGATGCGCACCCGGGGATGCGTATTGGCCAGCCGGATCGCTTCCCATACGTTGATCCCGGCTGACTCGGAGATGCGGGCCATTTCGTTGGCGAAGGCGATATTGACGTCCCGGGACGTATTCTCCATCAGCTTAACCATCTCCGCCGTCGCACTGTCCGTAAGATGAATGCTTCCTTTGACAAAACGGCCGTACAGCATCGCCGCTTCGCGGGCCGACTCTTCGTTCACGCCGCCGATAATGCGGTCATTGTCTACGAGTTCGCTCCACACATTGCCCGGATAGACGCGTTCGGGCGAATACGCGACGAAGAGCTGCCGGCCGATATCCAGTCCGGTTTGTTTCAACTGCGGCACGATATGACGATTCACCGTACCGGGAGGGATCGTAGATTCGACGACAACCAGATTGCCTTCTCTTAAATAAGGAATAATAGAATCGACCGCAGCATGCACATAGCTCAAATCCGGAGAGCGGTCGGGCCCTACCGGAGTTTGAACTGCAATGATATAGGCGTCTGCGTGATCCGGAACGGCAGAGAAGCGAAGCCGGCCTTCCGTCATTTGCGTTCTGACCGAGTCCCGGAGGCCGGGCTCGTTAATCGGAATGCCGCTGCGGTTCAAGGTGGCGATCACGGCGGCATTGATGTCCACTCCGCGTACGTCGATCCCGTGCTCCGCAAGGACGGCGGCGGTAGGGAGGCCGATATATCCCAATCCGATAACGTTGACTTGCATGCTGCAACCTCCTCTTGCCCAGCTTGACGGAAATGCTCGTTTTAGTGTATGAGCGCGCTGCGGCTGCTGTACAGGCGGTTGTCGCTTGTCTGCGTAAATGTGCGGAACAATCGCTTTGACCGCCCTCAGGGGAAATGGTAAACTATTAGGGCCATACTACGAACGAGAAGCAGTACAAGCTATGCCAAAGTTTAAAAATTTCGCAGCAAAAAAAGGGAAGCTGGACCAGGCCAAAAACAATATGTTCGTCAAGCTGGCCCGGGAAATCTATATGGAAGCCCGTAAGGGCGGACCGAACCCGGACGGCAACTTCAAGCTGAAGACGGCGTAGAGTATGAGGAGATCATCTACGAAGGCTACGGACCGGGCGGAGTCGCCATCATGGTAAAATGTTTGACCGATAGCCGCAATCGCACGGCTGCCGACGTTCGCTCCATCTTCAACAAACGGGGCGGCAACATGGGCGAATCCGGCTGCGTCTCCTATATGTTCGACGAGAAGGGCGTCCTTATGATCGACCGGGAAGATGTGGAGCTTGAAGAGGACGAAGTGATGATGCAGGTGCTGGAATGCGGAGCCGAAGACGTGATCGCAAGCGAGGACAGCTTCGAGATTTTGACCCACCCGCACGAATTCGAGGCGGTGAAGACGGCTCTCGAGGGCCAGGATTATTCTTTTGAGAGCTCGTCCTTGCGTTGGGTGCCGCAAAACTACGTCAAGGTAGAAGGCGACAATGCCGACAAGCTGATGAAGATGATGGAAGGCTTCGACGATAACGACGACGTGCAGGACGTGTACGCCAACTTCGAAACGGATGATGCCTAAGGTTTTCCTAAAGGTGCGTGTTCAAAAAGTCTGGTTTTCAGCACCGAGAAGTTGGGATGAAGCTAGGAAATGAGGAGCGGAGCGTAGTGGCAGCTTTTGTGAGCACCGGAAGTTCCGGCTGAATTCCATATTCGATGTCGAGTAGGCTTTCGGATCTGCTTCGTGATCAAAAGCGGACTTTTGAACAACCTCTAAAGGGGAGACAGTTGCCCCGGCAAACGCAGATTGAATACATGGCTGAAGGTCCCGCTAGCCGGGACCTTTGTTTTTGTACAGGAACGCCGAGCGGGAGAACGGGTGGAGCGGAAGTTCACAAAGCGGGATTATTTTGAAAGGGGCTGTTGAATGATGAAATCTTTAGTGCTTGCCGAGAAACCGAGCGTAGCGAAGGAACTGGCCCGGGTGCTGGGCTGTGGGGCCAAGCAGAAGAGCTGGTACGAAGGCCCGAAGTATGTCGTGACTTGGGCGCTTGGCCATCTGGTCGAGCTGGCGGAGCCGGAAGACTACAATCCGGCGTACAAGACGTGGAATTTGGAAGATTTGCCGATATTGCCGGACAAGATGAACTTGAAAGTGATTCGCGAGACGTCGCACCAATACAAAGCGGTTGCCCAGCTGTGCAAGCGTTCCGATATCGGGGAGCTGATCATCGCGACCGACGCCGGACGGGAAGGTGAGCTGGTCGCCCGCTGGATTATGGAGCTGGCTCACTGGCGCAAGCCGTTCAAGCGGCTGTGGATCTCGTCGCAGACGGATATGGCGATCCGGGAAGGATTCGCCAAGCTGAAGGCGGGGCGCGACTACGACCGGCTCTATGCATCGGCGGTCTGCCGGGCGGAGGCGGACTGGCTGATCGGCCTTAACGTGACACGGGCGCTCACGAGCAAATATAACGCCCAGCTCGCCGCCGGTCGGGTGCAGACGCCGACGCTTGCCATGCTGATGGACCGCGAGCGGGAGATTAACGGCTTCCATCCCGTTCCCTACTGGACGGTCACAGCGGATTGCGGCGGATTTACCGCGTTGTGGCGCAAGGACGAGAAGCACGACGGCCGCCTGTACGAGAAGGCGGAAGCGGAGGCGCTGGCCGGCCGTGTGAAAGATAAGGCTGCGGTCGTGGACACGCTGCGCAAGACGGAGCGCACCGAGCTGCCGCCGCTCGCTTACGACTTGACCGAGCTGCAGCGGGACGCGAACAAACGTCTTGGCTTTTCGGCAAAACAGACGTCCAACGTGCTTCAGAGGCTGTACGAGCAGCACAAGCTCGTAACGTATCCGAGAACGGATTCGCGTTACCTCACCTCCGATATGGCGCCGACGTTCAAGAACCGTCTGGAAAGCGTCGCCACCGGCCCTTACGCTGCGCTGGCCAGACCGCTGCTGCGCAAGCCGCTCGCCATCACGAAACGGATCGTCGACGATTCCAAGGTGACCGACCACCACGCGATCATCCCGACGGAACAGTTCGTGCAGCTGGGAGCGCTTAGTCCGGAGGAGCGCAAGCTGTACGATCTGATCGTACGCCGGTTTATTGCGCTCTTTTATGCTCCGAATCGTTATGACGAGACGAGTGTCGTTATTCGGGCAGGCGAGGAACGTTTCTATGCGAAAGGTTACGTTCAAAAAGATGCGGGCTGGAAAGAAGTATATAGCGGCGCTGCCGCCGGGAGCGCCGCGGAAGCCGATGACGAGGATGAGGAGGAGCCGGCGGGCGACGACGACGGCGGCCGGGGGGCTGGGGCTGGACGCGCCGCAGCGGCGCATATGCCTTCCCAGTCGCTTCCGGAGCTCCAGAACGGCCAGAAGCTCAGTGTGCGTGGCAGCCGCATCGGCAGCTTCGAGACGAAGCCTCCGGCAAGACATACGGAAGCGTCGCTGCTGGCGAGAATGGCGAAGCATAATCTCGGTACGCCGGCGACGCGCGCCGATATTATCGAGAAGCTGCTCGGGACGGATACGATCGAGCGTCAGCAGAGCCGGCTCGTTCCGACCGGCAAAGGCAGGCAACTGATCGAGCTGGTCGCGGACGACCTGCGGACTCCGGAGCTGACGGCGAGATGGGAGCAGGAGCTGGAGCGGATTGCGCAAGGCAAGGGCGATCCGAAGGCGTTTATCGCCGATATCCGCAGCAAGACGGTACGGCTCGTCGCCGAGGTGAAGGCCAGCCAGAAGGAATACAAGCCTCACAATCTAACGCATACGAAGTGTCCGGAGTGCGGGCAGAAAATGATGGAGACGAAGGGCAAACGCGGCAAAATGCTCGTCTGTCCGAGCCGGGAATGCGGTTTCCGCCGGCCGGCGGAACCGGCTTTGTCCGGCAGACGCTGTCCGCAATGCCATAAGCGGATGGAGCTCCACGACGGAAAAGCCGGGAAATATTTCCAATGCCGGCCGTGCAACGTGGTCGAGAAGCTGGACGCAGGCCCGGGCGCCGGCGGGAAGGCGGGGCGGAAGCAGCAGGCGCAGCTCGCCAAGCAGTTCAGCGACAACGTGACGCTAGGCTCGAGTCTCGGCGACGCCTTGAAAGCGGCGCTCGAGCGGGACGGCAAAGAGTAAAGAAAGCGCAAGCGGGAGCCGGGACCGGCGACAAGCGGCTGTTTCAAGCATGCCGCTTTCGGCAATGCGCCCGGCGCGCGATGCAGCAAGCTCCCGGCGGCGTTACGCCGGCAGGGGGCCGGATACAGGAAGGCCCGGAGCTTCACCGTCCTTGCGACGGCGAGCACCGGGCCTTTTTTTGCTGTATTGCCATGTGCAGTTTTTTTTTACCTTACGCAACCCCCTAGTACCAGGAACCGACCATCGACCACCGAATACCCTAGTACCGAGCTTCCCAGTACCGAATACCGCAGTACCGAGCTTCCCAGTTCGAGCACCCCAGTTCGAGCACCCCAGTACCGAGTGTTCCGGCGCCGCAACACCGCAACACCGCAACACCGCAACACCGCAACACCGCAACACCGCAACACCGCAACACCGCAACACCGCAACACCGCAGTTTCCAGCCCCGAGCACTCTGCACTGAGCACTCCAACTCCCCAAGGTAACTGAATAAGAGTGGTTTGTACCCCTAATTTTTTCCGCAACCCGGTTGTCTGGGGAAATAAGAGCGGTTTGGAGCTGTTAAAATCGGCGAAAAGGGTGCAGACCCGATCAGATGGTGGATATAAGGGGTACAAACCGCCTTTATTTGTTTCGTTTCTTCGAAAATGCCGAAAATAAAGGGTACCAAAGACTCTTATCATTTTGTTCAGAGCCCGCATGCGTACGTTTTGGCGAAGGGAAACACATCCAATTCGCAAGAAAGTGGTTTACGGGCCGTATTCGCATTTGAAGCTGTGCTGTATCCATCATCCCAATGCGACGGAGGGCGAGCGTCTGGAACTTAAGAACGCAAGAACGCAAGAACGCAAGAACGCAAGAACGCAAGAACGCAAGAACGCAAGAACGCAAGAACGCAAGAACGCAAGAACGCAA
>NZ_JACXJA010000018.1 GCF_014705615.1 Paenibacillus oceani
CCAGAAGCTCCGTCCCTCCCGCGCCCAAATCGATGGGATTACGCGCCAAAGGACCGTCCAGACGCAACTACCAGATGCAGCAGACGGCACAGGCGCGGTTCTATGTAATTAATCGCTGAATTTCTGGAACAAATTGCCGGCAAATGCGGTCGGTCAGTACATCCACTTCCATAACGCCAGACTGACGAGGCAGCATCCCCACGACACAAGGCCGAACACGGTGACGATCCGGTTTTCCGACCAGCCGTATTTCAGACTGTAATGAAAATGAATCGGCGCCATTCGGAACATGCGCAATTTCGTCCGCTTATAGTACCACACCTGCAGGATGACCGACAACTGTTCGGCGAAGTAGATCAGAAACAGCAGCGGGATCAGCAGCTCGACCTTCTCGATCACCGCCAGAAAGGCCAGCGAACCGCCGATGGCCAGCGAGCCGGTATCGCCCATGAACGCCTTGGCCGGATACAGGTTGTACAGAAGCAGCCCGAGCAGACAGGCGATCATCGTCAGAGCGAACAGTTTCACTTCCGGGTGTTCGGAGATGACGAAGAAGAAAAAGTAAGTCGGGATCGCCACAATAATAAGCAGACCGTCCAAGCCGTCCGTAAAGTTGATCGCATTGGCGGAACCGACGACGAACAGCGAGATGACCGCGAGGTATACGATCGGCGCAAGCTCCAGCTTCAGATCGCGGAACAGCGTTACGTCGCTGTTAAACAGGTCCAGTTGGGGCAGCGCCGCAAAAAGCACAAACGTAAACAGAAATTGCAGAATCAGCTTCATTTTCCCGGACGCTCCGCGCGGGTCCTGATAAGCCGCTTTTTTGAAATCGTCCAGAAATCCGATAAAGCCGAACAGCAGAAACACAGCGCACAGATACAAGCTGATCGGACTCGGGGCTAACACAGCGACAAGCAGCACCCCGACTAAAAAGATGAGGCCCGCCATCAGCGGCGTTCCTTTTTTCGCCTGATGATCGGCCGGCAGCTCAGCGCGGATCGGCTGGGTGAGGCGAAGTGTCCGCAAGCCCCAGATCAGGACGGGGGTCAGCAGGGCGACAGAGGCGAAGGACAGGGCCGAGACGACCCACAGCGATAATTCCATCGTTCGAATGGCTCCTTTCGGCCGTTTGTACAAGTATAGTTTCGGGAGACGGTGAAATATTCCTGCTTGCCGTCGCCTGCGATTGAAAAACAAAAAAACATCCCGGCTGAGCGGCTGGCCGGAAAGTCGGGATGTTGGTCATGATTCGGTTTTACTGAACGATAGTCAAAATTTCATCGACTTCTTTGCGGGGGAGCCGTCCCGGATGATCGGACGGGTGGCCGAGCGCGATCACCATGTTGATCTGCTTCGACTCGTCGATGCCAAGATAGTCGCGGAGGCGGTGCTGGGCGAGCAGCACGGGACCGGTCATCGGGCAAGTCGCGAGCCCTTTGGCATGCGCGGCGAGCATCAGATTTTGCGCAGCCAGGCAGCTGCTCTTGATGCCTTCCTCGGCCCACACGGCGTCCTCAACGAGTGCGATCGGGTCGAAGATTTTCTCGCGGAATTTCGAGTTGTATGGCGTAGCCAGCAGCACGAGCAGCACCGGAGCGTCAGAGAAGGCCGTCGCATACGGACCGAACGAGCGGGTCAGCAGTCTCGCTTCCCGGCCAAGCCCTCTTTGTTCCGCCTCCGCAGCGCGGTTATTCAGCTCGTCCCAAGTCATCTGCTCGATTTCTTTAATTTTGTCCCGGTTCATAATCGCCACAAATTCCCACGTTTGCGAGTTGGTATCGCTTGGCGCGTAACGGGCGCAGTCGATCAATTCTTTGATATCCTCGACGCTGACGTCGCGGTCGGTAAACTTCCGGACGCTGCGCCGGTCGAGTACGATTTGTTTGAAAGCCTCATAATTCATAGGTTCGTTCCGCCTTTGCCTAAGTTCGAATGGAGAAGCACGGCAAGGTCATAGCGTTAAGACCAGGTGCTAATTCTTCTCTCATTATAGCGGATCAACCCGACCGTGTCACCCCGCTACGTCCCGTTTGCTGAAGATGTACCAGGACAGCGCGAGAAACACGATGTAATAGATGAGCAGCATCGTGACGGAAAAGCCGAGCGTCATCCCTTCAATCGGAGGCTCCCGACCCCCGAAGTACAGCCCCAGATTGGTATTGGCGAACAAAATGTATTTCGCCCACCCGTACTTCAGGCCGATCAGGATCGCCATGACGGAGCTCGAGGCGAACATGATTACGAAGGCGAGCGAAATCGCCAGCGCGCTGGAGCGGAACACCGTCGAGATCATAAAGGCGAACGTGACGTTCACCGTCAGCTCGATGAGCTGGAACCCGTAGTCGCGCAAAATATCGCCGAACACAATCGGGTTCTCGGAGGAAGCCGTGCCGAACAGCAGAACGCCAATGAGAAACGAGCAAACGAACAGCAGCGCGACAAGCGCCAGCATGAAAAGCAGCACCGCGATGTACTTGGACAGCAGCACCTTGGACCGGCTGACCGGGCGGATCAGCAGCAGCTTGATCGTCCCCCAGGTGAATTCCCCGGCTACGATATCCGACGCGATCACGACTGAAAAGATGAACACGAGGAACATCATCGAACTGGCGTTGCTCATAAAGAGAACCGCATCGACGCCGCTCCCCCCGTAGTTCCGCATCATAATGCCGAACGTGAGCACAGCCGCCAGCAGCAGAGCGGCCATAATCCAGGTCCGGGGACGGCGGTATATTTTCATATTCTCATTTTGAATGAGGTTCAGCAGGTTAGACAATTTGGCCACCTCGCGTCATTTCGAGGAATTGATCCTCGAGAGTTTTGGAAGCCGCTTTAACGCCGAATACGCGGACGTCCGCCTCGACCAGCCTGCGGACCAGTCCAGGGATGTCGTCGTAAGGAAGCGCGGCGGTAAACCCATCCCGGGTGGCGATCGCGGGTCCGTCCTGGAGCATCCCGGACGCCACCTTGGCCGCGAGCTCGGCCGGCTCGGCCGTGAATGTCACTTGCACCGGGCCTTCGGACGCGGCCACCATGTCGCGGATCGGCCTGACGTCTACGAGCTTGCCGTTTTGGATCACCGCGACCCGGTCGCACATCAGCTCCATCTCGGAGAGCAGATGGCTGGAGACGATGACCGAGGTGCCTTCGGCCTTGGCAAGCTGCCGCAAATAGTCGCGAAGCTCGCGGATGCCTTCGGGATCGAGGCCGTTCGTCGGCTCGTCCAGTATGAGAACGTCCGGCTTGTGCAGAATCGCCTGGGCAACCCCGAGTCGCTGCCGCATGCCGAGCGAATACGTTTTCACCTTGTCGTCGATCCGGTTCTCGAGCTTGACGAGCGCGACGACTTCATCGATCCGTTCACGGGTAATGCCCGGGATCATGCGGGCGAAATGCACAAGATTTTGGTAGCCGCTCAAAAACTTGTACAGCTCCGGATTTTCCACGATCGCCCCGACGTGACGCATCGCGCGCTCGAACTGCTTGTTGACGCTAATGCCGTTGACGAGCACTTCGCCTTCCGTCATCGAGATCAGCCCGACCATCATGCGGATCGTCGTCGTTTTGCCCGCTCCGTTCGGGCCGAGAAAGCCGAATACCTCTCCCCTGGGCACTTCGAACGAAAGCCGGTCGACGATCGTTTTGCCGCCGATTTTTTTCGTAACGTTGCGCAACTGCACAACCGGTTGTTGCGACATAAGTTATCCTCCTAAACAAAAGCTTGTCCAAATCATACCATACGCCCCGCCCCTGTCCAAAACAAGTCGACGATCCCCTCCGCAGTAAGGTCCGGGAACGCGGCCTGCCTGGCGCCGGACCGTTCGCCTCCGGAAGCGTCTCCTCGTGCGCCGAGCATCATAAGCGCCGAGAAGGCATAGGCGTATAAAAGCGGATCGCCCTCGCGGACTTCGCCTTGCTTCATCTCTTTGCGGAACGCTGCGGCCAGCACTTCGTGAATCGATCGTTCGGCTTCCCGGATTCCTTCCGTCTGTTCGCGCGTTAAGGCCGGACCGGCTTCCCGCATCAGACTTTCGAAATCGATATGCGCGTGCTGCATATAAGCCTCGGCAACCGATGCGAGCCGCTCCCGGAAAGTGCCGGGGGCGTCCAGCAGCGCGCTTGTCCGGCTGCCGATGTACGACATCATATGAATTACCGAAGCAGCGAACAATTCCGCTTTATTATGGAAATAATAGTAAACGGAAGCTTTCGTAACCCCGGCGGCTGCGGCAATTTGCTCCAGAGAGACGCTGTCGTAGCCGAATTCCATAAATAAAGCGGACGCGGTGCGCAGCACGGTAGGTTTTACGGTAGACGGGATGCCGGTTTTGGGACGCCCCGGTTTGCGTTTGTCGGATCGTGATGTTTTCACAGCGGATCTCCTCTCATGTATAAGTATATCCAATTTTTTTGTATAACTATTGTCAAATAGACCATGCGGTATATATAATTAACTTATACAACATTACTGTAGCCGAAGACGGCCGGGATGTCGAGAATCATAAAGCAGTCCAAGGAGGAGCACGATGAACAATTTTGCGAATAAGTATGGAAACGGCGTAACCGGACCGAGGGGGAGATGGATCACCTTAATCGTCTGGATCGTCTTGACGGCGTCGCTAAGCATGCTGTGGCCGACGGTCAATTCTCAAGAGAACAACAGCGCGGCCAATCTGCCCGCATCGTATCCTTCCGTTCAGGCGGACGAAGTGGCCAAGCGGGAGTTTCCGAACGCGGAAGGTCTACCGGCGCTTATTGTCTGGCACCGGGAGACGGGACTGACCGACGACGACTTGAAGGCGGTGCAGAAGTTCGCCGAGACGTTTACCGCCAAGCCGCTGCCTGAGCAGACCGCGCTGCCGCCGTATCATCAGATGCCGCTGCCCGCTCTGAAGAGTCAGCTGTCCGAGAACAAGAAGACGCTCGTTACGCCGATTGTGTTTGCAAACGGTGCCGAGACCGATGTGCTTAACGAGAACTTCGATGCCCTTCGCGAACAGGTAAAAAGCCAGACGGGAGCGGATCCTTTCGCCGAGAAGCTGGCTTCGGACCGGTTGATCGTCAGAGTGTCCGGACCGGCCGGCATATCGGTCGACGCTGTCGGATTATTCAAAAGCGCCGACGTGTCGCTTCTGATCGCCACCGTCCTGCTCGTCCTTGTTCTGCTGCTGCTCATTTACCGGTCCCCGATCCTCGCTTTTATCCCGCTGATCGGAGTAGGTTTCGCCTATGGAGTGACGAGTCCGATACTCGGCTATATGGCGAAGATAGGCTGGATCGAGGTGGACGGTCAGGCGATCTCGATTATGACCGTTCTTCTGTTCGGGGCCGGTACGGACTATTGCTTGTTCCTGGTGGCGCGTTTCCGTCAACTGCTGACGGTCGAACCGAACAAGTGGACCGCCTTGAAGCAGGCGATATCCGGCTCCTCCGGCGCGATTGCGATGAGCGGCTTCACCGTCGTTCTGGCGCTGGCCGCCCTGCTGCTGGCGGATTACGGGGCGGTCAAACGGTTTGCCGTTCCGTTCAGCCTCTCGATATTCATCATGGCGATCGCGAGCCTGACGCTTGTGCCGGCCCTGTTAGCCGTACTCGGTCGCGCTTCGTTTTACCCGTTCGTTCCCCGGACGCCGGACATGATCCGGGAGCGCGCGGAGAAGAAAGGAGTTCCCGTACCGCAGATCCGCAGCCGGAAGACGATCGGAGCGCGGTTCGCCTCGCTCGTCGTCCGCAAGCCTTGGACGGTCATTGTCGTCACCGTGGCTTTCTTAGCCGGATCGGCTTCTTTCGTGCCGGGTATTACGTATACGTACGACCTGCTGTCATCGTTTCCTAAAGATATGCAGTCCCGGGAAGGGTTTACACTGATCGGACAGTCTTTCTCCGAGGGCAGTCTGGCACCTGTGAAGCTGATGGCCGATACGGAAGGCAAGGCGGTCGACTTGCAGGCGGTTATGCAAAAGCTCGAATATGTAGATACGGTCTCGGCTCCGCAGAAGGGTGCCATAAATCCGAACATCGTCTCCGTGAACGTCGAGCTGCACGCAAATCCTTATGATAATGAAGCTATGAAGTTAATTCCCGAGCTGCGCGCAGCGGCCGAATCGGCGCTTCAAGCTGCCGGCGTCGCCGCTCCCGCAGATCGGGTCTGGGTCGCAGGCCAGACGGCGACGCAGCACGATACGAAGCAAGCCGGCGTCCGCGACGAACGGGTTATCATACCGGTCGTTATCGTGCTGATCGCCCTGCTCCTGCTCGCTTACTTGCGCTCCTTTGTGGCGATGCTTTATCTGATCGCAACCGTAGTCCTGTCGTTCGGTTCCGCACTTGGGCTCGGCTGGCTCGTGCTCCATTACGTGATGGGGGCCGATGCGATCGCCGGCGCGATTCCGCTGTACGCCTTCGTCTTCCTTGTCGCCCTGGGCGAAGACTACAACATCTTTATGATATCGAGCATATGGAAAAAACGGAAGCAGATGCCGCTTAAGGAGGCGATCCGGGAGGGGGTCACCGAGACGGGAGGGGTCATTACTTCCGCGGGATTGATTCTGGCGGGAACGTTCGCCGTATTAGCTACGCTGCCGATCCAGGTGCTGCTTCAGTTCGGATTGATTACGGCGATCGGAGTACTGCTGGATACTTTTATCGTCCGCCCGTTCCTCGTGCCGGCGATTACTACCGTACTGGGACGCGCCGCCTTCTGGCCGGGCAAAACGTATGACGTTGAGGAAGCCCGGCTTAAGGGCGAATCGGTGTAAGCCGTGACCTGCAATACACGATTTCACCAAAAAAAGACACCCCGGAGGTGTCTTTTTTTGGTGAAATCGCGTTTCCGCCGTAGAATCGTACAGAAGAAAATAGATTTGTTACTGGAGGCGGATCGGGTGGGGAAGTAAAATGAATCCAAATGGGTTTGATAGGCTGGCGGCTTGTCTGTATCGATGGAAGAGAAGCCGGAAATGGCCGTTATCGAACAAGGAGGGCTTGGAGGATGAGAGAGGAAACACGTTATGCCGCTGCGGCGGAGGCGGTAAACGCGGCTGGGGGGCTGATCTCGTTTTGGGATTTTCAGGAGCAGGCTGGCGAGCGGCGCAAAGCCAAGGGGCCGTATCCGTATGAGTTGACCGAAGGCGGCGGAGCCGTCGAACGGACGGACGATGGCATATTCGGCCCTTACTCGGCCGATCTGAAGTTCGGAGATTGGTTCCGTCTGCCGCGGGCGGACTGTCCCGCGCTCGACATTCACGGCCCCGATGCGAAGCTGACTGTCGCGGCCTGGATCAACTGGGCGGATATCGAGAGCAAGGGCTGTCAAGCCGTCGCCGGCATATGGGACGAATCGAGGCGGAAGCGCCAGTATTGCTTGTTTCTCGATCTGCGGATCTGGGAGAGCCGCAGTCAGGCGTGCGGTCACGTCTCCTCGGTAGGCGGACCGACGCCCGGGTACAAGTATTGCATGACAAGTGCGATCGGACAAACGCCGCTCTCCAAGGCGGAGTGGCACTTCGTCGTCTTTACGTATGACGGCCGGCTGGCCAAAGTGTATGTGGACGGCGTGCTGGACGAAAGAGAAACGTACAACCCGTACGACTACCCCGAAGGGTTGTACGACGGCGGGCCGGACGGCGCGGACTTTACGGTCGGCGCGGTGGACCGTTCCGGCGAGATCGGCAACTTCTATACCGGTCTGCTGGGCGGACTGGCCGTGTATAACCGGGCTTTGTCCGCAGGGGAAGTTGCCGACTTGCACAATCGTACGATGAAATAAGCGGAACCGGCTTCCCGCGGGGCTTGTGCCGCCCGGCGAATAATATAACGGCTCATCGCTTCTTCAGTTGAAGGAGGATGAGCCGTCCGGCGGTTATAGGGATAATCGATATGAATTATTGCAGCACGACCGAGTCGCCTTCCTGCAGGCCCTCGATCACTTCGGTTTTGTCGGCGGTTTCCAGTCCGACCTTGATCGGACGTTTCTCCGTACCTTGCGCCGTCTCGAGCAGCACGTAAGAGCCGTCCTTGTCCCGCTGCACCGCAATTGTCGGTACGGTCAGGACGCCCAACTTGTTGTCCGTCTCGATTTTGGCGGTTAACCCGAGTCCGGCGATCAGACTGGCATGCGCGTCCAGCGAGATGACGATTTCGAATTGGGCCGGCGCGGTGTCGTTCGAGTTGCTGGCGGCGGGCTTCGGAAATTTCGATACTTTCTCGACTTTGCCGGCCAGCTTCTCTTCCTTCAAGGCGTCGATACTCACTTGCACCGTCATCCCCGGCTTGATCCGGAACACGTCGTATTCGCCGACGGAGGTCGTCATCTGAATCTTGGACACGTCGACGATCTTGCCGATCACGTCGCCTTCCCTGAGCTTCTGCGGCTTCTGGCCGCTTGCGGCGAGGAAGATGCCCGATTCCGGCGCGGTAGTGACCGCTTGGGTAAGCTTGCTCTGCTTCGTCTCCAGATCGGCGCCGGCGATTTGGCGGTTAATCCGCTCCAGCTCCTCCTGCACGTCCTTGGAGGCGTTTTTGGCGACCCGCTGTAGCGCTTCGGCTTCGTTGGATGCGATCGTTTCCGTGATCTTGGCGCCTGCCGCCTGCTCGGCGGACCGCAGCTTCGCTTCCAGCTCCTGCTTGCGCATATTCGCGGTCAGCACCCCGATCTCGGCACGCAGCGCCTTATCGTCCAGCTTGAACATGACATCGCCTTTGTTCAACTGGGCGCCGTCGGATACGTTCCATTCGGTAACGTCGGCGGAGAACGGGGCGTAGACGGTCGTCTCTTTCACATACGACGATTTCCCTTTTACCTCTACCGTATTGGCCAGATTTTCTTTGACGGCCTGGAATTTGAGCGCACTGCCCGAGCTAGCTCCGGCCCCCGGCGCCGGCGCCTTCGGCTTGCTCTGGGTGTACAGAAAGCCGCTCACCGCGACCAGCAACACCGCGAGAATGATATATAGCCACGTCTTCTTTTTACGCATCGTGCTTCTCCTTTGCTACTCTCGTTTAATCGCGGTCAGCGCGTCGGTTCTCGAAGCTTTGACAGCCGGGAACAAGCCGGACATAATGCCGGTCATCAAGGCGAAGAACAGGCCGAGCGGCAATATCCAGGCGCTGATGAACAAAATCTCCGCATTTTCCCCCGACCCGACAGAGCCGGTCTGAACCAGAATAATATTGATCCCCCAAATAACCCAATAAGCGAATAAAATGCCGACCATGCCGCCGAACAAGCCGAGCAGCGCCGATTCAACGATAAACATGTTGCGGATCTGGCTCAAGTTGGCACCCAGCACCTTCATGATTCCGATTTGGCGCCGCCGCTGGTGGGTCGACATCGTCATCGCGACGACGATCGAGATCGAAGCGACGAACAGGATGAACAGTCCCGCTCCCCCGAATATAATCCGAATGATGACGAATTCCTTGCTCATGCTTTCCTGACGGCCCAAGTTGCTGCTCGTTCGCAGCTTGAGCGACTGGATCAGCTTGTCGGTTTCCGCGACATGGTCGACCTGATCGATTTTGACGACAACCCGGTCATAGCTGGACTGGTCGCTGCCGGTTACGCTTTTTTGCGTAGAAACGGACTCCACGGCATCGCGGATTTGCTTGGCGAGACCGGGCGATATGTAGGCTTGCTTCTGCGACCAGCGGACCATATCGTCGGACATCGACTCGGCTCGTTTCTCGATCGCGACGACACGTACCGGGAACTCGAACGTTTTGATCGTTCCGTCAGGCAGGCTGGCCGTCTGGATGAGCCGGATCTGCTTGCGGTAGAGCGGATAAGAGACGATCGGGCTGCGGTCGTTAAAATCTTCCATCATCTGCTCCTGCGTCTGCTGACGGGCGGCGTCGATACGCGCGGCCTGATTATCCCTGAGCCCGACAGTGGCCGGGTAGCTGAGCACGATCGTATTGTCCTGCTCAATCGGCATCCCCTGCTGAAACTCCATGCCGAAGTCCGCAAGCGTGGTCAGATCGGTCGCGGTCACGTCAAGCCGCCCGGTGCGCGTGTCGTCCACGATAAACGACATACTGCCGACGTTCTGGTAACCGGCCAACGTTTTGACATGGGGCAGCGATTTGATCAGATTCAGCTTCTGATTCGTGATGGCGTATTCGTTCACCGTGCCCGAAGACCCCGAGCGGCTGCCGCCGGATTGGTTCATCACCGTGATTTCGTCCGTTTTCAAATAATAGCTCATCTGCTTCGTGCTGTAATGCGAGATCGACTCCCCGAACGCAAGAGCGACGACGATCGAAGCCGAGCCGATGGCGATCCCCATGACGCACAGCAGCGTAACCACCTTGCGCCTGCGCAACTGGTCCCAGCCTAAAGCGATATAATCGCGAATTCTCATGCGCCTTCACCCGCCTGTATATCCGGATCGACGAGACGTCCGTCTCTCAGCTGGATAATGCGCTTCGTACGCCGGGCTACTTCGTGCTCATGGGTAACGATGACAAAGGTGATGCCGTGGCCCATATTCAGCTCGATTAGCAGATCGATAATTTCTTCCTCGGTTTTCGTGTCGAGGTTGCCGGTCGGTTCGTCTGCGAAGACGACAGCCGGCTCTGTAATGAGCGACCTCGCGATACTGACCCGCTGCTGCTGGCCCCCGGACAGCTGGGAGGGGAACAGTTCCGTCTTGCCGGCCAGTCCGACCCGGCTTAGCAGGGAGATCGCCCGCTCGCGGCGCACTTTTCCTTTCACGCCCTGGAAGACGAGCGGCAGCTCGACATTTTCACGCACCGTCAAATGCGGAATCAGCTCGTACGATTGGAAGATGAAGCCGATATGCGAACGCCGGAATACAGCCAGATCGTTTTCGTTCATCTTTTCGATATTCCGTCCGGCGATCAGGATACTGCCTTCGGTCGGCTTCATCAGTCCGGCCATCAGGTTCAGCAGCGTCGATTTGCCTGAGCCGGAGCTGCCGAGCAGCGCGACCATCTCGCCTTTCTCGACGCGGAAGTCGATTCCGGAGAGCACTTGAGTCGGTTCCGTTCCGCTAAGGAACGTATGGGAAAGCTGTTGGACGACTAGCACGATACCCCTCCGTTTATGTATATACGGCCGCTTGGTTCAGCTCTGGCCTTGTACAAGTTTCATCATACACGAACGTACTTAACAGATACTCAAGAAATAATGAAGATTTTCTTAATGTTCCAGGTTTCCGGCAGCGTACCGAAACCACCCGGCCCGATAGCCGTCCATATTCATTCCGTCCATTCCCTTCCCTATTCGCGGAACTTCCTCGGGGACATTCCGAAGTGATTGCGAAACGCCCTCGTAAACGAATACAGATCCGGGTATCCGATCGTAAGCGCAATCTCGGTGATGGATAGGGAGGTGCTGCGGAGCAGGTCGGAGCCCCGGTCCATGCGCAGCTTTTGCAAATATTTCACGGGAGGCATGCCGACCGTCTGCGAGAACACTCTGGAGAAATGAGAGCGGTCGATCCCGATCTGGCCGGCCACGTCCGCTACCGTGATCTGTTCGGCGAAATGGGCGTTCATAAATGTGATGCTTTGACGGACCCACCCTGCGGTCTCGGTCCGCACCGTCTCCGCTTCCTGCTCGGGAATGAGCCCTGCAAACATCCGGTACATCAGTCCGTTCAGCGCAAGCACGTATTTCGTGCCCCGGACCGACATCACCTGAAGCATTTGCTGTAGCAGGATGTCCAGATCTTTGTCGACCGCTCGATGCAAATACGGCTTCTGTTCGCTTAATCCGGCCATAGCGAGCATGGGACCGGCCTGATCGCCGTCAAAAGCGAGCCACACCATCTCCAGCGTACGGGGCGAAGAGACGATCCGGTACACGTACGTGACATGCGGGAACAGGCAGAACAAGTCGCCCTTGCCAAGCACCGCTGTCTGGTTGCCATAGAGGAGCTCTACGCGCCCTTCTCTCACAAAATGTATACTATAATAATCGATTTGCCGCGGTCCGGACCGGTAGTCGGGTTTGGCGGCGTTTCGGCCGATACGCAGCGGCCATATGCCGCCCATCCGGTCGAAGTCGTCCGGCGTATGATACCATGCTTCCATGAATTCGCTCGAATATTCCCGCACGGCTGCGATCCCCCTATCGTTTCCTAATAAGTACGAGTTCAAAAAGTCCGGTTTTCAGCACCGAGAAGATGGGATGAAGCTAGGAAATGAGGAGCGGAGCGTAGTGGAGCTACGTGAGCACCGGAAGTTCCGGCTGAATTCCATATTCGATGTCGAGCAGGCTTCCTGATCTGCTTCGTGATCAAAAGTGGACTTTTTGAATATCCTCTATAAGGCTTAAGATACAACTTGCGCAACAAAATGACAAATAAAAGTAACCGAATGTTATTTTGCCGGACCGGGTTCCTTTGTATGATGGAAGTATGTCAAGGAGGGGATGCGCTTTTGAGCGGCTCGAAACCTAATTTTCTGTTTATCACCAGCGACCAGCAGCATTGGAATACGATCGGAGCGTTTCATGACGAGATCCGTACACCCCATCTGGACCGGCTCGTTCGCGAAGGGACGACGTTCGGCCGGGCCTATTGCCCGAATCCGACTTGTACACCGACCCGCTCCTCCATCATTACCGGGATGTATCCGAGCCAGCATGGCGCCTGGACGCTCGGGACCAAATTGGCGGAAGACCGGGTGACGGTCGGCGAGCTGCTGCAAAAGGCGGATTATCGGACCGCGCTTATCGGCAAAGCCCATTTTCAGCCGGTGTTTTCGACGGAGGAGTACCCTTCGCTCGAAGGGAAAGAGAAGCTGCACGATTTCGAATTTTGGAAAACGTTTACCGGCCCGTATTACGGATTCGAACGGGCGGAGATGGTCCGCAACCATACGAACGAATGGCTGGTGGGACAGCACTATGCGTTGTGGATGGAGGAGAAAGGATGCCTGAACTGGCGGGACTACTTCACGCCGCCGATCGGCACGATGGACCCGAATGAGCTGTACTGCTGGCCGATTCCCGAGAAATACCATTACAATACATGGATTGCGGAAAGAAGCGGCGAGCTAATGGAGCAATACAAAGAGAGCGGAGACAGCTTCTTCCTGTGGGCAAGCTTCCCGGACCCGCATCCGCCTTACCTCGTGCCGGAGCCGTGGGACACGATGTACGATCCGGATTCGCTTACCGTACCTGCCGTTACGCCCGGCGAGCATGACGCCAATCCGCCGCATTTCCGAAAAACGCAAGAAAGCAATCCCGACTTCTCGGACTACAAGGAGAGCGGGTTCGGCATTCATGGCTATCATTCCCACGTCAATATGACGGACGAGGACCGCAAGAAGCTGGTGGCGGTTTATTACGGAATGGTCAGCTATATGGACAAATGTATCGGACAAATTCTCGATAAGCTCGACGCCCTGGGACTGGCGGACAATACGATTGTCGTGTTTACGACCGATCACGGCCATTTCTTCGGACAGCACGGCCTGCAGGCCAAGGGAGGCTTTCATTACGAGGATTTGATTCGGGTTCCGTTTATCGTCAAATACCCGGGGCACGTGCCGGCCGGCCGCGTATCGGATTCGATGCAGTCGCTGGTCGATCTGGCGCCGACTTTCCTGTCGTTTGCGGGAGCGCCGATTCCCGGAGCGATGACGGGCGTCGACCAATCCGCCGTATGGCAAAATCCCGAATTGAGCGCACGCGATCATATTATTTGCGAGTTCCACCACGAGCCGACGACCATTCACCAGAAGACGTATGTGAACGATAGGTACAAGATTACCGTGTACTACAACCAAACGTACGGGGAACTGTTCGACTTGGCGAAGGACCCGGGGGAGACGCGGAATTTGTGGGATGACGAACGATTCCGGGAGTTGAAGGCGGACCTGCTGCTGAAATACATCTGGGCGGAGCTCGGAAAGGAACCGATGCCGATGCCGAGAATATCCGGGGCTTAGACCAGGGCCGCTTACACAAGGCATTCAGTTTTGCACGCCGTAGAGGCTATCCAACAAACCCAAACCGTCATTTGCGTTTTTTTGAGATTGGCTTGGAACCAATATGCTTAAGAAAAAAGACCTCTTCATCCACGTTGCAGTGGAAGATGAGGTCTTTTCGTTTGATGAATAGCTTATGTGCGGCTATTTAGCACCCGATAAGCGAACGCAGCCAGCGCAGCCCCGATGAACGGAGCAGTGACGAACACCCATAGCTGCGACAGCGCATCGCCGCCCAGCAGGAGGGCGGGGCCGAAGCTCCTCGCCGGGTTGACCGAGGTGCCGGTCAGACCGATGCCGAGAATATGTACGAGAACGAGCGATAGGCCGATGACGATCCCGGCGGTGCTTCTGTTGTCCGACGAAGCGGTTACGCCGAGGATCGCATAAATAAACACGAAGGTGAGAACGATTTCTACGATTACCGCCATCAGCGCCGATATACCGATGCCGTACCCCTCGCCGAACCCGTTTTGCCCCAGACCGGCTACCGTCTGACCGGTTGAATCGATGATCGCATACAGCAGTGCCGAGCCCGCGACAGCTCCTAAAATCTGTGCGACGACATAACCGGCGAAATCTTTGCCGGACAGCTTCTTGCCGAGCAGCATGGCAAGCGAAACAGCCGGATTGATGTGGCAGCCGGAGATCGGGCCGATCACGTAGGCCATCGCGACGATCGATAAGCCAAACGCCATCGCGATTCCCAGAAATCCAAGCTGTTCCCCCGCAGTAGCCGCACTTCCGCAGCCTACCAGCACCAGCACAAAAGTCCCGATCAGTTCAGCCGTGTACTTTTGGACGGATGAATACATGGAATGCCTCCTCGAAATTGGAATAGTTTCCATTATAAACGGTATGCCTATACAAAAACTTACATCCCATATGAACTCCCGATTTCATAAAAAAAATCCGGATAACGAGAGGAATAAGCATCGCTCCTTCTTGAAGCGTTGCGCGGGAGGAAGGTTTTCGACGCGCGGTGCCGGTAGTCGGGTTGTATATGTTCTGTATAGGGGGTATTGCTATAATTTCGAAAGGAATTGTAAGGAATCAGCCGTCCTTACATGCCTTGATTATGGGAGGGACAAGGAGGTTTGGAGATGGGGGGCGAAGAAGCTGTGAATCAGGCTTCCAGCCGGAACAGATGAATGATCTGGAAGTACAGACGATCACCAGTCGTTGCAGATGCTGATGATTTGCGTGATGTATGAAATGTAAAACAAAAGAAAGGTTGATTACTTTGGTGTTAAAGCGAAAAATATCGCTGGTACTTATTGCGGCATTGCTGTTTTCCCTCATTCACCAGTTCTCTATCGGCACGGTGTATGCTGCCGATGCCAATGCCCGAGCAGTATTTGGTACCGGTATATACGCAAAAGAACTGTTTCTCGGCGGCAAATATATGGAGCTTGGTATAAGCCAGTGGGGCGATTTCGGCACGGAGGGTGCGAAACCCGCTAATTTTACTGGAACAAAGGTCAGAAAAACCATTGGTATGAGCGCCGACCACGACGGATTTGGCACGGGAAAAGATTTGCCTATCGATTATTATTTGCCTGGAACGATGGAGGAACGATTCGCGGTTGGCTATAAAATTGGAACAAAAACATTTGCGAACTCGAACTCTGCTTTAATGAAAACCAAAAGCATGCCAACTACGGTCGAAAACGAGTCTGATCTGGCCGCAGGTTTGCTGCAAGCTAAAGTAGTTTCGACATGGAAAGATACAATGGAAATTACTCAGGTGATCAGTTTTAAGGTCGATGACAAGATTTTCCGTAATGATGTTACTATTAAAAATATTAGCAGCGATACTTGGGACAGCGCTCGATATATGCGCACTCTGGATCCGGATAATACGAAGGATGTTGGCGGGGAATTTCCAACCTCTAACACAATTACGCACACCGTCGCGGATGATGGAATCGCTGTCGTAAAAGCGGAGACTTACAATATTAACGATCCTCTGTATAAGGCTTTCAATTCAAGAGCTCCAATCTTCTTTTATTCAAAAGACCCGGCTGCGAAAGGTTCGATATTTGGCTTTACGAATACGAATCCATATGCGCCAGATGCGTATGATAATGCGAAAGCAAAGGGTTACAATGTGAAAGCGGACCAAGCAATCACAATGACCTGGGAATCGAATAAGCTTGCGCCTAATGAAAGCCAAACTTACACGTATTATACCAGTTTGGACGAACGCGGCCCAGATTCGGTATTGACCGAGCTTGAGAAGGACGCCGGATTCAAAGAAACTAAAGCTAATGACGGTACAGTTGCGGGCACCCAAAGAGTCGTGATTAAAGGTGGTACTCTGTCTCCTGTTATTGATCCCGCAAAACTGACAATAAATAATTTGCCGACTCGACTAAAAATCGGAAGCGTGACTCGTGTAAGCGACACAATTCTTGAATTCACCCTCTCCGAGACGGACAAGGCAATCAACCATGGCAGCGAATATTCGATTACGAACGCTTCGCTAACGATAGGCAAGGAAAACCTTGTTGTCGGAATTAAAGATTATACGACGGAAACATTCCCGATCACGTTTATCGATCAGGCGCGGGCGTATATCAGTGAGTCAAACGTAACCGAAGCTACGTACGGTTCTGGAGCAATCAATGGTTCCGTGACGGTTACTATCACGGATGGAGTACTGGAGAAAGATATTACTAAAACAGATATTACTGTGGACAAGCTTCCTGCCGGACTGGATTATACGGTCGAAAGATTATCCGACAAGGAGTTTAGGCTGACTTTCACAGGAACAGCCGCAGATCCTGTAAGTGTGTCCGATGCATCCGTAACCATTGCAAGCGGTAAAGTGGCAGGAAGTAATGGTATAAACTTAAAGACCAACACGTTTAATATCGACTTCTATAAAAAACCGTACCTGTTTGTAGAAAATCCCGTTTTAAAGGAATCAACTAGAAACGACGGGACATTTGACGAGCCGATTATTCTTAAGCTTGTGAATGGCAAATTTGAGGATCCTACGGTTGCAGCCGCTGTTTACAGCATTAATTTGCCGGCGGGTTTATCGATCGGAGATGTTATCAGAAATAACGATACACAGTTAACTATTATACTGACTGGCAGTACGACTCCGGCTTCGGTTACAGATAACGTTTATTTTGGAGTCGATAAATCCAAAGTTATTCCTGGTATGCCTGAATGGCATGTGACAGGGGATAAAGTGTTTTCGAATACTATCTCGTTCCTGTTCACGGATGATTATCCCTCGATCAGCCTTGGAGAGAAAGCCATTCATGTAAATCCGGATGATACGATAACCGAAAAGTTGACCGTTAAACTTCAAAACGGAACGTTCGATCCAGGTGTTGCTGCTAGCCATGTGAAGATAAACAACTTGCCGGAAGGCATAGAAATCGACACTGTAACACTGAAGAGCGGCAGTACTACAGAACTTGAGATTTCGTTTAAGGTTAGCGAATCGGCTAAGTTAGAACCCGCGTCTGCATTTGCATCGGTTCAGATCCATCCAAGCGTCGTAGTTGGCGCGACCGGTCCGCTAACATCCGAGACTTTCGCCTTCAATCCGGCGAAGGCGGATACAGTGACTTGGGATATGATTAAGAAGTTTAATAGTGTTCAAGAAGCAGTGAGAACTGATCTGAAATTACTTGCAGAAGTGATAGGGGGGCCGGTTACCTGGACATCTTCCAACCCTGCTGTTATTGATACGAACGGTACGGTAACGAGACCTGCAGGGAAAGATGAGCCCGTCACTCTGACTGCTACGTTCACAAGAGGCGGTACGACAGTATCCGAAGTATTTAACGTTGTTGTTAAAAAAGCTCCGGAACGGCTGGAACTGATTGATGTAACAGTCGATGACGCCACCCCTAATCAAGCAAAATTAACATTCAATCAGGATATTGCAGGCGCATTAAGCGCGGAAGATTTTAAAAGCTTTACAATTGATGGCCGTAAAGTAATTGCAGCTACTATCGATGGAGATAAAGCGGTTGTTACTTTCGATGAGCCACTATCGCCCGCACCTAAGAATCCGTTGGTGGTCGAATATGACCAAAACGAAGGAAATATCGTTTCAGCAGAGGATGCCGATAATGAATTATCTCCTATCTCTGCAGGTGATCAAACCGGTATTAAGGCAACAAACAACATCGTTCCTCTGCAAATCGTGACGTCTTACGTTGAAGACGGGAAGTTGAAACTGATTTTTAACAAACCCGTCGATGAAGCCGGCCTCGATTTGACAGGACTGGAGTTTGGCGGAAAACCTGTAAAGGCGCCATTTAGCGTGAAAGGTAATGAAGTCGTCGTAGCCCTTCCTGAAGATGTTGCTGGAAATGTACTGACTTATGTACCAGGCAACATTCAGCATAAAGATAATCCTAACAATAAGCTTGGACAGCTTCTTCCTGGCATTGATCTTGGGGTTGGACAAATCTATATCGATCCAAGAGGAAAACTGACCGATAACGGACTTGGGGTAGTTAGCAGCGATGGAGTGACTAAACTTTCTCCGGCGTTCGATCAACAAATTCCTAACGGCTACAAGGCCACGGTTCCGCATTACGTTGATAGCGTCAATCTTGATCCGATACCGGCGTCCGCGACCGGCACGGTAGTTATAGTAAGTGTAAACGGCAAAGAAGTTGACAAGGCATCAGATAAACTGCCGCTGTGGTATGGAGTCAATAAGATCACAGTTGGAATTTACGACAAGAATAATCCGAACATCCTTCTTGGTCAGTATGAGATTACAATTATCCGTGAAGATGAGGAATCCGATAACACCGGGACTGCACCGATCGGTACCGGCATTGGCGGAGGCACTCCTCCGAAAAACGGAGACATCATCAGCAGCGTAAACGACAACACACGTGAATTTGCAACAGGCAAGGCGACGACAGAAGGCGGGCGGACCGTAACTACGGTTCAAATCGATGCAGGCAAGCTTAACGATATTTTGGCGCAAGGGAACGCTCAAAAACTGGCAATACGCGTTCCGAACGAAGGCGATGTCGAGATTCAAGGCTTGACGGCTGAACAAGTGAAGCGGATTGCCGATTCCGGCTCCAGTCTGGAGATCGGAAACCTGCTGGCCATCTACCCGGTACCGGGCGGACAGCTGGACTTTAACGCCATCTCGAACAACTTGAACGGCGCGAAGCTGGGCGATATTGCCGTCCACGTCGACATCAAGCGTTCTCCGGAATCCTTGATCGACAGCGCGCACAGCAAGGCGACGGCTGAAGGATACGAGCTGCTGGTCGATCCGGTCGATCTGAGGCTCACCTTTACAACCGACGGGAAAACAACAGATACGGATCGTCTGAACGGATATGCCGCCAGATATATCGCGCTTCCGGAAGGAATCGATCCAAACCGGATCACGACAGGCGTGGTCATCAATCCGGACGGTACGATGTTCCACTTGCCTACAGTCGTTACGAAACTTAACAACCGCTACTTTGCACTCATTAACGATTTGCGCAGCAACGGAACGTATTCCGTCATCTGGAATCCGAAAGATTTTGACGACGTGAAGAACCACTGGGCTAGAACGGATGTAAACAATATCGCGGCAAGGCTCGATCTTGCAGGAACCGGGAATAATAGGTTCTCGCCTGACCGGAATATTATCCGTTCGGAATTCGCGACTATTGTAGCGACCGGTATGGGCCTGATGCGTCAAAATGTGCTCGAAAATCAATTCGAAGATGTCAACAAATCCGACTGGTATCACGATGGGGTGAGCATTGCCAGCGAATTTGAAATCGTGCTCGGTTATGACGACGGCTTGTTCCACGGAGGCCGGAACATTACGAGAGAGCAAGGCATTGCGATGATCGCCCGCGCGTTCAACCTGGTTGAGCCGCAAAGATTTATGAGTCCGGCGGAGATCGATGCGACGCTTCTGAAGTTCGGCGATGCAGATAACGTATCGGGCTGGGCTAAGGAAGTTGTAGCGAAGATGGTTGCAGCCGGCATCGTCGAAGGCGAAGACGGACAACTGCTGAACCCGCAAGACTACATGTCGCGTGCGGAAGCGGCTGCTCTGATGAGAAGGCTGTTGCAAATGACAAACCTGATCGACTAAGGCGGACGCAACCTGGGGCGAACGGGAAGAAACCATCAAATCCATCAGTCGGATTTGGTGGTTTCTTTTTCGCGTGGAACTCATACAGACGGTTTCCCTTATGTAGCTTGCGTAAATAGCCCGCTTGTCCCTGTCAGAACCAAAAAGGTGGTGATATAATAAAGGAATTGATTGAAATGTTAAATTGCACCAGCAAGGCGGTGTTATCCGGATGAGAACCATTCTGGTAGACGATGAGCGATTAGCTCTGGCGCAACTGAAGAAGCTGCTGGAGCGCGATATAGGCGACATCGAAGTCATAGGCATGTACACCGATCCGCTTCAAGTATGCGATCAGGCCCGGAAGCTTCGGCCGGACGCCGTATTTCTCGACATCCAGATGCCCGGCATTGACGGCCTGGAGCTTGCAGAGCGGCTGCAGTCCGCCGTTCCGGAAGCGGAGATCGTATTTGTAACCGCCTATGATCAGTATGCGGTACAGGCGTTCGAGCTGCATGCCCTGGATTATGTGATGAAGCCGGTTCAATTGGACCGGCTGCAGAAAACGATCGACAGGCTGAAGGACCGAATCTTATCGAGCTGTGATAACGGGACGGCTGAAGAACCGCCGGTAATCAGCTGTTTTCATCAAATCAAATTCCAACTGCCCGGCGGTCAGCCGTTATCGGTCAAGTGGCGTACGAGCAAAGCTCAGGAGCTGTTCGCCTACTTGCTCCATCACCGGGACCGGACGGTCGACAGGGAGACGCTGTTCGAGCTGCTGTGGCCGGATTTTGACAGCATTCGTGCGGCCAAGCAGCTGTATACGACCATCTACCATATCAGGCAAACGTTAAAAAGCGCCGGGCTTCAAGCGGTTACGATCCACAGCGGGGAGCTGGAGGTCGGGTACAAGCTTACGATTGGCGAGGCGAGGCTGGATGTGGCGGAATGGGAAGCAAGGCTGAAGCGGCTGCCGGCGCTTGAGGCCGGACATATGGAAGAGCACGAGCAAGTGTTGGGGATGTATATAGGCCACTACTTGGGCGAGGTAGAATATTTGTGGTCCGAGCACGAGCGGGAACGGCTTCGGAGGCTCTGGATGCATCATGCCGAAGGGCTGAGCGATTATTATCTGGAGCGGGGCATGATAGTCGCCGCCTTGCAGGTGAATCAGCGGATTCAGCATTATCTGCCTTATGATGAAGAAAGCTATTTCACGCTGATGAAGCTGTACGACTCTTTAGGAGATACAGCGGGGGTGGAAGACCAGTACTGGCTTCTGACTTCCAGATTGGAGCGGGAACTGGATTCGGCCGTGTCCCCGGCTATCACGAAGTGGTACGATAGCTGGAAAGAACAGCGGGGGCGTGCGCGTCTTGCCGGGGTATAAGCAAAGGGAAGGAGCGCCAACCGGACTCTTCCCTGCGCCGGAACGTTTAGCGGAGAGGCAAGCTCTCTGCGGGCCTTTTGTCGCCGGAGAAGTACAAGACCGCCTTCCAGCCTCCCGAAGCAGCCTCCAGTTCGATCGTCTGCAGCTCGTCCC
The DNA here is from genome assembly GCF_014705615.1 of Paenibacillus oceani. Taxonomy (GTDB): domain Bacteria; phylum Bacillota; class Bacilli; order Paenibacillales; family NBRC-103111; genus Paenibacillus_AB; species Paenibacillus_AB oceani. The sequence goes on from NZ_JACXJA010000018.1 coordinate 21,588, forward strand.
ATCCGGCGGGGGCCTGTTTCTGTGCAGCTTCTAAACGGAGAACCAATGTGTCTGTCAGCTCTTCCAGCAAATCTTCGGAATAACCGTGATCCGGAACGTTAACGGGAATCGGCCTGTCGTGAAACATGATGCGGAGCAGCATGGCAATAGTCCCTTCTTTTATATAAACTGGCCTGATTATTATACAAGACGCGACTGAACAAAATCTGAACCGGCAGCCCGTCAAAGGGATTGACCTTAACGTTGCGGCAACGTTTATAGTAAGGTTGCCGGGAGAGAACGACTCCCGAGATCCCGCCCCAGGCGGGGAGGAGATGGACGGGATGGTTGACCATGCGAGCATATATGCCGGGCAGGCGGATGTATACGAGGAGATGATAGCCAAGCAGCCGGATTTGAGCGGGGTGCTGGAGGAGATTCGGCCGTTTGACGGACTGGACGCCGCCGACGTAGGAGCGGGGACGGGCAGACTGTCCGTCGTGCTCGGCCCGCGCGTCCGCTCGTTGGCCGCGTTCGACGCCTCAACCGCCATGCTGGATGTGCTGGCCGGCAAGCTTCGCAGCCGGGGACTGACAAACTGGAGGACGGAGCAGGCGGATCACCGGAAGCTGCCTTTGGCGGACAAGTCGGTGGACTTGATCGTATCCGGCTGGAGCGTCTCTTATCTGTGCAACTCGGATGTGCCCGGTTACCGGAGCCATGTACATGAGATTATCGGGGAGATGAAGCGGACGCTTCGTCCGGGCGGCACGATCGTGCTGTTCGAGACGATGGGAACGGGTACGGCAACGCCTGCTCCGCCGCGCTTTTTACTCGATTATTACGAGACGCTGGAGCAAGAGCTCGGTTTCTCGCACCGCTGGATTCGGACCGATTACACGTTCGGCAGTTTGGCGGAGGCGGAGCGGCTGACCCGGTTCTTTTTCGGGAGCGAACTGGCGGCGCAGGTTTTGCGCAACGGCTGGACAGTGGTGCCGGAATGTGCCGGCATCTGGTGGCTGCATGTGTAAGGAAACGGGGACAGGGACAGGGACAGGGACAGGGGCTTTGCCGCACAAGGCGAAGCTTCCTGTCCTTTTCTGTGCGCCCGGCGCCAGAATGTTTAAGTGCTTCACCGTGAGAAGGCGGGTAAAGGAACCTCTTACTCGTCAGGTCAGCTGGCATCGCAAGCTACTTATCGTGGTTTATCGCGGCCGTTCGGTTCTCTGTCCTGCTACTTTTTTGAGGAAGCAGTCGCAATAGAAGCGCTTTGCAGCCTTTATTTGGTCCGAAAACCGGCTTGGGCGCGGAATAAGAGCGGTTTGAACCTGCTAATATCCGCGAAAAAGGCGCAAGTCCCTTCAGGTGGTGGGAATAAGGGGGACAAACCGCTTCTATTTGTCACAATCATCCTCATATGCCGGAAATAGAACATGCCAAAGACTCTTATACGGTCATTTAGCTGTATGTATATGTCGTCTGAGCGAAGCTCAGTGCGAACGGTTCCCAAGAAACTGGGGGACGGGCTTCATTCGGAGTCGAGCTTTCCGGCAGGAAACATTGTAAGTCCGGCGAATGTAGAGGAAGAGCAAGAGAAAGAAAAAGTGAAAGAAAAAAGTGAAAGAAAAAAGTGAAAGAAAAAGAGAAAGTCTGGGGACGGAGTGGGTTCCCGGAAGTTCGAAAGAGGAGGGCGGCCTTGGAACTTCGTTTGTATCTCGATTCGGACCGGGAGCAAGTGATCCGGCTGCACGAAGCTCTCGCCAGACAGGCGGATGCAGGAGTGGATCTCGGCTCGGATGGCGATAATTGGCCCGATATCGAGCTAACCTGTTTGGCCGAAGGCGCGGAGTTCTGGGTAGGCGAGGAGAACGGCGTCGTCGCAGCGACGGGCGCCATCTGCATCAAAAACCCGGCGGTAGGTGAGATCAAGCGGCTGGGCGTACAGCCGGAGCTGCAGCGGCGGGGGTACGGCGGGCGAATGCTGGGCAAGCTGGAGGAGCGCGGACGGGAGCTCGGATACCGGATCGTCTGCGCGGAAACGTCGGGCCGTCCTTCTGCGGCTCAGGAGCTGTTTGCAGGCAGCGAATATGAAGTGTTCGACCGCCAGTCAAACGGCGGCGTTTCAACCGTCATGTACGGGAAATGGGTCAAGGACCTTCCGCCGGAGCCGACGCCGGAGGAGACGGCAAAGTTCGAGGCCGATTGGGCGGTTCATAATCGGCTTCAAGATTATACGAAGCAGCTTTTTCAGGAGGGCTGTACGCCTGAGCAGGTGATGGAACGGGTGCTGCAATCGGACCTGTTCGCTGAGTGGCGTGCGGAGCAACGTTCGTTTCTGGTCGGATATGACGAGATCGAGTTGTACCGCGATCTGGAGGCGTCAGTCCGGATCGGAGCGCATATAGGCCGGACTGAGGAGAGGGCGGCCGCATACTTCGATTGTTTGCCGGACACGGCACCCGCAGCGGACGGAAGCGATGAAGCCGATCCTGTTTTTATTCTTTTGCATGTGCGAATCACTCCAACACAGCTGGCCTATGAGCTCGCTTCCTTCTCCCGGAAGCTGGGTTTAAGCAAACCGGTACCTTATAACGCATTATTGGGATTTATGAACGGTACGTATTTTGACATGGACCCGGACGATCTGGAGCGGATGAACGGGCAAAGGGAACGCGCAGGCGAATGGATGCAAGCCTTTGTCGATGCCTATAGCGACGGATCGGCATCTGTAAGGGATGACGGCGGGCGGACAGGAGGAGAAGAAGGTGAGCGTAACGATGAGCGGCCAGTTGGCGGAAGCACTGGAAGCGGCGGAGACGGGGGTGCTGGTGGACCGGATGGAAGCGATCCGGAGCCGGGAAGGCAACCCGGAAGGGATTGAGATCGAGCGGTTCGGAGGCTGCACCGCCGTATACAGCCGGACGATGGGCTGGACGTCGTTTAATGCCGTGTGCGGAATCGGTCCGGAGGATACGGGAGCCGTTCGCTCGATCGTCGACTATTACCGCGAGCGCAACCGGAAGTTCGAGGTACGGATCATTCCCGGGAAGCTGAATGCGGAGCTGGCCAAGGAGCTGGCCTCACATGGCCTGAGGCAAACCGGGTTTCATTCGGCGTTGTATGCGGAGACGGCGGAAGCCCATACCAACTCGGCCCTTACCGATTCGGAACAGGACGACGGCGACGTGACGTTCCGGGAGATGAACAGCGATGAAATCGATATCTACGGCCGCATCCATTGCCTCGGCTTCGGGCTGCCGGCTAACGGGGCGGCGCCGATCGCGGCGAACAACCGGGTATTGTTCGGACGGGAAGGATGGCGGTTTTTCCTGGGCTTCGCAGGGGGAGTCCATGCGGCTGTAGGAGTCATGCGGGTGCAAGGGGATATCGCGTCCTTCACGCTGGCCGCCACGCTGCCCGACTACCGCGGCCGGGGACTGCACGCCGGGCTGCTGCGCAAACGGATCGAGACGGCCGCTTCCTGCGGAGCCCGGTTCGTCGCCGCCCAGGCATCTTTCGGCTCCGCCAGTTTCCGCAATATGGAGCGGGCCGGATTGAAGCTTGCGTATTTGCGGGCGATCTGGACGATGGAATGACGATTGCGGCAGGGATGAACTGCATAAGCAAAAAAGTTGAAAAACGAAGGAAATGCGATGTTGACATCCTCATTTAACGTGGCATATAATAACCAATAAATAAATACGCCAAATGTTGCGATTAGAAATAGTAGAAGTGAAAAGAGCTTTCAGAGAGCCGTTGGCCGGTGCGAAACGGTAGTGACATTCATTTCGAACTCGTCTATGAACGGCTGCCCGAATCAAGTAGGGCTAGACGGATTTCCCCCGTTACAGGGATAGATGGTGATGGCCATCGAAGAAGATCATTTCCCATGAAATGAATTAGAGTGGTACCGCGAGTTCAACCTCGTCTCTATACGTAGAGACGGGGTTTTTTTGTTGATTAAATTCCGGGTTTAATCAACCTCGCTGCACCTACTTACTAACCAAACATGCCTAGGAGGAACATCAAATGAACCGTAAAATTATCGTACTGGATACTACGCTGCGCGATGGAGAACAAGTACCCGGAGCGAAATTAAATATGCAGCAGAAATTGGAAATCGCTCAGCAGTTGAAGAGACTGAACGTGGATATTATCGAGGCCGGATTCCCGGCATCGTCCGCCGGCGATTTTCAGGCGGTCCAGGAAATTGCCCGCAGCGTAGGTGACAGCGTCTCGATTACGGCACTCGGCCGGGCGGTGAAGAGCGATATCGACGCCGTCTACGAGAGCATCAAGCTGGCGCAAAATCCGCTGATCCATATCGTGCTCGGCACCTCCAACATTCACGTGGAGAAAAAATTTAATCGTTCCAAGGATGCCGTGATGCAAATGGGCGTCGATGCGGTCAAATACGCCAGAACGCTGCTTCCTCACGTGCAGTATTCGACGGAAGACGCTTCGCGCTCGGAATTCGAATATTTGTGGAGCACGATCGAGGCTGTCGTCAAAGCGGGAGCTACGATGATCAACGTGCCGGACACGGTCGGTTTTGCGGTACCCGAAGAATTCGGCGAGCTGATCCGCAAAATTAACGACAGGCTGAAAAACCTGAACGACAAAGTCGTCCTCAGCGTCCACTGCCACAACGACCTTGGGATGGCGACGGCCAATACGCTGAGCGCGATCAAAAACGGCGCGGAGAAGGTCGAGTGCACGATCAACGGGCTGGGCGAGAGAGCGGGCAACACGTCCCTGGAAGAAGTGGTCATGGGCCTGAAGGTAAGGGAGCCGTTCTACCAATGCCGCACCGATGTGAAGACGACGGAGCTGCTCCGGACGTCCCGGCTGGTCAGCCATCTGACCGGACTCGACGTGCAGGTGAACAAAGCGATTACCGGCGAGAACGCCTTCGCGCATTCGTCCGGCATCCATCAGGACGGCCTGCTCAAAGATAAGCAGGTATACGAGATTATGTCGCCCGAGGACGTCGGGGCCGAAAGCATGGAGCTGATCCTGACGGCCCGCTCCGGACGCCACGCCTTCAAAAATGCGGTGGAGAAGATGGGCTTCGACACGTCCGACGCAGCGGATTTCGAGCAGTTGTTCCAGAAGTTCCTGACGCTTGCTGACGCCAAAAAAGAAGTGTACGACCATGACGTGTTTTATTTGGTGACTAATCACCGCACGATCGAGCAAAGCGAAAGCCAGCTGTACATGCTGGAATCGTTCCAGGTCATCAGCAGCGATCAGACGCCTACGGCAACGGTCAAATTGAAAAAGGGCGGGGAGTCAATCGTCGGCAGCTGTGTCGGGGACGGTCCGATCGACGCTTTGTACAGTGTCATTAAATCGCTCGTCGGCCTGGACGTGCAGCTTAAAGATTATAAAATCAACAGCTTGTCCCGGGGCAAGGAAGCGATCGGCCGGGTCAATATCCGGATCGAATACGAAGGCAAAACGTATTCGGGCCGCGCGATGGATACCGATATTATCAAAGCAAGCGCGAACGCCTTGCTGAACGGGATCAACGCCATCGTGCTGGAGCTGGTCAAAGCTTGATTGACGTCCTGCGGACCAAATGGGAAAGAGCCCCCGAAACGGATTTCGGCGAGGCTCTTTCTGTTGCTTGGATGATTGGACAGAGAGCATTCGCGAGGCGGCCACCGGTCGTTCGAAAGAGGAGTTACCCGATTAGTCCGGCATACTTCAATCCGTTGCGGATACCGCCTTCGTCCACATGAGTTGTGACGTAGTCCGCGTACGGCTTCAATTCCTCGTGGGAGTTGCCCATCGCGATCCCGAGACCGACCAGGGAGAGCATTTCTTTGTCGTTCAGGCCGTCACCGAAAGCTACCGCTGCTTCGGAGCCTATCCCCAGATGGGCCAGAAACGCTTCAATCCCTTGCGCCTTGGAGCGGTCGTCCGGGATAACATCCATTGCCTTCTCGTGCCAGCGAATCAGCTTCAGTCCCGGAACGGCCTGGTCGTACAACGGTTCCTCGGCCGTCTCGCAGTGGAGAAACAGCTGGTAGATCGACTGCTTCTTCCAGAAATCCGGGTCATGCCCGGGGAGATCGACCCGCAGCGAGGTGACGGATTCAATCATAAACGGATCGGCTTCGTTGTTCGTATAGAACGCGTCATGGCCTTCGAAAACGAGGCTGTGCCGGTGCCGGGCGGCAACGCCGACGAAGCGTTCGACACTCTCTCGCGGAATTTCCCTGCTGAAAATCGGCTTCCCCTTATAAACTACATAGGCGCCGTTCAAGCTGATGTAAGAGTCGATGCCAAGCTTCTCGGCCAAGGGGGCGAAAAAGTAAGGGGCTCTTCCGGTCGCGATGACGGTTTCGATTCCTCGGCTTTGCAGCTCCCGAATGGCGTCGACCGTGTCTTGCGGAATCTGTTTCTGTTCATCGACCAAGGTACCGTCGATATCGAAAAATACAATTTGATAAGACATGAGCGCTTCTCTTCTCCTGTTCTCCTATAAGGGTCCGGGGCGGCCGATCGGCCTTCCCCGAAGTATCTCGCTGCGCATAGTTATCGTTTTACAGGTGCGGCTTGGGCTCAATCGCTTCCATCCCGTACATATACGGCCGCAGCGCCGGCGGAATATAGATCGAACCGTCCTCGCGCTGATGATTCTCAAGCAGCGGAATCAGTATGCGGGGCGACGCGACGGCCGTATTGTTCAGCGTGTGGCAAACTTGCAGCTTGCCCTCTTCGTCCCGGTACCGGATATTGGCGCGGCGCGCCTGGAAGTCGCGCACGTTCGACGACGAATGCGTCTCGCCGTAGCCGTCCCGGCTCGGCATCCAGGTCTCGATGTCGTATTGCTTGTAGTTTTTTTGTCCCATGTCTCCGGTACATACGGCTACGATGCGGTAGGGCAGCTCCAGCATCGCCAGCAGTTCCTCGGCGTTGCCGGTAATTTCCTGGAGCATACGTTCCGAGACGTCGTCCTCTCCCCGGCACAAAATCACCTGCTCCACCTTGGCGAATTGGTGGACGCGGTACAGCCCGCGCACATCCCGCCCGGCCGAGCCGATCTCGCGGCGGAAGCAGTTCGAGACGGCGGCCAGCCGGATCGGCTCGGCGACGTCCACGATTTCATCGGCGTAATAACCGATCAGCGACGCCTCCGATGTGCCGACCAGCCATTTATTGTCTTCCGGCAGCCGGAACGTCTGCTCTTGACCTCCCGGGAAAAATCCGGCGACGTTTAACGTTTCTTCGCGGACGAGCAGCGGTACGTCCATGACGGTAAAGCCTTTGCGTACGAGCAGATCGAGCGCCAGCTGCTGAACGGCGCGGTGCAGGTGCAGTCCCGCGTCTTTCAAATAATAGTTGCGGCTGCCGGCCGTCTTGACACCGCGGGGCATATCGATCAGCCCCAGCGTCTCCCCGAGCGTCACATGATCTTTCGGCTCAAATGCGAATGTTGCGGGCGTACCGACTCGTTTGACCTCGACATTATCCGCATCCGTCGCTCCGACCGGCGTATCCGGCGATACGATATTCGGCACGAGCTGCATAAGCTTGCGAAACTGCTGCTCCAGCCCGGCAAGCGCCGGCTCGTTCTCCGTCAGCTCGAGCCCTACGGCCTTCGCCTGCTCTTTCAGCCGCTCGGCCTCGGTCTTGTTGCCCGCACGCATCTGCCGGGGGATATCCTCCGACAGCCGGTTGCGTTCCTGGCGAAGCCGTTCGACTTCGGCCAGCATTTTTCTGCGTTCCTCATCCGTTCGAAGCAGCTCTTCGATCGACACTTCGATTCGTTTCCGCTCGGCCGTTTGCTGCAGTTGCAGTTGATTCTCCCTAATAAACCGGATGTCCAGCATGGTGGTCCACGTCCTTTCGTTATCCGAAAAAATGCAAAAAGCGCCCCCGTCATTTGGGACGAGGAGCGCTTTACACCCGCGGTGCCACCCAATTTGACCAGTCGCCCGGTCCGCTTGGTTCCGCGGTAACGGGGCGGTTCCCGGTATGCTTAGAGGACATGCGGCCGTATCGGAATCGGGTCCGATACGCAAGAACGGGAGCTGCTTCGAACGAAACAGACCCGGATGAAGTCCTGGTCGCAAACGCCTCCGAGTTGGATTCTCGTCATCGGCCTAATGCGTTTGTTTAATTTTGAAATATTGTACTGCATCCGCCATCCAGTGTCAATGCCGGATTGCCTGGAACGGCCGCCGGTTTTCCTATAAAATGGTGATGAGCATCTTGTGCGATTATGAAGTTCCACACGTCCGTCAGCCGGTCGATACCGAGTTTCGCAGCGGCGACCGGCCGCTCCCTTGATTTTGGACACAAAAGATTCAACTTTAAAGCGAAACTGCCATAGGGGCGCAGCGTATATATAACGGCTGAAAAAACAGCGGAACAACCCCTGGGAAAACGCTTGCAACAAATCGGGGAAGCGGGCATAATGAATACAGCTTCCGCTCCGATCAAGCTGTGAATATAACGATAGAAAGAGGTGCAGCGGCTCTATGAAATCCATCACCGTCCAAGATCTAGTCAACCGATTTCACTTGGAAATACTTGCCGGGCATTCGCAATTGCACCGAACGATCAGCAAATCCCGGGTTCACCGTCCGGGGCTCGAATTCGTCGGGTATTTCGATTTTTTCCCGCAGCAGCGGGTGCAGGTGCTTGGCCGCAAAGAAATCACATACTTACACAAACAGACCGAAGATGAGCGGGATTCCCGCATCGGCTCGGTCGTACAATACCACCCGCCGTGTTTCGTCGTAACCTGGAACCAGGAGATGGAAGGATTGCGTTATCTGATCGCGCATTGCGAGCGGGAAGGCATCCCGCTGCTGCGCACGGCGGAGCAGACGACCAAATGGATCGGCATGGCGGACGTTTTCCTGACGAAGATGCTCGCTCAAGAAATTCAAGTGCACGGCGTCTGCGTGAATGTCGCCGGCATCGGAATTCTGCTTCGCGGCAAATCGGGAATCGGCAAAAGCGAAACGGCGCTGTCGCTGATCCGCCGCGGCCACCGGCTCGTCGCCGACGACGCCGTCGTCCTGCGGAGAATCGGTCCGGAGACGATTATCGGTACGCATGACGGCAAGACGAAGGAGTTTCTCGCCTTGCGAAGCGTCGGCCTGATTAACGTCGCCCGGATCTATGGCCGGGGGGCGTTCCAGGACGAGACCCGGATCGTGCTCGATATCGAGCTGACGCCGTGGAAGGAAAACGAGCTGTACAACGACCTCGATATGACGCCGAAGACGTCTTCCTATATGGAGGTCGACATCCCGTACATCCAAATATCGCTCCAGCCGGGCCGCGACGTCGCAGGACTCGTCGAAGCCGCCGCCAACAACTGGTCGCTCCGCTTGCAAGGCTACAGCGCGGCCGAGGAATTTATGCAGCGGATCGAAGCGTTCGCCCAGCAGCAGCAACAGCAGCCTAAATAATAGCGCTCGCTGAATTGGCGGCGGACGGCCATAACCTTTTAAGGAGAAGGGGCCATCTGCAAAAGTGTGCGTTCGATAGGGGAGTATCCCCATCTCCAAATGAAAGGACCTCAAGTTCCACGGTACAGTGGAGGCTGAGGTCCTTTTTCACGAGGAAAATCGGTTCTGAGCGGAGACGAACTCGGATGACGTTTCTCCATCGCGATAGGGGCCGGAATCGAGGCTGTCGATTCATTGTGGACAACCAAGTGGAAAGGGGAAAGATTACCTTCTGGCGAGTTTTGTCTGGAATCCCCTACCTTACAATCCTTATTCAATCAAGGGATTCCGGACAACCTGTTTGAGCAGAAGAAGGTAATTTTTCACTTGGAACGGCCTGCTGACACTTCTACACAATGAATCGACAGCCTCGGAATCGATGGTTATCCTCAGGTGTAGCGGAAGAGCGGCTTCCGTTATTCGCGCAAGGTGCGTAACTTTCACGTTATAGCGGAAGGATGGTTTCCGTTATTTCGAATTAAAATGGGGATATAGCTGATTATTATGAAAATAACGGAACCCATTGTTCCGCTATGATTCGATTTCCCGCTGCGATCAACAGATAACGGAAGTAAAACTTCCGGAAGGAGCTTCACAGGCTGCATGTCAGTATAAAGCACCTCAGAAACGTACAGTTTGAGCAAAGACGAAGGAGTCCAAGAAGCGCTCTTGACAGAATTCGTTCATATCAGGAAGTTAAGTTCGCTGTTGCCCGGCTGTTCCCGCCGCTGAAATTCCCGAGTATCCTCTGTCTGCCCCATCAGCTCCCGAACTTTTTGCGGAAATCTTTCGGGCTCATCCCCATGGCCGCCTTGAATACCCGCCCGAAATGCGACAAGCTTTCGAAGCCGACGCAGTCCGCGATTTGCGTTACGTTTTTGTCCCCTGCGACGAGCAGCTTCTGGGCTTCCTTCAGACGGACAAGGTTGACATATTCGACGAACGAAAAGCCGGTCACTTTGTTGAAGATACGGCTCAAATAATGCGGATTAATATGGAACAGCTCCGACAGCAGTGTAAGCGACAGCGGCTCGGCGTAATGCTCGTTAATGTAGGCGGCGACGCCCGACACCCGCTCGAACATCGGGTTGTCCGGCTCGGCGCGAAGGGGAGAGCCGGTCTGCTCACGGATGCACCGGCCGGCGAACAGCAGCAGCTCGGTCAGCGCAATTTTGACGTAAAGCGGACTTTCCGGCGTTGGCGACTTGCTTTCCTCCAGCAGCTTGTCGATCAGCCCCTCGACTACGGCCTGCTGCTTGATGTTCAGCCGCAGCACTGGCGTCTCGAAGATCGGCTTCGGGTCCCAGCCGGAGCTGCCCGCGATCGGGTCGATCAGGCCGTCGTGATATTGGATCAGCACGCGCTCATGCTCTTTCGTAATCGTTTGCGTTTTGTGCAGCACGAACTTGTCGATCAGCACCAGATCGCCGGGCAAGATCCGGTATGTGCGGTCTTTGATGAAATAATAACGTTCCCCGGAAAGCATATAATAGATTTCGTAAGCATCGTGATAGTGATTCGCCGGCATATTAAACGGGGTGGTCCGGTGCACTTTGTGAATATAAAACGGCTTGGGAACCAGATTCAGCCGTTCTCCGTACGTCTCGCTCATCGCTCCGCCTCCCTGCTTCCGGTCCTCACAAAAGCTGCCACTTCGCTCCGCTCCTTATTTCCTAGCTTCATCCCATCTCTCGGTGCTGAAAACTGGAGGACAAGATATATCGATTCTGTGAGATAAATTAGTGAATATTCACAGTTATTATACGTATTTTTACTAATCATCATAACAGAGAGCATGAGGCTTGACCAGATCGAACGGCAAATGAATAGAGGTGCCCTCCGCGCGGGAAGTGCCCGGTGCCCGGCTTGCCGACGGGTTTGCACGCCTCGGTTGACGACCCGCTACATGTCCGGCAGCTCGGCTCCCTCCCTGACCTGCAGCAGCAGACGGCGGGCTTCATGGCGGTCCATCACCTGCAATTTGTTCAGCAGCGTGGAGACGTTGTTCGCGACCGTTTTGGCGCTGATCGCAAGCTTGCCGCTGATTTGGGCGTTCGTGTACCCCTCGGCGATATGCTCCAATATGTCCATTTCCCGTCTAGTCAGCTCGGACAGAGCGGGATGTACGGACGGTTCCTTCGATTGCGAGGCGGAAAAGTAATGAATCATCCGCCCGGCGATATCCGAGCCGAACACCGCTCCGCCGCTGCCGACGATCCGGATCGACTGGAGCAGTTCGATCTCGTCCGCATCTTTCAGCACATATCCTTTGGCCCCGGCACGCATAGCGGTAAAGACCGACTGGTCGTCGCGGAACATCGTCAGAATCAGCACCTCCGTACGCGGGTGCTTTTCCTTGATCAGTCGGGTCGCCTCGATTCCGTTTATCCCCGGCATCCGGATATCCATAAGAATCAGATCCGGGTCCAGCTTGGCCGTAAGCTCCAGCGCTTCGTCTCCGGTCGAAGCTTCTCCCGCCACAACCAGATCCTCCGTCGTGCGGAGCAGGTTGCGCACCCCGCTGCGAAACAGAGGATGATCGTCCGCTATTATAATATTCATTAAGTTTTCTCCTCTCCCTGCAATGGCAAAACGGCCACAATCCGCGTCCCTCCCGAATCCGGCTGCTCGATCGTACAGCGCCCGCCCAGCTCGGCCGCCCGCTCGCGGATCGACCCGAGACCGATACCGGAACCCGCACCCGCTGCCGAAACCGTTCCAGGCTCCGCCAGCGGGGACCGGGCATACATCCCTTTACCGTTATCGGCGATCTCGATCATCAGCTCCCTGGACGGGGAAAGGTCGAGTCTCACCGCACATGACGTCGCCTGCGCATGCTTCAACACATTGGCAAGCGACTCGCTGACAATCCGGTAAGCCGCCACCTCGACAGCTGCAGGCAGTACGGGCAGCGCCGGCGGCGTATAAAGCCGGATGCGGAGAGGCTCTTCCTCCGAACGGCCGACCATCGGCATCGCCGGCTTGGACAGCTCGGCGATTCGTTCCCGGATGGCACCGGCCAGCCCCAGCTCATCCAGCGTGGGCGGACGAAGCTCGTGCACGAGCGTGCGGATCTCCTCCACCGTGGAGCGAATGACCAGGCGCAGCTCGGCCATCATCCGGATCGCGGCCGCCGGTTCCTTCTCGACATAGCTTTGGGCCGCCGCCGCATTCAGAGCGAGCGCCGCGAGCCGCGGAGCGAGATCGTCGTGAAGGTTGTTGCGCAGCTGCCGCCGCTCCTCTTCCCGGGCCAATACGAGCTTTTCCCGGGAATCCCGCAAATCTGCGACCAGCAGCTTCATCCCGAGCGTCATTTTTACATTTTCCAGAATCGGCCCGGCCTGACGTTGCAGCACCTCCAAAAATTTCATATCTTCGGCGCCGAACGTTTCCCCGGGAGAGCGGCTGGCGATATGGAGCGTCCCGAGTTCCTCGCCCCGGTGAATAACCGGAAACGCGTGCAGCTCGTATACCGGCTCGCCTTCCGAGGCGATCATCGTCTCTTGCCCGTCCACGCCGATGGAGATGCCGGTATACGGCAGGCGCAGCGCGTCTTTGACCGTCCCGACGACGGCCTTCAGCATCGCATCCGGCTCGACCGGATGCATCAGCCGATTGCCTAGCTCGATCAAGACGGCGTACGGATCGTCGTGCCTGCCTTTCATAAGCCGGTTGATTTGGCGCTGCAGCCACTCCTTCAGCGGCGCGAAGGCGACAGCGACGACGGCGGTGGCAAGCAGGGAGACGAGAAAATGGTCTTTCGTCTGAAAAACCCGGCTCAGATAAAATACGGCGGCCGTGTACAGCAGCACAACGCAAACCGTAAGGGCTGCATAGACTAACGTCCGGTTCACCAAAGGATCGATATCCCACAGCTTTTTGCGCAGCACGGCGGTCATCAGCGTAACCGGAATCGCGAGCAGAACCAGATGCAGCACGCCGTTCAGCACCACATAGGTCATCGCGGAACCGTCGTGCAGACTGGGATCGAACAAAAGGCTCATCGCAATAAAGCCGACGAAGCCGACGGAGACCCCGTAGACGACCCATTTGGTCTGCTGACGCTCGGCAGGGGTGGATACTCGGCGAAACCGGTATATTTGCGAATAGATCATAGCCGCCGTAAATGATACGAACCACAAAAACTGGATGAATACCGGGACGTTCAGCTTCTCCCACATGTTTCCGTCGAACATCAGGATGACCGCATCCATCAGGACGATCACTACAAAAAAGAACCGGGTCCACCGGGGCACGAAGCGCCCGTTCGGAAATAAGAAAATAAATAACGCAAGCGAAATCCAGCCGACCATCGAGACGATCATAAACCACAAATGCGCGGCCGCCGAATCCTCGGAAGCGACGACGAACAAGGAGGGAAACGAGGTGCCGAAGGAAACCATCGCAATGACGGCGAGCAGGCCGAGCGGTTCCCGCCGGCATTTCCAGAACAAGACGGCGGAGGTTATATAAAAGACGGACGTAAAGCCCACATCGATGAGGACGAACAGCGCCGCATAGGTTTCCAAAGACAAGCCGTTTCCGTCGATCGGCATCGCCGGTACGGATTTGCCGCAGCCTTCCGGGATGCAGCTTGTTACGAGTGCTGTGTAGTAACCGGGGATACTGCTCAAGTAGAGGCCGATCGTAATCAGAGCGAAGGTCAGGACAAGGAGCTGCAGGCCGAGCGATAACCGGTTATGGCGATGGCTCGCATAAGCGGTCCCGGCGGGCGGGTGAACGTCCGGTTTCATGAAAGATACCTCTTTCCCGATTATGTGGATTTCGTATATGGACGATTAGGATGGTCTGCGGTGATTGGAGCTTCTGTTTTCATTATAGCCGCCTCCCCCGCTTCCTGAATATGGGGGCGGATCATTTTCCCGTTCGGGTCAAGCATTTTCCCGAAACCGTACACCGTTTTTCCTGCGCTCGTCGGGAACCGCTGCTCTGCCCCGGAGGAATTCCCGCACATTATGATAGGTACCGAAGCGACACGATCAGATGAGTGGAGGATGAAGCGAATGAATTTGGGACAACTGGTAAAAACGCTGGGCTGGATTTGTGTGCTGGCGGGAATCGCGCGGATCGGCATGACCCCGACGGCTATCATTTGGGGGACGGACAGCGTACAGGAGCTGACTTTCGGATTGATCGCCTGTATTTTAATGTCGATAGGCACCATCGTTACTTATATGGTCCAATCGGAGGAGACGGGGGGGATCGGACTGCTTGCGACACTCGGCATCATTATCGGCAATATCGTAACGACGGCGATGGTCTGGACGGTTTTCGTATTCGGCGGCCATGTGGAGATGCCGGACGGTCCGGTTGTCACGATATCCCGTGTGGTGTCGATGGCAGGGTTTCTGGGCGGTACGCTTGTTTTCGCCTATTTGACGTTCCGGGCCCGCGTTTTTCCGCGCTGGGTCGCCGGGCTGCAGCTGGCGATCGTTCTGTCGATGTTCCTTCCTCTGGAAGACAATCAGTGGTTTGCCGCGGTTTGGGGACTGGCCTATGTGGGGATGGGATATTGCATCGTGGCGGATAGGCTGAACAAGAAGACGGCTGGCGTTCATGCAGAAGGTCTGAAGATGTAACGATAGTACTTGAGCAGATGGGGGTGCTCCATAGTCATATTGCGATTTTGTGAGCTCCGCCCTGGAACGGGATTTCATCGAGAAAAAGGACCTCTGCTTCCGCATTACCGCGGAATTTGAGGTCCTTTCGATTGGAAATGGAGACGTTCCCTGTCATGAGAACTTTCGGGACACCCCCGATTGTCGTGCAGGGGGCGCCACCGATCCGGCATTGCGGGAGACGGCTAAGCCGATCCCGCCACATCCGCAGCGGCGCGGCTCCGGCGCGGCATATGCCAGGCAGCGATGACCGCGAAGACGACGGCGCAGCCGAGATATGCGGGCGTCAAGCCGCCGGCCCAGCCCGCCAAGGCGTACGACAGCGCCGGCCCGATGGCCGATCCGAGGTCGGTCGCGACCGAGTAGGCCGTCATGACGGCGACGACGGAAGCCGATCGGGCGGCATCGGAGGCGAGCGCGTCCATCAGCGTCGAGACGGCGGTCCCGGCGATCATGACGAGCAGCACGGCAGCGAGCCAGAGCGCGATCGGCAGCGGCCACGGCATAAGCGCGAAGCCGGCGGCCGAAGCGGCGAGTGCGGCGGCGAACAGCGGCAGCCGTCCGCGCGGGCCGTCCGACAGCCGCCCGAACCAGGAAGCGAGCAGCGGCTCGCTCGTCCAGCGAATCGCCTGCAGGACGCCGGCAAGTGCCGTGCCGCCCAGCACAATGCCGAGCAGCGTATGCGTGCCCGGATAGTTGGTGTCGATGACGAGGCTGAGCGTGGCGGTTAAGACCGATTGCAGCACCGCCAGGATCAGGCCGGTTGCGACCGCTTTGCGCACGGCGCGGGATTTGTACCATACGGGCTCCGCACCGGCTTCGGGGGCGGGAGAGCCGGTCTTGGAGCGTGACGCCGGAGCGGCGTAACCGCTTTTGGGCATCGGGATCAGGATGGCGGGCAAGCCGGCAAGCGCCAGGGCGCCGAAGGCGACGGAAACCGTTTGAAGCCCGACGATAGGCGCCAGCACGCCGCCGAGCAGCATCCCGAACAGGCTGCCGATCCGGGAGATTCCGTTGTACCGGCCCATCCGGTGACCGCGGTTCGTATGATCGGAATAGGCGATCACGGTCAAATAACCGCCCATCCGCAGCAGCGACCAGGCGATCCCCCAGACGGCCCGCAGCACGAGCCAGGCGGCGAAGCCCTGAAACATCCCGTAGCCGACCGTCGTCAGCGCCCCGAGCAAGACGGCGGCGATCAGACCGGTTCGCAGCGGCATCGAATGGTACAGCCAGCCGATCAGCGGATTCAGCGGCAGCCGGACGAACCGGTTGATCGAGAGCAGAATCCCGACTTGCCATAGCGAGGTCAGCCCCGCCTCCTGCCAGTATATCGGCAATACGACGTACAGCATCGAGTCGCCGAGCAGGCAGAAGGCGGTGACGATGGAGACGATCGTAATCGGTTTTTGGTTTGCGTTTGCAGCATTGTCGGTCAATCCGTTCACTTCCGTTCCTAGACGAATCGTTCGATTAGATTATCATAATCGATCGATACGATCTTGCATAGAAGCGGCCTATCGCCGGAATTTGCCGTTGAGTATGGATTACCCCCCGATATGCGACATCTCAATTTTCGGCGAAACGTGCGAATTCGTCATTCGGTCTTCCGAATAGCGGTCTGACCTTGCCTTCCATATATCTTGGATATATGCACCGATTTCGCTATCCGTCTGGTCCGATCGAAGCAGCGTACGCAGATCGTGGCCCCGGGAAGCAAATAGGCAAGTATACAGCTTTCCTTCGGCGGAAATTCTGGCGCGTGTGCATGTCGAACAAAAAGCGTCGCTGACAGACGAAATGATTCCGATCTCGTCCTCGCTCCCTTTGTAGCGATAACGTGAAGCGACCTCGCCGTTATACAGGGCATCTACAGGCTCTAGCGGCATCCGTTCCTGAAGGATATCGAGGATTTGCTTTTTGGTCACGACGTTATCCCATTTCCATCCATTCGAATTGCCGACATCCATAAATTCGATAAACCGCAGAATATGCCCCTTTTCCCGAAAGAAAGCGGCCATCGGCAGCACATCCTGATCGTTGATCCCCTTTTGCACAACCATATTGATTTTCACTTTCATTCCTGCCTGCACCGCCGCTTCAATGCCGTCCAATACAGGCTGAACCCCGCTTTTCCCGCCGTTCATCAAACGGAATCGCTGATCGTCGAGCGAATCGAGGCTTACGGTGACCCGATTTAGCCCCGCATCCCGAAGCGCTTTGGCATATTTGGGGAGCAGGACGCCATTGGTGGTCAGCGCCATATCTTCGACCCCCTCAAGCTGGTTCAACCGATGGAGAAAAGCAGGGAGATCTTTGCGCAGCAGAGGCTCTCCGCCTGTAATACGCAATTTTTTGACGCCCAAGGAAACGAAAATCCGGACCAGGCGGGTCGTCTCCTCGTAGCTCAATATGCGGTCTTTAGGCAAAAATTCATACTCCGGCCCGAAAATTTCCTCCGGCATGCAATACCGGCAGCGAAAATTGCACCGGTCCGTAACGGATATTCGCAAGTCCCTTAACGGACGATGCCGCAGGTCCAGGAGTTGATGCTCCATGGTGTTCACCCCAATCTATGTTGAGTATCGTCCCTTCGAATGCAGCTCCTCAATTCGATAAGGATGGGTATAGACATTTAAGGAATGATTGCGGATAAACCCGATCGTCGTGATCCCCAGCTCATCCGCCAATTGCAGAGCAAGTTCCGTCGGGGCGGATTTGGATAACACGACCTCGCACCCGATTTTTGCGACTTTTAATAAGATTTCGGATGAGAGGCGCCCGCTGAATACAATCATGTTCCCTTGCAACGGAATACGATGCTTTAAACAATGTCCGTAAATCTTGTCCAGCGCATTATGCCGGCCAATATCCATCCTCGATAAAACAATCCCCTGTTTATCGCACAGCGCGGCATTATGGACGCCTCCCGTATTCCGGAACACCTCTGCCGAGCTTTGCAGCAATTCCATGAAACGAAAGCAATCATCGAACGATAAAGTCACCCGGGTTTCTGTGATCACTTTTGCCGTTTTGGCATCGTTGATAAAATAAAAGCTTTGCCGGCTTTTTCCGCAGCAGGAGGTAATGTATCGTTTCGAGTGGAATAGTTGATACAACTCATTCCTTCTTCGGGTACGGATATGAACGAAACCCGCGCTCTCATCAAACGAGATCTCGTCAATGTCATCATAGTGTTGAATGACGCCTTCCGAAGCCAGAAAACCGACGGCCATATCCTCGATGTATTCCGGCGAACAGACCATGGTTGCAAACTCTTCGCCATCGATGCTGATGGTAACAGGGTATTCGGTCACGATCGGGTCCTGCACATGCTCGATGGCTCCGCGATGATAGCGGATAATCTCACGCTTTTTCTCGACCGGATTCACATCTGTCACATCCCTTACTGCCGTATTTGGTTGCGGTCCGACGAACACAACGCCTCCGGATTGTACAGCTCAAGAAGAGTTGAGAGGGGATTGCTGCAGCCGTCTGTCGGGTTCTATGTATGAAAAAACCAGCATCAAACAAACTCATCGTTCGGGGGAGTCTGTTCTTGCTGGTTAACCTCCCTACACGATCGTTAGGGAAATCAATCAAACGTTGGGAAGAGTATAAAGCGTTCCCGTGCTCCAGAAACACTTCATGCGAAACATAAAATATGCCGTGGTATTTCCTCGCTTGTTTTATTATAATACGTTCCTTAAAAATAACAAAGAGTCCATAGAGGCTAGAAGCGTAAACGCAAGTTATGCAATCGAAACGATTGGGGTTACATCATTCGATTGGGGAAGGGGTCTTGCGATGAAGGAGAACCGACAGGCGATCAGTGTCGCGGAAGCCCAGCGGCGTTTGGAGCCTCATATTCGTCTACAGCCGTCCGAATGTCTGGAACTTCAATACGCCTACGGTAGAAGATTAGCCGAAGACATTGCCGCCACCAGTAGTATGCCGCACTTTGTAAAATCCGGAATGGACGGGTTTGCGGTCAAGGCCGGGGATCTTCGCGGCGCCAGCTTCGAGAACCCTGCCATGTTGGAGGTGATCCAGACGATTCCTTGCGGAACGGTCCCGTCGCTGCCCGTTCATAGCGGACAGGCTTCCCGTATTATGACGGGTGCTCCCTTGCCTGACGGTGCAGATACGGTGGTTATGTTCGAGATGACGGAAGACTGCGAGATCGGCGGCAAGCCGTTCGTAGCCGTCAAGAAGGAAGTGGAGGAAGGGAGAAATGTGTCCTTTGTCGGAGAGGAAATACAAGAAAACGAGTTTCTGTTCGGCACAGGGCAGCGGATCAACGCCGGGCAAGCTTCGCTTCTCGCCGCTTTCGGTTATGACAAGGTCCGTGTTTTTAAAAAACCCAGGGTTGCGATCTTCTCTACCGGATCGGAACTGCTCGATATACGTTCACCGCTTCAGCCCGGGAAAATTCGAGACAGCAACTTCTACATGCTCTCGTCCCTTGTACAGGAAGCCGGCGGGGAAGTTGCCGCCTTCGCGATGCTCCCCGACCATAAAGAACAATCCGAAGAAACGATCTACCGGGCAGCAGATACAGCCGATCTGATTTTGACTACGGGAGGGGTATCGGTAGGCGACTACGACATGATGGCGGAGATTTTCAACAACCTGAAGGGCACGCTGTTATTTAATAAAATCGCGATGCGTCCTGGAAGCGTAACCACTGCGGGAGTGATACAAAGTACGCTGCTGTTCGGCTTATCGGGCAACCCGGGGGCGTGCTTTGTAGGATTCAAGCTGTTTGTTCTTCCCGCGTTGTATGGCATGTTAGGACAAAAGGAGCCGTATCCCCGAACATTCAGCGCTTATCTGAAAGGGGATATTACAAAAGGAAACGCCTATACCCGCTTCGTCCGCGGAAAACGTTATATCCGGGAGGGCCTGGCGTTCGTGGAGCCTGTAGGGAAAGATCGGTCCGGCGTCTCCGTGTCGATCAAGGATTCGGATTGTCTCATTCTGATCCCTCCGGGCGGACGGGGAAAACGGGACGGTGAACTCGTGGAGGTCATTCCGGTCGATAACATTCACTAAGAGTAGATTAGGTTTTCCCATCATTCTTGTATGTGATGTTCGAACACAAATATGGATATGCCGAGCAGAAAAGGACCTCAACCTCCACGTTGCAGTGGGATTTGAGGTCCTTTCATTTGGAAACGGGGTCATTCCCGTGTCATGCTTATTCGCTTGGTGAAACCAGGTCAGCTGTTCAGCGTCGCGGAACGGGAGCCCGGCAGAGCCCGGTCCAAGGCAAGCAGGCGGCTGCCGCTTAAAGCGAGCAGCAAGGCGATCGCCAGCAGAGCCAAGTCCAGCTCGTATCCCGCCACTTGCCCGTTCCCGAGAAAACCGGCGGCCAGCTTGACTTTGAAAATCGCTCCGGCCATCACAATCGCCAGCAAAATGGACACGATCCGTGTGCCGAAACCAACGATCAATGCGAGGCCGCCAACCAGCTCGATAATAGCGACGATATAGGCGGCGAATCCCGGAATGCCGATGCTGTCGAACCAGCCGGATATATTCCCGATCCCGTCGCGGAATTTGACGATACCATGTACCAAAAATATGATGCCCAGCACGAGCCGCGTTATTAGCAGCCCGATCTCAATATTGCGATTCATTGAATGAAACCTCTCCCATATTGTTTAATTTCGGATCTGAAACGGACAGACGGCCAACGGTATGGATGCGGCGATTATTTCAAGTAACGGACCCGTTCCTCTAGCGGTTTAAACTGCTTCTCGCCCGCAGGAGCGGTAGGTTTGCCGAAAGGCATCTGCGCCATCAGCTTCCAACTGGCCGGGATGTTCCACTCTTGCTTGACCGCTTCGTCGATCAGCGGGTTGTAATGCTGCAGCGAGGCGCCGAAGCCTTCCAGCTCAAGCGATGTCCAGATCACATATTGCAGCATGCCGCTCGACTGCATCGACCAGATCGGGAAGTTGTCGCTGTAGGAAGCAAACTGCTGCTGCAGCGATTCGATGACGGCATGATCCTCAAAAAACAAGACGGTTCCGTAGCCGGATGCAAAAGCGTTCATTTTATCGGCGGTAGGGCCAAACTGGTCTACCGGTACGATTTTCCGCAACGTTTCCGTCGTGATGTCCCACAGCTTCTTATGCTTGTCGCCAAGCAAAACGACGACTCTCGCCGATTGCGAGTTAAAGGAGGAGGGCGTATGTTTCACCGCATGGTTGATCACCTGCTCGATTCGCTCGTCCGATACAACCTGTTCGCTGCTGATCGCGTAGATCGAACGTCTTGCTTCCACGGCCGTATAAAAATCGTTGGCAGCTCCCTGAGCCTGCTCGCCGTCGGTCGTTTTACCAAAAATTGCGTCTAAAAATCCCATTTTCATTTCCCTCCTGATGTTTTTTGGCGGTTAATCTTAAGATTCGGATACAACGGTGAAGCGGGTGTTCGAATGTTGCGGCCGCTCGATCTCGTCCAATACGGCAATTGCATAGTCAGCGTAGCTTACATAGCTGTCGCCTTTGGAATTAAGCAGAAGATGGTCTTTGCCCAGTTGGTACGAGCCGGTTCTTCGGCCCTCCGGCGAGAAAAAGGCGGCCGGACTAAGAAACGTCCAGTTGATGGAATCCGTTAGCTGGAGAAGCTCCAGATTTTTGCCTTGATTGGTCGCGGTAGCGTGGTACTCCTTAGGGAATTGGGGCGTATCCACCAGACGGGTCGTCTTGGCCTCGTCGACGAACAAGCTGCCCGCTCCCCCGACTACGAGCAGTCTCGTATCCGGGGCTTCCTGAAGAACCTTGATCAGCACGTTGCCGGCATCCACGTGGAGATGCTCCTGACCGATTGGCGCTGCGAAAGCGTTAACGACGACATCAAAACGTTTCAAATCGCCGGAAGTTAGATCAAAGACGTTTTTCTCCAGCACCGCTACTTGAGGATTCGTTATGTTGGCGGCATTTCTGACGATAGCCGTCACTTCATGCCCTCTTGCGAGCGCTTCTTGGACGATCAGGCTTCCGGCTTTGCCGCTTGCGCCGATGACACCGATTTTTTTACTCATTTTATATTCCTCCTCTTTCGGAACGATAATTCGAATTGATATCATTTAATAAGTTAATTACTTTTCGTAACAAAGTTTAAAACAATAAGATACAAATGTCAAGTTAGTATGTTTTACTTTGTAACTAAGTGGGTTTTGCGATATACTTGAAACAAACGAGGTGAAAGCGATGAAACAGTCTTCATTATGTCCATTAGTAGAAAAGGGGATCCAAGTCTTAAGCAAACGGTGGACCGTGCTGATCGTCCATCAGCTGCTTTCGGGTCCTCAGCGGTTTTGCACGATCGAGACGGCGATTCCCATCAGCGGCCGGCTGTTGTCGGAGCGGCTGAAAGATTTGGAGCAGGAAGGAATCGTGCATCGCGAGGTGTACCCGGAGACGCCTGTCCGAATTGTCTATTCGCTGACGGACAAAGGGCTTGCGCTGGCGCCGGTCATTCGGGAGATGGAGAATTGGTCGCGCGAATGGGTGAAGATCGATCCGGATGAACATGAAACCTTATAAAAGGTAGTTCAAAAAGTCCGCTTTTGATCACGGAGCAGATCAGGAAGCCTGCTCGACATCGAATATGGAATGCAGCCGGAACTTCCGGTGCTCACGTAGCTCCCACTACGCTCCGCTCCTCATTTCCTAGCTTCATCCCATCTTCTCGGTGCTGAAAACCGGACTTTTTGAACTCGCACTATAAGTAACGGCGTCCTCTGGTGTGCCAGACGGGCGCTGTTTTCGTTTACGCGGTCATAGGGCAAGAAACGATAGGCACTAGAAGGGAAACCGTAGTGAACCGATCGGCCAAGGAGTGAGTGATAGAGAGCGGAGAGGGATTATTGATTTATTGATAACGCTCACATTAATGAAAATATGAAATAAAGCAACAGGGGAGTTGGTAGAGGCGACACGAGATCGGAGAGGGGACCGGTCCTCCGAACCGCCCGGTACAGAGGAGACTTAAGAGTGTCTCCTCTGATACAGCGACGTCAGCAGGAAGCCGAAACAAGCAAGCACGGCGGAAAAAGCGGCGATCCGGTACATCACCGGAGCTCCCCAGCCGTCGAATACCCAGCCGCCGACGATTCCGCTGGCGAGACCGGCGAGGCACGACCAGACGATATTATAGATCGCCTGACCGGTTGCCCGGAATTGATCCGGAATGAGCTGCTGGATGTACCGCAGCGCCGTCACGAGAAAGATACCGAACGTGACGCTGTGCATGAGCTGGAGCGGAATGATCCACAACGGATCGGACACGATGCTGACCAGGAAAAACCGGACCGCGTAAAAAAACGAGGCGATCATCAGCAGCGGCAGCTCCTTGAAGCGGTGGCCGTTTTTGCTGAGCCAGAAAAACATCGGAATTTCGCTCAGGGAGGAAGCCGTCCATGCCCAGCCGATGACCGTATCGCTTGCTCCGAGCTCCCGCATCGTCAGCGCCAGGAAGCCGTCGTTCGTCCGGTGGGCGAACGACATCGTAAAGATCAGTGCCAGAAACAGTAGCAGCCGCGGCTGCCGGATTATATCGAAGAAACCGGAGAAGCTGATAGCGCCCGAAGAGCCGCCCGACCGGTCTTTCAGAAAAAACGCGATACACAGCGACAGCGAGATCGTGCCGATCGTGAACAGGATCGTATGCTCGACGCCCACCGCATGCAGAATCGTTCCGAAAGCGAGCGAGGAGAAAGCGAAGCCGAGCGATCCCCATACGCGGAAGCTGGCGTAGCTTTTGCCGGTACGCCGGATCGTAAGCAGGGTGAGACTGTCGTTTAACCCGTTAATGGGCGTAAAAAAGAAATTGTACGCGACCATGACGACATACAGCCAGGCGATCGTATCCGTCTGCGATAAAATAACGGTCGTCAGCAGCTGCCCGCACAGAATGACGAGCAATACTTTGCGGATCGTCTGCAGCTTGTCGCTGGCATATCCCCACACGAGATTGGCGGCGATGCCGATGAACGGTCCGATCGCATAGATGGTGCCGATCTGCAGCTTCGAATAGCCTTGAGCGCTGAAGTATAACGGGAAAAAAGAGACGGTCAGCGCCATCGTCATATACATGACAAATGAAAACGTCCGCATCGTCCGTTCGTCGCGAACGGTCGGCAACGGATCGTTTCCGGCCGTCATAGGCCCGGGAGACCCGGTTGCGCTCTCTTGCGCAGCCGCACCGGATTCACGGGTAACGGTACGTTCCTTCACTTCCGTAGTCATGGGACAAGATCCTTCTTTCACAGCGTTGTACCGGTTCCCCGGCTTATTCCCGGAGACTGGGCGCGGATCGCGAATGCCACGACCGCCAGCTCGGCGGCAAGCCCGAGCGATTGGGCCAAGGCGCCGATCATGCCGTTCCAGGCAGGCGCGTTCAAAACGCACAGAATCAGCGCCGTCAAGGTGACGGCGACGTTGGCGGATTGCGAGAATAGCATAATTTTCGTCTGCCCGCGAAGCATGACGATGCCGTTGCAGAAATCAAGCCACGGGAAGATCAGCGCCAGAAACATAAAGACGCGCAGCGTATGCAAGCTGGCTTCCATCAGACGTTCGTTTACGCCCATAACATGTTCCATAAACCACGGGCCGACGCCGGTATAAGCCAAGATACCGATCAGGATCGTCGGAATGAAGCCGCACAGCATAACGAACCGGACCGCCAGCGCCGAATCTTTCCGGTAGAAGTTCAATACGATTTGATGCATGTACGAGAAAAAGCTGGTTACCAGCTGCGTTAAGCTCGCGGCAATCGCAAACGAGGCGATCGCCAGCTCGATGTCCGACGTTTTGCCGAGCATCGCATTAATGGCGGGGCCGACGATGACGGCGATCAGGGAGGAGAGCAGCAGCGGGCGGTAAAACTGGAAGATTTGCCCCGTCTTTTCGATCTCGTGCCCTTCCTTTTTGAGCGGCAGGCTGCGGGCCAGTCGGCTCCCCTCGATATAGCTTACGGCCGCCTCGATCGCCATCCCGACGAGGAAGATGACCGCTCCGACCTGGCCGCTCGTCACATTGCCCGTTTGGATGTAGTACAGCGACACGACATACATCGCGGCGAGCCTCACGATCATCCCGATCGTCAGCCATTTCGTGCGCATGTTGCTGATGATGATGCCGTGGTACAAACACCGGATTCCCGAAAAGATGCTGACGAACATGAGAACCCGATAGACGTCGATAATCGACTGCAGCATCGAATCGTCCACGCCGAACAAGCGCAGAAACAACAGCTCGCCGGCCGGCGAATAAGAGATCAGCAGCCCTGCGGCGAACATGCCGATCAACAGACAAACCGCCACATTGGTCATCGCCTTGAACGAGGTCCGGTCGCGCACGAGCGCGGAACACGTCTGGCGAAGCAAGATGGCGGGTCGTTCGATAATGCCCAGCATGCTCAGTCCGATCGCATAACTGGCTATAATGGTTTCGGGACTGGCGGAGCGGGCGAGCGTGCTGTTGATGATGACGTGCGAGATCGTAACTAAGCTGGCGGAAAGGCCCAGTGGTATAAAAAAAGCAAAAAGCTGCCTCATGGTCAGCCGCCGTCCAGATTCGGGTTGGGTCATGATATGCGTTCTCTCCAGACTCAGGCTACGCGCGAAGCTGCCTGCTATTAAGTACGCGCTCGTAAGGCGTCTTGCAAAATGTTCCTTTCACTTATGTACTAGTATAAGACGGATTGCCCCGAACGCCTAGCAGAAAATGTTGACACGCGCTATTTTCCTGCTTTGCTGTGAACTTTACGCTTGGCGGGGAAGCTTGCCGCATGTTAAATTAATGTTCAAGAGTCGTGTTGCCTGGAGGCGTAGGTAAGGATGAAATACGAATTCGTGTACGACGAGCGACTCGGCATCGGGCTGCCGGTGCTGCACGATGCTTGGGAAGCGTTGACGGAAGCGGAGAGAGCCGAGCTGCTCCATGAATGGGAGCGGGTCCGGGGCCGGATTCCGGACCGGATCATGCAGCTCGAGAAGACGATTGTGGAGAAGCAGAACCGGCTCAATACGGAGGACGATTTTCCGACCTCCTGCCGGCTGAATACCGAGATCGCCGAGCTGGCGAGCTGCATTACCGATCTTCATTTGTGGTTCCGTGCGGATCAGGACGTATCGGTTAAGGGGCATTATTAGGAAGTTGGGTGATTTTGTACTATAATATATGGGGTACGATGCAATTCATCAGTAAATATGATGAATTGCATCATAGATGCAATTTGCCGAAAGTGTGGAAAATGCATCTATGATGCAATTTACCGCTATGCCGGTAAATTGTCATCAAGACTAGCGTGGAGGATCGCCGCAATTGATGACGACAAGGCGTAACAGTCAAAAAGTACCCCGAAACCCTCTAACTCTGATGCACCGATTATACCGGCATGTGTTTCCGAGCGTAAGAAGCGAACTGCAGCGTTGGCGCGAGACGGCCGAGCGCATGCCCGACCCCGAGCTGCGCAAGCAGGCGATCGACAGCATTACCCATAAAGAGTTTCATTGCAAGGGCGGGGCAGTATACGCGGCCGCCAATTTGCCGATGCGCCACGTGCTGATTCCGCTTATCGTCGCTTTCCAGACGATCAGCGATTATTTGGATAATTTATGCGACCGCAGCACCTCGATGGACCCGGAAGATTTCCGGCTGCTTCACCGTTCCATGCTGGATGCGGTCGATCCGGACGCTCCGCTCGCCGACTATTACGCACTCCGGGAGGAGCGGGAGGACGGCGGGTACCTGCACGAACTCGTCCGTACTTGCCAAGCCTGCATCTCCCGCCTGCCGTCGTATCCGCACGTTCGCGACGGCATCAAGGAGCTGGTCGGGCTGTACGGCGATCTGCAGGTGTACAAGCATATCCGGCACGATTTGCGCGAGCAGGAGCTGATGAACTGGTGGGAGAAGCACCGGCCCCGTTTTTCGCATTTGCGATGGAACGAGTTCGCGGCTGCAACCGGTTCGACGCTTGGGGTGTTTTATTTGTTTTTGGCCGCTTCCGGCGAGAGGCTCACCGCCGAACGTGCGGAGGCGATTCACAAAGCTTACTTTCCGCATGTATGCGGGCTGCACATTTTACTCGATTATTTGATCGACCAGGATGAAGATTTGGCGGGCGGGGATTTGAATTTCTGTTTTTATTACGAGAACGGAGAAACGACCGCCCGGCAAATCGCAGTCATCGCGGAACGGGCCCGGAAGGACATCGTCGGTCTGGACCATCCGCAGTTTCACCGGATGATTATCGAAGGGCTGCTGGCCCTCTATTTATCCGATCCGAAAGTAAGGGAGCAAAAGCAAGTGCGGGCCATATCGCGCCAGCTTATGAAAGGCAGTCCGCTTATGCGCGTCTTCTTCTGGGCCAACAGCGTATGGATCCGCAAGGCGTCCGTCTGACGCAGCCGGACCTATGACCGACTACATGGGACTAATCGAAAGGGGAACATGATGTATGACAGTTAAGAAAATTGCCGTATTGACAAGCGGCGGCGACTCGCAAGGGATGAACGCAGCCGTTCGCGCGGTGGTGCGGAGCGCGATCTACCACGGTCTGGAAGTGTACGGTGTTCAGCGCGGGTACTACGGGCTTATTAACGAAGATATTCGTCCGATGGATTTGCGGAGCGTCGGCGATATTATACAGCGTGGCGGAACGATTTTGCAGACGGCCCGCTGCAAGGAGTTTTTGACCCCGGAAGGCCAGCAGCTCGGAGCGGACAATTTGCGCAAGCATGGGATCGACGGCCTCGTCGTTATCGGTGGCGAAGGTTCGTATCAAGGCGCAAATAAACTGAGCAAGCTGGGAATCCGTACGATGGGGCTGCCGGGCACGATCGACAACGATATTCCGTTCACGGACGTGACGATCGGCTTCGATACGGCTGTCAGCATCGTCGTCGATGCGATCAACAAGCTGCGCGATACGATGAGCTCGCATGAGCGTTCCTCCGTCGTAGAGGTGATGGGCCGTCACTGCGGAGACATTGCCCTGTATGCAGGACTTGCCAGCGGCGCCGAAACGATTCTCGTACCGGAAGTGCCGTTCGATCTGGACGAGGTGGCGAAGCGGATGGAAGCCAACTTCCAGGTCGGCAAACGCCACAGCATTATCGTGATTGCCGAAGGAGCGGGCAACGCACAAAGCGTGGCCGACCGCATCAAGGAATCGAACGGGATCGACGCACGCGTAACAGTGCTTGGCCATATTCAGCGCGGCGGTACGCCGACACACAATGACCGCATCCTGGCTAGCCGTCTCGGCGACTTTGCGGTGCGTCAGCTGATCTCCGGCGATTCCGGCAAGGCGTGCGGCGTCATCAAAGGCGAGCTCGTCACGACCGATATCGACAAAGTCGTTCATTCCAAAAAAGAAATCAACCGAGAGCTGTACGAGCTGGCGCTTCGTTTGTCGCAATAAGCGGAGCAAAACCTTCATAAAGTGAAATAGCGAGTAAGAGGGGGGCCTGAGGCCTCCTTCTTTTTTGATTGCGGCCCCTAGATTCGGTCGGCCGGCTGTCTTCTCGGTTACTAGCGTGCAACCGCAGCCAAGCTCTAACACATAAGAGCGATCTGAAGCTCTTATTTTGACGAAAAACCGGTTTGAATCGGAAATAAGAGCTGTTTGCAGCTCTTATTTTCCCCGGATCCCTAAATTTCTAGCAAAATGGCTGAAATAAGAGCCGCAAACCACTCTTATGTTGCAGCAATGGGTCAAAGGTAGCCAAATAAGAGCGGCAAACCGCTCTTATTGGCTACCGCCACACGCTACCGCCACACGCTACCGCCACACGCTACCGCCACACGCTACCGCCACACGCTACCGCCACACGCTACCGCCACA
>NZ_JACXJA010000019.1 GCF_014705615.1 Paenibacillus oceani
CATTGGTTTTCCCTCCGAAATGGTCTGTTTGAACATAGTATGTCCCATTTTGATTCATTTCAAAGGTTCCACCTTTCATTTTACAGACCCATATTTTGCAAATCCGGCCGATGGGCTTCAAATTACGGCTGCAAAAGGCTCTTATTTTGGCTGAAACCCAATTTCGCGAGGAATAAGAGCTGCAAAAGACTGCTATTGTCCGCTGCTTTGCACTTGTCCGTGCATTCGCTGTTACTCCTGCTGCACTTGCGCCTACGCCTACACTCCTGTTTTGTTTCTGCTACAGTATTTCCTGATTACTCCTATTTACCTCCGACAACTCCAACTGCTGCCCGCCTTACCCCAATTCGCCGCACCTCCGCACTCCCGCTCTAGTCAATTTGCCAAACTCGCCGACCGCGCCGACTTCCCGACCGCCCCAAACTCCCCAAACTCCCCAAACTCCCCAAACTCCCCAAACTCCCCAAACTAGCCGTACTCTCCGCGTTCCCACCCGACCTGCACTAGCCTCACCCCCATTCCCCAGGCACCTCTCCTGCCCAACCGAAGTCAAGTTAACCCCTAACTTGATCAAAAGCCCGTGCTCCCGTGGCGGCACAGGAAAACTGTACCGCCCGGCTCCCTATGACAGCTCTGCCCCTCACCGCATAGCCCGGAAGTGGTCGCCCGGACCAGCCTCCGCGCATATCCCGGTAGAGATTTTTATCCCCCGATTCGAGAAATGTCCGTCTACTGGAAATTTGGTATCCTTCCTATAATTTGAATTGTAAGCGAATCCAAATTGGACGCTCGAACGAGGAGGTCTCTTCTAATTGCGGTGGCTTCCGGCTCGGCCGGCCTATGCCGGAATTGAGGAGGCCGCCATGAACAAAGTGCTGCGCAACCCGCTCGCTTATGTATTGTTTGTCGTCCCGGCGCTGGCGCTGTACATGACGTTTTATGTCGTCCCGATGCTCAGCTCGCTGAAATATTCGGTGACGAGCTGGAACGGGATCAATGAAGCGACGTTTAACGGCTTGGACAATTTTATAAAGGCGTTCCGGGACGAAAAGTTTCTGATCGCACTGAAAAACAACATCATCTTCGTGTTATTTTCCGTTTTCATCCAAATTCCGGCTATCGTAGGTTTGTCGATTCTCGTCAGCGGCGTGCGGCGGTTTCTCGATTTTTACAAAACGACGGTGTTTATGCCCAGCGTGCTCTCCACGGCTATCGTCGGGGTCATATGGAAGTTTATTTACCATCCGGATGCCGGACTCATCAACCAGGTGCTGCGCACGGTCGGACTCGAATCGTGGGCGCTCGGCTGGCTCGGGGAAGAAAATTTCGCGTTCCTTGCCATTCTCGTGACGAACGCTTGGCAGTGGACCGGTTTTTATATCGTGCTTGTGCTCGCGGCCATCTTCGCCATTCCGAAAGAGATGCAGGAGGCCGGTGAGATCGAAGGCGCCGTCGGTTGGCGCAAAGCGCGTTACTTGACGATCCCGCTCATCCGTCCGGTCATCCTCGTCATTATGCTGTTGTCGATTACGGGGGCGATGAAGGCGATGGATATCGTGATGATCATGACATCGGGCGGACCGTTCGGCAGCTCGGAGGTTATGGGCACCTATATGTACAAGCAGGCGTATTCGATGTCGCAGTTCGGTTACGCCAACGCGATCTCGATCCTCATTTTCCTCTTCACCTGCGTACTGACGCTTATTTTTCACCTGATCACGAGAAGGAGCGAGGAGGTCGAATACGGATGACGCTGCAGCGGACCAAATGGATCTCGCATCTTGTGCTGCTCGTGTACGTCGCTGTCGTGCTGTATCCGCTGCTGTTCGTGTTTAACTCGTCGTTCAAAGGCAACTCCGAAATTGTGCTCCGCCCGTGGAGCTTGCCCGGGACGTTCCAGTGGGACAACTACGTCAACGCCTTTTCGAGCTCGCATATCGGTACTTATTTTCTGAACAGCTTGTACGTCAGCGGACTGTCTACGATTATCGGCATTTTGCTCGCGACGGGGATCGCTTACGCAGTCACCCGAATGAAATTCCCGAACGTCAGCAAGCTCGTGTACGGCGCCCTGCTGCTGTCCCTGCTCATTCCGCCGGTATCTCTGCTGATCCCGTTGTATATTATGATTAAAGACATGGGGCTGTATAATACGCCGTTCGCGCTGCTCGTTCCTTATACGGCGTTCGGGATTCCGCTGTCGGTGTTCATTATCGCGGCGTTTCTGAAATCGGTGCCGAAAGAGCTGGAGGAGGCGGGCATCGTGGACGGACTGACGGTATACGGCTTGCTGGGCCGGATCGTATTGCCGCTGACGACGCCTACGCTCGTGACGGTGTTTATTCTTAATTTCATGAACCATTGGAACGAATACATCATGGCCAACTTGTTTTTGTCCAGCCAAAGCCTCCGGACGCTTCCCGTGGCGGTCGTGCAATTCATGGACAAATTCAATATGAACTACGGGGCGCTGTGCGCATCGGTGATGATCAGCTGCATTCCGGTAATGATCGTCTACGCCGTTTTACAGCGTAAAATTATCGAGGGCGTGACGGCCGGCAGCGTCAAAGGGTAGAGCGCCGGGAGGTTGTCTGTTTACCCGTCACCGGCTCTTTCGGGGTTGCTGACCGCGGGGAGGGGCGGACTGACAACGAGCGGTGAATCGGCTATGATAAAAGGAAAAGAAGCGGCAGGGGGGATCGATCGTATGAACCGGAGAGCGTCCGTCCTGCTGTCCTGCATACTCGGTCTCGCAGCCGTTGGTAGCGCTTGCAGCTTCGAAGGCGGGAGGAAGTCCGGAGATCAGGCGCAGCCGTTCACGATCTCGCTGCGTCATGTGCAGGTGCGCGACGATGCGCGGCCGAGGCTGAAGATGCTGGAGGACGTCGCTTCCCGGATGGAAGCGGCTGTTCCCGGCTTAAAGGTGGAGATGGAAGGGCTGGAGGACAAGGTGCACCGCTTCGAGAAGCTGCCGGCCGAGATGGCGGCGGGCGCGCCGCCGAAAATATTCGATCTGTTCGGCGGGGCCGATACGCACAAATACGCGAAGGCAAACCGGCTGCTCGACCTGACGCCGATTTTAAGCGAGCTCGGCTTGAAGGAGCAGTTTTTCAATCTCGACGAATTTACGGTCAATGGTAAAATTTATGGATTGCCCACAGCCGGCTTCGTCGAAGGAGTTTTCTATAACAAGCGGCTGTTCCGCGAGCTCGGCGCCCGGGTGCCGGGGACATGGGAGGAACTGATGTCCGTTGCGGAGAAGGCGCATCACCAAGGCGTCACTCCGTTCGCCCTCGCCTCCGCCGACGCCTGGGTGATCAATATGATGATGAATACGATGTGGGTGCGTATGGCGGGAACCGAGTCGGTGCGGGGCTTCGTGGACGGCACGAGGAAATGGACCGATCCGGACGTAGCCGAAGCGTTCAAGCGGTATGAGACGCTCGTCCAAAAAGGATATTTTCCCGAGCAGAGTCTGGGCTTGAAGTATGCGGATCAGCAGACCGCGTTCCGTCAGGGAGAGGCGGCGATGGTGTTCGACGGCAGCTGGGCGAATTCGGGGCTCGCGGCTCCGGGCAGGTCGGTCGTCGAGGACGATGTCGGCTTTTTTAACTTTCCGAGCATGGGAGGGCCCGGGGACGGGACGATCAATGCAAGCTACTCGAACGGGTACGGCTTCTCCGCCCATCTGAACGCCAAGGAGCTGGAGGCCGTAAAAGCGTTTATCCGGATCATGTTCAGCGAGGAGATGCAGAAGCGGCAGCTTGCCGAGGTCGGCATCCTGCCGGCGATGAAGCTGGCCGATCTGTCCGGCGTCCGTCCGATCGTCGGCGAGCTGCTGAAGGCGGCTGACACACGGACGTTTCCGGCGTTCGACTCGATCGTGCAGGCGAAGGTGCGGGAAGCGCTCGAAACCGGGATGCAGGAGCTGATCGGCGGCAAAACGACGGCGATCCAGCTGCTGGAGCGTGTGCAGCAGGCACAGGACAACGCCAACCGGGAGCTGCATAAACCGGTTCAGGACCGGTACGGCGGCGGCACAGGACCGTCCGCACGGTTGGAGACATCCCCGGGTTCGTCAGGCGGAAGCAGGGTGATCGGATGAATCTCCGCAATAAAGTATTAAAGGCGCTGCTCGTCGACGACGAAATCAACATTATGCGCAACTTGCAGACGGTTATTCCTTGGGAGGAGCTGAACTTCGGCGTCGTCGGAATGGCGACGAACGGGGTGAAGGCGATGGAACTGGTCGGGGAGTTTGCTCCCGACCTCATCCTGTCCGATATCCGGATGCCGGTAATGGACGGGATTGCGCTGCTGAAATGGCTGCAGGAGCAAAAGTACGAGGGCGAAGTCGTGATGCTGACCGGTTTCCAGGAGTTCGACTACGCCCGTTCAGCGGTCAAATACGGCGCCAAAGACTTCATTCTGAAGCCGATCGACTACGAGGAGCTCCGGCAGATCGTGGAAAGGCTCGCCCTGCAAATCCGGGAGAAGCGGATGGAACGGCTGAAGGAAGAGAAGACGTGGAAGCGGCTGTCCAGCCTCGCTTATGAGAAAATGCTGCATGACGTTCTGCTCGACTATACGT
Organism: Paenibacillus oceani; assembly: GCF_014705615.1. Classification (GTDB taxonomy): domain Bacteria; phylum Bacillota; class Bacilli; order Paenibacillales; family NBRC-103111; genus Paenibacillus_AB; species Paenibacillus_AB oceani. The sequence goes on from NZ_JACXJA010000019.1 coordinate 4,592, forward strand.
CGGTTTGCTCGCTGCATCTGCTTCCCGAGGAAGGCGAGCTGCCGGACCAACCCGCTTATACGCTGCTCGTCGCCGATCTGGACGGCTATTCGCAAATCGCCCGGCCGTGGAGCGAACGGGAGCGGAAGCTATGGAATTTCGCGGTCCGCAACGTGCTGCAGGAGGCGCTGGTTCCTGATGAACAGGCTTACGCGGTGCTGCAAACCCGCGAAGGCGAATGGTGTCTGCTCCTCGAGCATCGTCCGGACCGCGCGATTCCCGGAACGGAACAGATCCGTGTCTGGTCGCACTCGCTGCAGGCCGCTGTCGAACAGTACGCCAAGCTGACGGTCAGTATCGGCATCTTCGCGTCGCCGGTACCGATGGAGCGTTTGGCGGAAGCTTATAAATGCGTACAGCGGTCCCTTCAACTGTCGCCGGGGAAGCAGCATGTGGTGTTTGTAGACGGAGCCGGAGACGGAGGCGAGACGAACGAGCCGCTCTGGAGCGTGCTCGACGAGCTGGTAGCCGGGCTGAAGCAGAAGGACAGAGCCAAGGTCGAGCAGGCGACACAAGGGCTGCATGCCAGCGTGAAGGCGATCCTCGCATTTTCGGTGCTGCGCGGCGAGCAGATGCTGCACTTCGTCGTGCTTCATCTGATGCGGGAGATGCGGGAGATCGGGCTGCTTGAGGGCGAACAGGAAGAAGCGGTATGGGCGAAGCTGGAGAAAAGCGTCTGCGTCAAGGAGCTGCTCGATACGATCGACGGGCTGACGAGCGCCTGCATGAACGCCGGGCTGGCGAAGAAAACGGGTGAAGTGCTGATGGTGTCGGCCAAAAACTATATTCAGCGGCATATGTCCAGCGATCTCGGAATCGAAGAGGTTGCCGACTATCTCGGCATCAGCTGCAGCTATTTCAGCCTGCTGTTCAAGCAGCAGTTCGGGGAGACGTTCGTCGAATATTTGACCCGGCAGCGGATGGAACTGGCGAAGTCGCTGCTCGTCATGACCGGCAAAAGCGTTACGTCGATCGGGAATAAGGTAGGGTATGCGGAACGCCGCTACTTTACGAAGGTATTCCATAAATACGAGGGAATGACGCCGACGGAATTCCGGGAGCGCCATGCGGCAGGCGAGGCGGATGGCTGACGGCCGATGAACGGAAGGATTCAAGGCTTTATGTCAGCCATTCTTCCGCCTGCACCTCCTGCCTGTAGCCGCAGCTCTCGCAATAGGTCTGGTGCACGCACAGCCGGCGGTCCAGATCGGGGTATCCGTTCGTGAGCTTCAGGTCGTCGATGGCGCGATAAGGCGAATACGGGCCGAGGTAGTCGTCGAGGCGGCCGCCGTCGAACAAACGGTTTCCGCATTGCGGGCATTGCAGGTTGAGAGTGGTCATTCCGTTGCAGTAAGGGCATAACGAGGACATCTGCCATTCTCCTTTCCGGTTGGGACATCTTGATCGCGCATGATCAACGTCCCGCTATCGGAAAATCCCGATCCTAATCCGCCCATAGGTTTCCTCCGCACGGCGAAACCTATTCGGGCGGATGCGGAACGCCAAAAAAAGCGCCCGCGCGGATGGCCGCGGAGCGCTTCTATGCGTGCTATATTAAAACTTCATGTTGCTACTGTGGCCCGGGGAAAGCTTCGCATCCGGATCGATGTATACCTTGGCGTTGTTGATCGCGGTAGGGGCTTCTCCGAATCCGACCGCAATCAGTTTCAGCTTGCCCGGATAAGTGGTAATGTCGCCTGCGGCGAAGATGCCGGGAATCGACGTCTCCATACGGGAGTCGACAATAATCGAGCCGTTCTCGATCTCGAAGCCCCATTCGGCAATCGGTCCGAGCGAGGAGACGAAGCCGAAGTTGACGATGACCGCATCGACCGGGATGACGCTGGCTGCTCCGGATTTTACTTCCTTGATCGTAACCGATTCGATTTTGTCGGTTCCGTTCAAGCTTTCGATCTCAACTGGCGTAACCACCTCAACCTTCGACTGCTTCAGCAGCTCGACACTATGCTCGTGAGCGCGGAACTTGTCTCGCCGATGAATAAGCGTCACTTTCTCGGCGATCGGCTCGAGCATCAGAGCCCAGTCTACCGCGGAGTCGCCGCCTCCGCTGATCAGCACCTTTTGTCCGGCGAACTTGTTCAGATCGCTTACGAAGTAGTGCAGGTTTTTCTTCTCGAATTTGGCCGCTTCCGGCAAGTCCAGCTTCCGCGGCTCGAAAGCGCCGACGCCGGCCGTAACGATGATCGCCTTGGATTGGTGGACGCCCTGATCGGTCTCGACCTCGAACAGACGCTCGTCCTTCTTCGTCACTTTCAGAACCTTCTCTTCCAGCCGGACATCAACCGGAAAATGGCTCATTTGTTCGTTCAACCGGTTCACAAGCTCCTGTGCAGTCACCTTTGGAAATCCCGCAACATCATAAATATATTTTTCAGGATAAAGCGCTGCAAGCTGTCCGCCTAGCTGCGGCATGCTCTCGATGATTTTTACGGAAGCTTGGCGCATTCCTGCGTAAAATGCCGCAAACATCCCGGCAGGCCCGCCGCCGATGACGATAATATCCGTCACGCCTTGATTTTGTACATTCGCTGACACGAAAAGACACCTCCATAGCATTTTGTACAGCCTTGTTACATTTTCTCACACCACTTATTATAAACAAAGGAATGTGCAGAAGGGAAGCGATTTTGTCACAAATAACGACAAAATTTAGACAGTTTGTCGCTTGATATTTTCAATAGGAAGATATATGATTGCAGGTAACAAATATTGATAAGTATTGTCGAATATTGTACGAGCGGCCTTGCCGCTGCGGCAATTTGGGTCATATAGAGAGAGCTTGACGGTGTGCGTGAGGTTGCATGAACAGTCGGTGTCTGGAAAGCTTGAACTGAGCTTTGTCTGACAACGCTTGTGTAATTTTTCACAGCTATCGGACAGCCAACAAACCGGATATGGAAGGGATACGAAGATGAGTACAGTTCCAAGAATCGTCATATTGGGTGCAGGCTATGGTGGGGTGCTGACCGCTCTTAGACTGCAGAAAGAGCTCAATTATAACGAGGCGAATGTCACGCTGGTCAACAAGCACGATTATCATTATATCACAACTCATCTTCATATGCCTGCGGCAGGTACGGACAATCCGGAAAATGCCCGAGTCAGCATATCGAAGCTGATCGATGAGTTCAAGATTGATTTCGTCAAGTCGACCGTCGTTCAAATTAAGCCCCAGGAGAAAAAGGTCATTCTCGAAGACGGCACGCTGTCCTACGACTATCTCGTCATCGGCTTGGGCGGAGAATCGGAAACGTTCGGCATCCCGGGACTTCAGGAGTTTGCTTTCAATATTCGCAGCATCAACAGCGTCCGGCTGATCCGGGAGCATATCGAATACCAGTTCGCTAAGTTCAAGCGCGAGCCGGAACGCAAAGATTATTTGACGTTCGTCGTCGGCGGGGCCGGGTTTACAGGCATCGAATTCATCGGCGAGCTGGCCGACCGGATTCCGAAGCTGTGCAAAGAATTCGACGTCGATCCGTCGCTTGTCAAAATCTACAATATCGAAGCGGCTCCGACCGCTCTCCCGGGCTTCGATCCGGAGCTGGTCGAATACGCGATGCAGGTGCTTGCGGACAAAGGCGTCACGTTCAAAATCGCTACGGCGATCAAGGAATGTACGCCCGAGGGTGTCATTCTGGCCAGCGGAGAGACGATCAAATCGTCCACCGTCGTCTGGACGGGCGGCATCCGCGGCAACCGGCTCGTCGAGCAAGCCGGCTTCGAGGCGATGCGGGGCCGCGTGAAGGTCGATTCGTATTTGCGGACGGAACAGTATGAGAATGTATCTATTATCGGGGATTGCTCCCTGATCCTGAACGAACAGGGCAGGCCTTACCCGCCTACGGCCCAGATCGCGATGCAGCAAGGCGTGACGTGCGCTTACAATCTGGTCGCTTCGATTCGCAACCAGCCGCTGCGCGAGTTCAAGTTCGACAACAAAGGCGTCGTCGCCTCGCTCGGCAAAGGCGAAGCGATCGGGATCGTCTTCGGCAAGAAGCTGAAGGGCGGCACCGCCGCAATGATGAAGAAGCTGATCGACATGCGGTATTTGTACATGATCGGAGGCATCTCGCTCTTACTGCGCAAAGGAAAGTTCTAATCGTTAGGGACCGGGAGGCGTTGGCCCGTGAGACATTGCAGCGTTCAGGTACGGGGGTTGCTCACCCGTGAGGAATTGGACCGGTATAACGCGCTGATGGAAGTCGGATCGTATCTCGAGTCGCAAAACCGGTACGATCTCGCCTACACCGTGCAAAAAGAAGTCGACTTGCTCATCATGCCAGCCATCGAACGGCTTAAGGAAAAAGGCCGCGCCCGCGACAGGGCAGACGAAGAATATTTGCGCCGGCTCGCCGAGGGTGATGACGAGGACGACGATTAAGAATCAGCCAGTCTGTTGAAGCTCCAGCAGGCTTCCATACGTACCGATAACCTTCATCTTCGATGAAGGTTATTTGCTTTGCAGACGCCCATCAACATCCCGCGGACATATCCCGGCAGCCCAGCCTCGCTCCCGGCACTACGGTCGGCGATACTCCTGCCAGTCGGTTTCACGGAACGCTGTGGCGAAGTCGATCCGGTACGCAGACGGGGAAACGCCGCCATGATGCTTGAAAAATTTCGTGAAATAGTCCGGTAATACCCCGACCCGGTCAGCAATCTCGTTCATATTCAGGTTGGTTGTCCGCAGCAGCGTGCAAGCGCGGTCGTAGCGAAGTTTGGCAATATATTGCATGGGGGAAAAACCGGTCATCGATTTGAATACCGTTATGAAATAACGGGGATGAAAATGGGCCAGCTTCGCAAGCTCGTCTACGGACAATTTTTGCGCCAGATGCAAGTTGATATATTCCAGCACCCGGGTAATCCGCTGCACGTCCAGATGACCGGAATCGTTAATGATCAGCTTCGGACTTTTCTCTATACAATAACAAATCAGTTGCAATAACGTCGCTTTGGCGCGCAGAAGAGAGGTCATGCCATTGCCGTTATGCGATTCGTTCAGCTCCCGGAACAGCTCCCCCATGAGCGGTTTATCCTCCACATCGATCAATAGCGACAGCTCCAGCAAATCGAACAGGCGGGTTTCGCCGATCGTGGATGTAAAGTGGCAATAATACTTTCCGAAAACTTCCCCGTTATACGATGAAGCGGAAATCGTAGCACCTGCCGGCAGCAGAACGAGCTGTCCGGAAGTGGGCGTGATGACCGATCCGTTCACCCATATCTTGCATCTCCCGGAAACCATGTAATACAACAGGTTGAAATCGTATGTCAAATTGGAATGACTCCACTCTGCACCTAACATCCGATAAGAAGATCTGAGAATAGCGGTCTGTACATTGGCAAGATAGCTGGAAAAGTTCCCCTTTTGTCTTTGCGCGCTTTGCATAAACCGTTCCCCCCTTGATCGATTTTGGGTTACAGCGGTCGTGAGCGATCTGTGTCTGATTATAACCCACTTGTTCCGGCAGCGTATAGGGACGATGGGGACGGAAAGTCGGATCTGAGTTTTTTACAGATTGGCCTGACTGTTTTCCATTCCGATTCCGGCTTGAATTCTTATAATTCATAGTAAGAATCGAGTTAAAGGAGCGATCGGGATGACCAAACGAGTGCGATTGGCTGTCGTAGGCGGAAACCGCGGTTTTGCCTACCACAAATGCTGCGATTTTTTACCCGAACTTGTCGAAGTGAGCGCCATATGCGATCTGAATGAAGAGGTGTTTGCCAAATGGAAGCGGCAGTATCCGGCTATCCGCACGTTCACAAGCTTCGAGCATCTGCTCGACGATGGCGATATCGATGCGGTGCTGCTGGCCACGCCGATGGAGGTTCATGCCAGCCAGTCGATTCAAGCGATGAATGCCGGCAAGCATGTGTTATGCGAAGTTGCATCCGCGCAAACGATAGAAGAATGCTGGGAGCTGGTCCAGACGGTCGAGCGGACGGGGGCCGTCTACATGTTAGCCGAAAACTTCTGCTACACCCGGACGAACATGATGGTGCGGACGATGGCCGAATCCGGGGCCTTCGGGGAGTTGACCCATGCGGAGTGCGGTTACATCCATGATGTCCGGACAGCCACTCACGATGACCGGGGGGAATTGAAGTGGAGGGGGGAGATGATGCGCAAGTTCAACGGCAACAATTACCCGACTCATTCGCTCGGACCAGTATCGCAGTGGCTTGGCATCAATAGGGGGGATACCTTTGATTATATGACGACCATCGTGTCGAAGCCGGCGGCGCAAAGCGACTATTTCAAGGAAGTGTTCGGTCCGGATCACCCCGGCGCCCGGATGGATTATTGGCAGCAAGGCGATTCCTGCTTGTCGCTTATACGCACCAAACAAGGAGCCGTTATTTATTTGCGCAACGATTTTTCGTCCCCGCGGCCTTTCAACTACTTGTCCTACGAGCTGCAAGGAACGAAGGGAGCTTTCGTATCCGGCCGCGACACCGTGGAGGAGCCCCTGATCTGGCTCGATGGCAGCACACCCGGAAAATCGTACCTGGGCAATGTATCCTGGTCCAAGCTGTCCGAATACGCCGGGACTTTCGAACACCCGTGGTGGAGTAACGAGACCGACCGGGAGCAGGCCGTGCAGGCCGCCCGATTCGGCGACTATTTTGTCATGAAAGAATTCGCAACCGCTGTTGTGGAGAAGCGCCGGCCCGACTTCGATGTGTACGATTCCGTTGCCGTCAGCTCCATCATGCCGCTTTCGGCGCAATCTGCATCACAAGGCGGAAGTCCGGTCTATTTCCCCGATTTTGCCAAAAACAAGCGGTTGCAGTAGGAAGACAAAGGAGAGAAGCAAGCTTATGAAATTGGGGATCAGTTTGTATAGTTTGAAAGGTGCGATCGTATCCGGAGAAATGACTGTGACGGATGCCATCGAGTGGATTGCGGAAGTTGGAGGGGAGCATGTCGAGATCGTTCCGGTCGGATTCGATCTGCTGGAGCAGCCGGAGCTTGCAGACCGGATTCGGGACAAGGCGGGGCAGGCCGGGATCGAGGTGTCGAACTACTGCGTCCGGGCGAATTTCATTGCGGCCGATGAGCAGGAATATGAGCGGACGATCGACAGGGTGAAACGCCATGTTGAGATTACCCGGCGGCTTGGCGCGAAACGGATGCGTCATGACGTGGCCTCGCGTCCTCTCGGCGACATTTCCGTCCGCAACTTCAACCGCGATCTTCCGAAGCTGGCGGAAGCGTGCCGCACGATTGCCGACTACGCCGCTCCGTACGGAATTACGACAAGCGTAGAGAACCACGGCTATTACGTTCAGGCCAGCGAAAGGGTGCAACGTTTGATCCATGAGGTAAATCGCGACAATTACCGGACTACGCTCGACATTGGCAATTTTCTATGTGTCGACGAGTTGCCGCTTACCGGCGTCAGACATAATATAGCCCTTGCGTCCATGGTTCATCTGAAAGATTTCTATATCCGTACGCCGGACCGAAGCCCCGGCCCGGCTTGCCCCGGCTGGTTTCCAACGGCGGGAAGCAATTGGCTTCGCGGTGCGATTGTGGGCCAAGGCGACATCAACTTGCGCGAAGTGCTGAGGTTGATCAAGCAGTCCCGATACGACGGTTGCATGTCGATCGAGTTCGAAGGCGTAGAGGAATGCCGAAGCGCCACAAGGCAAGGATTGGAGTACGCCAGACGGGTGTGGGACGAAGTATAGAAGAACCGGCCTTAGCCGCACCAAATAAAATCTCTCCCGATTGGCAGTGTCCCTTTCTCGAGCTGTAACTGGGCCCTTAATGGAACAACGGAATCGGAGCCGGAATGGAGGTGATGGCTCATAGGACATGAGCGCTGCGGGATACGCCTATCGCGATTGTGAAGGAAAGCGGGTCTCACTATGAACAACGGGAGGAATACGGATGGTTAGAACATCGACGTCAGTGTTATTGTCTCTTATTCTAGTGGTGGTAACGATGCAAAGTTTCACGTTCGCGGCACCCGACTCTATGAACGGACAGGGGAACCAGATGATGCTGGCGAGCAACGGAAAAGGGAAATACGGGGTCTTCGTCAGCTCCAATGCCGATGCTCTTGAGCGCCATGCCGCTCAAGAGCTGGTAAATTACTTGACCCAGGTCACCGGAGCGCCTTTTCAGCTGTCCGAAGGTACGACTCCGCCGGCCGGTCCGCTATTTGTCGTCGGGAGAAACGCGTTGACCGAGAATCTCGTTCCGGAGCTGGCGGGAAATTCGCTTGGGGAGGACGGCTTTGTCATCCGCGCCGCGCAGCGGTACATCATCATTGCGGGCAGCGATCCGCGCGGAACGATGTATGGCGTCAACTATTTTCTGGATTATTATGTCGGGGTCAAATGGTATTCGCCCTCCTATACGTTCGTGCCGACCAACCCGAACTTGCGTCTCCGTGTCACGAACGACGTGCAGGTGCCGCGCTTTGAATACCGCGAAATGTACGTCAATGACGGCAATAATGAGCAATACCGCGCCCATAATTTACTGAACGGGAAGTATCGCGACCGGTCTATCCATGTTCCTCAGTCGGAGCCTTGGCTGGACAGCTGGTCCTCCTATTGGCCTTATGACGTGCACAACTTCAAAAAGATCGTGCCGCAAACTCCATATCACCACGGAAACCAACTGCTGGCGATGAATGAAAGCGTTCGCAGTATCGCGGCCGGCAATCTGGTCCAGCTCATTACCCAAAGGGTCAGTGAGGGAAAAGACGCTTCCTTCGGCTTCAGCCAAGAGGACACGACCTGGAATCCGGACCCGGACTCTCTGGCGTTCGCCAACCAGCATGGAGGCTCGCTTGCCGCGCCAGTTATGGATATGGTCGGCGATATTGCGACCCGGGTGAAGACGGAAATTCCGGATGCGCGGATCGGTACGCTTGCTTACATGTTTACAGAAGAGGCCCCGACCGGTATGACTTTGCCGGATAATGTGGTCATTACGTTCGCCCCGATCTATAAAGATCACGGCCGGGCGCTGAACGATCCCAAGAACAGCTTTTCCAAAGCGAATATCGAACAATGGGCGCAAATGTCGGACGATATTTTGTTTTGGGACTATATCATGGACTTTTCGGGCGGCGGCTATCTGATGCCTTATCCGAGTCTATATGCGATGAGCGAAACGATCCAGTATTTGGCGACTCTCCCTTCGGTCAAAGGTTACTTCGGAGAGCATATTGTCGGCAATACCGCACCGATCAGTACGGGACTTACCGATCTGCGCGCATGGGTCGGCGCCCGGCTGCTCTGGAATCCCGATCAGGATTACCGCGAGCTGATCGACGAATTTGTTAACGGGTATTACGGAGACGCCGCGCCGTACATCAGCCAGTACATTACGCTGCTGCATGAGGCGTTCGAGCAAAGCGATTCTACGCTTACGATCTCCACACCCATCACGTCTCCTTTTCTTTCGTTTGATCTGATGCGTCAAATCGACGGATTATTTGACCAGGCTGTGGCAGCGACGAACGATCCGGTATCGTTGAATCATGTGCAGCGGACGCGCATTGAGGTGGACTATACGATCCTGATGCGATACGTTGATTATAGGAGCGAAGCGCGCAAACGGAATATCCAATGGGACCCCGATTACGATAACCGGTACGCCCGGTTTAAAACGTACACGGCCGATATTATCAATTACAAGAGCAAGGGTACGATGGAATCGTTGTACCGCCTGATCGATATACGCCGGACGCTTCCGACGATCCCGGACTTTGTCAGCGGGTTGCCCGATTCGGATTGGATGGACTTCCAGGATCATATGTTCTGGCTATACGAACCTGCAGGGACGACGCTCGTAAGCGATGCGGCCGCTTCCGATCAAGCAGCGGCCAAGGTGAAGGGGAGCACGAATCAGTGGGCCATTCAATTGCACGATACGGTCCTGCCCCGCGAAGGCCAGTGGAAATTGTACGCGAACGTCCGTGTAGATCCGGGTACCGGCTCGCCCGGAACGACCGCATTTAACTTCGGCTTCAATTCGCCTTCGGGTGGAGGCCGGACGTCGATGGATTATGCGCATGTAGCCGACGGTGCGTACAGCTTCGTGGAATTTCCGTGGGTATACGAGTACAATCCGAACCAGCCCAACCGTTATTTCTGGCTGGCTCCGCCGAACTCCAGCGCCATCGCCAATCTGTACGTGGACCGGATCATCGCGGTCAGGCAATAAACGACGGAGGCAGCCGCAGGTAAATTTGCAGGCGCTTTCATAGTATCCAAGGGGGAAGCACAATGAAAATAAGAAAAGGCGCAGTTCTGCTGTCGCTATGCATCTTGGTGCAGGCAGGTCTGGTCGGTTGCTCGGGAGGCAGCGGCGGCAAGGCGGGAAACGAACAGCCAGGCAAGGGGGGGGAGCCGGCTGTTTCCCACGAACCGGTCACTCTTTCATTCAAATTGAACGTAGGGTCGATCACTTCGAAGGAAGGTTTTATGGCTGTATTCGGTGATAAAATCAAGGAGAAGTTTCCGCATGTGACACCTGAATTCATCGCGCCGGATATCACGCTTAAAGCGATTTTGGAAACTGGACAGCAACTGGATATTTATTACGACTCCTTCGCAAATACCCCTACGAATCTGCTTCAAAACGGGCTTCAATACGATCTGACTGGTCTGATGAAAGAGCACAAGTATGATTTGTCCCCGCTAGAGAAAACTTCTGTAGATGCGCAGCGCCAACTGGCGAGCGGGGGGATGTACGGACTTCCGGTTTCGATCGATTCGGTTGCGCTGATCTATAACAAAGGACTCTTCAATCAGTTCGGCCTTCCGGTTCCGAAGGACGGCATGACGATGGAGGAATTATACGACTTGACCCGCAGGATGAGCCGTCTGGTGGACGGCGTCCATTATTATGGTTTCGGCACTTCACTCGGCTTTGTGATGTCTTTGGACCCGCTTGCCCCGTCGTTTATCGATCCGGTGACCAATAAAGCGACGATGTCGTCAGAGAAATTCAAGCTGATCTTCCAGTCTTTGACCGGCTTATTTCAAGTACCGAACAACGAATACGACAAAACCACGCTGACTTATTCGGCTCAATTGAAGCTGTTCGGCGAACAGCGACTAGCGATGCTGCTTGGGCCCAATGCTTTGGGTACGCGATACTTCGCCGATAAGGACAAGACGCTGGACTGGGATTTGACCACCTATCCTACTTACAAGGAGGCGGCCAATACAGGACCTCAGAATGCGCCCGGCTATTTCTATGTGACATCCAACAGCAAGCATAAGGATGCGGCGTTTCAGGTTGCGGCCTACGTGACTTCACCGGAATTCCAGAAGCATCTGGCCCGTAAAGGATATGTGCCGGCGCTGCAAAACGCGGACACGGTGAATGAATTCGGCAAAGACCTTCCCTTTCTGAAAGATAAAAACGTGAAAGCCTTGTTTACGGCGAAACCGGCGCCAATAACGAGTCTGACGCGCTTCCAGGCAATAGCGCTGGCGGAAGTTCAGACAGCCTTCAACGACCTGCAGTGGAACGGAAAAGACATTAACACCGTACTTCGTGAAGCGGATGAACGCACGGATCAGAAAATTGCCGCCGAAATGAGTAAAAGCAAGTAACGGCTCTCTTTGCGGAGCGGCATGATTTTCGGTTTTCAGGATGGAGGAACATCATAAGATGGACAACACCACCGTTATATATGAGGCGGCGAAGGTAGGGGCCGCTCCGGCTCGCAGCCTGCCGGAACGAAAAAGGGTTCCCGCAGGCTGGTCGGCTGTACCGATTGGAGGTGCAGGCCACGAATTGAAATTAACGTGGGATGGCCCGGTCATGCAGCGGTTTCTGGACACCCTGCACCTGGCTGCAAGGCTGCGCATTACAATCGCTGTGGAAATGAGAGAAGTGTTGTTTGTTGAAGCGTACTTGCTCGATTCTGGAGAACGGCTGGGATCTTACGACATTCGCTACGCCTACGTATTTCAACCCTTTGAATTGCCGTTAACTCGTACACAGGTTCAAGCAGCGCTGCGGCAGGGCATCGGACTGCGGATCATCGAGACCGATTCGACTTTATGGGTGTTTGACGGCTTGAGTGCCGACGATAGCCGAAAGTTTTTCTCTCCTCATCTGATGCTGGCGGAGGAAGATCAGCGTATCCGGCAGTTCCGGCAACGGATGATGTCTCTGGACAGTTTGCAGCCTTTTGGCTGGCTGGAAGGATGCGTTCTCGACGGATTGTACGATATGCGCAGGGTGGGGGAAACGAATCGGGCCGAGCAAGTGATCGCCGGTCATTTGGATCAATATGTGAACGGTAACGGCCAATTGATTTACGAGGATCTGCACGGACTGCCGTCAGACGGGAGTTTTTCCGGAATCGAAAGCACCCTGCCGATCGCCGTTATCGCGAAGCTGACACCGGATCATCCGCTTGTAGGGCAGCTGGTTTCGTACTGGAACTCCCATCTTGTCGAAGAGAAAGGAATCCTCTCCGCGGAGACTTCCCTTACGGCGGAAGGCGCCTATACGATGGGGTATCCGATGGCGGTCATTGCGTCGAGACTCGGGAACGATCAGCTTGCGCAGACGGCTCTACGGCAGCTTTTGCTTCGCCGGAAGGCGCTTACGGACGGTCGCGACTTGTACGGCATCGTCTCAAGTAGCGGGCAAAAGCGGATTATGCGGAACTGGGCACGCTCCTACACCTGGTACATGCTCGGATTCGTCCGGACCTTTATGGAGCTTCAAGGTTCGCGGCGTTATGCCAAGCTGGCCGGTATGGAAGAGGTGTCGGCGGAATTCAGGCGTATGTCTGAAATTGCTTTATCACGGCGGGAGCCGGGAGGGCTGTGGTCTTGCTTTCTCGGGGAGCCGGAGACGGGCATCGAGACTTCCGGCTCGGCAGGGATTGCCGCCGCTTTGGCGCTCGGGGCGCGAGCCGGTGTGCTGCCGCACACAATGCTTGACGCAGCCCGGGAAGCGATGCAGGCACTGGAGACGTATTTGACGCCGGACGGGGTATTGCAGGGCGTCTGCCAGCATAATTGCGGGGGACTCCAGCTGCAGCGAGGGGGATACCGGGTTTTGTCGCAGATGGGGATGGGGTTGATGGCGCAGCTGTATGCGGCGGTTTACTCCGAACCCGAGCGGGGGACTGCACAACGTTAACCCTTCCCGAATGAATAAAAAACGAACTGCTGACGGGTAGCAGTTCGTTTTTTTTGTTGTCCGTTCAAGATTCGGCGTCCGTGGAGCGCTCGCTCCATGTTCTCCGGTATACCGAAGGGGAGACGCCCTTCAGATCGTTAAACACGCGCGAGAAGCTGGCGAACGAACGGAATCCGACCTCCATCGCGATGTCGGTTATCGTCATCCGGCTCGACTGGAGCAAGCTGCAAGCCTGGCGAATTCTCAGCTCGTGGATGAAGTCGATGAAGCTCGTGCCGAGATGACGCTTTAGCAGTTTGCTAAGATTCGGCACGCTGAAATGAAACAGCTTCGACAGCTCGGCGAGCGTTAACGGCTCCTGATAGTGCTGGTGGATGTAGTGAATGATTTCCCATATTGTCGAATGATCCGATCTGCGGGTTATGGCTGCCTCTATGGACGGTTCCGCCTGACAACGAATCCGGTCGAATCCGGCCAGCGCCTCGAACAGCATCGAGGTGAGCATCAGCCGTTTCCATCGCTCGTTCCGGCTATACTCCAGCTGCATCCGGTCGAACAAGGCGAGCATATCCCGGTACTGCTCGCGGCTGATCTGAACGAAAGGCGCGAGCTTCGTCTCGTCGTCATGCAGCAAGCAGTGGCCGAGCTCGCGATCGGGTGCGTTCAGCAGCAGTCCCATGTCGAAGTTGCATACGTAGAGCAGCAGATCCAGACCCTCTTCTGCATGAATCTCGTGGATTTGGTAGGGGAGAAGAAAGGTCATCGTCCCCGGTTCCAGCGTATGCGACACTCCGTTTACGAACTCGGTTCCTCTTCCTTCGACGACAAGGCAAAGCTCCAGGAAGTCGTGCCGGTGAGGGGGGATGTTATTATTTATTTTTTGGATAATGTAAAACGGAAACCCGTCTTTGTTCGGATAATCGGTTAGCACCGGCGGGAATACGGACGGCATGGGGGGCCCCCTTTGCTGCGTAATCAGTCTAGCTTCTGGTAGAATAAGAAGTTCGGTTTACAAAACGTACAGTGAAAATAATGAGAGGAATCGAAAAAATATAGGACGTATTCCAAAGTTAATCAAGTTATTCTGAATATAGCAAGAGGGAAAGCGCTTTAACAGGAGCTGCTATCTATCATAACACAGGGGGTTTTACTATGAAAAAAAGCTTATTAGCCGCCGCTGTCGTTCTGGCCGCCGCATCGGTCTCCGGCTGCGGAACCGGCGGAACAAGCGGGGAGCAGGGGCAGCAGTCGGCGGCGGTACCCGGCGATAAACCGGTAGAGCTTGTATTTACCGGTATCCCGATCACGGAAGAAGAGTTCCAGGAACAATTCGGCAAGCCGATTCGCGAGAAATATCCGCACATTTCTACGAAATACATTGTGCCGGGGAAAGGCACGGAATTGAAAGATCTGGTAGCCGCCGGGACGATTCCCGACGTGTATATGACCGCCAGAGTTAATTTGCCGATGTTTCTGGATTTGAAGCTCGGTCAAAATCTGGACGAATGGATTAAGAAGTATAATTTCGATCTGAACAGGCTGGAACCGAATGCGGTGCAGGCCATGCGTGATATGACGGCGGATCAGATGGTTTTCGGGATTCCTTACCAAAATGCCTCCTTGGGTTACGTGCTTTATTACAACAAAGACATTTTCGATAAATTCGGAGTTCCGTATCCGAAGGACGGCATGACCTGGGACGAGACGTACGAGCTCGCCAAAAGGCTTACCCGGGTCGAGGACGGCGTGCAGATCAGGGGATTAAGCGCCAACTGGTCGAATATTTTCGTGATCAATAATCAGCTTTCCTTGCTGGCATTGGATGGCAACGATAAGGCGGTCATCAACACGGATTCCTGGAAAATGGTGTTTAATAACGTGAAACGGTTTTATGAAATTCCGGGCAACCACGTCACGAAGGACACGCTCTCGGATCAGATTCAAGAACGCGATTTCCTTACCGGAACCGTAGCGATGACGGTAGGCGGTGGAGCGGCTGCAGCCGCGGATAAAGCGATCAACTTCGATTACGTGGCGCTTCCGACTTATCCGGAGGCTCCGGGTATGGGCACGAAGACGTCGGGAAGATACTTGTTGCCCACGAGTACGAGCAAGCATAAGGAAGATGTGTTTAAAGCGATCACCGTCATCACCTCCGACGAGTTTCAAATGAACGCGTCCAAGGATGGACGGGCAACGGCTTTGCAAAATAAAGAGATTCAAAAAGCGTATATGCAAAACAATCCGAAATTAAAGGACAAGAACAATTTCGCTTATTTCTACAATAAGTCTGCGTCTGCCCCGAAGATCAATCCGGAGCTGATCGGCATTAATGAATTCCATTTCGCCGCCGGGGAATTGTCGAAAGTGATATTGGGCGAGAGCGATGTGGCAACGGCTCTACGTACAGCTGACGAGAAGCTGAACCAGGCTGTGGAGGCTAAAAAGAAACAGTAAGCATCCGCGGCAAGAAGCGAAAGTGGGGATGAAGGATGAACCTGCAGCGTCCAAGCTACGGCGAATTGTTGAAGTTGAAAAGATGGAATACGCCGACCATCTACAATGGCTGGGAAGCGATCACGGAGCATGACATTACGACGGGGTTCAATCGGGAGGAAACGCGGGATTATATGCCGCAGATGGGACCGATGGCCGGTTATGCCGTAACGGTACAGATCGAGCCCGGGAACCCGGCGCATCCGCAAAGCAATCCGAATGCGTGGAGCGAATACCGGCACTACGTGGCAAGCCGCCCCGGTCCCAAAATCGTTGTCGTTCAGGATTTGGATGCACCCCGGGTAATCGGAGCGTTCTGGGGAGAGGTGAACAGCAATATTCACCGCGCTTTAGGATGCGTCGGTACGATCACGGACGGTGCGATCCGCGATCTCGATGAAATGACGAACGCCGGCTTCAAGGCGATCGCCCGCAGATTGTGTGTCGGTCATGCCTATAGCACGCCGGTCCGCTGGGGCTGTGAGGTTGAAGTATTTGGTTGTACGGTTAGGCCGGGCCAGCTCATTCATGCGGATAAACACGGCTTCCTCGTCATTCCGGAGGAAGATGAGCGCCGGTTGTTGGAAGCCGCCCGCTTCATGGACGATAATGAGTGCGATACGCTGATCCCCGCGGCCAGAAGTGGAGCCGGCAAGTCCGCCGGGGAGCTGCTTCAGGCAATCGATGCCGCGGGCGGCGAGTTCGGTCTCCGGACCAAGCAGGCTTACAGGAAATCCGGAGAATGGTAAGACGATTCAGCAACTAAAAAAAACAGAGACGGGATAGATAGGTGAGAGCATGCTGGCTTTAGAACGATTTCAAGGTATTATTCCGGCAATCCTTACGCCCTATGACGAATCGGGAAATGTAAGCGAGCGGGCGACCCGCCAGCTTGTCCGGCATTTGCTGGGGAAGCGGGTCGACGGGTTTTATGTAGGCGGAAGTACGGGAGAAGGGTTTCTATTATCCGCCGGGGAACGCGAATTGTTATTGGAAGTGATTATAGACGAAGTCCGCGGAACCGTACCGGTCATCGCCCATGTCGGCGCAATGGACACGGATACCAGCGTCAAGCTGACCAAACATGCGGCGCGGGCCGGAGCCGATGCGGTGTCGTCGGTTGCCCCTTTTTATTACAAGCACGGTGCGGAGCAGGTTCGCGGCCACTATCTCGATATTGCGCAGGCGTCGGACCTTCCGCTGATCCTGTACCATTTCCCCGCGATGACGGGCGTTCAATCGACGGTGCGGTTTTACGAGGAGTTATCCAAGGTGGACAATATCGCCGGAGTGAAGTTCACGTCCAAAGATACGTTTGAGCTGCAGCAACTGATCGAAGCGTGCGGGCCGGACTTCCGTGTCTTCAACGGTCCGGACGAATGTCTGCTGGCCGGGCTCGCGGTCGGCTGCTGCGGCGCGATCGGAAGCACGTATAACATCATGCCGAAATTGTTCACACAGCTGTACTCGAAGTTCAAGGCGGGGGACATGGCCGAGGCGCTCCGGCTGCAGGCGAAAGCGAACCGGGTGATCGCCGAGCTGCTGAAATACGATTTTATCGCCTTCGAGCGGGAAATTTTGCGGCTGCAAGGCATCGACACAGGGCGGCCGAGAAAGCCGATTCAGCAACTAACGGAGGAAGAACGGCAGCAGATCCGTCTGTTTGCGCAGCAGTTCGATTTTTTGGGAGTGAAGGATTAAGGAGCTGAAGCTTATGTCGAATACAGGGATTCAATATGTAGTAGTCGCCGAATCCGGAGCCGGCAATCCGCGTAACGATACGGCGAGTATCGTGGCGCTAAAGGACGGGCGCTTGATGCTCGTATGGCATAAATACGAGGAGGGGCCGGGGGGAGGCAGCGATTTCGGATTGTGCCGCATCTACTCCAAAACTTCGGCTGACGGCGGGATCACCTGGGACGGGGAACGAATGCTCGTCGACGTATCGCCGGGCGATCATAATGTGCAAGCTCCGGGCTTGTCCCGGCTGCCTTCCGGCGACTTGCTGCTGCACTGTCTGCGCGGGCATCACGGCGCGAGCAGCTCGAGTATGATCCTGTTCCGGTCCTCGGACGAAGGAGAGACTTGGCAGGAAGCGGGAGCCATATGGGAGCGGAGCGCGGGACAATGGCTGCAGGGCGGAGCCAACCATATGAACGTATTAAGCAATGGCCGTCTGCTGCTGCCGTATCATTTCGGTACGGGGCATCAGGGAGGCCAGCACAATACGATCAGCTGCTTCTTAAGCGACGATGACGGGGTGAACTGGCGGCGGGCGAGCACGGTTCTGGATTTGCCGATGAGAGGCGCTATGGAGGCGTCTGTGGCCGAAGGGGACGGCGGGCAGTTGCTCATGTCGATCCGTACGCAGCTGGGTGCGGTGTTCCTGTCGCGCTCCGAGGATTACGGAGAGACTTGGTCGATGCCGCAAACTTCCGGCTTGCACGCTCCGGAATCGTGTACGTGTCTGCGGCGAATACCGGGCACTTGCGATCTGGTGCTGTTTTACAATGCCAGCAAGTACGATCCGACCAGACATCACTACGGACTGCGCACGCCTCTGACCGCCGCCTTGTCCCGCGACGGCGGAGCGACATGGAGCAAGGTCGGGGATATTGAGACGGGGCCGTACGAGTATATGAACGTAAACTGCATGATGACCGAGAAGGGGGATGCGCTGCTCACCTACGCAAAGGTGGAGGACCCGCAATTGATCCGGCGTGATCCGGCGCTTCCTTTCCAGCGGAAAGGGATGGACCTGTGCCTCGCTTTGATCGACCGGGAATGGTTTGGCGGGTAACATGTTAGTTCTGCGAGGGTTATAACGGATAATCGTCTTGTTGCTTGCGTAATGGGAAAATACCGAAAAACCGCTCAGGCTGATGTTCAGCGCCGGGCGGTTTTCTTTGTTTGCTGTCTGCCCGTTTGTGGTTGTTAACTTTGTTTCTCGTTGATGCGGGTCACATTGACTTTGTGTATGCTTTTGGATTCGCTATGCATATCTGCAATAAAGATCAGTTGATAAGGCGCTAAATTGTAAATCAGGTAGTAGCCGCCGTATGCTTCGCCCACATACTCGATGTCGGGATTCCCCAATGCCAGCTTTACGTCCTCAGCTGTCATCCGGATCTGCAAAAACTCGGCAGTCACTGAAATTTTATTAAGCGTGGTTTCCGGCTTCAGAACATTAAGCCCGTCCGAACAGGAGTCATGATGAAAATAAAAAGCGCCTTCTGTCCGGGTATGACCATACGAATACGTCAAGCATTCTTCGTTCGAGATGCCTTCCGGCTCGCCATAGGTTTGAGCAATCTCTTGAAAAGTCGAACCCAGCGGCAGTTTGATTTCTTTCATTCGGCCTTGGAGGGCTGCTTTTTTTATGTCCTGAATCGACTTCAGCTTCAACGAAGCGCTCTCCTGATGTCCAGGCCCAGCTGTATCCGGCTGCATATGCATCGTACAGCCAAACAATAGACCGGCTATCGCTAGCCATAGGAACCAAATGTATGATCTTCTCATCCAATCCCCCGCAAACTCCACCCATATGGAAGGTATTCTCTATTATTAAAACACGGGAATACAAAGGCAGGTTGCAGATTAGCGTGTAAAAGACTACAAAGTCCATTGACAGAAAGCGGAAGCCGGTTTACATTGAGGTTACCGGTAACCTCAAAGGAGGATTTCAATGAGTCAAATGAACGAAAAGCTAACTTATATAAAGCCGGCCAGAAGCTGGGTCGAGGGGCTGCCGATCGGCAACGGCAGGCTGGGAGGCATGATATTCGGCCGGACGGCCGAGGAGCGGATTCAGCTTAATGAGGATTCCGTCTGGTACGGCGGTCCGAAGCAGCGGGACAACCCGGAGGCGATCCGACATCTTGGGGACATTCGCCGCCTGTTGTTCGAAGGCAAACCGAAGGAAGCGGAGCGTCTCGCCAGAATCACGATGAGCTCGATGCCGCATCATTTTGCCCCGTATCAGACGCTTGGCGATTTGTCTCTGTTCTTCGAAGGGGTGGAGAAGGACGTTCAGGACTACAAGCGGGAGCTGGATCTGGCGCGCGGCGCGGCGGTTGTCGAATTTGTCAGCGGAGCGGCAGCATTTCGGAGGGTCCAATTCTCAAGTGCCGTTGACCAGGTTATCGTAATTCGGCTTACTGCCGGTGCACCAGGGGCACTTACCTTTACAGCGGACTTGAACCGGCGGCCGTTCGACGGGGAGATCTCGCTGATCGGATCGGATACAATTGCGATGGGCGGACAATGCGGTCCGGACGGCGTCGTTTACTCCGTCGTATTGAAAGCGGTTGCCGAAGGGGGGAGCGTCCATACGATCGGCGGCGTTGTGTCGGTGGAAGGGGCGGATTCCGTTACTTTGCTGGTGGCGGCCCAGACGACGTTTCGGTGCGGTGATCCGCGCGGGCTGTGCCTTGAGCAAGTGGAGGCCGCGGCACGGAAAGGTTATGACGCGCTGCTTCGCGATCACCAGGACGATCACCGCTCGCTGTTTGACAGAGTGGGGCTTGAGCTGGACGACGGGCAGTCGGAGGAGACGGCGGACCTGCCGACTGACGAACGGCTTCGCCGCGTGCGGGAAGGCGGAAGGGACATCGGGTTGGAATCATTATTTTTTCAATACGGACGTTACCTGCTTATGGCCAGCTCCAGACCGGGCTCTCTGCCCGCCAACCTGCAAGGGATCTGGAATGAGAGCCATACGCCGCCTTGGGAGGCCGATTACCATATCAATATCAACCTGCAGATGAATTACTGGCCGGCGGAGGTCACCGGACTGGCCGAATGCCATGAGCCGTTGTTCGATCTGCTGGACCGGCTTCGGGAGAACGGGCGGCGTACGGCTCAAATCGTATATGGAGCCGAAGGCTTCGTCGCTCATCACGCCACCGACCTGTGGGCGGATACTGCCATTCAAGGCACGTACATTCCGGCCGTGTACTGGCCGACGGGCGGTGCGTGGCTGGCGCTGCACGCTTGGGAGCATTACCGGTTCGGCTTGTCCGAGTCGTTCCTTGCGGAGCGGGCATACCCGGTTATGAAGGACGCTGCGTTGTTTTTCCTGGACTTTCTGATCGAGGATGATCAAGGCCGGCTCGTAACCGCTCCTTCCTTGTCTCCGGAGAACCAATACCGGCTGCCGAACGGCAACACCGGATGTATGTGCGTCGGGCCGTCGATGGATACGCAAATTGTGCGCGCCTTGTTTACAGGCTGCGTGGAAGCATCTGTGCGGCTGGGCATTGACGGGGATTTTCGAATGCGGCTAGCGGAGGCGCTGGGCAAGCTTCCGGAGCCGGCGATCGGCCGTCACGGTCAAATTATGGAGTGGGCGGACGATTACGAGGAGGTTGAGCCCGGTCATCGGCATATCTCTCATCTGTTCGCGCTGCACCCCGGCGAGCAGATTACGCTTCGGGGTACTCCGGAGCTGGCCGAGGCGGCGCGCATCACCCTGGAGCGGCGGCTGAAGCATGGCGGCGGCCATACGGGCTGGAGCCGGGCTTGGATTATTCACTTTATGGCTCGTCTTGAAGACGGAGAGCAAGCGTACGACAACTATGCGGCTCTGCTTAGACACTCGGTTCATCCGAATTTGTTCGGCGATCACCCGCCGTTCCAGATCGATGCGAATTTCGGCGGAACGTCTGCGGTTGCCGAGATGCTGCTGCAGTCGCACGGCGGAGAGCTGCGGCTGCTGCCGGCGCTGCCTGCGGCATGGCCCGGCGGGCGTGTCCGCGGACTGCGGGCAAGAGGCGGCTTCGAGGTCGATATCGAGTGGAGCGAGGGCAAGCTGACCCGGGCCGCCATCCGTTCGAGGAGCGGAGGCTTGTGCGTTGTCCGCAGCGATACCCGGTTGGTTGTGAGGGACGCGGAGCGTCCGGGCGGCGTGCTGGCGCAAGGCGGGACGCTTGTCCGCTTCGAGACGAAGGCGGGGCATAGCTACACGTTGAGCTGCGGCGATTAAGGCAGGCGGGGGGCGGGCGGTTTGGCGGTTCGCCTTTCGTGCTTGCATCGGGATAGGGAAGCTCTGCACCGTATGAAAATGGGACGGGAGGCTAACTTGTTTGAGCCCAAAATGGTTTAGGCGAAGTAAAGGCTGCCCTAGCTGCACAGATAGGCTCACTGCTGTTGTGGTGCGTCTGTGTATGGGGGGAGGCTGGAGCCGGATAAGAGTTGTTTGTACGTCATAATTTGTCTGAAACCGTCTTGGTTGGGGGAATAAGAGCGGTTTGGGGAGCCTAATTTCCGCGAGATCAGTGCAGAGCCGGTCAACTGGTTGAAATAAGAGGTACAAACCGCCTTTATTCGCTTCTGTTTGCCTAATATGCTGAAAATAGAAGCTGCAAAAAACTCTTATTGCTTTTTGGAGAGCCAGTCACGGGTATGAACACCCATAAAAGAAGCGCCCATGTAACGCTTTCCCAGTTGTTAAAGCCCTGCGGGGCTTTTTTCTTTTTCGGGAAATGTTTTATCTTTCCATGCGATTGAAGTGATAATTGCGTTTAAATAGCCGTGTCGGTAACATAAGTCGCGGTGCGGAGCGTTTGGCTCGTAAGGCTGAAAGCGCATTAATTCGTTACAGGGGCGTTCTACCAGGCGAATAAAGCCGACGGCGAATGCGCGTTACATGTAAGCGGTTGCGAAATGTTCCGGCTTTCAAACCTGTTCCGATAAGGAGTGATGTCAACGCGGCCAGCCGAAGGTGAGTGTGCGTAATAAGGAAGCTGTATCGGCAGTTTCCGGTGTGTAAGGCATGGAACTATCGAGAAGGAGGTTCTTTTATGCGTTGGAAATCCAAAATGACCGGATTGCTCGTATTCGTCATGGTGGTGGCGCTGCTGCCGTTCGGACCGGCCTATGCGGCCGGAGATCCGGGAGGGTCTGCGGGGGATACCGTAACCAACCTGGTGTACAACAAGCAGCCGGTATTGTCGGTCGAATCCGGGGATGCGGCCGTTCGGACCAGCGAGCAGGCGAAGGTGAAGTTTTTGACGGACAGCTTGCTGGGTACCGGGGATTGGGGCAAAGAGGGCTCGACCCGGTATGCCAGCTTTTTCCGCAACATCGGCAGAAGCCTGGTCATCGATCTCGGTCAGCCGTCCACGCTTCGGGAAGTGAACGTGCGGGCGCTTGACGACCCTTCCGCCGGGATCTACAAGCCCGACTATCTAGCCGTATCGGTATCGAACGATGACGGGCAGTCGTGGCATTTTCTCGGGAAAATTCCGAACAGCGCGGCGGTGAAGCTCGACGCGAAGCAGTATGTGTATACGCTCGGAGGACTGAACGTCAAAGCTTCGAAAATCAAAATCAGCTTCGAGGTTGACGTCTTTATTTTCCTCGATGAGATTGAGGCGCTTGGTCTGACACAGGTAGCTGCAGACGCCGTTGTTCCGGCCGGACCGGACTTCAGCCCGTATCTGCCTAACGAGGAGCACAAGTTTCCGGCCCCCGGCTCGGCCCAGGTAGGAGGTTTGAAGCACGAGTATTTGCTGTACGGAGGCTGGCATACGAACGGCACTGTGTATTTGCCGAGGACGTATCAGGATATGCTGCCGGTTGTCGCATACATTGACGGCGACGGGGTGATTCAGGATTGGTTTTACGACACGATCCTGTTCATGAACTATGCGACCAGCTCCCAAAATCGCTCGTATATCAGTGCGAGTACGGTGACCTCCGCCGCCTACGCCTCGAATAAGGAGGACTGGCAGGAGTACGCCGACCTGCTGTTCAAGCCGGACGTTCAGCTTGCCGCTTTGGAGCAAGCGGTTGCGGACGTCAAGACGAAGCTGAACCAGCCGGATTACAAGTACAAAGTATATATCTCCATTCCGAAGGCGCTTCCGATCCAAAACCATTTCGGGGTCGTCAACGGCAAAACGCTCAATTTCGACCATAACGCCGTTGGAGACGATCAAGCGCTGGACAATCGGATGGCTGCCGTGAAATGGTATGTCGATCTGTTGATGCAGAAATGGGAAGCCGCCGGCTTCAAACATTTGTCGCTTGAGGGCTTTTACTGGTACGACGAGGCGGTACATAATTATGCGAGCAACCGGGAAGAAGAGCTGGTGAAGCAATCGACGGCCTACGTACACGCGAAAGGCAAAAAGATTCACTGGATTCCGTTTTATCAGGCGGCGGGAGCGTTCCGCTGGAAGGAGCTTGGCTTCGACTTCGCTTTTATCCAGCCGAACTACGCTTTCTACACCAGCCCGAAAACAAGACCGACGGATACGGCGGATCTTGCGAAACGGTTCGGACTCGGCGTGGAGATGGAAGTGCACCATAACATTTTCAGAGACGAGGCACTGCGGACGAAGTTTTACGATTATCTGGACCAGGGCGTCACAGCCGCATATATGAAAGAGTCGGCGCTCGCCTGGTATTGGGCGACCGATACGTTCCAGCTTGCTTATAAGAGTAAGGTTGCAAGAGACCGGAAAATTTATGAGGACACCTATAATTTCGTAAAAGGCACGTATCCGGACAAGTATGTTCCGCCTGTTATCGAAAACCCGGGCAATAACCCGGATGACGGTACGGACGACACGCCGGGCAGCGGACCGGTTAGCGGAGGCTCCGGCCCCGGACCTGGATCTGGACCTGGACCGGTGACGGTTCAGCCTTCGACTCCGGATGGGGAACGGCAGACGATTGGCCGGGAGCAGCTTGGCGGCAGCCGGGACGGACAAGTGACGATTCAACTGCCGGCCGGCGTCCGCGAGGCAGTCCTGCCGGCTGACGAACTTGCGAAGCTGGGGGACGAACGGCTGGTGTTGCATTTCGGAGCCGCTTCGGTACTAGTGCCGGCTGCGGTTCTGAAGCAGATTACGGAGCTCGCAGCGGACGGTAACGGTGCGAGAGCGGAAGCGATCGTTACGGCGCGTCCGGTTGCTGCCGACCAAGCCGGTGACAAAAAGCCGGCTGGAGCAAGCGGAGGGCTGGCTGTCACTGCGGCGGGCGACCTGTACGAATTCGCGATCACGATCGTACCGGCCGGCGGCCAAACGTCGGTAGAACTGGACCGGTTCAGTGAACCGGTTAACGTCGAAGTGCCGTACCGCAAAGGAGCGGTAAACGAAAACCTGATCGGTTTGTATGTATACAATGAAAGCACTAAGGAATGGGACTATGTCGGCGGCAGGGCCGATGCGAGCAAAGGTGTCGTGACCGCCGCGCTGAATCACTTCAGCACGTATGCCGTTCTGGAATATGACAAGACGTTTGCCGATGTCGGCAAAACGGATTGGGCGTATGAAGCGATCCGGAGCTTGTCGGCGAAACATCTGGTCGAAGGGGTGTCGGCTCGCGCCTTCGAACCGTCCCGCAGCGTGACGCGCGCCGAGTTTGCGACGCTGCTCGTGCGGATGCTCGGACTTACGAAGGACGCTTCCGGAGCCGCTCCGGCGTTCGCGTTCGCGGATGTAACGCGGTCCGACTGGCATTACGACGCGATTGCGGCGGCCTCCGACGCCGGATTGATTCAGGGCCGATCGGCTGACGCGTTCAAGCCGCAAGCTACGATCTCCAGAGAGGAGATGGCGGCGCTGATGGTGCGGGCGTACGCGTACGCGTCGGGCACACGGCCGGCCGGCACGGCAGCCGAGCGGTATTCGGATGAGTCGGATATTTCCGAATGGGCGCGCGCAGACGTATATGCCGCCTCGGAAGCCGGCTTGATGCAGGGCACGGGTGACGAGCGGTTCGCAGCGAAGTCGGCTGTAACCCGGGCGGAAGCCGTACAGGCGATCTACAATTTGGTGAAGCAGCGTTAAAGAGTAACGAAACCGCAGCGCCTCGAGCCGTAGTAGCTCGAAGCGCTGCGGTTTTTTTTGAGCTCGGAGAGGAGAGTCGAACGTCGCTGCCTGCATTTGGATTGTAAAACAAATTTTCATGATATATTTTTAATATTGAAATATTATTTCAGAGTGTTATAATGGGGCTGTGGTTGAAATAAGGTTTACGAGCGTTAGGAATTGCACAAACTAGGAAGCGGAATTTTTCGGAAAACAGAAACGATGTAAGCGATACCAAGAAGATAACGAATGGAGGTCGTTCAATTGGAACGTCTCACGCGGCATCCTTCCGTGATAACCGGAGCCGATCGGCTGCAAGATTCGGCGGAAGCTTATCTGGGCGGAAAACGAATCGGACTGTTAACGAATCCGACAGGAATCACTACACATTTTCGTTCTACGATCGACGTATGCGCCGGTGTATCCTCGGCCCAGTTGACCGCCTTGTTCGCGTGCGAGCACGGCATTCGGGGAGAGCGGCAGGCCGGGGTTTATTTCGAAGACGAGCCGGACCCGGGTCTTGGCATTACGGTATTCAGCCTCTACGGCACACACCGGGCTCCGACTGCGGAGATGCTCGAATCTTTGGACGCCGTCGTATTTGATATTCAAGATTTGGGCGTAAGATTTTATACGTACTTAACGACGCTGGTGTATACAATGCAGGCTTGTGCCAAGGCGGGCAAGGAACTGATCGTATTGGACCGGCCGAATCCGCTTGGCGGACGGACGGTAGAGGGAGGCGTCCTGCGAGACGGCTACCAGTCGATGGTTGGCGTCTGGCAGGTTCCGTTCCGGACCGGCATGACGATCGGGGAATTCGCCAAGCTCGTGAACGACCAATCGGAGCCGAAATGCCGGTTGACTGTTGTTCCGCTCGAAGGCTGGACCCGGGATATGGAATTCCCGGAGACGGGGCAGCCGTGGATCATGCCTTCTCCGAACATGCCGACGATGGATACCGTGCGCGTCTACTCGGGCACTTGTCTGTTCGAGGGAACGAATCTCTCGGAGGGGAGGGGAACGACGAAACCGTTCGAAATGATCGGCGCCCCCTGGCTGGACGGCAAAGCGACGGCCGAGGCGATGAACCGGCACGGATTGCCCGGCGTTGTCTTTCATCCGGTATATTTTACCCCCATGTTCTCCAAACATAAGGGAGAGTTGTGCGGCGGCGTTCAAGTGCATGTGACCGATCGGGCGGAGTACCGGGCTGTACGGACCGGGTTGTATTTGCTGAAGCAGGTACAGGACCTGCATGCGGACCATTTCGAATGGCTGCCGCCCTATAAGGAAGGCTCCAAGCCATTCATCGACTTGTTAACCGGCAACGACCGGGTAAGGCTGACACTGCACGAATCGTCCGCCGAACGGATCACGGACGACTGGGACCGGGAAGCCGCCGAATGGTCGAAAACCCGGGAAGCTTATTTGATCTACGAGTAATTGGCAAAGGAGAATCTGAGATGACGTCAATCGTCTACCGTTATTACGAGTCCGGCGACGAAGCGGCTATCGTCAAGCTGTGGAACGAATGTTTACGCCACGATCCGGTAACGCCGCTAAGGTTCCGCAATATGGTGCTGCTCGACGGCAACTTTGACCCGGAAGGACTGCGTCTGGCGTTTGAAGGAAAGCAGCTCGTAGGGGCCGTGTACAGCTTGCGCAGATTGCTGCCAATGATCGGAACGGAGCTGGAGCCGGACAACGGGTGGATCACGTTTTTCTTCGTAGCCCCCGAGATGCGCCGTCAAGGCGTCGGAACCCGGCTCATGCAGGATGCATTCGAATTTTTGGCGGCGCGGGGCTGCAAGCAGGTGTTTTTCTCGTCGTATGCTCCGAACTATTTCGTACCGGGCGTCGATGAAGAGAGCTATCCGGAAGGGTATGCGTTTTTGACGGCACAAGGCTTTGCCCGCTTGTACTCGCCGGTTGCGATGGATTATTCGCTCGTCCGTTATGCGTATCCGCAAGAGGTGAAGGCGCTCAAGCGCGAAAGAGAACGGGAGGGCTACGAGTTTGGTTTGGCCCAGGACCGGGATCTGATCGAAGTGATCAAGCTGGCTGCGGATGTGTTTAACCCCGATTGGGGCCGGGCGATCCGTGAAGGGCTGCTGCGGGGACTGCCGATGACCGCGATCCATGTCGTCCGGCATGAGGGAAAGCTGGTCGGGTTTTGTATGCACGGCGGCTACGAGGGCGTCCGCGAAAGATTTGGTCCGTTCGGCGTCGATCCGTCACAGCAGGGCAAAGGGCTCGGCAAAATACTGCTGCACGACTGCCTTGCCAACATGCGCGCACAAGGGCTGCACGGCGCCTGGTTTTTATGGACCGGGGAGGCGACGGCGGCCGGCCAGCTGTATATGAAGCTCGGCTTCAAGATTACGCGGCGGTTTCATGTGTGCAAGAAAATATTGTAGATCGATGAGCGAACGGACTTGGCTTGGCGTTATGCAGACATAAAGGAGAGATCAACCATGGCTGGAGAAGGTAAAAAACATATTCTGGCGATCAGCGCCCATGCCGGCGACCAGGAACTAACAGCCGGAGCGACGATTGCGAAATACACGCAGGAAGGCCATAAAGCGACGTTTCTGCATCTGACTCCCGGGGAGAAAGGGCATCCGCGGTTGACGCCCGACGAATATGCGAAGCAGAAAATCGAGGAAGCGTACAAATCGGCCGAAATTCTCGGCGCGGACGTCCGTTTCCTGCAATACAAAGATGCGGAAATTCCGGTCAACGACGAGATCAAATACGAGGTTGCGGACATCATCCGCGAGGTGAAGCCGGACATCATTATTACTCACTGGAAAAACAGCATCCATAAAGATCATGCCAATACGCACAAAATCGTCGAGGACGCGCATTTTTATGCCGCCTTGAAAACGATCGAGCGCGATCTGCCTTCCCACTATGCCGGCAAGCTGTATTTCTCGGAAAACTGGGAAGATATGCACGAGTTCGTGCCCGAGGTGTTCGTGGACATTCCGGAGGATGCGTTCGAGACGTGGATTAAAGCGCTTAGCGTGTACGCTTTTGCGAGGGGAGAGACTTACGGCTTCCCGTACATCGATTATTATAAATCGCTGACGGTCGTTCGCGGAGCGCCGGTTTATTTCAAAAGGGCGCAAGGGTTTATGGTGCCGCGGGGCGCCTTGAACCAGCGGCTCCAGTGGTTTTGAGCAGACGGAGATTGACTGAGGTATCGGGATAGCGGGATAACGGGAGTCCTTGACACTGTCGGTGACGGTGTCGGGGGCTTCTTTTGCATATCGGCGAAAAAAAACGAAAGTTTCGCTGCTGTCGATCATATGTTACTTTGTGCCGTAAAATGCGAGGGGTCCGAGGACGTGCGGTGCGAATTCGATCGAACATGGAGGTATGGTGTCATGCCCACAAGTTCAGAGTTGCGTGCGGCGGGAAGAAGAAGCTTGACCGGTTATTGGTGGAATGCGGTTGGTCTGACCTTGATTTACTCGCTCATTCTCGGGCTCGTCGGTTCGATTCCGGGGATCGGATGGATCGGGGTTCTGCTGCTGGGCGGTCCGTTAACTTTTGCGATGTACGTTTTCTTCCTCAGGCTGCATAGGGGAGAACGTCCGCTAATCGGCTCGTTGTTCGACGGCTTCAGCCGGTATGCGCCGACCATGGCTCTTTATTTGCTGATGTATGTATTGATTATTTTGTGGTCGCTTCTGCTGGTCGTACCGGGCATTATCGCCGCTCTCCGCTATTCGCAGGCTTATTTTATTATGCAGGACGATGCGACAATTGGTCCGCAGGATGCGATTGAGCGAAGCAAAGAAATGATGTACGGGCATAAGTGGCGATTGTTCGTTCTGTATGTGTCCTTTATTGGCTGGGCGCTTCTGAGCGCCATTACATTCGGCATCGGCTCGTTGTGGCTGGTTCCTTATATGCTGGCGAGCCAGGCGGCTTTTTACGAGGACTTGAAGAGCCGGTCCAGCTAACGGAATCTCGGTCTGTCTTGACACATTGCTGTATCTATGGTATTTTCAGGAAGGAATCGTTTGAAATGAGCGGAAGCACCGCCATTATGCACATCTGAAGAGATGCGCGTAGTGGCGGTTTTTTATTGTGGAAATATGTGGACGAGAATGAATATTTTATGTGATACTACTGCTGATGGATGACTTTGGACCTATGCTACCGATAAAAGGGGAGATTGATGATGAATAAACATTGGATCACTTTGAGCGCTTTGTTGTTAATTGTTTCGGCCTGCGATTCGACGACCACGAGTGCAAGTGCCCATACGGGCTTGAAGGCGGAGCCTGCTGCGGCGGCGTCTTCTGGCGCTGCCAAAAACGTCGTGCTGACAGACATTAGCGGGCATTGGGGCGAGACAAGTATCCAGAAGGCGGTCAAGAAAGGGTATGTGGATGGGTACGAGGATGCGACGTTCCGTGCGGAAAAAGAGGTATCGCGCGCAGAGTTTATTAAGATGGTGCTTACGGCGATGGGACCGGATACGACGGCGGCGAAGCCGGCAGTTGATTCGAAGCAGGCGGGTTCAGCGAAGGAATTGACCGTATCGGCGGGAGAGCCGGCCAATTGGTACGATTCGTATGTGCAGAAGGCGCAGGAGATCGGCATTCAGCGCAAGGAAGATTTCAAGGAAGGCGACATGAATACCTCTATGACCCGGCTGGAAATGGCCCGGATCGCCGTTCGCGCTACTGACCCGACCCTCCAAAAGCCCGAAGTTCGTATTGACGACCGTTCGGTCATGTACAATGCGACGAAGAAAGGGTTAATACAAGGATTGGAAGCGGGAGATCTGGCTCCGGACAACACCACGACGCGGGCGCAGTCGGTCACGATCATCGAGCGGGTTTTGACCGTGAACAGCGGCGGTACGCTGGAAGTGGATAAGTATGCGCTGGGAAATGCGGAGCTAGCGCTGAAAAAGACGAATATTTTTACAGTTATGCCGGAGTTTTTTGGGGGCAAAGGATTTCCATGGAATATGGACAATTTGACGATTGAAACGAGCGATGGATTGTATAAAGGCGTCGTAACCCGTGTTGTTGCTGTGGATTTGGAGGATCCGAATGACCCGAATCGGGGAATTATGGGGGATTTGAATGAGCTGGTTTGGCGTGGGGGAGGAAATGAATACTTTAATGTTCTGGATTATCCGGATAGCTATCTTTTCGTAGTTGAGACGCATACAGAGTTTAATAATGATGAGTCATACACACTATACCCAAAAAGAGCAAACGGGCTTGATTTCTCACTTTATGGCATTCTTAGGCCTGATTCGAGCGCTTTAAGTGAAGGGAAATTAAACTCATGGGCACGTCTTTATAATAAAAACGATACGCAGAAAGCGCTCAAAGCCATGATTTTGCCGAAACACGGAATACAAACTGATGGGTCCATAACATTACGCTTGCGGGTTACCTCTCATCCTTCTGCAGGGCCTAATTACAAAGACGTATTCGAATTAGTTACGCCAAAACTGATTGAGTAGGCGGTGGACAGATGTTTCGAACTCTCAAGAGGCGGATCGCCTATCTCTGCCTGGCTCTCATGATTGGTAGTCTTCTACCACTTGACCTTATTATTCCGGAACTGCGTTCATTATCCAGAGCAGCACAAGCGGCAGGGGAAACCACTGAAATAGTTATGTTGAACTATAACGGTACAGCTCACTGGGAAGGGTATTCGAAAGAACAAGTCCTTAATCCAACAACTCAAATCGAATTCAGACAAGGAAAGAAAATTAAAAACGCGGTATTCGTAAATGGAGACGGATCAACTAAGCCCATCCCGCAGGCTATTGGGCAGGCTAGTTGGTCCGGTAGTATAAGTACGACAGGGCTGGAGATCAAGGTCACATCAACCAACAATTCCGAGACACATACGTTTTTCGCATGGTACCGATACAGCTATACTAATCCTAAAAAGGGCTGGTATGCAAATAAAGAAGATATGCACGGAAATATTAAACAGGTGTACTGCGAAGGCGGTAAAACAGAGTATTATGGCGGCGTTGAGATGTACGAGTTTCCTTCTTGTACACAGGAACTGGAGTTCCCGGCTAATCGAACAAAGGCATTCTACGATAGTACTCAAAAATATTACGACGATAATCATTTAAAGGTTACAAGTTTTAAAACTCCTAAAGTGGAAGAAGAGGTCGAAATTGAAGGCCCTGAAGGCACATATGGCACCTCAGAAGGAATAGGGACGAAAAACAAGATTAGTAACGCGAGACTTGTCCAGAAAGATCCAAGCGATGTGAATAGCTTCTATATCCGATACTCACAGTCATTCTTAGATTATCCTAACGATGGAACACCGCCACCCAGCAGCGCCATCAAAAACCCTGGCGCCCTTGGAGCCAGGATGATGGCCTACTTTGCAGCCTTTACCTTTGATTTAGAAGGCCGAACATACCA
Organism: Paenibacillus oceani; assembly: GCF_014705615.1. Lineage (GTDB taxonomy): Bacteria > Bacillota > Bacilli > Paenibacillales > NBRC-103111 > Paenibacillus_AB > Paenibacillus_AB oceani. The sequence goes on from NZ_JACXJA010000019.1 coordinate 36,547, forward strand.
GCACCCAACTTATATCACCGTCACCTACGAGGACAACGTCCTTCCGGAGCCGGACATTGCAGATATTAAAGTGACCGCCGCACAGAGCTGTATCTTGGTCGGCGTCAACATGAGCTTTTACGTCAGCGTGACGAACCACGGAGCGCCTTACTCCGGGGCGTTTAATGCGAAAGTAAGCGTGGACGGGACCGTCATCAAGACGATTCCGTTTAACGGCATCGCGAACGGGGAAGTGAAGAAGGACGAATTTCTGTACAAGTTCACGGCAGCCGGATCGAAAACATTTACCGTAACGGTCGATACGCTGCCCGGAGAGAAAAACACCGGGAACAACTCCAAGACGTTCTCCTTTGAGGGGAAGGTGTCCTGCAGTGACCCCGGTCCCGATCCGGAGCCCAATGATGGTCCGGAAGTGATTACAGGGGACTTTATGTTTGTATACCCGTCCCCGGTCGAGTACGGAAAAAGCCAAGTATACCGGCCGCTGGATGTATCGGTGAAAGGGAAGAAAGACGGAAACGTGTGTACGCTTGCTCAATTGCTTTGGACCTCGACTCAAGGGAGCAAGGTCCATACGGAAGATGCAGGATCTAGCATTTATTCGGGGGGGATCAGCGGGCCGCCATACCCGGCTGGCATCGGGGGTGGAATCGTAAATGTTACGATGAAGATAACGTCCTCCTGTGGCTCTACAAAGGTCGTGACGAAGCCGTTCGAAATTGTCGTACCTTCCGGCAACAGTCCTCCCGTGTTCTTTCCGGGCTGGTTTGCAGGCGGCAACAGCTTTGCCTTTCCCTCGATCAGCCAAGTTGTAGTCGGCAGTTATGTCGATCTCGGCATCATCCATAATCCGCTGGACGATCCGCCTACTCCTTACGATCCGGAAGGCGACGGTATTATCTACTATTTCGATTTCAAAAACACGACCAGCACTTGGCTGAAACAGCTGTACGAAGATCGGGGGTTTTGGTCGTACGACGAGCATTTCCGGATGCTGAAAGCGGACGTGCTCGGGTCTCATTCCATCAACGTTTGTGCTCAGGACGTCCGCGGCGCGGACGCCGGATGTAAAACGACTACGCTGAATGTTGTTCCACCGGAACCGATTCCGGTCATTACAGGAGGGGATAACGCCGTTGAAGGCCGTCCGATCCCGGTCCCGTTCAGTTGCGCGGACAGCTATACGCCATTTGGAGAAATTACAAGCTGTCTGTGGGGTGGAGACAAGCGTACGATGTATCCGGAATCCGGCTACTACACGGTGTACCTCGACGTGTTTAATAGCGCGGGGCTGAAAAACTTGCCGGAGGATCAGGCGTCGAAGACGATTTATGTCAGACCCGACTTGCCGCCTGTTCCGGACTTGGATAACCCCGGCATCGGCATTCGCAACGTGGCACTCCATTTCAGGGAGAAATCGTACAGTCCGGATGACGATCCGATGTTCATCTCCAAAGTGAGTCTGATGTATGACAGCAACAATGACGGTTCTTTTAGCGACGAGGCGATCGAGCCGGTCGAGCTGGATACCGGTCGAAAGTTTAGCTTCACGCCGACGAAGGTAGGGAAGTACGCGATTCGGGTATTCGCCCAAGAGTCGGTAGGATACAAAAAATCGGCGACGAAAGACTTTTATTTTGAAGTGATCAACGAAGCGCCGGAAGCGCCGTTTTACGTCAAAGGATCAGACTTCCAACCGCCGCAGGTTGAATCCAAGGCATTCAGCCCGGAAACGCTGCTATACGATCCGAGCTGGACCGCTTCTTCGATCTCGATGGCCGCAAAACCGAAGGAATACAATATCAACAGCAGTGAGAATGCGCTGGAAGTGCCGGGCACACCGATTTCGCAAGGGTTAGCTCCAACCAATAGCAATGTCACCAGCAAAGTGCTGACTTGGGGTTGCGGAGATATTCTTTACGGGAACTGTTGGGGCCTTGGCTCCATGTTGAAGCCGTATGTATTTACCGGTTCCAATGCGAACGGCTGGCTGAACCTGAACAGCACAGCATCGAACATCTCCCGGACACAGGCGATGCAAAATCATAGTTCGGAAAGTATATGGCCCAACAGCTACGTCGTGACCCCCAATTTTGAAACCGGCCGGGTGATGTTCCGTTCCAACAATCGATGTACTTGTAATACGTACGGCTACTATTATCACACCTATGTATTTAATATTTCGGACGTCGAAAACGCAGCCTTCCGGGCGCAAGGAGGAGGGACACCGGCATTACCGACACCGCTGTACTTTAGAGAATATTTCGTATCGTTTAACACGCCGAATTACGATAAAGTGCTGCCACCGGACCCGCCAACAAATATTTGGACCTATCCGGCAGCCAAGCCGATGTACGAGATTGGTCCTGTATCCCGAATGGAAGGGCTGCCTGTCGTGACGGATCAAGTCGTTCAGCGTGTGAAGTCTTATGCCAATAGCCGTAGTTACGGCACAGACTACAAGGGAAATCCGTATGTGTATGCTTGTTATTTAGACAATGACAATAACACGAATTGGCAGTTTCCCTACGCTTGCGATTTACAAAAGAAAGACCGGAACGGCAATCTGCTCTGGACCATACCGAAAATAAAACGTCTGTATCGGTATGATTCGCAAATCCAGAACGGAGTGGTCGAATATGTAACGGCCGATAACAATAAAGCAATCATAACTGTTCCAGGTAGCCCTGGCGGCGAGCGAGCCAAAGTATTTGATAACAACACGGGGGCTTTACTCTATGAGATCCCGCAGCGCGATTACGGCGGTGCGAGTCAACTTGTAACCGTGCATGACAAAGTCATCTACTGGACCACCACCATTAAAAGCTCAGATGGCGATGTTGTCAACTACTACAATTACATGAACATTCTTGATTTGAACACCTTTTCAATCGTTACTGTGTTGGCCGGGGAGTCGCGCTATTACAATGAAGATTCCTACTTCATTTATGGCGGCCTCATGCTACCAGCAACCGTAACGGCGGACGGCAAGATTTTATTTACTAACCATATCGGCCTTCAAGTGTACGATCTGAACGGAAACAAACTTACAGAATATACGAAACCAAGCAATATCTATGGATTCACAGATCGCGCCCCACTGGTTATGGAAGACGGAACGGTCGTAATTGAATTCCGGTATGATTCCGGTTCGACCTTCTGGGCCTGGGTGGTTAAAACGGATGTCGATCCACATACAGCAGATCTGTACAATTTCGGCCAGTTGAGCAATCCGAATGAAACGCTGGATAACGGCGAGGTAGCAGCAGGCTTTAAACTCAATCACGAGAACTTTGCAAATACGGTTTCCTTTGGATTAGCGGCCCGGATGGTCGATCACCGGAACATGTACAGACTGGAGGTAACGGACGAGAAATCCAAAATCGTAAAAATCGTAGATGGCGTGAAAACGACGCTGCAGGAAGTCTCTTACCCAATCAGCAAAGGTAACTATTACGATGTGAAGCTGAAACTCAGCGGGGACCGTCTGAAGGGGTATGTAGGCGGGGTACCTCTCCTGGATGTTACGGATTCGACGTTTTCCTCCGGGATGATGGGGCCGTATTCGGAAGTAACGCATGTTTTGATCAAAGGTTTCCATTACACGAAGTACATCGGCAACGAGGGCAGCACGAAGAACACGGCCATTGTAGGCGCTCCGGTAGAATATGTGATCAGCTATTCCGACCTGGAGAACGATCCGGCCATAACCGACTGGAGCCGGTGGACGTTCGATCATGTGGAGCCGAACAAGTTTTTGGATGCCGGCGACGGCTACTCCGGGTTATCCGCGTTTCACGGTCAAATGGTGACATCGCCGCATCTGATCATGGATAAAGTCGGTCGGTACAAAGTTTCCTATCAGGTTCCCGACGATCCGTCACCAGCCGGATACGAGTATCCGAATGGGACGTTCGGCAGCTATCGCAAATATTCCGATCTGCAGACGGAATTCGTCATCATCCACCGCCGGCCGATCGCCGTATTCACGGTCGCTCAAAACCCGGATTATACCATTGGCTGGACCGACACGAGCTACGATCCGGACCGCTGGCTGGCGCCATGGCACTATTCGACGGAAGCAACCGGGATCGATTATGCGGCTACCCGCGGCGTCATCGAGCGCAGGTACAATTACACCGATCCGGACGGCATCACCCAGTTCGGGAAACTGACAAGGCCGTCGAAAAAAGGAGCGTACACCGTACGGCTGGCCGTCAAGGACGAGTACGGGGCTTGGAGTGATTGGGCCGAGCAAATGATCAACGTATCGCAGCCGGTGCCGAACACCCCGCCGACCGTGTTGCTGACGTTCCCAAGCGGAAGCCAAACAAGTCCGTCTTACGTGAACACGCTGCAGCCGACGCTGACATGGAACCAGCACGACATCGATCCCGATACGACGTTCGCTGCGTTCCACTTGATCGTCCGGGACGAATGGGGCACTGTGGTCCGCGATACCGCCATCAAGCCGCAAGGGACAACCTCCAATACGGCACAGTGGACGATGGATACAAACCTGGCGATCGGGCAGAAGTACCAGGTTCAGGTGAGGGTGAGCGACGGCAATGATTGGTCGGACTGGTCGAATATCGGCTGGCTCGTGACGAACCGGCCGCCCGAAGCCGTGATGACGTACCCAGACGGAACGCAAGCTCAGCCGACGGTCGTGAGCACGATACGGCCGGTGTTCCAGTGGTCGCAGACGGACCCCGACCCAGGCACCACGTTCCATTACTTCGAGCTGGAAGTGTGGAACGAGGCTAACGATACGCGTCTCCTGACATCGGGACAGCACTGGCAAGGTTCCACTCTATCGGCGGGAACATGGACCGCTGGCAGCGATCTGCCGGGCGGACAGAAGCTTCGCGTACGCGTCAGGGTCCATGACGGTTACGTCTGGTCCGGATGGTCCGCGGATACTTGGCTGTATGTGAATCGGGTGCCGGTCCCGGACTTTGACTGGGCCCCAAAGCCGATTTGGGAAGGGGATACCGTTTATTTGAAAAATATGTCTTCCGATCCCGATGGCGATGTACTGACTTCCCGCTGGGATATTGAAACGCCGGTCGGAGACAGGTTCGTACTGATCTCGACGGACGCCTTGTTCATCTTCTCGGTACCGGGTGTTTACACCGTCACGCTGACCGTTAGCGACGGCTATGAGACTGTCAGCACAACTAAAACGCCAGTTGCCGCGCCGCTGACGATCTTGTCCGATGTCAGCCATACGCCGCAGTGGCGCGACATTCATGAAGCCAAAGGTCACAATACGACAGCCGCGCCCAAAGACTTTTATTCCGGCGAAGTGTTCGTCGTTCAGACCGAAAGCTCCCCGGCGCCCGTGGCCGAAGCGGTTGCCTGGATCGATACGGTGGGGAAGGACGGCGGCCGCTTTTTTGTCAGCGAATTGCTTATTGTGGAGGACGGGTCAAGCACGCGATTCTCCGGACGGCTTTTCGATGAGAGATGGATGTCGGTTACGCAAGGCTTCCCGGAAGCTGAACAGATCGTCCATTTTCGCATCCGTTACCAGAACGGCGTCGTCAAAACGGAGGACATCCCGCTCCGAATCATCGGCAATATCCAGGAAGCGGTCCAGGTTCACCGGAGACAATAATACCAAACGATACTACCAAACGGCCTGATTCCGCGAATGCTTCGCGATTTCAGGCAGTTTGTCCGTCTTACCGTTACAGATGATAGTTCGCCGGACCAGATGCAGAGAGGCTTCGAACCGGGGGTTCGTTTCTTTACGAGGGACTGCCTACTTCCCCAGCCATCCCTGCTCCTGTTACGCTCATAGCTCCGTAGGGTCCATAGCGGGCTGCCCGGCGGGACCCAACGTCAGTTCCTGGAACTGCTCCTTCCACGGCGACAGAGCGGGCAGCCCGTCCAACGTTTCTACGGCCTTTTGCATAAACAGCGACTGGATCACCTCGGTATACTCGGCGCATCCCGATTCGGCGATGTACGCCATGCATGCTCCCTTGTGCTGCAAAAACTGTTCCCGGGTCATCGCGCCCGAGTAATAGTCCTGAATCGGGGCGAACCTGCCTTCCGTATCGTCCCCGAGCAAGTACAAGATCGGCAACGTCTTTTTTCGGTGCAGCAGGTCGTTTTTCAGATCGTAACGCAAGACATCCCGCATATCGTTGGACAGTTGATACACAACCCCGACGTAACCGGCCAGCAGCTCCATCTGCTCGGCGATGTCACCGCCTGCGGGAGCTGCCCCGTAACCCATGTAATAGGCTAACTTCAGCAGCATGCACGATTTGTGCTGCACGACGGAGATGTAATCCTGCTCGGTTTCGATATCGTTCGTTAAGTCGCGATACTGTCCGTTTACCGCATGCATGACGATTTGGCTAATCTCACCGGGCTCGGGAAACCGCTCCTCCGGATGCTCCGCCTGCAATCGGCCCAACTCGGCGATCGCTCCCATCAGCAGACCCATCACTGCATTCAGCGCCAGCTCGGGCGGGCATTTCATCCAGCTTTTGTCCATATTGTCGCGGTCCTGCAAATCGTCGGCGATATCCAGCGCGAGCACGAGCAGCTCCGTCAAAGCCGCCAGCCGGTCGATATGGGGCGAACGTCCGCCATACATGAAGTGGGCCAGCCGCGTCGATTGTCCCCAGCGCGACGTTTCCCCCGCCTTGTCGGAGGCGAACGCTTTCAGCAAGGCGTTGAAATCCGCTACCGGTACGAGCCGGTCGATCGTTTGCTCGATTTCGTTCAACAGGGCAGCCTGCATCAATTAGGGCTCCTCCGGAAGATCGGCGTACATCGGACTCCGCACAAATTTCTCGATCGCCTGAATGCGGGTGGAGACGCCGAACTTGTCGTATATTTTTTTGAGATAATTGTCTACCGACCGTTTGCTGACATGGATCTGATCGGCGATCTGTTCATGGGTAACGCCTTTGACCAGCAACGACATAATTTGCAGCTCGTCGGCGGACAAGACGACCGTTTCCGTCTCGGCGGGGCGGGGCACCCGGTTCGTTACCCGCATCTGCTGATACAGCGGGAGCGGAATCATCGTATGGTTGTCGAGAATGCAGCGGACGAGGTTCTGGATCGTCGTCTCTCCGGACTCTTTCGAAATGATGCCGCTAACCCCGATCTCAAGCAAGTGGTTGTACAAGTCGGCGACATCGATTCCGGTAAAAATGACGATGTGCGTCTGCGGGTAGCGCCGCTTCACTTTCTCGGCGACCAGACTGCCGTACTGGTCCGGCATATGGTAATCGAGAAACAGCAGCTCCGGCTGATGCTCTTCAACCAGCTCCAGACATTGTTGTCCGTTCGACGCAACTCCTACGACGGTGATGCCTTCCACCTGCTCCAAAATCAGTTTCGTCGCCCGAGCTACAACGGGATGATCGTCTACGACTACCGTCCTGACGGTTCGTTTCATGCAGTCTTTCCCCCTTTCATCGGAAACGAAATACGGATACTGACTCCTTCCCCTTGATGAGCGTCCAGCTCCAACTGGCCGTTCAGATGAAGAACACGGCTACGAAGCTGTTCGATCCCGACTCCGGACGTGCCGATATCCGGCGCCGTCATCTCTTCCGGGTCGAAGCCGACGCCGTCATCCTGGTAATGCAGAACGACTTGTCCGCTTATCGTGGTGAGCCGAAGCGAGATAAAGGAAGCTTCTGAATGCTTCTTCGCGTTATTGATTAATTCCTGCACGATTCGGAAAATATGGCGTTTCGTTTCCAGATCGCGGCGTTCGACCGCAATCGCGCCGGAGGCGTCGAAGCGGATCTGGAACGGGCTGCTGAACGATTCCCGTTCAATAATTTTTTCGATCGTCCGGACAAGCCCGATTTCCTGCAGCAGATAAGGGTTAAGATCGAAGCAGCTTTGACGCAGGTTCACATTGATAATTTCAATATAATCGACGAGTCCGTGAATCGTCTCCTTGGCGTCGGCCGGAAGTCCCAGCCGTTCCCCAAGCGCCGTCAGCTTGCGCTTCAAGAAGAACAAGTCCTGCATTGTCGTATCGTGCAGATCGGAGGCAATTCGCACCCGCTCCTGTTCCTGAAGCTCGAAGGTCAGTTTGCGGAACCAGTTGAAATCGTACGCCTCTTGCTCGTTCGGCAGCTGGGAGGCGAGCCGGTTCAGCTTCACGGTCAGCTTGCGGATCAAGTAGATGTTCTCCAGACTGACGGCCAAATACGAGATAATAAGACTCAGCCATTGCACTTCCTCCAGACCGAGCTTGGTATTCGACTTTTTCTGGGTCATGATCAGGTAACTCGTATATTCCTCGTGCCGGTTGATTTCGAATTTCATCAGGTTCGGGTGTTCCGATGACGGTTCGCTGGCTACTATTTTCTCGACTTCCTCCTGATTGATGTCCCCTTCGCGGATCATTTCGATACTGTCGCGATGACGGAACACGATGGCGCCTCCGTACACCTGCAGCGTATTCACGATATCGCTCAGAAAGAGATCCTTCAGATCGCGGAAGCTGGATATGGACGTCAGGTCTTTCGATATTTTTTTGAGCGCTTCCTGCAAGTAATGTTTACGCGGAAACATCACCCGCTCCAGGCGCGTGTACATGTTCTCGACGGAATATAGAACGAAAGTTAATATAACCAAGACAACGATAAAGGAGAAGAAAAAATATTTAAGGTTGATATAGTCTTGGAAAATCAAGGCGTTGACCAGTACGATAGCTCCGCTCGGCAGCAGCGCGACAATAACGGTGAACAAAAGCCGGCGAAGCACGATATCGATGTCGTATAATTGCTTGGTTAACAATAGATAGGCGAACGAAAGCGGGAAAAAAAGCACAAACCATCCCATATACAGCGAGCTGACCCACTCTACGTTATACAACACAAGCGGGAGAAAGGATAAAGTGACGATCGGAATGAAAGAGATGATCAGCGCAACCCAGACTACTTTTATAATGGTGGATAAATAGGAATTGCTCTTATAATTTTTGATATATAACCCGGCTAGCACGGCGAAACTTAACGAAATCGAAAGGATAAACATAATAATATTGATCATGGAAGTGATGCGTGTCATATAAAACGCTGCGAAGCTTTCGAAAAAAAAGGTGCACCGGAACAGAAAATTGACGGCAACCGATATGTATAAATATTTCAAGTATCCTCGCGGCAAATCCTGATCGCCTTTTTCTTTAAAAAACTCGATTAAGAAATGCAAGAAAACGACCGGTAATAAGACGAGAAACGTATTGATTAAGTTTTTGCCAAGCGCGTCTCCGCGTATGGAGGCCCCAAGACTCATAAAAGTGATCCCGATACAGACGAAAACAAGAGCAAGAAGAGTAGCGGATTTGGAAAATTTGATCCGGGAATTAATGAACAGCGCTATGGTAAAGCAGACGATTTCGGCTATGAAGGGCAGCAGCGAATAGGAAAGCGAGTTCGAGACGCCTTCCGTAGTAACGGTGAGCTGTTGATGGTTCCGTTCGATTATAATTTCATCGACCTGTTCAATCGAGCCCCACTTTTTGATAGGAGGATGTTCGGAGGGAGGAACTCCGTCTACCGAAACGATCGTATCTCCGATTCGGATGTCCAGATGCTGGGATACGCTTTCCGGATCGAGACTTTCTACCACCCATTCACTGCCAGGATTTTTAGCCAAATTAATCCCTATATACGGGTAGCGGAAGGTCAGGTAGGCAAACCAGATTTGAATGCCGATGAGAGCGAGGATGATAATCGGCAGTTTTCGACCCCTCAAAAAAAAAAACATATAATCACCTACAATTTGGTATTTGAACTTCCATAATTTTCTGGTACTATTGGATTAGTAACGGATTATAAAAATAAGGAGGAATATCCTAAGTATGCAAACTTTAACTTGGTCCCCGCAACTGCAACTGACTGTTAGAAACTCGAGAAAAGAAAGCGTTACCGAAAACAAAATGTTGTCGCCGTCCGAGAATGCAGCTGTCCGTACTGTGCTGAATAAAGAAGGACTCAAGGCCAAAGTCCAACAATTGTGGTGGTCCTAAGAGGTGCTATTATTTTAACAAAAAAAAGAGAGGTTGTATATTTTCATATACAGTCTCTCTTTTTTTGCACGTATTTTGTCAGTGCCGCGCTCTATCGATTTCGCTTCTCTATGAAATGCTGCTAACTTCCGCCGTTTACCGGCAACCCCCATTCTTATTCAGGCTCGCCGTCCAGGTCGGGCAGCTGCATCACGTAGTGATCCGACAGCCGGAGCAGCATCAGCGCCCGCTCGTATTCGTCCTCCGTCGCGGAAGGGTCCGGCAAGCCGATCTTCGCGAACGGATACAGGCTGCCGTCGTCATAACCGCTTCCCGGAATAAAGATCGTCTCTTCGTTCATAAACGAACCGGAGGGCAAATAATACCGCTGCGGCAGCAAATTGCCGGTTTGATTCAGCAGATCCTGGCCGAAGTAAATCTGGTCCTGCAGAGGAATACCCGTCAAGCTCGCGATCGTTGGCAGCAGGTCGACTTGTCCCCCGAGCTTATCGAGCACAGCCGGCTGGGTGATTCCCGGAGCGGCGACGACGAGCGGGATGTTCAGCATATCCGGATACGTATATTCGCGTCCGAGCAGGCCGTTCATCAGCTCTTTTTCCCCTCGCGTCAGCATGTACACCGGCAGTCCGAGATGGTCCCCGTATACGACGATCAGACTGTTCTCCCAGAGGCCGCTCGACTGCAACTTGTCGATAAAACGGCCGAGCGCCGCATCCGCGTAATGCTGCGCCAAAATATAGTTGCCCACGAACGTGTCCTTGTAGACGTCGGGAAGAGGGAACTTCCGCTTGTCCGGCGGAATCGTATACGGATGATGCGCGGTCATCGAGATAACTTGGGCGTAAAACGGCTTGTCCTCCTCTTCCTGAACCCGTGCCAGCTCCCGGGCTGTTTTGTCATACAGCACATCGTCGGAGGAACCGAAGAAAACCGGATCGTCTTCGCCGAAAAAGGCTCTGTCGTAATAACGGTCAAACCCGAGAGAGCGGTATAGTTCGCGCCGGTTCCAAAAGCTGGCGTCGTTCGTATGGAACGTCAGCGAGCTGTACCCATGCTGCTTCATCAGCTTCGGCAAGCTGGGCAGCTCTTTGCCGGCATACCGCTGTGTCGCAGCCTCCTGAGGCGGGATGTAAAGGGACGTATTCACGACAAATTCGGCGTCGGACGTATTGCCGGGACCTACCTGCTGATAAAAGTTGGAGAAATAGAGATGCTCCCGGGCCAGCCCGTTCAGGACAGGCGTAACCTCCGTGCCGCCGACCTGCAGTCCGATCAGAAAGTTCTGGAACGACTCGAGCTGGATCACGATGACGTTCCGTTGCGAAGCGGCTCCGGCATATTCCGGCGCCTCCGGGACGAGAGTCCGCTTGAGGGCGTCGATATCGGCTTGTACGACAGGGGGGCCCGAGGCGGCCTGCCGCTCTTGTTTCGTGAGCAGCGTGTAAGCTTCGTAGCCGAGAATTCCCATTTCTTCGGCTTGTTTGAATTCGCTCATGCTTGCCCGGTTCGGCATAATATTGAATAAACAGATTGCCAGCGATACGGTGAACAAAAACGTAGCCGCTTTGCGGTTATGGACGAGCGCGAACAGCTGCATGTGCGGGTTCTGTTTTTTGCTGCGGATCAGCAGCATGCTGATGACGACGATGTCGAGAAAAATAAACAAATAGTAAGGATGCATCAGCGAGAACACGCTGCTTTTGACGGCCGTCACTTGGCCTAGCATTTTCAAGGCATGATAGGTGACGATGACACCGTAATACTTGTAGTACATGATAACGGCAAAAAAGACGGCTGTAAGCGTAACATTTACGGTCATATACCAGGCGAGCTTCCGCTTGGTCGCCAACATCTCGATTAAACCGAACAGCATCCAGACGAACGGGATTTCGGTCAGCAGCGGCGCCCACGACCAGCTGCCCTCGGAGATGACCAGCCAGGTGAGACCGCTTTTGAGCAGCATAATCAAGGAGAAAAAGAGAAAGGGCTTCATCCGCTTCGTCAAATTTCCAGCCTCCCGTGCTTTAGTCCGATTCCTATAAATCTCGTTAAAAATATTATGCAACGGCGGAGCGAGGAAGTCAAAAACTGGAACGAAAAGGAAAACCCAACCGCTCAAATTCGACAATATCCCGGTATAACGATCGGTGAAACGGATTCCGGAAAGCGGAAACAAGCCGCCTTGCGTCCGAGTGCAAACCGATTTGCATTCAAATGCAACAAATTTGCGCTGAATCCCGGGCCGATTCCGGATAACATAGAAAGTGTATAAATATGGAAGTGTCGTCGGTGTTGATACTCGCCGCGGACTTACATCCTGGGAGGGGACGAGAGATGAAGGTGAATCAAGGAGACGAACGTTTCTTTGCTTTGGCGATTCAAACCGTGCTTCACAGCAACAAGCACCGCCTCTATTTACTGACCGATACTGGGGAATGCGATTCCTTTCTCCGCGAAATGTCCGACGAGATTTTACATAGAGCACAAGCGTTCAAGCGGATTACCGAAACGGCGGTTCGCGAGCTGGATCACGAAGGCTTTTACAGGGAGGGAGTCGTGTGAAGAGACTGCGGGATGACATTCTGGTCGACTGTTACGTCAAGTCGGTGGAGTGGCAGCTTGAGCAGGACTTCATCGATATCTTGCGCCAGGAGATGGAGAAGCGCAATCTGAAGGTGCCCGACTGCAGCTCTGTGCTGGCGGTTCCGGCAGCTTCAGGGTACAGCCGGCTGCAATCGTCGTAGCGATTTTGTTAAACTGCAGCAAAGTGAAACATGGTTTTCCATAGCAAAGCCCGGTCCGCAACGGACTCGGGCTTTTTTTGAACGAAATACAACAGCAGAGCAGGGGGCTCCGTAGAAGGAACCAAAGACTCGTCTTTGTCAGAGCCGGCGTGTTTGTGCGTTCCCGTGTGCATATGTTATGGCGAAGGCGAACACAACCCGCCCACTAATATCTTCTGATGAGACTGTCGATTAAATGTGAAGAAGTGTTATCTGGCCGTTCCAAGTGAAAAGTTGCCTTCTTCTGCTCAGACAGGTTGTCCGGAATCCCTTACAGGTGACTTCCCCTGACGGTGCTTTTCATAAATCCGGTTTGAACCGGTTCAAACCACGTTTCACTTATACGCGGAGCAAGCTGCGGCATTTGTCCGAATCGAGAAGGTTGCCGACGTAAAAAGCGCCGAATTCGCCGAAACGGGCGCTTGCTTCGTCAAAGCGCATCTCGTATACGAGCTTTTTGAACGTAAGCGGATCGTCGGAGAACAGCGTAACGCCCCACTCCCAGTCGTCCAGACCTACGGAGCCGGTGATGATCTGCTTGACCCGTCCCGCATAGCTGCGGCCGATCATGCCATGGCTGCGCATAAAGCCGCGGCGTTCTTCCATGCTGAGCATATACCAGTTGTCGTCGCCGGAGCGGCGCTTGTTCATCGGATAGAAGCAAATATGTTTCGCTTTCGGCAAAATCGGCTTCAGACGAGCCATAATTTCCGGGTCCTGCATCGGATCGGTGCCCGGCTTCGCCATATAGCTGCTAAGCTCAACGACGGAGACGTACGAATAAACGGGAATCGTATATTGGGCGAAAGTCGTCTTGTTGAACGCCGTCTCAAGCTCGTTTAATTCGTCGAACGTTTCACGCAGATGCATGAAGACGATGTCCGCTTTTTGACCTACTATCGTATAAAATGCCGTGCTGCCTGTCTTCTGCTGTTCGACTTCGTTCCACTCGGCAAGCAGCGTATACAGCTCGTCCTCCGCCTTGGCGCGTTCTTCGGGGGATATCCGTTTCCAGGCGTTCCAGTCGATCGCGCGGAAATCGTGCAGCGCATACCAGCCTTCCAGCGTTTGTACCGCTTCGCTCATAGGTGCAGCTCCTTTCGTCAATCCGTTCGGATTATCGGTTTACGCCATAATTGTAGCGAAACGGAGCCCAAAGGGCAAACGCTTCACAGAGTTGACACAAACCGTTCAGGACCGGCTGAACAGAGCGGTCTGTCAACAGCCGGTTCCCGTGACGGATTTCGCACAGTTGGCGGTTAAGCCTTTACTTCGCCGCCCATTTCAACTACAATTGACGTGAAAAACGGGAATCAAGCCCGGGAGGTACTTCGCATGATCGATATCATTCAGCTCGTTATCGCTATGGTGCTTGTGTTCGTGCTTATGTACGGTATCGGCTTCATCTTTAACATGCTGCTGAAAACTACGCATTTCCCCATCTACCTGTACACGCTGGCGGTCATCGGCATGCTCGTTTATTGGGCGTGGCACTCCGGTTCGCTGCTTTCGCATCTGGCCGAATTAAGGGGCGAATATTTGTTGTTTATTTGCGGGCTGCTCGGCGCGATTTTGAGCGGCAAGACGATCCAATTTTTGCGGCTGCGGGGATATAAAATGTTTTGATCGGGCTTCTCCGTCGGGAGAGGCTTTTTTTCTCGTTAATGACAAGCGAAGGCTCGACTCGGAGATCGGCCGGGACAGGCATGGAGAGGATAAGCGGCATGAAAAAAAATATAACGATGAAAGATATCGCCGATTATTTGGGCGTGGATCGTACGACGATTTCGAAAGCTTTGGCCGGGGCGCCCGGAGTTTCGCCGAAAACGATCGAGAAGGTGAGGCAGACTGCGGAACAGCTCGGCTACCGGAAAGACATTTTTGCAAGCGGTTTTAATACCGGTAAAAATGCGGTGCTCGGTCTGCTGCTCGCCGACATGACCCGGGGCATCTACGCCCCGCTCGTGGAGAGCTTTCAAAGAACGGCGCTCGGGCTTCACTACAGCACGATCCTGTTTTATTTGAACCGGAGCGAGGAAGAACTGGCCAATGCGGTCGAACTGCTCAAGCAGCAGCGGGTGTCCGGCGCTACGTTTATTTCCGCCGCGGCGCCGGCGACGCTGACGAAATATTTGACTGACTTTGCCGAGAACGGCTTGGCGGTGAATACGCTGGAGCGGAGCTTCGTCGAGCGCGATGCCGATTGCGTTGCGTTTAACCATGTCCGGGCGGGTTACGATTTGACGAATCATTTCATTGACCTCGGGCACCGGAACATCGCATTTATGACCTATCGGGATATCGGCGGCACGCCCCAAGGCCGGTTGAAAGGGTACATGGAAGCGATGCGCGGCGCGGGGCTGTCTCCCCGGGTTATCGCCGAAGACAATCCGGTCTCCCATCGGGCCGGGGACGAAGTGCGGATCGCGTACGAACGGCTGCATCAAGCGTGGGACCAGACGGACATGCCGACCGGATGGATCGGGGTCAACGACAATTTTGCCCTCGGTATCCTGCATGCCTTGAAGGATAAACGGATCGCCGTCCCCGGCGACATGTCGGTGGCGGGTTTCGACGATTTGAACGCGACGCTCGGCATTCCTCAACTGACGTCGATGCGCATGCCCATGGACCGGGCGGGCGAAGCGCTGGCCGGGCTGCTCGTCGAACGGATCTCCGCTGCTACCCAGACGGCTTCCCAAGTAACGCTCGATTACGAGATAATCGTCAGAGACTCGACCGCTCCTTGCCCCCCAAGTTGAATCGCCTTCTGTAACGGAATATACAGACAAGTACGAGGAATGCCGAGCGATTCGGCATTTTTTGTTGTTTTAAGGACGATGAGCCTTCCTAAACGATGGATGAAATGCCCCAGCCATGTAAGCGGCCCCAAAATGGAATTGACAGGCGGAAAATGCGGGGGATATAATGAAATCGTAATTTCAACCGAGTGAAATATATGAAAAGAGGAGGTAATTCTATGAAACGACGATGGTGTCTGGCCGCTTTGTCCGTGATGATGCTCGGGGCGGCCGCCTGCGGTGCTCAGACGGGAACCGGCGCGGAGCCGGGCGATTCGCAGTCAAAAGGGGACGGCGGCCCTGAAAGCAAGCCGAAGCAGCCGATCGAGCTCTACATTCAAAATATTTACTCCGGCAGTCCGACCGCAGAAGAGTTTACAGACATGTACGGCCGGCTCATTCAACAAAAGTTTCCGCATATCGAGAGCATTCATTACTACAGCAACGCTACCCGCCCTCTCGACCAGGTGCTGGTCAACAAAGATCGGATGGATATCGTCATTACTTCCCAAGCCACCTTCCAATCCGCATTCGTCGCCAATTCCCTGCATACCGACATCTCCGGCTATATCGCCCAAACGAAATACGACGTAAACCGGCTGGACGCTTCCTCGCTGAACCTGGTCAAGCAGCTGGGAGGAGGCAAGCTGTACGGATTGCCCGTTGATGCCGGAGGCACGTGGCTGATCTACAACAAAGATTTGTTCGACAAGTTCGGAGTGTCCTATCCGAGCGATTCCATGACGTGGGAGCAATTTGAAGATCTGGCGAAAAAGCTGAGCCGGACGGACGGAGGCGTAAAATATCACGGCGCTGCGCTGCCTCCGGTCAATTACCTGATCCGCAATCCGTACGGGCTGAACCATATCGACGCCGCCACCGGCAAAGCGAGCTTTCAAGATCCGGGGTGGTCCCGTTTCCTGAACCGGATCGCCGACCTGTACCGGATACCCGGGAACGAAAAGGACGCCCAGCAGCTCGGAACTTCCGGGGCGCTTAATCTGTTCCGTAAAGACAAAACGGCCGCGATGTACTCGCCGATCGTCAGCAACGACATTACCTTGGCCTTCGGCCTAGAAGACGTGAACTTCGATTTTACCCGGTTCCCTTCGATGAGCGACGCGCCGGGAGGCGTGCAGACATACCCGAATATTTACGCATTGTCGGCTACAAGCCCTCACAAGGAAGACGCCTTTGACGTAATCGCCTACATGACATCCGAGGAAGTCCAACTGGCCAAGTCCAGACGCGGCGGGTTCGCTTCGTTGAACAACGACTCGATCCGGGCGGCGTTCGGTCAGGAGGCGCCGGCGTTTATCCGAGCGAAAAATTTGAAAGTGTTTGCCGAGCCGAACCGGTACGTCACCCCGACGTTTTTCTCGGAATATGTGAGCATTGCCAACACCGAATTAAATGCGGCATTAACAAGCGTTGTTACGGGTGGAACGGATATGAATACGGCGCTTCGCCAAGCGGCGGAGAGCGCGGACCGTAAAATCGAGCAGGCGAAGCAG
The DNA here is from genome assembly GCF_014705615.1 of Paenibacillus oceani. GTDB lineage: Bacteria > Bacillota > Bacilli > Paenibacillales > NBRC-103111 > Paenibacillus_AB > Paenibacillus_AB oceani. The sequence continues at coordinate 53,666 of NZ_JACXJA010000019.1, forward strand.
GCAAAAAAATAAAGCGGCAGAAATAGGAATGAATACGGGTTGCCAAAACGGCACTACGGGCAGCCGAAAAGGAGAGAAGCGAACATGCATATCAAAGAGTACCTGCACCAAATGGCGTGGAAGGCGGACGAAAGAGCGCTGCCGTCCTTCGGATCGGCGGATGAATTCGAGGTGTGGCGGCGGCAAAGACAAAAGCGCTTTCACGAAATGCTCGGCATCGATGGTTACCTGGCCGAGGAACGGACGCCGCTGCGTGTCACCGTGACCGGGTCTGTCGACTGCGGGACGCACCGGATCAACAAGCTGCATTACCAAAGCTTGCCCGGCCTGTACGTCGCGGCCAATCTGTATGTGCCTGCCGGGCTGAAGGAGCCCGCTCCCGGCATCTTATATGTGTGCGGCCATAGCGCGACGCAAAAAATCCAGTATCAAGAGCACTCCCGCCGCTTCGCCCAGGAAGGCTTCGTGACGCTGGTCGTAGATACGATCCAGCATGGAGAAGTGCAAGGCATCCATCACGGCACGTATTCGCGCGGCATGTTCGATTGGGTGAGCCGGGGGTATTCGCCGTCGGCTGCGGAAGTGTGGAACGCGATCCGCGGGCTTGACGTATTAAGCGAACTTACAGAGGTGGACGCCGCCCGCCTGGGCATCACCGGACATTCCGGAGGCGGATCGATCAGCTGGTGGGCGATGTGTGCCGACGACCGGATCAAGGCGATGGCTTCGTCGTCGGGGACAGGCCATCTCACTTCCCATATCCGCGACCGGACGCTCGACTACCATTGCGACTGCAACTTCCCGAACAACCCGGACGGCTGGTCGCTGACCGAAGCTTATGCGCTCGCCGCGCCGCGGCCCGTGCTGATCGTCGCTCCCGCCCGGGACCGGGTATTCCGCATCGATTCCGTTCGTTACGTACATGACAAGCTCCAGGCGTTGTACCGGAACATCGGAGCGGAGGGACGGCTCGGCCTGTTCGAATTTCAAGCGCCCCATATGTATACGCCGGAGTCGCGCAAGCACGTGTTCAGCTGGTTTTTGACCCATCTGGCGGGACGCCCGGTCACACCTGAGCAAGCAACCGATTTCGACGGCGTGAAGCTTCCGGTCGAGCAGTTGCTCGTATTCGGGGGCAAGCCGCCGGCGGACGACCGTTCGACGACAGTGGAAGGCGGGTTCGTCCGGCTCCCCGTGCCCGCGGATATCGAGACGATGGAGCAGCTCGCCACAGAGCGGACACGCGTCATAGCCGCGCTGCGCAAGGAAAGCTTCGCCGCCTTCCCGCAGGAGCCGATTCCGCTTGCGGCCGAACGCGAGCACGAGTACGACTTGATGGACGGCAACTGCTCGCGCAAATTTTCGTTCTCGTCCGATTCGTATTGGAGACTGGAGGGGGAGCTTCGCGGAATCGACGGCGGTTCGCCGCGTCCGGCCGCGGTTGCCCTGAGACGGTCGGTTCATCGGAAGGAAGACGAACCGTTCGACATCCTGAAGCAGTTGGGCGCCGGATGGATCAAGGCGCGTATCGATCCGCGCGGGACGGGCGATTCGACCTGGGGGCCGGAATTGAATTGGCATGTCCGGCGTTCCTCGGCTCTGATCGGTCATACGGTCACCTCGATGCGGGTATGGGACACACTGCGCGGTTTAGAAGTGATCCGGGCGAGACCGGAGGTTGACCCGGCCCGGGTATTGCTTGCCGGCAAAGGAGAGATGGCGGTCGTCGCTCTGCTCGCGGCTTTGCTCGACGGAGAGGTCGGCACGCTGGTGCTGGAGGATATGCCGTCCTCGTTTCTGCAAGCCGACGACGATCCCGCTCGCCTCGGGGAAGGGTTCGAGGTCATTAATGCGCTTCGCATCGCTGATCTGCCGCAGCTGGCGGCGTTGTTATGGCCGGTGAAGCTTATCGTGACGGGGAAACGCTGGCAAGGCTACGAGTATGCCGAGCGTCTGTACGCCCGGCTCGGCGGCCCGGGACGTATCATGTACCGTACCGATACGAACGGCTGGCCGGCGGACGAGGTCCGATTATAAATTTCGGCTGTCCCGGGAAACGTAACCAAGTAAGTTGAACGAATGAAATTGCGTTCATTTCATTCAACTTATCCAGGTAGAACGGTTATTTTTTCCGGGAGGTAAGCACGATGCCAACAGCCAATATAAACGGAACCGACTTGTACTATGAGAAACGGGGAGACGGGCTTCCGATTATTTTCATACACCCGCCGCTGCTCACCAGCGCGAACTTCCGCTACCAGCAGGTGCAGCTGGCCGGGCAATTTACGGTGATCACGTTCGACATTCGCGGACACGGGCGGAGCGGGGCGTCCGAGGCGCCGGTCACCTACGAGCTGATCGTGGAAGATATGCTGCGGCTGCTCGATCATTTGAAGCTACCGGAAGCTTTCGTCTGCGGATACTCGACCGGAGGCTCGATTGCGCTCGAAGCGTTGTTGACTAACCCGGACCGGTTCACCGGGGGCATTCTGGTCAGCGCGATGTCGGAAGTGAGCGACTTTGTGCTGCGCAACCGGATTCGCGTAGCGGTAGGCATGTCCAGATGGAAGCCGCTGATCCGGGTGCTGATGTGGGGCATTACATGGGGAAACGCCGACGGGAGACAAACGTTCCACAATTTGCTGCGCGACGCCCGGCGGGGGAATCCGGCGAATATTCACCAATATTACCGGTTCAGCCTGACCTACAGCTGTACGAAGCGATTGGCCGGATTGCGGGCGCCGGTGCTGCTGTTGTACGGGAACAAGGACGGAGGCTTTACTCTTTACCGCAAAAAGATTCAAAGCATGCTGCCTCATTACGATCTGCACATCCTGGAAAACGAGAAGCATCAAATTCCGACAAAAGCGGCCTCCGAAATGAACGATGTGATCGGCAAATGGATTCGGGGGCTGCAGCGTCCGCGGGAGAAAGCCGCTACCGGGCGGCCGGCTGAGCCGGAAGCCGGGATCGGCACAACCCCTTACGCCGCCCTCCCCAAAGAGCCGGCGGAGCAGCAGCCGGAAGTGTAAAACGGCGGCGATTGTACAACCTTGCCTGATTCGGGCAAGGTTTTTTTTCGATACATGCAGAATGTTAAAGTTCTTCACAGTGTTAAAGCGAAAAGAGATCAGGGTTGAAGTTAGAAGACTTGTCACTTGTCGAGTCGGCTAATGTCGCAAATTGCTTATCGTGGCTGTTCGGTACTCTGCCCTGCTACTAGCTAGAGAAGGGGGCGGATAAGAGCGGTTTGCACCCTTTATTTTGTCCGAAAACTGGATTGGACGCGGAATACGAGCGGTTTGAAGCTGCTAATATCGGTGAAAACGGCACAGACCCCTTCAGGTGGTGGAAATAAGGGGTACAAACCGCCTCTATTTGTTTATTTCTTCTCGAGGTACCAAAAATCGGAGGTACAAAAGACCCTTATGTGATTAGTTAGCCTGTACGCATGTCGTCTCAGAGAAGCCCAACGCGATCGGTTCACAAGAAACGGGTTTGCGGACTTCATTCAGAGGGGGGGCCGCACAACCTCATCGACGAGCGGCTGGAGCGAAGGTACCCACTCCCTTCCAACATACAAACTATGGGTTTGCACGTCAAAGGACCGTCGGGCGTCTTTATCGGACGGTTTTTCCTGATGCGGACCGAGGGCCGCTTCTCTATCAACGGAACTCCGAAACCAACCTAATGTTACCTCTTATAAAACTCCCTGCTTGTCGGTTTTTGTGATAGAATAGAGAAACGGATTTGATAGACCGATTGGCTTTGCCGCCCGAACGAGATTGGAGATACATTGATGCGTATTACGAACATGCTTCATTTTACGGAAAATCACCGGTTTTGCGTATACCGGGATTTTTCGCTTAGCGGGCTGGATTACCGGATGCTGTCCGGCATTTATCAGCCTATGATCGGAGCATTTGCGATCAGCGTCTTCCAGACGATGTATCAGCAAGTGCCCGGAGATAAGACGGGATACTCGGAGCTGGAGCAGCAGCGGAAGCTGTTTTTGGCGCTCGATCTAGAGCCGGGGGAGCGGGGACGGAAGCTGTTGGCCGAGCTGACCTCGAAGCTGGAGGCGATCGGGCTGCTGCAGACGAACCGGAAGTATTCCCCTTCCACGGACGATTACATGTACGAATACGTGCTCGTACAGCCGCTGACGCCGCAGGAATTTTTCAAAAATCAGCATCTGGTTATGCTGCTGCACGATAAGGTCGGCAAATACGCCGTATTGTCGCTGCGCGAGCAGTATTATTCGCCGGAGCCCGAGGAGCTTCAGCATCCGGAGCTGGTATCGGAGGATTTGTCGGTTCCGTTCTACGATTTGTTCCGGCTCAACACCCAGGCGATTGATTACGAGCTCGAGCAGGCGCTGCAGGAGGCGGCCCCGTCGCGGGAGACCGAGCGCAAGCTTGACGTTACGACGAAGGCGTTCCATTACAGCGAGATTCTTCAGCGTTTCCCGCGCGGTACGTCCAGGAACCGCCCGTTCGTAGAAAATCTGCGCAACAAACCGGATCAGATGTTCGAGATTAACAAAGTCGCCCGCAAGTACGACTTGTCGCTTCGAGAAACGTGCAGGCTGCTGGACGAGGACGGGATGTTTACCGAGGACGGCGAGCTGCAGAACGATATGCTGCAGTACAAAGCGAATTTGTATTTCCGTCAGGACAAGGAACGCGAGCAGGAGCGGGAGCGGCTGTTCCACAAAATAGCCGGCGTAGCGAAGCCCGAATCAGTCAGCGCACTCGAGGAGAAGCCGGTGGAGATGCAATATTATTTGGAAGTGCCGCCGCTGTTCGTCGGACAGTGCAACCAGCATCAGTACAACCTGATTATGCGCAACGAGCCGCACACGAGAGTGCTAGAGCGGTTTTTCCAGAAAGGCGCCGTGCCGAAGCCCGTATCCGACATTTTTGAGAAGATCGATGTGATCTACAAAATGCCGGACGAAGTGATCAACGTGATGATTCATCATCTGCACGTATACAAGGAATCGTCTTGGACAAAAAGTTATATCGACTCCGTCGCCTCCAATATGATGGCCAAAGGGGTCAGTACTTACGAGCAAGCGGTAGCTTACATACGCGAGCAAACGATCAAGCGCACCAAGCGGTCGTCCAAGGCCGACGGCGGCTCGCTCGCCCCGTTTCCCGGGAAAGGGCGGAGAGGGCACCAGCAGAAGCCGAAAATCGCGATCATTACCGACATCCCGGCGCAAAAGCCGGTCAGCGACGAAAAGCTTGCGGAAATTCGCAAAAAAGCAATGAAGCTCGACGGCAAAATTACGTAACCGGCGCAGCAGTCTGACTTTTCAGGAGAGGAGGCGGATCGGCCGCATGGAACCTTTATCGGACATATTAGGCGACTTCCGGAATATGTCGTTCGCCAGAAAAGCGGAAGAAAAAACGAAGCTGCTGCTCAGTGATCCGCTCGTGGCGAAGCTTCGCGCCAAATATCCGGAAATCGACGACCGTACGCTCAAAATCAATATGAACCGGATCTACCAGTATGTGAAGGAATACAAGCAATGCACGAACTGTCCCGGACTCGACCGGTGCCCGAACGACTTCGAAGGGTACTACACGAAGCTGACCGTCGAGACGATCAATGAGCAAACCTATATTCATGATCAGAAGGTAGCATGCAAAAAGCTGATCGCCAAACAGTCGCAGGACGCCGTCCGCAACCGGATTCGCAGCTTTTACATCGACGACCGCGCGCTCCAGCAAGGATACTCGACCGCGGAGATCGTCGATATCGATCCGGAGCGGGTGCTGGCTGTCGAGCGTATCGTCGATTACATCCACAAGACGAACGAGGAAGGGCTGCAAAAGGAAGGGCTGTATCTGGTCGGCCCTTTCGGAACGGGCAAAACGTTTTTGATGTGCTACATGCTGAATCAGCTCGCCAAGAAGGGCCATTCCGGTGTGATTGTGTATATGCCGGATTTCGTCGAGGATTTGAAGTCGATGATCACTGAGCCGCAGCGGCTGAAAGAGACGGTTGAGCTGCTGAAGGAGACCGATCTGCTCGTCTTCGACGATATCGGGGCGGAGAATCTGAATCCGTGGGCGCGCGATCACGTGATGGGGACGATTCTGAACTACCGGATGAACCGGAAGCCGACCTTTTTCACGTCCAACCATGAGCCGGACGAGTTGGAGAAACATTTCAGCTTTACGAGCAAGGACGGGGACGAGGAGTACAAAGGGCAGCGGATTATGGACCGGATTACCCCTTTTGTCGAGGTGGTTGTCGTGAACGGTACGAATAAGCGAGGAAAAGCGGGGGCGTAAAGCCTTCGCTTAACAATAAAGCAGATCGAAAAAAGCCCGGCTCCGAAGCAGAAGGAGCGGGCTTTTCTTTGGTTGCGCGGACGCGCTTGTGTGATCCGCAAATTAGAACAGCGTAATGATGGTGGCCACGATCGCGATCAGAAAGAAAGCGCCGAATGTGACGCCGAATCCGATGGCAACATCGAGAAAGTCGTTTCTCGGCTCCTCGTTGGCATGCACTCTTGGGTCAGTCATAATTGGATTCCTCCCGAGTAAATCGTTCCCATAGCAAAATTGGCTATGTCTAGTATAACGAAACGTTCGGCGGCTTGTAAAGCGGAAGAAGTGACAATTCTTCAACAAAATTCAGCCGTTCTTTCGCTGCGGCAGCTTGTCCATGCATAGGTTAGGCAGAGCGGCGAAACAATTAGAGAAGACCGCTTGGTCCAAAGATCCGGGCCCTGCACCCGGAATGCCCGGGCTGGCCGGAGCGGCGTCGCCCCTAGTATACGCCAAAAGTGGACGGAACATGTTTTCAGTTATGAAATTGGTACGAGTTGTGGTATACTTTACATGTCGTAGGAAAATCATTAAAATGTATAGGTACACACTTTTTGTTAGTATAAGGAGGAAATCCTGTGGCTATCGTAAACGTATCCGACCAATCGTTCAAAAGCGAAGTCGAAGGAGGAGGCACGGTTCTTGTCGACTTCTGGGCTCCATGGTGCGGACCTTGCAAGATGATCGCGCCTGTGCTTGAAGACTTGGATAAAGAAATGGGCGAGCAAGTTAAAATTGCCAAAGTGAACGTGGATGACAATCCGGAGTCCGCTTCCCGTTTCGGCGTAATGAGCATTCCAACTCTGATCGTATTCAAAGACGGCCAGCCTGTCGATAAAGTGGTCGGCTTCCAGCCTAAAGACGCTCTGAAAAGCGTCGTTGGACGTCACCTGTAAGTTGCCCCAGATCCAATATGCGGCGGCGGGTTGTGCAAACGGCCCGACCGTCGTATGATATTTATAGGGAACGGCAGAAGAGTTCTTTTTCGCGTATGCGAAACGGGACTTTTTTTGGTTCCGGGCCATGGAGGCATGAGGGAAGCTGATTTCAAGGAGGAACGAAGCATGTCCGAACAGCGTGCCGGGGGAAGGCGCGATCACCTATCGGATTCGATCAAAAGCAAGCTGGCGCTGCTGCCGGACAAGCCGGGCTGTTATTTGATGAAAAACGCGGAAGGCACGATCATTTACGTCGGTAAAGCGAAAGTGCTCAAAAACCGCGTCCGTTCGTATTTCTCGGGCAGTCATGACGGCAAGACGCAGCGTCTTGTTACGGAAATAAGCGACTTCGAATATATCGTCACGGCGAGCAATATGGAAGCGCTCATTCTGGAATGCAATCTGATCAAGCAATACCATCCAAGATATAACGTTTTGCTGAAGGACGACAAGACGTTTCCCTATATCAAAATTACGCAAGAAGCGCATCCGCGGCTCGAAGTGACCCGCAAAGTGTATAAGGACAAAGCGAAATATTTCGGCCCTTATCCGAATGCGTTCGCGGCGCAGCAGACGAAGAAGCTGCTGGACCGTCTGTACCCGCTCCGCAAATGCAAGACGATCCCGGACCGGGTATGCCTGTACTACCATTTGGGACAATGCATCGCTCCTTGTGAATATGAGGTGCCGGCCGGCGAGTACGAGCGGATGGTGCAAGAGATCAGCAAGTTTCTGAACGGCGGCCATGTTGCGATTAAGGAAGAGCTGACCCGGAAAATGCACCAGGCCGCCGAGGATTTGAACTTCGAGCGGGCCAAGGAGCTGCGCGATCAGATCGTCAGCATCGATGCGGTTATGGAGAAGCAGACGATCACGATGACCGATGCGGTCGATCGCGACGTGTTCGGTTACGCCGTTGACAAAGGGTGGATGTGCGTCCAAATCCTGTATATGCGCCAAGGCAAAATGATCGAGCGGCATGTGACGCTGTTCCCGTATTACGGCGATGCGTACGAGGATTTCATTTCGTTCGTGACGCAGTATTACAGCGACAACCCGGCGCTGCCGAAAGAAATCTTTTTGCCCTCGGCGGAGGAGAAGGAAGAACACGAAGCAGAACCAGCATCGGCCTCATCCGATACGAGCGAGCAGCACAGCGAGCGCGAAGTGGCCGAATTGCTGGAGTCGTGGCTGCGGGTCAAAGTGCATCAGCCGCAGCGCGGACAGAAAAAGAAGCTGCTCGGAATGGCCGCCGACAACGCCCGTGTCGCGCTGGAGGAGAAGTTCCGGCTGATCGAACGCGACGAGGAGCGGACGGTCAAAGCGGTAGAGAGTCTGGGCGAATGGATCGGGACCGGAACGATCCGCCGGATCGAGGCGTTCGACAACTCGAACATTCAAGGGACCGACCCGGTATCGGCGATGGTCGTGTTCGTGGACGGCAAGCCGGACCGCAAAGAATACCGCAAGTATAAAATTCGGACCGTGCAAGGACCGGACGACTACGAGACGATGCGCGAAGTAATCCGCCGCCGGTACGAGCGGGTGCTGAAAGAGCAGCTGCCGATGCCGGATCTGGTCGTTGTCGACGGAGGCAAAGGACAAATATCGGCGGCTATAGACGTGCTGGAGAATGAGCTGGGCTTGTACATTCCGGTGTGCGGTCTCGTCAAGGATGCGAAGCATAAGACTGCGCAGCTGATGATGGGCGATCCGCCGGACATCGTGCCGATTCGGCGCGACAGCCAGGAGTTTTACTTGCTCCAGCGCATCCAGGAGGAAGTGCACCGGTTTGCGATCACGTTCCACCGGGAGACCCGGGCCAAGTCGATGGTCGCCTCCCAGCTGGATTCGATTCCCGGGATCGGGGAGAAGCGGCGCAAGGCGCTGCTGAAACATTTCGGCTCACTTAAGAAGATTAAAGAAGCGGCTGTCGACGATTTTCGCCCGCTCGGCATCGGCGACAAGCTGGCGCGCGACATCCTCGCCGCCCTGCACGGACCTGGGGAGACCGCCGATTCGGACGCTTAATGCGCACGGCTGAACAGCAATAGCTCTATTAACATTCTTACTTCTGCAAAACAAACCAACCTCCGAATGCCGCTGCAGTGCAGCTTCTCGAAGGTTGGTTTTTTGTTCCTAGGGCAGCAGTCTAGACGAGGTCCGGTTTCGACGTCCGGAAGCCGCCTCCGGAATCCGGCGGCGGATCGTCCGCTCGCGGCCCGGGACGCCGTGCGACCGTTTTGCCGTGCAGCCACTTGATCACGATGGCGACGAGGGCAGGCAGCGCGATATAAAACGCGCCGAGACCGACATACCCGGCTCCTCCCATGCCCATCAGCGAAAAGCTCATCAGGATGCTGTCCACGATGGCGTGGGCGAACAACGCCGTCGCAAACCCGTACTTCAGGAATGCGTAGCCGAACAAGATGCCGAGAATCGTCACTTCCACGAACCGGGTGTACACCGGGTAGATCGGATACTGCGTATGGCTGAACGCCCAGATGACGCTTGGTATAACGACGGCCAGAAACGTATTGCGAAGCAGTTTCTTAAACAGGGCGATGCCGAAAAAACGGTAAATCGCTTCCTCGGAAATCGCCGCCGTCCAGGCCATAAGCGGAAAGATCCCCGGAAGCAGCATGTTAAGCGGCGATCCGGACGGGTCGTTCACCGCCCACATATCGAACCGGTGTTCAGCGGTGAAAAACAGCAGCGACTGCACTCCTAGCAAACCGAAGGCGAGCAGGTAGCCCCGTTTCATGCTGGACAGCGTATGAGCCCCGAAGCCCGGCTCTCTCCATCGCGGCCACAGCCGTCTTCCTTGTTCCCGCCACAGCGGATCGCCGGCGGCGAACGAGAAGTAACAGATGATCGCCATGATCGTAACGACGACCGTCATCAGAATCATGGTGACGACGGCGGCTTCGGTTGAGAAGAAGGGGTCCATGCCTTCGGCTTCAAGTGTTTTGAAGGCGGGAATCATATTGATATTGTTGATCCAGTACAACACCAGAAAGGTGGCCGTTAAGCCGATCCCTCGGACGAACGAGATCTGTTTCCGGTAAGCGATCGCAATGGCGATGGCGGCCAGCCCCATGACCGATGACAGGATCAAATTCCACTGCGTCATCGCCGAGGCCGCCTGGTCCTGCCGTTTGACCCAGTCGAGATGGCTTTGCGGAATTCGGAACTCGTTATAATAGGCGGTTGCCTGCCCGCCCCGGACCTCCACTACCTTCAGCAGCTTGGCGCCGCCGATCGTACCTGCGCGATGCTCGAATACGAACCTGTGGGGCGTAGCGGCGTTCGGCCGGAGCGAGCTGTAGTCAGAGAGGGAGAGTCCGTCCTTCCGCAGCACCTCTTCGGCAATCCGGCGGCCTACTTCGACCGACGGGGCGTTCTCCCGGCTGCTCTTCCTCCACCCGATGACGGCGCCGCTTGTCATATGTACATCGACGACATATTCGGCTCCGCGCCCGTCCGTCAGATCGACGCGATAATAATCGATCGGAGCTCGTTCCTGAAACCGGGCTTTGTAATCCGCGACCCGCTTCTCCTTCTGGATATAGCCGCTCAGCAGCTTGTCGGACTGATAGACGACGAACGTGCTGGAAGCCGGATAACCGGTCAACTCTGCGATATGCGCCTTTGCGGCGTCCGCTGCCGCTTGCTTGGATACGGTCGGCATCGTCTCGGTTAGGATGTCGGGCTCTTTGTTTCCCGTAAAAAAAGACCACCAGTTGGTGATGACGAATAAGAGGATGCCGATAACAGCAAAAGTTCCCAGCATGGATGAAAACGGGCGTTTCATGGATCCCTCCCGAACTTTTTTTCTAACGTAACATACTTTTTTTCGAAATGCCACTTAAACGGAAGCAACGGAGGTAGGGACAATGAAAAGTGGCAGGCACGCTTGTTATTCGGCGGGAAGCCGCCGATTCCTCCATGTTTTTAAGCGAATGCCGGCTTTGTGCAAGCGGGTGCGGCGGGATTATAATCGAGTTCGTCAAGTGTTATTCGCTTCTGCTTCAGAGCCGCTACTGCCAGCGCACCATTATGCGAAGACCGGGCTCTAATCTGAAAAGCGGAATAAGAAACTCTACAATACGAGCCGTTTAAGGTGCGCGCATCGCAGCGGACTCTCATATCAAGCCGAATTTCTTAATGAAAACGGGGGAACCATTCAAGTAGAAGCAGCTTTGCGGTGTCCGAGAAAACCGCAAGTTTTGCTCATGGGGTGAATTTCGCAGCACCGTTCCCAGCAGCGGCAAGCGAATAGGGTGCCTTACAACCCGAATCCGTCAGCTAACCTCGTAGGCTTCAGTTTGGAAACCACACCGGACAAACGGCATTGGGATTCCAATGTCTTTTTTTGTTGTTCCTGCAAACTACGAACATGCGTAACCGGGCTGGTTGTCGTGGACACGGGAACTTATTTTTCCGTATTCGGCCAAGTCGTCATTATGCGGATCTCGCTAAGGGAACGGCTGATTCTGCAGGAAGCGATGAATCAGGTTTCGATGGAAGGGATCGTGCAGCTGACCCGCAAAGTGTTGCTGTATTCCTTAACGATTGAGCTTGCGGCCGCTGTTCGGACCGATCACGCTTGCTTATGCATTGCAGCCTAAAACGGAGAGAGAATTATATAGACATCCGGAAGGTAAAATTATTATCGGATAGGAGTAGTTTTTATAATGAAAATGAAACAATTTGGAGTGATCGGTCTGGGGAGATTCGGCTCCAGTCTCGCCCGGGAGCTGACCAACAACGGATTTGAGGTGCTCGGCGTCGACAGGGACGAAGAGGCTGTCAGCGAAATGTCTGAGGTGCTGACCCACGCGATCGTCGCGGACTCGACGGACGAAGAGACGCTGCGTTCGATCGGAATCCGCAACTTCGATTGCGTCATCGTTGCGATCGGAGACGATATTCAGGCAAGCATCATGACGGCGATTTTGCTGAAGGATCTCGGTGTCGAGATGGTCGTGGCGAAGGCGCTGTCCGTGCTGCACGGCAAAGTGCTGGAGCGGCTGGGCGTGGACCGGATCATCTATCCCGAGCGCGATATGGGCATCCGGGTTGCGCACCAGCTCGTGAACCCAAATCTGCTCGACTACATCGAGCTGTCCAAAGACTACACGATCGCCGAGATATCGGCGCCCAAATGTTTGAACGGCAAGACGCTCGAGGAGCTGAACCCGCGGGCCAAATACGGCTGCAGTGTGGTGGCGATCAACAAGAAGGACGGCGTCATTATAGCGCCGACTGCCACCGACGTTATTAATGAACGGGATGTCATGGTTATAATCGGGACGAACAAGCAGATCGAGTCGTTCGAGGAGGAGCTGGTTGGCTCATAAGGCCGGGCCGGTTCGGTTCGATTGGGACCGCCGGATCGGCCGCGGGGATGCTGCGGTTGCTGCGGGACGCTGCCTCGCGAGCGGCTTCAGCCGAGCTCGCCTTTGACTGCGGCGTAATATTCCTTCGCCTTTTCGACCCAGCGGAGCGTGGAAGCGCTCTGCATCGATTCCCGGCCGAACAGCAGCGAGGTCGTTCGGGTCGTCTCCTCCAGCTCGGGGATGCTGCGGAGTACGAGGTCGTTGTTGTTCAGCACGGTCTGGCGCAAATACGATTTCGGCAGAAGCGTAGCCGCATTGCATGTGGAGACGAGCCGCAGGATCGCTTCGAACGAATCGATCTCCATTTTAACGTCGGGATAGACGGTATACCGGTGAAATAATTCATCCATTAATATGCGGTACCACGTTCCTTTGGAAAATAAGATCATCGGCAGCTTCTGCAGCTCGTTAATATCTATGGAAGGTTTGTCCGTCCACTTATGACTCGACGGCAGGACGAGACAGAGATGGTCGTCGAACAGCGGAACGCAGGTCAGCTCCGGATTGTCGATTTTGGAGGCTACGAGCCCGAGATCGACTTTTTTCTCTTTGACGAGCGTGACGATTTCATGCGTTTTGCCGGTGATCGCTTTAATGTCCGTTTCCGGAAAATCGCGCGTGTACAGGCCGATCAGATCAGGCAGCGTGGATTGCAGTGTAGTCAGGCTTGCTCCGATCGTGATGCTTTTGCCGGACGAACGGTATTCGGCGAAGCGCTGCAGCAGCTTGCGCTCCATCTCGGCGACTTCCAGGGCGTATTCGTAACAAATCTGCCCGAGCCTCGTCAGCTCGAGCTTTTTGCCTTTCCGGTCGAACAGAAGCACGCCGAGCTCTTCCTCCAGCTGGGCGATTTTGCGCGATAGCGCGGGCTGGGAGATGTTTAGGGTCTGGGCGGCCCGGTTCAGGCTTTTATGTTCGACGACAGCGGCGAAAGCGTCCAGATTCGGCAGCATGTGGCAGTCCGCTCCTTTCATAATCAGGGGACATCGTCATTCCCGAGGAAATAGATGTGCAGAAGTGGGCAGGTACGACTCGATGTCTGGCTTCGATATAACTAAAACGCATAACGTTTAATAAAAAAACGGCACTTCCATTATAAGCTCTTTGGGAGTAACATGAAAGTTGTCAAACATTGTTCAAATTTTTAGGAGTCCCATTGTGATTTTAATCGTAGATCAGACTCTTGAAAAATCGCGGAACACGTTCGAGGCGACACGATTATTCCGCGAACCCGGGTTTAAACGGGCCTTACATTGGCAAAATAGCCATATGTAAGGTGTGCGCCCAAGCCGTTTCGGCGTACGTGACGGGGCAATGAACCGTTGTGCGGAGCGATTGGCGAAAAGGTGACATTTTGTTGACGCTTGTCGAACTCGGGAGTACAATGAGAGATGGTTTGTTTTGCACACGTTGTCATATTTCAGTAAGGGGGAACTCGTTTCCATGACCGGTAATTCGTATTACTACCGCAAGCTTCACTCGTTGCTGGGTGTCATACCCGTCGGCTTCTTTCTGGTCGAGCATCTGATAACGAACTATGAAGCGTTTAACGGCGGGCATCAGGCGTTTATCGATTCCGTGATGTGGTTGAACAACTTGCCGCTCATCTTCTTCCTGGAGCTGTTCGGCATCTGGATCCCGATCCTGTACCATGGCGTCTACGGCTTGTACGTGGCGTTCCAGTCGCGCAACAACGCATCCCGTTACGGATATTTCCGCAACCTGATGTTTACGCTGCAGCGGGTAACCGGCGTCGTGACGCTGATTTTCATCGGGTGGCACTTTTTCCAGACGCGCTTCCAGGTTACGCTCGGCAATGAAACGCACGAAGGTTTGGGCGTAGTTATGCATGAAATTTTCACGAACCCCGTTTTCTTCACGTTGTACCTGATCGGCGTTCTGGCCGCGACGTTCCACTTCAGCAACGGCATGTGGTCGTTCCTGGTCAGCTGGGGCATTACCGTCGGACCTCGTGCGCAGCGCGTATCGAGCGTCATTTGGCTGGGCGTATTCGTGATCATGTCCATCATGTTCGTTCTGACGATGGTGGCGTTCACCGACGCTTCGTTCCAGGATACTTCCGTGTTGGATTTGACGAGCAAACATTAAGGGGGAGTGAACTGACATGGCGAAATCGAAAGTTATCGTAGTGGGCGGAGGACTTGCCGGTCTCATGGCTACTGTAAAAGCCGCCGAAGCCGGTGTTCACGTCGACCTATTCTCATTAGTACCCGTTAAACGTTCCCACTCCGTATGCGCGCAAGGCGGCATTAACGGAGCGGTTAATACGAAGGGCGAAGGCGACTCCCCTTGGGAGCACTTCGACGATACGGTATACGGCGGGGACTTCCTTGCCAACCAGCCGCCGATCAAAGCGATGTGCGAAGCGGCGCCGGGTATTATTCACCTGATGGACCGGATGGGCGTTATGTTCAACCGGACGCCGGAAGGTTTGCTCGATTTCCGCCGGTTCGGCGGAACGAAGCATCACCGTACCGCGTTCGCGGGCGCCACGACCGGCCAGCAGCTGCTGTATGCGCTGGACGAGCAAGTACGTCGCTGGGAAGCGGCGGGTCTCGTTACGAAGTATGAGCATTCGGAGTTTTTGTCTGCCGTCATCGACGAGGAGGGCGTTTGCCGCGGAGTTTGCGCGCAAAACCTGCGCTCGATGGAAGTGGAGACGTTCCGTGCCGATGCCGTTATTTTGGCTACCGGCGGTCCTGGCATCATTTTCGGCAAAACGACCAACTCGGTCATCAACACCGGTACGGCTGCCAGTGCGGTTTATCAGCAAGGCGTTACTTACGCGAACGGCGAGTTCATCCAAATTCACCCGACGGCGATTCCGGGAGACGACAAGCTGCGGCTCATGTCCGAATCGGCGCGCGGAGAAGGCGGACGGATCTGGACGTACAAAGACGGGAAGCCTTGGTACTTCCTCGAAGAAAAATACCCGGCATACGGCAACCTGGTTCCGCGCGATATCGCGACCCGGGAAATTTTCCACGTCTGCGTAGACATGAAGCTCGGCGTCAACGGCGAGAACATGGTTTATCTCGATCTCTCGCATAAAGATCCGAAGGAGCTGGATGTCAAGCTCGGCGGTATTATCGAGATTTACGAGAAGTTCATGGGCGACGACCCGCGGAAAATTCCGATGAAGATTTTCCCTGCGGTTCACTATTCGATGGGCGGCATGTGGGTCGACTACAACCAGATGACGAACATTCCGGGCTTGTTTGCAGCCGGTGAGTGCGAATACCAGTATCACGGCGCGAACCGTCTGGGCGCCAACTCGCTCCTGTCCGCGATCTTCGGCGGTATGGTAGCCGGACCGAAAGCGATCGAATATATCAAAGGCCTGAGCAAGTCTTCCGAAGACGTTTCGAGCGGCGCTTTCGACCGCGAGAAGCAGAAAAACGTCGACAAGTATGAAGGTCTGCTCAAAATGGACGGAACCGAGAACGCGTATGTGCTGCACAAGGAACTCGGCGAAATCATGATCGACAACATGACGGTCGTCCGCTACAATGACAGACTTGAAGCTACGATCAGCAAAATCAAAGAGCTGAAGCAGCGTTACAAGAAAATCAACATGACGGATACGGCCCGCTGGAACAACCAGGGCGTCGCGTTTACCCGCCAGTTGTGGAATATGTTCGAGCTTGCCGAAGCGATGACGAAGGGCGCCCTGATGCGCGACGAAAGCCGCGGAGCGCACTACAAGCCGGATTTCCCGGATCGCGACGACGACAAATTCATGAAGACGACGCTGGCGAAATGGACGCCGGACGGCCCGCAAATTTCGTACGAAGACATCGACGTTTCGCTCATCGCTCCGCGTAAACGCGACTATACGACGGACAAGAAGGGTGGTCACTGATCATGGCTGAGACGAAGACGATTAGACTGCAAGTCACCCGTCAGGACGGCCCGGATTCGAAGCCGTATACGGAAGAATTCGAAATTCCATACCGTCCGAACATGAACGTCATCAGCGCGCTCATGGAAATTCAGCGGAATCCGAAAAATGCCGGCGGTTCCAAAACGACGCCGGTATGCTGGGAGTCCAACTGTCTGGAGGAAGTATGCGGCGCCTGCTCGATGGTCATTAACGGCAAGCCCCGCCAGGCTTGCTCGGCGCTGATCGACAAGCTGGAGCAGCCGGTTCGCGTCGCTCCGATGAGCACGTTCCCGGTCGTGCGCGACCTCGTCATCGACCGCCAGCGGATGTTTAATGCGCTCAAGCGCGTAAAAGCGTGGATTCCGATCGACGGCACGTACGATCTCGGACCAGGTCCGCGGATGGCGGAATCGAAGCGCCAATGGGCTTACGAGCTGTCCAAATGTATGACCTGCGGCGTCTGCCTCGAAGCGTGCCCGAACGTCAACGACCGTTCTGACTTTATCGGACCGGCGCCGTTGTCCCAGGTACGCCTGTTCAACGCTCATCCGACAGGAGAGATGAACAAGGAAGAACGTCTCGACACGCTGATGGAATCCGGCGGCATCGAAGGCTGCGGCAACTCGCAAAACTGCGTCCGCTCCTGCCCGAAAGGCATCCCGCTTACGACTTCGATCGCGGCGCTTAACGGTGACACGACGAAACAGCTGTTCAAAAAATGGCTCGGCATGTAAGACGGATGCTCCGTCTGGCCCGGCCTTCATAGATTGGCATGGCAGAGAACCTCTGATCACCGGCAGTTGCGGTGGTTGGAGGTTTTTTTGCTTATCGTGCTGGTATGTGTCGTGCGACGCAGGCCGTTTATCGCGGCATCTCAAATGTCCCCCGATTTGGGGCAGGAGGGAACCGTATAAGAGCGGTTTGTAACCTCAATTTTGCCCGAAAACTTGCTTGGGCACGAATTAAGAGCGGTTTGGAGCCGCTAATATCCTCGAAAAGGAAGGGTGCAGACGCTGCCCGTGGCTGAAATAAGCGGTACAAACCGCTTCTATTCATCTCTGTCCTCCTCATATGCCGAATATAGAGGGCGCCAGAGACTCTTATTGTACTGAAGCCCGCACGTATGAGCGGCGCGATCAACGAAGTAAAAGTGAAGGGGCTTGCAGGAGCGATGCTTTCACAGAAAACCATCCTCTTGCGGTTTTTTTCATTCAATTGACAGGTCACGCGGAGGCTGTGAAGCCTGCCGGATATCGACTCCCGCCCGATGTCCGGATGGTCTCAAAAAAGAATTGCGTTGTCATTATATATAATGTATTGTGTATATTATATGGAACATAGCCTTCGGGAGGGGTTTCCTTTGAGCGAGAAACAGTACGAGTTCCGCAGAAGACTGGAAGAGGTACATAAGCCCAACCGGCGCGATCCGGAAGCGTTGCCCGGTGAGGACGAGCTGGAGATTGACGGGAGCTGGCAGATCGTCATCCCTTCGTTCGCAAGTCCGCAGTTGCTGCATGTGGCGAAAGATTTGCAGGATTATTTTTTTACCAGCATGGGCGTATCGGTATTGCTTCGGCGCGTGGAGCGGATCGAAGAGGTTGCGTCCACCGGCAAGCAAGTGATCGTCCTGGCCGCGAAGGCGGAGCTTCCCGGAGTCGGTCATGCGCTGACGAAGACTCGGAGTTATCGTATCGTAGCGGAACGCGAGCGGATCGTCGTCTGCGGCAACGAGGACCGGGGAACCGGTCAAGGAAGCTACTTTCTGGAAGATGTGATGAATCTGCGCGAGGCGCCGTTCGTCCGTCTCCAGGATCTGACCCGCGAGCCGTTGTTTTCCCCGCGGATGATCCATTCGGGATGGGGACTCGATCATTTCCCGGATGCTCACCTGAACGCGATGGCGCATGCCGGCATCGACGCGATCCTCGTGTTCGTGAAAGGGATCGACGAGACGCCGTTCGGCTATCAGGACTTCAATCATACGATCGATCGTGCGGAACTGTTTGGACTCGACGTGTATATGTACAGCTATGTGGCCAGCCGCAAACACCCGGAGGACGAGGACGCGCTCGACTATTACGAAAGCACCTACGGCCGGATACTGGAGAAATATTCCCGGTTCAAAGGCATTATTTTCGTCGGCGAATCGTGCGAGTTTCCGAGCAAGGACCCGAACACGACCGGCATGCTCCGGCTGGAATGGCCGAAAGACAAGCCGCGGACGAAGCCGAGCCCGGGCTGGTGGCCGTGTTACGACTATCCGCAATGGCTGGAGATGATCAAGAAAGTTACCCGCAAGCACAATCCCGAGCTTGACATCGTGTTCTGGACGTACAATTGGGGCTACGTCGGCGAGGAGCAGCGGTTGAAGCTGATCGAATCGCTGCCGACGGATATTACGCTGATGGCTACGTTTGAGATGTTCGAAGTGTATGAAAAAGATGGAGTGACGTTCCGCTGTGCGGATTATACGGCTTCCTTCGAAGGGCCGGGCAAATATTTTGCCAGCGAAGCCAAAGCGGCGCATGACCGGGGAATCCGTCTGTATACGATGGCGAATACCGGAGGGCTTACCTGGGATATCGGAGTTATTCCGTATGAGCCGATCCCGTACCAATGGGCGCGCCGACATGCGGGCTTGCTGCGGTCGAGACGGGACTGGGGACTAGCGGGACTTATGGAGTCGCATCATTTCGGCTGGTGGCCTTCTTTCGTCAGCGATCTGACCAAATGGGCGTACTGGAGCCCGTCCCCTTTGCAGGAGGAGACGTTTGCGGCCGTGGCCCGGCGCGACTTCAGCGAACAGGCGGTGCCGCTTGTGCTGGAAGCCTGGAGGCACTGGAGCGAGGGAATTCGGCATATTATTCCGAGCAATTACGACCAGTACGGTCCGTTTCGGATCGGTCCGTCCTATCCGCTTGTTTTTCGCGAAAAGGTAGAAATTCCGGCGGCCTGGTACGCCCATTTCGGCAATCAGATTATCGCTCCGAATTATGGGCAGGGAAACGAGCTCGAGTCCTATAAACGGGTCGATACGGAGATCCGAAGCTTGCAGCAGATGGCCTCGCTGTGGGAGCAAGGCAACGCGAGCATCGAACGGGCGCTGGAGCAAACTCCGCCGCGGAAGCGGGAGGAAGGCATGCTGCTGCTGAACTTGAACCGGTTTATTCACCGCACCGTCTTGACCGGCATTCACACGAAGGTGTGGTGGAAGCTGCGGCATCAGCTGCTGAACAACACGGATCAGGCGCAAACGGCGGTGTTGCTGGAACAGCTGGAGCAAGTAGCGCTGCAGGAGATTGCCAACGCGGAGGCGACGATCCCGCTCGTGGAAGCCGATTCGCGTCTCGGCTGGGAGCCGAGCATGGAGTATATGACCGATCCGGAACATCTGCGCTGGAAGATCGCCCAGGTGCGGAGGGTGCTTGAGCATGAACTGCCTAATTATCGTGAGGGGTTAGGGAACAGTAGTATGTTCGCTAGTTCTTGAGTCATTGATTAATGGTTGAATGAATGCGGGCCGCTATGTCTCTTTACGGGGATTTAGCGGCTTGTTTGTGATATTGGAGGTACACATCGATTTTGGAATGGGATGTTATGATTCAGCGAATTATTAGGGATTGTCGGATTATGCCGAAAATGAGAAAATAAAATGAGTATAGAAATAAGGGAGAAGATTTAATGAAAGGATCAGAATGAGAACTACCGGAACAAGGTATAGATATAAGCGATTGTTGCTGCCTGCCCTTATTTTACTTTTTACGATTACGGCTTTAGCCGCAATCGTGTATCCGTCGACCAAACTGAAACCGTCCGGGCCAATACCGAAAATCTCGGAGGGTGTGCTGGATTTGACTGACTGGGACGAAGATCGGGACGGGACGGTGAAACTGTCGGGAGACTGGGCTTTTTATTGGAATCGATTACTTTACGATCGCGATGTGGCGGATGGCGGTTCTTCAGCGAAGCCGGACGGTTATTTTGCCGTTCCGAATGTGTGGAACAACTACAAAATAAACGAAAAATCGCTCCCCGGCTACGGATACGCCACTTATCGGCTTCAGGTCAAACTGAGAGAGGCGCCGAAAGAGATGGCACTGAATATTCCCACCTTATCGACGGCATATCGGGTCATGATCGACGGAGAAACGGTTGCCGTTGGCGGTCAAGTCGCCGAAACAAGCCTTTGGGCTGAAGCGGATTATGCGCCGCAAACCGTCGTCTTTCAACCATCTGCCGCTGAGTTTGACATCATCGTTCAAATTTCCAACTTTTTGTACGCCCGCGGCGGGATGTGGTACGAGCTGGAACTCGGTACGGATCGGCAGATCGCCATTTTGAACCGGGGAGAATACGGAATGGACATGATCGTTTTAGGCAGCGCATTTATGATCGGCATCTACCATTTCGTTATCTATCTGTTCCGGCGGACGAACCGCTCGGCTCTCTATTTCAGCATTTGCTGTCTCTTTGTTGTGCTTCGGATGCTGGTGGTAGACGAGCTTTATATCACGTTTCCGTTCCCGGATATTCCGGTCCGTCTCCTTATTTCGCTTGAGTATCTGACCTATTATGGCGGGGTCCTGTTAACAGCTCTATTTATTCGCGAGTTATACCCTCTGGAGTTTCGGTGGCGATATGTTAATGCGGTTATCGGGATTGCTGGCGCTTTTCTGCTTGGCGCCTTCGTTTTTCCGGCAGAGGTCTATACGCAATGGATCGTCTTCTTCCATTATTTCGCTTTCCTCTGCTGCTTATATTTCATTTCCGGCATCGTCCTGGCGGTCGGACGGAAGCGCGAAGGGGCCCTGCTGCAACTGGTTGGCGTGTTGTTGTTTATACTGACGATGATCCACGATATTTTGTACAACGCAAACCTGATTCAATGGATCGACAATCAGATGGTTCCGTTTGGCATGTTTTTGCTCATTTTTATTGAAGCCGCGGAATTGGCCCGGCGATTTTCAAACGCTTACCGGACCATTGAAACGATGTCGGCCAAACTCGTATCCGTGGACAAGCTCAAGGATGAATTTCTGGCTAATACTTCCCATGAGCTGAAAACGCCAATCCACGGTGTAATGAATTTATCGCAATCGGTTCTGGACAAAGCTTCGGATCGGCTAACGTTGGCGGAAGCGGAAAATTTGAAAACAGTCGTATCGGTTTCGCGGAGGTTGTCCCATCTCATTAACGATATTCTCGATTGGTCCAAACTGAAAAACAAAGAAATAGCTCTAAGGCGAAAAGCGGTCGGATTGCAGCCTCTCGTAAGCGTTGTACTGGACATGTTTCGTCACCTTGCCGGAGGGAAGCCAGTCGTATTTGTCGATCAATTACCGAAAGATCTGCCAGACGCGGATGCCGATGAAGATAGACTGACGCAGATTTTGTATAATTTGATCGGCAATGCGGTCAAGTTTACTTCGGAAGGCGAGATCGGAGTTAGCGCCCGGGAGCAGGACGGCTGGATTGAAATTTCCGTCCGCGATACCGGCATCGGAATCCCCCAGAACATGAGGGGCATTATTTTTGAATCGTTCGAGCAAACAGGCAAAGCAATTGCAGCGGAATATGGAGGTACGGGCCTAGGACTCAGTATTACCAAAAGGCTTGTCGAGCTGCATGGCGGGAAGCTTGGCGTGGAATCGGTCGAGGGCATCGGATCGGTCTTTACTTTCACCGTTCCGGCAATGGCCGGGACGCGTCCTCGCCTGAACTCCCCTCTTCCACCCCTTGCCGGTGATCGGCTAAGGGCCATGTCGGAGCTGTCCGTCAGCTCCGACATGGCTGCAGAACCCGCAAACTCTAAACGTGATTCGATACCGCTGGAAAGGGAGAGCGAATACACGATACTTGTTGCGGATGACGACCCTGTCAACCGGCAGGTGCTGATTAGCCTCCTTTCGGACGGCAATTGTTCGGTCGTCGCCGCAAGCGACGGGATCGAAGCGATTGATGCACTGCAGCGCCGACGATTTGATCTCGCGGTTATTGACTTGATGATGCCCGGCAAGTCCGGATACGAAGTTTGCCGAAGCATCCGCGAACGTTTTTCGTTATCCGAATTGCCTGTACTGCTGCTAACGGCACGAAATCAGTCGGAGGATATTTTGACCGCTTTTCAAGCCGGGGTCAACGATTTTGTAAGCAAGCCGGTGGAATCCGGCGAACTGAAAGCGCGCATCCGGACGCTGCTGGAACTCAAAACATCCGCGGCCGAAATGGTCCATTCCGAAATGGCCTTTCTGCAGGCCCAGATCAAGCCGCACTTTTTGTTCAACGCCCTTACGACGATCATGTCCGTCAGTTATACGGATGTCGATAAAGCTCAAGAACTGCTCGGCAGTCTGAGCGAATATTTGCGGAACAGCTTTGACTTTCATAATCGCGAGAAACTTGTCCCACTTCGCAAGGAGCTTCAGCTAATAGAATCCTACTTAAAAATCGAGCATGCCCGATTCGGCAACCGCCTCGAAACGGTGCTGAATATGGAAGCAGATACTGGTACTCTCGTCCCCCCGCTCGTAATTCAGCCTATCGTGGAGAATGCCGTCAGGCACGGGGCCATGGGTCAGGCGAGGGGCGGTACCGTCAAGGTTTCGATCAAGAGCTGCCCGGATCATATCGAAGTTATCGTGACCGACGATGGTCCGGGCATGCCGCAGGAAAAGTTGGCTATGCTGAAGGAGCAAAGAATCGATCTTGGCGGAGTAGGTCTCCTCAACATTGAAAGACGCTTGCTGAATATGTACGGTCAAGGCCTGGAAATCGCAAGTCGCGCGGGGCAAGGAACCTCGGTCACCTTGCGCATCCCGGAAAGGAGCAACTGACATCTATGTTGCGAGTTGTATTGGTTGACGACGAGGAACCGGCTATCCGTTTATTGGAAATACGGCTTGGGACTTATAAGGGGGTGATAGTCGCGGGAACGTTTATGGACGCCGAAGAAGCCATGGAGGCGATTCGCAAGGGAGGCATCGATGCCGTATTTCTGGATATTCATATGCCGGGAATCAATGGTATGGTTGCGTCGGAGATCATTACTGGGGCTTTCCCGGACATTGATATCATTTTTGTCACGGCTTTTGAACAGTATGCGATCGAAGCATTCGAAAGGAATGCGGTTGATTATGTGCTCAAGCCCCCCGTGCCGGGAAGGCTGGATATGACGATCGAACGATTGCTGTGGCGGCAAAAGGCCCGCCGAAACGAAGTCGCGGTTATAGGAAATGCTGTGGCCCTGCCCTTTAAGGAGCAAGCCGGCGAATCGGCATTATATTGTTTCGGGCGGTTTAGGTGGGTTGTTGACGGGCGAGAGGGAGAACCTGTCAAATGGAGAAGAACGAAAGATCGCGAGCTAATGGCCTATTTAACTCATAACCGAAACTCCTTTGTACCGAAGGAAACGTTGCTTGAAGCATTATGGCCCGGTGCCGATCCGGAGCAAAGCACAGCCTACTTATATACTTGCTTCCATCATATAAGAAAGTTGATGAAGAGGTTCGGCTGCCGCGAAACTTTGGAATCCGGCACCGACGGCTACCAGCTCTTGCCGAATCAAGCGATTTCTTGCTTGCAGCGTGCGCTGCAAGTGAATCCGTTCCCGGACGATCTTAATGAGACTTTGTTGACGGCTTATGCCCAAGCGGGCGACAGGTACGCCATGATCCGCCATTATACACAATTTGTTAACTTGCTTCATGTCGAATTGGACATTCGGCCGATGGAATCCACTGTGCGACTTTATCAGCATTACAGTGAAGGCAGTGCGTTCTTCGAAGCTTCCACATAAACCGGTTCTTCATGTGGTTAGAAATTAATTAGTTTGTCCTGTTATGATGAAACATGTCGGTTGGTCCCGAAGTATCTGTAGGAAGGAAGACTTATACTTCCATGAAATCGAGATCTCATGGTTGGCAGACGAAGTGCTAACTCGCTCGATTTGTTTAAAAAACCGTTGCTGCGATGATCCGGAGGTGATTTGCCATCCTACAATCCGTCGTTCGGATTTGGCTGATTTCGGCGGCCAAAAGGCAGATTCGCATCCGAGAGGAGGCCGGAAAAATCGCAAACGGATAAATGACTTTTGCAAACTATCATCATGTAGGAGGTTCCAAACGATAATGAAAGAAAAAGCCAAATTTAACAGTCGGATTAAGGGTTCCATGTTCAAAAAGCTGTCCGTCCTTTCACTCAGTTTTGCTATCGTAACGGGTGGCGCGGGAACTGCACAGGCCTACGGATCATTCTCCGATGTGTCGGCAGATTCATGGGCATACAAGTACATAACCAAAATTGCCGCACTCGGGATTGCGGAAGGCGACGATGCGGGGAATTTCAATGCGGAAGCCCCTATCTCCCATCAGGAGGCCGTCATTATGGCGCTCCGATTCATGGGGTATGATCAGGTTCCGGACGCGAACGGCAATGACTCGTTCCCTCATAAGGCGGATGAGTGGGCTGACGATTGGGCGGAATTTGCCGCTTCCGCCGGGCTTCTTGTGGCTTCGGAAGAGAATGAAACCGGTTATTGGGGACGCGAACAGGCTTCACGCGAATGGATTGTCAAGCTGGTTATTCGCGTCTTGGGCGAGCAGCAAACAGCCGATACGCTGGCCGCATCCCCGACCCGTTTCGCTGACGACAACGAAATCTCGGCACAGTCCAGAGGGTATATCAATGCCGCTTATCAAATGGATATCATAGGCGGATTTCCGGACGGAACGTTTCAGCCGCAGGCAATGGTAACGCGTGCGCAGATGGCGGCGATCCTCGGCAATGCGGAGAAACTAATGGCACAACCGGCCAATCGGGCAATACGCGGCAAAGTGATCGGCTATTCTCCGAAAGAGATCGAAGTGATTTCGAGCGGTGGAGCGGCCGAAGCGTATACACTGAGCCCGAATGCCGTCATCTACGGCTCCGAAGGTTTAGGAAGCGAGCCTCACATCGGCGAGAACGTGCTCGTTATTCACAATAATGGGTTAGCTTATTTCGTGGAAGCCTCCGCCGTATCCGAAGAGGCTTTGCCGCGCTTGCCAGGTCCTCAAGGCCCGAAGGGGTCTCAAGGCGACAAGGGAGATAAAGGCGAGCAAGGCGAAAAGGGGGACAAGGGCGAGCGAGGAGATAAGGGAGACACGGGGGATCAGGGATCTACAGGGCCACAGGGGATTCAGGGTGCCAAAGGTGACAAAGGCGACAAAGGCGATCCAGGCACCGGCTTGATCGGCACTGCAATTTATAATGCGGCAAATGCCAGTGGTTACGCTGTGAATCAAGTGATCACTTATCAAGGCGCCACTTATATGGTCACCAACTCTCCGCCGGCCTGGAATCCGGATGTTTCCTCCGACTACATCGTATTGGCCGCCAAGGGTGATCAGGGAGCTCAAGGAATTCAGGGGATTCAAGGAGTTCAGGGACCTCAAGGAATTCAGGGAGTTCCTGGAGTCAAGGGCGATCCAGGTGCCGGTTTGAGCGGCACTGCAATTTATAATGCGGCAAATGCCAGTAGTTATGCCGTGAATCAAGTGGTCACTTATCAAGGCGCCACTTATATGGTCACCAACTCTCCGCCGGCCGGGAATCCGGATGTTTCCTCCGACTACATCATGTTGGCCGCCAAGGGTGATCAGGGAGCTCAAGGAATTCAGGGGATTCAAGGAGTTCAGGGACCTCAAGGAATTCAGGGAGTTCCTGGAGTCAAGGGCGATCCAGGTGCCGGTTTGAGCGGCACTGCAATTTATAATTCGGCAAATGCCAGTAGTTATGCCGTAAATCAAGTGGTCACCTATCAAGGAGCCACTTATATGGTCATCAACTCTCCGCCGGCCGGGAATCCGGATGTTTCTTCCGACTACATGGTGTTGGCCGCGAAGGGCGATGCGGGCAGCGGAAGTACGGCGGCCGAAGGCTTCTCGGCCAAACTTACAAATATGAACACGTCAGCATCAGGCCAATTAACCGGATGGAGCGTAGCGACTCCCAATTATGATGCATCAGGATTTAATGAAGCGACTGGTGACTATATCGTTCCCGCAACAGGAAAATATGCGATCAAGGCCACTCTAAATTACCAAACGGTGACAGCTGTTACCACAAGTTTGGGAGCAGGCATAGATCCCCGATTCACAATCAAGCAAAACGGTACAGACTTGCTATCCGGATATTTGCCGGTCTTGAATGTCAACATTGCGTTGGTCCTAACTCTGAGGAGTGTACTTGGCAGCGGAACGGTTACGTTGGAAGGCGAAGCCTTGCTGATGGCAGGCGATATGATCAACCTGAACTATGATGCGGACGGAATGAACATTGCTCTTAATGTCGGACCTGTAAACTGGTCCATTCGCCAGCTTTCGTCGGAATAACGAGATTATCCGGATCGGAAGGGCCGATATGCTTGAGCGGGCTCATTGGTCAGGCCCGGTCCCAAAGACCGCACACTTTTTTAACATAATGTGTTATGACCTATATCCATTCGTTTAAGGGAGGCTGACAACGGTGAATCTATTGAAGCACAGAAGGAAGCTTTCCATGGTCCTGAGTGTCGGCTTGCTTGCACTATTATTCATTCCGTTTCAAGTCTCGAGGGAGATTGCGGCCATAGGGCCCGATCTGGCCGTCGTCGCTTCCACACCGGAAATGCAAGCAGGCGGTGTTTCGACCGAATCTCATATGACCCTTGTGTTTAATCAAGCGCTCCATAACGAACCTGTGCTCGAGTTTCTGACATTGGAGGAAGTGAACGGCAGCCGGGTCAGTGTCACGGCGTCGGTGTACGCGAATGTGATGGATATCTTTCCCATAACGGCACTAAAATCAGGCACGTCCTATAGGTTATCGGTCGCCCCGGGGAGTATAACAAGCCTTGCGGGCGAAACGCTGCCGCACGCTTTCGGGCTGGAGTTCGTTACGGAACCGAACCATGCGCCGATGCTGCTCCATTCGAACCCCGTTCAGGATCAGAAGAACGTTGCGCCGAACCAGACGATCGAGCTTGTCTTTAATCAAGACGTTGTTGCGGGCGGTCAATATGCGAATATCCGGCTAAGCCGTGACGATCAATCAATACCGTATGCCGCCCATTTGTCGGGGGCCGCACTTTATATCGATCCGGCAACCGACCTGGAGCCTTCGGTAACATATTCGGTCTACTTGCCCCCAGGCAGCGTCATGGGGGTGCTTGGAAGCAAACTTGAACAAGGAACCGGGTTAACCTTTACCGTCTGTTCCTGCAGGCAGAAACAGGACAAGCCGGCTAAAATCTCTGCAAATACTTTTCACAATGTGCTGCTCGATTCGGACGGAACGCTGCTGGCGTGGGGGCTGAATTCGTTTGGCCAACTCGGAAATGGGACTACCGCTTCCAGCCGCACGCCCGTCCGCGTTTTGGACAGCGTCTCGCATCAGCCGTTAAACGACATTAGCGAAGTCGGAGCCGGCTATTACTACAGTTTGGCTTTGAAAAAAGACGGGACAGTATGGAGCTGGGGGAACAACGACTACGGACAGTTGGGTGATGGAACAAAGACTTCTCGGTCAGCCCCCGTTCAAGTTAAAACGGGGCCGTATTCCGGTTTGAGCCATATCGTTGCCATATCGGCGGGAGATTATCATGCCGTCGCGCTGAAGTCGGACGGAACGGTCTGGGCTTGGGGCTACAACAGCCAGGGTCAGCTAGGAGTCGGAACAACGGAGGACGAATATTATGCCGTTCAGGTTCACGGACCGGGAAATACTGGCGGCTTGGGTCAGATCGCGGCCGTAGCGGCCGGAGCCTATCATACGGCAGCCTTAAAATCAGACGGAACGGTATGGACTTGGGGTTATAACGAGGTAGGTTCGCTGGGGAACGGGACCACGGAAAACCAAGCCAGTCCGGTTCAAGTTGTCGGGGCTGACGGACAAGGGGGATTAGGTGGTATCGCAGCCATATCGGCCGGCTATCATACAGTAGCGTTAAGCGGCGACGGAACCGTTTGGAGCTGGGGCTATAACAAAGACGGACAGCTTGGCGACGGCACGAGCCGAAATCAGGCGACGCCGGTACGCGTCCGCAGCGAAACGGGTTCGGGCGAGCTTGGCGATATTGCAATTATATCGGCTGGAGCCTTCCATACGACCGTTCAAAAAAACGACGGCACTCTCTGGAACTGGGGAAGCAACCAATACGGCCAGTTGGGTGACGGCACCGCCTCAAACCGCAATTTGCCGGCACAGGTGACCGGTATAGGGGCCGCAGAAGGCGGAAGCGAAGTTGTAGCTTTTGCAAGTGGAGGCTACCATACGATCGGGTTAGTATCGGGCGGAAGAGTGCAAGCTTTGGGAAATAACAGCTACGGGCAATGGGGGGACGGCTCCTTGTGGGACTGATCGACTTTCGCCCCAAACGCGGCTCATAATTGGTTCGATCCCTATTGGACATTTGGACAGAAAAACCCTTGGATATCAAGGGTTTTTCTGTATCATTCGACAAGCACGAAACCAGACGGGCATGAGAGGAATGGGCAGGGTCATGCATCGTGGCAAAGGCTTCGTTTAGGAGCCTTTCTTAATATATGCCATACTATACACGGGTAATCCGCACACCAGTACTTCCTTGTTTAAAGTAAATCCAAATCGCTCATACAAGGTTACATTGTCCGTGTTTTCGGTATCCAGCGCAACGCCTTGCGACCGGGAGTCGGCCTGTACCTCGGCTAAGAGATGCAGCAGCAAGGCTTTGCCGATTCCTCTGCCCCGAGCCTCCGGCTCTACCCCAATCAGGATCAGATAACGGTGGGGGAAGGAAGGGGCGATGGAACGGGTGACTCGCATATAAGAATTAAGGAATCCGAATGTTTTGCCGGGCAATCGGAAGAGCAGAGGGATTGTCCTCCAAGCCAACTGAACCATCTGTCGGATCGGAAGCTTTCCTTCCTGCGGGTTTTCGGCGATATAAAGGCCCAGCAGGCGATCACCGTCAAAATACCCCCACACGTCTTCATCGAGCAAAAAGCTTTTTTCAAAAAGAAAGGAGACAAAAACGTTCACCCGGCTTCGCGCTTTGCGATCGACGGACGTATCGCCAAATGCATGGAGGAATAAAGGATCCCGGGCGAACGCTTTGCTCACGAGGGCGACGAATAAAGGTTTGTCGGCGTACGTCAGCTTCGAGATCCGGAAAGAGGCGCTCATGCTTTTTTACCGCGGTTCGTTGCGGCTGCTCCATAATGATCGACGGCGAAGCTGAATAACACTTTGAGCATGAAGAGGCTGCAAGCAATCAGCATATACGGGGGCAATCCGGGCAATAAGGGCATACAGCCCAAGCCGACTGACAAGAGCAAGCCCGCTGCGAAAGGCTGAGACGGTTTGCCGATCATGGCGTTAACCAGAATCGTTCCAGCGATCGTATAAGCCCACACCGCCGCCGACTGCCAGATGCTGGTCTGGAGCAATAACGCGACAGCCACGATATGAAAGTGGATCGAGATGAATACGATCCGATTCGTTCGGCGGGCGGCGTAATAATTGCTGGTGGAAGCCGTAAAATTAGCCAGGCAGCCGGCAAATATATCGAACATCAGCAGTAAAGCCACAATGCAACGCCACAGCGGGAGACGATCCGTCATCTCCGGGAACATCCCATACAAGACGACCGTCAGCAAGCCGCCGAACAGCAGAATAGCGGTAATGGAGCCGAGCGGCTGTCTCTCCCCAAAAACATCATGCAAAAACGAAGGAATCCGTACGGTTTTCATGTCTTTCCACTCCCTGTTCCATAAAGTTTTATAGTTTATATACCAAATGACTACAAAGTGATTATAACTTTAAAAACCTCAAATGACAAATGTTTTATACTTATTATGTTGAAATACTCTAAAACTTCGGATACACTTCAAGAGAGGTGGAGTTGATGAACGGTTACGAACGAAGGAAACAGAAAAAAATCGATCAGATCTACAACGTCTCCCAGCAGCTTTTCTTTAAGCATGGATTTTCGAAGGTCAGTGTGAATGAAATTGCCCAGATGGCAAACGTTTCTCCGGCTACGATCTACAACTACTTTGGAACCAAAGAGCGGCTTTACGCCGATATGCTGATGGATTGGATGGAC
The DNA here is from genome assembly GCF_014705615.1 of Paenibacillus oceani. Taxonomy (GTDB): domain Bacteria; phylum Bacillota; class Bacilli; order Paenibacillales; family NBRC-103111; genus Paenibacillus_AB; species Paenibacillus_AB oceani. The sequence goes on from NZ_JACXJA010000019.1 coordinate 84,355, forward strand.
AAGCAGTTGGAATTGTATGAGGATATTCTCCAATCCGGGCTTTCCTTTCCCGACAAAACGAAAAAGCTGATGCTGCTGGAGGCCAAAAATTTAAAGATGTTATCCGAGGAGTTTCTGAACGTCCCGTCTTCCGAACTCGGCGGACTGTCGGAAATGATGGAAAGCTACAGCGGGAATCAGGTGATGCGGTTTTTTATAAAATTTGTCGCCATGGGCAAGCAGGAAGGCTTCATTCATCAGGATCAGACCGAGGAGACGACCCTCCTGTATTTTACAATGTTCAAAAAGGAACTGGGACGGCAATGGGAGGCGGGCAATCAGGAGCTCGTACACCGCAGCATGGATGTTCTTATGGAGTTGTTTTTTTTCGGGCTGGTCGGGCAGGGGCGGGGTTCATAAAATCCACTCCTGGAAGCGACATCCTCTTTCTTGACACGGCTAAGGACGATATTTATACTTTGGTTTTAAACGTTTAAACGAATCGCAAAGGGAGTGGACCGTGTGACGGAGCATCGGCAAGCTACCGTGTTTGATGTCGCCAAAGAAGCGGGCGTATCGACGGCGACCGTCTCCAATGTGCTGAACCGCCGCAACGTTCCGCTTTCGAAAGAGACGATCCGGAAAGTCGAGGAAGCAGCAGCCAGGCTCGGCTACCGGCGCAACGGGATGGCGGCCTCGCTCAGCCAGCGCAAAACGTACGAGCTCGGCCTGCTGCTGCCGAGCCTCTTCGGCTATTACGGCTTGTTTGCGGAGCAGATGGAACGGACGGCTTATGCTTACGGCTACCATCTGTCGGTATTTTCAACCGACATGGATTCGAAGATTGAGCGAAGGCTGCTGGAGAAGCTGCTGGAGCGGCGCGTGGACGGGGTGTTCAGCCATGGGCTGGCGATGTCATCGGATTCGGTACGCAAAATTGTTAACGACGGGACGCCGATCCTTTTTTTCAATTGCTGGAACGAGGCGAAGGATATGGCGATCGGCACCGTCAATCTGAACGTTTATCAGGCGACTCTCGATGCGGTCGTTCATTTGCGATCCCAAGGATGCCGGTCGATTTATTATTACGGCTACCGCAAGGCGTTTGCGACGAACGAGCAGCGGAAGATGGGGTTCTGCGATGGGCTGCGGCTAGTCGGGGAAGGGCTGCGAAGCGGGATGATCGATGCGGACGATCTGCCGCCCGAATCGCTCCCCGGCTGGCTGGCGGAACAAAGCGCCGGTGCGGAGCCTGCGGGCGTCGTCTGCTTTGACGACTGGAAGGCTTTCGTTTGTTTGAACCGGCTGATGGAGCACGGTTATGCGGTGCCCGGGCGGTTTAAGGTGGTAGGCATCAATAACGAGTTTATTGCCGAGCATTCGTACCCCGGCTTGTCTTCCTTCAGCATCCCGTACGAGTTGCATGCGGACATTTCATTCCGCTGGATGCTGACGCATCTGGGGGAACAGGCGAAGCTGGCGGCGGACGGTGAGGCGGATTTTCCGCCGCCGCAATCGGGCGGCGTGCTGAAGATTCCACTAACGCTGGTCGAGCGGCTGTCGTCGGCAAGGTCGGATTCAGGTGCAATCGTCGCCGTGCAAGGATAGTGGGGATCGGGCGTGACTCGGATGTTAGAGGAAGCCTGACTTCCTTTATTGGGGTTTTGCAGCCGCTCGTGGGGGGTTAGCGGAACGATTATTTCCTTTATTTTCATGAAAATGGGTAAATCGGCTCCCAATTGCTTCAGTAACGGAACAAAAACTTCCTCTAGTGCTCTTTGAAGGCCATATCTCCAAAAATAAAGGAAGTAAAACTTCCGCAAGTCAGCCCAAGGATGCGAGGAGCTTTCTGCGGCAGGCAACAGTGTTACTCTAACGCCAGCCGTGCTCGTTCTGCTGGCGGTAAACGCCTGCAGGCTATGGATTTGGTTCGCAGCATCGCCAGTTATTTAGCAGCCGGCTCCCCTTTTCCAAGCGTCACGACGACCAACTCCGGCCGATTCCAGATTCTTACCGGAATGATGCTGTTCCCGAGCCCACGGCTTACGATCATCGAAGTGTGGCCCTCTGTGTGAAGGCCGCTCGTATACCGGGGAAACAGCCCTTGATCGGGAGCGATCAGGCCGCCGACGTACGGAATCCGGAATTGACCGCCGTGGGCATGTCCGGCGAATACCAGATCGATGCCGGCGTTTGCGTACAGCTGGAGCTTCTCCGGCCGGTGGGACAGCAGCAGCGTGAGAGAGTCCGATTGGTTCGGGCGAAGCGCCGCCAGCTTCCGCTCCAGCTCGCGATCGCTGACGGACGGTGTGAAGGCAGGATCTTTCAGGCCGAGTAAATCGATCGTACCGCCGTCCTTCGCCAGCTCGATACGACGATCGTCCATGAGGACAACGCCGGCCCCGAGCAGTCTTTCGGACAGCTCCGCGTACATGCCGGACCATTTCTCGTGGTTGCCTGTGACGTAATACGTCGGCGCCAAAGCTGCCGCTTGCTTGATGTAATTCATGGCGGCATCGATATCCGTCCGTTTGCTGTCGATCAAGTCTCCTGTAATAACGATCAGATCCGGGCTTGCTCGCTCGGTGGCCCGTACCAGCCGTTTCTGATTGGCGCCGAACGATTTGTTATGCAGATCCGAGACGTGCACGATGGTAAAGTCATCAAAGGAATCCGGCAGCCCGGGGTGGACATAGCGGATCGCAGTCGTCACGAGGTGGTTGTTCTGCCAATAAATAAAGCCGGATAAGCAGACGGCCGCTACCGCGATCGCCAGAACGAGCCGCTTCCCGTTTCTTTTTCTTCCCGAAGTCATAACCAGCCCCGCTTTCAAGAGAAGGATCGGTAACCTTGCATGTTTCTTCCAGTATACCATGGGCTGTACTCTCTTATTGCCGCTAGAGCGGCTATTCAACAGCAACGCCCCCCCTGCTAATAACGATATAGATACGAAACAAGTTACGGAAATTACTGGTCAAATCCCGGTTGACACCGCATAATGTAGATCATTAACAGGCAATCCATTCCATGCAGCGGGGAAGGGTTAGAGTTTATGGCGGTCAAACAACGAACCACGTATTATACGTCCCGGAAAGTCGAGGCAATGCGCCGGAATGCAAACGTTTACGAATGGGCAAAGCGGGAGAAGGAACGGGCAGTGGCGCTCGGCGACGTCTATGTGCGGCTCGGCTGGGAATGGCTGTGGAACGTGCCGACGCCCCAGTCGGTGCCGCGCAGCTATGCGGTGAACCAGCAGGCGGGCTGTCCCGTGTGCGGCGAGAGGCATCATGCGTACGGCCGCTGGCCGTGGCTGGCCGATCCGCTCGTGAGCCCGTGGAAGCTGGAATGCCCGAGCTGCCGCTCGGTGTTCCCTTCCAACGATTTTGCCGCTTATTACGAGAGCGGTAAAGACGAGAATGGACTGTTCCGCCGCGAGCTTGCGGACGACCGGTATTTGCGCAATGAGCTGTACCCGGATCGGGGAGAGAAGTGGGGCGTAGACGACAGTCTCGGCTGGATCGCTGATGACGGGACCCGGTATACGTTCGTCGCTTTTTATAACCATTGGAAAGTATGGATCGGGATGATCGATCCGCTCGGCAACCGGTTTCCGAAGACGGATGCTCCGTGGGGGCACGGCGGGATCGTCGACAATGCGCTGGCCCAGCTTCGCGACGCTTATCTGTATACGGGGGAGCCGAAGTACGCCCGTGCCGGGATCGTACTGCTGGACCGGGTGGCCGACCTGTATCCGGACATGGATGCGGCCGTCTATCTGTGGGAGGATGGCTTCCTCAATTCGCACGGCTTAACCGGGCAGGGCAAAATCGTAGGCAGCATCTGGGAGACGGCGATCGTCAGGACGTTTATATCCGCCTACGATGCCTTTTACACGGAGATGACAGCCGAGGATCAGGAGCTGGCCGCTTTTTTGCTGGACAAGGCGGCACGGGGATATCCGCCTGATGGGAAAAGCAGGATGGTACAGATCCGGACCCATATAGAGGACGGCATCCTTCGGCCGGTCTACGGCGCGGTCCGCAAGGCGCAGATTAAAGGCAACAACGGCATGCACCAAAGCGCGCTGGCCCTCGCCGCCGTCGTGCTAGACGAACCGGGGACGACAGAGGAGTGGCTCGATTTCGTTTTTCAGGACGGCGGGGTCGAGCGGACGGAGCAGGGCGGGTGGAGGGTGACCGGCGGCAACATCACGCGCTCGCTTCTTCGCGATGTAGACCGTGACGGCTTCGGGGACGAGGCGGCGCCGGATTACAATTATTTGTGGGTGGAGGCGTTCCGGCAGCTTGCGGACATGCTGCACGGTTACGACCGCTACCCGCAAGGGGACTTTTACTGCAACCCGAAGTTTCTGCAAATGCTTCGGGCCAATTCCCGCCTGTACATGCTGGACCGGTTCGTACCGTCGATCGGAGACAGCGCCTCGGCAGGCAATCCCGGCCTGACCGGCAGGCTCGAGACGTTCGTGGAAGCGTTTGAGAAGACGGGCGAGCCGTTGTTCGCACAGATGGCGTATACGCTGAACGGCTGCACTTTCGAAGGGCTGCGCGGGGGCATTTATTCCCCGGACCCGGAAGGCTTGCGGTCCGGCATCGAGAACGCGGTAGCTGAACACGGTCCGCTACCGCATCGAAGCGTCAATCTGGGCGAATACGGCTTCAGCGCTTTAAGGGACGGTGCCGGCGACGCCCGGCGCGGCTTATGGATGTATTACGGCCGCAACTTCGGGCACGGTCATAAAGATACGCTCACGATCGGGTTGTTCGCCTTCGGTCTTGATCTGCTGCCCGATCTGGGGTACCCGGAGAAATGCGACAATTCGCATCAAAAAACGCATCATTGGGACCGGAATACAGTTTGTCATAACACGGTTGTGGTGGACAGCGGGAAGCAGCGAAATTCGATTGTAGGCGCGACCCGGCTGTTTGTCGGGGAAGGTCCGGTCCAGTTGATCGAGGCGGAAGCCAAGCAGGTGTATCCGCAAACGGACGTATACCGACGCTGTACGGCGCTTGTGAAGGTGGACGAGGCGAACAGTTACGCGATCGACGTGTTTCGCGTAAGAGGCGGCGGCGAGCACCATTACATGTTTCACGGCCCGGAAGGGAGCGTATCGGCCGAAGGACTGCGGCTGATCGATCAGCCGACCGGCACGTATGCGGGACCGGATATCGCCTACGCGGAGCCGTATGACGCCGATCCGTCCGAACCGCTTCCAGCCTACTGCGGCAGCGGGTTCCATTACTTGACGGACGTGGAACGGGACAGCGCGCCTCCCGGACAGTTCGCCGTGGAATGGGCCGTTCGCGATACATGGGGCGTGCTGGAGCGGCCGGATGACAATATCCGGCTCCGGCTCACGATGCTGGGGCAGGCGGACGAGGCGGCGCTCGCCGACGGCCGTCCGTCGCAAAACCGGCCGGGCAATCCGCAGCGGCTCCGCCAACTGATCGTGAAACGCCGGGCTGAGGGAGAGGCCAGCCGCTTTGTATCGCTGATCGAGCCTTACCGGAACGAGCGCCTGATCCGCTCGGTATCGGAGGTCGAGCTGGATGGGGAGGGCAGTCCCGACGCGGTCGTTTTGAAGATCGAGCGGTCGGACGACCGCACCGATTATTACATCCATTCGACGGATGCCGAGGTGAGGCTGCGCTTCGTCACCGGCTCCGGGAGCCGAATCGTGTTCCAGGGCAAGGCGGGGTTGTACGCGGAAAGCGGCGGCACCTCCGTCTATGCATTTGTAGCCGGCGGGAGCTGTATCGGTCCGGAGGAAGCGCCGTGCATCCATGAGGCGGTGGGTTCCCTGGCGGGAACTGTGACCGGATTTACGCGGGAGCCGTCCGAGAGCAACAAGATTCGCATACGGTTGAGGCCCCATCCAGGCGCTGCCGATCTGCTGGCCGGCAAGCACATCCATGTCGGAGGAAGCGGGCGCAACCCGGTATACCGGATCGAGCGGTGCGTATCCGGCGGCCCGGACGAGTATGAGCTGGATATCGGGTACACGACGCTGATCGAGGACATGGAGGAACCGGCTAGTACCGGGACAGGAACATCCGGCGAAGCCGTTTCCTACCGGTATGCGATCGCGGAGGGTGACCCGTTTACGATTCCTTTGTATACGGAATGGCACGGCTAAGTGAAGCGGAAGGTTGTCCTCAGGCACATTTGGGATGTGAGGGAGCGGGGGCGGCCTTGTAGTTTAAGTTGCCGGAACGTTTAAGTTTTTCACCGTGCTAAGTGGAGGGGATTTCCTACTTGTCGAGCCAGTAAATGCCGCAATTGTGCATGTGTCGAACGTGCAAGTCTCGCAAGTTCGAAAGTAAGTAGATGTCGAAGGTCGCTTTTCGTGGGCGGCCGTTTATAGCTGGGAGGGGCGCGGAAACTGGAAAGCGTAAACCGGAGAGCGTAAACCGGAGAGCGTAAACCGGAGAGCGTAAACCGGAGAGCGTAAACCGGAGAGCGTAAACCGGAGAGCGTAAACCATAAACCATAAACCGGATAGGAGCGGTTTATACCCTCTATTTTGTGCTAACTCCGCATGGATGGGGAAATAAGAGCGGTTTGGGACCGTTAATATTCGCGAAAAGGGTGCGGACCCTACCAGATGGCAGAAATAAGGGGTACAAATCGCCTCTATTCGTCTCTCTCATCCCTTTATGAGGAAAATAAAGGGTACCAAAGGCTCTTATTGGTGCTAGAGCCTGCACACATGGGCGGCGTGATCAACGCAGCCGAGTAGCCGAGTACAAGTTGCTCGCAAGAATGAGGTTCACGGTTTTACGGGCTCGCGGGCTTACGGTTCTACAGACTCCCGGACTTCACCTGAAGTCGAGCGGGTATCCCAAAATCGATCAACGAAACACCCCGATCGATTTCCAAACGAAAGGAACGCAACTTCCACGGTAAAGTGGAAGTTGCGTTCCTTTTCTCGAGGAAAACCGTTTCTAAGCGGGCGCGCCAAATCGCTAAATGTCCTTGGACAGCCCCTTACTTACTAACTTAGTTACTTACTTGGCCGGCGGAGGAGTACCTCCTGCCCAAGCTTGATCGAGCAGCTTTTGGCCTTCGGTCTGAATCGTGTAGATCGCTTCCTCGATCGTTTTGCGGCCGTTCACCGCTTCATCGATTTCGCGGATGTACAACAGCTGGAACGGAGTGCTGAACACCGGATAAAACGTATCCGGCACGGTGATGGTAAGATCCAGCTCCTCTTTCTTTCGCTTCAGCATATAAAAGGGCTCCAGGCTTTGCCCGTCTTTCGTCGTGGCGAAGGCGGTCCGGCTGGAGAACACGTCGTCCATTTTCATCTTGACCTTAGCCGCTTCCTCGCTGTTGAAATATTGGACGATACTCCATGCCGTATCCGGGTTATCCGCGTTAGCCGGTATGACGAAAATCGTATCAACGTCAAAGTTGTTCGTGTACTCCGGATTCGCCGGATCGACGGGAACCGTAACGACGTCCCAATTAAAATCTTGGGTGCCCCACTGTTTCATCCGAAACAGCTGTTCGACACCGCTAACCGTCATCGCCGCTTTGCCCCGGCTGAACAGATCCATCTCTTTCGTCTCGTCCGGGCCGTAACGAACCGGTTTACCGTCCTTATAGTAGTAATACAGATTTTTGCTGCGAAAGCCTTCGATAATATGCTTAAACGATTTCTTCCATATGTCGGATTCGAATGTCAAACGTTTCATGTCGGGGCTTATATAAGAGGCGTTCTCTGTAGCCGCCAACGTTTGAATGAAATCGAAAGTCGTCCAATATTTAAGATGAATGCCGTAGATCCGTTTTTCCGGATCGGGATCGACCGGAAAACGCCGGGACAACTCCATCGTCTCCTCCCACGACATCTGGTTTTTCGGATACGGGACGCCATACTTGTCGAACAGATCTTTGTTGTAATACAGCCCCGAGCTTGTAAGCTCGGGCGCCAGCCCGAACAGCTTGCCTTCGTCGTTCTCCTTCAGGCGCGCGATCGCGGCGGGGACGAACTGGCTCAGATCGAAGCCGCTATTGCGGACGAACGGTTCGAGATCGAGCAGCATTCCTTTGTTTGCCCAGCGGAAATAAAACGATGGGTGCGTAATGACCAGATCCGGCTTTTGTTCGCGTACTAATTTTTCAAATTCATCAAAGTAATTATTTCCCGTTTTGTGCAAATCTTCGGTTGAAATAATCTCTACCTCTACGTCGGGAAATTTGAAGGCGAAGTAGTCTCCATAGGTCGAATAAAACGATTCCTCGCTGCCGAACGGTATCCGGACTACTTTCCGGGTCTGCTCGTCGGCAGGTTTTGCCGTGCAGCCGGCCAGCAGCAGAGAGACGGCCAGCACCGAGGCCAGCGCTCCGCGAGCCAACTGCCGGCCCGGCGCCGGATGGCGGCTTTTCTTTCCAACGTTATTCCACTTCATCGGTTTTCTTGCCTCCATCCCCATCACGGTTTTTTCTCCACTTTCGCCTGCTCGATCGCCGTTTGTCCGCGCTGCTGTATGGCGCCGATCGCGTCGTCCAGACTTTTGGTCCCGGCTGCCGCGGATTTCATTTCCTCGTTAACGATCGCCGACAGCGAGGTGTACAAAGGCCGATCCATAATGGCCAGGCTGCTCGCCTGATCATCGGGCCTTAGCATCGTGAAAGCTTCCAGTCTGTACGTAATCGGAGTCCGCGATTCGAACTTGCGGGAGTACAACCCGAAATTGCCGGTATAGGAGGAGGAAACCTTCCTTGTCATCGCTTCGCTGTGGATCGACTTGATCAGCTCCCAGCCGTCCCTTGCATTTTCTGAATTTGCAGGAATTGCATAAATTTCGTCAATCCGAAACGTGGACGAGACATTCGGTTTCGCCGGGTCGACCGGCTCCGTCACAATATCCCAGGCGAAATCGGCGAGATTATACCGCTGCTTGGCCTGGATCAGGTCGTTTGCCGTACTGTTCGTTGAAACCATCATCGCCGCGTTGCCGGTCAGGAACGGGTTGCGTTTGTAAAAATCGGCTCCGGATATGCTGCCCGTCAAAGGCTTCGATTCATAGAGCCAGCCTTTCTTCACGCCGTCGGCGACGAACTGGAAGATGGAGCGCCAGGCGTCCGTATTCGCCGTCATCTTGCTGACGTCGGCATCGGTCAGGCCGATTCCCTTCGTACGTCCTATACTCTCGGCCGTGCCGTAAGGGGACGCCGAATACGGGATCAATCCGTATACGCGATCTTCTCCCTGCCCGTTTGCCGGAAACCTTTGGGCCAGAGCGAGTACATCCTCCCAGCTCATCTGGTCAGTCGGATACGGGACGCCGTATTTATCGAATAGCGACTTGTTGTAATAAAGAGCCTGGGTCGAGAAGTTGGGAGCCATTCCGTATAACTTGCCCCCGCCGGAATCCCGGATTGTTTCGACTACACTTTCCTGGAAAACGCCGAGATCGTATTTTTCCTTTTGGATGAACGGGTCGAGCGGCAGCAGCAGTCCTTTGTCCGCTAACTTCTTATAGACCTCCATCGGGACGTACACGACATCCGGTTTTTCTTTCTCGATCAATTCCTCGAACTGGACCGCCCGGTCCTTCTGCGGGTCGTAAGGCGGGGAGTTGATGGCGTCCACGTCCATATTCGGATATTGGATGATGAAGGCATTGCCATAACGGCTCATAAAGGACATGCCATCGACCCATTGTACTTTGATCGACCTTTCCGTCTTGACGTCGAACTGGGGCGTCTTGACCTCTTGCTTGAACAAGCCCAGTATCGGCTCCCGCTGGGTAAAAAGGATGGCAGAAGCAAGCAGCAGCGCGGCGGCGGCAACCCACACTTTACCGCGGGATCGTTTCGTTGTCGCTTCCATGGCGATTCGTTCCTCCACGCTATTCATTAATTTGGGCGGTACGCCCTTCGGATTTAAAGGGAAATGTTTAAGCTCTTTTTCCCAATCTGGGAATCGTTTCGGTCTCACTTCGTCGCCTCCTTGCTCTCCGGTTAGTATGAATCGGACAACTGTTCCTTCAGCAATAACGGCACCTTCGCCCGCGCCCGGTGAAGCCGGGACTTGACGGTGCCTTGGGAGATATTCAGCATGGAGGCGATCTCGGGTACGGTCAACTGGTGGTGGGCGTATAAGAGCAGCACTTCCCGCAGCTTCTCAGGCAGGTCCATAACCGCCTTCCAGACATCGCCGCTGACCATCCGGCTCAGCACTTCCTTTTCCGTGGAGGAAGCCGTTTCCGACCTGCGGATCGTAGCCATCAGAAGCACCCGGCGGGCCCATGCCGATTTGCGGTGATCTTTGGCGACGTTTCGCGTAATCGCGAGCAGCCATGTCTTGACGCTCGATTCCCCGCGGAACGAGAACATGCTGCGGTACACCTTGATAAAGACGTCCTGGAAGATGTCGTCCGCCTGATCGAAACGGCTCGTCAGGAAAAACGCGTAGTTCCACACATCATTGCCGTAACGTTCCATCAAGTCGCGCAGAATGACGTTTTTGTCCGTACTGTCGGACAGCGTGCTCAAATAGTCCAAACCCACTTTTCGTTCACCTCGATTATTGGACGACGCGCTGAATAAAAGGGTTCCGTTGAAGTTGAACCTATGGTAATCTTTCTCATGGATATAGTGGTAGCGCATTAAAAACCCCCTCCAACGGTTGTTGGAAGGGGTCGGTGCCTGCGAGCGTTCCGATTAGCGGCGGACAAACGTCAGTTGCCCTTGCCTTTCTCCGTTACGATGTGCTGCCGGATCTGCTCTTCTGCGTCGCGAAGCGCCGTATTGACATCCTTGACATTTTTGACGGCATTCGTATATTCGGCGGTCAGGAGGCTGTAAGCTTTCGAATAATAATTCGAGTTAGGCGGTGCGGCGGCGGATTTGCTCTTGAATACGCCTTCGATATGTTTGCCTTTCAGCTCGGGCAGGTCTTGGCCGAACGCTTGCCTGAATTTCGGATCTTTCATGACCGACAGTTTGGCCGATTTTCTGGACATGACGGTCTGCACTTCCTCGGAGAACAACACCTCGAGCACCCGCATCTGATCATCCCGGTTTTTGCTCATTGCCATCGGAATCATGCAATGCAGGTCGTACATGCCGTATGTATCCGGTTTCTCCTTGTAGCTGGGGAATTGGGCCACGTCCCAGTTCAGATCCGGGGTTTGTCTAAGCCGCAGAAACAGATTGATCGTCGGGATCATCGCAACGGTTTTATCTTTCAGGAACCGGTCGATCGGAGAGCCGCCGATAAACTCGTTGCCTGGGATGGAATAGATTTGTTTGCCGATGTCAAACGCCCTTTTGTACGGGTCGCTGTTCACCAGCACTTTATCGGTTTTCTGATCGATGATGTTGAGAGACAGGGGGAAAAGGAGGCGGTTGAGGTCGTCAACTTCGATGCCGCGGTATTGAATGTCATTGTCCTTGCGGGTTACTTTCTTGGCAAGCTCGATAGCGTCTTCCCATAGCATGCCGTCCTTCGGGTAGGGGACGCCGAATTTATCGAATATGTCTTTATTGTAGTAGAGGGCGTTTAAGTTGTTGGCGTAAGGGAGGGCGTACAGTTCGCCTTTCTCCGAGTTCGCAATGATCGTATCCAGAGCGCCCTGGTCGAACCGGCCGAGATCGAAATTGTACTGCTTGGCGAGCGGAAGCAAATCGAGATACACGCCTAAATCCTTATAAGCGGTCAGGCGGCCGTGGTAAGTAACGAGGAAGTCGATCGATTCGCCCTTGGAGAGCAGCTCCGGCAAGTCTTCCGTCGTTTTGTCCATCTCCACGGTCAGGTGGGGATACTTCTTCTTGACCGGTTCGGCAATCAGCTCGTTGAAATCCTGATCCGTAAAATATCCCCCCAGCTGATGGACCCGGATTTTGACGGGATCGAGCGGCTTTTCCGCCGGTTTGACCGAGACGTCAGTTGGTTGTTGACTGTTAGAGCACCCAGCGAAAACGATTACAAAGGCGGAAAGAAAAAATACGAACCTTTTTCTTCTCACTACATCATACCTCCGTTCGTTCGAATGGTTGTTCCGCTTTAGAACCGGACGCAGGCGCAAAAAAGCGAGCAATGCGGAGAAAGGCGGCCGGCAATAAATTACCTTATTATATAGCGGTAAAGCAAACGGAAACAAGGTTCGTTTGGTTGCGTTTTTCCTCTTTTTATGCAAAATATCTAGTGAATCGTTGTGGAATCTCTTTTTATCTTTTGTTTTGCTGTTTCTTGTGTAAAAATATGTAATTTATTCGGTCCATATGTCGGATATACCCGCACGATTGTCGAGCGATATCCGTCGGTTGCATGCTTTGCGACGTTTCCTTTTTCTCTGCAAAGGAATATTGAGATATCTCGAGATATCTCGAGATATCCTAAGGGAAAGCGATGAAAATACCGATAACCATGAAAAAAGTTTGAAATATCGCTTTTTTCTATGATAAAATGAGGATATGCTATCCGGAAAGGAGGTAAGGACAACTTGATTAAACGCGAGAAATCCCGGGTAACGATTAAGCTGCTCGTTATGTTCGCCCTTGTATGGTCGTTTCTTATGCCGACCGCCGAGCTTGTTGTTACTCCCGTATCCAAAACCATTCCCGCCGTATCGGCATCCGCAACGATTCATTCGCCTTTAAGCTCTCCTGCGCATATGCTGACCAAGCTGCGCATGTTTTTGCCGGCTCTCGTCGTGACATTGTTTGTCGGCTGCATCGTATCTCTTGAAAATCGTATCCGCAATCGGCTGGACCGTTTTGCGCCCCCCATACCGCTTCTTCGCAAGCAGTTGCTTTTGCGTCCCCTGAAATTCACATCCCATTATGTAATTTGACATTTTCGGTCATACTAATCACTCCAAGCCAATTGTTATTTTTTTACGTTCGGCACAGAGTGTTGTTTGGCATGTCCGAAAATCGTGTTCATTTCTATGTAAGTTGTCTGACGTATGGGCGGAACCCATCTTTTCCTTTTGGAAAAGGCCGTTTATGCAGGATGTTGATAGGTGGCAGCAGGCTGCCGTTCCGCAGTAGTGGGCCCCGCTTGTCAAACTTATATAGCAAGGGCATGCCGCATCCGGAAAGTGCCGATCGAATATAGAGATCGGAGGCGGATGGATGAAACCAGTAAGAGAATCAGATTTGCCGGGAATCGGCCGCAAGTATGAAATGGAGACGCGCTCCAGAGACAAATTGGTGATTGTCGTCCATGATGACGGCAGAAGAGAAATGTATCATTTCGATAACGAGGATCTGGACGACAGCGTCTCGATGGTTACGCTGGAGGACGACGAGGCGCGAGCCGCCGCAGCGATCCTGGGCGGGATGAACTATAAGCCGAAAGCGCTCGAAACGATCGAGATGGCGCTGAACGATCTGGTTATCGAGTGGTACCGGATCGAGCCGAATGCGAGCTGCATCGGGCGGACGATCGGAGAGCTCGACATACGTCAGAAGACAGGGGCGAGCATCATTGCCGCGATTGAGCGGAGTAACGCCCATCATATCAGTCCGGGACCGGAGTATGCCTTGATGGCCGACAGCACGCTGATTGTGGCGGGCGAGCGGGTTCATCTGAAGGCATTGAAACAACTTCTTCTGCACGGGAGTGATTAATTATGGATCACATCGTGCTAGAGATCGGTCTCGCTGTCGTGCTTATTGCCGTGGCCGGAATACTGTCGGCCAAACTGAAATTTTCAGTCATTCCGTTTTATATTTTGATCGGAATGGCGGTTGGCCCGCACGCTCCCAAAATCGGCGTATTCGACTTCCGTTTCATAGAAAGCGCCCCGTTCATCGAATTTTTGGGCAGACTTGGCGTCTTGTTTCTACTGTTTTATCTCGGACTGGAATTTTCGGTCGGGCGTCTGATCAAGTCGGGCAAATCGATTGCCGTCGGCGGCACGATTTATATCGCCATCAACTTTACGCTCGGCCTGCTGTTTGCTTACTTCGCCGGCCTGCCCTTTAAAGAAATCCTTGTCGTTGCGGGCATTACGACGATATCTTCAAGCGCTATCGTGGCGAAGGTGCTCGTAGATCTCAAACGAACGGCCAACTCCGAGACGGAGATGATTCTTGGCATCATCATGTTTGAGGACGTGTTTTTGGCCGTATATATATCCATTTTGTCGGGTCTTGTGCTCAGCGGTTCGACTTCGCTGGCAGGCGTAGCCCTATCGGCGCTTATCGCACTAGGTTTTATGCTCGCCGTACTTATTATCGGACGCAAAGCGGTCCCGCTGCTGAATAAGGTGCTCGACATCCGGTCCAACGAGCTGTTTCTGCTCGTCATCTTCGGCGGCCTGATGGTCGTAGCGGGTTTCTCCGAAACGATCCACGTAGCCGAGGCGATCGGCGCGCTGCTGGTCGGTCTCGTATTGGCCGAAACCGAGCATATGAAGCGGATCGAGCATCTGATCCTGCCGTTTCGCGACTTCTTCGGGGCGATGTTTTTCTTCAGCTTCGGTCTTACGATCGATCCGACTACGCTCGGAGGCGCGGTCTGGCTGTCGCTCGGCGCCGTCGTGGTGACGCTGATCGGCAACTTTGCAGCAGGGATGCTCGCAGGCAAAAGCGCGGGACTGTCCAAGAAGGCGTCGGTTAATATCGGTCTGACGATCGTTTCACGCGGTGAATTTTCGATCGTAATGGCGAATTTGGGCAAAGCGGGCTCGCTGCTGCCGCTGTTGCAGCCTTTTGCGGCGCTGTACGTACTCATCCTTGCCATTTTGGGCCCGCTGCTTACCAAGGAGTCGAAAACGATCTACAAGCTGATTTACGGACGGAAGGAGCGTTTGCAGCCCAAAGATAACGCTCAGCCGGCCGATCGTGTCCAGTCTGCCGAACGGGAGGGCTGAGACCGATGCGGGGCGCCATGAAAGGACCTCGTCCGAACCGGTTTCACCGTCAGCCGATTAGGATCGATTGGCTCGCCGTCTTGTCCTTTTGTGCCGGAGCCGTGCTGATCGCAGTCGGGCTCGAGCTGTTTCTGAAGCCGAACCGGCTTGTGACGGGCGGCGCCCAAGGCATTTCCATTATGCTGTCGCACATGACCGAGATGCAGCTGGGACTGTTTTTGTTTCTGATCAACGTCCCGTTCCTGTTTCTGGCCGTTCCCCGGCGCGGGCAAAACTCCGCCGTTGTGCGGCTGGCCGCCCTCGGCGTCACGGCGGCCGTAACGCTGCTGCTGGACCCGATCCCGCCGCTGACCGAGCATCCGCTGGCCGCTTCGGTACTGGGAGGGCTGGCGCTTGGCGGAGGAGCTGGCCTGATCCTTCGCATCGGCGGTTATACGGACGGCGTGAATGAAGCCGCCCATTGGGTGAAGCGGAAAGTTCCGCTGTCGGTGGCCGAACTGATCATGCTGTTTAATCTGCTCGTGCTCGCGGTCGCCGGTTTTCTGTTTGGCTGGGAGCAGGCGCTGTACTCGGTTATCGCTTATTACTTGGCGTACCGCTCGCTGCGGTATATGATAAGAGGCTACCACAAGTACACACTGGTGCGGATTCACAGTCTCCAATCGGCTGCTGCACTTTGTGCCGATATGAAGGAACAGCTGGGTCCGGCTGTTTCGTTCCTCCAGGCCAAGTCCGCCCCCTCGGCTTCCAGAGAGGCGAGAGGCGATCTGCTGGCGGTCATCGCCAAAAAGGACGAAGGCCGTTTCCGGGAAGCGCTGCATGCTATCGATCCTGCCGCAGTAGTGAATATGATGCCGTTCGACAGTCCGGAGCAGTCCGAATATAAATATTTGCACTAATTCTGTCCATTCCTTATTTAAAATGATTCCTCAAACCGGCCTTTGCAGTCAGCCGCCCAAAAAAGTGCAAAACATCGGACCGGAAAGACAAAGATCGCTTGCCCCGATCCCGTTATGATGGAGCTAGGAAAGAGAACAGACCTAAGGCGCGATCAAAAAAACGGCTAACCTATGTTGGCCGATCTTACGGTTCACTATGCTTTTTTGATCGCGCCTAATAGCGCCGCAAAGCGGGGGAAGGGAAGATCATCATGAGCAAAGTTCGTCTTGGAGTTATCGGCTGCGGAGGAATGGCCGGATCGCACTCGGGAGGTTTTCAGTATTTGGGAGAACGGGTCGAGATTACAGCTACGTGCGATATCGAGCTGGAGCGCGCACAGAAAGCGGCCGAGTTGACAGGAGCGAAGCATGCCGTCAGCGATTACCGCGATCTGCTGGAGCATGTCGACGCCGTACTGGTCGTACTGCCGCATGACCTTCACTATGAAGTCGGCAAAACTTGCCTGGAAGCGGGCAAGCACGTGCTGATGGAGAAGCCGATGTGCAATACCGAGGAGGAATGCCTCGATCTGATCGAGACGTCGGAGAGGGTCGGCAAAGTGCTGATGACCGCCTATCCGGTGCGCTTCTGGCCGATCATCCTGAAGCTGAAAGAGCTGATCGACTCCAAAGAATACGGCGAATGCTTCCAGATGTCAGTCTGGACCGAACAATATACGCGTTACCAGCCGGGACACTGGGCGCTGTCCGCGAAGCGGCTGGGCGGAGGGCAATTTTTCAGTCATGGCTGCCACTACGTGGATTTGCTGCTCTGGTTTCTGGGACGCCCTGTCCGCGGAACGCATCTGGGTACGAATTTCGGAACCCCGTGGATGGAGAAGGAAGGAACGAGCAACGTTACGATCGAGTTTGAAAGCGGTGCGCTAGGTTATCACTTCGGAACGTGGGGAGCCCGCGGGACGAGGCTCGGCTGGAGTCTCCACGCGCACTGTACCAACGGAATGCTGGAAATCAACCTTGCCGAGAACAAGCTGTACGCCCATACGGCGATCAAGGAAGAGAAGGCGAATCTGGATTCGGAGTCGCGGAAGAAAGTATTGTACGAAGCCGGAGCTTCGGGCAAAATGACCAACCATGAACTCGAACATTTTCTCGATTGCATACGTGACGGCACGCGTCCGATTACGGACGGGCCGACCAGCCTCCAAGGACTGCGCGTCATCTGGAAGCTGTACGAGGCGGAACGCAACCATACGGTCGCGGATCTGCGCGGATTGGGTCTTGACCAGGAATGGAGAACGTTGAAGGCGTAAATGTAAAGGGGATCGGAAAACCCGGTATTTATCCGGCGGGGAAGTTGCTCTCGTGCGGATCATGCCGGGTTTTGTCGTCCTTTAAAAGAGGATTGCAATAAAGCGGTATAATGGCGAAGCAGCACATGGATAAAGGAAAAAGAAGCGGTTCATTTCATTAATGCGATATCGGAAGAAAAACGGAGGGAAAGGGGGGAAATGGCAATACCAGGGTAAAAAATTTTGAAATTTGCGTGAATTTGTGATATTCTGCCTATAGAGAGATAGTTAGAAAGGGGGAGAAACGATGACTTTGGACAGAGGCGCGCGGATTTTTGTTAAGCTGATTTCCGCATTCCTTTTAATCTGGTCGTTTCTCATGCCCACGATCGAAACGGTCGTCACTCCTGTCTCCAGCGCGATCCCCGCCGTATCTTCGGGAGCTCCAGGCTGCACCAGCGCAGCCGTTCTCGGACAAAACTACGATAAGCCGGAATCAGACGTCCCCTATGCGGCCTTTTCCGTAACGCTGCTCGCATTAGGATTGGCCCTACCGGTCCGGATGCCCCACTTTTCCTTTATAATCCCTCTCCTGATGAAGAGTCTGCTGCTTCGTCCGATCAAATTCACATCCAATTACGTATCCGTCTAGACGTTTTTGTTAAGGCTCTTATTGAAGTGCGTTTATTTGGCCTGATTACAATTTAGGGCGGTTATTTGTTGTGACCATTTGTTCGGGACGCACGGGAACCCGGCGTTCTTGCAAGCCATGATACAGGGAGGTTCTCGATGAAAACAGACACAGTAGAGCTGCATGCAACGCAGCCCAAAACCAAATCGCATACCCATATTACGCGGATGAAGCTGCTCCAGCGAATATGCTTCCTGACGTTCGGGGCCGCGTTATTCTCGGTCGGCCTGGAGATTTTTCTTGTACCCAACAGTATAATTGACGGCGGTATCGTAGGCATCTCGATCATTACGTCCGCATTGACTCATGTTCCGCTTGGCGTCTTTTTATTGTTGTTTAATTTACCCTTCTTGTATTTGGGATATAAGCAGATCGGCAAGACGTTTGCCTTGTCCACGTTATATGCGGTATCAATCATGTCCCTCGGCACCTGGCTCCTTCACCCGGTGAGTCCGCTAACGGACGATCCGCTGCTTGCTTCGGTGTTCGGCGGCATTATTCTCGGCGTCGGCGTGGGCATGGTCATCCGCTTCGGCGGCTCGCTCGACGGAACGGAGATCGTTGCGATTTTATTTACAAAGAAGTCTCCGTTTTCGGTTGGCGAGATCGTCATGTTTTTCAATATTTTCATCTTGGCCGGAGCGGGTTTCGTATTCGGCTGGGACCGCGCGATGTATTCGCTGATCGCTTACTTTATCGCCTACAAGATGATCGATGTAACGGTGGAAGGGTTCGACGAATCGAAATCGGTCTGGATCATAAGTGAGAAGCACGAAGAGATCGGGCAGGCGATTATTCAGCGTCTGGGACGGGGGGTTACGTACCTGCACGGGGAAGGAGCCTTTACGGGCGGAGAGAAACGGGTCATTTTCTGCGTTATTACCCGGCTGGAAGAAGCGAAGATGAAGTCGATTGTGGAAGAGCTGGACAGCTCCGCATTCCTCGCGGTAGGCAACATTCACGACGTGAAGGGCGGACGGTTCAAGAAGAAGGACATCCATTAATTCGAAAATAACCGGGCGCAGATCAGCCACCATTGCTGCTGCCGCCTATCCGGACATCCTGAACCGATTAATGAGCGGTCGGGATGTTTGTTTTTTACAGGCGCTGACCGCTCCGCATCCGGCAAACCTCAGCTTTTGGAGGGAAATGAAGGATTTTGTCGAATTAGTTTTCATAACTAAGAGGTTGCGAGGAGCCGATCCATTGCTCAGAAGAATTGTACTTGTGTGCTTTGTCGCATTGTTGGCCAGTTCGTTAATACCGTTATCCATCCTAATGAATCGTGACGACCAGCCGGGGGAGCTGAGGGTTCGCAGCGGTATCATGGACCTCTCCGGTTGGGATTACCAGCGTAATGAGCGAATCAGGCTGGACGGCGAATGGGAGTTTTATTGGAATCGATTGCTGACCCCGGAGGAATTCCGGCGGGCGGGAGCGGACACACCGTCGCTTCCCGATCTAATCAAGGTGCCCTCCATATGGAACGGCAAAACGGTCAACGGAGAACAGCTACCCGCTCACGGATACGCGACGTACCGGATGGTGCTGAAAAACGTGCCGTTCGACGGGGGAGTCGCGTTGAAGAAGACGAACATCCGGTTTTCGAGCGACGTCTATGCGAACGGGCACAAGCTGTTCGAGGACGGCAATCCCTCCGACGCGGCGGCAGACTACAGAGCCGGCAACGTCCCGCAGATCGGCTTTTTCTCCGCCCGGAAAGGGAGCGATATCGAGATCGTCGTTCACGTGGCTAATTTCGATTACGCCAATTCGGGCATTCCGGCTTCCCTTTATTTCGGCGAGCAGGCCGCGATGCTGGCGACCCAGCAGAAGAGCAAGGCGCACGAGCTGGGGACGTTTGCGATCCTTGCTACGCTTGCGTTCATTTTCGCGATTTGCTTCGTAACGGCGGCCTGGTACCGGAGCCAAGACTACTCGCTGCTGCTGTACGCTTTGCTTTGCCTGTTTTATGCGATATACAACGGCTTGGTCGGGGAACGGGTTCTCCTCATGTATGCTCCGGACTTGCCGTTTGAGCTTATGTTCAAGATCAAAGACTTTTGCTCGCTGGCCTGCTTCATCGTATTGGCTGCCTTATTTTATCGGTTAAAGCGGAATATCATCTCGCTTACGTTCGCCCGGTTGTTCATCCTTGTGCTTGGCGTTTATACGGCGCTGGTGGTCGTACTGCCGATCCCTGTTTATTCGAAGGTCGAACCGTTTATTATTTTAGTATATGAATCGTTGACGATCTGGCTCGTACTGAGGACGGCCGTCCTGTATGTCCGAAGCGGCAAGGGCGACCGCTTGAAGTCTTTGCTGCTCTTTTCGGCCATCCTGTGCGCGCTGCTGTATTCGGTCGACATGATCCTGTTTTCGTTTTCCTTGAAGGAGCATGCATGGCTGGGGCAGTTTTATATCGTCTGGTTCAATCTGATGATGCTCGTTCTGGTTGTGCTCCGCTTCTTCGAAGCGTACCATACGATCGACGGGATGAGAAGCCGGCTTCTCGAGCTGGACAAGATCAAGGACGACTTCCTGTCCAATACGTCCCACGAGCTGAAAACGCCGCTAAGCGCCATCGTGAGCATAACCGATACGCTTCTCCGGGGGGTGGAAGGACCGGTAACCGCCAAGCAGGCGCGCCATCTGGCCATCGTATACGAAAGCGGCAAACGTTTGTCTCATCTGGTCAACGAATTGCTCGATTATTCAAAAATGAAACATGGAGACATCTCGCTTCATCGGAGCGGTGTCGATCTGAAGGCGGTCGTCGATTCGGTCGTTCAGATTCATGCGTTCCTGCTGGAAGGAAAAGAAATCGAGATCGTGAACGACGTATCCGGGGATTTGCCCGTCGTTTATGCGGACAGCAACCGTTTGATTCAGATTCTGCATAACCTGATCGGCAACGCAGTCAAATTCACCGACACGGGCCGGGTGCGAATCAGCGCCAAAGCGGGCGGAGATCAGGTCGAGGTACTCGTGGAGGATACGGGGATCGGCATCGAGGCGTCCATGCGCGAGCGCATCTTTCAACCGTTCGAGCAGGCGGACAGCTCGGAGACGAAAGCTTACGGCGGTACGGGACTCGGACTGAGCATTACGAAAAAGTTGGTGGAGCTGCAAGGGGGAGCGATCCGGGTTGAATCGAGCCCGGGACAAGGGTCGGCGTTTTCGTTTACGATTCCGGTGTCGCCGGAGCCGGCTTCGGGCGACAGCCGGGAATGGGAAGGGAACCGGCCGTACGCGCAGACGTCTCTAATGCCGGGAGAGTACCCGGTCTACATCGCGGGGGAACAAGAAGAGCGCATTCTCGTCGTGGACGACGATCACGCCAATCTGCAGTCGATGATCAATTTGCTGCGGCTGGAGGGGTATTCCGTCATCGCGGTTCATCGCGGCCGGCTGGCGCTGGACGAGCTGTCCCGTGCCGCGGACATTGCGCTCGTCGTACTCGATATGATGATGCCCGATATGTCCGGGTACGAGGTGCTGAACCAAATCCGGGAACGGTACTCCGCATTCGAGATGCCGGTTCTGATGCTAACGGCCAAAAACCGGGCGGCCGAGACGAAACGGTCGATGGACAGCGGAGCGAATGATTTTGTCGGGAAGCCGTATGAACCGGAGGAGCTTATGGCGCGCGTCCGGAGCTTGACCCGGCTGAAGGCATCCGTGAAGACAGCCAAGGAGGCGGAGATTGCGTTTTTGCGTTCCCAGATCAAGCCTCATTTTTTGTACAACGCGCTGAATTCCATCGCTACGCTGTGTATGGTCGATCCCCGGAAGGCGGAGGAGCTGACGCTGCAGCTTTCGCAATATTTAAGGGGCAGCTTCGATTTTAAACAATTGGAGTCGGTTACGACGCTGGACCGGGAAATGGAGCTGGTGAAGGCGTATATCCATATCGAGCGGGCGCGCTTCGGCGCCAGACTGCAAGTGGAATACGACGTGGACGAGTTCCCGGCGGCTATGCGGATGCCGCCTCTGCTCCTGCAGCCGCTTGTGGAGAACGCGATCCGGCACGGTGTCATGTCGAGATCGTCGGGAGGGACCGTGCGCCTCTCCGTCAAGAAGGAAGGGAATGCAGCAGTCCGCTGCACCGTGGAGGACAACGGACGCGGAATGAGCGAACAAACGCTGGAGGCCGTGCAAAGCATGGATACGGACAAGAGGGGAGTTGGGCTGTGGAATATCGACCGCCGCCTCAGGCTGATGTATGGAGAGGGCATACGGATCGAAAGCGCGGAGGAGAGCGGGACGAAGGTTTCCTTCGTTATTCCGGTGCAGCCGAACGGACGAAAGGAGGAGATCAGATATGCTGCGGGCGATGATCGTGGATGACGAGGAGCTGTCGGTGCAGCGGCTGGGCATTTTGCTGTCGGAGAGCGGAGAGCTCGGATTGTGCGCGGCTTTCTTGAACCCGGCCGAGGCGTATGAATTCGCCAAGACGAATCCGGTAGACGTAGCGTTTCTCGATATTTCCATGCCGGATATTGACGGTATGCTCCTTTCCACCCTGCTGCACGACTTGGACGACTCGATCGATATCGTATTCGTAACCGGCCATGACGAATATGCGGTTCAGGCGTTCGATCGAAACGCGCTGGATTATTTGCTGAAGCCCGTAACCGCCGAGCGGCTGTCCCGGACACTGGATAAAATCCGGAAGCGGCATCGGTTCGCGGCTGCAGCCGGCTCCTCCGCTCAGGTCCTTCTGTTTAACGGGTTGAAACTATACCGGCGAGAGCGGGACCAGGTGCAGGTGAAGCTGAGAAGTCCCAAAACCGAGGAGCTGTTCGCTTTTCTCGTATGCAAAGGAACGGTCAGCCGGGAAGAAATCGTCGATACGTTATGGAGCGGTCTGGACAAGAACAAAGCGCTGAAAAATTTGAACTCGACCTTGTATTACATTCGCAAAGCGTTCGACAACGGCGAGTCCGATTCGTTCCTCGCGGCCGGCAAACACGAAATCAGCATCAGGGAGGGCGCCCTTCGCTGCGATCTGTACGAGTTCGAGCGATTGCTCAAGCAAGTCCGGCAGGCTCCGGAGAAACAGGCCGATCTGTTCAGACGGGCGGAGGCGCTGTATACGGGACGATTGCTGCAGGGAAAGGACTACGAATGGGCGGCGGAGCTGGCGCGTTCGCTCGAACGGCAGTATATCGAGCTGCTGGAAGCGGGCGCGAGATTCCATATCGGGATCAACAAACCGCAGCAGGCGCTGCATTACTTTAGCGAAATATTAAAGCTGGACGCGATGAGGGAAGATATCCATCATGAGGCGATCCGCCTTTACGCGGAGCTGGGAAGAAAAAACGAGGCGTTCCGGCAATACCGGATGATGGAGGAGATGCTGGAGAAGGAGCTTGGGGCGAAGCCTGATCTGCGGATGAAACATTTTATAACGAAAATGGGGCCATAAGCAAGGACTGTCGAGAGCCGTTGGAGTCGATCCGATTCCAATGGCTTTTTGTTGTTTATTTTCCGTTTATCGCAGGCTTGTATAATGAACCCGAATGCCGTCGAATGAGTTCGAAATCCGGCGAATATCGCCGGTAGGCTACTATTCATGCGGGAGGATGCCAACGATGTGGTCAAGAAAGGCAAAATATGAGATGGGGAAGATGTGCGCGGCTAGTCTGGTCTTGTTTATCGTATGGACAATCGCGCTTGGCATTCCGGCGCATGCGGCGGAGACGTGGAGTCAATACGGCCGGATCGGGCCGAAGGCAGGCTCCGATGCGGGGGCGTTTAATTCCCCGATCGGGATGACGACGGACAGCCACGGGAATATATATGTGGCCGATAGCGGCAACCAGCGTGTTCAAAAGCTGGATAAGGCGACCGGCAACTGGCAGACGGTCAGCAGCAATCTGGGCTTTAACGGACCTGTCGGGGTGACGGTGGACGTTGCGGGGAACCTGTATGTGTCGGAATTTTACGGCAATCGCGTTCAGAAGCTGGACGCCTCGACGAATACATGGAGTTCGTGGACCGGTTTCAATAAACCGTACGGGATCGCGGTAGACAGCGTCGGTACGGTTTATGTGGCCGATAGCGGGAACAATCGGATCCAAGTGCTGGCGGCCGGGGGCAACGTCTGGAACGAGCTGGCCGGATCGGGGAGCACCTCCGGTAAAGTCAAGGAACCGCGAGGGCTGGCGGTAGACAGCCACGACAATCTGTATGTGGCCGACAGCGGCAACAACCGGATCCAGAAAATGTCGGGCGGCACATGGAGCCAGTGGGGGAACGGCACTTCGGTGGGAGACCTGATCGGTCATTTCAGCGCTCCGTTCGGGGTGATGGTGGATCAGTATGGGAACGTCTACGTCGCGGATACCGGCAACAATCGCATCCAGAAACTGGCGGCCGGGGGCGGATGGAGCGAGTGGAAAAAAACCGGCGGAGCAGTAGGGACCGGCCTCGGCGAGTTTAACTCGCCGATGGGCGTTACGGTGGACCAGGAAGGCACGATGTATGTCGCCGATTCGAACAGCCACCGCGTGCAGAAGCTCGCTGGTACGACATGGAGCGAATGGGTTGCGACAGGTTCGTCAGCGGGCACCGGGTTGGGCGAATTCAATAAACCGTACAGCTTGGCGGTCAACGGCGGCGGAGATCTGTTCGTGGCCGATCTTCTGAACAAACGTATCCAGAAGCTGACGGCTTCCGGCACATGGAGCAGCTTTGGAACGGGCGTCACATTTACTAACCCGGCCGGAGTGGCTATAGACAAAAACGGGAATCTGTATGTCGCCGATATGGGCAACAATTACGGCGGTCATAAAGTGTACAAGCTGTCGGCAGCAGGAGCTCTGCTCACCTCGTGGGGAAAAAGCGATACCCAATCCGGAACCGCGCCGGGCCAGTTTAAAGGCGCGGAAGGCGTGGCGGTCGACAAGGACGGGAATGTGTATGTGGCCGATACGGGTAACCACCGGATTCAGAAATTGCAGGTGTCCAACAACACATGGAGCGCTTGGGGAAAAAGCGGCAATGTATCCGGCACCGGCCTTGGCGAATTTAATCAGCCGACCGGAGTAGCGGTAGACAGCGAAGGAAACGTGTACGTCGGGGATACGAATAACAACCGGATTCAGAAGTTTACGGTATCTACAGGCGAATGGAGCGAATGGAAAAATGGCGGCAGCGCCCTGGGAACCTTCAGCTTTCCGCGCCAAGTAACGGTAGACGGCAGCGGCAACTTGTACGTAGCCGATGTCGGCAAAAGTCGGATTTTAAAGCTGACGGCGGCCACGAACACGTGGAAGGCGTGGGGCAAGAGCGGCGGCGGGCAGGGAAGCGGCTTGGGCGAGTTTTTTAATCCGTATGGCGTGGCGGTGGCGGACACAAGCGGCGTGCTTTATGTGGCGGATATGAACAATCATCGCGTGCAGAAGCTTGTCATTACCATAGAGAAGCCGGGAGCGCCGACCGGGGCGGCAGCAGCTGCCGGCAACGGAAAAGCGACGATCAGCTTCACTCCGCCGGCGGATGACGGCGGAAGTCCGATTACCGGCTACACGGTAACGTCCAGTCCGGGCGGGCTGGTGGAGACGGGAAGTGCCAGTCCGATCACGGTAACGGGGTTAACGAATTTGACGGAATATACGTTCACGGTCGTAGCTACGAACGCGAAAGGGGATTCGGTGCCATCCGCGCCAACGGCAAGCGTAACGCCCGCCGCCGAGCCTGACGCCCCGACAGGGGGGACGGCCACGGCGGGCAACGCCCAGGCGGCAGTGACCTTCACGCCGCCGGCGAGCGACGGAGGAAGCCCGATCACGGGGTATAAGGTAATATCCAGTCCGGGCGGCAAGATTGGAACCGGATTGACCAGTACGATCTCGGTATACGGGCTGACGAACGGCACGGCGTACACGTTCACGGTGGTCGCGATGAACGCTATCGGCTCTTCGGAGGCATCCGCGCCATCGGAGAGCGTGACGCCGATCGGGGAGCCGGGTGCGCCGACCGGTGTAACAGCAGTGGTTCTATACGGCACCGCTCTTGTCAGCTTCACGCCGCCGGTGAACGACGGGGGCAGTCCGATCACGGAGTATACGGTAACGTCCAGTCCGGACGGGAAGACGGGAACCGGAGCGACAAGCCCGATCGCCGTAACCGGCTTGACGGTCGGCACAGTGTACACGTTCACGGTGGTGGCGACGAATGCGGAAGGCGACTCCTTACCGTCGGCTCCGTCAGGGAGCGTAACGCCGACGATCCCGCCGGCGCCGGCACCGCTATTGCAGTCGGCGGCGTCCGGCGACGGGCAAGTCACGCTGGCCTGGATTCCTGCTCCGGGTGCGACCGGGTACAAAATATTCCAAAGCTTGGCGTTCGGAACGGAAGGCAATGAAGTAACGACTGTCGGCGCGGCCGTGTACGGTTATACGGCAACCGGATTGACCAACGGCGTAACGTACTATTACGTCGTGAAGTCTGTTAATGCCGGCGGAGACAGCCTGGCTTCCAATCAAGTTAGCGCCGTGCCGCAGGTCCCCGCACCGGGGGCGCCGGTGCTGCAAGCGACCGAAGCCGGTAACGGACAAGTCACGCTGGCTTGGAGTCCCGTGCCGGGCTCGACCGGGTACAAAGTATTCCAAAGCGTCACTTCCGGCACGTATGGAAGCGAAGTCGCAACCGTAAGCGGTGCGGTGTACGGTTACACGGCTACGGGCTTGACCAACGGCACCGCGTATTATTTTGTCGTGAAGGCCGCAGGTCCGGGCGGAGATAGTCCGGCGTCCAATCAGGTCAGCGCGATCCCGGTGACGGTGCCTGCAGCGCCGACGGACGTCATAGCTACGGAAGGTGACGGAGAAGCGACAGTGGCGTTCACACCGCCCGCAGATAACGGCGGCAGCTCGGTAACCGGCTACGAAGTGACGGCCTCGCCGGGGAACATGACGGCGACAGGGGCCGCCAGTCCGATCCGGGTAACGGGCTTGCAGAACGGGACGACATATACGTTTACCGTAAAGGCGATTAACTCGGTAGGCGGCAGCCTGCCGTCCGCGCCTTCCAATGCGGTCCAGCCGACCCCGTCACCGTCTGATGACGATGGAGGCGCCGGAAACGGCAGCGGAACGCCTTCGGTGCCGACCGTTCCGGGTTCTCCGGATAAGTCAGGCACGGGAGTCGATGTCTGGATTAACGGCAAGGCAGAGCATATAGGCGCGGCGACAACCGCTATCGTAAATGAACGGACGGTTACGACGGTTACGGTCGATCCGGGCAAGCTGGAGGAGAAGCTCGCGGCGCAAGGTGAGCATGCGGTCATTGTTATTCCGGTCTTGGCGGATACGGATGTGGCGATCGGCGAATTGAACGGCCAAATGGTACAAAGCATGGAGCGGAAGCAAGCGGTTGTGGAGATCAAAACCGACCATGCGGTCTATACGCTGCCCGCCCGGCAAATCAACATCCGGTCGATCTCGGAGCAGCTAGGGAAAAATGTGGCGCTATCGGATATCAAAGTGCGCATCGAAATCGGCGCACCGCCGGCAGACGCCGTGAAGGCGATGCAGAACGCTGCGGGAGAAGAATCGTATACGATTGTCGTTCCGCCGCTCGACTTTGCGGTTAAGGCGATCTATGGCAATGCGACAGTCGAGGTAACCCGATTTGACGCATATGTGGAAAGAATGATCGCGATCCCGGATGGAGTCGACCCGGGCAAAATCACTACAGGCGTCGTAGCGGATGCGGATGGAACGGTCCGCCACGTGCCGACCAAGATTGTGAAGGTGGACGGCAAATACTATGCCAAAATCAACAGCCTGACGAACAGCGCTTACTCCGTCATCTGGAATCCGCTGGAGTTCAGGGATGTCGCCGGACATTGGGCCAAGGACACGGTGAACGACATGGGCTCGCGTCTGATTGTCGGCGGGATCGGCGATAGCCTGTTCAACCCGGACATGGATATTACCCGCGCGGAATTTGCCGCGATCCTGGTCAAAGGGCTCGGGTTGAAGCCCGAGAAAGGAACTGTGCCGTTCCCGGACGTGCACGCTGCGGATTGGTACAGCGAAGCGATCCTGACGGCGTACGCGAATAAACTGATCAGCGGGTTCGATGACGGAACCTTCCGTCCGACAGACAAGATTACACGCGAACAAGCTATGGTGATCATCGCAAATGCGATGAAGATAACCGGTCTGAAGGCGAAGCAGACGTCTCAAGCAGACGGAGTGCTGCCGGGTTCGTTTGCGGATGCCCATCGTGTGGCGGAATGGGCGGCAAGCGGCGTAACCGATAGTCTGCAGGCGGGCATCGTCACCGGACGGAACGATTCTCTGCTTGCACCGGAAGCCTTCATTACGAGGGCCGAGGTTGTCGTTATGATTCGGAAGCTGTTGCAGCGCTCGGATCTGATTTAACCGACAGGAACGTCTAAAGGTCCCTCCCGATTCGTTGAAGTAACGATTCGGGGGGACCTTTTTTTGTGGAGTTTGCGGGCCTTGGGCCTGCTCTTTATTTTTGCGGATTGACGATCCGGTCTCTCCGGTACTCGCCGGGCGTCAGTCCGGTCAGGCGCCGGAACATCCGGGTAAACGAATTGGCGTTCTGATAGCCGACTCTGGCGGCGATATCCTGAATTTTCTCCTCGGTTTCCTCGAGCATTTCCTTTGCTTTTCCGATCCGGATCTCGTTTAAGTAGTCGCTTAAGTTTTGACCGGTCTTCTCCTTGAAATAGTTGCGCAAATAACCGGTCGAGATGTTCAGCTTGCCTGCGATCAGATCCTGGTAGATGTCGTCCCCGTAATGCTTCTCGATAAACCCGACGACGAAGTCGACGATCGGGTCGCGGGCGTCCCGCTTCTGGCGGATCAGCAGCGCCGCCTGCCCGAGCAGCCGCTCGAACAGCTCGATGTACTGCGCCTCCGAGACGAACCGCTCCATCTCGTCATAGGGCGAATATTCCGCATACAGCGAATTCGTATCGATCTGGTGCGCCATCAGCGTCATCAGCAGCTTGGAGAGCAGATCGCCGGCATACTGGCGGTAATGCCAGGCGGTCGCCTGACGCCGCGTCAGCCGCTGCATCGAGCTATGGACGAGCGCGGTCAGCTGCGGCTCGTTGCCCGCCTCCAGATGGGCGGCGAAGCTTCGCTCTTCCTCGGGCGTCCAGAATATGACCGGTTCGAGCGGACCGGGAGTATCGATGATTTGCGTTTCGCCGCTCAGCATGCGCCGCCGCAGCATCTCGCCGGCCGTCTCATAGGCGGATGTGAACCCGGAAGGCTCCCACAGCTTCGGACAGCAGGCGATGGTGAGCTGGTAGTAGGCGCTGTCGCGGTCGAAAATCTGCTTCAGGTAGCGCAGCATTTCCGTAAGCGCTTCGGACTCGTCGCGGTCGGTGAACACGATGGACAAGATCCGGTCCTTTTCGACCTGCATCGTAACGGAATCGGCGAACGTCTGGGTCATGTTCAGGTTGATGAATTCGAGAAAATAAGTCGCTTTTAGCGGACGGTCACGGCCCAGCAGCTCGTATTCCCGCGTGTAATGAATGTGAAACATGATGAAGTGGAACGTCCGCTTCGTATCGGCCAGCGCCTGCACCTCGGTATCGAGCGCCTGGATGCTTTTGATTTTGTCCAGGTAGCCGTATTTTTGCAGCAGCGAGTTTTTCCGGTGAACCGATTGGATCATATGCTGCAAGCTTTCGCTGATCACGTTGAACTCGTGGATCGTGCTCGTCTGCCGGATGACCGGATTCATCTGGCGAAGCGCCTCCAGGATGCGCTGGACCGGGTTTTTGAAGCGGACGCTCAGCAGAACGGAGATCGCGATGCTGATCAGCACCGACAGGGCGAACAATGTAAGCAGCAGCACATTCATCTTGGTCATCTGGCTCGCGATCGTCTCGTACGGAATGACGCTGACGTAAGTTTGTCCGGACAGCTCGCCGGTTTTGTAGAAGTAATAGTCGCTTCCGTGCAGCACGAACGATTTGCCGGCATCCGCAGGAGCGGCCGGCATCGCAGCCGGAACGGCTCCGGCGCTGTAGAACAGCTGTCCCGCGCTTCCCGTCATATAGAACGGATTGTCTTCACGCTGCACTTGAGCGGAGAACATCCGGTCCGCATCGATCAGCGCGCCTACATAAAATTGGCTGCCGATCTGGCTTTTGACGATGACGGGGACGAAGCGGGACGACCCTGGATTCATCAGCTCAATCCGGTGGCGGTCAAACTCGGCGGACGGAAACGTGCGGAAGTGAAAATCTTCGGCAAATTGTTCGGCCCAAAACTCCGGCCCGTAATCGCGGCTGACGTAATATTTGCCGAACATTTCTTCGACCCGCGTATACCCGTTTTTGTCAATGACGAAACCTTGCTCCTTAAAATAGATGAACACGTTCTCCAGATCGAGATTGTAATTGCTGACAATCGTACGGAACTCGTCGGCCAGCTCGTTGACGATCGGGAAGTCGGAGCCGATATTCCCTTTCTTGAGTGCCGCGACCGAATTGTCGAAATAGTACCGGGTAAGCAAATCGTCCAGCTGGAGCAGCTGCGTCTCGTAACCATCGACCGTATTGGCGAGGGCGGTCGTATTGGAGCGGATCAGTTCGTCGCGCATCTGATTGTAAAAAAAGTTATAGGCGAATAAATTGAATGCAAACGAAATGAGAATGACGACCATAAATCCGAGAAGCAGTTTGGCGAATAGCGAGTTTCCGTTGAATCGGATGCGTCGTCGTTCCACAGGTTCTCCCTCCGAATCGTCTTGGCGATCGTTTCCGGTACAACCGGATCACACCTTTCAGTATAATCGATGTAATCGGTTTCAACTATAGATGCGGATTATTCATTTCCGCCACTCTTATTCCGCACGGTATAAATCGGCCATTTTCGGAGGGAAAGCTTCGATTCGGAATAGGAAATTCGAAACGGTTTCTTGTTCCAGGCAGCGGCGCCGGGATAAGATGGGCATACGAAAGGCGAACGGTGCGAACGGCCGGCCGTTTGCGATTCGCCATATTCATCGATCACGAGATGACGAAAGGGGCCAAAGTTCAGTATGACAAAAAACAAAATGGTAAAGATGCTGGTCAGCCTAAGTTTGGTAGCGGTTCCACTGCTAGC
This sequence comes from Paenibacillus oceani, assembly GCF_014705615.1. Lineage (GTDB taxonomy): Bacteria > Bacillota > Bacilli > Paenibacillales > NBRC-103111 > Paenibacillus_AB > Paenibacillus_AB oceani. The sequence goes on from NZ_JACXJA010000019.1 coordinate 115,189, forward strand.
TGCCTGCGGCAAAACGGAGCCGGCGGGGGATGCGTCCGGGAAAACGCCTGCAGAGACGGGGCAGCAGACGAGCGGGCCGAAGACGGTGCCGGAGAAGTACGATCCTCCGATCGAGCTGACGACGGTGAATTACAGCTTCCCGACGACCAAGTTTTTTAACGGCGAAGATATTAACAATAATATATGGACGCGGACGCTGGAGGAGAAATACGGCATTAAAGTGAAAACCCAGTGGTACGTCCCCTCGACCGAATACGATAAAAAGTCGAACCTGATGATCGCGTCCGGCGAGATTCCCGATTTTTTCGCGGCGACGCCACAGCAGTTCAAGCAGCTGCAGGAAGCCGGCATGCTTGAGGATTTGACGAAGGTATATAACGATCACGCCCCGGAATCGCTCAAGAAAGTGATGCAGGGCGCCGGGGATACGGTGCTGAAGTCGGCGACGTTCGACGGCAAGCTGATGGCGATTCCGTGGTCAGGTGTTGCCAAGGAAGGACCTGCGATATTGTGGATTCGCAAAGACTGGAAAGAGAAGCTGAGCCTGCCCGATCCGAAAACGATCGACGATCTGTTCGCGATTGCGGATGCGTTCACCAAAAAAGATCCGGACGGCAACGGGAAGGACGATACGTTCGGGCTGGCGATGGAGAAGGAGCTCAGCATGGCCGCCGGTCTGATGAACGGCTATGGGGCTTATACCGACGCGAGCACCGGATTTTGGGTGAAGGACAGTTCGGGAAGCCTGGTGAACGGCGATATTCAGCCGCAGATGAAGCAGGCGCTGACGAAGCTGAGCGAGATGTACAAGGCCGGACACTTCGATCCGGAGTTTATCGTCAAGGACGCCAATAAAGTATACGAGACGATCGGCGCGAACAAAATCGGGATGATGATCGGCGGCCGGGGCTCGGCCAACTTCCCGCTCGTCACGCTGACGCCGAATCAGGAATGGCAGGCATATCCGATGCCGACGGTGGACGGTAAGCCGTTTCAGGCGCAGCTTCCGCTCAACATTTTCAGCTATTACTGGGTCGTAAAGAAAGGGACGAAACACCCGGAAGCGATATTCAAGTTGATGGACTTCTGGCTGCAGACGTATTATTACAACAAATCCGAAGAAGTGTACTACAAGTACATCGTTCCGAGCAAGGAGGACCCTTCGGCGGTATGGACGTATTCGCCGGTCAAAATTTATTTGCCGGACAACAATATCGAGAACTACCGCCAGGCTACCGCTGTGCTGGACGGGAAAATAAAACCGGAGGAACTCTCGCCGGAGCGCAAGAAAGTGTATGACCGGATCATGCTGTACAAGGGCGGACAGAAAAACTTGTGGGGCGAATTCGCCCAGAATGGCCCCGGCGGCTCGGCAGGCATCATCGATCAGATTATTAAGGAAGACCGGTTCGTCTCGAACGAATATTATACGACCCCGACGGCGACGATGGCGGAGCGGAACGAGCAGCTCAAGAAGCTGAAAAACGAAACGTTCGTCAAAATCGTCACAGGCAACCTGCCGATCGACGCGTTCGACAAGTTCGTAGCCGATTGGAAGAAGCAAGGCGGAGACCTGATCACCAAAGAAGTGAACGACTGGTACGCCAAGCAGAAGAAGTAACGGGAGAGGGGCGGCTTACCGCCCCTTTGCTTCCGCCGCAGGGCGGGGCCCGTCAAGACGTAAGCGGATAGGAAGGAGGAGCTGCGGTGTTTAATAAACTGCTGACAGGAAAAAGGCTTAGGGAGCTGCCGCTCCACTTGATGTTACTGCCGGGCGCCATTATTGTGTTTATTTATCATTACATCCCGATGGGCGGCCTGACGATGGCGTTTCAGAAGTTCATCCCGATCAAAGGCATCTGGGGTTCGGAATGGGTCGGCTTGCGCAATTTTACGTACGTATTCAGCCTTCCGAGCACGATGGAGGTATTCTGGAACACCATCTACATCGCCTTGATGAAAATCGTCGCAGGACTCATCGTCCCGATCGTAACCGCACTGTTGCTGAACGAAATACGCAAGGCGGTGTTCAAGCGGACGGTGCAGACGCTGATATACTTGCCGCACTTTTTATCGTGGACGATTCTCGCCGGCATTCTGATCGATATTTTGTCGCCAGGGCAGGGGATCGTTAATAAAGTTCTCGCTTCGATCGGGATCGATCCGATCTTTTTCCTCGGTGACAATACCTGGTTCCCTTATACGGTTGTCGTCTCCAACGAATGGAAGGAGTTCGGCTTCAGCACGATCGTGTACTTGGCCGCGCTCTCCAGCGTCGACCCGGCGCTTTACGAATCGGCCGTCATCGACGGGGCGAACCGGTGGCGCCAGACGTGGCATATTACGCTGCCCGGCATCCGGCCGGTGATCATACTGCTTATGACGCTTAGCCTCGGACAAGTGTTAAATGCCGGATTCGAGCAAATTTTTAACCTGTACAGCCCTTACGTGTACGAAAGCGGCGATATTATCGACACGATGGTATACCGGATGGGTCTGGAGGATGCGCAGTACAGCCTCGCCACCGCAGTCGGCCTGCTGAAGTCGATCGTGTCGCTCGTATTGATCTCGGTGTCGTACCTGCTCGCCTACCGGCTGGCGAATTACCGGATTTTCTAATGCCAACTTAGACAGGAGGAGGGATCAACGTGGTTGAGAATCCATCGTTCGGCCGTAAATTATTCGTTGCCGGGAACTATACGTTTATGATTTTTCTAGCGTTCGTGTGCCTGTTTCCGCTCATCCACGTGCTGGCGGTATCGTTCAGCTCGAGCGGCGCCGCGGCGGCGGGCAAGGTGGGGCTGTGGCCGGTCGAATTTACGACGAAAGCGTACCAATACGTCATGAACAAAGAGGAGTTCGTCCGCTCGTTCGGCATCTCGCTGCAGCGGCTCGGGCTGGGCACCGTGATCAACATGGTCATGTGCGTGCTGATCGCATATCCGCTGTCCAAGGAGACGCGCGATTTCAAGCTTCGCACCGTGTATGTCTGGTATTTCTTCGTCACGATCCTGTTCGGCGGCGGACTCATTCCGACCTATATGACGGTCAAAAATACCGGGCTGATGGACACGATCTGGGCACTCGTGCTGCCGAATGCGGTGCCAGTGTTTAACGTGATATTGCTGCTCAACTTTTTCCGGGCGTTGCCGAAAGAGCTGGAGGAGGCCGCCTTTATCGACGGAGCGGGGCATATGCGGACGCTGTGGAGCGTATTTATTCCGCTGTCCAAGCCGGTGCTGGCGACGGTGCTGCTGTTTACGATGGTTGGGCACTGGAACGCCTGGTTCGACGGGCTAATCTACATGAACGACCCGGCACATTATCCGCTGCAAAGCTATTTGCAGACCGTCATCATCCAGCAGGACATGAGCGCGATGTCCGACAACGAAGTCGAGATGATGAAGGAGCTGTCCAACCAGACCGTCAAGGCGGCGCAAATTTTCCTCGGCGCTCTGCCGATCATCGCGGTATATCCGTTTCTGCAAAAGTTTTTTGTCAAAGGGATCGTGCTGGGTAGTGTGAAGGGCTGAGTGGGTCTGCGTTTAGCGGCGAGTTCTGGAGCTGGGCGCATCTTCTGATGCGGAGAGGGGTGGCAGCGGGCGGCCGCCAGCTGCAGGCAGCCCGATGGGGCGCTAACAAAACATAGCACATCGTATCCCGTACCGCGCGGCTTCACACCTTACCGCACTATACCGCACTATACCGTACTATACCGTACCTATCGCATCGAACCGCACCTCTTCGCACCATGCCGCTCGGACGGTTTGGTTTCTCTATGTGCCGTTCGGTGTGCGTGTGGGGCGGCGGAGTTCCCACTCCGTATGGGAGCCGAGGCGATAAGGGTGGTATGTACCTCTTGTTTTGTCCAAATCCGGGTTTGAAGCGAAAATAGGAGCGGTTTGTAGCTGCTATTTCGCTTGGAAGGTACGTTTTCCCGGCCGATTGGCTGAAATAAGAGGTTCAAACCGCTTCTATATCCCAACAAGTGGGCGAAGATTGTTTTTTAAGAGCTGCAAATCGCTCTTATTTGGTCGGGATAACGCCACGACGATTCTACTCTGTTCCTGTTATTTTAACAGGTCCTGATAGTTTGGAGGGAAATCCTTTTTGTCCGGTCCTTTTAAATGTTCAAATTTTATAAGCTTTACACCGGACGCGTTTATTTCAAAAGTAAAGAGGTCTTTACCAGCAGGAATGTGCGGGCCGACTGTCGGAGTAGCCTCAAGTTTGATCAGAAAATGGAATCCTCGAAATCCGTTCAAAAGTTCCGCTTGAACAACATCAACGAAGTAAGGGTATAGATCCGGTGTGCCATGCAGGACATTGGAATAAGCCTCAGCAAGTTTGTCATCCATATATGGCAATAAAAATAGAACCAACATATCTTGAAATTGCAGTTCTCTGGAATCTACTTGAGGCTTATTATTTGCATTTGTAACACAATAACATGGCCATGTAACAAGTAAAATAAGGACTAACACAGAAATAATAAGTTTAACTCGCATCGTATCCCCTCCGGTATATAGATAAGGTTTCCAAAGGTAGGAGATTCATGCATTAATCCATTCAATGATACGGAAATACAGAGAGGTAACCGGATCTATACCAATCATACAGCGCCTAAGAAAGCTTAAAGCTGGTTCATATGGCCTTTATCATGAAAAACTAATAGTGGCCAGCCGAGAAAAGATTGCCGGCCCCGTCGACATGTTTGTTTAGATATTCGACTTCGGGAATCAGATTCAGGTGACGGAGCAGTTCGCTATGCAAGCTTTCCATAACCCTAAGAAAGGAGCCGCCCGAAAGCAAGCTCCTCATCGTTCTCCGTCTGGTTTCATGTAGGCCGGAACTTTCAGGCTCAACGCACAGCGAGCCCCAACCCCCTCAAATCAGCGATCGTACCGGCGCGTTCCGCTTCGTACAGTTTCCAGATGACGCGAAGCCCTTGCAGGCTGTCGTAGCCGTCGGTATCGGGTTGCTGACCCGCATCGATGCAGTCGAGGAAATGCTCCAGCTCATATTGCGTCTTTTTGCCAGGAGCGTTGTCTTCCATCAATACTCTCGTTCTCGACGCCGTATCCAGATTGGCCCGTTCCTCGACGATATGCGAATGAAGGTACAGCTTGCCTTCGGCGCGATTGAATTCCAGCATCCCTTCCGTGCAATGGATATGGATGGCGTAGCCGATCCGCGTCCCGCGCGCTCCCCAAGTACCGAAATGGTAACCGACCGCGCCGCTCTCGAACTCGATCGCCAGATCGCTTGTGCCCTCCCGCTCCATCCAAGGCGTACCCAGCCGCGTGCCGAGATGAAATCCTTTGACCGGACGGCCCAAAAACCAGAGCAGCAGGTCGATGTAATGACAGCCGTGGCTGAACAGCTGCCCGCCCCCGAGCTTGTCCGCCGATTCGGTCCAGTGCCCCGCCGGGAAGCGGGTGAACTGTTCGGTATAGATCGACATATGGAACGGTTCGCCGTAGGTTCGGTTGTCGATCAGTTCTTTCATTTTCCGGACGATCGGCCAGAACCGGACCGGATAGGCGGTCATCAGCACGTTGCCGTTCCGCTCTGCGGCCTCGATCAGTCCGATGCATTGCTCCTCCGTATTGCACATCGGTTTCTCCATCAGCACATGCTTGCCGGCTTCCAGACAGGCAAGGCCCACTTCGTAGTGAAGATGATGGGGAAGAGCGATCAGCACCGCGTCGACATCGTCCAGCAGATCGCGGTAATCGGTCACCGCAGAGGCGGCCCCCATCGATTGCGCAGCCCGGTCGGCACGCTCCGGCTCGATATCGCATACCGCCGTCACCTTCAGCCGCCCGGAAAGCGACGCTGCGCCAAGCACGTGTCCGCCCCCCATGCCGCCGCAGCCTATTAATCCCATTCGGATTGGATTCATGGTATCCCCGTCCCTCTTCTAAAGGTAAGTTGTGGTCTTGTACTCCATAATAGGGGGCGACGGGGACGAAGTCTTTGCGGGATCGGGCCGGAAATGTGCGAATTTGGCCGGGGCTTGGTAAGGAACGTTTCCATCGGTTACGGTTCGGTTCATATACTCAGGCAAGAGGCCGATCGGCCCTCGCCTCTTCGTCTTGGCCGGACCCCGGACGCAACCGGCGAAGCTCGGACAGAAGCGTCTGCCGGTCAATCATCTCCGACCAGTACAGCTTGAGCGGATGGTGCAAAGCGCCGAGCAGGCGGATCGGTACGCCGAGATCCGTATGCCACCGGTAGGACGGCATAATCTCGCGAAAAATCTGGTCATGTTGCGGGCGATTCAGCCCCGTATCCTCCTGCGGCGGCGCTTCGGCGACTGGCTTGCATGCGGGAACCGTCAGCGTACGGCTGCGTATCCACTGCTGGGCTTGGACGGAAGCGGTGTAGTCGACGAACAGCTTGACCGCCTCTTTGGCTTTGGAGCGCCGGCTCGCCATCAGTCCGATCGCGATAAGAAGCGTCGCCGGCACGTCCATATAGGGAACAGGGGCAATGTCGTACCGGACGGCGGAATGCTTCAAATCGTTCAAACTGTTATACGTGGCGAGCTGCATCGAGATTTTGCCGGAAATAAACAGCTGGCTCGCCTCGGGTTCGCTTTCGGACAAATAGGGCGGGAAGGCATGGCGGTTCTGAATGATCGACCCGCACAAATCGATGCCGTCCATCATCCGCTCCCAGTCCGGCTCGTCCGGGCGCGCTCTGCGTTTTCCGCCCTGCAGCAGGAATAGCGGCCAGCGGTTTTCCGATACTTGGTAAAAGTGAAAGCCGTGACGGCTTCCCGGAACCGTCAGTTTCTCGGCGGCGTCAATCAGGCGCTCCCACGTCCAGCCGGAATCCGGCTCGGGCAATCCCGCCTCGGCGAAATGGTCTTTGTTGTAGCAAAGCACGACGGGGGAGAAGACGACCGGTTGGGCATACAGGTTCCCGTCTGCGGAGAAAGCGTCGGTCAGAAACCGATACGTGCCCTCCGCGTAATCAAGCGGTTCCAACAAATCGGCGCAGCCGTTCTCGATTAATTGGATGAAATGGTTGTGATTGATCGTAATCAGATCGGCCGTTCCGTCCTCGAGGTAAGTGCGAATCGTATCGAGCGGTGAAGAACGCAGCGAAGAATCCAGCATGCTCCAGGCTACGGGCTTGACGTGAATGGACGGATGCAGCTTGTGGAAGTCTTCCAGCAGCCGGGAAAATTCGAGATCCCGTTCGATGGAAGGCATGCAGATGATCGTAATCGTCGTTTTCGGCCTGACGGCCGGGGCGGTTACTCTGCTTCCCACTTTGTCCAGCTTGACGATCAGCCCTTCCGCGGCCAGAGTGTCCAGCCCTTTGCGCACCGAATTGTTGCTCAGCTCAAACTGCTTGGCAAGCGAGCTTTCCGAGGGCAGAAAGTCGCCTTCGGCGTAAGTGCCGTCCATAATCCGTCTGCGCAGCTCGTCCGTAAGGCGTTCCAGCCGGGCCGCAAACGATTTACGGCTTATTCGTTTCGTCATAACCAATCTCTCCCGTTAGATGTCCTAATGGATATCTTAGTTGATTTGGTTGATGTTATCAACTACAACTTTAAACAAACAACTTCTATTTATCGTCATGCATTAGATTGGGCAAAATTAATAATAGTTATGAACTAATAAACCCGAAAAATACGTTGACTTTGCCGTATTATGAACTATAAAATGAATTAAGGTTAAAAGTTAAAATATGAAACTACAGGCGTGTCGCAGCAAGGCGAGACACCGCCATAGCGGAGGAGAGCGACCATGAGAGCGGCAAGAAGCGTTGGAGGGTTATTGGAGATTACCGACATACCGGTGCCGGCTGTTACAGATACGTCGGTGCTGGTGGAAACATCCTATTCTGCGGTGAGCACAGGTACCGAGCTGATGGTGCTGCGCAACGGGGGCACCGCTTTTCTCGGATACAGCGCGACAGGGATCGTCAGGGAAGCGGGCAAGGACGTCGATCATGTGAAGGCGGGAGACCGGATCGTATGTTACGGAGCGCATACGCATGCCGATTATTTTCTGGCCGGCCGCAACCACGTCGCTCCGATTCCGGACCATGTAGATCCGCAGGAGGCGGCCTTTGCAGGAATCGCCACGATCGCGCTGCAAGGTCTCCGGCAAGCCGATCTGCGTTTCGGAGAAACGGTCGTCGTGCTCGGGCTCGGCATCGTCGGCCAACTTGCTGCGCAAATCGCTCATGCGGCGGCATACCGCGTCATTGCGATGGATTTGATGGAGACGCGTTGTCAGATGCTGGAGCAAGCCGGTCTGCAAAACGTATGCCGTTCGCCGGAGCAGGTGCAGGAGCGGGTCCGTGAAGCAACCCGCGGACACGGGGCCGATTGCGTGCTCATTTGCGCCAATACGAAGGAGCACCGGCTGATCGACCAGGCTTTGGATTGGATTCGCGACAAAGGCAAAATCGTAATCGTCGGCGATACGAATACGGAATTTACCCGCAACAAGCTGTTCGCGAAGGAAGCGCAAATTACGATTTCCCGCGCCGGCGGGCCGGGACGTTACGATAAAGAGTACGAGCAGGAAGGCCGCGACTATCCGTACGGCTATATCCGCTGGTCGCTGCAGCGCAACCTGGATGAGTTTGCCCGGTTGCTCGCGTCGGGCCGGATGAACTTGAAGCCGCTCGTAACCGGCGTCTACAAGCTCGAACAGCTGGAGGCGGCTTACGAGCGCGCCAAGCAAGCCCCGTCGGAAACGATGGGAACGCTGATCCGCTTCGGCGAATGAGCGGACGACGCCGGATCGTTTGATCCGGGAGCGGTACTTCCAGCTCCAGCAGTGCCGGCAGACCGTTTCCAATCGATTATGAGACGCCGCTTTACCCGTTTAAGATGCGGGAACGGCGTCTTTTTGCGTGCAAGCGCAAGTGGCGTAGTTCCGGACGATTTCCGGATCGGGATAACGTTGGGGGAGAAGGCAAGCGACTCGGTCTGAACGGTTTTCTTGCACCGTCATACTCGCATACTGTGTAAAACCCGATGGGATAAAATATCATTTTTTCCCAGACAAGTCATATCCGCGCCCATGGAAAGTTGGTATAATGAGGACATGTTGGAATTTATCCCAGGGGGAACTTATATATGAAGCAAAGTACAAAGCGGGAGGCGGCGGCCGGGAGAGGAGCAGCCGATATCGCAAGATCCGGTCAGACGGGGACGGCGGCGATGAACCCGTTTCACCGCTCCGGGACTGCTGAGCTGCATAATGCCCATCGGACGGTCGGCAATCGCGCCGTGCAGCGGATGGTGGCGAAGACGATGAGCCCGGATACGGATACGGAGGCTCGAAGCGGGACCGGCAGGGCCGTCGTACAGCGGATGCCGGATGTAAGCAGCTTTAAAAAAAGCACGGCTGTCACGTTCATGAGACGGAGCAAAATTAAACAAGTCGACCAGGCGCTTGCCGCCTATAACGCGCTCGGCGAGCGGGAATTTGCGAATCGGAGCGCCGGACTGGGCGCGATTATTCAAGAGTGCGATACGTATCTCGCTCATCCGAAAGCCCATCCGGGGCGGGTTTCCGGCGTAACCGACTTGAAGGAGCACGCCTGTAAAGAGCTTGTCATTATGGACATCTTGACCGAGGCGGATACTCTGGAAGGGGCCGACAAGTTTTTGAAACTGTATGAAGCCCACGACGCCTGGCTCCTCGTCAAAGATGCCGTGCCCAGATTGGATAAATACGATATCAATCAAATTTTATTCAGTAGTTTGCAGGAGCTGCGGAGTGCGCCCGGCGAAACCGAGAAAGTGCTGGAGCATGAGCTCGCTCAGCTCCAAGAAATTATGAACGACGGCGACACCCCGGAAATTACAAGGAAGGCGCTCCAGGAAATACTCGACAATGTGAACAAGATTCATATGAACGCGATGCTGCCGGGGGCCCGGTTCACGAACGAGAAAGAGAAGCAATCGGGCATTGCGGAGAAGTATGTCGTCAATCATAACTTGAATGCGCCGGGAGGATCGGCGGAAAGGCTCGGATCGCTTGCGCACGAATTGACGCATGTCTCGATATCCGAGCAATTCGGCAATACCGCGCTTTTCTTTGCTTTTGACCCCGGGACGAGCGACGACGACGTTATGGCCTTGGTGGAGAAGCGCCACCGGGCCTTGGACGCATTGATTGCCGCTATGGATGTGGGCGGATTTAGCAAGGAGCAGGCCGACTTGCTGCGGATGAAGCTCGAATATCCGCGCAAAGGCGGCAGCGGCGGCGTGTTGAAGTACGTTTCTTCGTTTTTCCAAAGCAATAAAATTACGCGGGAAGAGAAGGAGAAGGCCGAGGCGCTTGTAGCCAAAGGAATGGATAATACGGTCATCGAATTCGACACGGTTATCAACCAGATGCTGATTTATATGCATCAATGGAAAATTCCGCAGGACAACCCGTTTTATGTGCTCCTGCAAACGGTCGCTCAAGACGCCTACGATCATCGTATGGGGTAGAGGCGGGACAGTTGTTCATCTCCGTCTTACAGCCCGTTCCTATCAAGCGAGAGCAGCCTCCCTTCATTTGCCGGGAGGCTTTACTTTTGATTTTGCAGGGGATTCCGAATGTCCGGTCATGCATAAATTAACATAAAAACATATATTTACATCCCGGAGGATCATTGCTACTATTTGGATAACCGCATCAGGATCGTGTGTGGAAGGCGCGACGAAAACCAATATTTCAGGGAATTTGAAATCAGGGAGGGGAGTACAATGAGCCGCACAATAGGAAAAGTAATATTGGCAGCGCTTGCAATCGCTTTGCCGGCCGCCGCTTGCAGCAAAGCAGCCGAACCTGCGGAGACGAAGCCTCAGACCGCCGCTCCGGCTGCCGCGGAGCCCTTGGTGCTCGGAATGCTGGGCAAGCCGGATGCCGGCATCGTCAAAATGCTGGAAACGAAATTTCCGGACGCTCCGATCAAAGCCGTCTCGATCGATCCGAAGGCGATAGAGCAATGGGTGAGCGGTGGCGGCATGCCCGATCTGCTGCTTGATGTGGAGCGTATATCCATCCCCCCGTATCTCCTGGACCGGATTCAGCTGGACTTAAGCCCGTATATCAAAAAATCGAACCTTCCGCTCGACCGGTTCGAGCCGGGGCTGATCGACCATATCCGGGCGTACGGGGACAAAAATCAAATGTACGCGCTGCCTGTAACCCGGTATTTATACGCCTTATACTATAACAAAGACGTGTTCGATAAGCTGAACGTCCCGTATCCGACGGACGGCATGAGCTGGGAACAAATATTGAAATTGGCGGAATCGGCGACACGTTCGGTCGACGGGATCGCTTACCGGGGACTCGACCCGATGATGAGCGAATTCGGCCTGGTCAGTCTGATCGACCAGTTTTCCCTGAATGCGGTTGATCCGGCTACGAATCAAGCTTCCGTCTCGACGGACCGATGGCAGGGCATGGTGAGCTTGCTCCGCAGCATTTACGATATTCCCGGCAACCGGCCGGAGACGAAGTCGCTGCGCAAGCCGGACGATTTTCTGGTCACCGGGAAAGTGGCGATGGCGCTCGGCATCGATCCGTCCGCCTTGTCCGGCATGAAGGGCAGTATCGATATCGTCACCTACCCGACCTTGCCGGACAAACCGGGCGTCGGTCCCGGCACCCGTACGTTAAACGCGATGATTACCGCCGGGTCCAAGCAGAAGGATAAAGCGTTCGAGCTGATCACGTATCTCGTCTCTCCGGAGGCGCAGTTGATGATGTCCGCCAGAGGGTTCGGAACGGTTTTAACCGATCCCACAATCATGAAAGCTTACGCTTCGGACGTATCGGCGCTAAAAGGTAAAAACGTTCAAGCTTTCTTTAAAAACAAACTGCCGCAAATTGGAGCGATCAGCCCGTACGAAGTACTGGCGCTGCCTGTCCTGTACAGCGCCGTTCCGGAGCTGGTGACGGCTCCCGATCCGAAGCCGGTGCTGCAGCAGATCGACACGGCCATGAACGGGCTGATCCGGGCGGAGGCGGCCAAGCAGGTCAAAAAATAGACGATAGCGAACAGGAAGTGATCAAGATGATCGTACGTTGCACAGAACACCAGCTCGTATTGACCACGCAGCACGATCATGCCCGGTTGTCGGGGGACATCGCCAGAGCATTCAGCCCTTTTTTGGAAGGCGACCCTTATCTCGAGGATGCGCTGGTTGCCGTGTATCAGCACGATATCGGCTGGGTGCGGCTGGATGAGACGCCCGTATGGAACGATCGCTTCTCGCTTCCGTTTTCCTTTACGGATTATCCGCTGCTGCCGAAGCTCACTCACTATACGTTCGGACTGGACCAGGTAGAGAGCATGAATCCGTATGCCGCTCTGCTGTGCAGCATGCACTATTGTTCCTTCAGCGTATTCCAGGACAGCGTGGTAGAGGCTTGTATCGACTTCACGCGGCACGAACTCGAAAGGCAGCGGCGGATTAGTGCCGGGCTTGGACTAACGAATCGGGAGGAGCTCTTGAAGCAGCTCCAACTGCTTCAATTATGCGACCGCATCTCCTTGTACGTATGCATGAACGAGCCGGGGGCGGCCAAAGAAAAGGAACATCCGTGGTATAAAGCGGGCTTTAGCGATTCCGAGCGGTTTAGTCCCAAGGGGGACACCCGTCTGACGGCCGGGTGGATGAGCGATACGGAAATTGAGCTGACTCCCAATCCGTTCGAGCACACGTTCCGCACCGAAATCATCCAGAGAACCATCGATAGACGTCACATCGAACAGGTCGGGATCGCGGAAGCGTACGCTCATTCGGAGTCGGTCGTCCGGGAGATTGTATTTGCGGGGAGGAACGGATAAAAAAGAAATTGAAGCCTGTCTGGACCGCTCCCTCCCGCCAATCGTTGCGGATCTGTGAAAATGGACGGTGCAAAAAGAACGGGAATGGCGGGTGCTGGAAAACATCGCCTTGAAGCGGGCGGGCCGACGCGCACGAGAATATAAAACCGAACAAGATCACCCTTTTCCGGTGCATATGGGGCCTTCGCGGAATTCCGATGCGGGAAAAGGGTGTTTTTGGCGCTACCAGAGATCGGCTGCAGTTCGAAGTCAGCCTCTAGGCGCCCACAGCATGATGGATACCCCGGCGACACAAACCGCAGTCCCGATCCAGTCGTACATATCGGGCGTTTTTTTATCGACAAACCATCCCCACAAGACAGCGAGAACGACAAACACACCGCCATATGCCGCGTATACCCTCCCGAACGACGGAAAGCTTTGCAGCGTCGGAATGATGCCGTACAGGATAAGGATCAGGCTTCCGGCCACGCCATACCAGTACGACTTGGACTCCCGCAGCCAAAGCCAAACCAAATAACCCCCGCCAATCTCGGCAAGCCCCGCGATCACGAAAATCAATATTGCAGTCAACACGATTGTGTCCCCTCTTCCGTTATGGAATCTCCTTGAATGAGCCGAACTTATTTTCAAAAAAGTATAGAAGAAATGAGGGGACAGGGCAAGCGAAGCATCGGTCTCCGTTGCTGCAACGGGTGTGCACGGATGATCGATGGGCTGTCGGGCTCGTTTGCCGGCTTTTGGATCATCCCCTGTTTTGGATCATTTGTTTCGATTCGTTGAACATGGCCTGTACGGGGACGCCTTCAGCGGCTGGTGACGGGAATCACAATCTCGGGCTAAAGTGAGATAGGATTCCAAGTCGACAGGAGTTGAAAACATTGAAACTACCCAAAGCGATTCGTAGCGCCGGCGCCTTCATGATGTTCGCGCTGCTGTTGCTCGCGGCCACCGGCTGCACCGAAAACATCATCGTGCTCGATCCGAAAGGACCGATAGCCGCTCAGCAGCGGGATCTGATGGTTTTCTCGACGATCTTGTGCAGCATCGTGATCGTTCCCGTTCTGATCATGACGGCGGTTATTATTTGGCGGTACCGCGACAAGAAGGGACGAGCGGCGAAATATACGCCGAACTGGGAGCACAGCACCAAGCTTGAGGTCACGTGGTGGAGCATTCCGATCGCGATCATTCTAACGCTGGGAATTGTGACAGCGAAGGCTACGTATGCCCTGGAGCCGTCCAAGCCGCTGGCGTCGGATCGGGAAACGCTGGTCGTCCAAGTGACCTCGCTCGACTGGAAATGGCTGTTCCAATATCCGGAGCAGGGCATCGCGACGATCAATGAGTTGAAAATTCCCGAGGACGTGCCGATCCGCTTCGAGATTACGGCCGACTCCCCGATGAATTCCTTCTGGATTCCGCAGCTTGGCGGACAAATGTATGCAATGTCCGGGATGGCGATGAAGCTCCACCTGCAAGCCGACGAGCGGGGGACCTACTGGGGATCGGGCGCCAATTTCACCGGCAAGGATTTTGCCAAAATGGTTTTTGACGTAGAAGCGACCACACAGGAGGAGTTTGACGAATGGGTGCGCCACGTGAAGGCAGCCTCGCCCGCCCTTACGATGGACGGCTATGAGCAGCTCGTGAAGCCGGCCGCATCGGAGGCCAAGACGTTTTCTTCATTTCCGGAAGGATTGTTCGAGATGACGGTCACCAAGTACGCCTCGTCGCACCATCACGGCTTGTCCGCGAAAGAGCAGCAGCCGGCGGAAGGGAATCGATCGAAAGGCCATCATCATTAGAAAAGACTCGGTCACGGGGAACGACAACACTCGTGCGGAGTCTATCGTAAGGAGTGAGAGCTGAATATGTGGGAGAAAGTGAAAGGCTTTACCGCGGATTTCTTCGTTACCGGGGATCCGTTAATATACGGTGCGGATGTCAGCATCGTACTAACGGTAGCAGCCATCGTATTCGTCTTAACGTATTTCAAAAAATGGGGCTGGCTGTGGCGCGAATGGCTCACAACGGTCGATCATAAAAAAATCGGCATTATGTACATTTTGTCCGCATTCCTGATGCTGTTCCGCGGAGGGGTGGATGCGCTCCTGATGCGGGCGCAGCTGGCCGCTCCGGAGATGAGCTTCCTGACGCCGGAGCATTACAACCAGATCTTTACGACGCATGGCGTCATTATGATTTTGTTTATGGCCATGCCGTTTATGTTCGGATTGTTTAACGTCATCGTGCCGCTGCAGATCGGGGCGAGAGACGTCGCCTATCCATTTCTGAACGCGCTGAGCTTCTGGCTTTTTTTCTGGGGGGCGATGCTGTTTAATCTGTCCTTCGTCATCGGCGGGCCGCCGGATGCGGGCTGGCTTGCCTATCCGCCTTATTCGGAGAAGATGTTTAATCCGGGCGTCGGGCAAGACTTCTATATTTGGGGCATCCAGATTTCCGGGATCGGCAGCCTGATCACCGGGATCAACTTTATCGTGACGATCCTGAAAATGCGCGCTCCCGGCATGAAGCTGATGAAGATGCCGATGTTCTCCTGGTCGGTATTGTCGAGCTGTATCGCGATCATTTTTTCTTTCCCGATCTTGACAGGGACGCTGGCGCTGCTGTTCCTCGACCGGTATGCCGGGGCGCACTTCTTCACGCTGGACGGCGGCGGCAATCCGATGATGTATATCAATCTCATCTGGATGTGGGGACATCCGGAAGTGTATATTATCGTCCTGCCGGCTTTCGGGATTTTCTCGGAAATCGTAGCCACGTTTTCGAAAAAAAAGCTGTTCGGCTACAAATCGATGGTGTATGCGATGATGATCATCAGCGTCTTGTCGTTTCTCGTATGGGCGCATCACTTCTTCACGATGGGTTCGGGAGCGGACGTTAACGCCTTCTTCGCTCTAACTACGATGCTGATTGCGATTCCGACGGGCGTCAAAGTGTTCAACTGGCTGTTCACGATGTTCCGCGGCAAAATTACGTTCCAAACGCCGATGCTTTGGACCGTCGGCTTCATTCCCTGCTTCGTAATCGGCGGGATGACGGGCGTGCTCTTATCGGTAGTGCCGGCGGATTTTCAGTTCCACAACAGCTATTTCCTGATCGCTCACTTCCATCAGGTCATTATCGGCGGAGTCGTATTCGGCTATTTTGCCGGCTTGTATTACTGGTGGCCGAAGATGTTCGGCTTTAAGCTGAACGAGCGAATCGGCAAATGGGCGTTCTGGTTTTGGAATATCGGCTTCTACCTATGCTTTATGCCGCAATATGTCGTCGGGCTGATGGGCATGACGCGCCGGGTCGCCTCCTACGGATGGGACAAGGGCTGGTGGGAGATGAACCTTGTCTCCACGATCGGCGCAGGCTTGATGGGGATCGCTTTCCTGTTTCAGGTGTGGCAGATTATGCATAGCGCCAAAAGGTACAAAGCAAATCTGGATACGACGGGAGATCCGTGGAACGGACGGACGTTGGAATGGTCGATCCCGTCGCCGGCACCCCATTATAATTTCGCCGTGCTCCCGCAAGTGTCCGAGCAGGACGACTGGTGGGAGCGGAAGCAACGCCGCGAACGGGGAGAAACGGTCCGGAGCGATTCGCACGATTCGCCGAAGCAGGAGCCGATCCATATGCCGCGCAACTCGGGGACCCCCTTTGTAATGTCGCTCTGCTGGTTCGTCGCCGGATTCGGGTTCGTATTCGACTGGACCTGGTTTGTCGTTGCAGGTTTGGCCGGCGTTGCGCTGTGTATGATCGCTCATTCGTTTAACTACAATACCGATTATTATATCCAGGTCGATGAAATCGAGCGCACGGAAGCTAGCGCAAGGAGGGGACAAGCAGATGGCTAAAGGGTTGGATACCTTCCAATCTGCCGGATTGCCGGAGAAGGTTCACGAGCAGCATCCGGATCTGGAAGGAATGCGCACGTTCGGATTTTGGATTTACCTGATGACGGACGTCATCTTGTTCGGAACGTTTTTCGCCACGTATATCGTCCTACAGGGCAATACGAACGGCGGTCCGGGTCCCGCCGATTTATTCCGGATTGGAGACGTCATCGTCAGCACGTTCATCCTGCTGACCAGCAGCTATACGTGCGGTCTGGCGCTGCTCGCGATGAACAAAGGAAACAAGCGGGCGCTGCTCGGCTGGCTCGGCGTCACGGCTTTGCTCGGCATCGCGTTTCTGGGGCTCGAGATCGGCGAATTCGCTCATATGGTGTGTGAAGGCGCGACGATGGGGACGAGCGCCTTCTTATCGGCTTTTTATACGCTGGTCGGGACGCACGGCATTCACGTAACGATCGGAATCGTCTGGATGGCCGGTGTTATGCTCCAAATCTCGAGGCGCGGCATTACGCCGGTGACGAAGCGCAAAGTGAATATCATCAGCTTATTTTGGCACTTTCTGGATGTCATCTGGATCTTCGTATTTACGGTCGTGTATTTAATGGGGGTGAGCTAAGATGGCGCAGACGAATCAGGCCGCACATGCGGATCATACGGAAACGCACGGTACGTTCCGGTCGTACACGCTCGGCTTCCTGTTCTCGCTCCTCTTGACCGTTATTCCGATTGCCATCGTGCTGAACGGCTGGCTGGACGGGACGGCAAACGCGCTCGCGCTGATGGCGGCCGCGATTCTGCAATTTATCGTGCAGCTGTTGTTTTTTATGCATTTGGGGGAAGAGAGGAAGCCGCGTTACAATCTGATCACGCTGCTTCTCGGTCTGGTCATTCTGCTCGTGATCGTGGCCGGGTCGATGTGGATTATGATGTATAATACGGTCGCCGTGTAAAAAGTTAAAAGGTTAGCGTCGGGAAACCGGCGCTAACCTTTTTCGATCGCTTGGAGGGAGGAACCGATTAAGAGTGGATAAGACGGATAAGAGCGGTTTGTACCCTCTATTTTGTCCGAAAACCGGCTTGGACACGGAATAAGAGCGATCTGAAGCCGCTAAACTCCGCGAAATGGGTGCACCCCCCATCAGTTGGCTGAAATAAGAGGTGTTAACCGCCCCTATCCGTCTTAGATTGGCCAAAAGGCCAAAAATAGAGGGTGCAAAAGACTCCTATTTGTCATACCAGGTCTGTCAAGCGGGCGAAACGGGCCGCAGCCCAGTCCTTATCCGAGAACCGCCCGAAGCGCTGCGGCAAACTTCATAATCCCCGGTCTTATTTGCTGTTCTCCCGCTCTCGCATACGTAAACCGCACATAACCGGAATCCGAGCCGTAGACGCTGCCCGGCACGAAGATGACGCCCCGGCGTATCGCTTCCTCCAGCAGCTTGCCGTCATTGACCTCCGGCTTCACTTTGCACCATAGATGCAAGCCTCCCTGCGGAACCGTAAACTTCACCAGATCTCCCAGTTCCGCGCGAATCGCTTCGATCAGCAAATCCCGCTTATACAAAAGCCGCAAACGCAGCCGCTCCAGATGAGGCGCAAAATAGTCCGAGTTTAAAAACTGCGAAGCGAGCTTCTGCGGGACGACGCTGAGCCCGAAATCCATCTGCTGTCTGGCGTCGGCCAGCCGCTCGACAACGGAATGAGGCGCGACCAGCCAGCCGACGCGCAAGCCGGACGCCGCCATTTTCGAGAACGATCCGATATACAGCACAGAGCCAAGGGTATCGATCGACTTGATCGGCGGGGGAGGCGTCTCCTCGTAGGCGGTCAGGCTGAACGGATCATCTTCGACGATCGGAAGGCCTAGCTCGCTTACGAGATCCAGCAGCCGCGCACGGCGTTCGGGGTCGAGAACCGCGCCGGTCGGGTTTTGAAAATTCGGGTTAAGAAACACCATTTTGATCCGGTGTTTTTTGTACAGCGCGCGAATGTCCTCCGGCTTGATTCCTTTGGAATCGACAGGCAGCCGGAACAACCGGAGGCCGGCCGACTGGAACATCGGGAGCGAATAACAGTAGGAAGGGTCTTCGATCGCAACGGCATCGCCGGGAGACAGCAGGCACTGGGTGATCAGGTACAAGGACTGCTGGGAGCCCGACGTGACGAGGATCGAAGATTCCGTCGTCTGGATCTGTCTGTATTTGTGCAGATACGATACTAACGATTGCCTCAGCGGGGTATAGCCATGCGGGTTGTCGTAACCCAGGTAAGAATTAAAGTGATTTCCGCTCAACAGCGAATTGATCTCCTCTACAGGCGACAAGTCCCCTTCAAGCTCGCCGCTGGCGAAGTCGATCAGGGACGGGTTATGTCCGAGCGCTTCCCGGATCCGGCGCAGAAAAGGCACATTGGGCAAAAAGCTCCCGCCTACGGCATACCGGCTCCAGTTCGGCGTATGTTTGGGAGTCGCTCCCCATTTATATTTGCTTACTCTCGTTCCGCTTCCAGACCGGCTCTCGATAATGCCAAGCGACCGGAGCTCGGCATAGGCCAATATGACGGTGCTGCGGTTCACTCCCAATTGCTCCGCCAATTTCCGTTCCGAAGGAAGAAGGCTGCCAGGCGGGAATTCCCCGTAAGAGATTCTCCGTTCGAGATCGTCGGCAATTTGCTGGTAGATCGGCTGGCCGTTCGAACGATCCGGTGTCCACATGCTCTGCACCTCCTGGGCTTATGATTAGAATGAAACTATATGGTGATTTTTATCATACCATTTGCGCCCCGTTTTTTTATAATAAACCTGACAAAATCTCTATCAATCTGTTGAACATGGAGGGTCTGTTTCGGATGAAGCGGATGGTACGATTCCCGCCGGTTTGGATGGTTCGTTTTTAGGCTCTGTCATATATCATAGTAAATAGATAGGAATTTAAAACGAAACCGGAAGCCTATCCGGAGCTCAAGGGGATGATCGAATGAAGGAACGTACCGCCCGTGTTGCTGTAGTCCAAGCCGCTCCTGTCCTTTTTGACAAGAAATCCGCCATGGACCAAATCGTAAGCAGATCGAAGGAAGCGGCGGCGCAAGGAGCGAATCTCATCGTATTTCCCGAAGTATTTCTGTCGGGGTATCCGAGAGGATTATATTTCGGGACGCGGGTCGGCAGCCGGGAGGCGAGCGGCAGGCAGGACTGGCAGCGGTACTGGAGCAGCGCGATCGAAGTGCCGGGGGAGGAGACGGATCTTCTCGGCGAACTGGCCGAAGAGCTGGGCGTTTATCTGATAATCGGCGTCGTGGAGCGGGATCGGGAGTATAGCGGAGGAACGTTGTACAACTCGATCCTCTACATCGGGCCGGACGGCAACGTTCAGGGCAAACACCGCAAGCTGGTGCCGACAGGCTCCGAGCGTCTGTTATGGGGACAGGGGGACGGCAGTACGCTGACGGTGATCGACACCCCTTACGGCCGGATCGGAGGGCTGATCTGCTGGGAAAATTATATGCCGCTCGCCCGGACGGCGTTGTACGCCCAAGGCATCGATATTTATATCACCCCGACGGCGGACGCCCGGGATACGTGGCAAGCGACCTTGCGCCACATCGCGTGCGAAGGCCGGTGCTTCGTCGTTTCCAGCAATCAATATGCGACCAAAGCTTCATATCCCGCCGATCTGGCCTGCTATGACGACATCCGGGACGCCCCCGACGTGTTGAGCAGAGGCGGCAGTGCGATCGTCGGCCCGCTCGGGGACTATATCGTGGAGCCTTTATACAACGAGGAAGGCCTATTGTATGCAACGCTTGATCTTTCCCTGGTTACGCAGAGCCGGTATGACTTCGATGTCGTCGGCCATTACAGCCGCCCCGACGTCTTTCAATTAACCGTGAACACGAAAAAACAGCGTATCGTCCGTCAGGAGGAAAAGTCCCCTTCGTGCAGCGACTCGTAACCGGTTCGGCCCCTTGCTCTGGAGCAGGGGGCTTTTTGCCGGCTGCATGCAGGGAGGAAGCAGGCTGAAAAGTGGTGAGGATTTATATGTCCGAATCGATTATAATGGATATAATTTTAGTGGGAATATATACCAGACCTAAGTTGATGAAGATCGCTCCTATCGGCCTTTGTATCAAAAGGGAGGACGTTATGAAACGTATGATCATTTGCATCGTATTGGCGGCCGTCGTACTGTCGGGCTGCACAGGCGATCCGGGGTTTCCGTCGCCGGAGGAAGCTATGGCCGGAGCGGGGATTCAAAGCAAAGGAATATTAAAACAAATTGAACTTCAGGACGCCGTGCTGATCTTTTACCGGAAGAAGGAACCCGTTAAGGATGTTCAGGTCGGAGCAGGTTTGGTGCGTAAAAAGAACGGCAGCTGGACCTGGATGAACGGTTCGGACGTACAGCGACTGACAGAGGCTCCGGTCACTTACAGATGGACCAATCTGGACAAAATGAATCAAGCGGGCAGCGGCTACCATATGTACTGGGGAATCGTCAATCAGGACAATATCGCCAAGCTGCATATCAAGCAGAGACAAGGCT
The DNA here is from genome assembly GCF_014705615.1 of Paenibacillus oceani. Lineage (GTDB taxonomy): Bacteria > Bacillota > Bacilli > Paenibacillales > NBRC-103111 > Paenibacillus_AB > Paenibacillus_AB oceani. Next base: position 136,433 of record NZ_JACXJA010000019.1, read on the forward strand.
GGGGGACGGATGCCGATGCCGAGCTGCTGGACACAGGGCTTGGCTACCGGATCTGGTATCTGGTCCTGGATGAGTATTACGGTACCGTGCCGGGTGTGGAGATGATCGGTTATTCGGCTGGCGGAGAGGTTGTATACAAGTACGAATAAGGCAAAACGAACGAAGCTTCTTACGGGGCGGGACCGAATGGGCGCGAATATACGATAGCCGGAGGGAAATAACATACGACAAAAAAAGAAAGAAGCCGGCTCGGGGACCGAGAGGCTTCCGGTAGATTTTTTATCATGAAACGCGCGTTAGGCTGGAGGCGCCAGAGGAGCCAATTCGTCGCTGTAGATCGTAATGATCCGGTTCAGATTGTCCCAATACGTCTTGTAGCCGAACAGATCGCTGATCTCCCGCAAGTTGACGAGAATGCGGTTGTTCAAAATATGAATCGGCGCGGCGATCGTCCTCAGCCGTTCCGGGTCGGTTGCCAGCTTGTATTGAATCTCGTTTTTGTCGAGATCGATCCGGATCTGCCGGGCGCCGAAGGCGTGCATCAGTTCTTCGACGGGCGTCCATGTCTTGCCGTCAACGATGACGGGCTTGTGGGCGGTAAATTTAATCTCGTTGTTGTTGAAATAAACGGTGATGAACGGCAGCGTACGGGCCTGGTTATTGCCTAGCAGCGTAATATGGCCTTTGTTCAGCTCGGCGATGTCCGATTCGGACAACCCGGTAATTTTGCTGTTGCCGCGGCCGGGCTGGAGCTCGATCCCGTAGGTGTCCTTCATCTCCTGCTGGAACGAGGCCATGAGGTTCTGCGTTACTGCCTTCAGGCCGATGTCCGTCCCTTCAAGCCGGGCGAGCAGGATGCCGATGCTTTCCGCAGCCAGCGCGCCGTTCGGCTGAATCCGGGCGCTTCCGTAAGCGACGGGAGTCGCTCCGACCAGCTTGCCGGTCAGGATGACGTTGTCCGCCTCCTTCAGCAAATAGCTGCGAAGCGGGATGCCATACTTGTCCGGCCGTCCGATCGCGAATCCTTCCCGGTTGGAACGCGACCCTTGGATATCGATGAAATAACCTCCGACGCTGACATTGTCCCAGTACATCTCGCCGCTCAGCAGATCGGAAGCCTCAAGTGTATATTCAGTCGGATAATGGTTGTATTCGCGAATATACAAATAACCGGGCTCGCCGTTCAGCTCGATATTTTGAAAGCCGGTGATATACTGCTTCAGATGGTCGCGGATACGCGGCATCTCTTCCTTAGCATAGTCCATCGCCCGCTTGACCGTTTGCGGATCGCTGGGGTCGACATCGTATACTTGAAGCGCGTTAATGATAATATCTCCGTCTTTTTGGTTGAGGATATTCAATCCGCGCAAGTTCACCTTGTCCGGATTTTTCGGTTCGTATCGGGCTACGATCGGCGGGAAGCCGTAGGCGATATTGGCGTCTACGTACGTCTCCGGTCCGTACATCGTCATCCGCTCCGCCTTGTTCATTTTCCAAAACTGGCTGTAAAACTTCTCCCAGTCGACGCCCTTGAACTTCATCATGTACGTGGCGCTCATATATTCCTTCTGAGGGCTCTGGTACAAAGCTTCCAGCCCCGGCAGCCGCTGCGTGCCGAGCAGGTCGACGAGCGCTCCGTTGTCCGTATTATCGACGAAATAATCAGCCTCTACCGTCTTCTCGCGGCCGCCGGACGTAACGTACTTAAGCGCCTTCACTGTTCCGTTCTCGGTGCGGACTTCGCGCAACATGGCGTCCTTGGTAAGCGGAATTCCGCGGATCAGCCCGTTGAAGTACGTCTCGAAGTCGGCCTTTTTCCGGATATTCCCGGCGTAATAATCTTGAAACAGCTGCTTGATCGAGCCTTGCACGATCGAATTGCCTTTATCGTCAAACGTTTCGTCCAAGTATAACATTTCCCCTTGGAGCAATTGTCCTCCGACTCCTGCGGTCGGTTCCAGGATCGTGACGCGCAGCCCAAGCTCATGAGCCCGCTTGGCCATATACATGCCTTCCAGCTCGGTTCCGATAATGACGAGATCTGCTTTGCCGCCCGTCTTGTACCGGTATCCCAGATAGGAGAGTGCCGCCACCAGCACAACCAGCGTTCCAATCCAAATCGTTTTTTTCACTCCATGCACTCCTTGCCGACGTTAGCGACGATTGCTGGTTTACAGCCTTATTGTACGAAAAAAAGCCTTCCCCGGCAACGGGTCCGCAAAATGGCGGATATGCTGCGGGGAAAGCTTCCAGCCAACGCTTGCCGGACGAAGGGACCGGTCAGGGAGCTGTCGGCATCGCAGGCTGCGGCACGCCCGGGGAGTCGCTCGGAGACGAGCCGGGAACGGCGCCTTCATAGTAAGGGTATAAGGCATGGCGCAAACCGTATTCGAACAAGTCGAGATCGGGCATCGAGAGCTCTTTGGCGATGGAGACGGCCCTGTCGATGTCATACGAAACCCTCCGTAGTTGAACGGCAATATCGTTTCCCGACAGGTCGATTACGGCGTAGCTTGCTCTGTTGTCGCGGTCGAACGGGATTCCGACGCTGCCGCCGTTTACGACCGTGCGCCCCATCGCCTGTCTTACGAAGGCATGATGTGTATGGGCGGTCAATACGAGCTTCGTCTCTTCGTATTGATGCAGACTGTCCAATTGCTCCAAGGTCGCCCATGGGTAGGTGATCTGAACGAAAGAGGACGCAGAAGCGTGATACAGCTCCGTCTGAATGCCGCCGAAGCTCAGAGCTTGTCCCATCGGCCAATTGGCGATCCAGTGCTGTTGCTCGGCCGTTAACCGGGCACGGTCGTATTGAAAGGCGCGGTACTGCATATTTTCTTTAAAGGTCTCGGGTTTCCAGTCCGGGCTTTTGGGATACCGGGTAAACATATGATCGTAATTGCCGCGTACGGTTGCAAGCGGTTCAAGGGAACGCAGCAGTTCCACGCATTCGGAAGGTTGGGGACCGCGCATGACGATATCGCCGAGAAATACGACTGTATCCGGGGCCATCCGTTTCATATCGTCGATAACCGCCTGAAAAGCAACCGCATTGCCATGGACGTCGGATAAGACGGCTAATCTCATGGTTTCACTCATTTCTTATGTAGGGTAGGGGAGACTCTTATTTTGGGATAAAGCCTATTTTCAGAAATTAATTATATCATCCAAATCAGATCTTGCGAGCAATGGCCGAATCGCAAAAAAAGGACCCCTTGTCAACGGGACAGGGGCCTTACCAAAAGGTTTATATTAAAAAGGGGGTCTTGCTACTTATTATAACCCGTCTACATGATGAGAACGTGACAGAAATATTTCATTTGTGTAACAAAAACATAAAACAAGAGAACCCGGATTGCAGCGTCGTGTGCCCGGACCATGTGCGTCCAGACCACGTACGCCCGGACCACTCTCGCCGGGAGTTTAACCAGGGCCGATAAATTATCGGTTACAGCTTGACGGCAACCGGGGCTTTTTGCCGGAAGTACACCCATTCCTTGAAGCCGATCTCTTTCAGGCGCTGCTTCACTAGCTCGAATTCGTCACCGACCCGGCTAGGTATATGGGCGTCGGAACCAAATGTGACGGATACGCCGTTGAAGAGGGCGCGCTCCAGAATTTCGTCGGACGGGTACCAGCCGCCGCAATGTTTCGTCTTGCCGGACGTATTGATCTCGATGGCAAGGCCGTTCTCGCCGATGATGCGCAGCGTATTCTCGACGGCTTCGGTTTGGATCGCGGAAAACTCCGGATAATATCCTTTCATCGCGTCGATATGGCCGAGAATTTGAAACATTCCGCTTTCGGCGGATTGGCGGATCAGATCGTAATACAGCTCCTTTTGCCGGACTTTCTCGGCTTTGGCGAGACCTTCCCACCGTTTCTTGTTGAAGATGCTGACCCCGTCGGAGCGGTGCACGGAGCCGATGATGTAGTCGAACGGATACCGCTCGTAGATTTGCCGGTAGATGTCCGTATGCTCGGGGAAAAAGTCCGATTCCACGCCAAGCAGCACCTCGATCCGATCCCTGTATTCTTCCTTTAGTGTCAGCACTTCAGTTACATATCGGGCGAATTCGCTCTTCGCCATTGCGATGCCGGGCCACGGCTGCTCCTCTTCTTCGGCGAAGTAGGGGGAGTGATCGGATATACCGATGACTTGCAGCCCTTCGGCGATCGCTGCCTCGATATAGCTGCGGATGACGCCTTCCGCATGTCCGCATCGGTCGTGGTGGGTATGCAGGTCGAATTTCATGATAGCGTCCTCCTAAGAGTTTTGCGTGAGCAAAACTGCATCGTAAGCATAAGCTAAGCTTTGCGTAAGCAAAACTGCATCGTAAGCATAAGCTAAGCTTTGCGTAAGCAAAGCTGGCATCGTAAACATTAGCTGAAACGTTCCGTCTCATTGTGTCCAAACTAGCTGCCGTTCACTCCGGTGCGACCCGTCTATTCCGAGCCGACGAAGTTCGTCTCCGGCATTCCTTTCAAATCCAGCAAAAACTGGTGCATCGCGGAGTTTTTATATTTGCCCGCCTTCGTCATGACGGCGATCGGATGGGTCAGCTCAAGCTCGTTCACCTGGATCATCTTGAGCGTACCGAGCCGCAGCTCGTTGGCGATCGACAGCTTCGAGATGATAGCGGCGCCGAGGTTCAGCTCCACCATCCGTTTCACTTCCTCGCTGCTTGACAGTTCCATCACGATAGGGGGCTCGATCTTATACATCTGGAATACGTGATCGACAAACCGCCTGCCCGCCGTCTCCGGCGAAAGCATAATAAACGGAATGTCTTTCAGCGCATCCACTGTCGTATGGGAGAGCTTCGACAAAGGATGGCTCGGGGATACGACAAGTTCGAACGTATCGTAATAAAGCACCGACGTTTCCAGAGAGGACGGTTTGTCGAACAAATACCCGATACCGATATCGATCGTTCCGTTCTCGACGCTGGTCATAATTTGCGAGGAGGTCATCGAGTGGATCGTCGTTTTAATAAGCGGATACTGGTTCTGAAAGTACGAAAGCACCCGGGGCAATATTTGCATAGCTAACGATGTGGTCGTACCCAGATGTATATGGCCTTGCGGCGTATGGTTCAAATCTTCAAGCCGCTGCTTCAGATCGCCGACCGTCTGCAGGATGCGCTCCGCATGTTCGAGAAAGATGAGGCCGCTGTCCGTGAGCGTCACCGGCTGATTGCGATCGACCAGAACCGTCCGGAATTCCTCTTCCAGACTTTTGATCTGCGCCGATACGGCCGGCTGCGTCAAATTCAGCAGCTCGCCCGCTTTCCGGAAGCTCATCGTCTTGGATATGGCGACCAGCGTCTCCAACTGGTTAATGTTCACGACTCACCTTCCTTTCCCGTTATCGTGATCCGTTAGGTCGCCGGCTGAAACAGCTCAAGCCACTCGCCGTCCGGACCGTAGAAAAACCGGTAGCGCGCTCCGTTCGGGAGCGTCGTAATGTCCGGGTCGATAAAGGTGACGCCGAGCTTCTCGATCCGGCTGATCTCCGCCTCCAGATCGTCGACGGTAAAGGCGATATGGTGCACCTTGCCTTCGGCCGGCAAGTTCCCGTTGTAACCTTCGACCAGCTCCAGCTCCGTTTCCTTGGCGCCCGGGGTTGCCAGAAAAGCCAGCTTCACCGTGCCGTTGCCGTGATCCAGCGTGCCCAGCAGCTCGAAGCCGACAATGTCTCTGTAAAATGCGATCGATTTCTCCATACTGGATACCATAATCCCGACATGCTCGATTTTCCTTACTGCCATCTTTTATTTCCTCCTGTCCGACGGGGACCGATAATGATAAATGCCGTAATTTTCGTCCTTTCCATTGTACCTTTTACATGGCGGCAGGAAAAGTCCCGCTTGAAAACATTTCCGCGGCGGCGCCCGCAATAAGCAGGAAACAAACAGCGGCTTCCCGCAGGAGAGCCGCCGCTTTGAAACTTCCGTCCTAACCGGACGATATAACATTGCTGCATTTTCTTCCGAAGTCCGGCGTTAACCCGCCAGCTTCAGCTTGACCCAGAAACGGATCTCGTCGCCTTCGCTCTCCGCCCAGATATCGCCGCCGTGATAATCGATAATGCTTTTGGCGATAGCCAGTCCGAGTCCGGAGCCGCCCGTCTCCGACGAGCGCGAAGCGTCGACGCGGTAGAACCGGTCGAACAGCCGGTCCAGATCTTCCTGAGCGAGCGGTGTTCCGTTGTTGCTGATCCGTACCAGAACGTGATCCGCCTCGCGGAACAGCAGCACTTTGACGGTGCCGGGCTTGCGGCTGTACTTGACCGCGTTCGTGAGCAAATTATCGAACACCCGGATCATTTTATCGGCGTCTACGTTCACTTTCAGCTTCTCCGGAGGGAAGGCGCGCACCAGATTGAGCTCGTTGTCCTCGGCGTAGCTGACCATCTCCTCCAGCAGCTGCTCCAGCAGCTCGTTCATGTAGACGGCATCCAGCTTCAGCGTATCGCCCTTGCTGGACAGCTTCGTATATTCGAACAGGTCGTCGATCAGGCTTTTGAGCTTTTCTGATTTGCTGTAAGCGATGTTAAGGTACGTGTCCGCTTGCGCTTCGGATTCGTAATTTTTGTCCTTTAACAGCCGCAGATACCCCATAATGAGCGTTAAAGGCGTTCGCAGGTCATGCGAGACGTTCGTGATCAGCTCGGTTTTGGTTTGCTCCGCTCTCCGTTCCTCCTCGAGAGTCAGCTGAAGTTCGGCCGTCATCAGGTTGATGCTCGTCGCCAGCGATCCGAGCTCGTCCCTGCTTCGCGCTGCGACCCGGTAATTCAGGTTGCCTTTCGAGATTTCGCGCAATCCCCTTGCCAGCTCCTCGATATATTTCATTTTATGCTTCGTGATCCAGAAAAACAGGAAGATAAACACGACAACCGCCAGCAAGTTCGGCATCGGGCTGCTTCCGCCCTTCATATAGACGATATTGGGGGAGGGCATCCCGGAGACGACCAGATACGCTTTTCTTTCATTCAGATCGATCGGATAAAAGCTGGAATATTCCTGATTCTGGTACCGCCGGTCATTGATTCGGACATCCATCGCATTGCGGATAATACCGTGCAGATCGACCCGGTTTTCGGTAGCGCTCGGCGATTTGAACAGGACGAGGCCGTCCAGGTCGAGTACGAGTATTTTCAGGTTCGGGTAGGACTGGCTGTAATCGTTAATGATGGTGGTAACCTTCTTCTCGGGAGCAGCCGCCGTGGGGACGGCAGAAGAACCGGCACTGCGGCTGGCTGCTTGCCGGGCCTCCTCGTATTCGTGGCCGATCTGGTCCAGAATCGACCGCGCCCGGTTGTCGATCTCATGAACGCCGTTCGTATAGTCGATTACCGGGTACTGGTTGGCGTTGGCAAACAGCGGCACGGTCAGGCTGCGTACGAGCAGGGCGGCCAGCAGGCAGAAAACGAAGGTTAGAATAAGCTGCAGCCGGATGCTGGATTCAAAGTGCCGCCGGACGAACAGGTAGATGTCGCGGACAAAGCCGAGCAGTACCGAAAACCAGTGTATGGGATTAAACAGCGACCTATTTTTCAATTTTGTAGCCGACCCCCCATACCGTCTTGATATACTTCGGCTGGCGCGGCGTCGCCTCCAGCTTCTCCCGTATTTTACGGATATGCACCATGACGGTATTGTCGGATTCGTAGAACATCTCGTTCCAGACCGACTCGTAAATTTTCTGGATGCTGAACACGATGCCGCGATTGCGGGCGAGCAGCTCGAGGATGGCGAATTCGCGGGGAGTCAGCTTCACCTCGCGGCCTTCCACCTTCACTTCGTGCGTAGCCGTATTAATGATCAGATCGTCGATCTCGATCTCCTCCTCCAGCCTCGGGACGGCGACATTAAGCCGTTTGTAGCGGCGGAGCTGGGATTTGACCCGGGCTACGAGCTCCAGCGGGTTGAACGGCTTCGTCATATAATCGTCGGCCCCGGTGCTCAGACCCATGATTTTGTCCATGTCCTGGCTTTTGGCGGACAGCATGATGATCGGCATATGTTTCTCTTCGCGGATCTTCATGCAGGCTTGAATGCCGTCCATCCGAGGCATCATGATATCCAGGATGATCAGATCGACTTCCTTCTGCTTCAGCACCTCCAGCGCTTCTTCCCCGTTGGATGCCCTTACCAGCACGAAGCCTTCGTTTTTCAAATAAATTTCGAGCAGGTCCAATATCTCTTGCTCGTCGTCCACGAGCAGTATCGTCTCTTGCGCCATAACCAATCGACTCCCATTCCATATCGTCGCGCGCGGCGCGCTTGTATACGGCCTCAGACGGGCTTGTTCCTTAAGCAGTCCGAAATCCGGCCCGGTCCTTGCGATACAAGAATACCACAACTGGCGGAAAACGCTGAATTCCGTCATGAAGCTCATTATAAATCCCATTTCTTAAGAAAGATCGCCCCCAGTTCTTAATTAATTCTTAACCCCATACATTAGAGGAGGACAGGATGTTCAGGATGTAGGAAGGAGGAACACGCGTGCAGCCGCTGCTTAGAATCGCCGCCGTTCTGATTGGCAGCGCCACTTTGGCGTTTGGAGTGAATGCCTTTTTGGCACCGTATCGGCTCATCGACGGGGGGATGATCGGGATCGGGCTTCTTTTGAACTACCATTTTGGCCTGCTTCCCGGCATGACCGTTCTTCTTGTTAGCGCGCCTGTATTTGTCGGCGTGTTTTTTTATGATCGTGCTTTATTTATGAGCAGTGTGCACGGGCTGCTGGTGTCCTCGTTTTTTATCGATTTGTTCTCGCCAGCCAGCAACTGGTTTCGGCTGGGCATGCCGGTGCATGCCGTTCTCGGAGGGTGGCTGATCGGAGCGGGGGTCGGGACGATGCTGGCGTACCGGACGAATTCGGGAGGAACCGACCTGCTGGGGCAAATCGCATCGGACCGTACCGAAATACCTGCGGCTTTATTCATTTTCATCCTCGACGCGGTTATTTTACTGGCGGGAATAGGCGTTATCGGGTTAACCCGTACGCTGTTTTCGTTTGCGACTATCGTCATAGTGTTCGCAGCGACCCACCGGTACTCCGGACGTAAGCCTTTAGGACGAAGTATCCATTTGTTTTACAAATGAGCGGCTGCGGAATAGTAGGGTTTGCCGGCGGAAACGGCGGACGCCACTTTTCGAGCTTTTTCTACAAAAACCTTTGCCGGACAAGGGATTTGAGCGATCTGTCTCCAGCTATATACAGGCCCGAAAAACTGGAGTATAATGGGGAAAAAGTCCTTTTAAGTTGTTTCCGGGACGAGCCGCCGTTCGTTGGGACGGTTTTGTAAGCGCAGCCGGCGGATGAGAAAATCCGAGAATTTTGTCGAAAAGGGGACTCCGTGTAATGAAGGCCGAGTATATTAATCCGTTTTTGGAATCAGCGAGAATCGTGTTGGAGCAACTGATTAACGTGCGTCCGACGACCGGACAACTCGGGATTAAGGATGTCAAATTCGTTGAGAACCATATTTGGATCCAAATCGGCATGAGCGGGCAGATGGAAGGCGATATCGTATTCGGCCTGCACGAGGAAGTTGCCTTGAAGCTCGTATCGGCGATGATGGGCGGTTATCTGGTCACGCAGATGGACGAGATGTCGCAAAGCGCGATTTCCGAACTCGGCAATATGATCAGCGGCAACGCAAGCACGATTTTGTACAACCAGGGAGTGCGCGTCGATATTACTCCGCCAAAGCTGATTACCGAGGCCGGGCTTGATTTTACGCCGACCAAGGCGTTGACGATTCCGCTGATGATGGATCAGATCGGACAGCTGGATATCAAGGTGTTTATTTCTTAACGGACTTATAGGTATACATAAGTAATGGAGGGTGCCGCGAGCTGGCATCCTTTTTTTTATCGTTATAGAGCAGCTTTTCTAAATCTGCGAGAAAGTTTAAATTCTTTACTGTGCTAAAGTGAAGGGGGTTCCTTACTTGGCGTCAGATGAGAGAACGTATATTCAGGTTCAATGACTAACGAATCGTATCGTACTTATGGCTGAAAAACGACGTTATTCCAGTCGTAACGAATCCGGGGATCGTTATCGAACCGAAAGTGGTAAAAAAACGATCCGATTTGCGGGAATAACCATACATGAGTTCGCTACACATTCAAACGTCCGCATTCGGCTCTGATAACGAGTGCTGGGTTCGTTAGCCATACCATCGCATGACAACACGACTATGGGCGAGCGGCTGGAGCGAGCGAAGGTACCTATTCCCTTCCGACGTACAAACGTTTTGGGTTTGCACGTCAAAGGACCGTCCGGAACGCCTGAACCGGACGGTTTTCTTATTCATTTTTTTTCATCGGCAGGTCACATTCTCGTCTCTTCGATTGTTTAGATAGATTGTAAGTCGGGCAAGCCGCTCCGACATCGGATGACGGGTTGCCTGAAAGTGAGGGAGAGTGGCAGCACCATGAGGAAACTGGTCGTTATACCGGCTCATAACGAAGAACAGAACATCCGGACCGTCATCCATTCGGTTAAAAGCTTGCATCCCGACATCAAGATCGTCGTCGTTAATGACGGTTCTACGGATGGTACAAGCATGGCAGCCAAGCAGACAGGGCAAGCGCTGGTGATCGATCTGCCTTTTAATCTCGGAATCGGAGGGGCGGTCCAGACGGGTTATTTGTTTGCCTACCGCAGTGGCTACGATATCGCCATTCAAGTGGATGCGGACGGGCAGCACGACCCGGCCGAGCTGTACAAGCTTATCGCGTGCATGGAGAAGGGAGAGGCTGATTGCTGCATTGGATCTCGCTTCGCCCGGAATACGGATTATCGGCAGACACGGTTCCGAATGCTGGGCATCCGAATCCTATCGTCGATCATTCGCTGGACCTCGGGCAAACGGTTTACGGATCCGACATCGGGCTTCCGGGCAGTAAACCGGAGCGTCATCGGGGTGTTCGCAGACGATTATCCGGACGATTATCCGGAAGCCGAAGCGATTGTAATCCTGGAACGGATGGGCTATAGAGTGCGGGAGACGGCGGTCCGTATGAACTACCGGATGAGCGGACGATCGTCCATTACGCCGTTCAAATCGGTTTACTATATGATCAAAGTTCCTCTGGCCGTCCTTATGACCCGAATACGGAATGTAGGTTGAGCCTATGTACTTTTATGTATGTTCAGTAATTTTCTGCACCGCGTTCATCGGGGTAACGATCGAATTAATCCGAAGGCGGCTCGTATTGGAACGATATGCGATTTTATGGCTCTGCCTTGGGGCGGTTATGCTCGCGTTCGGCACATTCCCGAAGCTACTCGACATCGTTTCGGAAGCCGCCGGCATCTTTTATGCCCCGTCCTTCATGTTTTTGGCAGGCATGCTGTTTTCTCTGCTGTTTATCATGCATACGAGTGTTGTGTTGACCAAGCTTCGTCGGCATGTAACCCGGTTAAGCCAGGAAATCGCGCTGCTGAAAGTGGAGACGGCCAAGAAGGAGGAGGGACGAAATAGGTATTCTGCTGATCGTTCTGGTTAACGTGCTTCTGCTGGTGTCGGGCCAGCTATTCTGGAAAGTCGCGCTTAACCGGCATCCGTTTCGCTCGGCTCCGGATATTGTGCCTGTGCTTGTGCAGCCACCCATGCTGCTTGGATGCGTTCTGTTCGCCGTTGCAACGATCGTCTGGTTTTACGCTTTAAGCAGATACGATCTGAGCCGGGTGTATCCGCTTCAATCGCTCGCTTATGTGATGGGAGCTATCGCCGGTATGATCTTTTTCAAAGAAACGATCTCGACTTGGCAGTGGCTCGGCATGCTGTTCATTATCGGCGGCGCCGTTCTCGTCGCCAAACCGTAGTAACCGGAGGAGGTAAGCAGATGCTGGCCCGCTGCAAATGGCATACGTACGCCATAATGGCCGTTCTGGCGCTCGCTCTGATCCTTCGGTTGGATTATGTGCTTAAGTTCGAGCATGTGCCGATCGAATACGATCAGCTTAATTACACGAAGACGGCGATTCAACTGCTGGAGAAGGGCGTCTACGCTTATCTGGATACGGAGCCCAATTCGCTCGTGACACCGGGATTCCCGGTCTTGCTGACGGCGTTTTACTGGATGTTCGGCTATTCCCCACTGGAGCCAACCCTCCAGATTTATCGGGTGTTCCAATGTGTTCTGGCGCTTGTCGCCATCTGGTTCATTTACAAAATCGGGGTCCGGTTGTTTCGACCCGTTATCGGCGTAATCGCTGCCATGTTCGCCGCCGTCCATCCGATGTTTGTCTGGTCGACGTCGCTTATTTTGACGGAAGTGCCGTTTCTGTCCGTGTTTATGGCGCTCATATACACACAAGTCCGTATCATGCAGGATAACCGTCTACGGGATCACATCGCAATGGGGGTGCTGCTCGGGATCGCCACGCTGATTCGGCCGAATGTGCTGCCGGTTGCGGTTGTGCCTTACGTTTTTCTCTGGATGACAAACCGGAAAGCTTACATTCCATTTATTGCGGCTAGCTTCGGGGCGTTTGTTCTCGTAATGATGCCCTGGTGGATTCGCAATCTGATCACGTTTCACCAGTTTATTCCAATAGCGAAAGGAGAGGCGGGCAATCCGTTTCTCGGCGGTACGGACCCTTATATGCGCGGTACGATCGAATGGACAACGATCGACAAGAATGACCAGTTCGGCGAGGGGGTGAGCCGGATCCGGCAAGGGTTGAAGGAGGAGCCGGGGTTATGGATTCACTGGTTTACGTTAGGCAAATGGAAATATTTCTTTTTCCGCCACTGGGTCGGACCCTATCCGTTTCATGTAGCGAACTGGTACTATGTTTTATTGGACAAGCTTCACTTCGCGATCATTTATATCGGCTGGGTGATGCTGCCAGTGATGAGCTTGTTTAAAAACCGGGCTGCCCTGTATTTATTCGTATGTCTCGCGGTGTTTTACTCGGTTCATGCGCTGTTCATACCCGAACCCCGCTATATATACTCGATGCTGCCTTTTCTCATGTTAGGCACCGCTCAGCTTGTTGTCGGCGTCTTTCGGACTAAACATATCGCTAATGCTTCTCTAGATAAAATCAAGAACATCAAGAACAGGAATGTGCAGGAAGGAGGGAGAGACAGTGGAAATCAATAAGCTTCTGGAAGATGTTCGCAGGGGAAATGTCGATTCGTTCGAACCAGTCATTCGGATGTACGAGAAAAACATATACCGGTTTTGTTTCTTCATGCTGGGGAATCGGCAGGAGGCGGAGGATGCGGCCCAAGACGTCTTCTTCAAAGCGTACCGGCACCTGGGGGGGTACGACGAACGTCAGACATTTAAGGCTTGGCTCTATAAAATTGCGGAAAATCATTGCCGCAACGTGCTGAAGCGGCGATGGAAGTGGCTTCGGCTGCTGCCGCTGTTCCGCTCGGACAGCCGGACCGAAAGCGCGGAGCAAGCATACTCGGAACAGATGGGGACCGAGATGGCCTTTTGGTTCAAAGACTTGTCGCTTCCAGAGAAAAAGCTGCTTTTTTTGCGGGCCGTCGAAGAATGTTCGTTTGACGAAATCGCGCAAATGATGGGGGAAAGCGCGCCGACGCTGCGCAAACGGTTCGAACGGCTGAAACGGAAGCTTCGGGCAAAAAAAATGCAGGAGGAGGAGATGTGCGATGAACGACGACTCGAATTACGATAAGCTGGTCCGGACGATGAAGGAGATTCCGGTACGGGAAACGGAAACGGCGGCTCCCCAAGTTATGGAAAGGATACGCGCCTATGAGTGCGCGAAAAGGACGCCGGTCCGGAAATCGCTCCGCATCCGGGTATGGGCGGCTGCGATGCTGCTGTTGGTAATTACCGCAATTTCGGCTCAAGGGACGCCCCGTTATCTGTTTCATTGGAACGGCATGGATATTACGACCTACAAGCCTGAGCCGCAAACGAATCCGTCACCGGATGTGTATCCGCCCTATATGGAAAGAATCGAGAACCAGTTGGCAGCCCGCCGGGCGGAGTACCGGACGCTGACATTGGAGGAGGCGCAGAAGGAATCGCCGTTCCCTCTTATGCGGCCGGCGAACCTCGATATGAAGCCTTCCCGGACGTTCGGAGTAGCCGCGACTCCGCTCAAGAAGCCGGCGACCAAGGACGAGCTGTACATCGAGGGTTTTTACGATTTCTACGAGCAGGGGGAGACTTGGCTTGTCGTCCGGCAAATCTTCGATCCGAAAAGGGAGACCGATGGCGGTGTGCTGATGCATTACCCTGATGATTGGGAAGTGGTGAGAGTAAGCGACCGGATCATGAGCGTATACCACAGCGACAATAACTTCGCCATTTACAGCCTGTATATCGTGACCGACGAGAAGGATACGATATGGCTAAGTTTAACGGGAAACGTATCCAAGAAAAAGTTGGAAGCCGTTGCGGAAGCCTATATCAGCCGAAAGCAGATGGGCAATCACTAGGAGCAGATTGGAGTGCAGGTGGATTATGAAGCGTTTGTTGGCAGTGTCATTATCGGCTTTCTTGCTCATACCCGGCATGATCGGATGCGAAGCGGGCGGAGGAACCGAAGATCACAAGCAAGCTTCGATCAAAATTTTATATTACGACGAAGCCTCCTACTATTCGAATTACGGTGCTTTATTCGCCGCGTTGTACCCAGATATCGAAGTGAAGGTCGTACCTACTGGAGGAATCCGGATGGAAGATATGGAGAAGTGGATCGAGGAGCAAAAACCCGATGTGCTAATCTTGGATGATGGCCGTTATGAAACCTATGCAAGAGACGGACGTCTCTACGACCTCGAGCCGTTGATCAAGAAGGATAAGTTCGATCTGCAAAACATGGCGCCGTCCATCACCGATGCGGTCCGGACGATTGGCGGAGGGAAGCTGTACGGGCTTGCTCCGAGTTTCTCCAGTCAGGCGCTCTATTACAATAAAAGCTTGTTTGATCAAATGGGCATTCCTTATCCGACTGACAAGATGAGTTGGGAAGAAGTGCTGCAGCTCGCTCGCCGATTCCCTTCCGGAAGCGGGGGGCCGGGGCAGCGGGTCGCCGGATTGATGCTGAATCCGTATGAGGTGCACCCGTATAATTCGGGCCTGACGATCGGATATGGACAAGGGTTGTCCTACCTCGATCCCGATACGATGAAGATGACCCTCGATACGAGCGAATGGAAGCGGACGTTCCAGTTGGCCTTTGACGCGATCCGATCAGGGGCCATCTATCAGCCTGCCGGAACGCAGTCGTTTACGCCGGGGACGGGGAGTCAGCAAGTTCTGGAGCAAAACCCTTTCCTGGGAGGGAAAGCCGCGATGACGATTGGCGGCAGCGATTTTGTCCAGGAACTGAAAAGGGCCGCCGCCGTTCTGAAAGACCGGATGCCGCTCTGGGATCTCGTTACGGTGCCTGTCGATGCGAAGCGTCCCGATACCGGAAACGCGTTATGGCTGCAAGACATTACCGCAATAAACTCCGGATCCGCCCAAGTCGAAGCCGCTTGGACGTTCGTCCGTTATATGAATGGCGATTCGTTCGCCCGTGCCATGGCGAAAGCTGCGGCAGGCGGCAAGCTGACGAGCCGTACGGCGTATTTGATAGATGAAGAGGGCCGGAATTTGAATGTGTTCCACGCGTTGAAGCTTGATCCGAACGTTTCCAGAGGATCGGGGAAAGTGCCGCAAACTTTTTATTTTTCATTCGAGGCGCTTGCCAAGCAGGAGATTGCGGCCGCTTATGAAGGGCGCAAGACGATTGACGAGGCGCTGAAGGTTTTGCAGGAAAAAGGGCAGGAGCTGCTGGGAATTCAATAAAAGCTGTGCAGGCGAGTTCCGGGAATTAGTAAGGAAAACATGCAGGGCCTCCGCTTATTATGCCTTTGATTTAGTGTATAATATTAGGAAAAAGGCACGGAGGTATAGAATCGAATGTATGATTGGAAAGGGAAAGTGGTCGCCATAACGGGCGCCTCAAGCGGGATCGGGGCGTTAACGGGCGAACTCGTCGCAAGTCGCGGCGCAGTGCCGCTCCTTATGGCGCGAAGCCGTACGAAGCTGGACGAGCTGGCGGCGAGAATCGGGGAGAGCTGTGAGACGTACGAGCTGGATGTGTCTTCGCCCGACTCGGTGCAAACTGTATTCCGTACTGTATTCGAAAAGCACGGCCGCGTAGACGTACTGATCAATAATGCCGGCTTCGGGCGGTTCGAACGGTTCGAGCAGGCTCCGCTCGCCGATTTCGAACATATGATGAACGTTAATTATATGGGCATTGTCCGCTGTACGAAGGCTGTGCTTCCTTATATGCTCTCCTCGGGCTCCGGCCATATTGTTAATGTCGCTTCGATTGCCGGCAAGATCGGAACGGCCAAATCGACCGGCTATGCCGCGTCGAAACATGCCGTGCTCGGGCTAACGAACAGCTTGCGGCAGGAGTTGGCCGGCACGGGCGTTACGGTGACGGCGATCAACCCGGGACCGGTCGACACCCCGTTTTTCGATTTGGCCGACCCGTCCGGCGGTTATGTGGCTAACGTGAAGAAGCTAATGCTGCCGCCGCGCCGCGTAGCGGAAGCGATCGCCAAAGCGGTGGAACGCAGCCGAGCGGAGGTCGATTTGCCGGGAATCGCGGGCTTTGGCGCCAAGCTGTTTCATTTGTTCCCCCGTACGTTCGAGCGGGTCAGCCGCCGCTTTCTTAATCTGAAGTAAGAAACTGGACCCACCCGATCAGCGACAGCCACAGCGGAATACTGAACAGCGTCCCCCATAACAAGCCTAGCAGCAGATTGCCTTCTTTCTCGCGCATGATTCGTCACTCTCCTCGTCCGAAGGTTGAATACTTCTCAGTATGCTCGGATGAAGGAGAGTTCAACCCTGGGGCGGCGCTGAGCGGGGAATGTCCGTTTCTTTCTGCTCATTAGCTGCTGTATGGGAGTACGCCAAAGAAAAGAAGGGACAGGGAGTTGGCTGAGAGTCATTATGCGATTTTTATAGTCCCGCTTCGGACCGGTTGCCCTTGAGAAAAAGGACCTCGCCTCCACTTCTACCGTGGAATTGGAGGTCCTTTCGTTTGGGATTTGAGGTGTTCCCATGTCATGCGGACTTCTGGGACAGCCTATGGGTAACCCCCGCTCATGGGAAGGATGGGGGCGCATAAGAGCGGTTTGTACCCCTTAATCTGCCCGAAACCAGCTTGCATGAGGAAATAGGAGCGGTTTGAAGCTGTTATAATCCGCGAAAATGGTGCTGACCCGTTTATTTGGTTGAATTAAGAGATACAAACCGCCTCTATTCGCCACTGTCTTTCGAATAGGCTGGAAATATAGGGTGCAAAAGACCCTTATGCTTTTACAGCCAGCACGCATACGGTTCCCAGTGATACCGAGCACTCTCGGCTCGCCGAAAAACTGCTGCACACACAAAAGGCATACATTGCGGAGCAGGTTTTGAGCCGTGTTTAGATCCTATTCATCGGCGGCGCGTCATGGCTTCAAATAAATGCTTTTCTTAACCGGATTATTCTCCGGCGGGAGGAGGAGTGGCGGTGTCGGCACTGCGCTGGGCTCTCCATGCTTCGTTTAAGCTGCGGATCTCCTCGAACAGCAGGCGCACTTCCCGCTTCGCTTCGGGATGGTTCTGGTTCCAATGGTTGGTCAGTGCAGGCATCGATTTATGGATATGATTGTAAACCGCCCATTTTCTAACCTTCTCTACAGTTTCCGGATTGGAACAGCCGGTCAGCAGCTCGGCAAATTTCTCGACAAGCGCTTCAAATTCTTGATCAAATACGGGATTCATAAGAGGAACAGCCCTTCCTTCGGCTCGTTTTACTTCAGTCTACCGAAACCTCCAAAAGCTGTCAAAGCCGAACTTGGCTTTGCGCATACGGGCTGCGAATTTGAAATGGTCGGTTTGTTTCGGTATGATGGGGAGCATCATACACACCGGAAGAGGTTGCGGCGATGGAGTCGAGAGAGGTGCCGGATGGGACCGTGCTGGAGTGGGAAAGGCTGGCCGACCCCGAACCGGGCGTTCATTTGTGGAAGATTACATACGTAAGTCAAGGTTTGAAAGTAAAAGGATACTGGGCCGTACCGGAGTCCCGTGAGGCCCTGCCCCCGCTTGTCTACTGCAGGGGAGGCATCCGCAGCGTGGGGATGGTGCGGATTGCCCGGATCGTGACGCTGGCCCGGCGTGGATATTCCGTATTTGCTCCTTTCTATAGAGGAAACGACGGGGGGGAGGGGCGTGAAGACTTCGCGGGAGAAGACCGGTTCGATTTGTATAACGCCATACGTCTCTTAAAAGGTTTGCCGCAAACGCGGAACGACTTGCCTGCTTTGCTGATTGGTTTCTCCCGGGGGGCGATGATGGCGCTGCTGGCGGCCAAAGAGTGTGAAGGCGTCGGCCCCGTCGTCGTCTGGGGAGGCGTCAGCGATCTGCTGCTTACGTATGAGGAGCGGGTGGATCTGAGGCGTATGCTGAAAAGGGTCGTGGGGCACCCCCGCAAAGACGAAGAGGCGTACAGGCAGCGGTCGCCGGTATGCTGGGCGGAATGCATCAAGTCGCCGGTCTTGATCGTTCACGGTTCGGAGGACGAGCATGTCGGCGTGGAGCACGCTCACCGGTTGGCGGCGGCCTTGGAAGCGGCAGGCAAGCCGCATGCGCTGCACGTCTACCAGGGGCGGGGGCACGTATTCCCACGGGAAGAGGACGAGCAGGTGCTGGATTCGATTTTTGAATGGGCGGGTCGGGTGTGGCAGTCGCCGGTTGAGTAGTACAACGGCACGAACGCGGGCCTGGAATGGACACGTTTTGAGGCAGATGAAACAGCGGTGTGTGATCCCAAAAAACGTAGCTTGTCCCGGCTCGCGATGATCCTTCCGAACCCGTTTGCGCCCACAGACGGACCCATGAACCGAATAGCAAATTAGGGTTGATAGGAATTGATAATTTTGGTATGATAGGAGCAGGAAGAAAGCTTTTCACGATAACGGCAAACTTGTCGAAAGGCAAGGACGCAAAGCTACAGGGCCTTCCTGACCCCGCGGTCAGATGGCAGCCAGTTACCGAACGATTACGCTTTTTTTTGTGCTTTTTTTGCCGGACAACCTCCCGTTCCCATTCTATCAAACTCAAATACGATAATAGCAAACTTGCCGAAAGGCAAGGACGCAAAGCTATAGGGCCTTATTGACACCGTCAAATGGCAGCCTGGCCGCCGAAAGGAGTTTGCAACATGCGTAACCTGTTGCTTGCCATCACGATGTTGATCGCGTTTTTGATCCCTGCGCCGGCCGCGTTTGCCGCGACTGCCGAGGATTGGCTAAACCTGGACCATGTGGACAGAGGGACGATCGGGGTTCGATACGATGTCAGAGATGACGTCAAGACGAAAGTTATGGTAACGAAAGGCCCGGACAAGTACACCTACCTGCTCACTCCGGGCAAGTGGGAAGAGACGTTCCCGCTGCAAATGGGCAACGGCGACTATACGGTCACCCTGCTGGAGCAAGTGAGCGGCAGCAAATATAAAGTGGTGCGGGAAGCCGCAGTCACGCTGGATTTGGACAATGACGCGAACGTCTACTTGAATCCGGTGCAAAACGTCAACTGGAGCGAGGCAAGCCAGGCGGCAGCCATTGCGAAGGAATTGACAAAAATGGCAGCAACCGATATGGAGAAAGTTCAAGCGATTTACGAATATGTGACCGGTACGATCCGTTACGACGAAACGCTGGCCGCCAATGTGCCTGCAGATTATATACCGGATATCGACCGTACGGTCGCGCTGGAAAAGGATATATGTTACGGCTATGCGGCGCTGTTTGCCGCCATGCTGCGGAGCGTCGATATTCCCGCCAAACTGGTGATGGGGACGACGGAATACGTTGATGTGTATCATGCTTGGAATGAAGTTTATTACGACGGGGCATGGACAACCATAGACACGACCGTCGACGCGGGCTGGAAAGAGAATGGCAAAACGTTCGAGATGACCAAGGACGCTACCCGGTATGCGGCAGCCAAATATTATTAAAAAATAAAATCAATCGGAAACCGGCTTTGGACGACATGTCCAAGGCTTTTTCCAGTTTGTTCAGAAATTGTATAGCCGGCAGCGGTATAATGCAGGAAACCTAGGCCGGATCGTGCGCCAATCGAGACAAGCGGAGGTGGTTGGGCCGAAGGCTCCTTGTCGGCACGTATTATCACGTGCCGTCCTGCGCGCGAGAGACAGGTTCAGAACAGTCAAAATTCATAATCAGGGTGTAGGGAGACCGAAGGAATTTATGAAAAAGAAAAGAATGAGTGGACTCGTACTTGTATGGTTACTGCTGTTTCAAACGATGTTTGGAGGCACGGTCGCCTGGATGAGCGCCGGTACTTCAGGGAACGTTCAAAATTCCGTGTACGGGCAAGTGACGAACGCGGTGTATGCGCCTCCGGTCGTTAATGCCGGGAGTATCTTGACGAAGGTCGTTATGACCGACCAGAACGGTACGGTGATCGACACCGTCTACAATCCGGGCAGCAGTCTGGACGTAGGGGCAGCCGTAAATCTGGCTTACGAGTGGGAGCTTCCGAACGGCCACGGCTATACGAAGGACAGTACCTTTACGTTCGACCTGCCGTCACAGTTTGAAATTTTCACGGATATCAACGAACCGCTCGTCTCCGGACAAGGGACTGTGGGGCATTTTACAGTGAGCCGGGACGGAAAAGTTGTGATGACGTTTAACGATTATGTGGAGTCTCACTCCAATGTGAGCGGCAAGCTGGAGATCCGCACCGAATTTAAGAAAGAAGTCATTAATGGAAGCACGGAAGTTATTATTGCGATTCCGGTAAAAGGCGGCGTGCAAACGGTCATCGTTCATCTGAAGCCGAAAGGCGGCAAGCTGATCGATAAGCAGGGGCAAGCGGCCGGCAAAAACCAGATCGACTGGAAAATTCAAATTAACAAGTCGCTGGATACAGTGAAGAAGGCGGTCGTAAGCGATACGCTTCCTGGCGGACTCGAGTTAATCGCCGATTCGGTTAAGGTGTACCACCTTCAAGTGAACGGCGACGGCTCGGCCGTGACCGGCGCTCTGGTGGACAGCAGCGAATATACGGTGGAGACGAACGGAACCGGCGCGTTTAAGGTGCTGTTCCGCGACGAGACGATCAGCAAAGCTTATGAAGTGCATGCCTCGACGCGAATTACGGGAGACCAGACGAAATTCCCCAACACCGCCGTGTTGTCCGGCGAAGGGATCGCTGATGTGAAGGCTACGGCGGAAGTTACCGTACAGAGGGGCAAGTTTTTGGAGAAGTCGTATAAGGTGGAAGCCGCTACCGGAATCGTAACCTGGACCGTCAAGTACAATTTCAGCGAGAGCAAGATTACCCAGGATAAAGCAATCATCGAGGATCAGTTCTCCGCTAATCATGTATGGGTCTCCGATTCGTTGAAGGTATACAAAGAAGCGACGACGGAGCCGATACCCGCTTCCGCTTACGAGGTAACTCCGACTGCGAACGGGTTCAAGCTGCAGTTCAAGTCCGATATTGATTCGGCGTATACGATCGTGTATCAGACGAAACCGGTCGATCGTCTCACTTCCGAAACGGAAAAGGTGACGAACAAGGTTGTCTCGAACGGAATCGACGTTGGAGTAACCGTTCCGGTCCAAAAAAGTCGCGTTTTGATCAAAGATAACAGAGGTACGGATTACACGGACTACAAAAACAAAACGACGACATGGCTCGTCAGGATCAACGCCGACAAAAAGCCGGAGGGCGGCTACTACAGCATGGATAACGTCGTCCTGACGGATACGTTTCCGAACGCGGGGCTTGAGTTTCTTCCGGATTCGCTGAGCGTGAAAGCGGGCGGGATCGAGTTGCCGAAGAGCGACTACACGGTCGAATCTCCGGATCCACGCAGCGGATTTGTGATCAAGTTCAACAAGACGATCGACAAAACGGTAGCCGTGGAATACAAAACGAAATTTAACCTCGGCTGGAAAATCGATAAATCCAAAAACTTGATTAATAAAGCGTCCGTAAGCTGGACCGAAAACGGCAAAACGCTAGGGCCGATCAGCAGGGAAGCGACCTTCTACCCCGACGACTATACGAACAATAACGGCAGCAAAGACGGCGCATACGATCCCGTTAACAAGGAGATTACGTGGAACGTCAAGCTGAACTACAATCTGGACCCGATCGCAGAGGCTAAAGTGACCGACGTACTGGGGCAAAGCCAAACGTATGTGCCGGATTCGGTGCGGGTTTACGAGATGACGCTGACCGGTAAGAAAAACGGAGTCGAGAAAGGCGCCGAGCTGCCCGAGGATCGGTACGAAGTGACCGTTCCGTCTGAAACCAACGGCCATATGCTGACGGTTCGTTTCAAGGACGATCCGCTCGAGAAGCCGTATTGGATTACGTTCAAAACGACGCTGAAGGGCGCGCTGATCGAGCCGGAAATTCACAACACCGCCAAGTTGATGAGCGGAACGGCAGAGGTTGCCAAATGGAACGCTTATGTCAAAGTTCCGAACGGCGGTACGTATGTATCGAAAACCGGTACGCAAAACAATAACAAAATCGATTGGACGATTCGGATCAACGAAGGACAGTCGCACATATCCAACGCCAAGATCATCGATAATCCGAGCCCTAACCAAATTTTGATCGAGGACTCGTTCCGCCTGTACGCAACGAAGGTTAACGCGAGCGGCTATGCGGAGAAGGCCGGATTGCTGATGAGAGACACGGATTACACCTTGGCGATCTCGACGATTTCGGGAAATCGGGAAACGTTCGTGCTGAGCTTTACAACCGATATTTCCACGGCGTATATTTTGGAATACCAATCGTTCATTAACGCTGCGGACAAAGACAAGGTGGAAAACACCGTTTCGCTTGAAGGGGATCGGTTGACGGTAGAAGTCCGCGAAACGAGCAAGGAAATTATCGTTCGCACGTCTTCCGGCTCGGGTTCGGGCGGCGGAGTGACCGGCAGTCTGGAAGTGACGAAGGTCGACAAGGACGATCCGGTCAAACCGCTGGCGGGAGCGAAGTTCGCGCTGTACGACAAGGCGGAGAAACGTGCGCCGCTCGTCCAGACTACCAATGCGTCAGGGAAGCTGCTGTTCACCGGCTTGTTGTATGACGATTATATTTTGGAAGAGCTGGCCGCTCCGGAAGGCTATACGATCGACGAGAAGAAACGGAACGTAACGATCGACTCGAGCATAACCGGCCAGGGAAATACGAAGAAAATCACGGTCACGAACAGCAAGAAAGCTCCACCGGTCGAGCCGACAGGCAGCCTGGAAGTGACGAAGGTGGACCAAGACGATCCGGCCAAGCCGCTGGCGGGAGCGAAGTTCTCGTTGTCCGACAAAGAGGGCAAGCGTGCATCGCTCGTGCAGACGACGGATGCGGACGGCAAGCTGCTGTTCACCAAGCTGCCATACGGCGACTATGTCCTGGAGGAGCTGGAAGCTCCGGCGGGTTATGTGACAGACGATACGAAACGCACGATTACGATC
Organism: Paenibacillus oceani; assembly: GCF_014705615.1. GTDB lineage: Bacteria > Bacillota > Bacilli > Paenibacillales > NBRC-103111 > Paenibacillus_AB > Paenibacillus_AB oceani. The sequence continues at coordinate 159,975 of NZ_JACXJA010000019.1, forward strand.
GATGCCGAGACAGTGAAAGTCGATAATACGCATAAAGTTGTCGTAACGAACCAGAAAAAACCGGATACAGGGAATCCCGAAAATCCGGGTAATGGCGGAAATCCGGGCGGTGGTGGAGATCCGGGGGATAATGGCGAAGAGCCGGAGAAACCGGTGACTCCGCCGACTCCGGTTAATCCGCCGACTACCGGAGAACCGAAAACGCCGGTAACGCCGACGAATCCTCCGCTCACGGAAGTTCCGGACGAAGAGGTGCCAAGAGGCGGACCTACGCCAAGTCAGCCGCCGAAGGAGGAATCGACGGTGGAAGTGGAGGAGGAAGACGTTCCGCGAGGCGGACCGGTTCCGGCGCCTACGCCGAATCCGTCCCCGACTCCGGAAGTTCCGGTCTCGACGCTTCCGAAAACGGGCGAGGCGAGCCGTAATCCGTTTTACTTGACGGGTCTTGCCCTGGTAGCGCTCGGTATATGGCTGGGACGCCGGCAGTTGAAATCGAAATAATAGCCGTTGGCTCTCGCGGTTCCCCTTGTCCTGAAGCTCCGTCGGGGGAAGGGGGCCGTTTTGTTGGCCGGCCGGCGGGAAGGAGCCGTCTCATGCGGTTGCTATCGTACGGAATTATTCTGCTTGGAATTGTAGTGATGGCCGCTCCCAAACTGATGGAATGGAAGGCGGACCGGGAGGTAAACCGGTTGCTGAAGGAGGCGGAACAGATGGAAGCGTCAATTGCTCCTGACGCCGATCCGCAGCTTAGGGATGGATATAGGCGGCTGTCCAGCTTGTTTGAGATGGAGACTCACCGGCTGGAGGAAGAAGGCGGGGGAGCTTCTCCTGCAGAGGCACACGATGCTTCCGCGCCAAGGGTTGCGACCGAATCCGCAGATGCACCCCCAGTGCCCGCCGCAGCCGACAAACCGAAGCCGCAGCCAATCGCTACGATCGAAATCGCCTCGATCGGGGTGAAGCTGCCGGTGCTGGCCGGCGCGACAGAGTCGAATATGGCGCATGCGGCCGCACATATGACGGAGACGACGCAGCTCGGCCAAGCCGGCAATGCGGCGATAGCCGCACACCGGGCACGGACGAAAGGCCGGTTGTTCAACCGTCTCGACGAAGTGGCGGAAGGCGATGAGATCGTGGTTCGGAAGGCCGGGCAGGAATATGTCTATACCGTCTTCCGGCACGTCATCGTCGAGCCCAGCGATGTGTCGGTGCTGAGTACGAACGGTGACGATAAAATGATTACATTGATCACCTGCGACCCGGTAGATACCGGAACGCACCGGCTGATCGTCCAAGCGAGGATGGAATAACCGGCTTCAACGCAACTATGTTGAGGCGAGGCCCATCCTCGCTTTTCCTTTGGTCCCAGCCCCCTTACACAATTGGGGTTCATCAAGATGGAGCAGTCTCGACCGCAGCCAAATCGTCCAAAGTATTCCGCTCATCCGTACCGTATTAAGCTCCCCCGTTATTTCGCTTTCCCTCATTCGTCGAAACTTCTACATTTGCTAGCAGAGTTTGGCTCCATAAGTGAATTTACAATTGTGGTTTCCCTTTTATTAATAATGGGAACCAGATATTCTTCCTTAATAGTTCGAATCAGGGCCATTTTGATGCGTCGATCAGCCCGATTACGAAATATTATTTCGTAAAAATAGGTCGAATTAGTCGGAGTAATGCGATCGTTTTTAGTGCGGGCTGAGATTTGGTTGTTTGATCGGAAAAGTACTGATGTACATAGGTTTTTCGCGTTTTCTTGTTTGTGATGTACATATTAAATTGGAGATTGACTGACGATTTTTTTTGAAGTATAGTCATTTTAAGCGGACTGGAAAACGCTTTCAGTAAGAGGTGTTTTTTCTGATAGACATGTATCAAGCAGGGATATAAATTAGTCCGTAGATGGGAACCAGAATACGCTAAAATAGCAGCGTGAACGGGCACGTTTTCCTAAAAAACGTGGGAGCGCTCCCGTATGTTGGAAGATAAACACCAGAACTGTGAAAAACTTTTTATTAGGCAGGAAGAAACCAAGTAAGAGCGGTTTGTAGCCCTTATGTTGTCCAAAACCAGCTTGTATGGGGAAATAAGAGCGGTTTGAAGCTTCTAATATCCGGGAAAAGGGTGCAGAGTCCGCCAGTTGGTTGAAATAAGGGGTGCAAACGGCTTCTATTCACCTCGATTTTTCGAAAAAGCCGAAAATAGAGGGTGCGAAAGACTCCTAATGTGTTTTCTAGCCGATACGTGTTTTGTTTCAGCCAAGCTGTCGCCAAGCTGACTTCTTTCCGCTCGCAAGAATAGCTTCCGTTTACGCGTTCAGGAGCCACTCCACGTGGCTTAGCCTTCGTTCAAAAGCTTCTTATATACCTTAGCTGGAGGTGATCAGGGTTCGGCAATAATCGTGACAGAGGCGGCTTCAGCGAAGCTGCGGCTGGATATCGCAACAGGCAAGTGCAAGGATGCAAATTAAAGAGGGAGGCCGGGATATGAGAGCAACTTCGTTCAAAATGAAAGGAACTGCTTTATTTCTGTGTTCGGCATTATTGGCTGCAGGCTGCGGCGGTCAGCAGGGCGGCAATCAGGGGGGCGATCCGGCTGCGCCGGCTCCGGTGAAGAAGAAAGACCCTTATGAGATGTCGATCTACGCGCCGGGAGTGAGCGCCAAAGAATTCGACGACAGATGGAGAAAAACGCTTGAAGCGAAGTTTCCGCACATCACGTTTAAATATACGACCAGCGGAAAAGGGAACAGTATCGCGGAGCTGGTGTCGCGCGGGGAAATCCCCGATCTGTACAGGCTGGATATTCCGACGATCCGGACCAATTATCTGGATATGGGACTCGCCTACGACTTGCGCGATTTGATCAAGCAGTACAAATACGACATGAACCGTTTCAATAAAGTGTTTACGCAAGAAATTATCGACGTAATCGGATCGGGTGAAGTGTATGGCCTCCCGGTACCGCCGTATTTTCCGCAAGTGCTGTATTATAACAAAGATCTGTTCGACAAGTTCGGAGTTCCGTATCCGAAGGACGGCATGACGCTGGACGAAGTTTACGAGCTCGCCAAGAAAATGAGCCGATCGGACGGCGGTACGATATATCGCGGATTAAGCGCCAATACGATGGCCTTTATGCGCGACAATCCGATGTCGCTCCCGATTCTGGACCCGAAGGTGGACGGATTGTCCGGTATGGACAAATGGAAAGGGCTGTTCGAGACATTAAAACGGTTCTACGATATTCCGAACAACCAGATCGCCAAGACGGTCGCGGACGAGAACAACGCGTTCAGCAAAGGGAATGTGGCGATGCAGATCAATCAGCACAACATCTACCTCATCATACCGCCGGAAGTAAACTGGGATATCGTCTCAGCTCCGCTGATCAATGGCGCTCCGAAAATGATGGGGCAGCGCGGGCCGGCTTACTGGGCGATTACGAATCAGAGCAAGCATAAGGAAGATGCGTTCGAGGTGATGATGGAGATGCTGTCCGACGAAATCCAGATGCAGGATTCCAAAAATGGCATTCCAACGACTCTCGTGAAAAAGGAAATTATCGACGCGCTCGGCAAGGATCATCCGGTTTATGGCAAGAAAAACATGAAAGCGCTCACGACGCTTCCGCCGATTCCGGCAACGCCGAAACGGGACCCGGGGCTGGTGGACATTGCCCTCGGAACCCAGCAAAATACGATGTCTGGCCAGTTCCAGAAAGTGGCGACCAATCAGATGGACATTAATTCCGCTTTGCGGGAAGCCGACGAACTGCTGAAGAAGGCAATTGCGGCAGAGAAGGAAAAGCAGGGGAAAAAGTAGGGTTAGACGATACTCGCCTGATCCGGGATGGAATGGGGGACGGCCCGGCTGACAATCCGGCGGCCCCTGAATGGCTGTTCGCCCAACAACATCAAAAGGCGCGCTCTCACGAGCCTGCGCCTTTTTCCTTTTTGGGCCAGATCAAATAGCTGAAGGCGAAGGCAAGATCGATCACAAGCACGATCGACCAGACGCGGATCGTACCGGATAACGCTGCCGTGCGGCTATCGTCGCCGGTAAACAAAACGATGGCGAATAACAGAACTACACCGATGATCCATGCGACGCCATGACGGAGCGACTGGCCGATCTGGTGGCGGGCGTGAGCCGAGCCGTACTTCGGCGCCTTCACCGGCTCCGGTCCTCCGGCAAACCGGTGTGCAAACCGGACGTCCGCCCATCTTACCATCTGATGGCCGAAGGCGATGGAGACGCCGATATAGATGGCGGCCGCGCCGTGAGCGACACCCGCTGTGGCGCCGTTCCGCAGGTCGATCACAGTGGCGATCAGCAGGGCGAGGTCGACGAGCGGTGTGCACAACAGCAGAAGGCCGCCCAGACGTTTGCGATTCCATACGTACCGGCACAACAAGCCGGCGAGGACGAATATCCAAAATCCGATTTCACAAGCGACAATAAAGGCTGCAATCATAGAAAATGACTCCTAACAACGTGTGAATTTATTTAATACAACTGTATTATAACGTTATTTTAGCACGGTTGTATCATAAAAACAACGGTGATATAATCAACTCATGCCTAAAATAGTCGATCATGAGAAACGTCGTGTTTTGCTCGCGGAAGCGGCTTGGCGCGTCATACGCCGCGTCGGAATAGACGGGGTGTCCGTCCGCAACGTAGCGGAAGAGGCGGGGATGTCGCTTGGTTCCCTGCGGCACTATTTTACGACCCAGTCGGAGCTGCTCGCCTTCTCGATGCGGCTTGTTTCCGATCGGGTCTATGAGCGTATAACGAAAACGTCATGGTCCGGGGACCCCCGTCAAGATATGGAGAACATCATTGCGGAGCTCGTGCCGCTGGACGATGAAAGGCTGGCGGAATGCGAGGTGTGGATGGCTTTCGCGGGCAAAGCGGTGGCCGACCCGTCATTGAAATCGTTGAACCGGGAAATCTACGATTCCCTGCGCAATCTGTTCCGGATGTTTATCGCCACCTTGGCGGAGAAGGGGATGATGAAGCCCGGCGTGAACGAGGAGCTGGAGGCGGAGAAGCTGTTCGCTTTGGTAGACGGTCTCGTCGTACACGGCGTCATCTGCCCGGACGAGGTTACGAGAGAGCGTATTGCTGCGGTCGTATCTGATTACTTTGACCATTTGCTGCAGCCCGGGCCGAGCTGATAAAAAAACAACAAACGAACGCCTTGAAGTCCGGGCGGCTTCGTTTGTTGCGGAAAGGCGTCTTGCGATTCCCATAAAAGCCGGCTAACGGCAGCTACGCGGGGACATGAGAGCCCTTGATTTCGACCAAAGCGGACCGATTGCTGCTTGGCTTGGGCCGGGGGCCTTGGAGCGGGATTTACCAAGAGGACCGTCCGGAAGCAACGTCCGGACGTCCTCTTGGTATGCAATTCAAGGCGTGTCCAATCCAGAGCCGGGCATAATTGCCTGCTATCGGTGCAGACTTTCCCCTGGCTTCACCAGCGTCATCTGAAGCGACGTCCGGTAATCCGTAAAGTGGATGTAATCGCCGCTCATCCACAACAGAAGTGCCTCGTCGTCGCTGTAGTTACGGGCGAGGAACGGCCGGACCTGATTCGAGGACGAGCCCGACGTAACGGGGGCAGACGTCCATGTCCGCCCGTGATCGGCCGTATGCCGCCGCTCAATCTCGAACACGCCGTTCACCGGGCGGGACAAATAGACGGTGTCCGGGCTCCGGGAATCGAGGACAATGCCTCCGGAGTAATACGTTTCCGTTTCCTTTTTGCCTTCCGGTGTTTGCGGAAACCACGCTCCGGCGGAGGCGATTTCATTCGTTTCCCATCGTCCGCCGTTCCATATGCTGTAATAGTAACGATGATCCGTCTCAGAGACGAATACGGCGTATACGATGACCGGATGGCCTTCCCGGTCGAACGAGACGTCCCAGATCCAGGCGTTGCGGCCTTCGGCCTTGCCGTCGTAGACGACGTCAAGCTCGGACAGCTTCAAGGGCAGCCCGGAGGCGGGCTTCACCTTCGTGCCGTCCGCTTTGTAATAAGCGCCGTCGCGGTAACGGGCATAGTAGATGCTGTTGTGCGGCTCCACATTCGGATGACCGTCGGTAGAGGCGAAATGAATCGTATTCTCGCCGTTCGAGGCATAACGGATGTACGGGCGCTGCCCTTCGTCCATAATCAGCGTTTGCGCTTCGGACCAGTCGTGCTCGTATAACGAGGAGCTTACGCTAAAGTTCGGCTTGAAGTTGCCGCCGCGCCAAAATAAATAAAACAATCGCTCTTGGCGCAAATAAATCGGGGTCGGATACGTATACCCTTTCTTTCCTTCCGTATTGGCGGGCAGCAGATGCTCCGCTCCGAGCGAGGACAACTCCTCGCTTGTTTCCGTCGTCCGGTAATACATAGCCGATCCGTTGTGCGCCGAATAAAAGATCGTGATCCTGCCCCGGTCGTCGACATACAGCGAAGGATTGGCATGATCGTCCTTCTGCAGCCCGGGCTTTACAACGACCGATTCGGCCGCGCCCGTGCGATGGTCGTAAACCCCCGCCATCACGTCCCCTTGCGCGGTAAGCCAGCCTACGTACGTTCTCCGGTGCTTTCCTTCATAATAAACGGCCCGGGGATCAGCGAAAAAGCACCAGGCGCCGTCGGCCGCAAATTGCGCGGAATAACGCTCCTCCATCATGACTTCCTCCTTGGATTCGATAGATCGTGTCCTTGGGCTGCGGAAACCGGAACGCCATGAAGGTAGGCAACGGTGCTCCCTTCATGGCGTCCTTTCCTCATTATTATAAGCGCTGGGCGACGATTAGCGAAGCCTATCGTACGCTTTCTGCGTAATTTTCATCAGCTCGTCCAGCCCCAGCTTATTCGCCTCCGCGACATACTGGTCCCACTGATCGAGGCTGCGTTCGCCCAGAATGAACCGGGTCAACTGCTCGTTGCGGTGCTTGTCGATGGCGGCCTGCAGCAACGACACGTTAGCCAGCTCGTCCTCCGCATATTGCGGCTTCACGCGGTAGATGCTGTCGTGCTTGCGCGCCTGCGTGTAAGCGTCTCTCTGCTCCTGCGTCGCCGGAACGAGGTGGGCGTCGTAATCGAACCACATGTAGGTGGCGTTGGTCGCCAGACCGGTCTTTTTGCGAACGTCGGTAACGTCGAGATATTCCGCACGCAGCTTCTTGTTTCCGTTCTCGTATACTTCTCCTTCTTTTCCCCAACTGAGCAGCTGTTTCGCTTCTTCGCTGTAGAACCAGTCGTAGGTTGCGAGCGCCTGCTTGATTTTCGGGGAACGGGAGGAGATCGCCAAGCCCGATTCGAGAACGTGCGTATACGGATTCACCTTGAAGCCCGGAACGCCTTCCGGAGGCGTCATGTAAGCGAGATTGAAGCTTGGGTTCGTCTGGCGCATCGGAATGTTGAACAGGTCGAGACGGCCGATAAAATCGAGAATGAGGAACGTCTGGTTGTTGGACACCATGTTCTGCCACTGCTGGACGTTAACCGTCAGCCAATCCGGCGGCATTAACCCTTCCTTATGCATCCGGTGGAAAAATTCGATCATCTTCTTAAAGCTGTCTTCGGTAGGGCCGTAACGGGCCTTGCCGGTTTTCTCGTCGAGGAAAAACGTGTTATGGGTGCCGAACTGGGCGGCGGTGAAGCCGAGAATCCCAAGGTTGCTGCCGCTGCGGAACGAGAACGGATAGCTGCCCGGATACAGCTCCTTCAGTTTTTTGGCGACCGTAATCAGCTCGTCGTAGTTGGTCGGAGCGGCCAGGCCGTGCTTCTTGAACACATCTTCGCGGTACATCCAGATCGAACGGTTCGTCTCGCCGAACCCTTCGTTAGGCAGCATATACATCGCGCCGTTGGCGGCGAGCGACGACTGGGTAATCTCCGGGTATTTCTTCATCCATGCTTGCAGGTTCGGCATGCTGTCCTTGTACTCGAGAATGTTGACGAGCGCTCCCTGCTGGCCGAATTTATTGGCGTCCAACCGGCTGGAGAAGTAGGTGACATCCGGCATATTGCCCGAAGCGATATTCAGATTGATCGTATCGTTCAGAGCGCCCGATGGAAGCTGGACCTGGAAGCTGGCTCCGGTTTTCTCCTCGATCCATTTCCAGACCGGCCAGTCTTTGTTGTAAGGCCAGTTCGGGTGGTCGGCCATCAGCAGGGTGAACGTGTTTTTCGATTTCTCTGCAGGAGTCCCGCTGCCCTCCGTCGCTGGAGGCGTTTCCGCTGCCTTTCCTCCGCATGCGGCCAGAAGTGAAGCGCATAAAGCGATGATTCCGGCGGACGTATACCCTTTTTTCATGAAGTAACCTCTCCTTTTTTTAGGTCGATCTGTTTGTTTCCCCATGCCATGCCAGTGTGGAAAGCTAAGTCTGGATGTATCGTTACCCCTTGACCGCCCCGATCATTACGCCTTTGACGAAATATTTCTGCAGGAACGGGTAGATCAGGAGAATGGGAACGGTGGATACCATAATTGTCGCGTACTTGAGCGATTCCTCCAGCACGACATTGTCGCCGATCGCCGCGGCGTCGGCCTGATTCACCTGGCCGGCCAGCACGATATTGCGCAGAATGACTTGAAGCGGGAACAGATCCGGATCGCGCAAATACAGCAGCGGCAGCATAAAGTTGTTCCATAGCCCGACGGCGTAAAACAGCCCGATCGTAGCGAAGACGGCTTGAGACAAAGGAACGACGATGCGGAAAAACACGCCGATATCGTTCAGGCCGTCGATCCGCCCCGACTCCTCGAGCTCAACCGGAATGCCGGAGAAAAACGTGCGCATAATGAGCAGGTTCCAGGTGCTGACCGCTCCGGGCAGGACGATGCCCCACACCGTATCCATCACTCCGAGCTCCTTCACGACGAGAAACGTCGGAATCATCCCGCCGCTGAAAAACATCGTAAAAATGATGACCAGCGTAAAGCCGCGATGAAACAGCATCGTTTTTTTGGCGAGCGCGTAAGCGCCGAGCGAAGTGATCACCAGCGAGATCACGGTGCCGAGCGTCACGTATACGATCGTATTCCAGTACGCCTTGCCGATGCGGGGATCGCTCAGCACCAACTTGTACGTTTCGAGCTGGAAGCCTTTCGGAAACCAGCTGACTTCCCCCTTGAGCACGTGAATGCTGCTGCTAAGCGATACGGCGCCCATATGCACGAACGGATACAGCGTGACGACAACGAGGCCGAGCAGAATGATCGTATTCACTACGGAAAATAACGTAATTTTGCGTTTCAAGCAAATTCCTCCTTACCACAAGCTCGTCTCCGACATCCGGCGGCTCAAAGCGTTGGCACTGTAAATGAAGATCAGGCAAATCACTCCGGTGAACATATCGATGGCGGCCGCATAGCTGAAGTTGCCGTTGATGAGTCCGGTCCGGTACACGTAGGTGCTTAAGATGTCCGCAGTGGAATAGGTGGCCGGATTGTACAGCAGGAACACCTTCTCGAAGCCGATCTCCAGAACGCGCCCTACGTTCAGAATGAACAGGATAATAATCGCAGGGGCGATTCCCGGAAGCGTCACGTTCCACAGCTTGTTCCAGCGGCTGGCGCCGTCGATATCGGCGGCCTCGTACAGAGCCGGGTCGATGGAGGTGAGGGCGGCCAAATAAATGATCGTCTCCCAGCCCACATGCTGCCAAATTTCCGAGGTGACGTAAATCGAGCGGAACAATTCCGGATTGACCATAAAATGAATCGGCGTAAACCCGAGTGATTCGATAATTTTGTTCACCATTCCGCCCGAGGGGGAAAGGAACATGATGACCATACCGGCCACGACCACATTGGAAATGAAGTGCGGCAAGTAGCTGACCGTCTGGACGAACCGTTTGAACAACGCCTGCTTCACTTCGTTCAGCAGCAGGGCGAGTAGGATCGGCGCGGGAAATCCGAACACCAGCTTGTACAAGCCGAGCAAAAACGTATTGCGCAGCAAAATCCAGAAGTCCGGGCTTTTGAAAAACATTTCGTAATATTTGAAACCGACCCACTTGCTCTCCAAAATGCCTTTGTACAGGTTGTAATCTTTAAACGAAATAACGATGCCGCCCATCGGCAAATATTTGAAGATCAAATAATAGAGGAAGCATGGCAAAAACATCAGCAGCAAATATTTGCTTTGCACCGCTTTCTTCCATATCGTACGGCCCCGTTTCGGCTTGAGGGGCGTGTGCGCTTCCGGCCATTGGGCGGCGGCCGAGCCGGCATTGTTCATCTGGCAGGTCCTCCCGTCTTTCTATTGGTGTATGTTGCCCGGCAGGTGCAAACGCTTGCACCGTTTCTGACGCCCTTATCTTAGCATCGGCGGCCACCGGAAGGAAACGATAGCTATTCCGTATCTTCCACTATTTTGCGAAATCCGTAAATAAGATCAGTTTTCGAAAAATTGCATATTCCGTTTTAACGCGCCGCCCTTTCAGTACGGGGCTTTGTCATGTATGATGGTACATACAAGTAGAGAAAGAATAGATCGATAACATCCTGTTTTTTGCCCGGGGGTCGAACAAGTGTGATGAAGTTTTTCAGTTTTCGCTCCAGAAGGTCTTCGCTGCTGTTTAGGCTGCTGCTCGGATTTTTGACAGTCATTGTACTTCTGGCTTCGCTGTATTTTTTCTCCTATACGATGTATCAAAACCATATCCGCAGCGAAATTATCCGGTACAACGAGCAAAACATCCGGTTCGCCTCGGAACGGTACGAGGAGCATTTCCAACTGATTCAGAAGCAAATGTATGCGCTTTATTTCAGCGAAAACGTAACGCGGCTGCGCAACAGCTCGGGGAACTCGCGGTTTGAGCTGTACGATCTGGTCAAGCAGGAGATTACGAAGGTCGTGGGCAATCCGCTGATGCATATCGACAACGTCTTCCTTGTCTTTAAGGACAACCGACTGATGGTGAGCAAAGCGGGAACGGCGGAGCGCAGCGTCTATTTCGAGAAAATTTATACGAGCAAAGAGTATCCCGGCTCGTTTTGGCAGAAGCAGTTCAGTCAGGCGTATACATCGCGGCTGTATGCGGCGTCCACCTTTTACGAGAATCCCTTTTTTGAAACGGGGGAAGCTATTTCCAAAGGCGAGTTTTATCCGTATGTAATCAAGCATTGGCAGTACGACGATTTCTACATCGTGGCGATGCTCGATGCGGACAGGCTGTATAACGCGTTCCACCGGTCGGTCAACCCGAATTTTATTATCTACGATCAGCAGGGAACCGCCGTTTACGCCAAAGGGGATATCCCGGCCGGCATGCCGCAGCCGGAGCTGAAGCCGGACAGGGACGAGGCGAGTGTGCTGGTCGATCATACGTACTATTTTACGAAGTCGGGCGAGCACAGCGGATTTACTTATATGAACATCGTTCCGGTCTCGAGAATGTTCGAGCAAATCTCGCAGCTCAATCTGATCCTGCTGTCCCTGCTTGCGGCCGCGCTGCTTGTAAGCGTCTTCTTCTCGATTATGTTCAGCGTGCGCTTCAACCGTCCGGTCAGGCAAATCGTCAATTCGATCCAGCAGGCGGACGGGAAGGACGTCTCGATTCCGACAGGAATCCCCGAGTTCGAGCTGATCGGCCGGAAGCTGGACGATATGCAGAAGACGAACGCCCGGATCGAGCAGGATCTTGTGCTCAAAACTACGAAGCTGGAATCGTACGGATACATCAACAAGCTCAAAAAAATATACGACGGCCAGCACGGAGCGGGGATGGACGCGTTGTCCGCCGATTCGTTCCGGTTTCTTGTGTTCGAGATCTCGTACAAACCGCTGTTCTGGGAAAACATGCAGGACGACCCGGACCGGCTCACCTACTTCATCCGGGAATGCATCAACCAGGGAATCTCCTCCGAATTCCCGCGTTCGCTGACGCTGCAGATGGAGAACCGCCAGATCGTATCCGTTCTGAGCGAACCGGACGATGCCAAGCTGGAGATGTGTCTGGAAAGCTTGCAGGGCATGTTCGGCAACGATGCGGACTATTATTTCTTTACGATCGCCGTATCGCCGGTGTATCCGCAATCGTCGGATTTTACCGGGGCTTACGAGCAGACGGTCCGCCTGCTTCAGGAGCGGATGCTGACCGAAGAGACGCAAGTCGTCCGGGAGGCGTCAGGACGGCAGACGTCCTCGCTGTTCACCCAGGCGCAGGAGCGGCAGTTCGACGAGAATCTTCAGGTAGGCAACGCCCAGGAGCTGCTGCATTTGCTCGATCGCCATCTGTCGCTGATGGAGCGCAAGGAGGCGTCGGTCCGTCAATACCGCGAGTTTGCCGCCGATATCGTGCAGAAGGTGCGGAAGACGATGTACGCGCTCGGGCTGAAAGAACGGGCGGCCGAGCAGGCGATCGCGGAGACGAATCCGATCGACGGCTTGTATTCGGGCCGTCAATACCGGATGTTTTTCAGCCGGCTGATCGTCGCCTCCTGCGAGGAGATCCGGAGCATCCGCAAAAGCGGGGACCCGATCATCGAATTCGTCACCGAATATGTGCAGACGAACTTTGCCCAGGATATTACGCTGGACATCGTCGCAGAGCAGCTCCATATTACGGGTGGGTACTTGTCGACGTATTTTAAGGAGAAAACCGGAGAATACTTTGTGGATTACATTAACGGCGTACGGATCGGGGAGGCGAAGCGTGCGCTTCTCGAAACTGATCTGAAAATCCAGGACGTCGCTTTGCGCTCCGGCTACCAAAACATCAATTCGTTCAACCGGATGTTCAAAAAGTTCAGCGGGTTGTCGCCGCGGGAATACCGCAAGCTGCACCTGTCTCCGGACACGCAGGTTTAGGGCGCGGAGGCGAATCCGGCTGTTTCGCCGGCCGGGGAAGGCAAGGATCGCATGGGGCGAATGGAATCGCTTTCGGGACGGGGGGCGGCTGGTGTTTAATAGACATTTAATAGACTTGTCTTTTAATCTGCGGATGCCTTACTCTTAGAGTAAGCACTTTATCCATTCCGAAAAGCGAAGGGAGTCCTGTATGAAAACAATTGCTGAATTAGAGGCAAAATTGGCGGAGCCGTCCGAGGCTCTGGTAAAAGACATCGCGGCGATCGACGGAGACATTATGCTGCTCGGGATCGGCGGCAAGATGGGACCAAGCTTGGCGAGACTGGCTCAAAATGCATTAAAACAAGCAGGTGTGCACAAAAAAATATATGGAGCTTCGCGCTTCTCCGACAAAGAGCTGAAAGCCGAGCTGGAAGCTGACGGGATCGAAACGATCGCCGTCGACCTGCTGGACGACAACCAGCTGCAGCAGCTGCCTGACGTCAAAAACGTCATTTACATGGCCGGCAACAAGTTCGGAACGACCGGCAACGAGCATTTCACATGGGCGATGAACTCGTACTTGCCCGGCCGCGTAGCCGAGAAGTACAGAAACTCCCGCATCGTCGTATTCTCGACCGGCAATGTATACCCGCTGACCCCGGTATTCTCCGGCGGAGCGACCGAAGATACGCCTCCCGGAGCGAACGGCGAGTACGGCATGTCCTGCCTGGGCCGCGAACGCGTATTCGAAAGCTTCTCGCACCGTTACGATATTCCGATGGCGATCTATCGTCTGAACTATGCAATCGATCTTCGTTACGGCGTATTGCTCGAGATCGCCAAGTCGGTCAAAGCCGGCCTTCCGGTCGACGTCTCGATGGGTCATGCCAATGTCGTATGGCAGGGTGACGCCAACGAATGGGCGCTCCGCTGCCTGAACGTGTGCAGCACGCCTCCGGCCGTGTTCAACATGTCCGGTCCTGAGACGCTGTCGCTTCGCTGGGTGGCGAACGAGTTTGCCAAACGTCTCGGCGTAGATGCGAACATCGTCGGACAAGAATCGGATACGGCACTGCTGAGCAACTGCTCGAAAGCGCACAAAACGTTCGGCTATCCGCGTGTCACGATCGCCCAGATGCTCGATTGGATCGCGGATTGGGTAGCGACGGACGGCAAAACCTGGAACAAACCAACTCACTTTCAGGAGAGAGAGGGGAAATATTAATCCATGAGCCGCAAACCTTTAAGCCCGGAACAAGTGAAGGCGCTGCATGACGGCCTGGTCATTCCGGCGCAGCCGCTCGCGCTTACCGAAGAGCGGAAATTGGATGAGAAGCATCAGCGGGCGCTGACCCGTTATTATATTGCGGCAGGAGCGGGCGGCGTCGCCGTAGGCGTACATTCGACCCAGTTCGAAATCCGCGAACCGCAGTATAACTTGTACGAGCCGGTCCTTCGTCTGGCTGCTGAAGAGGTGGACCGGGCGAAGCTGGACCGTCCTTTCCTGAAAGTCGCCGGCATATGCGGACCGACCGAGCAGGCGCTGAAGGAGTCGAATATCGCGGTTGGGCTTGGCTACGACGCGGGCCTTGTCAGCATGGGCGGTCTGAAGGACTGGACCGAAGAGCAGCATCTCGAGCGGATTAAAGCCGTCGCGGAAGTAATTCCGGTTATCGGCTTTTACCTCCAGCCTTCGGTAGGCGGACGTATTTTCAGCTTTAACTTCTGGCGTCAACTGGCCGAGATCGAAGGCGTCATCGCGATCAAGATCGCTCCGTTCAACCGGTACCAGACGATCGACGTTGTACGTGCGGTCATGTATTCGAGCCGCCGCGACGAGGTCGCCCTGTATACGGGTAATGACGATAACATCGTAAGCGATTTGCTTACGACGTACCGCTTTAACGTAGACGGCAAGACCGTCGAGAAGAAAATCGTCGGCGGATTGCTCGGACACTGGTGCGTCTGGACGAAAAAAGCGGTCGAGCTGCTTGAGGAAGTGAAGCGGGTTCGCAACGACGTGACACTGTCCGCGGACTGGAACACCCGCAATATCGAAGTCACCGACACAAATGCGGCGTTTTTCGATCCGGCCCATAACTTCGCGGGCTGCATCCCGGGCATTCACGAAGTGCTTCGCCGCCAGGGCCTGATGAAAGGAACCTGGTGCCTGAACCCGCATGAAGTGTTGTCCGAAGGACAATCGGAAGAGATCGACCGGATGTACCGCGATTATCCGCATCTGAACGACGACGACTTTGTGAAGCAGCATCTGAACGAATGGCTGGCAGATTGACAAACGAAAAGCGGACAGTATAACTACTGTCCGTTTTTGTCCGTTTCGAATACAATAACAGTAATACGTATAACGCGGCGAATGAGGGGACTTGCGATGCGATTCAAAGACGTTTTTTCGATTATCGGTCCGGCCATGGTAGGGCCTTCGAGCTCCCATACGGCGGGCGCGGTCCGGATCGGGCGGGTGGCGCGCCATATTCTCGGCGAACTGCCCGAGAAAGCGGACATTTATTTTTACGGCTCATTTGCAGATACGTACCGCGGACACGGAACGGATCTTGCGATCGTGGGCGGGCTGCTCGATTTCGAAACCGACGATCCGCGCATTCCCTCTTCGCTGACGATTGCCGGACAGCTCGGTGTTGACATCGCATTTAAGGAAGGCAAGGGGCATTTTCCGCATCCAAATACGGCCAAGATCGTCGTCCGTGCCGGAGATCGCGAAATCACGGTGATCGGCGCCTCGATCGGCGGCGGCAACATCGAGATGCTCGGAGTGAACGGGTTCGACGTCAAGTTTACGGCGATGTATCCGACACTGATCGTGTTCCATGAGGACCGGCCGGGAATGATTGCGGATGCGACCCGGGTGCTTAGCCGTGAAAACGTGAACATCGGGCATATGTCGGTTGACCGGAGAGGGCGGAGCGGCGAAGCGATCACTGTGATCGATACGGACAGCTCGCTGACCGGCGACGTCATTCTCGAGATCGGCCGGCTTGGTACGGTACAGGATGTGCGTCTCGTCGATTTGACGGCAAAAAGGGGGGGCGATCCGGCATGAGATTTCGGACGATGCAGCAGTTGGTGGAACTGTGCGAGCGGGAAAACAAATCGATCGGCCGTCTGATGCTGGAGGAGCAAGCCAAGGAATCCGGCAAGGACGAGCAGGAGCAGTTCCGCAAGATGGCGGAGTATTATGCCATCATGAAAGAAGCGGTACACAAAGGACTGACCGAGGATACGACCTCCCGCAGCGGGCTGACCGGCCGCGACGCCCAGCGGGTGAAGCAATATATGGAGCACAATGAAGCGGCCGTCGGCGGCGTGGCGGCGGAAGCGATGGCGAACGCGCTGGCCGTATCGGAAGTGAACGCGTCGATGGGTCGTATTATCGCTACTCCGACGGCGGGCTCGTGCGGTATTATTCCGGGCGTATTCGTCAGCTCGCAGAAACGGTTCGGCTGGGACGACGATACGATGACGTATGCGTTGTTCGCGGCTGGAGCGATCGGCTTCGTCATCGCCAACAATTCGTTCGTCTCCGGCGCCGAGGGCGGCTGCCAGGCGGAAGTAGGCTCGGCGATAGGCATGGCGGCCGGCGCGATGACGGAACTGCGCGGCGGCACGCCCGCACAGGCGGCCCACGCCGTAGGACTCGCGCTCAAAAACACGCTCGGCCTGATCTGCGATCCGGTAGGCGGGCTTGTGGAAGTTCCGTGCATCGTGCGCAACGGCTTCGGCGCGGTGAACGCGCTCGCCGCGGCGGACATGGCGCTGGCCGGCGTACGCAGTGTCATCCCGTCCGACGAGGTGATCCAGGTCATGCTGGAAGTCGGGACGAGCATGCCGGAGAAGCACCGCGAGACGGCCAAGGGCGGACTCGCCCAGACGCCGACCGGACAGAAGATTATGGATCAGCTTTACCGCAAAGGCGCGCCGAAGCAAAAGTCGGGCGAGGCGGCCCGCAAAGGCGCCGAAGGAGCCGGCATCGCCGGCGGCGCGAAGGCGGAGACGGAACAAGGCGCAACGGCGGCGTCCGGCACAGGGGCCGAAACGGCCGATGCGGGAGCCGGCAAGCCGACGAGCTGACGGAGAATCGTGGAGGTGCAAGGCGGATTGAGGCGCGTGCGCTGTCCGGCGCAGGGGCCGAAACGGCGGGTGCGGAGGCCGACAAGCCGACGAGTTGACGGAGGATCTCGGCGGTGCAAGGCGGATTGAGGCGCGTGCGCTGTCCGGCGCAGGGGCCGAAACGGTGGGTGCGGGAGCCGACAAGCCGACGAGCTGAGCGCCACGGCGTAGCTTTGAATAAAGCCGACACGCCGGGCGAGATAGGCGCAAGCGTGCGGCCTGGTTTTGCGGCGCGGCCGCCGCGGGGCGATTGCATGGCGGTGCGCCCCCGCTCAGACCCGGGATGAAGGAGATAAGAGCGGTTTGCCCCTCTTATTTCCTTCAAATCGAGGCTTAGCCGCCAAATAAGAGCGGTTTCAGCCTGCTATTTGGCGGAACGGGCTTCCGAGAGCGGCTTTTTAGAGAAAATAGAGGCTGCAAACGACTCTTATTTTCTCATTCACCTGTATCAAGCGCACAATAAGAGCGGCTAAAAGCTCTTATCGGCCGCCGTTTTCGCATAGTTCTCCATAGATTTGCCTGCAACGGTTCTCCGATCGCGTACGTGAGGAGACTTTTTGCTGCATTTGAGGTAATATTTTGGAAGGGGTGCCGATCCCGTAAGTCGTGTACAAGCACGCTGGCGATTTGCTTCTGGATACATTGCCGCCTCCTGCCGGTTGAAAGAACGGTTGTTGGCGGATTCCTGTGTACCGCATGCTGGAAGCCGAATATGCGGCGCCGAAACGGCGGCCGCTTTATCATTCATATACTGATGTGGACGGAGGGACCACTGCCGATGACAGAAGCGACATTACTGCGTCCTTTACTGGATGCGGGCGAACGGATGGAGCAGGATCTGGTCGATTTCCGGCGCGATCTGCACCGCAACCCCGAGCTGAGCCTGGAAGAGTCGGAGACGGCGGCCAAGGTGGCGGCTCGTTTGCGGGAATATGGCTATGAAGTCAATACCGGCGTAGGCGGTCACGGTGTTGTAGCCGAGCTGGCCGGGGACAAGCCCGGCAAAACGATTGCGCTTCGGGCCGATATGGATGCGCTTCCGATCCAGGAGGAAAGCGGCGTCCCGTTCGCCTCGGAGCGCAGCGGCGTTATGCACGCGTGCGGTCACGACGCGCATACGGCGATACTGCTCGGAGCGGCGCGTATATTGATGGACCACAAGGACGAGCTCGAGGGGAACGTGCGGTTCTTGTTCCAATCGGCCGAAGAAATCAATCAGGGCGCCCGGATGATGATAGCGGAGCGTGCGCTCGAAGGCGTCGACGAGATTTACGGTTTGCACAATCTGCCTACGCTGGCGGCCGGCAAGGTGGCTACCCGTTACGGTTCGCTAATGGGTTCTGTCGACCGCATCGAAATCGCGCTCGAGGGCAAGGGCGGCCACGGCGCGATCCCGGACCAGAGCATCGATCCGGTCGTCGCGGCGTCCGCCATCGTGATGGGGCTGCAGACCGCGGTTAGCCGCGAAATATCGCCGTTTGACCCGGTCGTCGTGACGATCGGCAGCCTGCAGGCGGGCGACACGTACAACGTTATCCCGCACCGCGCTTCGCTGGTCGGTACGATCCGGACGTTCTCCCCGCGCGTGCAGGCGTCGATGAAGGAGCGGATTACCCGCATCGCAGGCCAGATCGCCGAAGCGTACCGCTGCAAAGCGGAGGTTACCTATACGGAGATGACTCCGGTGCTGGTAAGCAGTGACGAGTGTGTGGCGCATGTAGAGCAGACCGTGGAGGCGGCGATTGGCACGGCCAATCGGATCGAGGCGGCGCCAACCCTGGCGGGAGAAGACTTCTCGCTTTATTTGCAGCAGGTGCCGGGATGCTTTTTCTGGCTGGGGTCCGGTCCGGAGGAAGGCGCGGAGCGCGCGTACGGACTGCATCATCCGAAGTTCACCATCGAGGAAGCATGCTTGCCGCTCGGAGCTTCGCTTCTGGCGGCCGTAGCCTTGAAGCGGTTAAGCGGCGGCTGAAGCCTGAAACCGGCTCGCCGGCTGCTTAACGAATCATACGACATGACAGGTCTGGAGGCTGGATTATGGCCGAAACGAACACGGCTCCATTTCCCAAAGGTATCGCCATCGGAATTATCGGTCCGGAGCAGCTAAGAGAAAAGATGGAGCATTGCCTCAAAGGCTTTCCGTCGTTTGATCCGGTAACCCGCTTGTTCAGCCGGGAGGATGAAGCGCCGGAGCTCGCCAAGGAGCTGATGGATCATGTGGAAGTGATCCTGTTCTCAGGGCCCGTTCCTTACCGGATGGCCGTTCAGAAGCTCAACTTCAAAATACCGGTGCATTACGTAAGGCTGTCCGGTACCGGGTTGTACCGCGCTTTGTTCCGCATCGGAAGGCGGTTCGGCCTGGAGGAGATGTCGGTCGATACGTTGTCCAAGCAGTCGGTGGAGCGGGCGTTCCAGGAGCTCGGGGAACCGTATAAAGAGCTCGTTCATTACCCGGGGTCCGATCTTGCGGCTAGCGGGGCGCTTATCGATTTCCACACCGAGCAGGTGCGCAGCGGCAAGGCGAAGGCGGTTCTGACGAGCGTAGGGGCCGTATCCGCGGGGCTTTCCGAGAAGGGCATCCCGAACGAATGGGTGCTGCCGACCGATCAGGACATTATCGTCGCTCTCGAGCGTTCCCTGCTGTCGACCGAATCGCGCCGCAGCAAAGAATCGCAGATCGTCGTCGGGTTTATCCATGTGGACGAGTTCGACCGACTGGCGAAGAAAAAGGCGTCGGAGCACGAGGTGCAGAGGCTGAAGCTGGACATTCACCGGATGCTGCTCGGGTACGTCGAATCGCTGGACGGGCATTTGACGCATCTGGGCGGGAACGAATATTTGTTTATTACGACGCGCGGCATCTTCGAACGCGAGACCGGCGGCTACAAGTCGATCCCGCTGGCGCGGGTCGTCGAGAAATATTACGGGCTGTCGCTCAGCATCGGCATCGGCTTCGGGCGGTCGGCCAACGAGGCGGGCACCCATGCGCGGCTGGCGCTGCGCAACTCCAAGGAAAGCGGGGGGGATATCTGCTTTATCGTCCGGGAGGACAAAAGCGTGATCGGTCCGCTGGAGATGACGCACCCGCACGAGTACGACCTGTCGCTGATCGATGCGAACCTGCTGAAGCGGGCGGAGGAGGCCGGGCTGACCTCGGGGTATTTGAGCAAGCTGGTCGCCCACGTTACCCGGTTCGGCAAGACCGATTATACGGCACAGGAGCTTGCGACTGTGCTGGACGTTACGGTGCGCAGCACCCACCGGTTTTTGCTCGCCTGGCTCGATTCCGGCCTTATCGAGATTATCGGCGAGGAGAAGGGGAAGTCGAAGGGGCGTCCGAAGCAAATTTACCGGCTGTCGTTCTTAAGCGAGCTGGTCCGCTAACCCGGGTCCGGCGGGAATGGATGTTCGTGCGAGTGAACAAAATCGTAAAAAAAGATGATCCCGATCAAAAGAAAAGGCAATAATTCTGCAGCCGGTCTTGGTATAGTTAAGAACGAACCTGCAGCAAGCTTGTTCGGATATTTTGAATATAGGGAGGTGCGTTCCATGTCGAACGCATTAAAAATCGGAATTATCGGATTGGACACTTCGCACGTTACCGCCTTCACCAAATTGTTGAATGATCCCGAAAACGCTTATCACGTAGCCGGCGGCAAAGTCGTCGTCGCATTTCCCGGCGGTTCGCCGGATATGGAGCTCAGCATTTCCCGCGTGGAAGGGTTTACGAATACGCTTCGCGACGAGCTGGGCGTAACGATCGTAGATTCGGTCGAAGCGGTAGCCGAGCAAAGCGATGCGATCCTCCTGGAATCGGTAGACGGACGCGTCCATTTGGAGCAGTTCGCCAAAATTGCGCCTTACGGCAAACCGGTATTTATCGATAAGCCGCTCGCCGTAACGTCCGAAGACGCCAAGCAAATCGCGGAGCTGGCCAAGAAGCACGGCATTCCGGTCATGAGCAGCTCGGCGCTCCGTTATGCGGAAGGACTAACTTCCGTGTTGGGCGACGACAGCAAAGGAGCGGTGATCGGCATTGACGCGTTCGGTCCGATGGCACTGATCCCGACGCAGCCGGGTTATTTCTGGTACGGCATTCATACGGTCGAGATGGTATTCGCAACGCTCGGCAAAGACTGTGTCGATGTTACGGTCACAACCAACGACGACCACGATCTGATCGTCGGACGCTGGGCGGACGGCCGGATTGCTACGATGCGCGGCAACCGCAAAGGCAACAATACGTTCGGCGCCGTCGTGCACCGCGAGAAAGGCAGCCAGTTCGTCGACGTATACGCTCATCCGAAGCCGTATTATGCGAGCATGCTTGAGCCGATTATGGCGATGTTCAAAGGGGAAGGCCCAGCGATCGACTTCGAAGACACGGTGCGTCTGGTTCGCTTCATCGAAGCGGCTAACGAAAGCCGCGAAACCGGGAAGACGGTTGCGCTGTAACGATAGCAGGCAGCAGGCGGGAACATGATGCCAGTCATGAACCCGCTTTTTTTTCTGTAACGGGAGCGGGAATAGGCCGTGCCGTTCCGCTGCCAGCGGATAGCAGATCTGCGCACGGCCAGGGAGCGGACGCATCCGCTGGCAGCGGAGATGGAGGACGGGGAGTCTGCTCCTGATACGAGGCCTGGTACCGAGTTTTCAACACACGGATAGCGAAGGAGAGTTGGAGATGACGGAAAGCAGCAAGCAGGCGGGATATACGCTGGAGCAGCTTAACCGGGACGGCGTCCCGAAGCTGCTCGATTCGATCACCGAAAAAGCGGGGTGGGAAGCGAAAAAAGCGGCGCTTAAGGAGCGGTGGCTGGACTTGATCGGCGGTGTGCCGCCTGCGGTTCCGCTTCGTTATGACATCTTGTCGGAAACGGTCGAGGAGCGTCACGACCGGCTGCATCTGCGCTACGATACGGTTGACGGCGATACGGTGACGGCGTATCTGCTCGTGCCCAAAGGAGCGGCCGAGCCGGGAGCAGGCAAGCTGCCGGCCATGATGGCGCTGCATCCGACCGCGAACGAAGGCAAGGGCGACGTCGCCACTTCGCTGGGTAGGGACAATCGCCGGTACGGAGCCGAGCTCGCCGACCGCGGCTATGTGGTGCTGGCGCCCGACACGATTACGGCGGGCGAGCGGATCTACGAAGGAGCGCCCGCATATCAGACGGCTCCGTTCTATGAGCAGAACCCGGCCTGGACGGCAGTCGGCAAAATGATCGCCGACCATCGGCAGGGGCTCGATCTGCTGGCCTCGCTGGACTACGTGGACAGCGGGCGGATCGGTGCAATCGGCCATTCGCTCGGCGGCTACAACGCCTTCTTCCTGGCCGGCGCCGACGAGCGGATTCGCGCGATTGTCTCCAGCTGCGGCTTCGCCACATTCACCGGCGACCCGAACCCGAACCGCTGGGGGCGGCGCGACTGGTTCTCGCATATTCCGGCGATCACCGACTATATCGAACGGGGCGAAGTGCCGTTCGAGTGGCACGAGATCGTCGCGCTGGCTGCGCCGGTGCCGTTCTTTAACTGGAGCGGCCAGGCGGATACGATCTTCCCGCACTGGGAGCCGATCGCCGCGGCGATGCGCGACCTGCACGGGCTGTACGCGTGGCTCGGCGAGCCGGAGAAGATGCTGTCGCTCGACGGGACGAGCAAGCACGACTTCCCGGGTCCGATCCGCGCCGCCGCGTACGATTTTCTGGACCGCTGGCTGAAGTAAATCGGCGGGGGCGCCTCCAAAGTCATTTTGCAATGTTGGTGCCCCGCCTAATACCGATTTTTCCTGAGAAAAAGGACCTCAGCCTTCACGTTGCAGTGGAAGTTGAGGTTCTTTCGTAGTAACTACTTAGGTACCTCAAAAAAGATGGTTTGAATGATGGGAAATTTGTGTAATGAAAAGTAATGGAACTATTTTTTAATAGGAGCG
>NZ_JACXJA010000002.1 GCF_014705615.1 Paenibacillus oceani
TTTTCAAGCCAACATCGATGCCAACTTCTTTGCCTGTTTTGGGCAACTCATGGATGCTCGCTTCTGCAAGCACGGATACAAAGTATTTCCCGCTTGGCTTGCGGGTAATCGTAGCGTTCAGGATTCTCCCTTCAACTTCACGGCTTTTAGCCAATTTCACAAGTCCAAGTTTAGGCAACTTGATCTGATTGTCTACAATTTCAATATTTCCATTCGTGTAGTTTGTCTGATAAGACTGTACAGGATTCTTTTTACTCTTAAACTTTGGCGCACCGTTTTGTTTTTTAGGGATTGTTGTAATAGTCACCTAAACATGTATCGGATAGTTTACGCGGGCATAAGCCACGCCCTATCCGATGTTTTCTAACTCATGACTGAAGTCACGAGTTTGCGAAAACTATGTATCAATGCCCTTCCAGGCATCGTCACCGCCGTTGGTTCGAAGGTAACTACATATGTCCAAAACCATGCCAAGATTGTTTATCCCATGATGAGCTATCCAAGGCATTCCGCCATGTCGAGCAGGGTCACAAAACCGGTTCGTTACTCTTCCATCCCTGATTGATTCCCTATAGTTACCGTTTTGGCGGATATTCGTCACCTTATCGGCTGCATCATGAAAACAATAACCTCGAGACCATATCTTTCATCGTTCTTTTCCGAATGGAGATAACCTCTTCTTCGGAGATATCCCCGTAAAACTTTCGTATCGCCTTATGATGAGAGAAATAAAAGTAAACGGCTCCTAGCAAACTTACGATGAAATCTTCAGGATGATCGACCTTCCTGCATTCGCCGTTCTGAACGCCTAATAAATACATACTCATCACCCGCTCGAAAAAGATGTTCTGGTGATGCAGATTATTAAAAATGTCTCGACTATGCTTGACACACTGGTCCATGATTTTTACGAAAAACGGATTCTCATGAAGAAAATGCATAAAATGCTCCATGATTTGAAGCAAATTATCGCGTACGGATGTGCCTGTAGGCGTGATTGAGACGGACGCCGCTTTTTCGAATAAATCGTTAATAACCGCCGTATATAACTCTTCCTTGCTTTTGAAATGGTAATAAATTAATGCCTTATTGACACCAGCGCTTTTGGCAATGTAATCGATCCTGGATCCATCGTAACCTTTCTCTGCAAATTCCTGTAAAGAGGTTTGCAGTATTTTCTCTCTCCCATGACTCATAATCGATTCCTCCATCTAAAGCTCAATAATCCTGATTTTTTAGGTTTACGATAACATATCTGCAACTTTCTTCGCACTATCATAGCAGGGCATACCCAGCGCTCCGCACCCTTCAGTCGAATCTCCAACCAAGTACAACCCCTGTACCGACCGGCTTTGCAGCGGCAGCAGTTTTGCATTCGTTCTCCTGGCTATTCCGTTCACCATCGCTCTGTGAATGATCCGTTTGCCTACCACATATTTTTCCCATCCCGGGTATACTTTATGGAGCAAATTTTCAACTGCACTTTGAGAACCCTGAGCATGGCTATCGTCCAATTGCTCCTGTTCGCTCAAAAATTTCAGACCGTTGATCAACTGTCCGCCTGTAGAAACAGAAGAAGGATTATTTATGCTGTAGTCGTTCAAGTATAGACTTCCATCCAAATCCAACAAATTGCTGACATCGCCGCGCATCTTTTTGGAAAGCATAAGATCATAGACAAACACATACTGTGCCGGTTGATTTAAATAACCGCCGAACTCGTCTGCAAGGTAAGGATTACCTAGAAGCTTGCCTAACTCTTTCGGCGGAGCATTCAACACCACTTCATCGAATTCGTACTGTTCACCCTCACATACTACGCCTTTAACCTTGCCTGCTTCAATGATAACATCCGAGACTTGTTTGCCGCAAAGAATGCTGCCCCCATGATTCGTTATCACTTTTTGCAATTCATTCAGGAGTATGTCATATCCCATATAGCTTACAGGCTCATTCTTCTCATATCCTCTCGATGTAAGTTCGACGAAATGGTTCATGGAATACAAATCGAGAGCACCGTCGTAGACGGACAACGCTGCATATGCGGTAAGAACCTTAGCGATATCTGGGTTGCTGACGTTTTCTCGAATCCATTGTCCTACGGACATTGCATGTGAGAAGTCTGGGGCTTGCTTCACCATTTGATAGAATTGCTTCAAACACAGTATATGATTGAAAAAACCCGAAACCGCAGGAGATGTAAGCGCCCCGAAGCCGAGCGGGGTGGAGATCACCTTACCATCCTTAAATAGTTTGAATTTGGATAGGCTCGCCTTCTTATACACCATCGGCAGCTCAAGCTCGCGAATAATGGAACGCATCGGCTCCTGTTTAGGCGCAAGGACTGCATGGGCACCGTAGCTCATTGTAAAACCATTTTTAGAAATCACATGGCTCCTTCCACCCTGAATCGGCGAACGCTCCATAATAACGACCCGGTTCCCTCTCTTCGCCAATAAAGCAGCTGTTACTAAGCCACCTAAACCGGCTCCCACAATAACAACTTTTTTCATATCTCCAACCCCCTTAAAAATTAGACTAACCATTTAGTTTAATTTTACTATATCATACATCCGGGGGCAATAGTTTAAGGGACATTTTTCAACCATGACTACAAATAAAACGAAAGTTGCCATCTATGCACGTGTGAATACAGAACAGGAGAACTCAGCCTATGAGCTCATCGTTTTCTACCTTCATCGGCGACACTTTGGCGATCTGGCGAGAGGAGTAGAGGCGTTGTGTATAGGCATAGATCATAAAATAAAAGAACCGTCCCTGGGTCATATTCATGACTTTTGGAACAGTTCCTTCATTGACTCCTTATTTCATTTCCGCCTGCGTATGCCACAAACGCAATAGCAACGTAGTCGCTTCCGCCCTTGTGGCTGTATCCATTGGGCTGAACCGACTACCTTCACGCCCGTTCACAAGATTTCTCTGAACAGCGCCATGAACGTATCCTCTAGCCCAATCCGGAATATCCGCATCATCTGCAAAGGAGGTTCCTCCCTGCGCGATCTCCCACTTCATTGCCCTTGCCATCATGACAACCATCTCTGATCGGCTTACCCTGTGCATCGGGCGAAGTGTACGGTCCGAATAACCCTGCAATACGCCGTTCTCTACTGCCGTGCCAATCACACCGGTCGCCCAAGCAGGAATTTGATCCTGATCGGTGAAGGGGAGCTCGCTCCCGGCGGGCCCTGAATTGATGCCTAATGTACGTAACAGCATGGCCACAAATTCGACTCGGGTAATATTCGCTTGAGGTTGGAACGTCGTCTCGGACTGGCCTTCGACAATCCCTATCTCGAAGGCTTCACAAATGGAACTCTCTGCCCAATGACCCTTAATATCCCGAAATGTACAGGCGGGAATTTCTGCTTCTGGTTCCACGGGCTTTGTCAAACGATGAATTGTCAGGTTGTATGTCTTGAGGACGCCGCTCTCCGCTCTAACCTTGAATTCAAGCTCATTGTCTCCCTCATCAAGCGCAACTGTTATTTCTCCAACGTGATTGGCCTGATTTAAGGTTACAGTAGCTTTCGCATCGGATGGAATCGCTTCGATCGTTACCTCGTCCGCCGTCGTTTTCACTTCATAATGGGTTGTGCCCGCCGCGAACTCTGGCGTTAATGCCAGTTCGTCTTCCTCAGCCTTCACGGTAAGCTTTGCGAGATTCGCGTTGTCTGAAGGCTGATGACTATCTCCGCCTCCGCCCGAACTCCGCGCAATGACCTGTACCGTACGCGTTACCGGCACCGCAGCATTTCCCGCACGATCTGTCGCATCATATTGCAAGGTATAAGTGCCTGGAACCTGATGGTCTACGCTGCCCGTGATTGTGACCCGAATGTCTTCTTCCGCATCTGTTGAGGTCACACCAGGATCAACGAAGGATGTTCCTGCTGTGAGGGTGACCGACGCATCTCCCGACAGCGTGATGACAGGAGGCACCGTATCCACCGTGAACGCATGCTCCACCGATAAGCGGACTGGATTCCCGGTTGAATCGATTACACCAGCACTTACTGTATGCAAGCCATCTGCAAGTCCGCCAGGCGGCGTCCATGACCAGCCCCCATCATCCGCTACCGTTACCGTTGCCGCTTTGCTTCCATCCAGATTAATGACCACCGTTACGCCTTCATCCGCCGAACCACGGATCACCGGTGAGCGGTTATTCGTGTATTCACCGTTCATTGGTGTCATAAGCGCAGGTACAGCCGGCTGCTTCCAATCTGCATATAAAAGAATATTACTGCTCAATACGATCGTATCATGAGCACTATAAGCATCCCCGCTGCCATCTGCCGCTGTATTCCATCCATTAAATCGATAGCCCGCTCTCGTCCAATCGTGGCTTTTGTCCTGAACTTCCACTAACGATCCAGGCAAGTAGGACTGGCTGCTTAACTGTTCACTACCCCCATCCGTACCGTTCCCGACATAAGTTACAAAGGCTTGAATTGCCCTTATATAAGGGTATCCATCATGGTGTGGAGCTTGCATATCCCAAACCGTATCAAAGTCCCACGGGTAGTTCAGCATGTCCTTCATTTCATCAGAAGTTAGACCTTGCCCGCTACCACCTGACTGCCCTGTCGTATCCCTATTATAGAAGCTGCTGTTCACAGATCCACTACCGCTAATACCAACTAAGCCGCCTACGAGATAATCCCCTGTTACTCGCCCAATCGCATAACTATTTTCAATATCTCCATCGCTATTATCCCCTATTAGTCCCCCAACCGAGTCGCTTTGAAATCCAGATTCACATGAGCCGGTCACCGTTCCAGTTGCAAAACTGTTGGAAATGAGCGAGTTGCCGCCATTATCTCCTACGAAACCGCCGACATCTTCACAGCCTGCTACGTTACCAGTTGCATAGCTGTAAGAGATATTCGTATTCTCTTGTTTACCGATAAACCCACCAACATCAACCGGGCTGCTAACATCAACCGCAGCATAACTGTAGGATACAACCCCATTATCCATTCGTCCGCTTAAGCCGCCCACATCATTTGTACCAATTACAATGCCGGTCGCATAACTGTTCGATATATTTGAATCTTTACTTGCCCCCGTCAGGCCGCCTACAAAATTTTGACCGTACACGCTCCCTGTAACCCCAACGTTATGAATGGTCGTGCTATTCCTACCAGCCAATATCCCTACATAATCAAGGCCCCTTACTCCAACTGCATTTATGGTGAGATTTTGTATAAAACTGTTTGTCCCTCCTACAACACTGAATAGTCCCACAGGCTGACCAGAAGAAGGGGCATTGATGACCAAATTGGTAATTTTAAAATTTCGGCCATCTAAACTCCCTGTGAATGGCGTTGTCTGATTGCCAATCGGCTCCCATGGATGATCTGCATCGAACGTACTCATATCAATATCCTTATTCAAAATAAAGTGACTACCCAAATAATCCCTCACATGATTTAGTTGATCTGCCGATTCGATCTGAAAAGGGTTGCCTGTTGTGCCGTTTCCTCCTGCAAAGCCGCTTGCCGCGTAAACAGTCCCCCCAGTTACAATCAACCCTGGGTAAGAACCAACCAATAACACAAACATAAGAAAAGCCATCATAAATCGCTTTTGCATAACGTTCATTGTGCTACCCCCTAGTCGCAAATAAATTTGTAGTTTTCCCCTACGTACATCCACTCCATGATTTTCCACCCCATATCATAACATTGACCTATGAAAGAACTATGAAAGATTCTAAGTCTCAGCGATTACAGCTGAACCCAACACATTAAAGAGCCAGGCATTCCCCTAAGGTAAATGTCCTGGCTCCTTATCGTTGCATCTCGCATTACTGCTTGCTACCGTCTAACATCGAAGCTCCAAGACAAAAAAGCCGTTATTCCCGTTAAACTCCGTTGTGGCTATTATGGCGGGGCTTCTCTCTTACAAGCTCTGTTCGGTCACTCCCGTTACCGGATCGAAGATCAGCATTTTGGTCCCGATCTTATCAATGAAGAATCGATCATGGCTTACCGTTATGACCGCGCCGGGAAAATGGATCAGAGCTTGCTCCATAACCTGTATGCTCGTGAGATCCAGATGGTTGGTCGGCTCGTCCAAGATAATCACAGCTGCGCCCGAGAGAAGACACTTCGCCAGCGCCACCCGGGCTTTCTGCCCGCCGGACAGATGGCCGATCGCCTTGCTCAGATCCGCCTCCGAGAATTGCAGCATAGCCAGGAATTTGTTCACCTTTTTGCGTGGAGCGTCCAGCCCCAATCCATACGTATTCACCGCGTGGCTGACGGTATCCTTAGGATCGAGTTCCTCCCACATCCGGTTGAAGTAGGCGTAGCTGACTCCCTTCTCCCAGACAACCTCCCCGGAATCCGGCTTCTCCTGCCCGGTAAGCGCCTTAATGAGCGTGGACTTCCCGCTTCCGTTCGGTCCCACGATGACCAAGCGATCTTCCTTCTGAATATCGAAGCTTACGTTCTCGAAGATCTGTCTGCCCTCGTAGGTCTGCCCGATCGCCTTCACTTCGCATAGCTTGTCGGGAAAGCGCAACCTCTCGTAGATGTCGGTAATCAGCACGTTAACGGGATGAGGCTCTACCCGCTTCTTGTTATCCGCCAGCTTCCGCGAGAGACGGTCTTTCGAACCGGACTTCCGGCTCGCGCGATCGTCGATCGCCTCGGATTCCATGAGCAGCAGCTCTTCCTCCCACTCGAACTGGCGGTCCAGCTCCTTCTTGCGCATCTTCTTCTTACGGACGTAATCGGTGTAGTTGCCTTCGTATTCCTGGAAATGATAGTTCTCGATCTCGATCGTGCGCGTGACGACCTTGTCGATGAATTGCCGGTCATGCGACACCAGAATCAGGGCTCCCTTGAATCGGTACAACCACTGTTCCAGCCATGCGATCCCTTCCATATCCAAGTAATTCGTAGGCTCGTCGAGCAGAACGACGTCGGGCAGCTCGATTAGCATCTTCGCGAGCGCCGCGCGGTTACGCCATCCCCCGGACAACTCATCGATGGGCTGATGGCGAGATCTGTCATTGAACCCTAGCTTCGTAAGCACCGTATTGATCTCGACGGACACGTTCCAGCCATCGAGATGATCCATCTGTTCGAATAACTCCGCTTGCCTTGCTAGCAGCGCATTCATCTCACTATCGTCGGTCACCGCACCAAGCTTATCTCCGACTTCCTGTAACTCTTGTTCAATAAGGGCAACCTGCTTAAAGCATGCTTCCAGTTCTTGTTGAACGGACAAGCTTCCGCTGAGCTCCGAGAACTGAGAGAAATACCCGATTCTCACCTGAGGATCTATTTCCACTTTACCGGACGTCGGCTCTTCCTTGCCCATGATGAGCTTAAATACCGTCGACTTGCCGGCGCCGTTCCGTCCGATGAGGCCAATACGTTCCCCTTGCATAACTCGAAAATAAATGTCGCGAAAGATCATGGACTCTTCATACTTCTTCGTGACGTTCTCCAACCGTATTACGCTCATGGCTATCACCTTTCTCGCTCCAACACTCTGAAGTAATTATACCACCCTGGCCTCGCAGATACTTCCTCCCCCGTAACCAAAAGACACTGAGGTTCTATTCCTCAGTGTCTCTTTAGAAGGTTGTAATCTAAAGTAATTTAATCAGCTTTTCTAGCTCATCAACAAATCCTTTTGCAAGTTCAAAATCAGTATCTTTTAAAGCCAATTGTATTTTCATTTCAACTGCCTTTTTCTTTTGTTCCATTTCTAAATAGTCTTTATCAAAATGACTAGCATAAACCATCTGTCTAAATTTTCGCATACTCATTTTTCTGATCGTCTTATCCTCAATGATTAAAACATAATCCATACCGTTTACAACGGAATAGAAATCATGGGAAATCATGAGAATCGCACCTTTATAGTCTTCAATGGCTTTTTCCAACGCAATTTGTGTATAGGTGTCTAAATGACTTGTCGGTTCATCAAGAAGCAATACGTTTGCTCTACTGGCAGAAACTATAGCCAATTGAAGGATGTTTTTTTCTCCGCCAGATAAAGATTTTATCTTCTGACTAACGATTTCTCCTTCAAAACCATAGTTTGAAAGATACAATCTGACCTCATCATACGTGTTAAATCCCGCATCAATGAATTCTTCTAATATTGTATTAGAATCATTTAACATTTCACCTTGAAGCTGAGATAAATAAGCCACTTTAGCGTCGGCATTTATTTCAATTGAATCATGATTATTGCTAAAGATTTCTCGAAGTAAAGTCGTTTTTCCGGTACCGTTTGGACCGATAATGGCCACTTTATCCGTCGTTTTGATCTCAAAGTTAACCTTGTCTAAAAGCAGCTCGTCAAAAGCAACACTATAATCATGGACCTTTACAACAATAGCGTCTTCCATTTCATTATCCATACCGAAACGGATATTCGGTTGCTTAATCTCAACGAAGGGCGCTTTAATTCTACGCGCTTCCAACCTCTCTTGGAAACTAACTCTAGCTTTTAACGCTCTACCTCTAGAGGCATCTGCATTATAAGTTGCAATAGTCCTTAGATTATTGATGATTTTCTCGTTTCTTTCACTCTCCTCCTGTTCGGCGAATGCGAGTTCTTGCAACTCGATTTTTGTCTGAAGTAAGGAGAAGTTATACTCCATATACCGCCCATCGAACTCTTGGATCTCCTTATTCTCAAGGTGTATAATTTTGTTAAAGCAATGATTCAATAAATATCGGTTGTGCGTAACAACCAGTAGCATTCCTTTGTAGGAATTAATCAGTTTTTTAAGCGCGTTTAGGTTTTCGAAGTCTAAAAATACATCCGGTTCGTCCATAATCATGAAGTCGGGACGATTAAGCATTTCCTTCATCACTTGAATAAGCTTGAATTCCCCGCCGCTCAGGTCGGATACCTTATGATCTCTTCGCTTCATGAGGTTTGCTAGATTTAGCTGCTTATGAATGTTGCTTTCAAAATCATCCCCGCCCATTGCATCAAATGCGTCTAAAGCGAATTGATACTTTTCCAATAACGGTTCTATATCCGATGAAGTTTCCATTTCCGTGCAAATCGATTGAATTTCATTTTGAATCTTTATACATCGTTCTCCTATATATTCAAACACTGTTTTTTCTTTAGTGTTGTCTAGTTCTGAGAACTGACTTACATATCCAATTGTGCAATCGGGGTCCATTTCTAATTTGCCATCGAAAAGATATCTTTCCGGGTCCATCAGTATATCAATCAATGTACTTTTCCCACTGCCGCTTGTTCCAATAAAAGCGCAATGTTGATCTTCTTCTAACGTAAATGAAATGTTGTTATATAGTTCTTTTTGCGGAAACGAGAAGGATAAGCGTTCAACTTTTATCATCGTATTACCCTTTCTTTATAACTGAAATAGTAAGTATTATCATTAGATGTTTGCAACATAAGTTTCAAGTTTGCCGTTGTTAGCGTAACACCGTTTACAACCAAACTCAATCCATTTGTATCCCCTCTGATTCCTGAATTCCCCTGCGCTCCATCGGTAGCGAAAGACCGTTCTCGATGAGATTTTTAAAAGCCTCCAAGTATCTTACATTTTTTCGGCTTCCATACCATTTTAACCACACCTTGCAAAAGAGATTTGTTCTAATACTACAATAGAAAGGCACCCGATTAGGTGCCTTCTCTGTGGTGAATAAATGTTGATGCGATGCTTAAATGCTCTAAAAACTTTGACCGGCTTACTTTCCAGCATTGGATCGCCGTCTGTGGCGGCGGCCAGCCTCGCCGCTATGTCCGCGAGCATCGCCCTTGGATGGCGCACTGTTGACTTTGACTCGGTCCACCGCGACAGCCGCCGGTTCCGGCTTCGTAATTGTCATTGGGTAAGGATGATCGGTAATAACTGGGATTCTCTGCTTCGTCAACTTCTCGATTTCCTTCAGATAAGGAATCTCCTCGTTCTCGCAGAACGAAATCGCGATCCCACTTAAGCCCGCACGCCCAGTACGGCCGATCCGATGTACGTAAGTCTCCGCTATATTTGGCAAATTAAAGTTAATAACGTGCGATAGTTCCTCAATGTCGATGCCTCGTGCCGCAATGTCTGTCGCCACCAGCAAGCGTGTCGCACCGCTTTTGAAGTTATTCAGCGCCTCTTGCCGGGCATTCTGGGACTTGTCGCCATGAATCGCTTGCGCAGTAATCTTCACTTTCGTCAAGCCTCGCACTATCCGGTCCGCACCGTGCTTCGTACGGGTGAACACGATAGCGCTCGCGATCGACTTATCCTGTAGCAGATCGATCAACAACGACAGTTTATTCGGCTTGTCCACATAATAGAGGAGCTGCTTAATCCGCTCCGCCGTTGAGGAAACAGGAGTAATCTCAATTTTCACCGGATTCTTCAGCAAAGTGTTAACCAAAGATGTGATCTCAGACGGCATAGTCGCAGAGAAGAATAACGTCTGCCGCTTGGAGGGTAGCTTGGCAATGATTCGCTTCATATCATGAATGAATCCCATATCAAGCATCCGATCGGCTTCGTCCAACACCAGAATCTGCACGTGACGCAGGTCAACGAACCCTTGGTTCATCAGGTCGATTAACCGTCCCGGTGTTGCAATCAGAATGTCCGTGCCTTGCTCCAACAACTGCTCCTGAGCCCTCTGCGTGACACCACCCACGATCACGCCGCAGCGCACATTCGTGAAACATCCGTAAGATTTGGCATTGTCGGAAATCTGAATAGCCAACTCACGCGTAGGCGTCAGGATCAGTGAGCGTATAACGCGCTTACCTTTCGGGCGACCCTGCTGTGTACTCAGCAGTTGGATGATCGGCAGCAAGAAGGCCGCTGTCTTGCCGGTCCCTGTCTGGGCGCAGCCAAATAAGTCACGGCCTGCCAGCACCGGGGGAATTGCCTGCTCTTGAATAGGCGTGGGCTGCGAATAATTTTCCTTAGCTATTGCTTTAATAATAGGGGGAATCAACTGCAATTGTTCAAACGTCATACGATCTCCTTCTTCAAGAACCAGTCTATACGCAGGTTTCTATACTAGTATTATACCCTAGAAAAGGAGTAGAACTGCACTTCCACTGAAATAGTGAAAACATTTGATAACCTGATCATCATTAGTGCCGATGCGATGGAGAAACACCCTAACTTGAAGTCGGGAAAAACCATCAGAGAAATTGTACATAATCCCTTTCTTATTCGCACTCAACAATAAGACGGCAGAGTGGGGGCGGTTTCGGCATTGGCCGAAAAAAAGGGATCGATTGGCCTAGCAAATAAATTCCGTCCGCATGTAGCTGGCAAAAAAATCGCCTTACTTATGATACGGTTCTACGTATCATAAGTAAGGCGAAATTTCTTGCGGCGCAACGTCCGGAGTCACATACATCAGCATAGGATGGGCGGTGAGGCGTTGGCGTTTGCAAAGCTATCCAATAAGAAGCACAACGTAGGCGGCGACTTGTCTTTACTTTGGCAATGACGTGAAACCCTATGCGATTACAGGAGTTTGGCTTTGGTGACGATCTGCAGGCGTCCATCGGCTGTTCGATTCTTTTCGGTCAACCGCTGCAGCGCGGGGATGGACAAGAAATACCGGTCCAGCAAAAGCAGCGCTCCGCCAAAGGTGCGAGCGGCGGCGAAGGCTTGATCGATCATTTGCACGACGTGGAAGAATTGGCGTTCCTCGGCGTCGTCTGCCCATCCGAAAATGGCTTTCACACCATCCTGCAGATTCATGAACAATGGCAGGCAGAACCACTTTTGTGGCGTGCCCGCCAGAATGCCGATGGCACCGAACAGATGACCGACAATGTACTCGCCCTTGGAGACATTTTCGGATTCCTGATGCAGCTTCTTCACGCCCGACTTATGCCGTCTTCCTTGACCTGTTTCACGCCGTCGCCGACGAGCACGACGCGTCCACCCACGTACAGGAGCGGAGCGAAACGGCGAACGACTTCCTGCCAGGCAACGATCTGCTCTCCTTTCTGGTTTAGGAACCGTATCATTGCTAAATCGAAATTCATGTGCCGCAACGGATGCAGATTTCGAATCACATGTGATGTCTGTTGCTTTATAAAGAAGATAGATCGTCCGGAAAATCACCTAACGGTCCATGCGTCTGAATGACACAGCAACTTTTTAGTCTATAAATTCCGTATAATGCAGAAATCGCTTCAGCACTGCCGTCGCTTGCGCCCGGGTTGCATGTTCGGAGGGCGTAAACGTGCCGTCGGGCATGCCATTGATGATACCTGCAGCCACAGCTTGTGCAACCGCATCTATGGCCCAGGTGGAGATCGATGTACGGTCAGTGAACTTTACCAGCGCTCCCCTATCTGCCACTACTTCCTTGCCTGCGAATGATAACGCTTTGGCAACCATCACGGCCATCTGCTCGCGAGTGATCCGCTCATTCGGCGCAAATCGGTCCGGCGATATGCCGCTCGCCAGTCCTGCGTTCACCGCTGCCTCGACGGCAGGCATGTACCACGCATTCGCCGCTACATCCGCGAAGTCAGAAGTTTGACCGTCAGGGTTCAGCGATAGTCCCAGCGCGCGAACGAGCAGCGCAGTAAACTCCGCCCGCGTAATATCCGCGTTGGGTGCAAACCGGCTGTCCGTTACGCCATGGACGATCAGCTTTGACGCCAGCAGTTCCACATCCGCCTTCGCCCAATGTCCGCTCAGGTCGTCGAACGTCCTGCCCTTCGATTCCAGGACAGCGTACATGCTGTTGTGCGGCACATTCATCACGATTTCCGGTGTACCATCCGAGCGGGTACCTGAATGCGAAGGAACGAACGTGAATGTCTTCGTCTCCCGATCATACAGTACGCCCGTCAGGTTACGATTCGCCGCGCCTTCCTCCGTCACGATCGCCCGCGCCATATAGGTCCCGCCGAAATCGCGGATCTCCACCGTTTGACCGTTCGCCTCTACCGTCACCTTGAAATCGATGACCGCACTCACCAGGTCAAACCTTTCCATAACGGCGAGCTGCCGGATCTGTGTCTCCGTTGCTTCGTCCGCACGCTCCAGAATGATGTTTACCTTCAGGTCTTTCCGTTCGACGCCGAGCTGTTCCGCCAAAGCAGCCAGATCAAGCACACGGATAGCAAGTTGGTAGCTGGCCCCGTTCAGTACCACCTCGATAATCGCCCCATTCGGGTACGACTCGGCGGCCGCAGCGATCGAAGTCGCGGGAAGCTGCACCAGAACGACCCGTTCGGAATCGTCCGCTTGGATCGTGAGGATTGTTTTCCCGACAGCCTCCAATCGATTCAACGCTTCATCCAGTGTCTCTTCATCGAGCGAGACTTGCTCGATCATGACGCCGTCCGGACGGGTTACTTTCTTAATCGTCACTGATCCAATCACAGTCGAGTCTACCAGCAAACTCGCCTTCCCCTCCGGTTCCGATTGATCGCCGCTTGATCCTCCAGAAGTTCCGGAGCTGCTCGCAGCGCGCGTCACAGCGACGAAATAGGTGTTCCGCTCCCCGTTCAGCGCCGTTACTTCGATCTCGATTGTATTCGCTCCCGTATGCAATACCAGCGGTTCGCTCGCCAGACCGCTTGTCACCGTTGATGGCGTTCCGCCGTTGATGCTTACGGTTATGATGTCCGTCGCGTCGAGGGTAACCGGCGTAATGGTGATGCTCCTCACGTTGTTCGCCACGCTTGCCTTATAGTCCATCGTTGAAGCGTCGAACACCGTATCCAGCGTACTCGCCGAAAGCGCAAGCCCGTTCAATTCCGCGGCAGACGCATCCAGTCTGAACCGCTCCGATACGGCGCCCACCGTATTGCCAAGCGCATCCTGCGCCCGGATGTGCAAGTACCAGTCTCCATCCACTCCGCTTATCGTCAGATCAGCCCCGCTCGCGAACGTCGCCCAGACGCCTGCCGGTGCAGTGTCGCTTTGCGACCAAGCAAATTCAAGAGAACCCGAATTTAAGCCGCTCTCCGTATCGATCACCGATACGAACGTCGATCCGCTAATGCTCCACGTTTCCTTGCCGTTCGTGCCAAAATCGATGATCGGATTGGCTTGATCGATCTTAATGGTCAGGGCATCCTCCAATTCGTTGCCCGCCTCATCTTGAATTTTGACCTTGATCGTGTGCGTCCCGGCTCCCGAAATGGCAAGCGGTTCCGTGTAATTGCTCCAGATGGCGCCATCGTCCAGCGAATAGGCTATTGATGTGACGGCAATCCCTTGCCGATGGGAGGCATAGACCTCCGCAGTCACGGTCTGGTTCGTCCAGTTTCCAGAAACGTACGGATCGCCGCCCTGAGTGCTGGCTGTAATCGTGACAACCAGACCGTTTCGGTTGATTTTCACCGTCCTGGTTACTTGCCCTATATTTCCTTCCTCATCGATCGCTTTAAAAGTCAGGATATAAATGCCTTCCTCGCTGTAGGTCAATGCCCCGGCAACCGGCTGCCAGGAAGCGCCCCCGTCTTCCGAGTATTCCAGCGAAGCCAGTCCGCTGCCGTCATCCGTCGCGTATACACTGACGGTCACAGTTTGATTCGTCCACGTATCGTTCGTGTAGGGCGATTCATCCGCTTCTTCCATATGAACGGTAGTCGCTGGAGCGATGCTATCCAACCACGCCGCATATAGGGTTACATTGCCCGCACCCATCGAAAATACGTCACCCGGCATGTAGCTCGTGCCGCTTCCGTCGGCTTCGGTGTTCCAGCCCGCAAACGTGTAGCCTGTCCTGCCCAGGCTGCCCGTGTTATCCGAAACCGCGACGCTGTCGTTCAGGACGTATGTCTCATTGTCTGTCGGTATGCTGCCGCCGTCATTGTCGTTGCCGTCATACGTGACGGTGTACTGCGACAACGCAAAGTTTGCGACCAGCGTCCGTTCTCCCGTCACTTCAAAACTGTAGTCTGCATCAGCAGACACTTCCGCACCGCTTTCCGTCCAATTCACAAAATGATAGCCTTCACTCGGGGAGGCAAGTATCGTGATTTCTTGACCAATGGCATACTCCCCTCCGCCTGTGACGGTCCCTTCTACTTCCGATGCTGAGGTTACGCCGACATCAACCAATACCCCAAAATGAGCATCAAGAGTAGCCCAAGTACCAGAACCCGTTAGTTCATAAGTAATCACACGCTCCCTGGATAATTCCACGCCCCTCTCCATTGCATTGTATATAAGCCATTTCACAAATCCATAACCGTCATTCGGAGTGGCCGTTATTGTAAGAGGATTACCGCCATAATATTGTATGACGGAATCGGCGCCGGTAGCTGTACCTGCACTAAAAGGTACAGCCCGGACATTAATAAATAAGATAGGCGACTCATAGGCTCCGGCTTCTAACCCTGTATTGATAAATCTTGGTTTCCCCTCCAAATCCGTAGTAACGTGAGACAGAATACCCCCTTCCAAATAGAAGCTTTCGTCTGCTCTGCTATCTGCAGGTGAAAAATCAATCAACCGATAATCTCCTTCAGTGGAAGGCGCGTCATCGGCATCCAATGGATTTACGAAAAGATTAACCGGTTCTACGATCGCATTTTCCGCATCCAAACAGGGTCCATAGAAAAAGGCAGCATTGATACTATGCTCGAATCTCACATCACCGTTATAATCCTCCGCAGAATCCCCTTTGTTCCCGCAGACGATACTGTTGTATAGGGTAACACTATCCGAAGCTTCACCAGCGAAAAAAATGCCGCCCGAATTATAATCCGATTTATTCCCGCTAATGGTTAGGTTTACAAGCGTTAAATCACTGCTATCCATATATATACCGCCTACACGCCGTGAATAATTCCCACTAATCAGTACGCCCGCAAGCGTGGAATGATCATCTCTCATGTACATTCCCCCGCCAAAACCAGTCGCAATGTTCCCCCTAATATCAAGATTAATCATTTCACTCTCGCCATATTGGCTATATAATCCTCCGCCGATATCGGCAACATTATCCACCATTCGAACATTGTATAAACGAGCATCACTCAGGTAATTAAACACGGCTCCGCCATAAATCGCGGCTCTGTTATTCTTAAAGGTTACCTTCCTGACTGTAGGATGATTATTATCGTTATACATGCCGCCGCCGCTAAAATGATAGTCAGGATCATTCGCATTTCCCCCGGAAATGGTCACCCCATCCAAAACCGCAGTCTCATCCAGGTTGCCTGTAAATGGATTGTCAGCATGATAAAAGACATGATACACATTGTCAGCCATAGACGCAGCATCACCTGCAACATCATCCTGATGGATATCGCCGCTCAGTACCGTTTCATTTCCTGCAAAATCGCGATCTTCCAAATCAAAAGTCGCAGGGTCCTCATCCCCGGCAAAGCCTCCGAAAATCTCAACGTTGTTTTTCATATGATAATGAGCTGTCCTCGCGTCTTCAGAACTCTCAATTAATCGCGTAGGCACATATGTACCGGATGCAATCCAGATCCGATCCCCCGCCACCGCATCTTCTATCGCGTCTTGCAATTGCGTGTAAGCATCTTCCCAACTTGTACCGTCACCTTCGCCCACGGCATCGCTCTTTACGTAAATTACCCCCGATGCAGCTGTGGCTTCTGATAAAAACAAGACTCCCCCCAACAGGGAAATGAGGAATACACCCACGCCAATCATTGCACCGGCCTTTTTACCGACTCTATCATACACCACTTTACACCCCTCTTCGTTGATAAATCATGACGTTCGTCTTCAGTTACTGCAAGTACGTTGTTATCCTATCACGTTCATGCATGGAGTTATCTTAAAGGATGATTAAAGGATTTCAACTTATATCCCTGAAATTTGCAATAAATCCGACTCACTTATAGAATCCAATATGGGAAAATGTAGCGCAATATTGCTTCCTTATCAAAGCAAAAACCCCTAAACCCAAAGGCCGTAGAGGTTAAAATTCAATCTATTCCACAAGCGCACTAACACTTCAAACTTCAATTTTTCGCCGTCACTTATGATAAGGTTCGGCATATCACTCTAACGGCGAATTTTTATCGCGAATAAAAGAGGGGTGGATTGCTCCAATGTTCCCCTTAGAGTCTGCGACTTTTTGGACGCAGTGCCCAGGAAGCGATGCCAAGCGCGGCATAGAAAAGCGGAAGGATCATATGGAATCCGCCATTGCCATAATCGTTTGCGAAAGCGTGGGATAAGGCCGCACCCGTCATTAGAAAAAAGATACCGCTGTAAGCCCATTCCTTAAGCCGGGGGAAGCCTGGTATAACGATCGCGATGACGCCAAGCAGCTTCCAAGCTCCGAGAATGTTCGTGATGTATAACGGGAAACCAATACCGGCCACCAAATCGATATTGCCGCCATATCGCATCAATTGCCCGATACCGCTTAACGCAATAGAGAATGCGAGAATGACGGTGACGGTCCAATAAGCGACCTTCCTTCCAATAGGGCTGGATTCAACCTTCGCGATTTTTTCATGACTTGTCATTGTGCTCATTTCCATTCCTCCTATGATCTCGTTCAATTCTTGCAACCGGAATCCACATGTCCCCGTATACCAAGCCGTCTCGCTGCCCCTGCCCCATCTCAATCGTTGTATTGGAGAGTGATATTCCTTTTCTGTTGCTGAGATCATCGTACCCCCTAATCATGTCAAAAAATGATACTGTTAAAGTGACAGCGGAGCGGATCGGCCGGTGCCCTTAATACGGTTGGACGTACCGTGAAAAATGGCAAAAAAAAAGTCCCCGCGAATCACGGCGACTACTTGCGCATTTACACCTTGAAGCGATATCCCGCGCCCCATACGGTCTCGATAAACTGATGCTGCGACGGGTCCTTCTGGATCTTGTCCCGGATCTTCCCTACATGGACCGTGACCGTGGCGGTATCGCCATAATTGTCGATTCCCCAGACCCGATCCAGCAGCGCCTCCTTGGAATAGACCCGATCCGGGTTTTCCGCGAGGAACAGCAGCAGGTCGAACTCCTTAGCCGTCATCGTAACCTCCGCCCCGCGGATCGTCACTCGTCTTGCATCGACCTGAATCGCAAGATCGCGAATGTTCAGCTCGCGAGACTTCCGGCCATGCGAAGAACCGGTGCCTGCCGCGACACCGGTCAATCGATCATACCGGTCGAGATGCGCCTTCACCCTCGCCACGAGCTCCGTCGGGCTGAACGGCTTCGTCACGTAATCGTCCGCCCCTAGGCCAAGGCCTCGGATCTTGTCGATATCCTCCTTGCGGGCGGATACCATGAGCACCGGAATGTATTTCGTCTCCCGAATCCGCCGCAATAGATCAAAGCCGTCCATGCCCGGCAGCATGACGTCAAGAATGATCAGATCGTATTCCCGCTCCAGCGCTTCCTCCAGCGCTTGCCGGCCATCAGCCCGAAGGGTGACCTCGTAGCCATTCACCTCGAGAAAATCCCGCTCCAGCTCGGCGATCGCTTGATCATCCTCCACGATTAACACTTTGCGCTTCGACATCTCACGCTCTCCCCGCTTCCTTGCTATCCCGTTTCATCGGAATGCTAATCATCACCGTCATGGACTGTCCCGGCTCGCTTCTCGCATGGATCGTTCCGCCATGATTCGCGATAATCTGCTTCACGATGGCAAGGCCTAACCCGGAACCGGCCACGTTCTGATTGCGGAACGCATCCCCCCGATAGAATCGGTCAAAAATTCGATCCAGTTCGTCCGGTCCCATCCCCGGTCCGTTATCCGTAACCTCCACAACCCATTCCTCCGACTGCCGCCCGATGTGCACGTGGATATGGGGCTCCTGCTTATCCATGAATTTCACCGAATTGCCAACGAGGTTCAGCATGACGCGCTTCATCTTCTGGACATCCATCGTCACGACATCCTCTTGCCCCGCCTCATATTCGCTCGTCAGCCGCACGCCCGCGCGCTCGCACTCCATATGCAGCTCGCTCATCGTCTGCCTATAGAACGACTCGAGTGGCACCGTCTCCAAGTAGAAACGTTCCTGCTCGAGATCCAGCTTCGACAATAGGAACAGATCGTCGATCATCCGGTCCATATCGAGCGTCTTCGCATAGATCACGTCGATATACTTCTTCAGCTTCTCCGGATCGTCCGCTACGCCTACCCGAATCCCTTCTACGTAACCCTTGATCGAAGTTAGCGGCGTCCTGAGATCATGCGAAATATTCGAGATCAGCTCCTTGCGGTTCTCCTCGAGCGCCAGCTGAACGTCGATCGATCGCTGCAGCTCGCCGCGCATCTTCTCGTACGAGCGGATGACGCCTCCCACTTCGTTGCGCACCTTGGATTCCAGACGGAAGTTCAAGTCCCCTTCGGCAATGCGCCGGGAGCCCTGTTCGAGCTGTCGCAGCGGCCTAACGATATCCCTCGTCGTG
This sequence comes from Paenibacillus oceani, assembly GCF_014705615.1. Classification (GTDB taxonomy): domain Bacteria; phylum Bacillota; class Bacilli; order Paenibacillales; family NBRC-103111; genus Paenibacillus_AB; species Paenibacillus_AB oceani. The sequence continues at coordinate 19,367 of NZ_JACXJA010000002.1, forward strand.
ATCCAGAGCAGCGGAACGAGAATGATGCCGACAAGAATCGCGATGCCAAGCAGCACGAACAACCCGAATCGGTTTGTCTTGGACTCCGCCATCGTCATGTCGGCCACCAGGTAATACGTCAATGGATCGTTGATTCCGGGAAAATCGTAGGCGATCGACAGCAAGTCGCGTTCCTCCCACGCGCTCATGACGAACATGCCGTCTTTTTTCGGTCCAGCCGCGGCCACATCCTGCCGTAGTTGTCTCAAGAACGCTTCTCCTTCGCTGAGCTCGCCGTAGCTTTCCCAGCGCTCGCCTTGCCGGACGACAAGGAAGCCCTCGAACGGCTTCAACCGTTCCCCGATAGAGGCCGCGAACTCGGGGGACTTCAGCTCCTCCGGCGCGTACCGCTCCGCATAGCGCAGGTCCACGAACAGGTCGATGCCCCGGGAGAAGGCTTCATGCGGGGATTGATCCTTCACGATACCACTTACGAGATACGATAAAATCGCCGTGACGATACCGATGCCGGTCATCGCAACGATAATCGCCGTCAGAATCGTACCCAATAAATACGTTAAAATAAGCTTCAATCGTATTGACATACATCAGAACTCTTTTCTTTGGAAGGCTAGCAAGCCCAATATAGTGCCAATGATATAGTAGGTAGCCATAAATAGCAACGTGGAAACCGTCATGCCGGCATCCCCTCCGTACAGGAGCGGCTGCAGCCAATCCGCATAGTTCGTGACGAGGAACCGATTCAGCCCCGGCTCGAGAAATCCGACCACGCTCATCGCCATCCACAGCACGACGCTCACCGCCATCCCGACAGCGCTGCTCCCTACCCATAGGGACACGCTGTTCGCTAGTACAAGCAACAAACCGCTGAATAGGATCGCGCCGCCAAGCTCCGCTAAACCTGCACCAAGCGTTGACGCCGCAGGCACGTCGTGAAGAATGAAGCCTCCAATGAAGGTCGGCACCAACATACACAGAACGATTAAAGCGCCGGCCGCCCACCCCGCGAACAATTTCCCCATGAAGAGAAACTCCCGGCTAATCGGCAGCTTAAGCGCATGCTTGATTGCCCCCTTGAATTCGCCGATCATTAGGTCGCTGCCGAGCGCCACCATGAGGAAAGGAAGCACGACCGCGGGCAGCAGTTCAATTGCCGCCAGCGGCAGGTTGTCTTCGAGTCCAAGACGGCCGCCGACAAAGACGAAGAGAACGCCAATGATGAAGGAGAGCAGCAGCAGAACCTTCAGCTTGCCTCCGCGGAACAGCTTGCGAAGCTCCTCCGCGGCGAGGTTATTCATCTGCGCGATCATACGGCCGCCCCTCTCCTTTCCTGTGCGAGATGATGCAAATAATAGTCCTCCACACCTGCATAGGACTCCCGGATCCCCGCGATGCCCGACGTATGGACATGCCGCCCCTCGTAAACGAGGCAAGCATGCGTGATCCAATCCTCCATGTCGTGCACCTGATGCGACGACACGATGACGCTCATCCCCGTTTCGGCCACGAGGCCGCGCAACATCATCGAGATCTCCCGCCTGCCCTCGATGTCCATGCCCGAGAATGGCTCATCAAGCATCAGCAGCTTAGGCCGGTGGAGCAGCACGCTGGCCAGCTCGAGCCGCTGCTTCATGCCGGTGGAGTACTTCTTGATCTTCATGTCTTGGTGCTTCGTCATGCCCACGAGTTCCAGCGTCTGCCGGATGCGCGCTTCGTCGACACCGGGATATAGCTTATGGTAGCACCTCAAATAGTCATATCCCGTGAGATAGAGGTACGGGGACGGCTCTCCGATCATCAGGCCCATGTACGGCCTCGTCATCTCGGGCCGGTCGGCGACGGAGACTCCGTTCCAGCATGCTTCCCCGCGGTCCGCCCCGATCCAGCCGGCCATCGCCTGCAGCGCTGTCGTCTTCCCGGCTCCGTTCGGCCCCAGCAAGGCGACAACCTCACCGGCTTGCACGGTGAGGTTCAGTCCTTGAATGCCGCGTCCGCCGGGGTAGACCTTCGTCAGATCGTTTACTTCGAACATAGCAGGTCCTCCCAGGGTCCATTGTGTTAGCTGCGGTCATCAAAGGTTGCCACGTCGATCCTTTCCACGGACTTGCCGGCAGGGTCATACGCATCCGGCGTCGTGGCATTGATGCCGCTTATGTTGCCTGCGCCTTCCAGCTCCACGCGGTGGGTGACGCCCGCCTTATCTTTGCCGCTCACTTCAAGCTCGCCCTGCACGCCTTGCACCTTGTTATTCGCATCGACCGTCATTTGCAGCCGTACATGCTCAATGGCAACGTCATCTGTCAGCTCCGGCAATTGCGCTTTCAGGTCGATCCCTTCAAGTCCTTGGAAGAAAGGAAGCTGTCCCAGCTGCCCCCACTCCGCATGCGCTTCCGGCGCATGCGCGCGCCCTATTTTGTCCTGAGCTGAAGCCGCGTCCATCAGTAAACGCAGCGGAAGCGGAATGTCCTCCTTGCTGATGTCGACCGTAATCGTCTTCGAGCCGTCCGCCTGGTTCGCCACGCTGAAGTTATCCTTCAGGTCGCCCACCAGGAAATCGAGGAGCGCTTCTTCCACCTTGTTCATCGGGCGATCCTGAAACTCCTCCTTATCCGACCAATCGCGGTGTTCGCCGGCATGTTTATCGTCCAAGTTGATTACCTGATAATGCAAATCATGCGTTCGGTCTACGAGATGGACCCCATCGTCGCCACTGCTATACAGGCTGGCTTGTCGTTCGACGCCCATGAGCGTAAAATCGAGGTCGCCACTAACGTTGTGCTCTCCGCCCGCTTTCCCCATCTTCCCCGTGCCGTCCGCCTTCAACACCGTCTCGCCGTCAACCGTCAAGCTGAAGTTTCCGTTGACCGTCGCGCTCCCCATGTCGGCCCCCGACGCATGGTTCGCTTTCAGCACCGCCTTGAACGCATCGTAGCCTGTCGTATTCGGACTATACGCGAACGCCGTCGCCGTGAATAACGTCATGGCACCAACCACCGCGCCGATCATGATAAATTTGTTTTTCTTTTTCATTTTCCCTCGCTCCTTTAAGGTTGTATGGTCTCTCTCTTGCCTACAACCTTAGTTTAGAGGAGGAGTCTAAAGTCCCTCGAAAGCAATTCGAAAAGTTTTCTAAAATCGGTACACTGTATTTATAGGATTCAAGACTGCTGTTCAGCACTTCATAATAAACTTCACTATTATCATTCCGCGTCAGATATTCAGGATGGTACTCCACGATATACCCCAGGCCAATCACTACAAACTTAAACAAATGTCTGCCTTTCGAAATGCTTCGTTCCAACTGTTCACGGATTCCATCAGTTGCTCACCGCCGCGCCGTTCGAACAGCGAAAAACGTTGCTGCACCTATTCATCAAGCGAATTACGATGAACGAAAGCAAGAAGATCGAGACGATTGAACTGAGCTTTGATGAAAACGTGGATTCCTACTTCTCCGATTCTCCTGTCGCAGCAGCGGCGGGGGATTCTCTCCAGCGAAAACAAGCGAGGAAACGAGAGAAGATCGACTTCGCCGGTGGGGTCGAGCGTGGGGAGCGTAATCTATCATTGGAGAACATCGGCAAAATCGTGGTTGCTTTAGATGTTGAACCGAAACTGCTGTTTGAGTTTGATGAACCTTTTATGTCACCTGTATCCGATGAAAAGGAAGCCGTCTTACAGGAAGTTCTGGCTATTTTGAAAGGCAAGGACGTTGCCCACATTCGCATGAGCAAAAATATACTTGCTGAAATATTTAATATGTTGTAATAAAAATGAAAGGCAAGCTCATTACTGAGTTTGTCTTTCATTTTTATTGCACACGTTTTTCTTAAAATTCTACATTTACGAATGCATGTTCCCGTTTTATAATACTAAATAAGGGATTTGAAATTAACGTTTGTTTTTCCTAACTTAGTGAATAATAAACATTAATTATATAGCCTTAAATAAAAATGATTTGTCACCCCAAAAGGATATTGACTTTTGCTTGTAGAACTATTATTATTTGTTGCCTGTATCCTTAGGAAAGGAGCTGATTGATTTTGGCAATCAGATTAAGTGATGTTACTGATCTCTATGAATCAAAAGAGAGTACACTCATTGACTCTTTTGAAAGTTATTTGATGCAGAGTTCTTCAAAAAAACATTCTGCATTAATTCGTGAGTTGGATTGCTGGCAGGGTAGGGCGGATGTAGTCGCTGCCTATGTCAATGAAGACTGGTCTCTGCCACAAGGAGCAGAGCATATTATTAGCCGCTTAGGCCCCGCGCAATTACTATCTGTTATGTTCCCTAAAAAGAAACAAAAATTTAAAGATATTATTTCACTATCTGGCTTATCTGAGTCTACCGTTCGTCGTCATTTAAAAGAACTACTTGAAGCAGATTTAATTCAAAAATTTGAACCTGATTCGTACACTCTTCATCCTAAAGTAATTTTACCCAATGTTACCTTTCATGCGTATGAGGGCAAACTTCATAATTGGAAACGTGCGTTGTATCAGGCTATAAATTATTTGGGCTTTGCACAATATTCCTCTATTGTGATGCCCGAACGATATATTAAAGCAGCCCTTGAAAACATAGATCATTTTAAAATTAATGGCATTGGAATTATATCCGTTTCGAACCAGAAATACAAAGTACATTTAAAACCAAGAAAAAACCGACCAAGGAAAAAATCATTTCACTTAGTCGGTATTGGCAAAACTCTTTTTTATGTAAATCAATCAAACATTTGCAATGCCTCTGAAGAGACGAATAGCCGATTGCCAGGTATTTAAATGCACTCGAGAGGAAGCCCTCTCCAGTTGAACAGCGTACCTCTCCATGAGCGTGTAGAGAGACATAGCATTTGTAATAGCGTTTTCCAAATGATCTAAACGGGTCGAGATATCTTTCGAACCTTTAAAAATATCAATAGATGCTTTTTTTATAGCAGACCAGTGTTGCTGATGTGACATCGCTCTGCTCCATGCGTCCGATGGGTTGGAGCCCGCAAGAATAATTTTATCTTCGACAGTATTAGAAAGAACACTTTGGAAAATGCCTGAAGGAGTGTTTGAAGCAATCGAATCCAGTTCCGAAACTAATATTGAGTTAAGTAATGGAATCGAGTTATATCGCTCCCTCGGTAATCTTCCACCCGTTGATGGTAGTATTCTCTGCTGAACTGTAAACTTCCTCGAACTATTATGCCACCCGGTTCCAATACCATATGCCCCCACACCCAAGTACAGTAACCCAATAATATCAGCGTAACCTACTACTACTTTAAATTCATTAATCTCAGATAATGAGTAGATAAAGTACAATAAATTAGCAAGTGCAAGATCAGAATCAAAGTTCTGATTATAGTCTTTATTATTCCTAGCAACTGTAATATAAAATCCTTCTAAATCTAAGACAGATATTTCATTTAAAAACTCATTTAATCGGTCCGTTTCGTTAAGTGCAGATTCGGAAAATACTAATGAAGTTAATAGCGGCTTAGCATGCCCATTGGTTTTCATTACGTTATTAGACTCTTCAGCTAAGCTCATGCATATCTGTGTTTGCCTATCACTAAAACTATTTATTAGTAAAGTAGGTGACAGAATATAATCTGCCCCCATAGACAATTGGAAATTAATTGCATCCTCTGCATACTTCTGAATATCTCTAATAGAGCGAAATGCTGACATTGTAAGATGTCCTGGATAGTATGAATAGTTAGTTAAGTTTTTGGTTGTACCATCCATATATAACGTATAATAAAATTGTGGATCTAATAAGGTTTCTGCTGTTGGATAATTGTCTATTAAATCCTTTCTAAATAACCTTAGATTATCTTCTGTATCGTCTCGTGGGCTTAAAATCACACCATCTACCGCTCCGTTATCCAGCGCCTGATGGATTTTATTACCTTTCCCGTACCCCTGTTGTACAAACAGCTTCACTGGATTTCCTCCCTTGCCTGCAATAGTTTTTCCATAAGGGAATCACAACTTTTGAATCTCAAATGAGGTTCCTTTGCCAGAAGTCTCATAATTATAGTATTTAAACTATTCGGTAGATCTTTACGAACTTTATTTGGCGATTCAATAGGATTGGTCACGATATTCGCAACTAGCTGCATAGAATTAATCCCTCTATTAAAGAATGGGTGCTGTCCAGTTAACGCTTCGTATAGAACAATACCTAATAGAAATAGATCAGATCGGAAATCTATTCCTCTTCTTACGTTCTTTAATTGCTCTGGTGACATATAGATTGGTGTTCCAACGGTTATAAATGCTGCTGTTAAGGATTCGTCGCTTAAATCAAACGCCAAGCCCGTATCTAAAAGGACGTATCCCCCAGTATCTCGCCTCATAATATTCCGTGGTTTAACATCCCTATGAACCATGTTAATGTTCCATAGATGCTTTATTGCTGTAGCTATGTCTATCCCTATTTGAATTCCTTCATTGAGACTTATGAACTTATCTCGTCTAATTATATTATGAAGATCATCGCCACTAATTAGTTCTTCAGTGAAATAGAGTAACTTTTTGTTGTCGTAATCTACGAGCGTCATGCCAATTGGTCCTAACTTCACTAAAGTTGAAGTTTCACACCGATCCATTATATCGATTTCCCTCTTGGCTCTTGCTAGGACATCTTCTCGAATGTCTTCTACAGGGGATACAGTGATATGAGGATCTTGAGTAATTGCACTATTTGGCGCTTGTTGATTTTGGATACTGGTCAAATCTAAAAACTTTATTGCATACTTTGTTCCAGCAAAAACGCCAGAAAATACCGTTTTTTGTCCTCCTCTACCCACATATTCAATCTGAGTAAAGTTAGGACAAATTTTTTGAACTTGTTCCACTGTCAAATCCGGTGCTCGCAAGGACTTTCCCCCTATTTTTCAGCGCTGTCATTAGTTCCAGTATACTACTTTCCATCCCAATGTTAACAGAATTTTGGGTAATTTTGTACTATAAATAATATTAGGCGCAAATAGTCAGCAAAATTAGCCACTACTCGCGCCTTATTTTAGTTCTTTGATACTAATTTTAATGTGCAACAACTACGCTTTATAAAGATGATATAGTACTTTCTTGAATGGAATATTCAATTCCAACCTTTCCTTTACCATCACTTGTGATACGGTTCCCCCCGTATAATCTTAAACCCCCGATAAACCTGCTCCACCAGCACCAGCCGGATCAGCTGATGCGGGAACGTGATTCGCCCGAACGACAGCTTCTGGTCGGCCCGCTTCAGCACGTCGTCGGACAGGCCGTTGGACCCGCCGATGAGGAAGGTGACGTGGCTCTTGCCGTAGGTGCCGAGGCGCTCCAGCTGCGCCGACAGCTCCTCCGACGTCCACAGGTGGCCGTCGATGGCCATGGCGATGACGTGGGTGTCGGCCTTCAGCGCCGCCAGGATGCGCTCGCCCTCCTTCTGCTTCACCTGCTGCTCCTCCGCCTCGCTCATCCGCTCGGGCGCTTTCTCCTCGGCGACCTCGGTGATGGTCAGCTTCGCATAGGCGCTGAGCCGTTTAGCGTATTCGGCGACACCGTCCGTCCAATATTTCTCCTTCAGCTTGCCGACTGCAATAATATGAATGTGCATCGTGTCTCCGTCCTTCCGTTGTAAGCCATCCTGTTCCGTACCAGCATGAAGCCATTGCTCCGCCTCTTAACCGCTTCAGTGTCCTCCTGCAGATTCCCCAAACAAAAAAGAAGGGAGCCCCCACAGGCCCCCCGCTACAGCTCATATCACCAAAAATTGCGGTTTGTTCCCGCACCGTTCGCAGGTAGCCGGAGGCTCCCAGGCGGTAAAGCTCACTTTGTTCAAGTCGTAGATATCCGGCGCTTCCTCGTACTCGTCGACGAACATATCGATCGCCAGCTCTACGTGTTCCTTGCATACGACAAACATGAATCAGTCCTCTTTCTTTTCGCCCAGTTGGACCGTTACGGTCGCTTTTTTACCGCCGCGGTAGTATGTCACCTTGATCGGGTCGCCGATCTTCTTGTCCCCGTATAAGTATTGGCGCAGCATCACGTTGTTCGAAATCGGCTTGCCGTCCAGCTCCGTGATGACGTCGTGCGTCGCCAGTCCCGCTTCCTTCGCAGGGCCTACCGCATCGATGACGATAATCCCATTTTTGACCGAATCCGGGAGTTTTAAAACTTCGATTCCCTTGAAAGCCCGAAGCGGCTCGCTAGTAATGCCGATGTACGGCCGCTTCACCTTGCCGTACTCGATCAGGCTGTTGATCGTTTCCTTGGCGGAGTTGATCGGGATCGCAAAACCGAGCCCTTCGACGCCCTTCTCCGCCACCTTCATGCTGTTGATGCCGACCAGCTTGCCCTCCAGATTGATGAGCGCGCCGCCGCTGTTGCCCTGGTTAATGGCCGCATCCGTCTGGATCACGTCCATCTCCCAATCGTAGTTGCCGTCTCCGGCGAACGAGATCGGGATCTTCTGATGCGGCGAGCTGATGACGCCGACAGTCGTCGTCTGCGCGAAGCGCAGGCCGAGCGGGCTGCCGATGGCAATGGCCGTCTGGCCCGCCTTCAGCTTATCCGAATCGCCGAATTCGGCGAATACTTTAAGCCCTGCCGCATCGATCTCGATCACCGCCAGATCAGTAATCATATCTTTGCCCGTCATCTTCGCTTTCCGGTGCTCGCCATTGGCCAATATCACTTCAATCTGCGTAGCCGATTGGACCACGTGGTTGTTCGTTACGATGTAAGCTTTATCTCCGTTTTTCTGGAACAATACGCCGGAGCCGATCCCCAGGCTCTGAGCATCGCCGGAGCCTTCTTCCTTGATCGCGCTTATAATGCTCACTACCGCCGGCTTCACCTGCTCCACCGCGCGGACGACCTGGTCTTCCTTCATCTGATAGCTGTCTCCGGTCGCTAGAACCGGTACGGCCGCCGGCTGCCCCGGCTCATCCCGGTGCGTGCCCAGCCCGATTAAGAGCGAAGCCAGCATAATCGCTGCTGCGCCTCCCGTTACCGCAAATAACGCCACTCTTCCATCCTTGCTCCTCGACACGGCGGGAACGGCGGAACCGTTGTGCGTCCAGCGGCTTTTACGGGGCAGCTTCGTTGTGTAGAAGTCGTCATCAAACAAGCTCATGCCCGTTTCTCCTCTCGGAAGACTTCGCTCTCTATTTTCACTCATTTTTCTGGCTGAAAAAAAGAGGAATGTTTTCGCGTCTAGCGGCCTATACTACCTATAAGAACCGCTCCCTCCATTTTACTAGATTTGCAGCGAAAGTTCGAGCCGGATTCACTGGAAAAGGAGAGAAATGTTTATGAATCGTATTCGTTCCCATCTGGATGAAGTGAACCTCATCGCCAAGCTTGCCGATCTGAAGGAAGAGCATTACCGCAACACGCTGCTCGTCACCGCGCTGATGGATCTGCTCATCGAGAAAGGCGTTCTGTCCCGCAGCGAGATCGAAGCCCGAATGGCCGCCGTCGATCAGATTATGAGTCAGGACCCAGCCTATCCCATTTCGTAGCCCGGTCGAAATACGTGTCCTTCAGCTCGACTTTCCGCTCGTCGGCCTGAATGCCGCGCTCCTCTAATATGTTATTCACGGTCAGTTTGGCCAAATCCATCAAGTTATGATCGCGGCTCAAATGGGCGAGATACACCGTCTCCGTCTTCCCGGTCAAAATGTCGCACAGTGCTTCGCCCGCCGCTTCATTGGACAAGTGTCCGGTATCGCCGAGAATGCGCCGCTTGATGTTCCACGGGTATTTGCCCATCCGCAGCATCTCGATGTCATGGTTCGATTCCAGGATGATCGCATCGGAGTCGGCGATCTTCTCCTTCACCTTACTGCTCACATAGCCGAGGTCGGTTGCGAGACTCAGCTTGGTGTCTCCGTCGTGGAAACAGTAACCGACCGGCTCGGCCGCATCGTGCGAGATCGGATAAGACTCGACCTGCAGCCCACCGAACTCGACGACGCTTCCGGTCTCCATGACCTTGATTTTCTCTTCCGCCAGCGCGCCGAGATGCTTATTCAGCGCTTCCCACGTCTTCTCGTTGGCGTACACCGGCAAGTCGTGCTTGCGCGCCAGCGCGCCGACTCCTTTAATATGGTCGGAATGCTCGTGGGTGATCAAGATCGCGTCCAGCTCCGAGCCCCTCACGCCCCGCTCCTCCATCAACTGCTCGATCTTCTTGGCGCTAAGGCCCGCGTCGACAAGCACCTTCGTTCCTTCATGATCCACCAGCAGCGAATTGCCTGTAGAGCCGCTTGCCAGTACCGTATAGCGTAATGTCATTGCCAGTTCCCCTCTTGTTCCCGTTCTTCAGTTCCCGCACCCGCTCTTATGGCTTGCTCGCATCCGTTCGCGGCGCATTCTCCACATCCCCGCGGAACCCGTGCACGTAATACATATCTCCGTTGTCCAGCGCTACGCGCCACGTCGGGAACGTCGGCAGCGTCGACCATTCCGTATCAAAAAACTGCCCGTGATACCCCAGCCGGATATCCGTCACAACCGCCCCGTTCGGGAAATATTTCTCCGCCAGCGTCCGCAGCACCGTGTAAGCCGAGATGACCTTCTTCTCTTCCTTTGCCTCGGAGCTCGTATCGACCTCTACGTACGCCTGACGATAACCGGTTACTTCCCCGCCGGTAATGAACAGCTCCATATTAATATCGAACAGCGGATAGTCGCCCACGAGCTGGTTCATCATAAACAAACCTTCCTTGCTCGTAGTCCGGTCATAGCTGTACGTCTCGATTTTGGGAATCCCCCGGTTAGACAAGTCCTTCAAGGAGCCCTTGCTTAGAAACAAGTTATAGCGGATCGGAGCAGACAGCTTCACTTTACGGCCATACGACTCATCCTCCACCGCCTTGACCACGATTTCCCGCATCTTCGGGGTTTCCTTCGGCACTTCGGCCGCCAGCTTCATTCCCCGGCTGATCATTATCCGGTTTAATTCCTCGGCAATATCGGCCGAAGCCTGCTTCGACTCGCCGATGTTCAGCTTGCCGCTCCACAGCTCATAACCGAGCAACAGGTTCAGTCCCAGAAAGGACAGGATCAATATCGTTTTGGCCCGGCTCCAATCCATCGCTGCCGCTCACCCCCGTTCCTGCTTGCCGTCTCTTATTTCAAAATATCGTACGTCCCGTCGCGCAGCTCGACAGCCCATACGGGATTCAGGTCCATCACTTTGTCGCGGAGAACCGGCTGATACGCCGGCGTCACGGACACGACCAGACTTCTGCGCGGATAGGCGTTCACCAGATCGTCCAGCGCTTTGCCGCCTTCGAGCTTCTGCAGCGATCTCTCGACCTGCGCCGAATCAAGCATCAGCAGCGATCTTTCGTAGTTCGCGATCACCCGGTTCTGCAGCACGATCCGGATCAATCCGAAGTTCTCGCCCCGGTCTCCGATGATCGGGAACGAATCATAGTATTGGCGGAACGTGAACAGCTGCCGCCCGATCACCTGCGACTGCGGGATCGATCTCGCCATGAAGCTGCCGTTCCAGCCTCCATGCTGGTTAATAAACTGAACCGCCGCATTCAGATTCTCTCGAATATCGTTGCGGCTGTCGACCGCCGGCACCGGGTCGGAATAGTTCATCCACAGCTGATCGGGCCGGATCTGCAGCCCTCTTTTACCGTCGGTGTAAATTTCCGAGCCGTCCTGCTTGCTGAAATTCCGCGTATTGCGCGGATCGACGAACAGCGTTTTCTGCAGCTGATCGATCGGAATCGTGTTGACCCCGATCCGATACTTCGGCACCTCGATCGGCTGGTCCGGCAAGTAGAAGTCGTCCTTGTAATGATAACTCGCCTGAAGCTCGCCGAAACCGACCATCTGTTCGACGTTTTTACTGTTCAGATCGGCACGGGCCTCATAGGTGCTGTACTCCGTCTGGAAAAACGTACGAACGTCCTCCACCTCGCGGTTTACATAAATCCAGATCCGGGTGACCGCTTCTGTCTCGAGAGGAAGATCGCCCTTCAACTGGAACACCGTTCTTAATATGCTAAACGGAATCCCTCCGCGGAAACGAACCTCTACACCAGTCTGCTTATTGCGGATTTCCTCCCAATCGATTCCGGACAAAATAGGCGCATTGCGGCGGATGTTATCGAACGTCCGGCCTTTTAGCGTCTTCATAATTTCCTTGAAATGCAGATGGTTCGGGTACAGCACCGTATGCGTCTGTTTCCCCGAGTGCAGCACGATCTGCTCCGGGAACAGCAGCTCCTCCGCCGTCATCTGAGTCCCGATCACATCCGTCTGGACGTATTCCGTAGGAATAGCCGGGCCGGGCCTCGGCGAGCTGAATACGAGCATGTAGCTTTGCAGCAGGCTTCCCAACACAAGTGCAACCAGCAGCCAAGACTTGAATCGCTCCATTACCCCGTATCCCCCTCCGTCTGCTGGATCGGCAGTGCAAAGATAACGCGGGTTCCCTGATTCAGCTCCGATTCGAGTGTAATCGTTCCCCCGTGCGCCTTCACTATTTCCCGGGCAATCGACAACCCGAGTCCGGTTCCCCCCATATTTCTGGAACGGGCTTTGTCCACCCGGTAAAACCGGTCGAATATACGGGAGAGATCTTTCCGCGGAATCCCCATCCCGTTGTCCTGCACCATCACTTCCAGCCAATCCTTGCCGGTTTGTCTAGCCCCGATCACGATCGCTCCCCGTTCCGGGGTGTACTTGATCGCATTGGAGACGAGATTATCGAGCACCTGATCGATCTGATCGCGATCCAGCAGCATGTCCTGAATGCCCGCTTCTATGTCCAGTTCAATCGAAATTTCTTTCTGGTCGAGCTGAAACGAGAACCGGTCCGCCACTTCCTCCAGCATATCCGGCACGTGAGTCAGCTCCTTGCTGATCAGCGCCTTGCGGGAGTCGAGCCTCGACAGATGCAGCAGATCGTTGACCAGCCGGATCATCCGTTCCGTCTCATTGCGCATTACGCCTACAAAGCGGTGAGCCAGTTCCGGGTCATCAAGCGCCCCGTCATCGAGCGCCTCCAGATAACTTTTCATCGTCGTCAAAGGCGTACGCAGCTCGTGAGACACATTCGCCACAAATTCCCGCCGCGCATCCTCCAGCTTCTCCTGCTCCGTCACATCGTGCAGCATCGCAATCGTACCGGTAATGCCCTTATCCCGGCGGTGAATGGCCGTAAAGACGACCCGCAGCCTCAAATCCCCCTCTTCCTCATTGGCGATTTGGATACTCGCATTGTGCTGCTCCCCCTTCACCTTGCCTTCGATGTTGCCGTCCGGCATGCCGAGCAGCTCTGTGATATCCTTATCGGTCACATCCTGGCTTCCGATGTTCAGCATTTGCTTGGCCCGGCGGTTCACGACGATGACTTTGCCCTGGTCGTCGGTCGCAATCACCCCGTCGTTCATATTGGACAGAACGGAGGCGAGCTTTTCCTTCTCCTCTTCGATCGACGACAACGCTTCCTTTAGCCGGTTCGTCATATGGTTGAACGCATTGCCGAGCTGGCCGATCTCGTCGGGCCCTTCCACCAGCATCCGCTGATTGAAGTTGCCGTCGGCGATCGCGGACGCTTGCTTCGTAATCGCTTTGATCGGGTTCGTAATCGTATGCGACAAAATAACGCCGAGCAGCACGGTCAGCACGAGCGCGATACCGGTTCCGGACAAAAAGATTTTGTTGATCCGGTTCATCGTTCCGTACAGCGATTCCATCGAGGCGACGATATAGATCGCCCCCATCACCTTGGCGCCTTCGCCGATCGGCTGGGCGACAATTTTACGGCGGGTTCCGTCAGTATCCACCGTTTCCGATTCGATATCTTTGATGCCCTGCAGCGCGGAAATAACCTCTGCCTGCAAATTTTTCTGGCCGATTAACGATTTCTGGCTCTGAGAGGACGTGGTCAGCACGATCCCGTTGGCGTCGATAATCTGAATCTCGGCGTCGCTGATGTTGAACAGATTCGTTACGATCTCGTCCAGGTCGGCGTACGTTTTTTTCCCTTCCGGCGTTGCTCCAGCCTCCTGGCTCGCATTCAGAAACGGCTCCGCGAAGTTGGCGAGCAGGTAAGCCTGCTTGCTCAGCGAATCGGTAAAGTTATCGATGAACGACCGTTCCATCGTGCGCACGAAGTAAACGCCGATCAGTTGCATCGCCATCAGGATCAGTAAGACATAGATAATGATGATCTTGCTCTGGATCGACTGGAAGAACCTCGTTCCTCTCAATAGGGAGCGCCTCCTGCCTTCGGGTTGCGCATCATATAGCCGAGCCCTCGGCGCGTCATAATGTATTCCGGACGACTCGGGTCGTCCTCGAGCTTCTCGCGGAGACGGCGGATCGTCACATCGACCGTACGCACGTCACCCAAATATTCAAAGCCCCATACGGCCTGAAGCAAATGCTCCCGCGTCATCACCCGTCCGCAGTTTTTGGCCATATAATGGACAAGCTCGAACTCCCGGTGCGTCAAATCGAGCGTCAGCCCGTCCTTGTACACCAAGTACATATCCGTATCGATCATCAGCCGGTGTATGCGCAGTCCCGCCGGCTCCGCGGCTTCCTGCTGGTTTTGCACCGACTTGGTCTGCCGGCGCAGATGGGCCTTCACCCGGGCCAGCAGTTCCCGAGTCCCGAACGGCTTGGTGACGTAATCGTCGGCCCCGAACTCCAGCCCGAGCACCTTGTCCACCTCGGAATCTTTGGCCGTCAGCATAATGATCGGCGTATCCTTCTTCGCCCTTACTTCGCGGCACACGTCCATGCCGTCCTTGACGGGAAGCATAATGTCCAGCAGGATGAGGTCCGGATCTTCGGAGAACGCCAGCTCCACGGCCGTCCCGCCGTCGAATGCACAGATGACCTGGTACCCTTCCTTCTCCAGATTAAACTTTAATATTTCCGCGATCGGTTGTTCATCGTCGACGACCAATATTTTTCCGTACATCCTCTTCACCGTCCATTCGCATTTCTCTCTTTATATTACCATAGAACCGGTTTCAAATCGCAATCGTTCGGGTAATAGGAAATATCCCCCGGCTTCACATAGAAAAAGAGGCATAAAGCTGACTTCGGTCAGCTTCATCCCTCTGGATTCGTACGATAGAACTTACATTTGCAGATAAATAGGATCAAAACGATAGCAGCTTAGCGGGATAAAAACTTGAGCGGGTTCTCGGCCGTACCGTTGCGCTGAATCTCGAAGTGCAGGTGAACGCCCGTAGAGAATCCGGTATCGCCCATGATTCCGATTTTCTCGCCTTTTTCAACGATCTTGCCTTTGGACGTCTCAATCTTGCTCATATGGCCGTATACGGTCACATAACCGTTCTTATGGTCAATAACAACTTTGTTGCCGTATCCGTCGCCTTTGTCGCCGGTATAGGTCACTACGCCGTTATCGGATGCTAAAATGTTTTTGTTACCCGTAATATCGATGCCTTTATGCATCTTGCCCCAGCGCATTCCGAAATAGTCGGAAAGCTTCGCGCCGACGACAGGCCAGACGAACTTGCCGGTACCTTCTCCAAGAATCACTTTCGTTCCCTTTTTGGCGTATTCCGGAACCGGTTGCTCGACGACTTCCTCGCCGACCATCTCCTGATCCAGCATATAACCGTTACCCTTCGTAACGAGGAACGTGACCTTTTTCATGCCGTTTTTGCCGGGCTTGATCGTCTTCGTCTCGCCAGCCCGCATCGTATCGTCTTTCTCATAGATGATCTCATGCTGGATTTCCTGATTTTCGACGACCTTCTCGACCGTCCGGACCGTAAGCGCCGGCTTGAGCACCGTTACGTCAAGCACGTCGCCTATCCGGATTTTATCGTCTTGAATCCACGGGTTTTTCTCGTAGATCACTTGCTTGGAGATGCCGAGCTTCTTGGCAATACAGCCGACGCAGTCACCCTTCTCGACCGTATATTTGGACGGTCCGACGTTGCCGGTCTCGAGCTTGGTCACCAGATCGTCCGGCTTCATCACCTGATCCGGCTTAATCTCGGTAATTTTCATGTCGACCTTCTCGAGGAAGTCGACGGATTGGACGACAGGTTCGCCGACGGTTGGCTCCGGCGCGACGGATAACACCGATACGCGGCTGCCGTCTTTTTTCTGAGGCAAATATTTGTTCTTGATGCGGTCGAGAATCTCTTCCGCGGTTTCCTTATCCTTCACTATACCGACCGTCTGTTCGTTCACGACCAGCTCTACGCCCACGGCATGCGCTTTCAGCAAGCCGTCCAGGCTCGTCAGAGCCGCTTGATCGTCGCTTTCGATTTTGTAAGCCTTTTCAGCTTTGTAGGCGACCTCATCGGAATTAAGAACCATATGTACATTAGGGTTATCCTCTTCGAGCTTCTTGACTTTCCCGATAATGTACTCTTCAACAATCTTAGGATCGCTGACCGTCCCGGCCATCTGATCCCCGACATATACGTGGTATACCTCATAGGTATGGAGCTTTACATATTCATTGCCTCCGACAGAGATTGAGGCCAGTATTCCGAGAGCGCCTACGCCTTGCAATAACCGGAGCTTATACGTCCTTAGCAGGGATTCTGTGCGGTGTAGAGGACGTTGTTCCCTGAGTTGTTCAGTCAAGCTATTATATTGGGCTTTGCTAAACAGACGCTTTACTTTATCAAGCGCGTTCTTCGCCCAACCTTTCTCCTTGAATGAGTTCATGAATTTCTCCTCTTACATTGGTTTTTAATCGAAACTTGGCAACATTCGGCAACAGCCGACACCAATGTTTCTACTTTACCACAGTCTGTCTATCATTTTCAACCTGCTGCGGCAAAGACCTGTGAGAGGATCGTGAAGGGGCTGTAAAGTGTCTCGGTCGTATCCCCGCTCCTGTCCGTAGAACTGGCGGTTCTAGTATTTGTTCACAATGCCTATTAATTTTTCGAATTCATCGGGTTTTAAATAGTTTTCCACGATCTTCTCGATCTCCGCAAGCTCCGCCGAAGTAATGCCGTCCTCCATCATCGCGGACAATTGCTGCAGTTCCTCCTGGGGCAACCTGGAGATGAGTAAGGAAAATACGGTCGTCTTGTCTTCCTCCGAAAGTTTTTCGCGCTTCGTCTGAAACTGTTCTGCGCTCATCACCACTTTGTCCTTCTGCGAAGCTTCCTTCGAGCCGGATCTGGACCAGACGGCGACGGCGTCGTCCGGCGGCGGTGTCGTACCCGTCCCTGTGCCCGTTTTGGTACTCGTATCCGGACTCGTACTCGTACCCGTCTGAAACTTCGGCGCGTTCTCCTCTCGGTCTTGCTGCGTACCTCCTTGCCCTACTATATTCGACTCCGTCCACAATTTTGCAACAAATTCTGAAAGTCCAAGCTGTTTTTCCGGCAAAACCGCCTGAAACGGCTTCATCAGCTCCTGTACATAGTGCTGGACCACATAAAAAGTCGTAACGACCGAGATACTCGCAGCCACGACCGCCGCAACCAATACTTTGCCGAGCCAACCGAAAAATTTCATGATGCACCGCCTCCATCTTCCGCGCTTCCCTTGAAGCAGGTTGTCCGAATAGCACCAGTATTGACGAAATCTCCCCGCTTGAAACGGTAAAAGGTGGAAGCAGGCCAAACAACAGCCGGCGACACTAGCGCCTGAACGCGCAAAAAAGCCGCCCGTACGGCCCAAGACCGGTACAGACGGCTTATTATAATGTCCGCTTACGCGCTTACGCGTAAACCGGACGTACCAGATTCGTTTGCTCCCGGTTGCGGCCGACCGAGAAGATCGAGATCGGGATGCCGGACAGCTGCGATACCCGCTCTACGTAATGTCTGGCCGCTTCGGGAAGATCTTCGAGCGACTTCGCGCCGGAGATGTCTTCCTTCCAGCCCGGAAGCTCCTCGTACACCGCCGTGCACTCGGACAGCATCTTCAGGCTCGCCGGATAGTAGTCGATCTTCTCTCCGCGGTATTCGTAATGGGTGCAGATCTTGACCATATCGAGACCGGACAAGACGTCGATCGAGTTCAGCGACAGTCCGGTAATTCCGCTGACGCGTCTTGCGTGACGGACGACTACGCTGTCGAACCAGCCGACACGGCGCGGACGCCCCGTCGTCGTACCGTATTCGTTGCCCTTCTCGCGAATCCAGTCGCCCGTCTCGTTGTTCAGCTCGGTCGGGAACGGTCCGTCGCCTACACGGGTCGTGTACGCCTTGGCAACGCCGATAATCTGGTGAATCTTGGTCGGGCCTACGCCCGAGCCGATGCATACGCCGCCGGCGGTCGGGTTGGACGACGTAACGAACGGATACGTGCCTTGATCGATATCGAGCATAACGCCTTGCGCGCCTTCGAACAATACGCGCTTGCCTTGATCGATCGCATCGTTCAGCACGACGGACGTATCGGTTACGTACTTGCGGAGGAACTCCGCATATCCGAGATATTCTTTGAGGATCGATTCCACTTCAAGCCCTTGGCCGCCGTACACTTGCTCGATCAGCGTGTTTTTCTCCGCTACGAGGTGGCGCAGCTTGCGCTCGAACTCCTCGGCGTCCATCAGATCGGCGATACGGATGCCGTTGCGGGCCGCCTTATCCATATAACACGGACCGATCCCTTTGCGGGTGGTGCCGATTTTGTTCGCGCCTTTGCGGTCTTCCTCCAGACCGTCGATAAGCAGATGATACGGCATGATCACATGCGCGCGATCGCTGATTCTGAGGTTGTCGGTTGTAAAACCGTTATCGTGAATGTATTGGATCTCTTCGATCAGAGCGGCCGGATTAATCACCATGCCGTTGCCGATCACGCAAATCTTGTTCGTATAGAAAATTCCCGACGGAATCAGGTGCAGCTTATACTTCTTATCCTCGATCAAAATCGTATGTCCGGCGTTGTTCCCGCCTTGATATCGTGCGACTACTTCAGCGGACTCCGCCAAAAAGTCGGTGATTTTGCCTTTCCCTTCATCGCCCCATTGGGATCCGACTACAACTACGGTTGACATGCACATACCCCCAGTTAAAGGTGTGACGAGCACCGAGATCACCGCTTCGTCTCGTCAAGGCGGCCATGTTCAGTGTACCAGTCGGCCTATTCAAAGTCAAATAAAAAGCGAACAATCACACAGTAGTCTGTGCGATTGTTCGGAATTCATACATATTTTCTATAAAGGGACCGATAAGTGCCGCTGCTTCGTTCCGTTTGCCGGTCCCGGCGCGTTATCCGGCTCCTGCCGCCGCTTCCTGGTGGGATCGGTCGAGGCTTACGAACTTGTTGAAGTTTTTCAGGAAAGCCAGCTCGACCGTGCCGACCGGCCCGCTCCGCTGCTTGGCGATAATAATCTCGATGATGTTTTTCTTCTCCGACTCTTTGTCGTAATAATCGTCCCGGTACAGAAACGCTACGATGTCGGCGTCCTGTTCGATCGAACCCGAATCCCGAAGGTCCGACATCATCGGACGCTTGTCCTGCCGCTGCTCGACGCCCCGGCTTAACTGCGACAGCGCGATAACCGGCACGTTCAGCTCACGAGCGATCTGCTTGAGCGCACGGGAGATTTCCGATACTTCCTGCTGCCGGTTCTCGCCCGCTTTGCCGCGGCCTTGAATAAGCTGCAGGTAGTCGATCAGAATCATGCCAAGCCCCTTCTCCTGCTTCAGACGGCGGCATTTGGCGCGAATATCCGCTACCGTTACGGACGGCGAATCATCGATATAGATGTTCGCTTCCGACAACGTCCCGATCGCCATCGTCAGCTTCTCCCAGTCGTCGCCTTCGAGGTGACCGGTCCGCATGCGGGTTGCATCCACGTTGGCCTCTGCGCAGATCATCCGCTGCACGAGCTGCGCGGCGCCCATCTCGAGACTGAAGATGGCGACCGTCTCCTTGGCCCTCACACCGACATTTTGCGCAATGTTCAGCGAGAAGGCCGTCTTGCCTACGGAAGGACGAGCCGCCACGATGATGAGGTCGGAACGCTGGAAGCCCGAGGTCATCTTGTCCAGATCGGGAAATCCGGACGGGATGCCGCTCGTGCCGCCTTTATTGGCATACAAATACTCGACTTTCTCGAACACTTCCATCAGCACGTCGCGGATCGCGATAAACCCGCTTCCGGACTGGCGCTGAGAGATTTCCAATATGCGCTTCTCGGCGTCGCCGAGCAAGCTCCCGACATCTTCTTCCCCCGCGTAGCCGTCGGTGACGATCTGCGTCGCCGTCCGGATCAACCGGCGCAGCATCGATTTCTCCTCGACAATCTGCGCGTAGTAATCCACGTTAGCGGCCGTCGGAACGGCACCTGCCAGCTGGCTGAGGTAGCTGACCCCGCCGATATGTTCAAGCTGCTGGTTGTCTTGAAGACGCGCCGTCAGCGTGATCAGGTCGATCGGCTCGTTCTGCTGCGCCAGCTCCAGCATGGCACCGAAAATATGCTGGTGCGAGGTGCGGTAGAAATCGTCGCTTCCGATCCTCTCCATAACGGTGATTAGAGAATCGCTATCGAGCAGGATCGCGCCGAGTACCGCTTGCTCCGCTTCCAGATTTTGCGGAGGGATGCGGTTTTCCAGTAGTAGTTCCCCGTTCATGCCGTCTCCCTCTTTCGTTTCAAGACCTTACTCCTCCGTAACCTGCACGCGCAGCTGTGCCGTGACGTCCGGATACAGCTTCACTTTTACCGTCATCGTGCCGAGCGAACGGATCGCATCCGCCATCTCGATCTTCCGCTTGTCGAGGTGGATTCCTTTCTTCTCCAGCTCTTCGGCGATCTGCTTGCTCGTGATCGAACCGAACAGCCGGCCGCCTTCGCCCGCCTTCGACTTGATGATGACGGTCATCTCGTTCAGCTTGGCAGCAAGCTCCTGCGCATCGGCCTTTTCCTTCTCCTTGCGCTTGTTTTCCGACTGCTTTTGGTGCTCCAGCTGTTTGACGTTGCCTTCCGATGCGATCGCGGCAAGCCCTTTGGGCAGCAGGAAATTACGGATATATCCTTCCGACAAATCTTTGATCTCACCTTTTTTGCCTTGTCCTTTAACGTCCTTCAGAAAAATAACTTTCATTCGAACAACCCCTCCTCTTCATCCATTTCCTTCAGTACTCGTTTCAGCTTGGCGAGCGCCTGCTCCACCGTGCCTTCCAGCTGTGTGGCCGCGTTCGTCAGATGGCCTCCTCCGCCCAGCCGTTCCATGATAACCTGGACGTTGATCTGTCCGAGCGATCTGGCGCTTATGCCGATCAGCCCGTCGGTTCGTTCGCTGATGACGAAGGATGCCATAATATCCGTCATATTAATAAGCGTATCCGCAACTTGCGCAATGAGCAATTGGGAATATTTGCGCCCCGGCGTCGTGGTCGCTACCGCAATATGACCGTACAGCATTTCCGCATGCTTGATGATCTCCGCCTTGCGGATGTACTGCTCCAGATCTTCCTTGAGCATTCGCTGGATAAGCGCCGAATCCGCTCCGCTTCTTCTCAGGAAAGAAGCTGCCTCGAACGTGCGCGCCCCCGTGCGGAGCGCAAAGCTTTTCGTATCGACGACGATGCCCGCGAGCAGCGCCGTAGCTTCCAGCACGTCCATCGACAGACGTTCGTGGAAATACTGCAGCAGCTCGGTCACCAGCTCGCACGTAGACGAGGCATACGGCTCCATGTAGACGAGGATCGCCTCGCTGAGAAACTCTTCGCTTCTCCTGTGATGGTCGATGACCATAATCCGGTGCGTCAGCTGGAGCAGCTTCGGTTCGGCTACCATCGAGGCTTTATGCGTATCGACGACTACGGCGAGACTGCGGGGCGTTGTGATCTGCATCGCCTGCTCCGGGGTAATGAACCACCGGTACAGCTTCTCGTCTTCCTTGATCGCTTCCATCAGCTTCTGGATCGAAGGATTGATGCCCTCGAGTACGATGTAGCCTTCCTTCTGGCTGACCTGCACCGCCTTCAGCACCCCGATGGCTGCTCCGATCGAATCCATGTCCGGGATACGGTGACCCATGATGATGACCTTATCGCTGTCCCGGATCAAGTCGCGCAGAGCGTGGGAGATGACGCGGGCTCTTACCCGCGTACGCTTCTCCACCGCATTGGAACGGCCTCCGTAAAAGGAGAGCCGCTGTCCGACCTTCACAGCCGCCTGATCGCCGCCGCGGCCGAGCGCCATATCCAGACTCGTCTGCGCCAGCTGGCCGAGCTCGATCAGGCTGTCGACGCCTGCGCCGATCCCGATGCTGAGTGTCAGCGGCAGCTTGTGTTCGATCGTCAGGTCGCGGACATCGTCCAGAATCTCGAACCTCGACTGCTCGAGCTGCCGGAGCGATTTGTTCGTCATGAAGATGAGGAACCGGTCGGATGCGGTACGACGAATATATACGCCGTTTTTCTGGGCCCAGCCGGTCAGCTCGCTCGTCACCTTGGCCAGCATGACACTGCGGCTCTGGTCGTCCATCCCCTGAGTCGCCTCGTCCAGATTGTCGAGCATGACGATGCCGGTCGAGATTCGTTCCTCTTCATGCTTTTTGGACAACGCCGAAAAAGCGGTTACGTCCTGGAAATAAAGCAGGCGGTGCTCGGCCTTCACCTGCACCTGGAAAATCTTTTTGCCTACAGCCAGCTCCAGCTTGCTTTCCTTCTCGTCCTTGCCCTTAAGTCCGGGCAGCACCTGGTGAAGGTGCTCGCCGATCACCGATTCGCGGTCCAGCATCTCGGCTACAAACCCGTTATGCCATTCGATCGTTTTCTCTTCGTCATACAGCACGATGCCGATCGGCATTTCATTAAATACTTCATTTCCTGCTTTTTTGATCCGATGGGACAGCGTTGCGACATATTCGTTCAGTCCTTTGCGAAACGTCCGTTCCGCCGCCAGCGTGTAATACGCGAGTACCCCGCCCGTAACAAGCCCGGCCGCTCCCAGCATCCAGTCGAAGAAAAAGAGGGCAACCGACAACAGGAGGATGACGACCTGCAACCAATAAATATGAAGGCCGTGCCAACGATTCAACAAGTACTTCGGCATACGTCTTCTCGCTCCTACATGTCTATGATTTCTTCATTCTGCTGCGGATCGGAAAAGCGACGTCGAACAACCCAAGCAAGGTGAACAGCTGAATAATTCCCGGCAGCAGCAGAAGCAGGAACGCCGACACGATCACCAGTACGACCGGAACGGCCTTCGACCACCCTTTCACATCGGCCAGGAAAAAGAAAAACGCAAAAGCTTGAACCGTAAAAGCCGCCATCAGGATCGGCATCACGTTAAGCAGCATCATGACGATCATAGAGCCGTCGGGCTCCAGGAAGATCAGGTTCAGCACAAGCGCAATCAGGTAATACCAGACGAACGATTTGGGAAGCATCCATTCCTTCGCGGGACGCAGTCCGGGAATCGACTCCCCGCTGCGGTTCAGCGCTTTGCGGGCGAGCCAGTGAGTGATGACGCTGTAGTACACCGATATTCCGATCAGATACAGCGGAAGCATCTGTACCATCACATCGATAATCTGATCGATCATCGTAGCCGGAATCAGCTCCCTAAGCTCGGCAGGTACGGTCTCCAGGCTGCTTCTCATAAACTGCCGGATCTCATCGGTAACCTGAACCCCGAACAGCGTCAGCAGAAGCAGAAAAACAAGCAGCTGCGCGAGAAACGCTACCGTACCGCCCGTAATGACCGATCTGGCGGACGATTTCTTCTTATACAGCACACCCATCACAATAGCGGGGATCAGCAGCCCGAGCGAAAAGACGACAGCTACCGTTCCTAAAGTTCCGCTTCCGAACATGGAGGTGACGGCATAAAGGGCAAGCAGCGACAATACATAATAAACGACGAACTTCTTCGTATCCAGCCGGACGAACAAATAGACCACCGGGATCATAGCCAAACTCATCGCGACCATGACCAGCGGGGTAGACAGCAGCAAGAGCAGCACCACCAGGATGAGGCTCCACAACAAGGCTTGCCTGTTCAACAAACGTCACCTCTTAACGAACGAATCAGGTTGTTCCGTCCTTCGCGCCTTGCACGACCGGCCCCATTCGGTTATGAAACAAATTATAGCATAAACCGTTGGCACTGTCCTGTCGTCGCTCCCAGCCGGAAAAAACGGCTGTTTTTGCAACGGTCCGGCAGGGGAACGCGTACCGGGAGTCGAATGTAGTATGTCATCTAGATCCACTATGTATCGGAGGAACGTAAATGAAAGTAAAACGCCCCTTATCTTCCCTGCTGGCCCTCGTCCTGCTGCTTACCGTATGGGTCTCGGCCGCTCTCGGAGCGGAAGCCAAATCTCCGGCGCCCGAGACCTACGTCTCCTTCGGCGATTCGCTGACGATCGGCTTCGAGCCCGGCATGACGCTGGAGTCCGTCCCTTACGGTTTCGTGGACCGCCTGTACGAGCAGGCGCTGATGCGCGGCCGGGTCCAATTGACCAATTACGGCATCGGCGGCATGACCAGCACCGGACTGAATAAGTTCATCCAAGCCGTCGCTGACGAGAAGCCCGTCAAAGCGTCCGATTTGCAGCCTTCATTCGCAGATCCGAGAGCCGACCAGGTCGTCAGCAATACGAAGCAGATCAAGGCCGACATTGCGGCCGCAACGCTTATTACCATTACGATCGGCGGCAATGACTTCGGCAAGGAGATTATAACCGAGGTCGATACGATGAGCGACGAACAGCTGGCTGCTTTTACGGATAATTGGATGAAAACTTACACGGAGAATTTGAACGCTACCCTTCAAAATATATTCGCCATCAACAAAAACGTCCGGGTGTACGTAGCGGATCAATATTCGCCCGCTCCCCAGCTGTACAAAAATTACGACAAACTGCAAAAGTTAAAAGATTTGTTCTCCGCCACTTTGGGGCAAGTCGCCCAGAAGTTCCAAAAGGACGGCTTCCAAGCAACCGCCGTATCGGTAGCCGATTCCTTCGTCGGCAGCGAAGGGACGTACACCCACATCTCGCAGAAGGACATTCACCCGAACCAGGACGGTTATCAAGTAATCGCCGAACAATTCGCCAAAGCGATCTGGGGCGAATACCGGAAAGATATGAAGCCGACCGAGCCGATCACCGTCGTTGTCGGAGGCCATACCGTAAATACACCTCACCTGCCGGCGTTATTGCAAGACAGCACGTTCGTTCCGCTCCGCGAATATTCGGAGGCGCTCGGGGCTGTCGTCAGTTGGGACGACACGACAAGGACGACTACTGTCCGTTACAAAGGCAACGCGGTTGCCCTCGACATCGGTTCAACGACGATCTCCGTTAACGGCGTACCGCAAACGATCACCACCGCTGCCCCATATTCGTATGAGAGCGCCGGGGAGACGAAAACGTACGTTCCGCTCCGGCTCATGGCGGAAGGGCTCGGCTTCGATGTCCAATACGTCCCGCAGAGCCGAACCGCTTATATTAATCCCTGAACAGCCATAGAGGCTGTTCCGAATATGTTCGCATGACATGAGAATGTCCGAATATACACACGAAAGGACCTCAATCTCCCTGTAAAGCGGAGGCTGAGGTCCTTTTTCTCAAGCAAATGCCAAATCGGGGCACAGAAAATCGCTAAATGACTGTTGTGACAGCCCCTGTTAGGTTAGTTAGGTCAATGTGTTATGGATCGTTACCGGATCAGTCAGCGGGCTTCCAGCAGCTCCCGCATCCGTTTCCTGGCCCGGTGCACCAGTGTCTTGACCGCATTCTCCGATACGCCGATATGCTCGGCAATCTCTTTGTACGACAGTCCCCGCTGAGCGAGCATAAGCAGCACGGTACGGTCTCTCGGCTTCAGCTCGTTCAGAGCGCGGCCGATCTCCATCCGCAGCTCCGCCCCCATTGCAGCGCCTTCCGGTGACATGTCGAGCACGGGCATCTCCGGGACCGAGTCCAGCGGAACATGTACGGCTCTCCGCTTTTTGCGCCACTGGTCTACGAACAGATGGTACCCCGTCTTAAACAGCCACGCTTTGGCCGTATCCGGCTGCACCTGCTTCTCGTACATCCGGACGAACGTCTCCTGGGCCAAATCGGCCGCATCGCTCTCGTTGCCCGTTCTTCTAGCCAAATACCGGTGCAATGGTACCTGGTATAAATTATATATGTTTTGGAACGTTTGTTCTCCACACCGATTCATATCCGGCCAGCCTCTTTCTTCTCCTATTCGCTTACGAGTTTCATTGTAACTGGCAAACCTTAAGGAGAAATGACCGGAATTCTTAACTTTCTCTTAAAATGTCGAAAAATGTGTATGTTTGATTGAAAAAAAAGACAGAGCCTGTAAGCTCCGCCTTTCTGCTGCTCCGTACCTTGTACAGACTACTCCGTCGTATAAGGAAGCAAAGCGATTTGACGAGAACGCTTGATCGCGACTGTCAGCATGCGCTGATATTTCGCGGACGTACCCGTGACACGACGTGGCAAAATTTTGCCGCGCTCGCTGATGAATTTCTTCAGCGTTTCGATGTCTTTATAGTCAATGTGAGTAATTTTATTTACAGTGAAGTAGCACACTTTGCGGCGCTTGTTGCGTCCGCCTTTTTTCGAGAACTTACGTTCGCTGCGCTCTTCTCCGCCATCACGTCTGTTGTTCATGCGAGATTCATTCCTTTCTGCCTAGAATGGCAAATCATCATCGGATATATCGATGGGTTTTCCGTCGTCCGAGAATGGATCCTGATTGTCCCGCGTACCGCCATATCGGCCGCCGCTGTTACCCCCGCCGCTACCTCCGCTGTTACCGCCTCCGCCGCTATTTCCGCCGCCTCCGAATTCATCCCGGTTCGCGCCGCCGCTGTTCGCCGATTCCAGAAAACGTACGTTATCAGCGATAACTTCAGTCACGTATACCCGTTTGCCTTCGTTGTTGTCGTAATTGCGGACTTGAATCCGGCCTTCGACCGCCGTCAACCGGCCTTTGCGCAAGTAGTTCGCGCAAGTTTCCGCCAATTGCCGCCAAGTGACTACCGGTATGAAGTCGGCTTCACGCTGGTTTTGCTGGTTCGAGAACGGTCGGTCTACCGCAATTGTAAACTGCGTAACAGCTACGCCTGCTGGCGTATATCGCAGCTCCGGATCACGGGTAAGCCTGCCGATCAGAATAACACGGTTCAACAATCGAAACCCCTCCCTAACGATCGACTACATCACTTACGTACGATTAAGCTACGTCTCTGACGATCAGGTAACGAACGATTTCATCGGAAATCTTCATTACACGATCAAGCTCAACGATAACGTCATTAGTCGCGTTGAAATGCACCAACACGTAAATCCCGTCACGGAACTTGTTGATCTCATACGCTAGACGGCGCTTGCCCATTACGTCGTGCTTTGTAACTTCGCCACCGTTGTTGATGATGCCTTGGAATTTCTCGATCGTCGCTTGAACAGCTTCTTGCTCGATGTCCGAACGAATGATGTACATCACTTCATATTTGCGCATGAATATTCACCTCCTTTTGGACTTAGCGGCTTCTGAATGCTTCAGAAGCAAGGAGCGGGCTTTGCTGTCAAAACTCGCACCATATAACTATATCAAAACCTTCTCTTCAATACAAGTCGAAATGAACGGTTGTCCCTTCTCAACTCATTGGCAGAACACCCAACAACTTCTTTAAGAAACGATTGGCACTCACAACGCCCCCCCTTATTAAAGAGGAGCGCTTCTGAAACATCTCTTATAAGGAAGAATAAAATCTGTGCACCCTCATCACATACGCACTTCCACTTTAACGCGTTAATTTAAAATTATTAAAATCCATGAAAAAAATGGTCGCTCCGCTTCGAATGATTTCGGCCGCACTTTCGCAACCTAATCTCATAACGAAGCGCGTTTACCTCATCCGAATCCTCTGTCTGAACCTTGGTGGCCGGCTTCGATCTTATCCATTCTGTCCAAGTAACCGGAGGTGAAACCAGTGGGAGAGCAAACCGAGTTTAAGCCGGGAATGAGAGCTCCGAATAACGGAACCTATATCGAGATCGGCGAAAATGATTTTCATATGGGCATCACGAACCCGAAGCAGATTCAAATGAAGGCAGGCGACAAATTTCCGGAGACCACCAACAAGGACCGGAAATGGACCCGAAAAGGGAATGAATGATTCTGCGTAAGAGGCGCCATCACATGGGCGTCTTTTTTCGATCCAGATGTTACAAGTTTTTAGCGAAGTTGATTATTTCTGCTCGTTTAAGGGAAATCATCCGGTAGGTCAAGGCGTCCAGCCGGTCTTTTTTCGTGTACGCCCTTACGTTTGTGCGTGGAGGCAATGGGTACCTTCTTTACCTCCGCTCGTTGGTGAGGTTTGGCTTCCCGTACCTCCATGAAGCCGGATGAAGATAGAGCCCTCCTGTTCCCTGAGGGCCTAGCAGCCCTTTATAGCCTGGAAAAGCTAACATATCGATCCTCATCCGCTGTACTTCTATTCGGAACGAGCTGCCTAATAAAAAAGAAGTCTTTGGTACCTTCATGTTGGGCCCTTTTTGGAAATCTGAACGAATAAAGGCGGTTCGCACCCCTTATTTCAAGCTATTAATGGGTTTGCACTCTTTTCACGAATTTTAGCAGCTTCAAACCGCCCCTATACCGTGTCCAGGCGGGTTTTCGAACAAATAAAGTTACAAACCGCTCTTATTTGGTTCCTTCCCCGCTAGAATCAGCGCAGAAAAGCTTTTCTTTTGCCTCGGAAAGTTATTCACATGTGGATAACGGCTGAAAATACAAAAACCTTACTATTCTTTCGTTATCCACAGTTTAAGGGCTGTGGATAATGTTCACTGTCTTCCCCTAATCCCTTACTCTTCGCGAATCTTTTCTGACACGCTCGTTTGCTCATTAACTATTTGCTGCTTTCTGTTTCACTTTTACAGCCGTCCAGCCTCAACCGTTTGCTCGGGCTGAATTTATTTTTTCTTAGGGTGTTCCGTTACTGCTTAATCAATTTTCCCCATTCAATCTAGCTGTCTTCTTCTGCCTTCTTCTGCTTTCTCCTGCATCCCCTTCCCTTCATCTTCGCTATAGTGATCTCATCTCTTCCTGCGCAACTCTGCTTCCGCAGATCGTCCCCTCAGCAGGTCTATAATCCTCTGCTCCCGACTGCGGCTGCCTAGTGCGGCTGCTGGCCTTCTCAGCGTCATCTCATTCAATCCCAGGTTCAGGGGGCCCATCAGCCCTCTCACGCGTTTGTGACGCCTCCCAGAGGCCTTGTACGCCTTATCGGTCTTAGTTCCCCGGATTCCTTGTGAAACAAGCTTATTCCGTGTCATTCAGGCTTCTATGTGCGCCAAAAAACTAAAAAGCGATTCCCGAGGGAATCGCTTGATTGGTGTATGTATGGCGGAAAGGGTGGGATTCGAACCCACGCACGCCTTGCGACGCCTAGCTGATTTCGAGTCAGCCCCCTTGGGCCTCTTGGGTACCTTTCCGCATCGGCCTATGTCACTCAAAAATGAGGACAAGAGCAATTATAGCACACTCATTTCACCTTTCGCAAGTAGTCCAATCGATATTAATGAAAGATTTTTTAGTGCCCCTCCGGATCGGATTGCGCCGAATCGGACGCCGCCTGACGCAGCACTTTTTTCATCTTTTTCTCGAATTCGGCGCGCGGTATCAGAACGCTGTGCTTGCAGTGGACGCACTTGATCCGGATATCCATCCCCATCCGTATGATCTCCCATTCATTCGTACCGCATGGATGCGGTTTTTTCATTTGTACGACATCGCCCAGATCAAACTGTTTTCTTTCCACGTCTTCCCTTCCCCTCCTGCGCTTTATCCGATCTTCTTCAGACCATGCTGCTCTAGTGAACGCATCAGCTCCATATTCAGCAGCCGTATAACTTCCGGTTGGGCGTTAGGGCGGCATTCCGCCGTTATACGCATCGTTACGTCCGTATTCGTTACCGCTTGAACGCCGAGAATGACCGGTTCCTTCACAATCAGGTCGCTATGATGATACACCTCTTTGGCCGTATCCTTCGTAATCTCCATCGCTTTCTCCAAGTCCGTATCGTAGGCTACGGTTACATCGAGAATCGCTAAGGAATTATGCGTAGAGAAGTTCGTCACTTGGGTTATGAGTCCGTTCGGAATAATATGAATTTCTCCGCTGGCGCTGCGCAGCCGGGTTACGCGAATGCCGATTTCTTCGACCGTTCCTTTATTGGCTCCGGTCTGAATCACGTCTCCTACTGCGAACTGATCCTCGAAAATAATGAAAAAGCCGGTAATTACATCTTTGACCAAACTTTGCGCGCCGAACCCGATAGCAAGACCGAGAACTCCGGCGCCGGCCAGGATCGGAGCAAGATTGAATCCGAATTGGGACAAGATGAGAATGATAACAAAGAAATTTACCGTATAGGTGATTACATTTCCGATGAGTCTGCCGATCGTATTCGTCCTTCTCGGATCGAACTTAAGCGGGCTTTTTTCTCTTTCCCTTACCATATGAGCGACAGCCCGTCTTGTAATGGCCGTCACCGTCCGGCCAGCTGCGTAAATCACCAATACTTTTATCGCTATCGTCAGCCAAACGGTCCAGTTAGCGGGGCTAACGATATAATCCCACGTCTCCCGCTTAATTTGTTCCCAGCCGCCGATCTTTAACAGAAGCGCCATGATAGGTTCGCCCTGCATCCGCACTCTCTCCCTTTTACGGATTCGCTCCGTCCATCAATTCATACGTTTCATTTATTTGTCTGAAAATTCCGCGAATTTCTACCTTTTCGCTTTGGATGATCGACTTTACTTGCTCATAGTGCTCACCCGGAAATTCAATCGATAAAGCGCAGCCCGCCGTGATTTGCTTGGGGGTTGGCCTTATGTCAATCTCTACATCCGCATACTCCAGCAGCATCTCCGTCCGGAGTGCCTGCTGGGTCGAGTCGAATGCGATCAGCATCGTTTCCATATGTATACCTCCGGCCGGATGACCCGAAAATGTTTGTCCGATTCTCTCGATTCCAACGTATAAACAAGCTCTCATATTCGTATACTAGGAAGAAAACCAGAACTTACCGTTTACGAGAGATTTGGCAGCCATATGTCTTTAACATAGTGGAACGCCGGCTCCATCAACATCATGAAACCTTCACTTCGCATATTGTGCCGCGGACTGCTCTGATTAAGCTTGTCCTTGTCATTATCCTCAACTATTACGCTTGTCAGGAGGAGCACTCATGAAATTTCCACTCGGCTTTCTAAACAAAACCGATACGGCCTCAACCCGTTTTAATTACAGCGATGCAAACGTGGTCGAGGCACTGACACAGCGGCTATACCAGTATTTTACCCAAGTCCCTTCCCGTCGGCAAATTGTTTTCGTCTGTATCGGCACTGACCGCTCAACCGGCGATTCGCTCGGGCCTCTAATCGGCACTCAGCTTCGCAAATATCATTATAGCGGTCTACACCTATTCGGTACTCTCGACGAACCGGTACATGCGATGAATTTAGCCGATACGATCGCAGAGATCGATCGTCTGTACGACTCTCCGTTCGTCGTTGCTCTGGATGCATGCCTCGGTCAGGTGTCCAGCGTCGGCTGTATTACGGTGGCGGACGGTCCGGTGAAGCCTGGTGCCGGAGTTCAGAAAGAGCTTCCCCCGGTTGGGGATATGCACATTACGGGCATTGTTAACGTCGGCGGCTTTATGGAATATTTCGTTCTCCAAAATACTCGTCTCAGCGTAGTCATGAACATGTCCGAGATCATTTCACGCTCCATCTTCCGTTCACTTCTCATTGCGAGACGGATTACTTCCGCTCAAGTGCCGAACATCGACTAATCGCTTCTTCCTCTTCAGGAGTCAGTCTATATTGAGATTGCCCTGCCGTAATCGGTTTAGCGTACATAAATGTGTCGTCCCGGTTATGTATGCCAGTCAGCACAACCCCGTCCTGACGCTCGCTTAGGATGGCTACGGAAAAACTCATTTCGGCTCCCAGATCGCCGAATGCATTGTACCGGTAAACGCCCACGTGCGCTTTCATCGACTTTAATGCTTCCTCGATCGATTGGAGCCGATTTTGATTGCTGTCGCTTACTTCGGTTAACTTGTCGATTCTCTCTTGCACCTGCAACAGCGCTTCTTCCACATTCGTTACTTGAAGTCCGCTCATCATTTTCGTATATGTTTTTCTGAGCTTCTTTAACTTTGCCGAAAGCACGATGACGAATACGAAGAAC
Source organism: Paenibacillus oceani (assembly GCF_014705615.1). GTDB lineage: Bacteria > Bacillota > Bacilli > Paenibacillales > NBRC-103111 > Paenibacillus_AB > Paenibacillus_AB oceani. The sequence goes on from NZ_JACXJA010000002.1 coordinate 51,551, forward strand.
AAGATCGTGATCAAGAGCATTAGTGCGAGTAATACGGACGGTTGCAGCGAATTCAGCCATTCGTTCATGCTTTTGTTCCTTTCTGAACTTTATTGGTGCGTTAACTCCCCTTTTACTGCTCCAAAGTGATTATCCGCTGCGAATCTGCGAAATTCGGGAAATGTTCTTTATCTCGTCTCTTCCCTTCAATTAGCACCTGCAAGCTTATCCCCGATTTAACCAACATTTATGCTTTCCCATAAGGAACCCAAATCTGTTTTGGTTTATTCCATCTGCTTGTAGTGCTTCGCGATCTCTCGCATAGCTGCAACAAAATCGTTGATTTCGCCATCTGTCGTATAATAACCGATGCTTGCTCGTACCGCTCCTGTTCCTTTAGAGCCTGCGGCCTCATGAGCCAACGGTGTACAATGATAACCCGAACGTACCGCAATGCCAAAACTTTGATCCAGGATAAACGCGACTTCCGAGCAATCGGCCTTATCAAGCACGAATGCGGCTATTCCGGTTTTAGGTTCGCCGATAGCCGGACCTAGCAGCTTGAGCCCCTCGATCGATTGCAGCCCTTCCATCAGTGTTTGAATTTGCCGCCATTCTTTAGTATGGATCGCCTCGACTCCCTCATTCAGTAATAATTTGACTCCTTCCCTCAGACCGGCGATTCCTACCGTATTGGGCGTTCCTGCTTCGTATCGGTCGGGACGCACGCTCGGCTGATTGATTTCCTCCGATTGGCTGCCCGTACCTCCGTGAAGCAGCGGTTCCAATTCAAGCTCCGGATGGAGATAGAGCCCCCCCGTTCCCTGAGGGCCTAGCAGCCCTTTATGGCCTGGAAAGGCTAACATATCGATTCCCATCCGCTGTACGTCTAAAGGGATAATCCCGGCCGTCTGAGCGGCGTCAACGAGCAGCTTAATTCCTCTCCCCTTGATCGCTTCTGCGATTTGCTCAACCGGCAAAATCGTCCCTAGCAGATTGGAGCTATGGTTACATACGACCAGCGTCGTATTGGATTGAATGGCTTGAATCACATTTTGAACATTGATCTGCCCCGTTACATCCGCTTCAACATAAGTTACTTGTACCCGGTAGCGCTGCTTCAAATATTCCAGAGGTCTTCTAACCGAGTTATGTTCCACATTGGTGCAAATTACATGATCTCCTTCTTTGACGTATCCTTTGATCGCCTGGTTGAGTGCCATCGTCGTATTTAAAGCATAGCTGATATCGTTCGGATTTTTGATCTGAAACAGTTTGGCTAAAGTGCTTCTCGTTTCGAACAACACACGACTGGCTTTGACGGCCATCTGATGGCTTCCACGTCCCGGATTGGCCGACGCTTCCAGCAAGCATCGGTTCATTGCTTCCCATACGGCAGGCGGCTTGGGCCAAGACGATGCAGCATGATCGAAATATTTAATATCCATCGTTTCTCCTCCCTTTGCACAAAAATTTCGTTTTTCAGTCCAAAAAGCATACCTCATCATGACCCCAGGTTGGGATACATCTTTGGTATGCTCTGGCCCTTACTATCTTTAGCTTATTTTCCCCTGAAGCAGCTCCAGCAACCGTTCCAAATCATCCTTCGAATAATAAAGCAGTTCAATTTTTCCTTTATCGTTTTGATGCTTAATTTTTACAGTAGTCCGGTAGCGGTCCCGCAGCGTTTCCTCTACCTGGTTGATGTACGGGTCTTTCCTCTTTTCTTTGGTTTTTGCTTTTTGAGGCTGCTTCTCGTCTTCCATCTGCTTGATATAATCCTCGAGAAAGCGAACACTCCACTCGTTCTTAATCGTCAAGTTTGCCAGCTCTTTTTTCAGCTTATCATCCTTGACTCCTACGATCGCTCTGGCGTGACCCATCGATAATGTTCCACGTGAAACATGTTGTTTAACTTCTTCAGACAACTGCAGCAACCGCAAAAAGTTAGCAATATGAGAGCGGCTCTTGCCGACTTTCACCGACAACTCTTCCTGAGTGTACTGGAATTGGTCGACTAGTGCTTGATACGCATTCGCAATCTCGATCGCATTCAAATCTTCACGCTGCACATTTTCAATAAGTGCAATCTCCATAACTTGCTGATCGGTAAACTTGCGAACGACTGCAGGGATTTTCTCCAGACCGCATTGCTGGGAAGCGCGGAATCGTCTTTCCCCTGCTATGATCTCGTATCCTCTTAAGACGATTCGAACGATAATCGGTTGAATAACACCATGTTCCTTAATCGATTGAGCCAATTCACTGATGGAATCTTCATTGAAATTTTTGCGTGGTTGGTAAGGGTTCGGACGAAGCTCTTTCAAAGGAATTTCGATCACTTTATCATCTTCATTTACATGAAGTGACGGAATAAGAGCATCTAATCCTTTACCGAGTCGTTTACTCATAGGAGATCACTTCCTTCGCCAATTCCATATAAACTTCCGCGCCTTTGGAGCGCGGATCGTACGTTATGATGGATTCCCCATGACTGGGCGCTTCACTCAACCTCACATTACGAGGGATAATCGTTTGATACACTTTTTGCTGAAAATATTTCTTCACTTCCTCGATAACTTGAATTCCCAGATTCGTTCTGGCGTCAAACATCGTCAGTAAAACGCCCTCAATCTGCAGCGTCGTATTGAGATGTTTTTGCACCAGGCGAACGGTATTCAACAGTTGGCTAAGCCCTTCGAGCGCATAATACTCGCATTGGATCGGAATGATCACCGAGTCGGCTGCAGTCAAAGAGTTAATTGTTAAAATACCCAACGATGGGGGACAGTCGATCAAAATGTAATCAAACATATGATTGACCAGATGAAGCGATTTCTTCAACCGCACTTCCCTAGAGATCGTCGGGACAAGCTCGATCTCCGCACCTGCGAGCTGAATCGTTGCAGGGATTATCTTCAGATTCGGTATAGCCGTATCTGCAATTGCGTCCTTCGGATGGACATCATTAATGATTACATCGTAAATGCAGTGCACGACATCCGCTTTATTGATTCCAATCCCGCTAGTCGTATTGCCCTGCGGATCGATATCTACAAGTAATACTCGTTTGCCCAGCATGGCCAAGCAGGCACCCAGATTGACGGAAGTCGTCGTCTTCCCGACTCCGCCCTTCTGATTTGTAACAGCTATTATTTTAGCCAACATGTTCACCTCAATCAATAATCCATCCACAGCAATGCCGTGAATTCCGTTCCACGAACACAACGCTCCGAAAACCGTTATGTATAGTTTCTTATGAAAGCAGAATCGAACTGAATGTATTAACCCAACAATACTTCAAAGTGCAGACACTTATCCAACAATTCAAGCCATCTACCCTACACAAGATTCTACAGAACGCACCGATTCACGCGATGGAAGTTTCAGATTATATAACGAATAAAAAGATATCCATACCACATAGAGTCATCGTGATTGATTGCAACTTCATCCGATCAATATAATAACTCAAAACCCAACAAATTCCTTATTAACAACCAAACTATCGTTTACAAAAAAACGATAATTACAAAGCAAGCCTATCTTTTATCATACCACGTTGACCCAGCAGGCGAAAGCTTCTTTCTCATAGAATTCGCAGAAAAATGTCGGTTTGTGCACATAAAATCCACGATAAAACCCAAATATCACTTACTTTCGATGAATAGCTTAGCGTAAAATAGCCATCCTCTATAACCACGACAGAAGCGTTCCTCTTCCTCCCCTTTAGCCTCTTGCCTCAGCCCCGCTCATGTGCCGGAACCAATAAAAGCTAAAAAAGAAAAGCCCCAACATATGGAGCCTACAGTCGAAGTGTTTCATCTATGTTATTTCTTAGCCATAGCTAATGTTTTTTGGGGATGCGGATAATGAATTCGTAATGATCGTCATGATCCTTCTCATCAGTTCTAATCTGCAGGCCAGAACCAGCCACCATCTCTACCGATTGCCGAATCGTATTTAAGGCTAGCCGAATATCTTTGGAGAACGATACACGCTTGCTTTTCTTTATAGCCGCGGCTTCTTTGTAGAAATTAACCCGCGCCTCTGTCTGTTTCACGTTTAATTCTTTCGTAATGATGTCATCCAGAACTTTCATTTGCAACTCTTCTGTATCTAGAGCAAGCAAAGCCCGGGCATGTCTCTCGGTAATTTTCCGTTCCAAAAGCGCCTGCTTGATCGGTTCGCTTAGGTTGAGCAGCCGAATTTTATTCGCAATGGTAGACTGACTCTTCCCTAATCGCTGAGCTAAGCTTTCCTGCGTCAAGCCGTGAATCTCCATTAATTGCTGGTAGGCCACAGCCTCTTCAATCGAGGTAAGGCCTTCCCGCTGCAAATTTTCTATGAGTGCGATTGAAGCCGCTTGAGCGTCGTTAAATTCTCGTACGATAGCGGGAACTGTGTCCATACCAAGCTTGCGGACCGCACGCCACCTGCGTTCACCAGCTATGATTTCAAACTTTTGGTTCCGGACTCGTACGACGATAGGCTGAATAACGCCGTGAGTTTTAATCGTTTGACACAACTCATCGATGCGTTCGTCATCAAAAATGGTTCTCGGCTGATAAGGACTCGGCACAATTTCATGAACCGAGATGTTTTTGACTTCCTCCTGGTTCGTACGATCCGAGAATCCGAATAGTTTGGAAAATTGTTCTTTCATATGGAAACCAATCACCCTATTCCTTTCCATGCAATGAACGCATAGACCGAGGGTACACCGTCCAGATCGAGCGGCTGCCGCGATGTCGTTCTATGATTCGACCCTTTATGTATAGAAGCAGAACTATTGATCGTTCCATGAAACTAAGATATGACGCAAAGCTGACGGATAACTAACGACACTTCATTCACATCCCAAAATCCAACCGTTCACTTTACATACTAGCCGTACGTAACACGAAGATTCTCCTCTGAGCTTTTGATCCACACAAGACGACAATTCAATAAGAACACCCTGGTTTACCCATCACTTTAGGAAGCCTCTTCCTGTCGATTCCTTTACAAGCTACTCTAACAAATGAGGATCGATAGCTTGGACGGATTGAGGCTTCACTACCCTGTTTCAATTTTACATCTACTATAATAATTCTCCAGAAGCAGCCATATTCCTGCCTTCAAATCGGAAACATTTGCAAATGTTTCACGTGGAACAATGTGCCCTGTGGCGTGCCGAATGAGTCTAAACTTTCCCAACTAAAGGTTGCTTTAAAGGTGTCCCCGCTTTGCGAGGATATTTCCTCGGAGTCGCCGCCAGCTTACGAATGACAATGATATGTCTGAGCGACTGCTCGACAGGAAGCTCGAAACGATAATTCGCCTCCACCTCTCCGCGAAGCTCTTTCAGACTATACTTCGCTTCTAGCAATTCGTCTCCGGGGTCCGATCCTTTCATTGCAGCAAACATTCCGCCTTGCTTGACAAAGGGTAGACAAAATTCGTTCAGAACGTTCATCCTCGCTACCGCTCTGGCGGTTACTAGATCAAAGCGCTCTCGTAGCTCCGGTTTTTGCGCTTCATCCTCTGCCCGGCCATGTACGCAGCACACATGATCCAGACCAAGCGAATCGACCAAGTGATTTAAAAATTGAATCCGTTTGTTCAACGAATCGACTATAGTTACTTGAAGATGGGGGAACATAATCTTCAATGGAATGCTCGGAAAGCCGGCGCCGGAACCGATATCCGCCAAAGTGCGAACGTCCGTCAATGGCACATAAAAGCTGAGAGAGAGCGAATCGTAAAAATGCTTCAAAAACACTTGCTCCCTCTCCGTAATCCCTGTCAGGTTCATCTTCTCATTCCATGAGACGAGTTCACGAAAGTAAATCTCGAACTGGTTCCACTGCGTATCCGTTACAATTAACTGTCTTTGGCCGAGCAGCTCTGTGAAAAATGATTGTACTTGATCCATATGCAGCCTCAGCCTCGTGTTGCAGCAGTTTTATTGTAGTTCTCCATGTAGACAAGCAGAATGGAGATGTCGGCAGGTGTAACGCCGGATATACGAGAAGCTTGGCCGATCGAGATCGGGCGAATTTGCGACAGTCTTTGCTTCGCTTCGTTCGCAAGACCGTGAATGTCGGCATACGGCAAGTCTTCCGGAAGCTTCTTCTTCTCCATTTTGCTTAGCCGTTCGACGTGGATCAGCTGCTTCTCGATATATCCTTCATACTTAATTTGGATCTCGACTTGCTCCTTCATCTCTTCATTTAATTCAAACGGTGAAGGAGACAACGTTTCGATGTGACTGTACAAAATTTCCGGACGACGAAGCAGCGAAACTAATTCAACCGCATTATTTAACGGAACCGTTCCCGCATCCGTCAGCATTTGCTGGACATGCGGCTCCGGACGTATTTTCGTCGTCCTAAGACGATCAATTTCCATAGCTACGGTTGATTTTTTATGTTCAAACTTCTTGTATCTCTCTTCAGAGATCAAGCCGATCTCGTAGCCGAGCGTTGTGAGGCGCAAATCCGCATTATCATGACGAAGCAGCAACCGGTACTCCGCACGCGAAGTGAGAAGACGATAAGGCTCGCTCGTCCCTTTCGTGACGAGGTCGTCAATCATGACCCCGATATATCCTTGCGAACGCTCCAGTATAACCGGTTCCTTCCCTTGTACTTTCCGCGACGCATTAATTCCGGCCATAATCCCTTGCCCTGCCGCTTCTTCATAACCCGACGTTCCGTTAATCTGGCCTGCGGTGAACAGACTCGGTACGTGCTTCGTTTCCAGCGACGGCCACAGCTGCGTAGGCACGACGGCATCGTACTCGATCGCATAGCCGGTACGCATCATTTTTACATTTTCGAGGCCCGGTACCGATCGTAAGATGCTGAGCTGAACGTCTTCCGGCATACTGGTCGATAAACCTTGCACATAATACTCCGACGTATGGCGCCCTTCCGGTTCCAGGAAAATTTGGTGCTTCGGCTTGTCGCTGAACCGGACAATTTTGTCTTCAATCGAAGGGCAATACCGAGGCCCCGTTCCCTCGATCGCCCCAGAGAACATCGGCGCGCGGTGCAGGTTGTTGTTAATAATCTCGTGGGTCGTCGCCGACGTATACGTCAGCCAGCAAGGGAGCTGCTCACGGGCAAACGGCTGCGTTTCATAAGAAAAGTATTTCGGCTGCTCATCTCCTGGCTGAATTTCCATTTTGGAGAAGTCGATCGTTTCCTTCTGCACGCGAGGCGGCGTTCCGGTTTTGAATCGGACGAGCTCCAGGCCGATTTCTTTTAAGTTCTCAGACAGTTTCAAGGACGGCTGCTGGTTATTCGGGCCGCTTTCGTACATCAGATCGCCCATAATCACTTTACCGCGCAAATAGGTGCCGGTTGTCAGTACAACCGCTTTGGCAAAATATTTCGCCCCCGTCTTCGTAACGACACCCACACATACACCGTCTTCCAGGATCAGCTCTTCCACCATGCCTTGCCGCAATGTAAGCCGCTCCTGCTGCTCGATCGTTTCTTTCATCGTATGCTGGTACAAAAATTTATCCGCCTGCGCACGCAAAGCGTGAACGGCCGGTCCTTTCCCCGTATTCAGCATCCGCAGCTGAATAAACGTCTTATCGATATTACGCGCCATCTCGCCGCCGAGCGCATCGATTTCCCGGACTACGTGGCCTTTGGCCGGCCCTCCGATCGAAGGATTGCATGGCATAAACGCCACCATATCGAGATTTATCGTCAGCAGCAGCGTCTCACACCCCATTCGGGCGGCCGCAAGCGCCGCTTCACATCCAGCATGGCCAGCGCCGATTACGATCACCTCGAACCGGCCTGCATCGTAACTCATACGGAAAACCTCCTTTACCTTTGAAAATTATATTGACTTCCACTATTTCTTATAAAATCCATAAATTACTTTCCGAGACAGAACTGGGAGAAGATCTGATCGATCAGCGACTCGCCTACGGAGTCTCCGACCAGCTCCCCTAAGCTTTCCCAGGCACTTCGGATATCGATTTGAATCATATCGATCGGAATCCGCTGCTCGGCGGCGCTCCGGCCTTCCTCTAACGAGCGCAGCGCCTGTTTTAACAGATGAATATGCCGCACATTGCTTACATACGTCATATCGTTCGATTCCAGCTGACCGCCGAAAAACAACTCCCCGATCGCTTTCCCGAGCCGGTCGAGCCCTTCGTTTTCCTTAACCGACATCATCACGATCCGGTCTTCCGGAAACCTTTCCTTTATATAAGATAAATCGGCCGTCGGAGGCAAATCCGACTTGTTCAGCACCGCGATGCTTTGCTTATCCCGGACTTCCTCGATAAGCCGGTATTCTTCCTCATGAAGCGGTTCGCTGCGGTTCAGTACGAGCAGGATCAGATCGGCGTCGGTCAGAGCGTTTCTCGACCTCTCCACACCAATACGCTCCACCACGTCCTCCGTTTCGCGGAGACCTGCGGTATCGAGCAGCTTGAGCGGAATTCCGTTCAAATTGACGTATTCCTCTATCACATCTCTCGTCGTTCCCGGAATATCGGTGACGATCGCCTTGTTCTCTTGCGCCAGCGCATTTAATAAGGAAGACTTGCCTACGTTCGGTCTGCCGACGATCGCCGTTACGATTCCTTCGCGAAGAATCTTCCCCTGTTCGGCCGTGCGGAGTAGCCGCTCGACCTCCGCAATCGACTCGCTGCACTTGTCTTGAATATAGTTGCTCGTGAGTTCTTCGACATCGTGCTCCGGATAGTCAATATTGACCTCTATATGCGCCATCAGCTCTACAAGCCCGTGCCTTAGCACTTTAACCTGCTTCGATAACGTCCCCTCGACCTGCTTCAGCGCGATCTTGAATGCCCGGTCCGACTTGGCCCGGATCAGATCGATAACGGCTTCGGCCTGGGTCAGATCAATCCGCCCGTTCAGATAAGCCCGTTTCGTAAATTCGCCGGGCTCCGCCAGCCTCACACCTTGCTCCAGGACGAGATCGAGCACCTTTTTGACCGAAATAATGCCCCCATGGCAGTTGATCTCCACGACGTCCTCCATCGTAAAGGAACGAGGCGCCCGCATCACCGTGACAAGCACCTCCTCGATCCTCTCTCCGGTCGACGGATGGACGATATGGCCGTAATGAACCGTATGGGTCGGAACGTCTTGCAGCTTGCCTTTAAATGAAAAGATGCGATCCGACAGCTCCACCGAGTCGGGGCCGCTTACGCGGATCACGGCAATGCCCCCTTCGCCAGCCGGAGTCGCAATAGCCGCTATCGTATCCGTTAACATATCCGTACACCACCTTTCTCTTGCTGTCGTTTCTTACTGTCCACTATTGCTCCCTTGACCCGGATAAACGCCTACCAGCGTCTTAAAGGCTGGGGTTATCGAGATTTAGAGCCACTTCCACGATATATTTTCTGATAAATAAACAAAAACAATGACTCCCGCCTTACACGAAGTCATTGCATGAAATACGCGCGCTATGGAGCGCGACAAGTCGGTCATCCATCGCCGCTCCTATCTCAGTGCGATAACGACTCTTCGGTTCGGCTCTTCCCCTTTGCTGAACGTCTTGACATCCGGATGGTTTTGCAGCTGAGAGTGAATCACTTTGCGTTCCTGCGAAGACATCGGCTCCAGCACGACCTCTTTGCGGCTGCGGATGACCCGCTTAGCGAGACGATCCGACAGCTCCTCCAGCGTCTGCTTCCGGCGCCCCCGGAAATTTTCCGCATCCAGCACGATCCGCAAATGGGAGTTCGAATACCGATTGGCTACGATATTGACCAGATATTGCAACGAATCGAGCGTCTGCCCTCTTCTGCCGATCAATATGCCAAGTTCCTTGCCGCTCAAATTAAACTGTACGCCGTCATCGGTATGTTCACGATCGATTTTCACTTGGATGCTCATAGTCCGAAAGACGTCTTCCAGAAACGCGACGGCCTCCTCCAGCGCGTCGGGGATCAGTTCCAGCTCCACCTTCGCGTCTTTGGTGCCGATCAGGCCGAAGAGCCCCTTGGAGGGCTGCTCCAGCACCTGCGTCTTCACCCTCTCCGGCGGTACATTCCATTGGGCCAGTCCGGATTTTATTGCTTCCTCGATCGTTTTACCCGTGACAACGATTGTTTTCATTTCGATAGGCCACCCTTTTGATTTGATCTACCGTATAGAAAATAAGATTGCACGACCGTAAACATGTTGCTGTAGACCCAATACAACGGCAAAGCCGAAGCAAAGTTCATCGACATGACAAAGATCAGGATCGGGAAAATGATCATGAGGCTTTGCATCTGCGGCGTCATTTGAGTAGCCATTACTTTTTGCTGCAGCCAGGTTGTCGCGGCCGCTAGCGTCGGAAGCACGTAGTACGGGTCCGGCGCGCCGAGCTGCATCCACAGGAACGTGTGCGAGCTGATCTCGCCGTTACGAACGATCGCGTTATACAGCGCAATCAGAATCGGCATCTGTACGAGCAGCGGCAAACATCCGGCGAGCGGATTGACGCCGTTCTTCTGAAACAGCTTCATCGTTTCTTCCTGCTGTTTCTTCGGATCGTCCTTGTACTTGTCCTTGATCTTCTTCATATCCGGCTGGATCGCTTGCATCGCCTTGGAGCTGCGGTATTGCTTCAGCGTCAGCGGAAGCACCAGGAACCGGATAATAATCGTGACGACCAGGATGGACAAGCCGTACGAGCCCCACATATTGTTGGCGAACCAGTCCAGCAACGTAGAAAGCGGATGCACGAAATAGCGGTCCCATATCCCGTTCTCCGGGTTAATCGGATTGTCATGCGGCGACATGGTGCTGCATCCGGACAGCACGAGCAGTGCAGCCGCAAAGAGCAGCATAAGTTGTATACGACGACGGGCCAAAAGTAACGTCCTCCTAAAATCTTTATCTATTAAGCTGCTCCGGCGGAAATCTCCTGTCCGGATAGCTCGGGAAAGGCACCGAAACGGACGTGAAACGGCCCTCCTATCCAACTTCAACTATACCACATGTTGGACGGCAAAGAAAATAATTTGTCCACAAGCCGGACCGGTTCGTTACGACGGATTTCGGATCATTTGAGCTCGTTTCAGAACGTGCATCAGGCTCTTCTCCATCGCTTGGTAATCCATCTCCACCACAGGCTTTCTGGCGATCACGACAAAGTCGTAATGGGATCGGATCTTCTGCTCGTTCAGACGAACGATCTCCTTCAGCACCCGGCGGATCCGGTTGCGCACAACCGCGCTCCCCAGTTTCTTGCTGACCGACACTCCCATCCGGAACCTCTCGATTCTCGGATTGGGCAGACTATACACGACATATTGCTGGTTAGCCGCCGATTTGCCGTAGCGGTATATTTTATTGAAATCTTCCCTGCGGGTCAGCCTCAGTTCTTTTTCCATCTACAGTCACCATCGTTTCGAAAACGCATACGAATCTATCGTTCACACTTGATCGCGAAAATAAACCGCCAAAGGGCCGCAATAAAAAGAAAAGACCACCTTGAAGTGGCCTTCCGTTACGCGCTGATAACTTTTCTTCCTTTTTGGCGGCGGGCTTTTAATACTTTGCGGCCGTTCTTCGTGCTCATTCTTTTGCGAAAGCCGTGCACTTTCTTGCGCTTGCTTACATTTGGTTTAAATGTAGGACCCATCTATCGCACCTCCCCTTGGGATTTCGAAACTTCCGGTCGTCCAAAAACGCCTCTATCCATTAAATCACTTCCACCCCCAAAAGTCAATTCGCCGCTACTTGAAAATTTTGTGCGGCTCTCTCCCTCTTTTTCGGCGACGAATCCACAGCCCGGCAAAAGCTCGTTTGCCGTCGGTTTGTCCACCTGTGCATAACTTTATAAGGAACAAAACCGGATTTTGTCGCATTCTACACAGCGTATAAACAATATGTAGTGCTGTTGACAACTTTTACGCACAAGGGATTGATATTGTGGATAATGTTTGAAAACACGCGCCAATTCTGCTATCATGATATTGTTTTCGGTTGTGGACAGTCTTCGATCGCCCTCGGATTATCAACAGCTTGTGGATAACTTTGTGAACAATTTTCCCCTTTCGATATTTTCAAATTTCCCGCTTTTGCGACTTATGTGGATAAGTTTCGACATCATCCCTGCGATGATTTCTATAGCCTGTTTTGGCGTCCGACCGGCAACGAATATAAGGAGTGAACAAACTGTGGACGGATCTACCCACGATTTATGGCAACAAGTGTTGTCCGTAATCCAAACAAGATTGAGCAAACCTAGCTTCGACACTTGGCTGAAATCGACGAAGGCATCCGTGTTCACGGAAACACAGCTGACGATCTGCGCTCCGAACAATTTCGCCCGCGAATGGCTGGAGAGCCGTTATGCCAAAATGATTGCCCATACCGTGTTCGAATATACAGGCCGGGAAGTCGAAGTGAAGTTCGTGCTGCAAGATACGGAGGCTCCTGCGGCGAAACCCGCGCAGACTCCCGCTCCCCAGCCTGTCCGGCAGCCGCCGGCGCTGGAAGACGGCAGCATCTACAATTTGCTGAATCCGAAATATACGTTCGACACTTTCGTCATCGGTACGGGGAACCGGTTCGCTCACGCCGCTTCGCTGGCCGTCGCCGAAGCGCCAGCCAAGTCCTACAATCCGCTGTTCCTATACGGCGGCGTAGGGCTCGGCAAGACGCATCTGATGCATGCGATCGGTCACTATGTCATGGAGCATAACCCCGGAGCGCGCGTGCTGTATATCTCGTCCGAGAAATTTACGAACGAGTTCATTAACGCCGTCCGCGACAACCGCGGCGAAGATTTCCGCAACAAATACAGGACGATCGACGTGCTGCTGATCGACGATATCCAGTTTCTCGCCGGCAAGGAAGGGACGCAGGAAGAATTTTTCCATACGTTTAATGCGCTGCACGAGGAACGGAAACAGATCATCATTTCGAGCGACCGCCAGCCTAAAGAGATCCCGACACTGGAAGACCGGCTCCGCTCCCGCTTCGAATGGGGACTGATCACGGACATTCAGCCTCCCGATCTCGAGACGCGTATTGCGATTCTTCGCAAGAAGGCGAAGGCCGAGAACCTGGATATCCCGAACGAAGCGATGATCTATATCGCCAATCAGGTCGATACGAACATCCGGGAGCTCGAAGGCGCGCTGATCCGCGTCGTCGCCTATTCCTCCCTCATTAATCAGGACATAACCACGCATCTGGCGGCCGAAGCTCTTAAGGACATCATTCCGTCGAGCCGGCCCAAGATGATCACGATCCAGGACATCCAGCAGAAGGTCGGCGAATTTTACAACCTTAAGCTGGAGGAGTTCAAAGCGCGCAAAAGGACGAAAGCCGTCGCTTTCCCGAGACAGGTGGCGATGTATTTGTCGCGCGAGCTGACCGACTATTCGCTTCCCAAGATCGGCGAGGCGTTCGGCGGCCGCGATCATACGACAGTTATCCATGCCCATGAGAAAATCGCCTCGGCCGTCCAGCAGGATCAGGACTTGTACAAAATTATTCAGACGATATCCGACAAAATTAAAAATCCGTCCTCTTGACAACTTGAAGCCTATGCACAATCTATTCACATGTGGATAGGCTTCATCCGTCAGGTCATTTCGACACTTATCCACATATTCAGGGCGCCTACTACTACGTGCACTATAAAAGATATATACTTATGAATAAAAGGGCGTGTTCGCCCAATGAGTTCCGAGACCTGTATTTCGGCGAATGATACGGAACAAGGCATGCGTTATTCGCATGGCCCGCTTTCCCCTGCCTTCGGGGACATTCGTCATGTACTCCATCCTATGCAGCAAGCGGAATCCTTTAGAACCGGGAGTTGAAATTGATGAAACTGAACATTTTGAAGGACGATTTGAACGAATCGATCCAGCACGTCTCCAAAGCAATCTCCAGCCGGACGGCAATCCCGATCCTTACCGGCATCAAAATAGACGTCCAGCCGAACGGAGTCACGCTAACCGCCTCCGATACCGAGATTTCAATTCAAAGCTTCATCCCGCCAGAAAAAGACGGGACCGCTGCGGTTGAAATCATCACACCCGGAAGCGTTGTTCTGCCGGCCAAATTTTTTACGGAAATCATCAAAAAGTTGCCGTCCCGCGATGTAACGATCGAGGTCAAAGAAAATTTCCTGACCTGGATCCGTTCCGGCTCCGCCGAAATCCAAATCGTCGGACTCGATCCGGAGGAATATCCGCTTCTGCCTCAACTCGAGGAAAATGAGGTTCTTAACGTCTCCAGCGATCTGCTGAAAGCGATGATCCGCCAGACGACTTTTGCGGTGTCCACCAGCGAGACTTCCCCGATCCTCACAGGCGTCCTGTGGAATTTCAGTCAGGACAGGCTGAAGCTGATTGCCTGCGACCGGTTGCGGATGGCTTCCAGAGAATCGCATATCGATTCGAACAACAGCCTGAATTTCCAAAATATTGTGATCGCTGGCAAAAGCCTGAACGAGTTGAACAAGCTGCTTCCCGATCAAAATATGATGGTCGATATCGTAGTTGCGAACAACCAGGTGCTGTTCAAGATGGATACGATCCTGTTCTACACCCGGATGCTCGACGGCACATACCCGGATACGTCCAAGCTCATTCCTCAGTCGTTCCAGACCGAGCTGACCATCGATACGAGGAAGCTGGCCGATGCGATCGACCGCGCTTATTTGCTGTCCCGGGAAGAAAAGACGAATATCGTCAAAATGACGCTGAAAGACGAGAATACCGTCGAAATTTCCTCCAGCTCCAGCGAGCTTGGCAAAGTGAAGGAAGAGATCGACGCTCATACCTTATCCGGAGAGCTGCTCAGCATTTCTTTCAACTCCAAATATATGCTTGACGCCTTAAAAGTAATCGACAGCGACTATATCCAAATTTGCTTCCGCGGGGCGATGCAGCCGATCATCATGAAGCCTGAGGACCATTCCAACATGCTCCATCTGATCATGCCGTACCGGACTACGGGCTGAACGGAGAACTGATCATGAAAACGATAGAAATTACGACGGAATATATTACGCTCGGACAGTTTTTAAAATTAGCCGACTGCATCTCGACCGGCGGACAAGCCAAGCCGTTCCTGCTCGAAACCGCCATCCTCGTCAATGATGTGGCTGAGAACCGCAGAGGGCGCAAGCTGTACCGGGACGACCGGGTGCAAGTGGAAGGATGCGGCGTTTTTGTAGTGACCCGCCGCTAGGAGGAACGTTATTTGTACTTGAAAAAGCTTTCGCTGCGCGATTATCGCAACTACGAATCCGTCGAGTTCGCTACCGAAGGAGCCGTCAACCTGTTCGTCGGTCCGAACGCCCAAGGGAAAACCAATCTGCTTGAAGCGATATTCGTGCTGGCTCTCACCAAGTCGCACCGGACGCATCAGGACAAGGAATTGATCCGCTGGGGCACGGACCGTACAATGCTGTACGGCGAACTGGACAAAAAGTACGGTCCCTGCACGCTGGAGCTGACGCTGACGGGCCAGGGCAAACGGGCGAAGGTCAACGGACTGGAGCAAAGAAAGCTGAGCGATTTCATAGGCTCGCTAAACGTGGTGATGTTCGCTCCCGAAGATTTGAATATCGTCAAAGGGTCGCCGGGCATTCGCCGCCGGTTCCTTGACATGGAGATCGGCCAGGTACAGCCGTCCTACTTGTATGACCTGTCCCAGTACCAGAAAGTGCTTGTTCAACGCAATAATTTGCTGAAGCAGTCGTTCCGCGATAAAGCTCCGAATGCGACGATGATGGACGTCTGGAACGAACAACTTGCAAGACTAGGTATTAAAATCATGAAAAAACGTCAAAACTTTATAAAAAAGCTGCAAATTTGGGCGGAATCGATCCATCACGGCATTACGAACGGCTCAGAGAAGCTCTTGATTGCGTACAATCCCTCTTTCGGCTATGACGAGACTTTCGAAGAAACTGTCTTATTTGAACAATTTATGATAAAGTTATCACAGGCAGCCGACCAGGAAATTCGCCGCGGCACAACGCTGTACGGTCCTCACCGGGACGATCTGGCCTTCTTTATCAACGGCAAAGATGTACAAACCTTCGGCTCTCAAGGCCAGCAGCGGACGACGGCTCTATCGCTGAAATTGGCTGAAATCGAATTTATTCAGGAAGAAGTGGGCGAATATCCGATTCTCCTGCTTGATGACGTTTTGTCCGAATTGGACACTTACCGGCAAACCCAGCTTCTCGAGACGTTCCAGACGAAAGTGCAAACGTTCATCACGACGACCGGCGTAGAAAGCCTACAGATGAACCGATTGGGGAACGCCTCCATTTTTCATGTGCGCAACGGCCAGCTGGTCAACGACTAGCACACTGTCAGACCTTACACGGCGAATTGACAAGTCGTTCTGGCACCCCACCCGGCCAGCCGATTCCAAGCCACAAAGTCTGCTCTGACTTTTGCTGCTAGCGCGGAATAGCCCCTCAGTCCGCACCCGTTGACATTACCGGAACCTGCCGTAGTTTTGCATATAAACGTCTGTCTTACAGCGAAAAACGGGAGCTGATTCGTCATGTTCATTCATTTGGGCGGAGAAAAAATAATACGCGCGTCCGAACTGATCGCCATTTTCGATCTGTCGATCGAGAAGTCTTCTAAAATATCGAAAAGCTTTGTTCAGCATGCCCAAAAAGAACGAAACGTCGAAGTGATCGGTGAAGAGGAATGCAAGTCACTCGTCGTAACGAAGTCCAAAGTCTACTATTCCCCCATCTCCTCCACCACTTTGAAAAAAAGGGCCAATGTGTTATTGGCGAGCGATGTCGAGATATTTTCAAATCAAAGAAGTAGGTGACAAAAGCAAATGACAGTCAACCAACACGCATATGACGAAAGCCAGATCCAGGTGCTAGAGGGCCTCGAAGCGGTCCGCAAGCGCCCGGGGATGTATATCGGGTCGACGAGCACCCGGGGACTGCACCATTTGGTTTGGGAAGTGGTAGATAACAGTATCGACGAAGCACTGGCAGGCCACTGCACGACGATCCAGGTCATCGTTCACAAAGATAATAGCATTACCGTCATAGATAACGGCCGGGGAATACCGGTCGGCGAGAATACGAAGCTGAAAAAGTCGACGCTTGAGGTTGTCCTGACCGTCCTTCATGCCGGCGGCAAGTTCGGCGGAGAAGGCTACAAAGTATCCGGGGGGTTGCACGGAGTAGGCGTATCCGTAGTGAACGCGTTATCAGAGCAACTGATCGCCAAGGTAAAGCGCGACGGACACATTCATTTGCAGGAGTTTCGTCGGGGTGCGCCTCAGCACGATCTGAAAATTGTCGGCGATACCGACGAGACGGGAACGACGATCACGTTTAAGCCCGACCCCGAGATTTTTACCGAGACGACGGAATACGACTATGATGTGCTGCAGTCCCGAATCCGGGAGCTCGCTTTTTTGAATAAAGGCATCGAGATTCAGCTCATCGACGAGCGGAACGATGTCTCGAATACGTATAAATATGACGGCGGGATTATCTCCTTCGTCGAGTATCTGAACCGCAACAGGCAAGCGGTCCACGAGCCTCCGATCTACATCGAGGGCAACAAGGACAATATCAACGTCGAAATATCGCTGCAATATAACGACAGCTATAACGAGAACATATATTCGTTCGCCAACAATATCAACACCCACGAGGGCGGAACGCATGAATCGGGCTTTAAAAGCGCGCTGACCCGGATCTTGAACGATTACGCCCGCAAGTCCAATTCGATCAAGGACAGCGATTCCAACTTGTCCGGTGATGACGTACGTGAAGGCCTCACGGCCATTATTTCGGTGAAAATTCCGGAGCCTCAATTTGAAGGGCAGACGAAGACGAAGCTCGGCAACAGTGAGGTTCGCGGTATCGTCGAGTCTTTTTTTGCGGACAAGTTCGAAGAGTTTCTCAACGAGAATCCGGCGATTGCCAAGAAGATCGTGGAGAAAGGCATCCAGGCGGCCAGAGCGCGGGAAGCCGCCCGCAAAGCCAGAGAGTTGACGCGCCGCAAAAGCGCGCTCGAAGTCAGTTCCCTGCCGGGCAAGCTGGCTGACTGTTCGTCCAAGGACGCTTCGATCAGCGAAGTATTCATTGTCGAAGGGGACTCCGCAGGCGGGTCGGCCAAGCAGGGCCGCGATCGTCATTTCCAAGCGATCCTGCCGCTGCGCGGTAAAATTCTCAACGTAGAGAAGTCGCGCTTGGATAAAATTTTGTCCAATGCGGAGATTCGGGCGATCATTACGGCACTCGGCACAGGAATCGGCGACGATTTCGACCTGGCCAAAGCCCGTTACCACAAAATCGTGATCATGACCGACGCGGACGTCGACGGCGCCCATATCCGGACGCTGCTGCTGACGTTTTTCTACCGGTACATGCGCAGAATTATCGAAGCCGGTTATATATATATCGCTCAACCGCCCCTTTTCAAGATCGAGCGGAACAAGACGATCCGTTATGCCTATAACGAGAAACAAAGAGATGCGGTCATCCAGGAATTCGGCGAAGGCGTAAAGGTGAACGTTCAGCGCTACAAAGGTTTGGGTGAAATGAATCCCGGGCAGTTGTGGGAGACGACGATGGATCCGGAGAGCCGTACGATGCTGCAGGTCAGCATTCAAGATGCCATTGAAGCCGATACGTTGTTCGATACACTGATGGGCGACAATGTCGAACCGCGCAGAGATTTTATCCAGCAGCATGCCAAGTATGTGAAAAACCTGGATTATTAATTCATCGCCAGATTGGATTTGCTAGAGAAGCTTTCAGGAGGTTTCCATGTCCGAAGAAAAACATTCGCAAGTAAGAGATATCGACATCGGCACAGAGATGCGCACGTCGTTTATGGATTATGCAATGAGCATCATCGTCAGCCGTGCTCTGCCGGATGTACGGGATGGGCTGAAGCCGGTTCACCGCCGCATTTTGTATGCGATGTCCGAGCTCGGTATGGCTCCGGATAAACCGTACAAGAAGTCGGCGCGGATCGTCGGGGAAGTCATCGGGAAATATCACCCGCACGGTGATTCCGCGGTTTACGAGACGATGGTCGGTCTGGCGCAGGATTTCTCTACACGCTACATGCTCGTCGACGGTCACGGCAACTTCGGTTCGGTCGACGGAGATTTTCCAGCCGCTATGCGTTATACGGAAGCCCGTCTGTCCAAAATATCGATGGAGCTTCTGCGGGATTTGCAGAAAGAGACGGTCGATTTCGTACCGAACTACGACGGCGAAGAGCAAGAGCCTTCGGTACTGCCTTCCCGTTATCCGAACCTGCTCGTTAACGGTTCTTACGGGATCGCGGTAGGGATGGCCACGAGTATTCCGCCTCATAACCTCGGCGAGGTCATCGACGGCGTGCAGATGATGATCGACAACCCGGACGTGACGCCACTGGAGCTGATGCAGGCGATCAAAGGACCGGACTTCCCGACGGGCGCATTCATTTTGGGACGCGAAGGGATTCGTCAGGCTTACACGACCGGCCGCGGCTCGGCCACGATGCGGGCCAAAGTGAACATCGAGGAAGTCAACAACAAAGCCCGGATCGTCGTTTACGAAATTCCTTACAAAGTAAATAAGGCCAGACTTGTCGAGAAAATTGCTGAGCTGGTTCGCGATAAAGTAATCGACGGCATTACGGACCTGCGGGACGAGTCCGACCGTAACGGCATGCGGATTGTTATCGAGCTGCGCCGGGATGTGAATCCGAACGTTGTGCTGAACAATTTGTACAAGCATACGCCTATGCAGTCCAATTACGGGATCATTATGCTGGCGCTCGTGAACGGCGAACCGAAGGTGCTGAATCTTCGGGATATGATTTATTATTATTTAAAGCATCAGCAGGAAATTATACGCCGCCGTACCGAGTACGATTTGAAAAAGGCGGAAGCTCGCGCTCATATTCTCGAAGGGCTGCGGATCGCGCTCGATAACCTGGATGAGGTCATCGCGTTAATTCGTTCTTCGCGTACGACCGAGATGGCGAGAGACGGACTCATGAACCGGTTCAGCTTGAGTCTCGAGCAGGCCCAGGCGATCCTCGATATGCGTTTGCAGCGCCTGACCGGACTGGAACGCGAGAAGATCGAAGCGGAGTATGCCGAATTGATGCAGAAAATCGCCGAATACAAAGCGATCTTGGCCGACGAGCAGCTTATTCTCGCCATCATCAGCGAAGAGATGCGCGAGATTAAGGAGAAGTTCAGCGATGAACGGCGCAGCGAGATTACGATCGGCGAAGAAAGCATCGAGGACGAAGATCTGATCCCGCAAGAAGATGTGATTATTACGATCACCCATTCCGGGTATGTGAAACGTCTGCCGGTTACGACTTATCGCAGCCAGAAGCGTGGGGGCAAAGGCGTCGTCGGAATGGATACGAAAGATAAAGACTTTGTCGAACATTTGTTTGTGTCGAATACGCACCAGTATTTGATGTTTTTCACGAACAAAGGGAAGGCCTACCGGCTTAAAGCGTACGAAATCCCGGATTTGAGCCGTACCGCCCGCGGGACCCCTATCATTAACCTGATCCAGATCGAGCAAGGCGAGACGGTTAATGCAGTGATTCCGATCGAAAGTTTCGATTCCGAGCAGTATTTGTTCTTTGCTACCAAAAACGGGATTGTCAAAAAGACGCCGCTCGACGACTACTCCAACATTCGGAAAGCCGGCCTGATCGCGATTCATCTGCGGGAGGACGACGATCTGATCGGTGTGAAGCTGACGGACGGCAAGCAGGAAATCATTATGGGAACGAAAATGGGGATGTCGATCCGCTTTCCGGAGGATGATGTCCGCCCGATGGGACGTTCCGCAACCGGCGTAAAAGGGATTTCGATCTCCGATAACGATGCTGTTATCGATATGGACGTTGTGGATATGAACGATGACGTGCTGATCGTAACGTCCAAAGGGTACGGTAAACGGACGCCGATGGAAGAATACCGGATTCAGACCCGCGGCGGCAAAGGCATCAAAACGTTGAATATTACGTCCAAGAACGGGCCAGTCGTCTGTCTCAAGGTCGTCAAAAACGAAGAAGATCTCATGATCATCACCGCATCGGGGACGATTATCCGCACCAGCATGTCCGGCATCAATACGATGGGACGGAATACGCAGGGAGTCAGACTCATTCATACCCGCGAGGATGATGAAGTGGCGACTGTCTCCAGGGTGGAGAAAAACGAAGAAGCGGCGATCGATATGGATTCCGAGTCCGAAGACGGAGAATAAGCGCGAGCTTTACCCGATTGAATAATCCGATAAGCAAGGCAGGGGAAGTTTGATGGCGGTCGTTCCCGTTTCCCAGTTGAAGCTTGGCGATAAAATCATCGAGGATGTACTAACGAAACCAGGCAGCCTCTTGTTCAGAAAAGGTCAAAGCGTTACACCGCGGGAGCTGGATATACTGCGTGCTTTTCTAATTCCTTCGGTTATGATCGAAGGCAAAGAGCCGGAGGCGGAGTCGCCCGAAAAAGCCGAAGAGGCCAAAAGCGAAGACTCGACCCAAGTCCAGTTTCATGCCGAATATGACAAGATGGTTCAACTGCTCAAAAAAGTGTTCAAAGATTCTTCGTCCGTCCAGATGATTCCGATTCTCGAGATCCGGACCGGCTTGGAGCAGCTAATCTCCAAAATTCAGCAGTACAACATTTTGACGTTTACACCCAAGATGCTGAATATGGAGGACTATATTTACCACAATAGCATTATGGTTGCGCTGACTTCGTATATGCTGGCCAAGTGGCACGGCTTTCAGAGCAAGGACTGGATGCCGATCGCCCTTGGCGGGCTGCTTCACGATATCGGCAATGCGAAGGTGGACCCGGCCATTTTGGCCAAGCCTTCAAAGCTGACCCCGCCGGAAGTAGAGGAAGTACGCCGCCATACCGTATACGGCTACGCGATTCTCAAAAATATACCTTCGCTCAACGAAGGCTCCAAGTTGTGCGCACTGCAGCATCATGAACGGGAGGACGGCTCCGGTTACCCAATGGCGGTCAATGGGGACAAGATCCACCCTTATGCCAAAGTGATAGCGGTCGCCGATATATTTCACGCGATGACCAGCCACAGAGCCTACAAAAAAGCGGAGTCGCCCTATCAGGTGCTGGAGCAGGTACAGAAGGAGTCGTTCGGCAAGCTGGAACCGACCGTTGTATCCACCTTTATCAATAAAGTGACTCAGTTCCATAACGGGACTGTAGTACGTCTGAGCGACGACAGTGTCGGCGAAATCATCTTTACCGACCGGGCTAATCCGACGCGTCCGATGGTCAACGTGAACGGGGCGATTATTAACCTGGCGGTCGAACGGAAGCTGTATATTCGGGAAGTAATTTAAATATAGTCGAAGCGGGTGCCGGGATGCGCCCGCTTTTTGTTTGGAGAGATTGTGTGAGATACAAGGGGGATAGCTGGTCGTTTCAAAGAAAATAAAAATAGGTGTTGACTTAAGGGGACGAGCATGATAATCTATTCCTTGTCGCCAAAAACGACAGCAAGCATTCAAAAAAAAGATTCAAAAAAAAGCTTGCAAAGATATAGGCGACTGTGATATATTAAAGAGGTCGCCGCAAAACGGATGACAACGAAACAAAAGAACATTTTGTTCCTTGAAAACTGAACAACGAGCGTGCAAGTGACGATCTCGCAAGAGATCAAAACAAGTCGAGCAATCGACAAAAGTCAGTACGTTTGAGCAATCAGCTCTAACAATAGCCGGTCTTCGGACTAGCACCTTATTGGAGAGTTTGATCCTGGCTCAGGACGAACGCTGGCGGCGTGCCTAATACATGCAAGTCGAGCGAGTCCTTCGGGGCTAGC
>NZ_JACXJA010000020.1 GCF_014705615.1 Paenibacillus oceani
TCTTCCCTCTCCTTGTCTCTTCAAGGTAAATTCCTCTTTTAATTCCAGTTTCTTTACCTTTCACTTTTTTGTACCTAAGTAGTTACCTCTTTATTGATTTATCGGAAAGTATATCGTGGGAGTGGCTCTACTTCTCGGTAAACGCCAGCTTCAAAAGACCCCGGTAAGCGTTTATCCTTGAGATCGACGGTACCGTAAACTCAGACTACGACATGCAGCGCCTTGTGCACCTTCACGACCGCTTCGATAATATCGGCTCCGTCCTGATCCGACAAGATCGGCGAGATCGGGATATACGTCGTGCGCGGGATCAGATCGACGGCCCTCGGGCACATGTTTTCCGTCACGACGACCGGTTTCTTGAACGGGTAGTTGTAAGGGAAATTGTCCTTCTCCGCCGACCTTTGCTGGAATAGAGCAGGGTTCATATAGACCGGCTTGCCGCCGTATAAGGCGTGGGCCTGCACGTTCTCCGCGTTAATCGCCTGGTTGAATGCAGCGGCTGCACCTGCCGCCGGGAAAATGATGCCCAGATTCGAGCCGATCGTTCCGTCCGGATCGGGACAAGCGCGGAACTTGATTCCCGGAATCTCGGAGGCGAGCGCAGCGGCGATCCGGTCATGCTGCTTGCGCATATTGCCGATAATTGCCGGAAGCTTTTTCCACTGCTCGACCATGACTGCTCCGGACAGCTCGTTCATCCGGAAGTTTTGGCCGGAGAAGGCGAACTGTTCGTCCGGGGAATCGATGCCGTACCGTGCGCGGTGGCGCACAATGCCCTGGTCGTGGTAACGGATCGCCCGCTCCATCAAGGTGAGGTCGTGAGTAACGACAGCGCCGCCTTCGCCGGACGTAATAATTTTGTTCATCTGAAAGCTGAACGTACCGATGTCGCCGATCGTACCGGCATAACGTCCCTTATACCGGACGCCGCACGACTGTGCCATATCTTCGATAACGGCGATACCGTTCTTCTTGGCAAAGGCGACGATCGGGTCCATATCGACCGGGTTGCCGAGAATCGGCACGACGATAACCGCTTTGACTTCTTCGTCGTACACCCGCTCCAGATCGTGCGGGTCGAGGTTCAAGCTGTCGTCGACGTCGCAATATACGGGAACCGCATTGCAGCACACGACCGCACCGGCCGTCGCCAAAAACGTATTGGCGGGGACGATGACCTTATCCCCGTAGCCGATCCCGAGCGCCTTCATCGCTACGACAAGCGCGGCGGTGCCGGAGGTTACGGCTAGCGCGTAAGGAACGTTCAGATCGCGCGTCATCGCATTTTCGAGCGATTCGACCGCGCCTTTCATATCCGCCCCGTAATAACGGAACGGCGACTGGGCATAGATTACCTCCGACGTAAAGTCGGCCTCTTCCTTCCCGTATACGACCGCTCCTGGATAGTTCGGCGGCAATGCCTTGCTGCGTACGGGAGTTCCCCCGTCTTTCGCCAACTTGCTCATGGGCTCACCTTCGCTTCCTCGATGATAGATGATGGCGCTCCAGCGTCTGCCGGGTTAGCGCTTGCGGATAAGTTGTATTTAACTTGTAAATATATTGTATCCGATTCTGCTGAAGGTTTCATATCTTTTATTTGTCGTTAATTCGAAAAGGGTGGCGGGAGGATCGATCCGCCTGCAAGGATAAACGCCTACCCGCGTCTTTGACGCTGGCGTTCACCAGGATTTAGAGCCACTTCTACGATATACTTTCATGATAAATTAGAAAAACAGGCCCTCGTCAGGCCTGTTCTCTAAGCGTATCGCTGCTAATCTTACATCACGCCGATGCGGGTGAAAGGGTAAAAGCGGAAGATCACTTCGCCGACCAGCTTGCTTTTGTCGACATACGTCTTGGGCCACAGATGGGCGTCGTAACTTTCGTTCCGGTTGTCGCCGAGGAAGAAATATTTGTTCTCGGGTACGGTGACCGGCCCGAATTTGTAAGCCATCGTCGTGTTCAAGTAAGGCTCGTCCGTCTTTTCCCCGTTCCGGTACAACACGCCGTCCTTCACTTCGATCGTATCGCCGGGCAGGCCGATCAGCCGCTTTACGTAGCGGATTTCCTCTTTCCCGTCGGCCGCGTGGTTGAACACTACGATGTCGCCGTGCTCGAAGGCGGTAAAAGCTTTCAGCTTCTGCACGATCAGCCGGTCATTGATTTTAATGTTCGGCACCATGGAGGCGGAAGGCACCCTCACGGCTTGGGCGATAAACGTCTGGATCAGGATGCTAAGGACAATGGCGATTGCGAGCGGTGCGCCCCATTCTTTCAGTACAGTTTTCAACTGCTTCATAATATGTAAGACTCCTTCCGTTTCTTCCGGAAATTCCTGGCCCCTAATCCGGTCTGTCTAAGGGACGGTCCGGCCGACAGTCCCCGGTTATCCCGGACTCGTCGATCCGATCCCTGCTCAACCAAGCATTGCTTTCCAGGACCCGTAATGGAAGAAACAAATCCCCGACGCTCCGCCTTCTTCCGCCCTCCGGACGTACTCGGCATAACGCTCCTTGGTAATCTCGTACTCCGGCGTCTTCAGCACGCCTGCATAGACGGGGATACGCCCGTCCGCCTTGCGGACCTGCTCCTCTACGACCCCGGCGAAGCTGCCCGGTTCCATCCAATAATCCATCGGGCATACAAAATCGACATAACCCTTCTCCGCCCATGCCGACCATTTCTGGCCGAAGCATTCGTATTCGCTGTCCGGCGTGAGCGCTTCCCCGCGAAGCTCGTTGCCGTACGGCGCGTTGTACCATACTGCAGCGGAGAGCTGGGTATCGGCGCGATAGCTGCGGACCGCCTCGCGGATCGTGCCTACGAGATCCGTGATAATCTGCGCCCGGTATTCCGCCCATTCGGCGGAACGCTCCGTAAGCAGCCACTTGGCTTTGCCGGCCGTATCCGGAAGCTCTGCCGGAATACGGATGCCGCTATGGCTCTCGAAGCCGGCCAAGCAGCTGTCGCAGAAGCAAAAACGGTGCAACCGGGACAAAACCAGCTTGTCGCCGATAGGAGGATCGTTATAGGTTTGGCGCGCTTCTTCGACGAAATAGGTGGTCGCGACACCGCCCGTCTCCAGCCGGATCGGCTGCCCGACCTTGGGTTGTCCGATCCAGTGGCCGGCGCTTTTCGTATCAATGACCAGCTTGCTGTCATAATGGTAGTATCGGATGAAGTCGAGATGAATTCCGTTTAGTCCGGGAAACTGCCGGAGCAGGTCCACGCACGTATCGGCCACGGTCCGGATGACGGCCGGATGCCTCGGGTCGTACATGTACCCAGTGCCGTTAACCGGCTCCTCGTAGTTGGAGATTCCGTGAGCGTCCACACAGTAACATTCCTTATTCGGGAAGGGCAGTTCATCCCGTCCGGTCACCCGCTGCTGGAGCGTGGTGATCATGCCGTGGAGTTCGATTCCGCGCTCTGCGCACGCCTCGGCGAGCAGGGCGATCCGCTCCTTGATCGATTCGGAGAAGCGGTCGGCGGCTTTTACATATACGATCACTTTTCCAACCCGGTTGCGCTCGCACCAGTCGGTTAAGCTTGCAATTTCTTCGGCGTCTCTCGCTTCGGAGCCTAGATACAGCCATACGGCATTATGTTGCGGGTTCAAAATAGGGCTTTCTCCTCTCGTCAATCGTTCCTTTCCGGTTCCCAACCATTATACCGAACGAATCGCGCGAACGGAAATCCCTTTTTCTTTGGTGTCCCGCATGGTACACTCGAATTCGAAGGGGATGATACCACTTCACCCGCGGATACGACGCCTCTGGTACAACTGCAGTCGGGGACAGGACGGAAAGCTCATTTTCTTTGCGGCGGCTTGTCGCGTTACCGCGATTCGCGCTTACGCAAAACCGAGCCAGTAAGAGGTAAAAGGACGTTGAAGGAATGAACGAATTCGATTTCGTGATGGAATCTACGGATATCGATCTCTTTATTGCGTCAATTGACGAACGGATGGAGCTCGTATCCGCGAATGCTAAATTCAGAACCACTTATCAGATCTATCCCGGAGAAGCTCTGCCAGAACAGTCCCAACTGCGTAAGGTAGTTGCTCATGCAATTAAGCAAAAGCAAAATATAGCCGGCGTCGTCATCGAGGAATCGGCAGGGGAACATACGATGCAGTTGATTTTGTATTGCTACAGGAGGGAGACGGACCTGGGAGACCGCTATCATGCCGCGATGTTCGACATCTCTGGTTTTTTTCATTTCTACGAAATGAAGCTAACTAATGAAAGGCGCAAGTTGATCGGAGACATGGCGGCGGGCACGGCGAACAGCATCTTGAATCCGCTCGCGGTCGTCAGGGGCAGCCTGCAGCTGATAGAGACGACGCTGAAGACGAATCTGGCCTCCGGCCATTGGTCCGATCATTTTGCTTCGCGCAGTGTGGAGCACTACATTACGCTGGCCAACGATCAGGTGAAGGAAATCGGCAACTATGTGAAACGCTGGCTGCATCTGGGCAAGCCGTTCCATCTCGATCTGCGCCCGATGCTCGTATCCTCCTTTCTGGAAGAGTATGTCCCCTCTGTGCAAAAAGAAGCGCTGCGGCGCGGTGTCCCTTTCGTATGCGAATTCCCCTCCGTGGACGGGGAACTGCTTATCGACCCTCATTATTTGCAGGAAGTGCTGAACGAGTTCATGAAAAATTCGTTCGACGCCTCGAAGGCGGCGGAAGACGGCGGAGGCGTTCGGCTGTCGATTCACTTCTCCGACAAAACGCTTGTGTTCGCGATCCGCGATTCCGGACCCGGCATTGCCGATGATTTGCTCAAGCTGGTGAAGGTCCCGTTCTTCACGACCAAGGAAGATTCGATCGGTCTGGGCTTGAACTTCTGCGAGGTTGTGCTGCAGAAGATGGGAGGGCATTACGAGCTGTCCGGCGGCGAATCGGGGACGGAAGTGCGAATCGAGCTTCCGAAGATGCCGGCTGTCTGAACGGTGCGGGCAAATGCGGATGCCTTTTGCGGCATAATCAGGAAACGTAAGCTGGCGACCGCCGGCCGCGGTGACGAAGTCGAAGCCGAGCAGCACGAAGGCGAACAGCAGAAACGAGCCCGTCCCGGGACCGAAAAATCCGTCGTAGTATCCGATCGCCAGTGCCACAAGGCCGCCGGCGGCAATCGTCTTGACCGTTAGTTTGGGGTTGCCGGAGAGGACCGGTCCTTTTTTCTTGAACAGCGTGTAGACGGTAACCGCGATCAGCAGCACAATGACGAGCGGCTTCAGAAAGTTGGGCGGGACCAGCCGGACGGTGTACGCGCCGGCCGCCGAACCGAGCAGCGACAAGGGGAACCATTTCTTTACGAGCCGCAGGTCCATTTTGCCGGAGAGCAGAAAAGAAAGCGAGCTGGTCAGCGAGGACATCGTCCCGCCCAGCTTGTTCGTGCCGAGCGCAATGCCGGGAGGCAGGCCGGCCGCAAGCAGGGCGGGCACGGATATGAGTCCTCCCCCGCCAACGACGGAATCGATGAACGACGCGACAAATCCGGCGGTTATGAGGAAAATGAGAATTTCAAACGAAGGCTGCTCCATCGATGTACGCTCCTATGCGGAATGTGGATTTAGGCACGAGTACGATTATAGGGGCAGCTTCTTCGTTCGTAGGGCTGGAATGTTTTCCCTTGAACCGCTTGCCGCCGGGAGAGCTATTCCCGAAATAGAAGCAGCCTCCGCATTCGTGCGGGGGCTGCTGGCGGGTGTTATACAATTATGGCAAATAGCAGCGTAAAACGGTCGCTTCGCCGTTTAGCGAATAATCGCCTAAGTCGGCGGGCAGCAGGAAGCAATTGCCGCGCTCCAGCCCGATCGAACCGCCGGACCATTCGAGCGTGCCGCTTCCGTCGCAGATGACGAGGATCGTAAAGCTGTCCGGCATCGAGGTCAGCGCCCAGCCCCCCTTCGTCACACCCTTTTCAACAGTGAAGTAAGGGGAGGAAGCCAGACGCAGCCATTCGTTAGGCCGGGACACTTCGGTTGCCATCCGCGTCGCGCCGCTGTTGTCGTAGGCGGTAACTTCCAGCGAATCTTCGATATGCAGCTCGCGGGGCTTGCCGTCCAGTCCCGGACGGTCGTAGTCGTACAACCGGTACGTCGTATCGGAATTTTGTTGAATTTCCGCTACCAATACGCCCGCGCACAAAGCGTGAACCGTCCCCGCCGGAATGTAGAACGAATCTCCGGCCGAAGCCTCCACTTCCTGAAGGCTGTCCATGATCCGGTTGTCTGCGATCGCCTCTGCGAACGATTCCCGGGTAGCTCCCGGCTTAAGGCCGTATATGATTTTGGCTCCCGGCTTCGCATTGAGCACGTACCACATCTCGGTTTTGCCGAGCTCGCCCGGAGGGAGTTTGTCGTAGTCGTTGCCCGGATGCACTTGCACCGACAAATCGTCGTTGCAGTCGAGCAGCTTGATCAGCAGCGGGAAACGGCTGTTTGCCGAATACCCCTTCGCTCCGAACACGCTGCTTCCATATTTCTCGCGAATCTCGTCCAGTCCCAGACCGGCCAGCTCGCCGTTGATTACTTTCGTCGTGCCGTTCGGATGGTCGCCGATCATCCAGCCTTCCCCGATCGGGCCTTCCGGCAGCTCCAGGCCGAACTGCTCGAGCGCCCGCCCGCCCCACACGCGCTCCTTCATTTCCGGTTTGAACTTCAGCGGATATGGTTTCATGCTTAGTCTCCTCGCTTTCTCGATAAACAAAGATGTCTTATTAACTGTACACTTTTCTTTTTTCTACCGCAATGACATAGGGCGCAATTCCGCGTTTGTTCGTAAAACGGTATATGATCGCCTGATAATCGGAGTCGGGCAGCGTCTCGGCCCACAGCTCGACCCGATCGGCTTCACCGCGACCGCCTTCATGGCCCGGGTACAGGACGACCGTGACGATACCGCCCGGCTTCAGAAGCGATGCCGCCGCATCCAGCGCGGGAAGGGTCGATTCCGGCCGCGTAATGATCTGCGGATCTCCGCCCGGCAAATAGCCGAGGTTGAACATGACGGCGCTGATCTGCCCGTGGTGCTCCGGAGGAATCGTTTCCGTCATCTCGGCGTGGCTCCGCAGCAGCAAGTGCAATCTATGCGGTACGCCAGGCAGCCTGCCGATTCGCTCGGAGGCGCGGTCCAGCGCCTTCTGCTGGATATCGAACGCGTACAAAGCGCCTTTCTCCCCGATGGCTTCGCATAAAAAGGCTGTGTCCGCCCCCGTGCCTACGGTGGCGTCCACAACCGTATCGCCTGGGCGAATCCGCTCCAGAACGCATTTATGGGCAAAGCTTAATACCGATAAAAATCCCATGACGAGCCTCCGGTCTTAGGTGGATTTCCAGCGAAAGATACCATATTCGATGCCGGAACACAAGGGGGAGAGTGGCTTGGGGACAGAGCCGCCGAGGGCCGTTTCGTTTGAAACCGGCGATGGGCTGAGAGCAGAAAAGGGCCGCCGAGCGGCCGCCGTTATTTATCAGGACAACTTAAAGTAATGAAAGTTTAACTGTACTAAGGTGTTAAGGTGCTCAAACGGCAATGGCATGGGCGAGAGGGCAGCCAATGGTAATAAGCAATGGTAATAAGAGTGGTTTGTACTCTCTATTTTACCCGAAAACCTCCTTGGACACGGAATAAGAGCGGTTTGAAGCTCTTAATATCCGCGAAAAGGGAGGGGGCCCCACCGGTTGGTTGAAATAAGGGGTGCAAACCGCTTCTATTTGCCTCCATCATCCCCGTATGCCGAAAATAAAGGGTGCAAAAGACTCTTATTCTGTCCGTTCGCCCTTATTACGCATTTCGTTTCAGCGTTTTGTGATTAGTTTGGGCCCCGCTCGAACCGCCGATTTCCTTGAGAAAAAGGACCTCAACCTCCACTTACCGTGGGAGTTGAGGTCCTTTCGCTTGGAAAATGGGATGTGGCCATGTCATGCGGGAGCTTTTGGGACACCCCATTTGATCTTTATAATCCCGACGCTTCTAGCCGGCCTGCGGTTAGTTCCCGGGACAGCTCCCGGATCTCGACGACCCGGTTTTCCAGACGCGCCCGGTCGGCGGAGAAGCCGATCTGATGGCCGTAGATCGAACGGTCCAGCGAGGTGGAGGAGATAGACGGCTCTTCGCCGCGCAGCGTGCGAATGAAGTCGGTGACAAGCCGCATATCCCCGCCCCCGTGCATATCGGCGGATACTTTTAATTCGACCAGCTCTTCTTGGTAAGTCGACGCGCCGTCACGGTCCGGATGCCGGATCTTGAAGCTGCCTTCCTCCATCGTGCCGACGATCTCGCCTTTGGTGCCGGTAATATGAATGGTCCGGCAAGGCTTCGACGTACCGCCGGTCAAGCTGTGCGACGCCGTGCTGCCGTCTTCGAATTCGATAATCACCGACTGGTGATCGACGACGTCGTTATCGCTACGCCAGACGCAGCGGCCGTAAGGATTGTCGGTACGCAGTGATTCGATTTTTTGCTCGTCCGCCGCACTGTTGCCATGCGGCAAACCGGCCCATACATAGGGACTCCACAATTTTTTTTCGATGTACATGGAGCCGGCGGAATAGGCGCACTTGGACTCGATCGGGCAATCCGCAAGGCAGCGCGTCCCGGCTCCTTCGGGTGCTTTGTCCGAACGGAACTGATACAGACTTCCGAAGCTGCTTACTCGAACAGGGCGGACACTGCCTTTCATCCAGGAAACGATATCGAGATCGTGACAGCATTTCTGCATCAGCATCGAGGAGCCGCCCGCCTTCAGATTGCTCCATTTGCCTCTGACAAAAGCGGTGGCCATATGATGGTAGCTGACGTTTTCCTCGGTTTGGATGGCGACGACTTCCCCGATGTCGCCGTTCTCGATCCGTCTGCGGATTTCGGCATAAAAGGGAGCATAACGCAGCACGTGGCATATAAATACCGTCCGTCCGGTAGCCCGGGACGCTTCATACAGCTCCAGCACCTC
This sequence comes from Paenibacillus oceani, assembly GCF_014705615.1. GTDB lineage: Bacteria > Bacillota > Bacilli > Paenibacillales > NBRC-103111 > Paenibacillus_AB > Paenibacillus_AB oceani. The sequence goes on from NZ_JACXJA010000020.1 coordinate 8,967, forward strand.
CGCCTCGCTGACCCCGATCGGCTTCTCGAGCAATACGTCGTAGCCCGCGTGCAGCAAAGGGATCGTCGTCGCCACATGGAACGAGTCCATCGTTCCGTTAATCGCGGCGTCCGCCAGCTTCGGTCCCGCGACGAGCTCTTCGACAGAAGCGTATAAACGGTCGTCCTGCAAGCCGAAACGGTCGGCGGCCCGTCTGCGGTGGACGGGGTCCGGGTCGACGACGGCTGTAATCTGCAGCTCATCCGGGTGTGTCAGCGCATAGGAGGCGTACAGCATGCTGCGGTTGCCGGCCCCTACAATAACGGCCTGAACGGGACGGGTGGCAGGGACGAGCGGAGAACGATCCGATTGCGAATACGGTGGCATAAGAACATCTACTTCCTTTCCGAATCCTATAATATTGTGGTATTGTTTTTCGTATAAAGTAAACGTACTCCGCTTCAGACAAGGAATCAACAGTAATTAATTGAGATAGGAGTAGTAAAAAAATGTTGCGTACCTCATACGGATTTCAATATAACGAGATCCCCGAAAGGCTGATCGTGATGGAATCGCTCGGGTGCGGCCAGGCTCTGGATACCGGCTACGGCAATGACGGCATGCGGCGTCCTGGCAGGGGACATCTGTTCCAGTACACATTGTCCGGGGAAGGAGCGATTGCAGTGGGCGGGCAAACATACAGCGTTCCGAAGCACCACGGTTTCTTCGTCACGATCCCGAGCGAGCACCGGTATTTTTATCCCCCGACAGCAACCAAGCCTTGGGAATTCATCTGGATTCGGGCGATCGGCAGGACGATGGAGGAGTATTGGGAGCATTTCATTCGCTCCTTCGGCCATGTCGCCATGTTCCGTCCCGATTCGGAGCCGATCCGGCTGATGTGGAGTATGTACCGCGATGCGGCGGGTCAAGGGCTGCGCGACAAATACCATACGTCGCTGCGTCTGACCGAATGGGCGCTCTCCTTCGAGAGGATCGCCGAGGGAGGGGACGGCAGCGTCCGGCCGCTGCCCGAATCGCTGCAGAACGCCAAAGCTTTTATCGAGGGGCATATCGGCACCGACGTCAGTCTGGACGACGCAGCAGCGGCGGCGGGCATGTCGAAGCATCATTTCTGCAAAGTGTTCAAGTTGTATACAGGGGTGACGCCGATGCATTATCTGCGCAAAATCCGGGTCGAGGAGGCGGCGAAAATGCTGCGCAACAGCACACTGCCGATCGAGCGGATCTCGGAGCAAACGGGCTTTGACAATGTCAGCTACTTCGGCAAAGTATTCCGCCAGCTCGTCGGCTCCACGCCGTCCGAATACCGCAAGGGGATGAGCAATTCGAACGACAGCCGGCTTCTGCAAATCGTCGATTGAGAAACGGAAGATGCTGATCCTATTGCCAGCATGGTGGATCTGCGGGGAGCGAACGGCGGAGCATTGTTTCCGGCGTTGAATCCCAAAAATGCAAAAGCGCGCAGAGGCTGCGCGCTTCAGGTAAGTTCCTCTATGATCCGGATGCCGTTTCCCCGGACGGTGTCCCGGTCCACAGCTTCCCTTGCCAGGTGCCGCGTGCGGTTAACTCCGCATCGATGGCGTTCAGCACTTCCCACTTCTTCAAGCTCCACATCGGACCGATGAGCAAGTCGCGGGGCGCGTCTCCGGTCAGCCGGTGCACGATCATGTCCGGCGGCAGCAGCTCCAGCGTATCGACGACGAGCTTCACATACTCGTCCTTCTCCAGAAAGCGGACCAGACCCGCCTCATACTGCCGGACCATCGGTGTTTTGCGCATCAGATGGAGCAGATGCACCTTGATGCCCTGCACGTCCATATCGGCGACCGCCCTGGCCGTATCGAGCATCATCTCGTGCGTCTCGCCCGGCAGCCCGTATATGATGTGGGCGCAGACGCGAATGTTCCGGCGGCGCAGCTTCTCGACCGCTTCCAGGTAACAGTCGGTATCGTGCGCCCGGTTGATCAGCTCGGACGTTTTCTCGTGTATGGTCTGCAGACCCATCTCCACCCACAGGTAGGTGCGTTCGTTCAGCTCGGCCAAATAATCGACGACATCGTCCGGCAAGCAGTCCGGCCGCGTAGCGATCGACAGCCCGACGACACCCGGCTGCTGCAAGATGACTTCATAATACTCGCGCAGCTCCTCGACCGGAGCGTACGTATTCGTATACGCCTGGAAGTAGCCGATATAGCTGGCTTCCGGCCATTTCTGGTGCTGCCGGTCGCGGATCTTGTTGAATTGCGTGACGAGATCGTCCCTGCGGCTTCCCGCGAAGTCGCCCGAGCCTCTGGCGCTGCAGAACGTGCAGCCCCCGGTGGCGATCTTGCCGTCCCGGTTCGGACAGGTGAAGCCGGCGTCGAGCATCACTTTGAACACCTTGGCGCCAAACTGCTCGCGCATCTCGTAATTCCACGTATGAAACCGCTTGTCTCCCCATAAGCGAGGCTGGATGGCGGATGGCGTTACGTTCATTTGGTCAAACTCCTTTATTCAGGTTGAATCGGCAGGTCCGGGGGCCGCAAGAGGCATCCCGGCGGGATAGATCCATAAGCACCATTGTACCAGAAATCGCCGCGTTCCGCTTCAAGCGCTACCGGCCTGCGCGGGCAGGAGCGGTGCCGCCAGCCTTCCGCCGCTCTCTCCACCGTTCCGGGTACGCAAAAAAACCGCCCGGGAATCCCGGGCGGGTCGAAGTTCTATATTTAGTTGGCGGGCTGTGCAGCCGGTTCCTGCTTCGCTTCCACCGCTTGACCGGCATCGGCCTTGTCTGTTTCCGGCTTGCCTTCATCCGTCTTACCGGATTCCGGTTGTGCCGGCGCCTCCGGCAGTTCTGTCAAATCCGGAATGGCGAATTCTTCGGCGTTTTTGGCTTCGGCCGGAAGCACGATGTCGACCGGTTCGTTAAACGACGTATACTGGGCCGCCATGCTCATATCCATGCCCTGAAGCGGAATGTCGGCGGAGTCGCTGTTGTAGTTGATTTTCATCGCAACGTCCATCTTCTCCGTCAGCATCGTCGTTTCGTTGATCGACATCGTGCCGTTCATCGACATCGTCATGTTCTGCAATTCCGGAGTTTCCGGCAGCGACTGGAGCATACTGTTGTCCGGCATCGCCTTGGTCAAGGCCTCCATAATTTGCTTCATATCGCCGATTTTGCCGTTGACGCCGATTTTGCGCATCGTTTTGCCGTCGACCGTCTCCGTTCCCAGATCGCGGTAGAAGAACATTTTGTTCATCATAGCCTGATTCATCGAAGCACTGTTCTTCTGCAGCTCCATCAGCTGCTCGAACGTAAACGGCATTTGCTTCGACATGTTCACCCATTTGGCCGAGCCTGTGCCGTCAGGGTCCGGAATTTTCATAAAGGTGCCTTCGGGTACGAGGTACTGCTCCATATCCATCGCCGGTGTGCCCGGAATCGGCATCTCCATCTTCATCGTCATGTGCATGCCTTTGGCCGAGTCGAACGCAGCTTCCGACTTCATCGAAGTCTGCAAATCACCTGGAATCGGCAACGCCTCTTTCAGAAGCACCTTTACCTTCTGATCCATTACCATCTTGTACGATTTCAGCTTAGCCTGCTCCGCATACGATTGCTCCAGCCATTTGACTACTTTGGGATCGTTCTCCAGCGAGAGCCGGATCGCTTCCTGTGTGGAGGAAGAGAGCAGAACGGACTGGTCTCCGAGCGAAACGCCGAATTTGGACTTCAACTGGCCCAGCGCGGCGTTGTCTTCGAGTCCGAGGAATCGGGCAAGCACATAGCTGGCTTCCTGCTTCGTGATCGGCTGATCCGGCCGGAACGTGCCGTCCGGGTAACCGTCGATGATCTGACGTTCGATCAATGCCCGTACCGAGGAGGCATACGGGGAATCCTCCGTTATATCCGAAGGGAGCTTGACGCTGCCGCTCCCGGGAGTCATCTCCAAATAATCGGTTACCTGTTTAAAAAACTGTCCGCGCGTAACGGACGATTCCGGGGATGCCGTATTCGCCGCGAGCACCGGTGTTGCGGATAAGGACAACGCAAGCAAGGCAGTTGACGCCAAGGTTAAAGGTTTCTTCAATTCCGATCTCTCCCATCTGTATGTATTCGGAACTACGATCGTCCAACAAGCGACCGCGATACTCCTTACTACGAAAAAACCGGACAAAGGTTTCAAAAACCGCTGGAAAAACCACCCCTTCATCTGCTTGGAAACCAAAATGAAAATGAAGAAAAAGGCTTGAAATACCGGCGTTCCCACTTGCAAAACCTTACATGATATGTTATATTGATCACGAGGAAAACCCTTTAATCCCCGCACTTTTCGCAGCTTCGAATACCTATTCGTCGATTCAGGGCATACTTGTACAAATACTCTTGATGAGGTGAAGTCCATGAATACTGCGTTTGAAATTCCGAACGGCGACGAGACTATCACGGTAGAACTGACGATTAAGGAAGCGATGGCGCTAAGCGGCGGAATCCGATTCCGTCCGGAGAGCAAGGTGGCTCTCAGCGCGAAGAAAAAAGTGAAGAAAGTGCTTGACCGCAAGATGCTGCCGCACAGCGACCGTATCCCGTATCACACTTTGGATCTTTGAACGTTAAGTGCGAGTTCAAAAAGTCCGGTTTTCAGCACCGAGAAGATGGGATGAAGCTAGGAAATGAGGAGCGGAGCGTAGTAGAGCTACGTGAGCACCGGAAGTTCCGGCTGAATTCCATATTCGATGTCGAGCACGCTTTCTGTATCTGCTTCGTGATCAAAAGTGGACTTTTTGTACAACCTCGTTAACCGGATATAAGCCCAGTCACGGGGCGCCGAATCCTATGTACCTTTCGTACGGTGCAGAGGAGGACGGCGCTCTTTTTTGGCCGCGCTTCCCTTTTGAAGGGTTATCCGGTATGATGATAAATCGTACAGGCAATTAACAGTTGGGGGAAAACCAATGCGACTGAGAGGCAGAAAAGGGATACGCGAGGAGATCGAACGGCAGAACGACCTGGTCGTCCTCGAACCGCAGCAGTGGAAGGGCCGCTGGTCCGAATGGTTCGGCAACGACAAGCCGATCTATGTGGAGCTGGGGATGGGCAAAGGAAAGTTTATTAGCGGAATGAGCGTGCAGCATCCGGATTGTAATTTTATCGGTGTGGACATGTACGACGAGCTGATTCGCCGGGCCAGCGACAAGGCGAGATTGGCAGCGGAGCGGGAAGACGGAAGCGCGCCGGACAATTTGGCTCTCGCGCTGTTTAATATCGAGCGGATCGAGGAGATGTTTGCCGAAGCCGAGCTTCGCCGCATCTACTTGAATTTCAGCGATCCTTGGCCGAAAAAGAAACATGCCCGCCGCAGACTGACGCACCCGGGCTTTATAACCAAATACATCCGACTGCTCGACAGCCGGGGCGAGATCCACTTCAAGACCGACTCGCGCTCGCTGTTCGAGTTCTCGCTGAACTCGTTCGCCGATATGAACATCCGGCTGCGCAACATCTCGCTGGATCTGCACAAGGACGGTCCTGCGCCTAACAACGTGATGACCGAATACGAGACGAAATTTTCCGAGCAAAGTATGCCGATCTACCGTCTGGAAGCTGTCATTGGCAGCGACGCGCTGGCGGAGCATGAGCGGCTGTTGAAACGTCCCGAGGCTTCTGTATAAGCCCCGGAACGTTTTTTTTGTTTGGAAGTGCGTGTTCAAAAAGTCCGGTTTTTTGAACAATCTCTTTAAGGGAACAGCAGCCGTATCGCGCCCAGCGCGGTCATGACGAGAATAATCGTCTGGAAATGGGCTTGCGGTATTTTCGGCACGACCTTGATCCCGATCCAGGTTCCGATTAGAACCGGCACCGCCATCCAGGCGCTGAAGACAAAGGTGTCGGCCGTGATCAGTCCCAAAGAAGCGTTGAACGGAACTTTAATGAGATTAACGGCCAGGAAAAACCACGCCCCCGTGCCGATAAAAGCTTGCTTGGACAGCCCCTTCGACAGCAGATATACCGTCATAATCGCACCCGCCACGTTGCCCACCATCGTCGCAAATCCGGCCAAAATGCCCATAGCCGCCTGAAAGTAGATGGTTTGAGTGATCGGGTAACGCATCTTCTGCTCGAGCCGGTCCTTCAGCAGATGAAGCAGCAGCAGCGACAAAATGAGCGTGCCGAGCATCACGGACAGCTGGCTGTCGCCGATCCGGTCCATGACGAAATAGCCGAGCAGAATGCCTCCGAGCACCCAGGGGATGAGGACGATCAGATGTTTCCACACGACGGTCCGGCGATAGTAGGAGACGGCGACGATGTCCGCGGTGATGAGCATCGGCAGGATCATCCCGACCGACAATTTGGCGGGAAACACGATCGCCATCAGAGCGACGCTGAAAATGCCGACACCGGGAATGCCGGTTTTGGAAAAGCCGGTCATCACCGCGGCCGTCACGGCGAGGATGATTTGAGTCCAGTTCAGATCCATAGGATAGGTTCCCCCGTTCGTTTCGTTGATCGTTCCATTCTGGCGGGACGGTCGGCTATCGGTCTGCAAGCATTAATTATACACCCCGTTAAGTGTCCTGAAGGTAAATTTTATGAGAATAAATATGGCGAGCCGTATCGCGCTTGCAGCGCCGGAATTCCTGAGGCAAAGCAAAAAGGCCCCGATCTCCTCCCGCAGAGAAGATCAAGGCCTGGTGCAGAGCGCCCGTTGCAGCGTGATGTATTTGTTTTGGCGGCTGCGCTCCGGCGGCTCTCTAACCCCGTTGCTTCGTACCGACCCCACTTCGTTCGTGACGTTACAGCATTTGCATAATCGCCTGATGGCATGTTCTCGGATTATACTTCTCCGGTTTCCGTGAAGGTCCGCGGTGCACCAGCCGGTTGTCCGGCATCCCGCCGGCAATCTTGTCGAGCCAGTAGTCGACCGTCTGCAGCGATTTGATCTGTTCGCCGAATCCGCGCTCTGTGAAATAAAGGCAGTTTTCTTCCTCCTGACCCGGAATCGGGCTGTAGAACAGCATCGGCAGCCCTTTGGCCAGTCCTTCCGTACAGGTCATGCCGCCGGGCTTCGTAATGAGAAGATCGGAGACGTCCATCAGCTTGTCGATCTCGCGCGTAAAGCCCATAAGCCGGATGTTCGGATGCCGGTAATCGGGATCTTCCGCCAGTCTGGACAGCGTCTTCTCGTTGTTGCCCAAGCAGATGATCAGTTGAACCCGCTCCCGCCAACGCGCCATGTGTCGCAGCAGCTCCTCGTGCCGGACCAGTCCCCAGCCGCCGCCCATAACGAGCACGGTAGGCATCGCCTTCAGTCCGAATCGTTTCCGCAGCTCATCCTTGTTGTGGTGCTCCCAGAAGTTCGGATGGACGGGAATGCCGGTTACTTCGATATGCGAATCGGGTACGCCGCGAAGCAGGAGCTTGCCCTTCACTTCCTCGGTGGATACCAGATATTTGTTGACCTCCGGATTGATCCAGGTGCCGTGCGCATCGTAATCGGTAATGACGGTGCACAGCGGAATCGACAGTCCGGCGCGCTTCAGCCGCGAAACGACGGCGCTTGGAAACGGATGGGTACACACGATCGTATCGGGCCTCAGCTGCTTGATGATCTCGGCGGTCTGCCCGTAGAAGATCCGGTGCAGCGCCAAGCGGGTGAGCCGGTTCAGCGACTTCTTGTACTGCGAACGGTACACGAGGCCGTAAAGCTTAGGTTGCGAGGTGATCGTTTTCCGGTAAGCGGAAAAAATCAACGGAGCCAGCGTCGGATGCAAAAACGATCCAAGTTCCATCACCCGCGTCTGCAGGTCCGGAGAGAGCTGGCGAAGTCCGACGGAAAGCGCATGTGCGGCCTGGGTATGGCCGGCACCGAAACCTTCGGAAAGCAGCAAGATCCGTTTCTTTTGCAAGATCGTCACCTGACCTTTACCTTCAAAAAGGTGTATACCTGATTCTAACAATAATCGATTTTAACCGGCGATTGCAACCGCAAGAAGTCCTATACCCGAGCCGATCACGGCTCCCGCTAAGCAATCCGACGGATAATGGAGCCCGAGATAAATCCGCGATAAACTGACCAGGGCCGCGATCGGCAGCAGCACATACCCGAGCGGGGGGAAGGTTGCGACGATCGGCACGACGACCGCAAAGATGGCGGTCGAATGACCCGAAGGAAACGAATGGTCGGTCAGCGGATTTTTGCCGGTTCTCGTCTCCGGCATAACCAGATATGGCCGTCTGCGGGGATAGGTCCGCTTCACGATCGCGACCGGAATATGACTGACCGCGAGCGCGATCAGGCTGCCCAGGGCGGCCTGCCTCCATACGCCGCTGCCGAACAGGGCGAGCAGCAGGGTGGACGCGATGGTGAAGGTCGCCCCGCCGAGATGCGTAATCGTACCGAGAATAACGTCAAGGATGCTGTTTCGCGCTTTATGATTGACGAGAAAGAAGAGCTGGCGCTCCCGCTGCTTCAGCCAATTGACGATTCGATTCATAGCGCCGATCCCTCCTTCATAAATTCATGGAGATTGCGTATATTCAACCGTATTGTAAGCTACAATTGTTACTGGAGTGTTAAAACAGCGGTGAAACGGGTTAATTCTATATAGTTATGCCGATGAATCAAGCCGCTACCTATAAATTGTATATGGGGAGGCGATGCCAGACAAGTTTACTGTGAAAAAAATGTACACAATCCGCCAATAAAGGCGAATTCACCCTGCGTGAAATAAAAGGGCGCTGGGTCTTTAGTCGAGGCGGGTCACCGAATTTTACCAGGGGGATGAATGGTTCGCACGGGAAGGGAGCCTGGAGCCTGGAGCCGCACATACAGCGTCACATAAGGGTTTGCGACGAAGATGCGGATAAGGGCAGCGCTTACTTGACCCCTGCAGAGAAAAAAGTCGAATTTGGCGAAAGCGCATGCATAAAATTAGGACCCGGCCAAGGTTGTTTTCGGGACAGGCGGCCAAGTATAATAGGGGTGCGGGCGGCATGTAAGGTAAAAAAAGGTTTCCTTCTCGGGCATCAGTTGCAAGTAAAACCGGCGCAAATGGATGAAAATAAGAAGGAATCTGCTGGAATGCGCGAGCCTGCAGTTTCCGTCGGCCGGAAATTCCTTTTTCCCTGCAATCTGACTAAAACGAGCGAAAAAGGGATTTTGACAAATGGTTGCAAAGAGAGGAAAATCATATTCGGCTACGTCAACAAAATAAAAACATACACCGAACCATATGTAGAGAGAAAATTTCGGGTGTAAGGGGGTCACATCATGCCGGACATTATTATCTTGGTCGTGCAGGTGCTTCTGGCTTGTCTCGGAGCGTACTCACTGTTTTTCTCGCTCTTCGGATTTTACCGGAAAAAACGCACGGCGCACTTTAACGCCCAGAAAAGGTTTGCGGTTCTTGTAGCCGCCCACAACGAGGAACAAGTAGTCGGAGCGCTGATCGAAAACTTGAAGCACCTGGATTATCCGAAGGAGCTGTACGACGTTTTCGTCATCTGCGACAACTGTACCGACCGGACGGCCGACATTGCAAGAAGCATGGGCGTCTACGCCTGCGTCCGCAACAATCCTAGCTTGCGCGGCAAAGGATACGCCATCGAATGGATGCTCAAAGAACTGTGGAAAATGCCGAAATCGTACGACGGAGTAGTCATTCTCGATGCCGATAACCTGGTGAACGACGACTTCCTCCAGCACATGAATAACGAGCTCTGCTCGGGTTCCAAAGTCATTCAAGCTTATCTCGATACGAAAAATCCGAACGATTCGTGGATTACGGCCGCTTATGCGGTCACATACTGGTTCTGCAACCGCCTCTGGCAGTTGCCGCGCACAAACCTGAAGCTGGCCAACTTCCTCGGAGGCACAGGCATGTGCTTCGATTCTACCCTGCTCAAGGAAATGGGCTGGGGCGCTACCAGCCTGGTCGAGGATCTGGAATTTACCGTCCGCTGCGTCAAGCGGGGCATCAATCCGACGTTCTGCTACGACGCCAAAGTTTATGACGAAAAGCCGCTCACGTTTAAAGCATCCGCCCGTCAAAGGCTGCGCTGGATGCAAGGACATTTCGAAGTCGCGCGCCGTTACTTTTTCCCTTTGCTGTGGCAAGGGATTCGTGAACGCAGCTGGGCGAAGATCGATACGGCGATTTACACGTTCAACGTGTACAACGTCCTGCTCGGTTTCGTATTCAGCGCCATCCTGTGGATCGATATCGCGCTTCCGGGTACGCCGCATTTCTCATCGCTTTACGACTATGTGCCGACATGGCTGCTCACTGTCGTAACGGCGGCCGTCTACCTCGGATTCCCGCTGGCTATGGCATTCGAGAAGGTCAAATCGTGGAAAATGTACGCATCGCTCATCACGTATCCGATCTTCCTGGCATCGTGGTGGCCGATTACGCTGTACGCCTTTTTCACTCAGAACAATAAGCAATGGAGCCACACGCAGCATACCCGCGTCATCCGGCTCGAGGATGTTCAAAGCAAGCAAGTGTAACGCCGCCGCCTGCGGTTGACAAGAAAGGCTAAACGTAGTATAGTATTCGAGTGTTCATAATCGTAACCAAGCAGAGGCGCCCGCTTCTCACCTTGGCCGACCGGAGTCGGCGGGTCTACAACGAACGGAACGAACCTTGTTCAAAGTTCAATTTGTCATCGTAAGATGTGGGCGATTTCTGTCCGCATCTTTTTTATTTTGTATCCGATTGTCGGTCCGGAGCGTCCCGTACGTTCCGGAATGGTTCCGGGCACCCCCGCTAGTACCCGGAATCATCTGCAAGCTTTATGTTTTTGGGGGACTACTTAGGAGGTGGAACGCTATTAGTAAAGATCATATGATCAATGAGGAAATTCGCGCCAAAGAAGTGCGGCTCATCGGTCCCGACGGTGAACAGCTCGGTATCAAATCGTTTCGCGAGGCGATGCAGATTGCGATCGATGCGAGTCTGGACCTCGTAAACGTGGCTCCGACGGCTAAGCCGCCGGTATGCCGGGTCATGGATTACGGCAAATACCGTTATGAAATGCAGAAGAAAGAAAAAGAAGCCCGCAAAAACCAAAAAATCGTTGAGATCAAGGAAATCCGCCTGACCGCAACGATCGACGAGCACGATTTTCAAACGAAGCTTCGTAACGTCGCGAAGTTTTTGCAAGACGGCGATAAAGTGAAACTGTCCGTCCGTTTCCGCGGACGCGAGATCACGCACGCCGACATCGGGCAAAAGGTGCTGGAGCGAATGGCGGCCGAAGTCGAGAACGACTCGATCGTGGAACGCCGGCCGAAGCTTGAAGGCCGCAGCATGATTATGATTTTGTCGCCGAAACCGCAAAGCTAATCTAACGAGGAGGACTTTCCATATGCCTAAGATGAAAACGCACAGCAGCTTGAAAGACCGCATCAAAGTTACCGGAACCGGTAAAGTAAGAAGACAAAAAGCTTACCAGAACCATTTGATGTACGGTAAAGCCAAAAGCCAGAAGCAACGCCTGGGCAAATCGCCGATCATGGCGGCCGGTGATGTAGCTCGCTTGAAGCAGCAAATCGCCAACTTGAAATAATCGTCGATTACGAATATCAATAGCAGCCGCCCATAACGGCGCAATAACGCTCAGGAGGTATCCCACACATGGCAAGGGTAAAAGGCGGAATCGTCCGCGCACGTCGTCGCAAAAAAATTCTAAAGTTGGCCAGAGGTTACTACGGCTCCAAACATAGACTGTTTAAAACCGCAAACGAGCAAGTTCTGAAATCGTTGACTTATGCTTACCGCGATCGTCGTCAAACGAAGCGTAATTTCCGTAAGCTCTGGATCGTACGGATCAACGCAGCAGCACGGTTGAACGGCTTGTCCTACAGCAAGCTGATGCACGGCCTGAAATTGGCTGGCATCGACGTAAACCGCAAAATGCTCGCCGATCTGGCGGTTAACGATCTGAAAGCATTCACGAGCCTGGCTGACACAGCTAAGCAAAAAATCAACGCTTAATCATGAAGAAGGCTGCCCTCCGGCAGTCTTTTTTTGCCTTAGTTGAAGTGGAATCCGTTATCCCGGACCAAGGGGGCGCCGTATAAGTTTCGGCCCGGGAAGCGGTGTTGATCAATGAACGGGAGGTGCTCGTCCTGGTATCGCCTTATGAATATGCCGGACCCGTATCGCTGGGAGATGCTACGCTTGTGGCCAGAACGCAAGGAGGGGCGATTGCGGGCGGAGAGCTGTATTTGGGCACGAACGGCTCGCCGTCGACCTTTTATGCGGTGGATGCTTTGACCGGCCGAGTGAACTTCAAGGAGCCGCTGCCGGGACACGACGTGATCTGGGCGGTGGTCGTCGGATCGGACAACTATGTATACATAGGCGGAACGAATACCGGTTATTTGCTTCGCTACAAACCTGACGAGAAGGTTCTTGAAAATCTCGGAGCGAATCCGTCGAACAAATGGATCTGGGACCTGGATGCTTCGCCGGACGGCCGCATCTACGGCTCCACGTATGCGCCGGGAGCGGGCAAGGCGTTCGTCTACGACATCGCCTCGGCTTCGTTTGCCGATCTGGGGGTCGTTCAGCCCGGACAGGATTATGTGCGGGGCGGCGGCGTATCCGGCCGTTACTTCTATGCGGGGACCGGTACGACGGCTCATTTGTTCCGGTACGACCGCGAGAATGGAGAGAAGACCGAGATTCCGCTGCCGATCACCGGGTCGGCTGCATCGATCTCGAACATATGGGGGTATGGCGGCAAGCTTTTCGTCGCATACGGGACGTCGCTGCTTGTTCTGGACGAGCTTACGTACCGGGTGATCCGGCAGATCGACTGGTTGTCCGCTCCGGCTTTCGACGGAATGCTCTCTCCGCCTTCGCCGTATAACGGAACCTTGATGTATTACCGCAACAAAAACACGTCTGCACTGTGGACCTACGATCTGTCCAGCGACGAGACTGCGCCGGCGGAGCCGGATCTGGCGCTGCCGAGCCATTCGTGGAGAGCCGCTAACTGGATGCGGATCGCGGAAGGGCCGAAGACGGGGCGCCATGTGCTGGTCGCTTTGACGAACGAAATCGAGCGGATTTTGTATGATCCGATCGACCATACGATAGAAGTGCTGCAGACGCAGGTCCGGCCGAGTGGGATCGAGGTGCAGTCGCTGGAAACCGGGCCCGACGGGAACTTGTATATGGGCGGCTACCAGGGCGCGATGAGCGTATACGACACGGCCGCAGGCCAATTTGCCGTTCAGGAGAAAGAGCCGCATCAGATTGAGGGGATCGGCTTTTTGAACGGGAAAGCTTTCTTCGGCTTGTACGGCGGCGCCGTCATCTGTGAATACGATCCGACGAAGCCGTTCCGGATGGGCGATAATCCGTTCGTCGCGTACGAGATCGAAGACGAGCAGAGTCGTCCGTTTACGTTTGCCGCAGGCGGCGGCAAGCTGTTTATCGGGACGATCTCGGGCTACGGCCAGCTTGGAGGAGCGTTGACTATATACGATCCGGCAGCCGGAACCTGGAACGTGCACCGTCATGTGGTGAACAACCAGAGCGTCATCGGGCTCGCTTATCGGGACGGTCTCGTGTACGGAGGTACCTCGATCTGGGGCGGGCTCGGCATTCCGCCTTCCGAAACGGAAGCGCGCTTCTTCGTATGGGACGTCGCTAAGGCGGCCCGGACAGCGGAGCTGAAGCCCGAGGTTCCCGGATTTATTTCGCCGCAAATGATCGGGGAGTTGAGCTTCGGGCCCGACGGACTGCTGTGGGGGATTATGTGGGGGAGAGCGGAGGAGGCGGACAGCGCGTGCGCTTTGTTCGCGATGGACCCGCTGACCCGGACAGTCGTCAAAAGCCGCGTCATATCGGAAGGCGACAGAGGGAGCGCGTGGCGGCCGTTCTTCCTGAGATGGGGCGGCGACGGAATGCTGTACACGACGATCGGTCGCCGTCTGCTCGTCTTCGATCCCCGGACGCTCGACTCGCGTTTGCTGACGGACAAACCGGTGAACCTGATGACGCTTGGCCCGGACGGAAGCGTTTATTATACGCAAGGGGCACAGTTAATCAAGCTGCAGGTGCGGAAGTAGCCGGGATTTCTTGTAAGAGCGGGCTTTGGCCGGATGAGGAACACCCAAGCTTTACGCGTATATAGCGGAAATGGAGGAGCGTTAGGCATGAACAACAAGATTACGAGCTGGTCAGCGGAGCCGGCGATCCGGTTTGCGGCGGAAGAATGGGCGCGTCTTGCGATGCAGTATGGGGGAAGGCTGAGGGCGGTTGCTTCCGATGCCGCCGTAACGATCACGACGATAGACGAAGCTCTGGAGCACGGGTGCAGCGCACGGCTTCAGGCGGAACTGGCCGATCAGCGGGAGCTGAAGCAGGGCAGCTACTGGATGGAGGTAAAGGAGCGCGAAGTGCTGCTTGCGGGGCTGACGCCGGCTGCGGCTCTGTATGCCGTCTACGACTTTTTCAAAGTGTACGCGGGCGTGCATTGGATCTATCCGGGGGAGGAACCGGCGCTGTCCGATGAGCTGCCGGGTCCGGAAGGGGAGGCCCGCTTGTACGAGCCGTGGTTCGGGCGCAGAGGGTTCGTATTCGAGAACATCTACGACCCCGCCTTCATCAGCGATATGATCGACTGGATGGCCAAAAACCGGGTAGGCGAAATTTTCTTTACGTTTATGTTATGGGACAACATCCGCGATACGGTCGCGCCGGAAATCGTCAAGCGGGGCATGGACATCACACTCGGCGGACACAGCATGAAATTTTTCCTCGATAAGGAAGAGGCTTTGCACAGACAGTCTGCGGATCATCCTTACATGGCCAAACGTCAGCTGGATTATGGGGACCCGTCCTGGCAGCAATCGGTGATCGGGATGATCGCGGACTATTGCGCCGATGTCCCCCGTCTGACCCGGGTGTCGTTATGGCCCGAGGACGTCTCCTCCCAAAGCGAGACGTTTCTGGAGCTGTACATCCGGCATACGGAGCAGTTGAAGCGGAAATTAAACGACAAGCTGCCCGGCGTTGAAGTGGAG
Source organism: Paenibacillus oceani (assembly GCF_014705615.1). Classification (GTDB taxonomy): domain Bacteria; phylum Bacillota; class Bacilli; order Paenibacillales; family NBRC-103111; genus Paenibacillus_AB; species Paenibacillus_AB oceani. Next base: position 23,999 of record NZ_JACXJA010000020.1, read on the forward strand.
CACATTTCCTATAATGCGGGGTTGTCCTGGAAGATGCTCGACCGGGGAAGCATGTCCGGCTCCCGGGAGATCGACACGCTGCTCGCCTTCTGGGGCAGAGATTACCGGTACGGTCTGGAGGAGTCGCCGTCGTTGTCCGACCGGAAAGCGGACCGGATCGAGCGCGATTGGGCGGCGGAAGCGCACAGGAATGGCACGAAGCTGACGATTTTCGAATATTACAGCGATCATTATATGTTCTCCGCCCTGTTCCCGAGCATCCCCAGCCGAATAGTGGCCGATATGGCCTATTTTCGCGAGCTGCAGGCTGACGGCTTGACCAACCTCGTCGTACCTTGCCCGGGATATCCGGATTACGACTGGAAATGGGCGCAGGCGTTTAACGGCTACGTATTCTGCAGAGCGCTCTGGGGCGAAGATTTAAGCGCCATTTTGAACGATTACTACACCTACTATCCTCCGGAGCAGAGGGAGCCGGTCAAAGCTTTGCTGGAGCTTGTGGAGAACGCCGCCGCCGAGGTCACGGGCTGGAACATCCCGCTGTTCCCCCACCGGATCGTCGATGCGGATAAAATCCCGGAGCAGGAGAAGGCAAAGGCGCGCGACAAGGTCACGGCTTTGCTCGAGAAACTGAGTGCAGGGCTCGATCAAATACAGACTCAAGCGGCCCCGGGCACGCGCGCCGGCAAAGCTTTCGATTATGCGAAACATCTGGCCGAGCTCGCCGATCTGAAGAAGAAGGAGTGGAGCTGACGGCTTCCAGATCATTCCGGGACACGATTCGGATCGAAGGGTATTGACTATTCGGACGGTAGTGATATAATATGTCTAACATTGACTTCAATTAATTGTCGTGATCGGCTATGATGAGGACGAAGTGACAAAGGCCCTTATGTACCAGAGAGCTTAAGGATCAGCTGAAACCTAAGCCATAATCCTTTGTCGACGAGCTCACCTCGGAGCTGTTTCCCTGAAAAACGGTATCTTGTCAGATGCTGCGCTAGTAGGGGGAATCGGAATGGCACACGTTACCGTGCCGCAAGTATCAGCCGACCTCGAGGAGCTCGTACTTGCTAAGGCTTTGCGCTGTGAGGCGCATTGCAAACTTGGGTGGTACCACGGAAGAGCTAACCCCTTTCGTCCCGTTCGCGCATTCGCGCGCTTCGGACGAAAGGGGTTTTTTGGTTTCGTCTGAAGCATATACCGCAGATGGTTAATCTTTGAGAGGAGGGTCACTTATGTGTGCTCAAATGGAAGCGACACTGTCTAAGGAACAACTTCGCCGCAAGCTGCTTCAGCCGGACGTGATTACCGGGTCGGAGATTTTGCTTCGTTCACTGCTTTTGGAGGGAGTGGATTGCGTCTTCGGCTACCCGGGCGGAGCTGTATTATACATTTACGACGCGATGCATGGCAATCCGGATTTCAAGCATCTGCTCACCCGTCACGAACAAGGCGCGATTCATGCCGCTGACGGCTATGCGAGGTCTACCGGGAATGTCGGTGTCTGTATCGCGACTTCCGGACCGGGAGCAACCAACCTCGTCACCGGAATTGCTACCGCGTATATGGATTCGGTGCCGCTCGTCGTCATTACCGGCAACGTAGCGACCCAGTTTATCGGAACCGACGCGTTCCAGGAAGCGGACATTACCGGCATCACGATGCCGATTACGAAGCATAGCTACTTGGTGCGCAAGGTCGAGGACCTGCCGCGTATCATTCATGAAGCGTTCCATATCGCCAACACTGGACGTAAAGGTCCTGTCCTGATCGATATTCCCAAGGACGTATCGGCGCTCAAGACGGAATTTTACTACCCGGACAAGGTCGAGATTCGCGGCTACAATCCGACGACCCAGCCGAACAAGCTGCAAGTCGACAAGCTGCTCCAGGCGATCGAGCAGGCGGAACGTCCGGTCATTATCGCCGGCGGCGGCGTCGTCTACGCGGACGCGGCTCCGGAGCTGGTCGAATTCGTGAACATGACGCAAATTCCGATCACGACGACCTTGCTCGGACTCGGCGGATTCCCGAGCGGCCACGAGCTGTGGATGGGCATGCCGGGGATGCACGGCACGTATACGGCGAACCATGCGATTCAAAATGCGGATCTGCTCATCTCCATCGGTTCCCGCTTCGACGATCGCGTGACCATGAACCTGGACGGCTTCGCGCCGAACGTGAAGACGGTCGCCCATATCGACGTCGATCCGGCGGAGATCGGCAAAAACATTAAAACCGACATCCCGGTCGTAGGCGACGTAAAGGCCGTACTGCAGCTCGCCAACCAGAAGGCGAAACCGGCCAAATCGCAGGAATGGATCAAGGAGATCGCCGCGATGAAGCAGCAGCAGCCGTTGCGGTACAAAGACTCGGATACCGAGCTGAAGCCGCAATACGTTATCGAGATGATCAACGAGACGACGAAGGGCGAAGCGATCGTGACGACCGACGTCGGCCAGCATCAGATGTGGGCTGCGCAATATTACAAGTTCCAGAATCCGCGCTCGTTCATCTCTTCAGGCGGACTCGGCACGATGGGCTTCGGCTTCCCGTCGGCGATCGGGGCCCAGATGGGCAACCCGGATAAGCTGGTCGTCTCGATCAACGGTGACGGCGGGATGCAGATGTGCGCCCAGGAGCTGGCGATTTGCGCGATCAACAACATTCCGGTGAAAGTCGTGATTATTAACAACCAGGTGCTCGGTATGGTACGCCAGTGGCAGGAGATCATCTATGAGAACCGCTACAGCCATATTGACCTGGCCGGCAGCCCGGATTTCGTGAAATTGGCGGAAGCGTACGGCGTTAAAGGACTTCGTGCGACCAATAAGGAAGAAGCGCGCCAAGCTTGGCAGGAAGCGCTCGATACCCCGGGACCGGTCGTCATCGACTTCGTCGTGCCGAAAGGGGAGAACGTCTTCCCGATGGTTACGGCGGGCAGCACGTTAAGTCAGATGATATTGGGGGATTCGGAATGAGTACGATGAAGCATACCATATCCGTTTTGGTCAATAACCAGCCTGGCGTCCTGCAACGCGTCTCCGGATTGTTCGGACGCAGAGGGTTTAATATTGAGAGCATTACCGTCGGGGAGTCCGAGGAGGCGGGCCTGTCGCGCATGGTTATCGTGACGACGGGCGACGCCCGGACGCTCGAGCAGGTGCAGAAGCAGCTGTACAAATTGATTGACGTCATTAAAGTAGTCGACCTGAGCTCCCATCCGATGGTAGCCCGCGAGCTCGCTCTTATTAAAGTAAGCGCCGAGCCAAGCATGCGGCCGGAAATTCTCGGCATCGTCGAGACGTTCCGCGCGGCTGTCGTCGACATCGGCCCGAATTCGCTGATCGTTCAAGTGGTCGGCGATACGACGAAGATCGATGCGATGGCGGAGCTTCTCAAGCCGTACGGCATCCGGGAGTTTTCCCGGACGGGTATTACCGCAATGATCCGCGGCATGGTGAAGTAACGGATCGGCTATTCTAAATTTAACCCGCTTAAGGAACACATTAGCAGCCCTCGAGCGGGGGTCCAAGGGGACGAGCCTGCCGCAGCCCGCGCTGTTCGCCGGTTCGCCGCCTCGGACGCCCGCTCACAGGGTTGTTAGAAAAATCGAGGAGGAACTTATTCCATGGCAGTAACAATGTATTATGAAAAAGACGCTGACTTAAGCGTACTCTCCGGCAAAACGGTTGCAATTATTGGCTACGGCAGCCAAGGTCACGCTCAAGCGCAAAACTTGCGCGACAGCGGTGTAAAAGTCATTATCGGGCTTCGTCAAGGCCGTTCTTGGGACCAGGCGAAAAACGACGGCTTCGAAGTTGTTTCCGTTGCAGAAGCAGCTAGCCGCGCGGATCTGGTACAAATTTTGATGCCGGACGAAACGCAAGCGAAAGTATACAATGAAGAGATTGCGCCAAACCTGAAAAAAGGCGCAGCGCTTGTATTCTCCCACGGCTTCAACATCCACTTCGGCCAAATCGTGCCGAACGCGGACACCGACGTATTCATGGTCGCTCCAAAATCGCCGGGTCACCTCGTTCGCCGCGTATACGTAGAAGGCTTCGGCGTACCGGGCCTGATCGCCGTATACCAAGACGCTTCCGGCAAAGCGAAAGACCTCGGTCTTGCTTATGCAAAAGGAATCGGCTGCACCCGTGCGGGCGTTATCGAAACGACGTTCCGCGAAGAAACCGAAACCGACTTGTTCGGGGAGCAAGCTGTATTGTGCGGAGGTACTTCGGCGCTTGTTAAAGCGGGTTTCGAGACGCTTGTTGAAGCCGGCTACCAGCCAGAAGTTGCTTACTTCGAGTGCTTGCACGAGCTGAAGCTGATCGTCGACCTGATGTATGAAGGCGGTCTGGCTGCAATGCGTCACTCCATCTCCAACACGGCTGAGTACGGCGACTATGTGACCGGTCCTCGCGTTGTAACGGACGAAACGAAGAAAGAAATGAAGAAAGTGCTCGAAGATATCCAAAACGGTACGTTCGCGCGCAACTTCATTCTCGAAAACCAATCGAACCGTGCGTTCTTCACAGCTACTCGCCGCCGCGAGTCCGAGCATCAATTGGAGACGGTTGGCCGTCAGCTTCGTGAAATGATGCACTGGATCAAGAAATAATAAGTAGGTATCTTAGGACTAACTCTCCCGCACATATGCGGAATAGAAGTTCAATCTCCCATTATGGGGGATTGAACTTTTGTGTTATGTGGGGGGGATACGCCTAGGGGGAGGAACCTGAACACGCAGAAGAAGGCGGAAATCACCCAGCAGCCCTTCCTTGGATAGGCGGGAAGGGTTTTTTGTGCTGGAATTAAACATAGACGGGAGAGCGTCACGAAAAGTTGCAAGATTTATAAAAATATAAGTATAAAGTTATTGTCCATTTTTGTCGATATAAAGAGGAGACGTATTGAAAGTTTACAAAAAGCGTGTCCTCAGCGGAGGAGCGGAAGAAAGGAATGGCCGATTTGACGCAAAGGAACAAACGGACAAGCTTGTTATCCGGGTTTAGATGGAAGCAAATCAGTATCGTCATGATGCAGTTCATTCTTATAGCCGCCCTGGTCATCGGGCCTGGTACGGGACGGGCATGGGCCGCGGAAGAAATCTCGCGTCTTGTGTTATCCAAAAATGCGTTGTCGTTATCGGTGGGCGACTCGTTCTCCTTGACGGCGACGGCTATTAACGTAAATGGCTCGACATCCGATGTCACGATAAAAGCGATATGGAATGCGGATGCGAACAATCCGGACGTCGCTTCCGTATACGCGGGCAACATCGTAGCCAAGAAGGAAGGAACGGCGTACATTACAGCGACTTATTTGGGAAAAACCGAGGTCGTCACAGTGAACGTCCACAAAAAAGTGCGCAGCCTGGACAAGAACAAACAGTCTCTATCCAAGCGCGTTGGACAATTTGAGCAGATTACACTGGAAGCGACCTATACGGACGGGCAAGTCGAAGACGTAACGTCCAAAGCGGAATGGAGAACCGAAAGCGATCTGGTCGCATCCGTCGTGAACGGGAAAGTGACGGCGGTCGGCTCCGGGAAGACGAACGTCATCGCGACCTACGGCGGCAAAACCGTTACCGTGCCGGTCAGCGTAGATATTGTACGCCGGCTCGACCCTTCCGTCGAAAGTATCGATTTGCGCGTAGGCGGCACCGACGACGTGAAGCTGATGGCGATGTTCGAGAACGGCGATACCGACGATGTGGCCGCCCTCGCCGAATGGACGTCTTCGAACGGAAGCGTGGCGGATATATTTAAAGGAGTCGTAACTGCTTACGGCGCCGGACAAGCGACCTTAACGGGAACTTACGGCGGCAAGTCGGCTACGATTATCGTCAATGTAGAGACGGTCAAGAAACTGGAAGCGAGCAAGACTGATTTGTTCCTGAAGATAGACGGGTCTGAGACCATTACGCTGACGGCGTATTATGCCGACGAGAACAACACTAGCGAAGTGGTGACAGCCAAAGCGGAATGGTCCAGCAGCGACGAGTCGATTGCCGACGTAGAGGACGGTACCATTACCGCCAACTCGGTCGGTCAAGCGACCATTACGGCAAGTTATGGTACGAAAACCGTAACGATCACTGTCGACGCTGGAATCGCGCGCAAGCTGGAAGCGGACAAAACGTCGCTATCAATGCGCAAGGGAACGGAAGAGACGATCAAGCTGGAAGCGATCTTTGCGAGCGGCAATGCGCCTGAGGACGTAACCGGACTGGCGACATGGTCTTCGAGCGACGAGAGCGTCGCTTATGTATCGAAGGGTAAAGTACGCGCCAATGGAAGCGGAGAGGCGACGATTAAGGCCGAGTACGGGGACAAATCGGTATCGATTCCGGTTCAGGTCGATACGGCCCGCGTATTAAAAGTGACGCCTTCGACGCTTCATGTCAAAGTGGGCGACGAGAATACGGTCAAGCTCGAAGTTACCTATGCGGACGGCAATAGCGAGGACGTTACCACCAAAGCGCAGTGGAGCTCCGACAAGCCGGAAGTCGCCGACGTCATTAACGGCAAGATCACCGCGCTCGGGACTGGCCAGGCGGCCATTACCGGCAGTTTCGGCGAGAAAACGGCGGTCGTGACCGTGAATGTAGAGCTGGCGAAAAACTTGACGCTGAGCAAAAGCGATATATTCCTGAAAGTGGGCGGCACGGATAATCTGACGCTAAAAGCAACGTTTGCAGACGGCGGAGCATCAGTGGACGTTACCAATCTGGCGGAATGGTCTTCGGACAATGCCGACGTGGCCGATGTTGTGGACGGTCAGATCCGGGCCTATAAGGTCGGCCAAGCGACGATCTCTGCCACTTACGGTTCCAAAACCGTTACCGCCGCAGTAGACGTAGGCATAGCCAGAAAGCTGGAGCTGGACAAAAAATCGTTGTCGCTGCGCAAAGGGGAAGCGGCTCCGAAGCTGGAGCTGAAAGCTTATTATGCAAACGGCACCAGCGAGATCATCACCGATTCCGCAGAGTGGAGCTCGGAGGATCAAGCGGTAGCAGTTCTCGAATCCAAAGGGATCGTTAAAGCGATCAGCTCCGGGGAAACGAAAGTTACGGCGAAGTACGGAGATAAAATCATTACGATTCCGGTTTCTGTAGACCCTGCTTCCAAGCTTGAAGCGGATAAGGTGAAAGTGGAGCTCCAACCGGGCTATACGGCGGAAATCAAGCTGACGGCTACTTACGAAGATGACAATACGGAAGACGTCACGTCCAAGGCCGAATGGATTTCCAGCAACGAGTCGATCGCAACGGCCGACGACGGCATAATCCGCGCGGTCGATCGCGGGGAAGCGGTCATTACGGCGAAGTATGGCAAGAAGACGATCAAAATTACGGTCAGCGTCGGAGCGATGGAATCCCTCACCGCTAACGAGAAAACGATCTACCTGAAGGAAGGGGAAGGCAAGCAAATCCTTCTCACGACCAAATACAAGGACGGCACTTCCAAAGATTCGACAAGCGAGGCGGCCTGGAGCTCATCATCCTCGAGCGTCGCTGAAGTGTCCGGCGGATACGTGACCGCGGTCGGAAGCGGCAAATCGACGATTACGGCCAAGGTCGGAGAGAAGACGGTTACGATCTCCGTACAAGTGGAGCTGGCCGACCGGCTGATGCCGACTCACCGGAGCGTCGTAATGCGCAAAGGCGATAATTTGCAAGTCGGTTTGACGGCAACTTACGGCAACGGTACAACGGAGGACGTTACGAATAAAGCGGTATGGTCCGTTTCTTCCGCCAAGGTAGCGGACGTATATAACGGTCTGATTACAGCGTTCGATAGCGGCAGGGTAACGGTGACGGCCAAGTACGGAGCGAAGGTAATTACCATTCCGGTCGAAATCGACACTGCCCAGAAGCTGACCCTGAACAAGAAATCGGCCGAGCTGAGATCGGGTCAAAACGAGCAGTTAAGTTTGACTGCGACGTTCTCCGATGGCTCGACGCGCGACGTAACCGGTGAAGCGGAATGGACGACACGCTCTTACAAGATCGCCGACGTAAACCATACGGGCCTCGTTAGCGCAGTCAGCTACGGGAAAACGACGATCACTGCCAAATACGGCAGCAAGACGGTATCGATTCCGATCGAAGTAGACAGCTTGAAATATTTAAAAACGAACGTCAAAACGATCGAGATGAAGGTCGGAGAGACGAAGCGGGTCAATTTGACGGCGACTTATCGCGACGGGCTTGATGTAGACGTAGCCGGCAAAGCCGAGTGGAAAAGCTCGCGTGACGCAACGGCAGACGTCAAGGACGGAGCCATCACGGCTTATGCCAAAGGAACGGCTACCATCACAGCCAAATTCGGCGGCAAGACGGCTACTTTGAAAGTGATTGTGAAGTAACGGCGTGATCGCTGAGATCGCCGCCGGGCTCAAGGAATAGGCAACGAAACCGTCATACAGCGCGAATGTGCTGGGTGACGGTTTTTTCCGTATGGTACAGTTTACTGGCGCCCGAATTTGGATGACAAATCCAATCGAAGCTGGTAATATACTATTAAGGAAGTCCCACTGTATAAAATATGGTTTCATTAGATGGAACTACTAAGGAGGGATAGTCCATGTCATATCGCTACGCAGGAATCGATCATGTCCAATTAGCCGCACCGAGAGGAAGCGAGGAAGAAGCGCGAAGCTTTTTTGGCAGCCTGCTCGGTATGGAGGAGATCCCGAAGCCGGAAAATCTCCGCAAGCGGGGAGGCGTATGGTTTCGCTGCGGGGTGCATGAGCTGCATATTGGCGTGCAGGACGATTTTGTTCCGGCCTCCAAGGCGCATCCCGCCTTCGAAGTACACGGAATCGGGGAGCTTCGCAGCAGGCTGGAGGAGGCAGGAATTAGCGCTAACGAGGATGAGCCCATTGCCGGCAAGACCCGCTTCCATATCCGGGCCCCGTTCGGCAACCGGATTGAGTTTGTGGAAAACAACGTCTGACCGGAAAAACAGAGGCAGCCTTCGCTTCATTCAGCGGGCTGCCTGATTTTTATATTTGCCGGTGAATAAAATATGGGCTTGTACTTGAATCGATTCGAGCGACTGCTCGTTCAACGGGAATTGGTCCGCGAACAGCTCGTGCCATTGGGCGGGCTGTTTTTTGTACAGCGTGTTCCCGATCTGGAGCAGATCGAGCTTTTGTTTCACTCCTGCCTGATAAGCATCGCGAATCTGGTTCTCGATAGCAGCCGCCGCTTCGTGTTCGAGGGCAGAGAGGCCGATATCGGCAGACAACTCGTTGATCGAACCGTGAACGGTTAAGCGAAGCCGGCATTTTACCTGGCCTTCGGACGGCCGGGCCGAGCATTCCAGCCGCGGCTTCGGCTTGTTCATGACAAGGGCGGCGACAAGCTCTCCGTTTTTGTACACATGAAGGGGAGTGCGGATCGTCTCCGGGTGAAGCCACCGCAAGCCGGTAAAGCTTTCGTGCTGCACGGTGCCAACGAATTTTCCGCCCGCAAAGGCAAAGGCTCCATGCATGCGCAGCATACCGAGCGGTTTTTGTTCCATTTTCCAATTGCCTTTGTGCAGCTCCAGTCTCGGCAGCAGAACCGTCTCGGCCGGTTCATTGAATAACGAGATGAACCGCTGGGACTGAAGCGGAACGACCACCGAATTTTGCCTGAACGGCTCTCCGGGCTGATGAAGAATCGAGCTGAGCGGCGTCAGGTTGAACAGTGGAGAAGTGGCGAACAGCTTATCGATTGGTTCGCTTGTACCGAACACCCATTTCGTATACCGGATCTCGCGGTACCGGTTGACCAGATCGATCAGTTCGTTCAGCCCTTTCCGGATAAATCGCTCACTGTATACAAGCGACGTGACGTGGCCCCAGAACAATCGGAGCTGGGACGTGCCGTACAGGTCGAAAAACGCCTCGTTCAACGACTGTCCGACTCCCGTTCCGACCCAGATCGGCGCCTTCTGGGCGGTACCGACGGTCGCACCCTCTGTTTTGGCCACATTGCCGAAGCTGATCAACTGGACGTAGACCCGGTATAGCTGATCCTCGTAATCGACTCCGATAGCCGAAACGTAAGCGACGTCCTGGATTTCTTTGGCGTCCCAGCAGCCGCTCAGTAGCAGAAGCAAGACGGCTTGCAGGAAGAGCAGCGGGCGCCGGATTCGGCTCCGCGCAGGTGGTCTCATACCGGATCTCTCCCCGCTCCGGATTTCGGGTCCGTCCGTTTCTTCTTTTGAAAATATGGAGTAATGTACTTCCAAGGGACCCGGATGACACCCTGCAGAAAGTCGCCCAGGGATAAGGGACTGACCGGCCACAAGTAAGGGAGTCCGAACGACTGCAGACGGACCAGATACAACACGAGCGACAAAATGCTGAGGATAAAGCCGAACATGCCGAGCAGGGAAGAGACGAGAAACACATACAGGCGTAGGACGCTGACCGTGCCGCTCAGCTTCTGGTTAACAAGCGCGGACGTAGCTACGGCGGTAATCGAGCCTACCACGACCATCGACGGCGAGACGAGGCCGGCACGGATCGACGCTTCGCCGATGATCAGTCCTCCTACTACGGTTAACGTTTGCCCGACGGTTTTGGGCAGACGTACTCCGGCCTCCCGGAACAGCTCCAGCAGCAGAAGCATAAGCGCCATCTCGAGCGGGGCGGACAGCGGAATTCCGTTGCGGGATACGGTGATCGTAGCAAGCAGCGGGAACGGGAGCTGGTCGTGATTGTATTGGACGAGAGCGATCCAGAAACCGGGCAGAAATACGGCGGATACGAGCCCGACCAGCCGGAGAAGGCGCCCGAACGAAACCATCAGGAATCCGAACTGGGCATCTTCGGGACTTTTCAGCATATGCAGCAGGTTGGAGGGAGCAATCAGCGCAAGCGGGATGTTTTCCATCAGCACGATGACTCTGCCGCGCATCATGCAGCTGATCGCAAAGTCCGGTCTGCCCGTATAGTTGAACAGCGGAAAAACGGCAAACGGCGAGTCGCCGAGTATTTCCTCGAGCTGGGAGGCGCTGATGACGATTTCCGGTGTTGCCGCTTGCAGCCTGCTGCGAATTTGCTCCAAGCATTCCCGCTCTACGCGGTCGGACAAATAAAAGAGGCCGATCCCGGTTGCGCTTTGGGTGCCGAGCCGATAAGTTTCGTAGAACAATTGACGGGATCGCAGCCTTTTGCGGATAAGCGCCGCATTGGTCGCCATATGCTCGGTAAAGCCGTCGCGCGGGCCAAGCACGGACATTTCCATGTTCGGTTCTTCTGGGCGGCGTTCGGGACTGCTGCAAATTTCCACGTCGATCAGTCGGCCCGTTTCCTCGAAGGCGATCAGCAGACGTCCTTTGAACACGAGTTGGGATATAGCCTCGATATTGCCGGGGTCCTCGATCGGGTTGCTGCGCAGGCCCGGAATATGGAGTCCGTCCGCACCCAAGGAAGGATGGAAGCCGTTGAGCAATGCCGGCATTACGGTCTGATCGATCCGGTTCATATCGCACAGCCCGTCGCAATAGAGCAGCACATAGCCGGGGCTGCCCGGAGCGGTACCGGCGGATACCGGCTGGATGATGACGTCGGCGCAGTTTTCAAACCATTGGCGGAACTTGGCTTCGTAAGTCGAATCAGGCATCGGATCGTTTACTCCTTCCTCTGTCCGTATGGAGCCATGATGCAACGGTCACGGCCAAAGAGAAAACTAGCAGAATCCCAAAGGAGGCCGGCAGCCAGCAGCGGCTCAGCGCGTAATAAAAGGAGGCGTCGCTGATCGGGCTGATAGCGAAAATGACGGCAGCGGCGCCAATCAGCAGCAGCAGCCACGTTTTCTTTCGCTCTGAGCGAAGACCGGAGAGCTGGCCGAGTAAATACAGCGATAAGGAGATTCGGATAAATGCGCCGGTCATCCACTGGTAGATCGATAAAAAGTCGACATGCTCGATATATTTACCGATTTGTACAAGCCGCCACTGCTCGTAGGCGGGGTAACGCTGCTTGGCAGCTTCGGCCGGACCGAACTCGGAGATGGCGCCCATGATCGGCCCAAGCGTCAGGCCGGCCAGGACGAAGCCGATCAGCAGCAGCCACTTCGCTCCGACCGGACGTTTCAGCCGATGCTGCAGCAGAACGATCAGCACAAGCTCGACATAACCGGCGCCGAATAACGGAATCGCGGTGATCGCCGGAACGGGACCTTTTTCGAATACCGGAATGAGTAGGTCGTAATGTTTATCGGGAATGTTGGCAGTCATCACGAATAGTCCGAACAGGATGACGAATGGCAGCAAAATGCCGTTGGCCAGCGTGATAGCGGATAAGCCGGAGGCCGCGGCGGCCAAACATAGAAGCATGAATACCGAGCCGGTAACAACCAACGGAGTTTCGGGCAAATAATTGGTCCGCGTCCAAGTTAAAGTATCAAACAAAGTCACCGCCACACTCCCGATTAACGCGACAAAGGGCAGCGTCAAAATAAGCTTGGACCCGAGCGGACCTGTCTGATCGCGCAGCCACTCATTCAGCGGCTTGCCGTTCATCTTCCGGATCACCAGGGCGGGGAGCAGCGTCCAGAGAGCCAGAACGACGAACCCCATCAGTACGGTCGTCCAGGCGTCGCGCCCGGCGATATCGAGGATGGCGGGAATGACGAGAACGTGGTTCATGAAGCCCACGCTGCCCATAAACAGGAAAAATAGCAGGATGGCGGAGACGGATTTGTTGTCGATTCTCATCGCCTTCTCTCTTAAGAGCTTTGCGGAGCAAAGCTGGCATCGTAAGCATAAGCTGAGCTTTGCGGAGCAAAGCTGGCATCGTAAGCATAAGCTGAGCTTTGCGGAGCAAAGCTGGCATCCGGACAGGTTGCCGTTATGTCCGTAATATGGCCGAGTTGGCAATAATTATTCACTCGCGCCCGACAAAGTCAAACCAAACAGCCCGCCTTCTCCGTCAAGGAGAAGGCGGGCTGCTCATCATCCGGCGTTTTCGAGCCGGTCCCGGGTTTATACGTTCTGCTTGTAAGCGTCCAATGCTTCGGCAAGGCGGTTCAGACCGAGCTTCATATTGGCACTGTCCGTGTGTGTAAAGTTCAGGCGCATCGTGTTGCGGCGAGGGTTCTCCGCATAGAAGTCAACTCCGGGTACGAATGCGACGCCTTTCTCGACCGCTTTTTTAAGGAGCTCCGAAGCGTCGATTCCTTCAGGCAGTTCGACCCAGAAGAACATGCCGCCCTGCGGCTCGCTCCAACGCAGATCGGAGAACCGGCTGTCCTGGAGCAGCGATTTCATCAGCTCCATCCGGCGGCCGTATTCGCTGCGGATCGTCCGGATGTGGGCATCCAGATCGAAGTTCGCCAGCAACTGGTAGAGCGCCTGCTGGTCGAGCGTGCTGGAATGAAGATCGACCGCTTGCTTGGCTTTGGCCATCTGAGCGATCACATGCGAATCTCCGACGATCCAGCCGGTCCGAAGCGCAGGCACGACCGTCTTGGAGAACGTGCTCGTATACAGCACGGCGCTGTCCTCGGGATGCTCGTCGAGCGACATGATCGACGGATAGTTGGCGTTCGGGTCGAACTGGATCTCTCCGTAAGGATCGTCTTCAAGAATCAGCACATTGTTCGGCTTACAGAGCGCGAGCAGTCCTTTGCGGCGTTCGACGCTCCATACTTTGCCGGTCGGATTGGCGAAGGTTGGCGTGACATATACCATTTTGGGGCGGTATTGCTTCAGCTTCGCTTCGAGATCTTCCATCAGCATGCCGTCATTATCGGCTTCGACGCCGATCACCTGTACGCCGCTAGCTTTGAAGATTTGCAGCGCAGCCAGATAAGTCGGATTTTCAACCAAAATGACATCGCCTGCGCTTAAGTAAATGCGCGTAAGCAAATAAATGGCCTGCTGCGAGCCTGTCGTGATCAGCATGTTCTCCGGCTTAACGTGAACGCCTTTGCCGGCCATTCGCTTGCAAATCTCTTCGCGCAGCGGAGTGTAGCCTTCGGTAAGTCCATATTGCAGCGAGCTTTTGCCTCCATGCTGGAAGACGCGCTCGAATGCTTCCTTGACGGCTTCGATCGGGAAGTGGTCCTCCGCGGGGAGCCCTCCGGCCAGCGAAATGACCGCGTTTCCTTGGGTCAGCTTCAAAATTTCACGTACCGCGGACGATTTCAGGCCGTCGGTAAAACTGGAAAATGTGTAATTCATAAGGGTTCTCCCTTCCTTTCGCATACAACTATTGTACCCGATTTTGAAAGTGGTTTCTATTTTTTTTGTCAAGGTTCGACTTTTGGTCCAATTCAGGAAGGGAGAGGTGATTATCCCGAGACGCCGGCGGACGAAGGCTGGGCAGCTCCCGGGTCGGGCGAAGGAACGGCTTGCGACAGTCCGGCGCACTCGCGGAAGGCGGCCTGCTTGCAGCTCAAGCATTGTTTCTTGTCCAGATACGTAAGCGCGTAACGGATCGCGTCTCCGGTATGGTCGAAAAACCGCTCCTCGCCTATCGTTTCGTACAATCCGGTTCTCCGGATCACTTCCATAGGCTGCGTGCGAATTTCCGCGACAAGGACGGTACCGCCGAATTTGGCGAAATGTTCGACAAGGCTCGCAAGGTTCGATTCCCCGGTCGTATCCATGAAAGGAACGTCGCCCATCCGCAACACCAGCACGTTCGGCCGGTCATGGATGGTGTCCATAATGGATTTCTCGAACATATTGGCCGCTCCGAAAAATAACGGGCCTTCGATCGTATAGATTTCGATTTGCGGACAACCGTGCCCTTCCGCCGCAATCGACGCGCTCACTGGGGACTGCGGAATTTTCGGATCGGGCAGCACTTTCGCTACAGTAAGCATCTCGCCCATCCTTTTGACGAACAGCAGCAGAGCCAGCAAAATACCGATGCCGACGGCCGTCGTCAAGTCGGTCCAGACCGTGAGCAGAAACGTAAGAAGCAGGACAAGCGAATCGCTCGTGCGGCTCGTCAGGATACGGCCGAATTCTTTGCGCTCGCTCATGTTCCAAGCGACCATCATCAGAATCGGGGCCATCGCGGCCAGCGGAATATGGGACGCCAGCGGAGCGAGAGCGAGAAGCACGACGAGGACAAAGACGCCGTGTATGATGCCGGACATCGGCGTGACGGCGCCGGTACGAACGTTGGTGGCCGTGCGGGCGATCGCCCCGGTGGCAGGGATGCCTCCGAACAGCGGCGTGACGATGTTGGCGATGCCTTGGCCGATCAGCTCCCGGTTGCTGTTATGGCGGCTTCCGGTCATTCCGTCCGCTACTACGGCGGAGAGCAGCGATTCGATGCTGCCAAGCATGGCGATCACAAACGCTGGTCCGGCCAGCTCTCTTATTTTGTCCCAAGTCAGGGCAGGAACATGAACGCTGGGCAGTGAGCCCGAAATCTGGCCGTATGCCGAGCCGATCGTAGCGACCTGATCCCGGAAGAACACGTATGCGATCACACTCGTTACGAGAAGGCTGATCAGCGAGCCGGGAACTTTTGGCCATAGCCGGGGCGAGATGAGAATGACCGCCAGGCCGATAGCAGCCAGAGCGACGCTGTAGAAGTTAAGGGTAGACAGATGTAGAAAAATTTCTTTCATATTCGCCCCGAAAAATTCGTGCCTCTGCACATCCTTCAGGCCAAGAAAGCTGGGGATCTGGCCGCTGAAAATAATAACTGCGATGCCGGAAGTAAACCCGATCGTGACCGGGCGGGGAATGAACTTGATCAGCGAGCCGAGCCGCAGCAGGCCCATGAGAACGAGCAGGACGCCCGCCATCAATCCGGCGATCAGCAGGTCCTCGTAGCCGTGCTGCATCACGATGGCGAACAAGATCGGAATAAAGGCGCCTGTAGGTCCTCCGATCTGGAAACGCGAGCCGCCGAACAAAGAGATCAGGACGCCTGCGACGATCGTCGTATAAATCCCGTACTCGGGTTTGACGCCCGAGGCAATAGCAAAAGCCATTCCGAGCGGAATGGCAATAATCCCTACAAGAATACCGGAGACGAGGTCTTTCCGGAAAGCCGCGGCGTCGTAACGGGCGAATCGGCCGGACCGTATCATGTGCAAACCTTCTTTTCTTTAAATATTTGATTATTTGAATATATGCACTATACTAAGCCGCCGAGCCGATTCCGTCAACTTCCGAATCGGCCGGTTTTCAGCCGGTTACGGTTCATTTCGGATGACTTCGAGCAAGGAAATGGCATCGACCAGATGGTTATCGAAGATTTGCTTCGTCACAGCGAGTAAATCTCGAATTAAGGGGTCGCGCAAAGAGTATATGACCGAGGTCCCTTCCTTTATGCCGTACACGACGTTTTTATTGCGCAGCACGGCCAGCTGCTGCGATACGGCCGATCCTTCGGAACCGAGAATCGTCTGCAGCTCATTGACGGTTTTGTCCCCCTCGCAAAGCACTTCCAGAATACGGATGCGCATCGGATGGGCCAGCGCTTTAAAAAATTCGGCTTTGAATTGTTGAATATTCGGATTCATGACAGGTTGCCCCTTAGGTGGAGTGATCGTTCCGGGCCAGTCAAGCGGCGCTTGTCCGGTTCGGACCTTGTGCGGCGGCTTGCAGCAGGTGCGGCTTCTAATCGTATAGCAATAGAATAGCATAGTCGGGGAAATAAATCCTGCTGGTATTCCCCCGTTCCTATGTCGAATCTGTTATAGTTATTGCGTTCTCCTATAACGCCGATAGATTTTATATCTTTGTCATTACGGGGGAAATGTGTGAAAATGATAGTATGCGTAAAAAGATAGTCCGAGATTATAATCCCTAATTAGGAGTGACCTCCCCCATGGCAGAAACGAAAAAAATCGCGATTCTTCCCGGCGACGGCATCGGGCCTGAAGTAATTGCCGAAGCGGTAAAAGTATTAAGAAAAACCGAGGAGCTGTTCGGGTACAAATTCGAGACGGAAAGCGCCCTGTTCGGCGGCATCGCGATCGACGAGACCGGCACTCCGCTCCCGCAGGACGCACTCGACAAATGCAAGCGCGCCGATGCAGTGCTGCTTGGCGCCGTTGGCGGACCGAAATGGGACAGCAATCCGAAGGAAACCCGCCCGGAGACCGGACTGCTCGGCATCCGCAAGGCGCTTGGCCTGTTCTCGAACATCCGTCCGGCCGTTATTTTCGACTGCTTGAAGGAAGCTTCGACGCTGAAGCCGGAAGTGCTGGAAGGCACCGATC
This sequence comes from Paenibacillus oceani, assembly GCF_014705615.1. Taxonomy (GTDB): domain Bacteria; phylum Bacillota; class Bacilli; order Paenibacillales; family NBRC-103111; genus Paenibacillus_AB; species Paenibacillus_AB oceani. The sequence goes on from NZ_JACXJA010000020.1 coordinate 41,208, forward strand.
TGATCGTCGTGCGTGAGCTGACGGGTGGCATCTACTTCGGAGAGAAGTTCCGCCGTGACAGCGACAACGGCCAGGAAGCGGTGGACACTTGCGTATATAATGTAAAAGAAATCGAGCGCATCGTGCACCAAGGGTTCCAAATCGCCCAAAAACGCCGTAAAAAGCTTTGCTCGGTCGATAAGGCGAACGTCCTCGAAACGTCGCGCCTGTGGAGGGAAACGGTGATCCGGATCGCTCCTGAGTATCCGGACGTTGAGCTGGAGCACGTGCTCGTCGACAACTGCGCGATGCAATTGCTGCGCCGTCCGTCCAGCTTTGACGTGATCGTCACTGAGAACATGTTCGGCGATATCCTGAGCGACGAAGCGGCGATGCTGACCGGATCGATCGGCATGCTGTCGTCGGCGTCCCTCGGCGAAGGAAGCTTCGGCTTGTACGAGCCGGTACACGGTTCTGCGCCGGACATCGCCGGCCAAGGCATCGCGAACCCGATTGCGACCATTCTGTCCGTCGCGCTGATGTTCAAGCTGTCCTTTAACTACCAGGAAGCGGGAGACGTTATCGAGAACGCGGTGAAAGACGTGCTGGACGCGGGCCACCGTACCGGCGACATAGCCGTCGACAAGAGCAAGGCGATCGGCACGACAGCGATGGGCGACCTGATCATTGCAGCGATGAAGCGTTAATTCGAATAAACGATGTACGGAGGCTCCGGGCTGTCGCTGTTGCGATTCCCGGAGTTTTTTTAGCGAAACGGAGTACTTTCTGGCGCAGAAAAAGCTACCGCTTGCGCAAGGGCATTCCGACGTGGAGATGGCTTCGTTTAAGAGCTCTTTTCGCTTTTGCCATCGGATCGTCAAAGTTTATAATAAATTTAAACAAGTACTCATTATCGATATTGACTTTCACTAATCAGGATGATACGATTTTACAAGTGGGCCTGGACAAGGCTCCCATACAAGCAGGAATTCATACCGGTTCCCGGCTGCGTCAGGCAGACGGAAAATACGGAATTATAAGGAGGTAAGCGTCTCATGGCAGATCGTTTGGTTGGCAAGAAAGCACCTTATTTCGAAATGGAAACGGCGCTTGGCAACGGAGAAGAATTCGGTAAAGTATCGCTTAACGACTATAAAGGCAAATGGCTGGTGTTGTTTTTCTACCCGCTCGACTTTACATTCGTATGCCCGACCGAAATTATTGCAATGAGCGACGCCAAAGAACTGTTCGACGACCTGGATGCGGAAATCCTCGGCGTCAGCACGGACAGCAAGCATTCTCACCGCGCTTGGCTCAACACTCCGCGTGACATGAACGGTCTCGGCCGTTTGAACTACCCACTTGCAGCTGACTTCACGAAGACGGTTGCCCGCGACTATGGCGTATTGATCGAAGAAGAAGGCATCGCGCTTCGCGGATTGTTCATCATCGATCCGGAAGGCGAATTGAAATATCAAGTGGTTAACCATCTGGACGTAGGCCGCAGCGTGGATGAAACGATCCGGGTGCTTCAAGCGCTCCAATCCGGCGGATTGTGCCCGGCTAACTGGAAACCGGGTCAGAAGCATCTGACTGCGAAGTAATCGTCCAGGACGTTATCGGAACATAAGGGAAGCCCCCCTGTCTGCAAGCTGCAGGTGGGGGGCTTTTTCGCAGCATTTGCCAATTGCTGAGGGAACACGACCATTTACCATCCGAGGAGGGAACCGATATGCCTTTGCGTTTGCGCGAGCCGATGCCCGATCTGCACGGAATTACGGAGTGGGTGAACGGCGAACTGAATAAAGACCAGTTTAAAGGAAAGCCTGTACTTGTTCACTTCTGGGCGGTCAGCTGTTACATGTGCAAAGAAAGCTTGCCGCTGCTGAACGAATGGCGGGAGAAGTACGGGGAGCAGTACAACCTGCAGCTCCTCGGCATCCATATGCCCCGTTCCGAGAAGGATACCGATCTGGACTCGGTCAAAGAAACGATCAAGCAGTATGAGATGAAACATCCGATCGCCATCGACAACGATCATGCGGTTACCGATTCGTTCCAGAACGAATTTGTGCCGGCTTATTATTTGTTCGACGCGGAAGGCCAGATGCGGTTTTACGGCGCCGGCGAGAAAGCGATCGGTATGGTCGAGCAGCGGCTTCATAAAATTTTGGGGCCTAAGGAAGCGTAGTAGCGAACCGATCGGGTGGGCCGACAAGGACAACCCGGAATATCCTCGGGAGGGATCGTACAATGAACGTACCAGCAGAGTTGAAGTACAGTGAAGAGCACGAGTGGGCTAAAATCGAAGGCAATCGGATGACGATCGGCATTACCGATTTCGCGCAAAGCGAATTGGGCGACATCGTGTTCGTCGAATTGCCGAAAGTAGGAGACTCCGTTGAATTCGGCGAGCCGTTCGGCAGCGTAGAATCGGTGAAAACCGTATCCGAGTTGTATTCTCCGGTAACGGGTAAAGTAGTGGAAGTAAACGGCGCGCTCGAAGACGCTCCCGAGAATGTTAACAAATCCCCGTACTCGGACGGCTGGATGATCGTGGTGGAGATGAACGACGCTTCCGAAGCAGACAAGCTGTGGAGCGCGGAGAAGTACACGGAAACTTACGGCTAAGGCGGATTCGTAAAACGCTGCGGCAAGACGCATATAGCCTGCTCAACAGACGCAAGTCCCGTCGGTGCAACAATCCGGCAGGGCGAAGCGTCTTTTTTAATGTCGTTATTGATGGCTGTTAAAGCTCACTATAGCGTTATAACGAGCCGAGACGGGCGGCCGGACATGGTCATACAACGTATAAGTGCGGTTCGCAGCCCTTATTTTGTCCAAAACCCGTCTGAATGGGATAATAAGGACGGTTTGAGACTCTTAAAATCGGCAAAAAGGTGCAGATCCGATCAACTGGTTGAAAATAAGGGGTGCAAACCGCCTTTATTCACCTTGGTTTCGCGAAAAGGCCGAAAATAGAGGGTGCCGGAGACTCTTATTGCGGTCGGCCGACTGCCGCTATGCGACAAGAAACCGCTCGACTTCGCTGAGAGCTGTTCACCGATCGAGTTTGCATAATAGAGTCTATGCAAGAGTCCATGCGCATTACAGTTCAGCGTCTTTGGCCAGGATCTGGCTCAAGAAAGCGGTTTATAGGCCTTATCGTACCCTTATCGTGCACCATGGCACTGCACTCGGCAACGGCAACCGGGTTATGATTGGCAGCTTTCCTAATAATGGTCCAGGGGCGAAAAGGAATTTCCGGCCTCTGAGGCGAATAAGTTAAGATCGTATTTCTTACCGTTGCTTGCATAAGCATGTCGCAATAGATAAGGTTTCGTTCGCGGCCGGGAATAAAGAGGAGGCAGGTCGATGAGTTATTGCTGCGGAGCCGGGATGATCGGCACGAAAGGCACGCTGCGTCACATCGAGACGCATATTCATAACGTCCCATTGCTGTTTTGTCCGGTATGTCACCGGATCGAGGTGCATTATATGGTGGAGAGCGAGTACGAGATATTGGCGGAGTATGCGCACGGCGACGGGGCGGCGGAAGTCGATTTCCAGGACTACGTCGAAGACAAGACGGAAGCCGGCTTGTACGATAACTGTATCAACAGCGAGGCCGAAGAACCTCTGGATGTGGTGAACCGGCAAATTGATATGGCGCTTGATCTGCTCACCGTCGCCAAATTGCTGAAGGACGACGAATGGGAGCAGCAATTGAAGAGGCGGCTGACAGCCTTGAACGAACGGCGCAATAAATTTCAGAAAAAAGCGTTCTCCGCCGGACAAGGGCGGGACTGAAGCGATAAACGTCCCTTTAACGGGGGCGTTTTTTTGTGCCCGCAGACGAGGCGGATTGCTAATTGCTGGATGCCAATTTGTGGGATAACGCCGTTTCTCTGCCCGATCGCTTCTTTCTGCATAAATTTGTGTGTTATAATAACAACCATCGGGTTGGGATGACCCCCATATCTTGGGGGAGCAACTCGAAACATGTAGTGTGAGGTGGAACGTTTGCTGCTGGTCTTATTCAAGAAATTTCTGGGAAAACGCCAGTCTCACGACTCTTCCGATATAGCCGAAACTCCGGAGCATAAAGTCAAGCTAATCCAGGAAGGAAACATCCGACTCCGGAATCAGTTCATAACCGATTATCAGCCTTATGTAGCTAAAGTGACAAGCCGCTTCTGCAAGCGATATATAGATCCGTCCCGGGACGACGAGTTCAGCATAGCGCTTGGCGCCTTCAATGAGGCGATCAATCAGTTTTCCCCGGAGTCGGGAAGGTCTTTTTTGAGCTTTGCGGAGACGGTGATGCGACGCCGGCTGATCGATCATGTGCGTAAAGAAACGCGCTTTACGGGACAAATCCCGTATAGCTCCTTCGAAGTGGAGGATGATGAAGACAGCATCGTCAACCCGGTGGAGATTCACCAGGCGATCGAGCATTACGAGAAAGAAAAAACAATCGAAGAACGCCGAAGCGAAATCGTTGACTTCAACCGCTGCCTGCAGGAATTCGGAATTTCCTTTAACGACCTTGTGGACGCTTCTCCCAAGCATAGCGATTCCAGAGAAGCTTTATTCGCCATCGGGGCGTTATTGGCGCGGGATCAGGTCATGATGTCGATCGTGCAGACGAAGAAAATGCTGCCGATTAAGGAGTTGCTGGAGAAAGTGGAGGTATCGCGCAAGACCCTGGAACGAAACCGCAAATTCATCATAGCGGTAGCCCTGATCACGAACGGCTCGTATCCTTATTTGAAACATTACTTGAATATCCCCGAAGATCAACCAGGAGAGGAGTAAGGACATGCATAGAGGCATCGTGATGGAAATGACCGACTCGGATGTCGTCGTAATGACGCCCGACGGTCAATTCAAGAAAATTCCCCGTTCGGGACGCGTTTGCCAGGTCGGGGAAGAAATTTTGTTCTCCACTCCTCCAATTCGTCTGAAGCGGCCTGTATGGTCCATAACGTTCGCGCTGACCGCCGCTGTTCTGTTTTGTATCGTTCTATTTACCGGACTAGGGGGCAAATTGGAAGGCGTTAAGCCAATCGTCGCCTATGTGACGCTGGATATTAACCCGAGCGTCGAATTCGGCATCGACAAGGATAACGAGGTGCAGGAAGCGAGAGGACTTAACGACGAAGGCATCAAGCTGCTGGAAGACTTGCTGCTGACCGGAAAGCCGCTGGTCACGGCTACGGAAACATTGATGCAGCGGGTCGAGCAAGAGGGGTATTTTAAAGATGAAGAAGGGGACGTCATCATCTCCAGCACAAAAGTGTACGAAGAAGCGAAAGTGGACGAATCGAGCCTCAGTCAGATCGTTCAAGCAACCGTAACGAAGCATATCGAGCAGCAGCATCCCCAAACCGCCTCCAATATTCAGGTCGCCAGTTTCGTCACTCCCCCGACCATCCGCGAGGAGGCGCTGTCCAAAGGTGTGTCGGCCGGCAAGTATGCCGTCTACTTGAGTGCGAAGGACAACGGAAACGACGTCAACTTGAATCGGCTTAAAGAGGACTCCGTACGTAAACTCGCTCAAGAGGCGGGTGGCTTGAACAAACTGATCGATACAAAAGAAGTGCCGAAAAAAGAAACGCTCTCCAAGCTGCTGGAAGCCGAGAAAAGCGGCCAACTCGATCAGAAGGTGAAAGAAAAGCTTGCGGAAAAAGGCAAATCCGACAAGGATGACGACAAAAAATCGTCGAAGCCGAATACCTCTTCCTCCAAAAACGATAACAAAAACGACAATAAAAACGATAAGACAAACAAAAATGACAGAGATCGAGACGACGATGATGACGATGACGATGATGACCGGAACGGCCGGAATAATTTGAACAATCGTCCGGGCAGCAATAGCGGCAACAACTCGAACAACGGCAACAAAACGCCTACAGCCGGTCTGAAGCCGGGAACGATCCCAGCCGGTGTAAACGGCAATACGGGCAGCAGCCGCGAACAGGACGACAGGAAGAAAGAAGAAGAGAAGCGCAAGCAGGAAGAGCAGAAGAAAAAAGAAGAAGAAAAGCGCAAACAGGAAGAGCAGAAGAAGAAAGAAGAAGAGAAACGCAAGCAGGAAGAACTGAAGAAAAAAGAAGAAGAAAAGCGCAAACAGGAAGAGCAGAAGAAGAAGGAAGAAGAGAACCGCAAGCAGGAAGAACTGAAGAAGAAAGAAGAAGAGAAGCGCAAGCAGGAAGAGCAGAAAAAGAAAGAAGAGGAGAAACGAAAAGAAGAAGAGCGGAATAAGCAAGGCGGCTATCCTGGACGAGATGACGGAAATCGAAGAGGCGACTCCTCCCGATCCGACGATAACAACCGGGGCGACTAGCGCAAAAGCTCGGAAACGGATACAGCTTGGGGCAGCATTTTGTCGACTTTTGTTGCAAAAACGTTCTGTAACATCCCGGATAGAGGGACTGCAGAACGTTTTTCTTTTTTTCGACATCGTTCCCATTTATTAGTGCTTATTTGCGATTGACGACATATGGAAAAACACACTATGATACTGGTAGTTCGCCGGGGGAGCGCTGCTCGCGAGGCTTGCGGTATATACCAATTGGGTGCGGGGTGTACTTATGTCTGAATTGAGAAAGCAATATGTACGAGCCTTGAACCAGTACTTTCAGGACGGAAGCAGCGGCTCCCACCATCCGGCGGTTGCACTCGGAGAAGCTCTGCAGTCGATCGGACCCGAAGAGCTCGTCCTTCTGCATGAGCAAAGCATGCATATTTTGGCGGCAAGCGCAGAGCCGGAGGAGGCATTGCGCTATTACCGGTTGTCGTTCGTCTTCCTGATGGAGCTGTTCGCTCATTACCGGTTCCAGTTCCGTCATGTCCACAGCAACGAGCAAGTGCTCGAAGAGCTGCGCAATCTGCTGTTCAAGACGCATAACTCGTTCCAGTCTGTGGCAAGCAAATATGAAAACGTTTTACAGCATATGGACAGCGGAATTGTTATATTCGACAGCGAAGGATTCGTATCGTTCGTTAATGTGATGATGGCCAAGTTTCTCGGCATGCCCCGCAAAACGCTGCTTGGGCTTGATCTGCCTGGGCTCGCCGCCCACTCTCGGCTGTCCCGTTCGTTCCGGCGGCTCGTCGTCAAGCTGCATCGGGAAATGTTCCTGTACCGGCTGCGATACCACGAGGTAATCGATGAGAACGGACGGCATTATCTGGTTACCGCTACATACGGAGAAGAGCTGGACGGGGATATTCTGATCAGCGTGAAAGATATAACGGAGTTCAAAAAGATCGAGCAGTCCGCCTACCAGAACGACAAGCTGGCCATGCTCGGCAAAATCGCGGCGGCGATCGCCCACGAGATCCGCAATCCGCTCACCTCGATCCGCGGGTTTATTCAACTGCTGCGCCCGCACCTGGCTCAGCTCGGCAAGGACGAGTACGCACGGATTGTCATCGGAGAGATCGACCGGGCCAACGATATTATTTACGAGTTTTTGAATTCGTCCAAGCCTTCGACGCCGGATAAGAAGCAGGTGCGAGTCGTCGATCTCCTGAAGGAAGTTACGCTGCTGTTCGAAAGCGAAGCGATATTAAAAGGCTGCGATATTCTGCTAGAGGATCTGCCGTCGTCTACGACCGTATGTGTGGACGTCAAGCAGATGAAGCAGGCGCTGCTGAATATTATTAAAAACTCGCTCGACGCGGTCGGCGAGAGCCCTCAGAGCGGACGCGGCGTCATTCGGATCTCCGCTGCGGAGCAAGGAGCCAAAGTGGCGATCAGCGTCGAGGATAACGGAACGGGGATGGATTACCATACGCAGTCCAAGCTGTTCGATCCGTTTTTTACGACGAAGGTCGAAGGCACCGGATTAGGACTTGCGGTATGTTACCGGATTATTAAAAATCACGGCGGACATATTCAAGTGGATAGTACGATCGGCGAAGGAACGATTTTTAAAATAACGCTGCCGCTCTGCTGAGTCCGTATGCTACAATGAGGAGGAACTTTCTACTTCTATACGAAGGACTAATAGTAGCTAAGCTTGTAGAGAGGAGAAGTCTTATGCGGTATCGGACATTCGGAAAAATCGGATTTCAGGTGTCGTCGCTCGGATTCGGGGCGATGAACTTGCCCGGGGTTCCGCTGGAGCAGGCCCGTGAGGCGCTGAACTACGCCTTGGACCACGGCATAAATTATATCGATACGGCTGCCGCTTACCGGAACAGCGAAGAGATCATCGGCGAATGCATCTCGCACCGCCGCAGTGAATATTTTTTGGCGACCAAAACGAATAAGCGGGACTATGCGACGGCCAAAGCGGAGATCGAACGAAGTCTCGAACGGTTAAAGACGGACGTTATCGATCTGCTGCAGATTCATTATGTGAACTATGTGCATGAATTCAAGACGGCGATGGAAGAGGACGGGGCGTACCGGGCCGCTATGGAAGCGAAGAAGGCGGGGAAAGTGCGTCATATCGGGATAACCGGACATCGTCCGGAGCTGCTGGCCAAGTGGATTCGGAAAGACCAGTTCGACCAGGTGCTGTTCCATCTGAATTTGGCGCAGCCGTTCGCGCTGGACGAGCTGATCCCGGAGCTGACGCGGCGGGATATGGGCAAGGTGGCGATGAAGCCGCTGTCCGGCGGGTTTATCCAGCCTGTGGAGAAGGCGATTCGCTATCCGTACAGTCAAGACGTCCACGTGATCATCTCGGGCATGGTCAGCGCCCAGGAAGTCAAAATGAATATCGCGGCGATGGAACGGGAAGTGGAGGACGCGGAGCGCGAGGAGCTGGAGCGTGTTGCTTTGCGGCTCGGGACGCATAACTGCCGGCGCTGCAACTACTGTTCGTGCCCGATCGGCATTCCGATCCCGGACGTGATGATTTCCAGCAACATTCGCAGCGAGTTCGGACTGCTTCCGAAAGGAAGCGGATTTTACGAGAAGCACAAAGAGAAGATCGTATCCTGCGCCGACTATGAGCCGTGCAAGGAAAAACCGTTGTGCCAGCAGCAGTGTCCTTATCATCTGCCGATGCAGTCGGTTATACAGAAGGCAGCCGCGAGTTATTAAGAGAGAAGGCTCCAGCCGGGGAACGCATCCGGGAAGCCGATAGATGGACATAAGAAAGCCCGCCTTTTCACAGGCGGGCCTTGGTTTGCTCGAAGATCAAATCTTAACTGGCAGACTCCGTTCGAAAGAGAAAGTTGCGGTCGCTAAGTCGTTACGCTTGCAGCTCGACGCTATGCGACGTTACGGCAGCGGACGAAGGCATTGGCATCGGCATCGATTCGGCGATATCGTTCAGCGGAATAAGGAGCCGGTTTACTTCGTTTACGGTAAATGGCATTCCGGCGGTTCTCTCCGATAAGTTCGAAAGAAGGATGCCGAATCGGCCCTGTCTTCCTTTGCGGACCCGCAAGTCATATTGGAGCACGGTCAATGCCGCAGTATAGTCGTCAGTAGGTAGGGACTCTACGGTCGGAGCTTGTTCGAACGGAACGATAAGCGTTCTGCGGTTCCAGTTCACCGTACCGGGACGAAACGACACGACCAGCCATTCCGGACCGCCGTCGCCGCTGATCAGCTTGACGATTTCGACACCTTTCTGTTCGGGCTTGAGCCGCTGGCTCGTACGGATGTCCGGCAGAAACGGGACGATAAAAATCGGGATGGCGCTGGCGATGTATAGCAGAAGCGGCGATTCAAAAAAGATGCTGGAGCCGAAAAATGCGGCAAATATAATCAGGCCCGCTAACAAATATCCCTTAGATTTCATGTGAGCTTCCTCCAACTCGAAGTCGAGCGTTTTCGCGAAAATACGCACTTATTATAGCATATGGGCTTGCGCCTTTGAAGATGAAGTTGTTGGCACCTTGCACAAATTATCTACGGAGAGAGGCACTCATCATGAGGCTGTTCGCAAAACGCATGCGCACCCGGAAGCCGTCCCATTACCGTAGCGGCATGACAGCCGCCACGCTTGAAGGCATACCGGCGATCATCTTGTTTCAACTGCTCGGAGGACCGTTCCTTACGGGTTATTTGCTGTACTTGGGTGCCTCCTCGTTCCAGATCGGGATCGTGCTGGCCATCCCCAGCATGGCCAACATGCTGCAAATAGTCGGGGCGCTGCTCATACAGCGTTATACGAACCGGAAGCTGCTCTTCTCGTTTCTGTGCGGCTTTCACCGCGTCATGTGGGTGGCCGCAGGCGCCCTGCCGCTGCTGCTTCCGAAGGAATTCGGCGTAATCGCTTATATCGCCGTCAGCCTGTTCGGATTTGCCGGGCAAGCGATCGGCTCGGTGTTCTGGACGTCGCTGATTGCCGACATGGTCCCCGCCCGGGTACGCGGCCGTTATTTCGGCATCCGCAACACGATTTTGTGGGCGGGCGGCTGCCTTGCCATCCTGGTGTTCGGACAAATTCTCGACCGGATGCCCGAGCCGGAAGGATTTTATATTTTGTATATCGTGGCGGCGGTTTGCGGTGTGCTGGACATCGTCCTGTTCCTGAAGTATCCGAGCCCTCCGTTCGAGAAGTCGGAGCAAACGAATATGACCGCGATGCTGAGCGTGCCGTTTCGTCATACGAAATTTTTGAAGTCGATGCTGTTTATTTCGCTGTGGCTGTTCGTTCAAGGGATCTCCGTCCCGTTCTACAACTATGTCATGATGGATATTATGAAGATTAGCTACAACTGGATCTCGATCGCCACCTTAACGCAAAATGTCGCGATGGTAGCCGGTTATTTCATGTGGGGGAACTTAAACGCCAAGTATGCGACCCGAAGACTTCTGTTCTGGACGCTGCCGGTTATCGCTTTGTCCTGCATGGGGTGGGGGGCGCTGCCTTTTATGCCGGATAAGGCTGTCCTGGTAGTTATACATATGCTGATCGGCGTCGGAGTAGGCGGGTTTAACCAGCTGATGTTTAATTTCGTCGTCGGCGATACGCCGAAGAAGGAGCGGCCGATGTTCATCGCCGTCTTTTACGCGCTGACGGGATTGGCCGGGTTCTTAGGTCCGCTGTCCGGAGGAGCCGTATACAAGATGGCGGCGGGAGCTCCGGTATGGGTGGCGTTGTACGGAATATCGCTGGGTGTAGGCGTTCTGATGCTCGTGGTGGCGGCGACGATCGGTTCGCGCGTGCTGCTGGACAAAAAACTGCAGGTCCGCCGACTCGGCGGCACCGGCTGGAGGAGAAGCGGATGAGAAAACGAATCGGGATTATCGGATTGGGAGATATTGCGCATAAAGCTTATTTGCCGGTGCTTGCGTCGCATCCGGAGGCGGAGATCGCCGCCGTGCTGAGCCGCTCGGGGGAGACGGTGGAGCGGGTGGGCGAGACGTACCGGATCGCGAAGAGGTTTACAGATCTGTCGGAGCTGCTTCGCGAAGATTTGGATGCGGTATTCGTGCACAGCACGACGCAGACGCATGCCGATATCGTGATGGCTTGCCTGGAGCGCGGGCTTCACGTGTATGTCGACAAGCCGATCTCGTACCGGCTGGAGGAGTCCGAGCGGATCGCCGAGGAAGCGCTGAAGCGGGGCAAGCTGGTCGCCGTCGGTTTTAACCGCCGTTTCGCGCCGATGTACGCGGAGGCGAAGCGGTGGGTGGAGGAAACAGGCGGCTTCGACTTGTGTATCGCGCAGAAGCATCGGATGCACCCGCAGCAGCAAAACGCTAAAGAAACGATGTATGACGACATGATTCATATGTTCGATCTGCTCCTCTGGCTCGGCAAAGATTCGTATGAGGTGACAAGCTGGCTTGGCGAGAAAACGGCGGACGGAGCGCTGCTCCATGCTTCGGGGAGCCTCAAGTCCGGCCCGGCCGCTTCCTTCGTCAGCATGAGCCGCAGAGCGGGCGGCGATCTCGAGAAGCTGGAGCTTCACGGCGGCGGACGTTCCGTAGAGGTCGTCAACCTGGAGTCGGCCGTATTTCGCGACCGGAACGAAGGCGAGCGCAGCCGGCGCTTCGGCAGCTGGGACAGCATTTCGCACAGACGGGGCTTTACCGGCATCATCGACCATTTCTTCGCTTCGCTGGACCGGCCGGACCGGTGCACGATCAGCGCTGACCGGGTGATCGAGACGCACCGGCTTGTCGAGAAGCTTAGCGGGATGCTGCGATAAGACCGGGCTTTTTTGGCATACTAGAGCTAGCGGCAACTGCGACCGGAGGAGCGGAACAGATCAGAACAGATCAAAACAGATCAGATCAGGCCCTTACTCTCCGTAACCGATGGCAAGAACAAACGCCAGCGACAGAAACGCGCAAAGCGGCACATACAGATACGTGTCCATTTTGGAGAACGTCGTAGCCCGCTTTTTCTTGAAAATCCCGAAAAGGTTGAACTCGCCAATTACCCGAAGCGCAAAAACGACGGCACATACCCATACGCCGACCCGGACGATAAAGTCCTGAGCGGGAAAGCTGAACTCGACCAGACCGGTCCGAAGCAGGAGAAACAGTCCGGCCGAGCTGACGAGCAGCGCGATGAGAAGCGTCTCCCACACGCCTGGGACGAATGCCCGTTCGCCTTCCTGCTCGGGGATCACAGCCCTTGTCCCCCACTGCCCGCCCAATGCCCAGAAGACATGCAGCAGGCCGATAGCAAACAGGATACATGCAGCCAGTACAACGATGATGGTTACCATTCCGATCTCCTTCTGCCGCTGCTACACTGCTCGGCAACTTCATGTTGTGTAATAACCTATCGCTGGGCGATCCCTTCCCATATGACGTCCAAATACCGTTCGAACATGTCGCCGATCCTTGAATGTTGGTTATGCGGCAGCGACCACGACATCATGGTCTGGAGGTAGACACCGAGGACGGTGGAGACGATGACGTCCGTGTCCCAGCGGCTGTTCAGCTTCCCGTTCCGTCTGGCCCGGTCGATCAGGGAGGCGAGGCTTTGCTGCAGCCGCCGGATGCTTTTCGACTCGTTCTCGAACAGGTAAGCCGACTTGATCACTTCGACGATGGAGAGCTTCATCAGTTCCCCATTTGACGTATACCTTTGCAGCAAGTCGGTTAATACGAGCTTGAGCTGCTCTTTCGGCTCCGGGACATCTTGATACTCCTCCATGCCCTTGTTCAACACTTCGAGCTGGGATTCCCCCAAATACAATAAAATTTCTTCTTTTTTCGTAAAGTAATTGAAAAACGTCCCTTTGGCGATGCCGCAGGCGGAGGCGATTTCTTGAACGGTCACCTGCTCGAAGCCTTTTTCTTGAAAGAGCTGGAGCGCCTGCACGAAGATTTGTTCTTTTAATGCTTTTTTGCGGGTTTCTCTCAGCATTGGAGTTCACTCCTGAATCCATAAGCGACCTTGGTCATAATTTGACTAAGGTCATTTTAATTTCTTCTGCGCCGTTTTGTCAATCGGCGTCATTCCGGCCGTCGGTGATGCGGCAGCAAGCGGCTAGATGTTTACAATTCTCTCCATCTGTCAACTCTTGTAATATCCCAATCTATCACTACTAAACGAGGAGGATGTTACTATGGCTGCTAGATGGAAGAAATGGTGGATAACCGCGGCGGCGGGAATCGCGCTGACGATCGGTGCGGGCGAGGCGGTCCAGGCGGAGCTGACTCCGGCGGAGGAGTGGGCGTTAGTCGAGCATTGGTCATACGCCGCGGAGGCTTGGAGCTTGCGGGAGGCCGCCCTTCAGCAGGCAAATGAGAACCATTCGGGTGAAGGAGCCGGGACGGATACAGCTGCGGCTGCGGCTACCTTTGGAAGCGAGGCGGCGGAGCTGGACGCTTCGGCGATCCAACTGCTCCAGTATCAAGTGAACGCGGGGGATACGTTATATAAAATATCGAAAGCTTTCGGCGTTACGGTCGAGGACCTGCAAGCGCTCAATACGCTGGATAATCCGAACCGGCTGAAGGTCGGACAAATGCTGGAGATTCCGCAGCTTGATGCGGAGTGGAGCGAAGGCAGCGCGGACCGGCCGGTCGTGCAGCGCGTACTGAGCTCGACCTTGACCGCTTACACGGCCGGCAAGGAATCCACAGGCAAGACCCCTTCGCATCCGGCTTACGGCATTACGCGCAGCGGCAGCAAAGCGGAGGAGGGGAGGACGGTCGCGGTAGACCCGTCCATCATTCCGCTCGGCTCGACGGTGCTGATCGAAGGGATCGGCGTGCGCAAAGCCGAAGATACGGGCTCGGCCATCAAAGGCGCTCGCATCGACGTTTTCATGAACGATTTGAAGGAAGCGGTCGATTTCGGAGTGAAGAAAAACGTCAAAGTCTTCGTTCTGGCCGACCGCAGCGCCTGACGGCTCTGGGAGAGACCGTGAACGGAGAAAACTAGACCGAGACTGAGAAGCGAGAACTGAGACTGAGACTGAGATCTGAGACTAAGAACCGAGAACCGAGAACCGAGAACCGAGAACCGAGAACCGAGAACTGTTCATACTCGTACGGCACCGTGCCGCTGAGACTCGTGCGCCTGTGTGCCGGTCATTTTCTCCGGAAACTGACCGGAGGCCGCCCCCAGTAGCGGCTGTATACGCGCGAGAAATGGCTGACATCGGCAAATCCGCTTAGCGCGGCGGCCTCGTACACTTTCATGCCGGATTCGAGCAGCGCCTTCGCGCGTTCCATGCGCCGGTTTTGCACATAATCGGTGAACGGCAGACCGGTTTCCTTTTTGAACAGGCGGCTTAAGTAGACGGGATGGATGCCGGTATGACCGGCGATTTCCTGAAGCGACAGCTTCTTATGCAAGCTTTGCTGCACAAAAGCGAGCACTTCGCGAATGATCGGATGCCGGGCTGTATCGGCCGTCCGTTTCGCCGCTGCAAGCACTTCGTCCGCCAGCCGCTTCAGCAGCTCCAGGCCTTGCTCCGGATATTTCGCGTCCAGTGCGGCAAGCGGGTTGTCCGCGATGCCGAAGCTTTCGCCAAGACTCCATCCCCGGCGTTCGGCATGACGGACGATCAGCAGGCACCCGTCCAGCAGATGGACCCGCCAATTGCCGGGACCGGCGGAAAGCTCGATCCGGCTGCTCCACCATGCGTTCAAAGCATCGTTCACTTCGTCGGGACGGCACGTGTCCAGCGCAATATGGAGCCACTGCTCGGCATCGCCGCGGGTTGCGGCCGCTGCTCCTTCTTCAACCGGAAGCGCAGCGTCACTCGTTTCACCTGCCGGGCGGCTGCTTGTCCGCTTGCGCTCCGGTGCCGCGAACGATAACCCGACGCTCACCGGCTCCCCGCGGGCAGCATCTTCCTCGGCATAGATCCGCACGGTTCCTGTGACCCGGTCGTATTTCCAGCCGGACAATGTTTTTTTGGCTGCGGAACGAGGGTGCTGCTCCGGGCACTGTTCGCCGTTCAGCTCAAGAAGAGACGGCTTCCTGCCGGTATGGACGACAAGCTCATAGCTGCGCTTAGCCGGCATACCCTCATATGTCCCAGTCCGCGGCCAGATAAGCAGGACGGTACGTTCGTCGTCCGAATCGCATTCGATCCGGGTCGTCGCGGCATACCCGTCCTCGTATTGGAAAGACTCCCCGTCATCCTCATACAGAACGGTCTCGCTTTGCCCGCTGGGGTAAATATGAAGCGTGATTCGTTCCGGAGACGACCGGCCGACATAATCCATATCCGGCCACATCGGCACGATCGCCCCCGCCCGCACGAATAAAGGGCCCCCTGCCTGCTCCGGAGGGCGGTACTCGATCTCGAACGGCCCTTCGTAACGATCGCCCGTCCAGAAATCCGTCCATCGTCCTTCCGGAAGGTAGACGCGATCCGTAAAGACGCCCACAAGCAAATAATCCCCGAGCATATACTGCCGGCTCAAATCGCGGCAGGCCGGATCTTCGGGAAACAGAAGCGGCATCGCCCGCGCGATCGGCATGCCGGTGAGCATGGCCGTGTATGCGGTCGAGTACAAATAAGGCAAGAGCCGATAACGCAGCCGGGCGTACGTCCGGAATAAGTTCCGCTGCCGTTCCTCCAGAAAGCAAGGATGCCGGAAATGCCGGTCGGTGTTGTTTTGCGCCCAAGGTAGTAATAAACCGGCGTGAATCCCCTCGGGCGCGTCGACATGAATATGGATCGCCGTATGCACATGGCCGGACAGCCCGGAATTGAGAGCGGATACGATGGCGGTGGAACGCAAGCCGTATTTCCCGCTTTCGGTGGCTGTATATTGCTGCATTCCCGTGTACCCGACGACCGCGTGAATCATCGGCCGTTTGCCGGTTTGCTCCCGGTACCCGTCATACATTTGCTTGCCGAGCATCAGCGGGTACAGATTGTGCAGCTCGTTGTCCGACATCCCGTTCTGCCACTGCCTCTCCGGCTGACCGAGCGTCTGTTTGCCGCTGATGAACTTAAACGCGTCGACACCGTCGGAGACGAATCGGCGCATGGAATCGAACCATGATTTTTCCGAAGGGATTTCATCGGCTGCAGGGGTCCGGACTAGTTGTTCCTCGTATCCGGACAAGTCGTAATCGCAATCCATCGACAGACTCAGCTTGAAGCCGTGACGGTGGAGCGTATCGATAAACGTCAGCGTTCCTTGCTGGCCTTGCTGGGAGACGACGAAACGGCGGGGATCCCAGCTTATGGGAGCGGAACTCTCTTCACCCGAAGCCATCCATCCGCCTACGAGCCCAATCAGGTCGCACGGAATCCCCTCCTGGCGGAACTTCAGCGCATCCTCAAGTACTTGGCGTCCCCCGGTCTCCACCGAGCAATAATAATGAAGCCCGTACGCCCATATCGGCAAAAGACGCGGTTTACCGGCAATCCCAGTGTACCGGTTCAGCAGCTCCGCATACGTATCGCCGCTGATCAGATACACGTCCAGGCCGCCCTCGGGGCCTTCGATCCGGATCTCGCCATGCGCTTCGTGCGCGATGTCGATCGTATGCCTCCACGTCGTGTTCATCAGCAGCGCCCAGCCCCGGTTGCTCATCATGAAAGGAATCGGCGCATGATAGTTCGTGCCGGACACCCACATGTCCACCTTCTGCCCGCGCCGCTCGATCTGGTCGGGGGCGACGTCCCCCAGTCCGTATATACACTCGTCGCCGTCTAAGACGAGCCGCAA
Source organism: Paenibacillus oceani (assembly GCF_014705615.1). Classification (GTDB taxonomy): domain Bacteria; phylum Bacillota; class Bacilli; order Paenibacillales; family NBRC-103111; genus Paenibacillus_AB; species Paenibacillus_AB oceani. The sequence goes on from NZ_JACXJA010000020.1 coordinate 58,273, forward strand.
GCCAAAGCCGCCGCCCGGATGCGACCAGGGCGGAGACGCCGTCTCCGTGCGGACTCGCTCCCCGCCGCCCCAGCTAAACAAACCGTCTGCGAGCGCGACACGCAGCTCCGCTTCTTCGGTGCGGACGTGCACCGTCTCCCCGTCCATACTGGTCGTATAAGGACAGCGTTCCCCGGGCTGCCGAATCATCCCGTAACGAATCAGTCCCGACTCGGGAAACTGGCCGGAGCCGCTGTATTGAATCCGGAACGTATGGGGCGAGACCGGACTGATGCGTACCCAGCCGCCTTGATGCAATTCAAATAAAAAGCTGTTCGGTTGCTTGCCCAGCGTTCTCACCTCCGTTATCCCTCATCATACCATCGGGGACTCGGAAGCGGACGAAAAAGTTTCGAAAAGTCATGAAATTTGAAAAAGTGTTTATCTGAGTCCATGAAAAAGTCATCCCGCTCCCATATACGGCTTGTCGGAAAATTGTTAACCTGTTGTTGTAAAGAGAGTTAGCACTCTATCGGCTAAAGGGGGACGAAGAGCGACATGTCATTTCGGTTTGCGATTATCGGATGTCGCCACGGGCATATCTCGACATTTATTAAAGAGATGCTGGATGCCGGTCATACGTGCGTCGGTATATACGATCCGGAAGATTGGAAACTGGCGAACCGGTACGCCGAGCTGTACGGGATCCCGCTCGCGGGTAACAGGGAGGAGCTGCTGGCGTCCTCTGTGCAGATCGTAGGTTCCTCAGCGGTGAATAATGAGAAAATCGAGCTAATCGAAGCATGCGAACGAAGAGGCATCCATATCATGCTCGACAAGCCGGCCGTTACGGACCGGGATGGCTTGCAGAGGCTCGAGGCGGTCGCGGAGCGGGGAGCGATTCAGATCGGACTGATGCTGCCGAAGCGGTTCAGCGGAGCGATGACGGTGCTGAAGCGGGAGATCGTTGCCGGTACTTTGGGCAAAGTGGTTCATATCCATATATCCAGTCCTCATAAGCTGATGCCGTCCGCCCGGGATACGTGGCATTTCTCCAAGAAGCAGAACGGCGGCGTGCTGATCGACCTGCTTATTCACGATACGGACTTGCTGCGCTGGCTGACCGGGCGAGAGATCGTCTTGACGCAAAGCGTTCTGGCCAAAAATATATTGCCGGAGTATCCGGACTTTTATGACGTTGCCTCTGTGCAGGCGGTGCTGGACAACGGGACGACCGCACAGCTGTATGCGGATTGGCATACGCCGGATTGCAATACGGACGGGCGGTTTAGCCGGATCGTCGTGGCCGGTACCGAAGGATATGCAGAGTGGAGCGTAGGCTACGATGCCGCGGACGGAAAAAACAGGGCGCAGCTGCGGATTACCAGGGGAGACGCGTCGGATCAGCTGGGTACGGTCATGACGCCGGTTGCGGTGGCCGCGACTTCCGTATCCGATTTTCTCGATCGCGTGGCCGGCCGTCCCGGCACGTTTACGCACCGCGATATCATAGAGGCCAGCAAAGCCGTCATTGAGGCGGACGAGAGTGCCGTAGTCAGGAACAGATTCGGGTAAGTATAGTTTGCAATCCAGGCTTCACAGCCAGCCATTCCGGAGAGGAGAACACAATCATGAACAAAAAGCGCGATAAGTCCAATGTAGGCGCCGCGGTAGTCGGACTGGGGAGAGGTCAGACACACGTAAACGGGCTGCTGCGCGCCAAAGGCGCGGAGCTGCTCGCGGTATGCGACAAAAACAAGGAAGCGGCGGACCGGTTCGCCTCGCAGCACGGGATCGACGCGTATACCGATCTCAGTTCGCTGCTGGAGCGCGAGGATATCGATCTGATTCACGTCTGCACCCCGAGCGGGCTGCATACCGAGATGCTGCTGCAGATCGCCGAAGCGGGCAAGCATGCGATTACCGAGAAGCCGCTCGATATTACGCTCGAACGAATCGACATGGCGGTTGAAGCGTTCGCGAAGCGCAATTTGCAGTTCGGCTGCATATTCCAGATCCGGCTTATGCCCGCGATCCGCCATATGAAGCAGGCCGTCGACAGCGGACGTCTGGGCAAGTTGTTCATGGCGAACGCCCACATTCATTTTTACAGGACGCAGGAATACTACGAGCAAAACGGCGGCTGGAGAGGAACGTGGGCTTGGGACGGAGGAGGCTCGCTGATGAACCAGGCGATTCATACGATCGACCTGATGCAGTGGATGCTGGGGCCGGTCGAGTCGGTCATCGGACATACGCAGGTCAGCACGCACCGGATCGAGACGGAAGATACGGGAGTAGCGCTGCTGAAATTCGCAAACGGCGCCTGCGGAACGATTGCCGGTACGACCTCGGCGTATCCGGGCTTCGGCACGTCGCTGGACATCTACGGCGAAGACGGCGGAATCGGGATGAGAAACAATCAGATTACGAACTGGAAAATCCGCGGCGACCAGATGGCGGCGGAAGAAGCGGCCGTAATCGGAAACGTCGAGCTGAACGTGACAAACGATACGACCGGCGAGCAAATTCAGGATATGGTCGACGCCGTCCGCAACAACCGTCCGCCGCTGATTACCGGCAAGGAAGGCCGGGACGCGGTCGAGATCGTGCTCGCGATCTACGAATCTTCCCGCACGGGCAAGGAAGTCCGGCTGCGCTGACCAATCAGCGGAGGAGAAGTACGCCTACACGTAGCAGCAGAGATGCGGGCTTTAAAACGCAATACGGCTCTAAAGCACAATGTGGCTCTAAAGCATAATGCGGCTCTAAAGCATAATGCGGCTCTAAGACACACTGTGATCCTAAAACAAAATACAGCTCCATAACACCATGCGGCCCTAAACACAATAAGAGTCCCTGGCACCCTTTATTTTTTTCGGCATATTGGCACGATTGAAGCAAATAGGAGCGGTTTGCGCCTCTTATTTCATCCGTTGGGTTCGTTCTGTACCCGTTTCACGGATAATAAGGGCTTCAAACCGCTCTTATTTCTCTGTCCGAGCCGGTTCCAGGCAAAATAAAGGGTGCAAACCGCTCTTATTCAAACGAATTCTCGTCCAAGAGTGGGTGGCTCGGGCTCCGGACCGGACCCCGAAACCGGACCCCGAAGCCGCCCCCGAACCCGATCGCGGTCCCTGGCCCTACAACATCTCGATCTCAACCTGCCCGATGCTGGGGTCCTTTAGCACGATCCGCCCTTCGACAGGCGTGCCGGCCCGGTCGACCAGCTTCAGCTTGCTCGTGCGGCCTTTCTCGATCAAGCTTTTGATCATCGCAGGCGTGAGCGTTTTGCCGAGGCTTTGTTTCCAGATGACGAACTTGCAGCCGGTTTTATAGTTGCTGCAGCCGTAGCCTTTGTTGCCCATAAAGATACGGCCCCCGCAGTCTTCGCGCGGGCAGTCCGCGATATATTCGCGCTCGCCGGTCTGGGCTGCCGCGCCGCCGGACGCGCCCTGCGCGCTTCCGCCTGCGCCGCTGACGTTGCCGCTGCGCGCGGCACCACGCGTCTTCGCTCCCGCCGCAGCCGCAGCGCCGTTTTCACCGCCCGCCGCTTTCGCACCCCGGGCGGACTTGCCCTTGCCTTTGCCGCCGCCCTTGCTTCCGGCAGGCGGCTCGGGCGCTTCGAAGGCGGCTTTGGCCGCGCGCGGCTGGATGCGTACCTTCTCGACGATCGAACGGGTGAACTTCTTCACGTTCTCCATAAACATGGCGTCCGACGCCTGGCCGCGGGATATTTCGTGAAGCCGCCGCTCCCATTGCCCGGTCATCTCGGGCGAGGTGAGCAGCTCGATGCCCGCGCCGCGGATCAGCTCGACCGCGGACCGCCCTTTCTGCGTGATGGCGATCCGTTTGCCCTGCATCGTCACATAGCCGACGTTTTTCAGCCGCTCGATGATCGCGGCCCGCGTCGCCGGCGTGCCGAGGCCGCCGTCCTTCATCGCATCGCGCAGCTCCTCGTCCTCAAGCTGCTTGCCGGCGCTTTCCATCGCCTTCAGCAGCGTCCCTTCCGTATACGCCTTCGGCGGCTGCGTTTCCTTTTCCTTGGCCGCCGAATCGCGGCAATGCACCGGATCGTCCGCGTTCAGGACGAACGGAGTCTCGACCAGCTCTTCCTCCGGCTCGTTCGAATCGCCGCCTTCCCCGTCTTTTCCTTCGGCGTTTTTCCCGCCTTTGCCGCCCGACTTTTTGCCGGTATCCTTGGCGCTTGTTTTGTCGTCTTCGTAAATGACTTTCCAGCCGAGACTGAGCAGCTGCTTGATCGTCGTCTTGAACGTTTCCTTTTCGACCTCGGTTAAGATCGAATGCACCTTGTACTCCGCAGGCGGGTAAAAGTGCGACAGGAAGCGCCGGATAATAAGATCGTACAGCTTCTGCTCATCGGGGCTCAGCGAACCGGCCCGTTTGGCCGTCGGCAGGATGGCGTGGTGATCCTCGACCTTGGCGGGGTTGCAGACCGCCTTGTTGTTTTTGTGCACCAGCCGCTTCTCGGCCCCGCCGGCCAGCTTCTCGTACGGTGTGCCCCGCAGCGCGTCGAGCGCCCGGTGCATCTCGGGAATATTCTGCTCGTTCACATAGTTGGAGTTGGTCCGCGGGTACGTGATGACTTTATGTTTCTCATACAGAGCTTGGGCGATGTCGAGCGTCTTTTTGGCGGGGAAGCTGAATTTGGCGTTGGCCTCCCGCTGCAGCAAGGTCAAGTCGTACAGCCGGAACGGATATTCTTTCGTATCCTTGACCTCGTAGCTGGCGACAGCGCCGGGCTTGCCCTTCACCTTGGCGGCGAGCGCTTCCGCTTTCTCCCGGTCCGTAAGCCGAACCCCCTGCCACAAGCCGCGATAGGACGTCTCCTGCTGGTCGAAAAACGCCTCGACCTCGTAAAACTTCGCAGACGTAAACGCCTCGATCTGCTTTTGACGGTCATACAACAGCGCGAGCACGGGCGTCTGTACGCGTCCGACCGACAGCAGCTCGTTATGCTTCGTCGTGAAGGCGCGCGAGCCATTCATCCCGATCAGCCAATCGGCTTCGCTCCTGGCGCGGGCCGCCCGGGTCAGCGGCTCGTACTCGCTGCCGTCCTTCAGCTCCGCAAAGCCGCGGCGGATCGTCTCCGGGGTCAGGTCGGAGATCCACAGCCGCCGTACGGGCTGGCGCAGCTTCAGATGCTGCTGGATGTAAGCGAAGATCAGCTGGCCTTCGCGCCCGGCGTCGCATGCGTTGACGATATCCCCGCAGTCTTTGGCCAGCGTCTGGATGACCTTGAGCTGATCCTTGGTTCTCGGGTTCGGCAGCAGTTTGAACGAATCGGGTACGATGGGCAGATCGTTGAAGTTCCATTTCTTATATTTTTCATCGTAATGGTCAGGTTCCGCGAGTCCGATCAGATGGCCGATCGCCCAAGTAATGACGTAACGCTCTCCTTCGAGATGCGTGCGCTTGTTGGCCGCTTTCGGTTCGATGGCGGCGGCGATATTGCGGCCCATGTCCGGCTTTTCAGCGATAATTAATGTTTTCAATGCATGTCCTCCGGTACGGTAGTAGCTTGTCCCGTCATCTTCGATCAACCTCCATACTATCATAAACCGGGCGGATGCGTCAGGGGGAGATGAGCGTGCGCACGTGAAGACAAGCAGCCACAAAAAAATTTGCTGACAGGGATAAGAGGCCACTTCTGCCTGTTGGTTTCCGTGTACAATGAAGGGAGTCACTCGAAAGTCAGAGGAGGACGTCCTAGTGAAGCGGTACGATTACTTGATTGCAGGCGGCGGCATTATCGGACTGACGATTGCGCGGGAATTGAAGCGGCGTTATCCCGAAGCCCGGATCGCCGTGATCGAGAAGGAGCCGGATGTGGCGAAGCATTCCAGCGGGCGGAACAGCGGCGTTTTGCACGCCGGGTTTTATTATACGGCCGACAGCCTGAAGGCGAAATTTACCCGGGACGGCAATGAAGCGATGCAGGCGTATTGCCGGGAGCACGGTCTGAAGCTGAACCGGTGCGGGAAACTGGTTGTAGCGACGGACGAGTCGGAGCTGGCCGGACTGGAGGAGCTGAAACGGCGCGCCGAGCGTAACGGCGTCGAGCTGATCTGGGTCGATGAAGAGGAGACGGTGCGAATCGATCCGAACGTGAAGACCTTTAAGAAAGCTCTCTATTCGCCGAATACGGCGTCGGTCGACCCGGTGGAAGTGTGCATGTGCATAAAAAAGGAAGTTGCTTCGCAAGGCGTCGACTTTTTCTTCGATACGGCTTACGCGGGGCATAAAGGCGATACGATCCTGACGAACCGCGGACCGTTCGGCTGCGGCTATTTCATTAATTCGGCCGGCCTGTACGCGGATAAAGTGGCTCACGACTTCGGCTTCGGCAGGAAATATACGATTATACCGTTTAAGGGTATCTACTTGAAATACGCCAAAAACAAGTCGGATGTCCGCACAAACATTTACCCGGTGCCGAATCTGAACAATCCGTTTCTCGGCGTCCATTATACGAAGACGGTGGACGGAAGCATCAAGATCGGGCCTACGGCGATCCCCGCCTTTTGGCGGGAAAACTACAAAGGGCTTCACCGGTTCAAGATGTCCGAGTTTTTTCAAATTTTATTTTATGAAGCTAAGCTGTTTTGGACCAACTCGTTTCATTTCCGGAGGCTGGCGGTGGAGGAAATGAAAAAATATAACAAAGCGAACTTTATCGGGCTCTCGCTAAAAATGATCAAGCAGCTCGACCCTAAAGGGTTCGGAGATTTTCTGCGGCCGGGCATCCGCGCCCAACTGCTCGACAAACAAACGCTGGAGCTGGTTCAGGATTTCGTGCTGGAAGGCGACAGCCGGTCGATGCATATTTTGAATGCCGTATCGCCGGCCTTCACCTGTTCGCTGCCTTTTGCCGCCTACGTGGCGGATCAGATTGAAGAGAGACGGGCCGCCGCACCCGCTGCGCCGTCTTCACAAGGAACGCCTGTGCTGCGCTAGCGGTTTCGGTGTAAAGAAGAGGAAAGCGGGCTGCGGTCTCCGGAGCTCGGGTAATCTGGCGGCGGCATCCGGACAGCCGAGCACCGGCGTTACCGCAGCTTGTATATGTAATGCTCCGATCCGGCTTCCAGCTTCGGATACCGCTCTTCGAGCGTCCGTCTGAGCAAGCCGTCCGGATCCCCGTCGATGTAGCCTTTTAACGGCACGAAATAAACGGCTCCCTCCCTTACGAAGTAATCGAGCTCCGCGACCGTGTCGCCCGGGATCGAATTCGTCACCCGCCAGCCGGCTCTGTGGGAAGCGTTCAGCAGAGAAGGATCATCGGTACCGGTGACGATGAGATCGTCGGGTTCGGTCAGGCGCTCTACGACCTCGGCTTGGCGAATAAGCTCATCGTTCTGGATGCCGATGACTGGCGCGACCTGACGGTAACTTTCCGCGCTTATGACGGCTAAGACTGCCACCGCACACAAGCCCGCTGCGAGCCGGGAACGGTTGGAAAAACCTCTCCCATTGCCGCCCCGCCGCCTCCGGTTCGGGTCACGGCTGAGCGTGATCCATAGCTCCAGCACCCCCGCAGAAAGCAAGGCGATCAGCGGTCCGGCAAAAATCATATAATAAGGGAAGCGGATGACCGCTACAATCGTTGCGAGCTCGGCGGCGATCGCCAGTGTCCAGATGAGCAGGGGGAAGTCTCTTCTACGGACAAGGAGCAGGACCAGGCCGGCCGCAGCGACAACCAGACCGGTCCACGTAAACGCTTTCGGTATCTCGGTGGCAAAAAACTGCCGAGCTTCCGACGACCACGCCGCCGTCGCAAATCGCGGAACGATATGTTTGGAGGCGATGCCCGAGACGAACGTCGATTCGGCTAACGTTCCGAGCCATGCGTAATAGACGTATGGCGGCAGCAGCGAGAGCAGGGCAAAGCCCCATAGCTCCAGCCGCTTGAACACGCCGCCTCTGTACTTGGCGATCACCATAGCCAGCATCGGGACACAGACGAACATTGTCGGAATTTTCTCGCATATCGCAAGTGATGTGAACAGGGCGGCGGCCAGCAGCAGGCTCCGCTTTTCTTTGGCGATCCATTCCGAGAACCAGTAAAACGCCCCGGTATAAAAAAACAACGCCGCCGATTCGGGCATAATCGCCCGCGAATACAACAGATTCAGGGGCAGCAGTCCGTATAGCAGCAAAGCGAACAGAGCTGCTGCAGCCGAATAACGCCTCGCCGCGATCCGGTATACGAACCAGGCCGACCCGATGAAAAACGCGACCGGCACGATCCGGGCCGCAATATAACTGTAGCCGAACAGCTTGTACAGAATGGCGATCAGAAACGTCGTAATCTGCAGCTCCAGCTGCGCATAGTTGGGCATTGGCCCCTGGTAATTCAGTTGGGGATACAACACGTTAAATCGACGCTCGACGAAATTGCGGGCCATTGCTTCCGTATCGGATTGGCGCCAGGAATCGTAGCCGAACGGCGAGTCGCCGATGTGCGGCAGCCGGATCGCGAGCAGGAACAGAAGGACCATCACCGTCAAAGTCCGATGTGTGAAGAGCAGCTCCCATAACGAACGAACGTTCATTTGTTTCACGGTAGGACGAAGTGGATATTCCGCCGCTTTCAGCGCTTCCGAAGGAGCGAGGGACCGCCGGTCCGGATCAGACCTGGCGTCCGGGTAACGGATGGATGCGGCCTGTCCGGTATGTTCGGTATGACCGGTCTGCCTGGTGTGTCTGGCCTGCTTGGTGTATCCGGCCTGTCCGTCGTGTCTGGTTCCATTGGAAGGCAGTTTATGTTCGTTGTTCTCCACTTTGCTCCGGCACCCCCGTGAACTCCGGTCCGGTTTCGGCTGATGGCAGCCTGACGGCGCGCACAAGCCGGAAATAACCGGCGACGGTTTGCTTCACGTTCATTTTGCTGCGGCCTTCCTTCAAGAAATATTCCAGCGTAAGCGGCACTTCCCCGGCTTTCACCCCGACGCGGCCGAGCTTGGCGATAATTTCGGCGGTGCAGGCAAAACCGCTTAACGTAATCAGACGATCGTGATACTCCCGGATCGCCTTTCGAATGATCCCGGCTGTGTAAGCGCGGAAACCGCTCGAATAATCGTTCACTCCGTCGATCGGGAAGAGCAGCCTGAAAAAGAGCCGGGCTCCCCGGCTGTACAGCTTGCGAAGCAGCGGCAATCCGAGCTCCCGTCCTCCCGGGACGAATCTGGAGGCGACGACGAGATCGAGCTGCTCGTTTTTTAGCTTTCGGACCATCGCCATGATGAGATTCGGGTCGTGCGTATTGTCCGCATCCAGCGTCACGAGAATGTCGCGGTCTTCATAGTGTCGCACCATATGCCCGAACATCGTGTTCATCGCTTCGCCCAGACCGCGGTTGGCTTCGTGAACGAGCAGGCAAGCTCCCGGAAACTTGCCGGTGAAGTCGGACAGAAGCGTCCTCGTCTGGTCTGTGCTCCCGTCATCGACGAAGACGAGATGCAGCGAATCGCCGAGCTTTATATATAGCCGTTCCAATTTGACAAACAGCTTGGGCAGTGCTGAAGCTTCATTATAAACCGGCATGCCGACAACGATTTTACAGCTCATGTGCAGGGCTCCCGAGGTCGTTGATATGCCACAAACAAGCCGTTTCCTTAAGGCTGTAAACGTTTCATGGCATTCATAACCAGAGTTCCCCAATCCGGAAGGAACTAAACTTATCACCATCTTGCGTGGAAGTTCAACTCAACATGAGAGGCGCGCCAAACTACAGATCGAGCGTCAACTGCTCATGCGTGTTGCGATCTGCGTCTGGACGACGTACGTTTCCGTCGGCATCGATATTCAGCAGCTGCAGCCGGGTCAAGCGGACCGACAGCGCAGAGATCGATACGCGAAAACATTCGGCGAGCCCGTATAAATGGGAGAGGTGAATTTTCCCCATTTTGCGCAATTGACCGACGGTACGTTCCATCATCGGGCGCGGCATGAGCAAACATTCGGCGAATAGGTCGGCCTGGACTTCCTCGGGCGGTTTTCTGGAGGTGCTCCGGCAATAGTAGGGGCGGACCGGCTCAAGCCTTGCTGTCGCCGTTTCGTGTAACGCTCCGTCTGTGTTCAAGCTGCCGGACCGACCGGTCGGACCGGTGTCGCGGAGGCGGAGCCGGTAAGGCGTGCCCGAGGAGTGAAGCACCCAATGACCCAGCTCGTGGGCCAAGGTAAAGTGATAGGTGCCGATCTTGCTGTCGAACAGCTCGCGGTGCGTTTCGTTCAGCACGATTCGTCTCTCCGTCGGCAGGATGGCGGCCATCACGATTCCGTCCGGGTCGAAATGATCGATCGGTTCCCAGCAAATGTGCAGGTCGAAATGAAATTCGACGATTTCTTCAATCGGCACGTTTTGGACCCGCTTCTGGTGCGGATCGAAGCCGTAGTCGGTCAGGATGCGCTCGGTCAGCAGCTCCATCCGTTCCTGCGTAATATATTTCGCCGTCGTCACGAAGGTTCGTCCTCCTCCGGCTCGCTTATAATATCCTGAATTTTTTTCCATTGAGCGGGAGAGAGGTCGGAAGCTTTTCTAAGGAAGACGGGCACCTCTCTATTTTCTACGATGAGTTTTTGAAAGCTGGTAGGCACTTTTTTGGCGGTCAAAATAAGCTCTTCCGGTTCTGCGCCGAGCACTTCGGCGATGCGGATAATTTTATCCTCGGCCGGAGGGTCCATCGTGCCGCTTTCGATTTTGCTTATATACGTAAAGTCGATCCCTACCCAATCGGCGAGCTGCCGCTGGGTTACTTTTTTGTTCTTGCGCAATTGGCGGAGTAAAATGCCGAATTCGCTCATAGTCGCTACCACCTTTCGTTGCTTTTAATTGTACGGCCGTTGAGGAATATGTCAACAAAAAACAATCCGCCTTCTGCCCGGAGACGGGTTTTGAAGCGAGCCGGGGGATCGGGTCATTCGGGAGGGAAGGCCCGGTTTGTAATGGCGCTTTTGCACTGCTATAGTGGGGGGAAGAAAACGCGCAAGGAGGAGCCGCATTGTTTCAAGCAGACGGACAAGTCCGGATTACGATTGTGGAGACCAGCGATTTGCACGGTAGCTTGCTTCCCGTAAGGCTGGCGCTGAGCGAGCTGAAGTTCGACGCTGCGGTGATCGGCAACCACGAATTCAACTACGGTCTGGACGTGCTGAACAAAGCGATAGGGGAGTCCGCGTTTGCTTGGCTGTCGGCCAATATCGTCAGAGAAGGGACGGAGGAGCCGGCTTTCGGCAGGCCTTATGTGATCCGGGAGTTCGGCGGGGCGACTGTCGCGGTTCTCGGGCTGACGACGCCGTATATTCCGAACTGGGAAAATCCGAGCCATATTCAGGGACTCGATTTTATCGACGCGGTCGAAACGGCGAAACGGTGGGTCCCCTACTTGCGCGAGGAACGGAAGGCGGATGTCGTCGTTATCTCGTATCACGGCGGATTCGAATCGGATCCGGTTACGGGAGTAGCCTCGGAGAGGCAGACGGGGGAAAATCAAGGCTACCGGCTGTGCATGGAGGTGTCGGGCATCGATGTACTGCTAACCGGACACCAGCACCGGGAATTGGCTGGCCTAACGATTAACGGGGTGACGATCGTGCAGCCGGGCCATCTGGGTCAGCAAGCCGGAATCGTCAAGCTGACACTGGAGAAGTCCGGCGGCCGTTGGCGGGTAGCGGACAAAAGCTCGGAGCTGCTGAGCGTAAGCGGGATTGTGCCAGACCCGGATATCGTAGCATTGGCCGGACCTTATGAAGCGGCGGCCCAAGTCTGGCTCGATACGCCGATCGGCACGATCGAGGGGGATATGACGGTTCGCGACCCGCTGTTGATCCGGACGAAGGACAATGCGCTGATCGAGTTTATTAATAAGGTGCAGATGGAGACGTCCGGAGCGGCAATATCGAATACCGCGCTGTTCACCGACGATTCGCCGGGGTTCCCGGCTCAAGTGACGATGCGTCATATCGTATCGAACTACATTTACCCGAATACGCTGAAGGTGATCCGCATTACCGGACGGGATATGGCGGCGGCTTTGGAGCGGAATGCAACCTATTTTACGGTTGGAGACGACGGGGCGATCCGAATCAATCCGAAGTTTGCCGTGCCCAAGCCGCAGCATTACAACTATGACATGTGGGAAGGGATCGAATATACGCTGGACGTATCGCGTCCGGAAGGAAGCCGCGTCGTCAGACTGACCCATCGCGGACAGCCGGTCGACCCGGACGGCGAGTACGACGTGGTGATGAACAATTACCGCGCCGGGGGCGGCGGCGACTATACGATGTATGCCGGCAAGCCGGTGGTCAAAGATATTCCGATAGACATGTCCGAACTGATCGCGAGCTACATCCTTGAGCGCAAGACGGTGAAAGCCACGGTGGACGGAAACTGGGAAGTGGTGACGGGCTTCCGGGGGTGACATTCGCCCCACGCTCCCCTCATCCCAGCCTGGTCGCGTGCAGGCGATGGTAGGATGTGATGCCGCCGCCCGGCTGCCTGATGGTAGTCGCCTTGCCGCAGGGCAGACGCTGGGGCGGAAATGCCAGCATCACTTATTCATGCTGCCCGTCCGGAGGTTGGACACGCCGTGTGTGCTTGCACTTTACAGTGGTAGTCGCGCGTTGAGCGGAAAATACTCCTACAACCGGAAAATGACCGTTTTCCGCTTTAAGTCTTCCGATTCGCTGCGAAGAACGTCGGAGGAAGCGGCAATTTCCTCCATCACCGCAGTTTGTTCCTGGGTCGCCCCGGCTACCCGGGTGGCGCCAGCGGATATGGTCTCCGCAATGTCCGCAATCCCCTTTGCCTCCTCGAACGTTCGCTGGATCTGCTCCGCTTGACCGCTCATATAGCTGACGATGCTTTGCAAAGCTTGCGCCGTTTCTTGAGCGGAGGACGTTATTTCCGACAAAGCCCGGCCGGCTGACTCGCCCTTGGACGTCTCCGTACGGATCAGCCGCACCTGGTTGTCCGTTTCGCGGACGACGACGTCGGTTTGAGCTTGCATTTGCCGAACCAGCGTATGGATCTGCTCCCCGGCCTCCGAGCTGGTAGCGGCCAGCTTGCGGATCTGCTCCGCGACGACGGAGAAGCCGAGTCCGTGTTCCCCGGCATGAGCCGCTTCAATGGAAGCATTTAGCGCAAGCAGCTGCGTCTGTCCGGCGATTTCGCCGACGAGGGTGGAAATTTGTCCGATCTCCTTGGCATGCTGATCCAGCTTGCGGACGATGCTGAGCGTTCTTTCGCTAGTCTCGGATACGTCCTCCAAGCCTGCGACGAGCGAACGGAACGTATCCCCGCTGTCGGTAATCGTACGGACCATCGTGTCCGACAGCTCGATCGCATGCTCCGCCTGACGGTTCACCTCTCCGGCCGTTTCGGTTACCCGCTCCACCGAATGAAACATCGACTGCGCGGAACCGGCCTGACTGGAAGCTCCCTCCGCTACTTTATCGATCGTAAGGGCGATCGTCTCAATCTGTTGAGTCGCCTGACCGATCGCAGAGCTGAGCGAGTTCGCGCTCCGGTCCGCGATCGCGACGTTATCCGTCAAATCGGAAATGATCTGCCTCAAGTTCCCGAGCATCGTCCCGAAGGAGCGATGCAGGCGCATAATCTCGTCGTTGGACCTATATTCCGGGATCGATACGTTCAAATTCCCCGTCGCCGCTTCATCCACGACAGCCGTTAAACGAAGGAGAGGTTTTATTAACACTTGCGCGGCCAGCCAGCCGAGGAAGCTCGTCCACAAAATGCCCAAGACCAGAATGCTGCTGACGTAAAGCCAGTCGGCCATATTTGGCGCGATCAGAGGCTTTAGCACAAAGATGAAAAAGGCGCTTGTGCCGTATGTAATAATGGAAACTGCGGATATGCCGAGCACTAATTTTCGGACAAGACCGAACCTCATGACAGTTCCTCCCTCAAAATTGCGCGGATTTGGCGCATTATAGTTTTATTATACTAGAGCCGGGCGGGATGGAGTGTGATAAAAGTCACGAATTTCCGTCATTCGGGTGAAAAACGGATGATTTTCGACAGTATTCCTCAATAGTTGATCGGCATTATGCGACTAATTGTGGTAGAATTCCATTTGTGATAAACGTGCGTGAGAAGACGAAATGAAACGGAACTAACCCTTGGCGGTACTTGTGAGATACAGGGGGAAATAACCGACAAGGAAGTCCGGCAGGGGGCAGGCTGATGGAGAGACGGAACATGGAGGTGCGGCGTTTGCAAAGCGGGAGTACGGGGCCGATTATCATTCCTTTGGGCGATGCTTGTGCGCTTGTACGGTTTGGGGAGCGGATCGAGACCGAGACAATTCTAAATGTGCGCGGTCTGGCGGGCCGGCTGGAAACGGAGCCGTTTCCGGGCTTCCTTGAAGCGGTACCGGCTTATGCGGCTCTGGCGATTTATTACGATCCATGGATCGTATACCGGAATTGGAGCGAGCAGGGGGAACAAGGGAACATTAATTCGCCGTTTGAAGCGGTATGCGATGCCGTGCAAAGTTTGTTGGAAAGAGGCGGAATTGCCGATACGGCCGAGACGGAAACGATAGTTATCCCGGTATGTTACGGCGGCGATTACGGGCCTGATCTGGAGGCGCTCGCGTCTTGCCGCCAGTTAGGTGCAGAGGAGGCTGCGGCAGTTCATGCGGGTGCCGACTATGTCGTCGCCATGATCGGGTTTACGCCGGGATTTCCATATCTGGCGGGACTCCCCGATGAGCTGGCGACGCCCCGCCGGGATACGCCCCGTCCGCTAGTCGAGGCAGGCAGCGTCGGGATTGCCGGGACGCAGACCGGCCTGTATCCGCAGGCCACGCCGGGAGGCTGGAACCTGATCGGGCGGACGCCGCTGGCGCTGTTTCGCCCTCACGATCAGTTGCGGCCGTCTTTGCTGCGGCCGGGGGACCGGGTCCGCTTCGAAGCGATAACGCCGGAGCGGTTCGAGGAGCTGGCGGCGTCCGAGAATAAGCTAGGACAAGAGCAACCCCCTGCCGGCGGTTCGGCGGTTGTTATAAAATCCGGATTGCTCGCCACCGTGCAAGATGGCGGCCGTCTCGGTCATCAGCGCATCGGCGTCTCCGTATCCGGTCCGATGGACGGCTTCGCGCACCGTACGGCGAACGCGCTCGTCGGCAACGCTCCGGATGCGGCCGCGCTCGAGCTGACGCTCGCCGGCTTCGCGCTCCGGCTGGACGCCGACTCGCTCGTCGCCGTCACCGGCGGCGGCGCGCTGCCGACCGTCGACGGCCGCCCGCTGCCCGCGTGGCGCCCCGTCTTCGTCCGCCGCGGCTCCGTGCTCGCCTTCGCGCGAGTTGCGGACGGCTGCCGCGCCTACCTCGCGGTCGCAGGCGGCTTCGCCGTGCCTGCGGTGCTCGGCAGCCGCAGCACGCACGTCCCCGCACGCCTCGGCGGCCTGGAAGGACGTCCCCTGCAAGCCGGGGACGTCCTTCCGCTCGGCGCGCCGGGTGCGGCAGCCGCCGGATTGCTTGCGGCGCTGCGCTGGCAGGCCGGGAACGCGGCTTGGGCGCCCGCCCCATGGGGCGTCAGCCCCTACGCGCTTCCGGCATATAACGACCATCCGGTCGTGCGGATAACGCGGGGGCCCGAGTACGAACGATTTACGCCGGACAGCGCTGCGCGGTTTGGCGATACGGCGTTCGTACTGTCGCACCGCTCCGACCGGATGGGCTGCCGGCTGGAAGGGCCGCAGCTTCGCATGGGCCTTTCCGGCGGAGGGAGCATGCTTTCCGAGCCGGTGGCGGCCGGAACGGTGCAAGTGCCGCCGGACGGTTATCCGATCGTCCTCATGGCGGACCGCCAGACGACAGGCGGATATCCGAGAATCGCCCAGGTGGCGGAGGCGGATATGCCGGTGTTGGCCCAATTGCGGCCGGGCGAGACGGTCCGCTTCGAATGGATCAGTACGGACGAATCCCAACAGCTGCTGCTGATGCAGAGGCTGGAGGAAAACCTGATTCGCGCGGGTATCGCCCTTCGGATGCGGGAAGAAGCGTAAACAAGGACCGGGGATATCTGGACATTGACCGCGCTGTTCGCCTGTAAATTCCGCAAAGAGATACAAATTTCCGGGTTTGCGGAAAAAGGTGTGCGGCGTTTCTGTGCGAATGAGGCCTATAGCCGATCCTGTTACCCACGTAAAGGTTGGCACAACTAACGACCACAAGTTGCGCTCCATCCAAACCATAGCCCCGAGTCCGCCGTTTTTCCTATAGGGGAGCGGGATCTGTCCCATGAATGTTCGTAGGGTAAGGGAACGTCCCGATTTTCAAACTTGAGGACCTCAAATTTCACTGTGAAGTGGAAGCGGAGGTCTTTTTTCTCAAGGAAAACCGGTCCTAAAATGGGGCGCAAAAATCGCCAAAAAACTGTGTAGACAGACCTTTTCGTGAAATAGGATCGCCCCTCATCCGCTTACGTCCCTGGACAATCGACCGTATTCCCGCTAATCATCTTTACAGCCGGCTCACCTCTGACGGTCCAAGCTCCCTGCGTAGCTTGCCGCCTCCGCTCTCCCGCTCGCTCCAATCCCTTGCAACCCACCCCCACGTGAGGCTTGCCGCCTCCGAGCTCCAGCCCCCCACTCGCTCCCAGCTCCCGTTGTTCTCACCCCTCCCTTGCAATCGCTACGCCACTGCTGTGCCTCACAATTGGCACGATACTTGCAGCACCACTTTATGAAAATAAAGCGCGGCATCAGCCGCAAAGGAGGCGCAAACGGTGCTGAACAACCGGGTTGCATTTATTACAGGCGCAGCGAGCGGAATCGGGCTGCAGATAGGGAAAGCTATGGCAGAGGTTGGAGCCGATGTGGTGCTAACGGATATCGATGCAGACAAGGTGGAGGCGGCGGCGGAACAGTTGAGGCTGTCAGGGTTGTCGTGCGCCGGCATCCGATGCGACGTGACGATCGAATCGGACCTGATGCAGGCGATCGATGAAGCCGTCAAGCAATTTGGAAGGCTGGATATTCTAGTGAACAATGCCGGCATGCAGCATGTTGCTTTATTGGAGCAGTTCCCGACCGACGTGTTCGAGCGGATGGTCAAGCTGATGCTGACCGCTCCTTTTATGGCCATGAAGCAAGTGCTGCCTGTCATGAAGAGTCAGCGGTACGGACGCATTTTGAATATGGCGTCGATCAACGGCGTCGTCGGCTTTGCAGGCAAAGCGGCTTACAACAGCGCGAAGCACGGGCTGATCGGGCTCACGAAAGTAGCGGCGCTGGAAACCGCGGCGGACGGCATTACGGTAAATGCCCTCTGCCCGGGATACGTGGACACCCCACTCGTCCGCAATCAATTGGAGGATTTGGCGCGCAGTCGCGGTATCGGACAGGACCGGGTGCTGGAGGAAGTCATCTATCCGCTGGTCCCGCAGCGCAGACTGCTGTCAACCGACGAGATCGCTGACTATGCCGTGTATTTGGCCGGAGATAGAGCGGGGGCGATAACGGGGCAAGCGCTGTTAATCGACGGAGGGTATACCGCTCAATAATCGGCTGAGCTTGCTAGGTGTCTTTGAATCGGATTCCATATATTGAACTTATGCTCTTGCAAACAACTGGTGCGTTATTTTCGTTTCGCATAACATGACCAAAAAAGAAGTTGACCCTTGCTTTTCGTTTTCGTAAAATCAATATAATGATTATTGTTTAATATATTGAACCGAGGTAAGGGGAGAGCGTCTTGAAATTACGCAGCAGTGAATGGTTCGAAAATGATAACGCCGAATTGACGTTCCAACACCGCTCCGCCATGCGGGCGATGGGCCACAACCCGGAGTCGTTCGTCGGCAAGCCGATCATCGGGATCTTTAATGCATGGAACGACTTCAACAGCTGCAATTATCCACATAAGGAATTGGTGGAGCATGTCAAACGGGGCGTGCTGCTCGCGGGCGGATATCCGATCGAGATGCATACGATTTCTACGCCGGCGGATTTCATGAAGCCTTCCGATCTGATGTACCGCAACCTGCTCTCGATGGATATAGAAGAAAGCATCCGTTCTCAGCCGATCGACGGCGTCGTGCTGCTGTGCGAATGTGACAAGACGGTTCCGGGGCAGTTGATGGGCGCAGCCAGCTGTGACTTGCCGACTTTGCAGCTCGCGGCCGGTCATCGGTCTTCCGGCAGCTTCCGCGGGAAAACGGTCAATTATGGAACGGATCTGTGGAAATACTCGGACGATTACAAGGCCGGGCTGCTGTCGCATGATGATTGGAAAGAACTCGAGCAGTCGATTTCGTGCAGCCTTGGCGGATGTCCGGTCATGGGCACCGCTTCGACGATGAAAAGCATGTCCGAGATGCTCGGTATGATGCTGCCCGGAACGTCAAGCATTCCGGCGACGCACGCTTCCCGGAAAATGGCTGCGGAATCGACGGGCAAACGTATCGTCCAGATGGTTAAAGATCACCTGACACCTTCGAAGCTGATGACCGAATCGGCTTTTCATAATGCAATTAAATTGCTTGCCGCCATCGGCGGCTCGACGAATGCGGCGATCCACCTCACGGCGATAGCCGGACGTTTTGGCATCCGCATTCCCATCGAGCGTTACGAGGAACTGACGGAGGGCATCCCGCTGATGGTGAATTTGCAGCCGAGCGGAACGCACAGCATGGACGACTTCTTTCAGGCGGGCGGACTGCAGCGGGTCATCCGCAATCTGCTGCCGGTGCTGGACAGCGATTGCCTGAGCTGCACGGGAGAGACGATTGCCCGGACGTACGGCCGCGAGCTGCCGAGGTTCCAAGGGGAAGAAGAAGTAATCGCTACGCTTGAAGCACCGTTCAAGGAACAGTCAGGACTTGCCGTGCTTAAAGGCAACCTCGCTCCGCAAGGCGCGGTGATCAAAAAATCCGCCGTTTCTCCCGAGCTGTTCAAACACCGGGGGCAGGCGGTCGTCTTTAACGATTATGCCGACATGCTCGAGCGCATTGACCGCGATGATCTCGATGTAACGCCGGACAGTGTGCTTATTCTGCGCAACTGCGGACCGATCGCGATGGGAATGCCGGAGTGGGGGCAAGTGCCGATCCCGCAAAAGCTCCTGAAGCAGGGTGTCCGCGATATGGTGCGGATCAGCGATGCCCGGATGAGCGGAACGAGCTATGGTGCCGTTATTTTGCACGTCGCTCCCGAAGCAGCTATCGGCGGACCTCTCGCTATTGTGCAAGATGGCGACTGGATCACGACCGATCTTGAACACTCGACCCTCCAGCTCGAACTGCCCGATGAAGAGATCGCAAGCCGGATGGCGGTTTGGACGAAGCCGGAGCCGCAGCACAAGCGGGGATACCCGCGTCTGTTCGCCGAACATGCGCTGCAGGCGCCGGAAGGCTGCGACCTCGATATTTTGCGTCCGAACAGCAAGGAGGAGGCCGTCTTCGTTCCTCCGGTAGTAGGCAGAGGGTGAGACGGCTTATATTCGACGAGAAGAGGAGCGCTGCACCATGTCGGCACAATTGGATCAAGTCAACATCGACCGGGTGATCCGGGATACGCTGGAGCTCGTACGCATTCCGAGCAAGACGGGAAATTCGAAGGACGTAGCGGACCGGCTGGAGCAGATGTTAAAGGAAGTCGGCTGCTTGGTCGAACGATACGAGTTTTACCCGAACAACCCTACGCTGGTTGCCGTGTACGGAGAAGATAACGGCGGCAAAACAATCTTGTTTAACGGCCATATGGACGTGATCCCTCTGGATCATGCCGAGCCCGAGGTACGCGACGGCCGCATTTACGGCAGAGGCACCAATGATATGAAAGGCTCGCTCGCCTGCTTTCTGGAGACGATCCGGGTGCTTCAAGAGTCGGGAACGGTACTGCCGGGACGGCTGATGCTCGTATCCAACAGCCTGCACGAAAGTCCCGGAGGGCGCGGGGAAGACCTGATCGCCCTGACGGAGCGGGTTCCGCTGAGAGCCGACGCGGTTGTCGTTATGGAAGGGGCTACCACGGAATGTACCGTAGCCCAGCTCGGGTCCGCGACGTTCGAGATTACGATCGAGCGCGACGGGGAGCCGAGCCACCAGCTTCATACGGCGCCGGGGACGCCGCATCCGATCTCGGTCGCGGCCGAGGTGGTGGGGCTGCTGGACCGTTGGAACGTGGAGCTGGAGAACGACTATATCGAAGATATCGGGTACGCTTCGTATTTCGTCGGCTCGATTCATAGCGGACAGTTTTACAACCAGATGCCGAACAAAGCCGAAATCGTCGGCGTGAGAAGGTACAATCCGGTCCAGAAGTACGAAGACGTGGAAAGCATCATGCGGGGCGGTCTGGATGAGCTGGCGGCGCGTTACGGGGTGCGGATCAAGCTGGATCTGAAAAAAGTCCGCGACGGTTACCGGCTCGACAAGGACAGCGAGGCCGTTGCCGCTCTGCGCCGCGCCGTCGTGGCCGTACGAAACGTCGAGTTCCCTTCGGTCGGCAAAAAGCTCGTCACCGATGCCGGGATACTGGCGAACGCGCTCGGCGTCCCCGCCCTGTGTCACGGACCGGACCAGCTTACCGCGCATGGCGACGTGGAATATGTGGAGATCCGCGAGCTGGAGCTGACTGTGCAGGTGTACGCCCGGTTTGTCCGGGAGTTTATGGGCATTCTGGCTTAACTATCGGCAATAATTTAGACAGGCTTCAGCAATGACGGCCGCCGGGATGAATGGTTCCGGCGGCTTTTCTAAATTTATCAGAAGTATATCGTGGGAGTGGCTCTATATAACGGTAAACGCCAGCGTCAAAAGACACCGGTAGGCGTTTATCTTTGAAAGAAAATCAATGTTTAAGTATGATCACCGTGTTGAATCGTAGATGGGCCCTAAATGTAACCATACTCTAACGGACATGGTGGAGGCAATTTCGCTAAAAAACAGTGTTTAAAAACGTAACGGTCATCACAGCGCTTATATACTCCGAAGCACCTCCTAAAGTGACACTTCCCACCAAATAGCTGCATCAATGTCCGTTAGAAATCCAATTAATTGAATTCACCACAAAACGGCCGCTGTGTCCGTTAGAGTTTTTGTTCATGATTTCGATTGATGCGCAGCTGTAAGCGACGTTTCGAAAAAACATGTATTCCGTAAAGATTACTTCCTGCAAGGAGAGTATAGCTAT
Organism: Paenibacillus oceani; assembly: GCF_014705615.1. GTDB lineage: Bacteria > Bacillota > Bacilli > Paenibacillales > NBRC-103111 > Paenibacillus_AB > Paenibacillus_AB oceani. The sequence continues at coordinate 79,436 of NZ_JACXJA010000020.1, forward strand.
AAATAATCTTTCCTGTTGCCGGGGTTGATGAAATAAGCCGTATCCCATATAATTGTAGTGTTACCAAAAGGGGATACATTCACTTAACCGCCGCCAAGCGGGTTCGGAGTGATGACGACCCTTGAAGTATCGACCAAAATCATCCTAGGTGAAAGGAGGCGTTCGGCAATGCAAAAGTTTGTCAACGAAAAACAAGAGGTGTACCGCTTTTAACCGAATACGACCTATCTTAACCTTCACCTGATGCGCATGTTATACATACGACGACACAGGCACGATGCGGGTTATCGTGTTTTTTTGTTCCCTTTTTCGGGACGAATCCGCCGCTCGCGGCTGATCGGACGGCAACGTACGATCCCATTCTAAATAGGAGGTGAGAAGATGAAAGCGCTCGTTAACGTTGGGTCGGTTCTGGAACCACACATTCAAGAGGAGGTTTTCATCAATGAGTTACAAAAACGGAAAGGATTTTCTTCCGCCTAGCTTATTGAAGGAATTACAAAAATACATTCAAGGCGAGCTTGTTTATATACCGAAAATCGGGCAAACCCGTGCAGGCTGGGGCGAGAATAACGGAACACGGACACTGATCGAGAAGCGCAACCGCGAGATTTACCAGCTGTACAAAAACGGCAGCAGCGTAGTCGAGCTGATCCAGCGGTTCCATCTGTCCGAGGACAGCATCCGTAAAATTATCGTCAAAACCCGGGATCTGGTGCAAAATGTAGCGAAGTAAAAGCAGGACGCTAGCCGTCTTGCTTTTCTTTTTTTTTGCCGCCCACATCGCGAAGGAAATGATATAATAATTCCAGAACTTATGTACTGGCAGAATGGGTGGGGAGAGCAGCATGACGGTCAAAACGATTTTACTTGCGGACGACGAAGCGTCGCTCCGCTTCTTGCTTACGGAGACGCTGGCGGATGAAGGGTATGCCCTCTCGGAGGCGGAGGACGGGCGGCAGGCGAAGGAATGGCTGGAGGCGGAGACGTTCGATCTCGTGATCCTCGATTATATGATGCCGGAGCTGACCGGGGTGGAAGTCTGCGAATGGCTGCGCGGCTCCGCTTCGCCGAATCGGGACATTCCGGTTATTCTGCTCACGGCCAAGGCGCTTGAGAAAGATAAAGAACGGGCCAAAGCGGCGGGCATTACGTCTTATATCGTGAAGCCGTTCAGTCCGCTTCAATTGATCGACGACGTCGGCAAACTGCTGGGCGACGGTTAACCGGCCGGGAAAGGGACAAGCCATGATTCCACTACCATCCAAAAGTGTAGCTTCCAAAGTGTCGCTTCTCATCGTGCTCGTCATGACGCTGTTCGCAGCTGTCGTGCTGTCGGCCGGATTGCTGATGAACAACCATATTACGGGGACGCGGGAGAAGCTGGAACTGGAGCTCCAGGATCAGGCGCTGGTCGAGAAGCTGCACAGCGAGTCGCAAGCTGTCGTTTCCGATTTGAGGGCTTATTTGGCGTTCGGCCGGGAACAATTTTTGAATGAATTTTTACATAGGCAGCAAACGTTCGGGGAGATGCTCGATCAAGTGTCCGGGCGATTCCAGAGCCGCGATTACGGAGAGAAGTATACGGATTCGTGGGACGCCATCCGCGAAGCGTGGTCGAACTACCGGAACTCCAGCGCAATCGTGATCGAACTGAAGAAGAACGGCGATATGGAAAAAATCGAGCAGATGTCCAGCACGACGACGACCGGAAGTGTAACCGAGATGAGCCGCAACTTCAATACGATTCTGGCTGCCCAGACCGAATCCGTCGAGCGTTGGCTGGACGACAACCGGAGACGGACAGACCTGCTCATCCTGCTTCCCTTGTTCGCCGTGGCAGGGGCGGCTGCTGCAGGACTGCTGCTTGTGATTTATTTGAGAAGCAGCGTCATTTCTCCGATTATCCGGGCGGATCGGGCTGTTAATCAGATCGCCGGAGGCGAATATGTGGAGCTTGCCGTCAGTTCGCGCCATGACGAGCTGGGGAGGCTGGAGCGCGGCATTAATATCATGTCCCGTGAGTTGAAGCAGCGGCATGATGCGCTGCAGGAGTCGAACAAGGAGCTGATCGACCAGCGGGACTTGCTGGAAGCGCAAAACGAGGAAATATCCGCCCAGCAGATCGAGCAGCAGGAGATGCTGTTCAAGCTGACCGACCGCGAGCGGGAGCTGGAACTGATCTCGAGCTACCAGGAGAAGCTGGCCGGCCATGTGGAGATGAGGGCGTTTCTGGACCATTCGGTTACCGCGCTGCTCCAGGCGCTCCATCAGGATTCGGCCGTGCTGATCGCGCCAAATCCGGAAACGTCCGAATACGACGTCATCTATGCGTACGGTTATCCCGAAGGCGCCGTTCCGGCTTCCTTCAAGGAACTGTTCGGCCCGAGCCGGCGTACGCTGGCGGAGAAGCAGCCGCTGTACCGCAACCGGCCGCTGGATTCGGACGAGCGGGGCATACATGGCGGTTACGCCTACGCCCGGGATCAGTATTATCCGCTGCTGGACGAGCAGTCGAGTCCGATCGGGCTGCTCCTGCTTACCGCCTACGGGGCAAACGAGGAGAACGATACGCAGCACCGGCTGGCGTACGGGCTCGTCCGTCAGTTTGCGCTTGCATTCACGGCTCAGATGACGAACGAAGAGCGCCGCAAACAGGCGTATCTGCTCGAGGAGCTGAACGAAGAGCTGTCCCAGGAGCGCGACGGTCTCCAGCAGCAGCGCGATCTCGTCCGCAGAATCGTCGAATCGATTCACGAGGGCATGGTGATGTGCGACCGGAATGGGCGGATCGTCTTCTCCAATGAGCGGATGAACGAAATGTTCGGGTTCGACCGGTTCGCCGGCTCGTCCGTGCTTGATTTTTGCCGCTACCTGGAAGCGGGGATGCCGGGCAAAACGCGGTTGTGCGACTTTACGGAAGCCGTCATGAACGGATCGATGGACGAGCTTCAGGAGCGCTTCACGATCAGCCGGGAAGACGGACGGGAACGGCATTACGAGTTGTATGTGAATGCAATCCCTGATCCGGTCGAGCATACGCCGAGCTACCTGTTCGTCTTCCGCGACCGGACGAGCGAAGAGATGGCCGACGAGATGAAAAACGAATTCATCAGCATTGTGTCGCATGAGCTGCGTACGCCGCTTGCGACCGTGCTCGGATTTATGGAAATTTTGCTGCACCGCGATATCGCCAAAGAAAAGCAGAAAAAGTATATGGAGACGATCTACAAGGAAGCGAACCGGCTGTCGAACCTGATCAATGACTTTCTCGACCTCCAGCGGATGGAGTCGGGCAAACAGACGTATCAGATGGTGCCGGCCAATCTGTCCGCCATCGTCCGCGATGTGGCCGAGCAGTGGCAGGGCAAGCATAATCACCGGGCCGAGCTCCACATCGAGCCGGATGTGTTCGTCACGGCCGATATCGACCGGATGACGCAGGTGATGCACAATCTGATCAGCAATGCCGTCAAATATTCGCCGGATGCCGACAAGATTGTCGTGAAGCTGCGGAAGGACGAGGAGCATGCGGTCGTCGAAGTGCGGGATTTCGGTCTCGGCATCCCGGAGGACGCCAAGGAGAAGCTGTTCTCCAAGTTTTACCGGGTGGATAATTCCGACCGCAGGCAGATCGGCGGCACGGGACTCGGACTCGCGATCGTCAAGGAGATCGTCGATTCTCATAACGGGACGTTATCGTTCGATTCGGAGCTCGGCCAAGGCTCGACGTTCCGGGTCCGGCTGCGGACGTACAGCGTCTCCGGCCTGGGAGGCAAGGTCGTCATCATAGAGGACGACGAGAACTTGTCCAAGCTGATCGCCGTAGCGTTCGAGAAGCTGCAGTCGCCGACGGTCCGCATCCGCAGCGCCGAGGACGCGATCCTGTCGCTGCGGGATACGTCCGACCGGGCGCCGCTGCTGTGCATCGTCGATATTCAGCTGGAGGGGGCGAAGTCCGGCTGGGACTTTATAACGGAGCTGCTCCAGCATCCGGTCTATAGCGGCACTCCGGTCATCGTATCTACGGTGCTGGAGCCGCCGAAACATTTTCTGGAGACGGAGACGGGCAAGTTTTTGCGCAAGCCGTTTACGATCGACCGTCTTCTGGAACTGGCATCGGGTCTTATGGAACGGACTCCGCACCAAGCGTCGGTCGTCTTCCCGGTTCAGGACGAGGCGGCGGTTGCCGCTGCGCTGGAGCAAAAAGGGCTGCGGGTAGCGGATCTGAAGATTAACCGGGACACCATTGAAGTGGAAGTGAAGAAACATGACAGAGACGAATAACACAGACAGTCTGGACAAAAAGCGTAAAAACGAACGGCTGATGCGCGAAGGGAAAACCCGGTTTCTGGCCGAACTGGATAAGCAGATCCGGGATATGGAACGGTTGCTCGAGCGGATTGACCTCGACTTTGACGAGAGCTGCCCGAACCAATTGTACCGGCATGTCCATACGCTCAAAGGAAGTGCCCCGATATTCGGCTTCGACAGCATCGGCGCCGTGGCGCAGTCGCTTGCCGAGGAGTGGGAGTGGACGCAGGAGGAGACGGAGCGGGAGCCGTCCACGCCGGCGGCCCACTTGGCCAAGCAAAGCGTACTGAACAGCAAAGCGAGCCTGATGCAGTTGAAGATGGAGCTGATCATCCTGCAGCGGCAGCAGCAGTTGACCGTGCAGCAGGAGCAAGGCTTCCGTCAGCTCCAGACGGGACTCGGCAGCAAGCTGCTGGTCATCGACGACGACGATCTGCTCCGCTCGTTTCTGGTCAGACGGCTGGAGCTCGACGGGTATACCGTCCATGAAGCGGATTCCGTGGAACGCGCCAAGGGCATGTTGCACGACGACGTCTACGATCTGATTTTGCTGGACCTGATGATGCATCCGCAGTCGGGTTACGAGCTGTTCGATCATTTGAAGGAAGATCCGACGTTAAAATGGCTTCCGCTTATCGTTCTCTCCGCGCGCTGCGACGTCCATGACAAAGTGCGCTGTCTGCTGCTCGGCGCGAACGATTACGTGACGAAGCCGTTCCAGTACGAGGAACTGGCGGCGCGCATCTACAGCCTGCTCTCCCGTACGAAAAGCTTCGAGCAGCTGGCGTTCCGCGATCCGCTTACGGGTGTGTACAACCGCCGCTACTTCGATCATCAGGTCGAGCTGGAACTGCAGCGGATCGCCAGATATCCGGTCCCGATCTCGCTCGCCTTTATCGATATCGACCGGTTCAAGACGATTAACGACAGCTACGGCCATGCGATCGGCGATCTCGTCCTGCAGGGGCTTGCGCATTTGCTTCAACAGCATTTGCGCCCGACCGATATTTTGGCCCGCTACGGCGGGGAAGAGTTCGTCGTCGTGATGCCGAACACGACCGGAGAGCAGGCAGCGCAGCTGCTGAACAGCGTGCTTCAAGTGACGAATAAGCAGCCGGTCGCGCAGTATGAAGGCCAGTCGTTCTCGATCACCTTCTCCTGCGGCGTATCCGAGTGGACCGCGGGTTTGCCTACGGCACATTGGATCGCGCTTGCTGATGAAGCGATGTACCGGGCCAAGCAGCAGGGACGGAATCGTGTTCTGCAATCTTGCGGCAGCATAGAGCCGGGCACCGCGTCAGTTCTGGAGGCGCCGCCGAAGCTGAGGCGCGTACTGGTCGCCGACGATGACAGCATACTCCGCTCCATTTTGGTAGCGCGTCTGAAGCAGTTGCCTGTCGAAGTCGCGGAAGCGAGCGACGGGGAGGAAGCGCTGGCATACTTGTCCGCGCACGGGGCCAATCTGTGTATCCTCGACGGGGTTATGCCCAAGCTGGACGGATTTGCGCTGCTGCGCAAGCTGAAGTCCGACTCCGGCGACCGGTACAGGCATGTCCGGATTCTTATGCTCTCGGGCAAGAAGCGCGAGGACGATATCGCTCTGGCATTGCGGCTCGGAGCCGATGAGTATATGTCCAAGCCGTTTTCGCTTGTCGATCTGGAGATGCGGGTGAAGCGTCTGCTGGAGCTGGAGAGCTGAGCCTTGCCGCCCGCGCCTGATCGAAGGTTGCGGGCGTCTGTTTTTTAGTTCGCGGTCTCTTCAACAATTTCCCTTTTCTTGTCGCGGGTTCCAGTAGTATGATGGGAGGGGAGGTTATGCTCTGCAGGTCTATCGCAAGCGGTCATGACCGATGAACAAAACCGACATTACGGAAGAAACGGGGGAATGGAATGATATACGTTTTGGCCATCTTCGGAGCTGTTGCCGTTTTAATCTACTTGTTCTACGGGACGATCCATGTGGAAGTGACGGAAACGAAGGTGAGCTCCGATCGTGTGAACGGAGAATTGCGAATTGTTCAAATATCCGATCTGCACGGTCGAACTAAATTTTGGAGCGGTACGGTCGGGGATATCGTCGACTCGCTTAAGCCCGACATCGTGTGCGTAACGGGCGATCTGTTCAACAAGCTGGAGCAGCTTCCGGAAGTGATGAGGGAGCTGACCGGGCTGCGGTGCACGTACGTTTATTTTGTACCGGGCAACCATGAATGGGAGGAGAAAACCGGATTTCGCAAGCGCAAGCTGACCGAGTCGGAGCATATCGACGTCTTGCGCAAAATCGGCACGCGCAACATTCGGGTGCTTGCTAACGACGGCGAGCTGGTCGAGATGAAAAACTCGAGAATCCTCGTCTACGGCTTCGATAATTCGGTATACGGACGGGAGCGCTACACCCCGCCGCAAGAGCAGCTGGAAGGGGCTTTCCGGCTTACGCTCGGCCATTCTCCGGGGATCGTCAGGTGGCTCGACCAGCGGTCGATCGGCTACGATCTGCTGCTGGCCGGCCATACGCACGGAGGGCAGATCCGCTTGTTCGGCAAGTCTTTATGGCCCTACAACCGCTACCACACCGGGCTTAAGGAAATGAAGCCGGATCAGCATGTCTATGTAAACCGCGGACTGGGAACGGTCCATCTCCCGCTGCGATTCGGATGCCGCCCGGAAATTGCGCTGATCCGGGTCACCGGCAAACCGTGATTGGATTCGCCTCCCTCCTTTTGGTACAATCGAAGCTGGGAGGCGATGGAGATTGGAGATGAAGTGGTTTACGCTGGAGGAAGCCAACGCGCTGCTGCCGACGATCCGCGAGGAGCTTGCGGCGGTTCAATCGATCGCAAAAGAGTATGAGGAGCGTTATAAGAGGCTGATTCAGTTGAAGGAGAAGGCGGGGGTCCGGCGCGATGAGCAGTCCGATCCGTTTTTTACATTAGAGTGCGAACTGGAATTCAGTCAGATTGAAGCGAGAGCGATCATCCGGAGCATTCACAGGAAGGGCGCCCAGTTGAAAGATCTGGACATGGGCCTGATTGATTTTCCGGCTATTCTGGACGGAGAGGAAGTCTTGCTCTGCTGGCGGCAAGGGGAAGACCGCATTACGCATTGGCACGGATTTAACGACGGATTTTACGGCAGAAGGCCGTTAAACGAATAGGACGAGATGGTCTTAGAGACAACGAGGGGATCGAGCAGCGACATGAATCTTATGAAGCGATGGCTTGTTGCAGCGGCGATTATGCTATTCGGCGCCGTTCTGTTGATTTCGCCGGAGCGGGTGTCCGCGCATGCCGTTTTGACGAAGGCGGTGCCGGAGGCGAACAGCCAGCTGAATACAGCGCCGGAACGAATCGAGCTTACGTTTAATGAACGGCTTGAAGCGGAATTGTATTACATCAAAGTTTTTGATGAGATCGGCAGGGAAATATCCGACCGGAAAGCGACGCTAAGCGGCGACCAGAAGGCGATGCAGCTGGAGCTGCCAAAGCTGTCGAACGGCCGCTATACGGTTACCTATCACGTCATCTCCGCAGACGGGCATCCGGTAGAGGGCACCTACGTGCTGTCGATCGGTCCCGGTTCGGAAGGAGCGCTGATCGCTTCGCCGGAATCGCTGCACGCCGGGCATTCGCTCTCGGCGGATATGAGCGTGTACGACATTTTGAAATACATATCCCGGATCGCCTATTTCTTCGGGCTGCTGGCCGTGGCGGGCTGGGTGTTCTGGGGAATCGCGGCCGGACTGAACCAATCCGCGGTTAGCGGATACTACCGCAACGGTTTGCTGAGCGTGCAGCGCACTCATTTTTTGGCGCTGATCGCGTTCGTTTATTTTCATTATCAGGATCTGCTTGGCGACCAAGGGTTTGGCGAGTTGATCGGACTGTTCACCGGTACGTGGGTCGGCCGTTCGTGGCTGATTGCGTTCGTGCTGTCTCTCGTCGGCTTTGCGATGCTTGGCCGGTCGAAGGCCGGGGACGCCGTATGGATCGTTCTGCTGCTTGCCGCCAAAAGCGTCAACGGGCATGCGATGGGCTATGAACCGCGGGTGTTGACTGTATCGCTCGATTTCATCCACCTGCTGGGCGCCGCCATCTGGGTTGGGGGGCTACTGCTGATCGTGCCGGCGTGGAAGAAAAACAGAACGTGGATCGACAGCTTCCTGCCCGTATTTTCGAGGTACGCCCTGATCTCGATTATCGTGCTCACTTTGTCGGGCACGGCGACGACGCTGCTGTATTTGCCGGGGCTGAACTATTTGCTTTATTCGCAGTGGGGCAAGCTGCTGATCGCCAAAGTCGTGTTTGTCGTGCTGGTTATTCTGATGGCTGTCGGAATCCGGATGGCGATGAGAGGCCGCAAGGAAAAAGATTTACGCGACATGGTGAGGATGGACTTCGGTGCGATGAGCATCATCGTCGTGCTCGTCGGGTTGCTTACCTTTATCAGTCCGGTGCCGCCGAATGAACCGCTATATTGGCACCAGATGGGCGAGAAGGTGCATGCGACCGTACAAATAACGCCGAAGGTGCCGGGGGACAACCGGTTCCAGGTGGACGTCTGGCTGCCGAAGGAGCTGGACAAGCCGAAGCGGGTTCAACTGAAGCTGCACAATCTGGACAATCCCGATATTGCGCCGATTGAAGTACCGCTTGCGGAGCACATCAACGATCAGGAAGATGCCGGATTCACGGCGGACGAGACGTATGGCCAGTTCAGCTACAAAGCCGAAGGACCTTACCTGCCGTTCGCCGGATTGTGGAAGCTGGAGTTCCGCCTGCTGGATAAGAATGACGACGAGACCGTATACACGGAACAAACGAGACTGTATTAATAGCGGAAACGACGGGGAAGCTCCCTTGCCTGCTGCGCCTTGGCGCGCCTCGCAAGGGAGCTTTTTAAGAAAGAAAGGGTAAGAGTGTTAAGTGAAGCTGAGCTCAGTTGAGCCCTAGCGCACAAGAAAGCTGCACGGCCAAGAGGGGGGACGCGTTTGTCGCTGCAAAGGCTGAAATGGTTTACGATTCTTCTTCCGGCGATCGTAATCGGCGGCTTCGAGCTGATCCGCCACGAGTTTATGCTCCATTATTTGTCGATGGAGGCCGGGAACTTTTATATCATCGCCTTGACCTTGCTGTTATCGTACTGGTTTTCCAACTGGATGTTCCGCAAGATCGAACGGATGAACGCTACGCTGGCCGAGGAGCAGTCGAGACGGGCCGTTTATGAAGAGAGGGAGAGGCTGGCCCGGGAGCTGCACGACAATATTGCTCAGGTGCTGTTTTTCCTGAACGTGCAGCTGAAGCAGGGCAAGACGGAGGAGGCGCGGTCGGCCGTATCGGAGATCGATCATCATTTGCGTCAGGCGATCTTTAATCTGCGCTCGCTCCCCGAGGACGGCGTGTCGTTCCCGGATCGTCTCGGCCGGTGGCTCCGCGAATGGAGCGTCCTATCGGGCGTCGAGGTGGACCGGCAGGGGGAATGGACGGCAGGGCTGTTCCACTCGTCCGAAGAGGTTCAGCTGTTCGCGATCGTCCAGGAAGCGTTCACGAACATCCGCAAACATTCCAAAGCGGACCGGGTGCTGCTTGTGTGGGAGTACGATTATGACGGTGCAGGAAGCTGGAGGCTGACTGTGCGCGACAACGGAGTGGGCATGAAACCGGCGGCTGCGGACTCCAGCAAGTACGGAATCCCGATGATGCGGAAACGGGCGGCCGAGCTGGACGCCGACCTGACCGTCCGGAGGCTGGAAAGCGGCGGGACGGAATTGCGGCTGGCAGGAAGAAAGGAGCGTGTGATGCCATGACGCCATACCGCGTATTGATCGCGGACGACCATCCGCTTGCGCGCAAAGCGATTCGCAGCCTGCTGGATGAGGATGACTGGTTCGATACGGTCGGCGAAGCTTCCGGGGGAGCCGAGGCGGTCGCCCTATGCGGCAATCTGCAGCCCGATCTCGTGCTGATGGATATCAACATGCCGGATATCAGCGGGCTGGAAGCGACCCGCCGCATCAAGCAGACGTACCCGCACATCCGCGTCGTTATGCTTACGGTCTCCGACCATGTAGCCGATCTGTTCACTGCGATCCAGTTTGGAGCCCAGGGCTATTTGCTCAAAAATATGGACCCGGACGACTGGATGCAATATTTGCACGCGCTGCTGGACGATAACTCGGAAGTGTCTCGCCAGATGGCGGACAAGCTGTTCCAGCATTTCCGGGGAGGGGCGAATCCGGTCTCGTCCGAGCCGGATGCGGCGGTGCTGACTCCGCGGGAGCGGGAGCTGGTCGCTTGCGTGGCGGCCGGCGAGACGAACCGGCAAATTGCGGAGCGGCTTGTTATCGCCGAGAATACGGTCAAAAACCACATTAAAAATATACTGGATAAACTAAGTCTGGAAAACCGGGTGCAGTTGACCGCTTACGCAGTGAGACAAGGGCTGACACATATCGGTCATAAACGTGCCGAAAAATAGCCCGGTCGAGTCATTCTCACCCGTCCGCTTTTTGGGTACAGTAAGAAGTGCTGACAAACATGCGGGAGGGGTTGTAGAAAGATGAAGAAGACAGGATCGCTGATCGCGGCGTGCCTGCTGGCGATGATGCTGTTTGCAGGCGTGGCCAGCGCGCATGTAACCGTGCTGCCGAACGAGACGGCGCAAAATAAATATGAAGTATTTACGGTGCGGGTGCCGAACGAGAAAGAGATTGCGACGGTTAAGGTGGAAGTGAGATTTCCGGCAGGAGTAACCGTTTCGCGCTTCGAGCCGAAAGCGGGATGGAAATACGACCTGACCAAGGACGCCTCCGGTAAGATTACGAGCGTCATCTGGACGGCTACCGGCGAAGGGCTTGGCGCTACCGAATTCGGCGATTTCAAAATGTCCGGCAAGGTGGAGAATGACGCCAAAGATTTGTCCTGGAAAGCGTACCAAACCTATAAGGATAACAGCGTGGTCGAGTGGGTGGGAGCGGAAGGCTCCGATAAGCCGGCATCGGTGACGAAGGTGAAGGCCGCAGCGGCGGGAGCCGACTCGCACGGTCACGACACGGGAGCCGCTCCGGCGGAAGAGACTGGAAGTGCTGGTTCCGAATCGAAGCTGCCGCTTTACTTGTCGATCGCGGCGGTCGTGCTGGGCGCCTTGTCGCTGCTCGTGTCTCTTATTAAGAAAGCGAAGTAAAGAAACTTGGTTTCGCATATAAGTTCCAATAAAACCCGTCCATCTCAAGCATCGCTTGCTTGAGCGGACGGGTTCTTAGGTAGAATATTCCGAATACGCCCTTGCGGGAACTGGAGCCCGAGAAAGTACCCGAGTTAGCGCTGGGCACTCGGTGTGTACGCTGGATCCCGTATCATTTTTGTAGCTTCTGTTGCTCGGCTTCTTTGATTTTCAGGTTCAGCTTCTCATCGGCTTCGCGCAATGCGGTGTTCACATCTTTCACTCCACTTGCCACCTGGATCATCGCTTGTGCGATAATACCGTGTCCGTCCGCATATTGATCGGTTTTGAGGCTGGGAATAGCCGATTTATTCGATACGAGCGCCTTCACGTTTCTGTCCTTGTACCCAACAACGTCTTGCCCGAACGCATCACGTACTTTATTGCTTGTAAGGACAGGAAGGACGCCTTCTTTCGCCTTCTCCAGCTGATACTCCTCGCTGGTCAAATAAGTCATGATGTCGAATACAAGTTCTTTGTGCTTGCTCATGCTGGTTGGGAAAAATGCCAATGGGTTCCCTTGGGTACCTATGCCAGGCGCATCTTTAAACACTGGTGATGTAACCATGTCCCAGTTCGCCGTAGAAGAAGGCGGTACGGCATAAAAGTTCATCGCTGCTACATGCTCGGTATGGAATCGTTTGCTAGGTGCGTCCCATGTCCAGCCTTTGCTTAAATCCATCCCCGAAGTTTGGAAAAACCGGGTAATGTTACTGGTTAAAGCTGTCCACTTCGGATCGCTGCTGAACATGGCTTTGTTCGTAGCCGGATCGATGTAGCTGGCTGAAAGCTGGTTGAACAACGAATAGGCAACGAAATCGGTTACTAGACCGTAGTATTGCACGCCTTCCTCCGTCCTGGTAAGCTTACGTGCCAAGTCGTATACTTCATCCCACGTCATGCCGTCTTTCGGATAGGCCACTCCAAATCGGTCGAATAGGTCTTTATTGTACATTAAGGCAAAATTACTTGTACTAACAGGCAAACCGTATAGCTTCCCTCCGGGTGTGAGCCCGCGCATTCCTTCGATGATGTTCGGCTGTATATGAGACAAGTCATATTTTTTTGTTTTGATTAGTTCCTCTATGTCATATTGCAAATCGAATATCTTTACTACATGATTGAAAGAAACCGCTTGTACGACTACGAAGTCGATGGTTTGGTTCGTACCCAGTACGGCGGGAATATCCACCCCCCATTTGGCCCCTCCTACATAATCGAACGATACGTGAGGGAATTTTTTTTGAATATCGCTTCCGAATTCTTTTGTAAACTGTTCCAACGATCCGTTTGAAGCTGGTGTGAACACCGTTAACGTCACGGGCTTCTGCTGCTGCTCGGGTACAGCTGGAGATTCGGTTGTCGTCTTCCCTTCGCCCGAACATGCCACAGAAAGTATGGCTAATAAACACAGGATAATGATAAGCTTGGCGGCTTTTTCGAACTTGCTCATTTTAAAACCTCCCTGATCGTTTAGACTGGAACTTCTCGAAAAGCAGATTACGTACCAATATTCAATTCATGGGACGCCGAGTATAATAAAGATAGAGCCGGAGAGAAGGAGGCAACGAAATGGCCCTGTATCCGTGGTATGAAGATGTGTCAACGGTATCCGATTCGGAAGAGCAGCAGCTTGCGTTCGTTATCTCAAAAAATTCGATAAAACGTTTCTATCCGCTGCACCATCATGATTGCATGGAGCTTTCCTTCGTCGTGGAAGGGTATGGGTACGAGAACGTAAACGGCAAGAGTCATCTTTTACAGCCCGGTACCGTCTCCATTTTGTTGCCCCATCATATCCATGAATTTCAAAACAACTCGAAAGTGCCAATGCAATTATACTGCTGCATGTTCGATATGAATCTTTTGTTCGGTTCCTCTTTCGACTCTGTGGTAGGCAGGTATGTATTAAAGACAGGAACGCTGCTCCCCTCGCACTATAAGCTAAATTCGTCTCAAACATCGGACGTGAAACGGATCTTGGATGAACTGCTCGAGGAGTATAACGGATTGGAATTCGGGAAATACACGCTGATTCGTGGCAAGCTGATCGAGATGCTTATCGTGATCTTGCGGACCCGGTTGCCTTATGAGCTGAATCACAACGACCCTCAGCTGATTTCCGATCTGAACGCGACTGGTAAAATCGTAGAGATTGTACAGTACCTTCATTTGAATTATCGAAAATCGATAAATTTGAAAGCGTTGTCTACCGAATTTGGGCTAAGCATTCCTTACATTAGCCGTCTATTTAAAGAACAGACCAGCCAAAATTTTATTGATTATTTGCACGCACTTCGAATTAAAAGAGCACTGAGTCTTCTGGCAATGACGAATATGTCGATACTGGAAATATCGATTGATGCGGGATTTGAGCACATAAGCACCTTTTCCCGGGTGTTTCGTGAAACGATCGGCATCCCGGCCAGCGAATACCGAGACCTCAAGCGGCAATCGATTCGCGACTGGATAAACGATACGACGATTGGGGCCAGCGAATAACCTCATACAAAGTCCGGTTTGTCCATGCAAGCGACCCCCCTCTTGATCTTGTATTATTGATGCATCCTCAATATAACAATTATGGTATAATTACATATTTCATTTTTTATTTCGAATGGGTCATTATTATCGGAATTCCATCCCAACCCGGTCCTGTATAAACGAAGCAAATCGGCATCCAAGGAGGTTGCATTTGCCCATGTACCCGATTTTTCAAGATGTGTTGATTGCAGATCATGCCGAAATTGATCGTCTTCCTTTTTTTATTAACAAAAATAGGATTTACGGTTTATGTCCCCTTCACTATCATGACTTTATGGAACTGTCCCTTGTATATGAAGGAACCGGAACCGAGATCGTGAATGGGAAGCGTCATCGTATGCAGCCGGGTACGGTATCCGTTTTGCTGCCGCATCATGTTCATGAAATTCATACGGAAGGAAACGCTCCGATTCGGTTGTATTGCTGTATGTTTGACATGAACTTTATTTTCGATTCGCCGTACGATGCGGTGTTCAAGAACTACTTGCTAAAAACGGGAACTCAGCTTCCATCCCATTATGATTTGAATGCTGAGCAATCAAAGCGTGTCGGACAGATTTTGGAGCTGCTTTACATGGAATATCGGGGCACGGCCTTCAGCAAACATTCGTATATCCGCACCAAATTGATCGAGGCGATTGTGTACATCATAAGAACCCGTATGGACCACATTAATCCGAAGCTCAAGGATGGCCAGACGATTCGCGATCCAGTAACGGCTAACAGTATAAAAGAAATGGTGCAATACGTTCATGTTCATTATAAGGAGGCGTTATGTCTAAAAGTGTTATCCGAGAAATTCAGTTTTAGCGTTCCGTACATCAGCCAGCTATTCAAAGAACAGGTGGGGCAAAATTTTATCGATTATTTGCACGCCTTGCGAATCAAAAGAGCGACCAGTCTTCTGGTCAGGACCCGGATGTCCGTACACGACATAGCCCTTGATGTTGGCTTCTCGCATATTCGCACGTTTACCAGAGTGTTTAGAGAGGTGACCGGTCTGTCAGCCCGGGAGTACCGCAATCAGAAGCGTCGAGCGATCGAGTCTAGTGAAGTTGATCGCTAAACTTCGGGGTAGCGGCTGGAGCCCGATCCCGTTCCCTTCATTCGAAAGAAGAGAAGCTTTTCTAAAAGAGTTGGCGGGGAAAGGGGGAGTGTAACGTTATATCACGAAGTTGGCGCGGAGGAGGGACTTAGCTTGTCTGCGTTAGTGGTGAGCCGCAGCGCATATTCCTTCGGGGAACAGCGGTTGTAGCGCTTGAATAGCTGATAAAAATGAGTCATGTTCGTTATGCCGACTTTTTCAGCAATTTCTGTAATTTTGGCCTGTTCAGTGAGAAGCAGCCGCTCTGCTTTTTTGATTCTTTGAATGTTGACATATTGGACGAACGACAATCCGATCGTTTTTTTGAAATATTTCGAGAAATAATGATAGCTCATGTTTGTCATTTTACTAATCGTGTCCATTTCGATTTTATCGGACAAATGCCGTTCGACATAGTCGAATACTTGGCGCAGATTGGAGGCGGGCGGCAGCTCGCGATTCTCCCCCTCTTCCTCGCTTTCGCTGCGAAGGACAGAAAGCAGCAGCTGCTTGACGTACAGGCCGATCGCTACCTCGCTGCCTCTTCGCCTGCAGTGCATTTCATGGTATATGCCGCTAATCGCTCGGCCTATGTCTTCCCGCAGTTGGGGCACAGTGTGGAACTGCTCGTTAAACCGGCTGAGGGGGCCGTCGATCTCATAAAGTGTCCGGTAATAAAGCATGACGGACGGGTCGGAATAAGCATTCAAATCGAAATGCAAGGTCAAATAAATAACCTTTTCCGATACAACGGTCCAAGTGGCATGCGGCTGGGACGAGCCGACTAACAAAACGCCCCCTGGCCCCAATGTGTATACCTGCTCCTGCACGCGTATTTGAAGGCTCCCCTCCTGAATGTACAGCCATTCCAATTCACGATGATAGTGCCACAACCGGAGCAGAGGCTCTCGGATTTTCATATGTTGATTCACTTTGATGCACAGCATAGCGTCCTGATAAGGAATACGCTCATCGTACATGATCCGCTCCCCCCCCTAATGTTGAGAACAAAATTTGTTATAAACCTGACAAACGCTGACATACAGCATTTCCTATACAAAGCTTATACTTGAATGTGTGGTGAGGTTCACTACGCTGAAAGTCCCCATGATATCTCCTGTCGCAGCATGTTTTGGCGTGAAATGGGTACGAAGTCAGACGAGTGTGGTGTGCACTATAGTCGAAAACGCTTACAACGTCTTACTTCATATTCCAACATGATCATGGATATGCAGTCATTATAAGCTGTTCAATGACAGAGGATCAACCCTAATGCGGACAGGCTTACAAGGAGGAAAAACTCGGACGTGATGCTGGGGCGATGGAATTCGAAAGCAAGCTTACGATTGGAAAGGGGTCTAGAGGAAGATGAATAAAACCGTTTTGATGAAGGGTGTTATGTGCGCATTTCTTACGATCGCTTTGACAGCATGCGCAGCAGGACAGAAATCGGCGGAGCCAGGACCAAGCGGAGGCGCCGCCGACGCGGAAGTCAAGCAGCCGAAACCGCCCGAGCCGGTGGACATTACTGTATTCAGTATTAACAGAACGACAGAGGACGCTTTTAACAAGCAGTACGGGGAGGCGATCCGAAGCAAATTTC
This sequence comes from Paenibacillus oceani, assembly GCF_014705615.1. Lineage (GTDB taxonomy): Bacteria > Bacillota > Bacilli > Paenibacillales > NBRC-103111 > Paenibacillus_AB > Paenibacillus_AB oceani. The sequence goes on from NZ_JACXJA010000020.1 coordinate 96,199, forward strand.
CTCACGTAAATTTGAAAGTCGTAGTCAACGGCAAGGGAACGGGAATCCCCGAACTGATTGGCTCCAATACGCCAATCGACATTTTGTATGGATCTGTTGAAGGAATTTTTACGAACGTCATCGACTATAAGCTGCAATACGATATTACCGGACTGATCCAATCGCGCAAGTACGATCTTAACAAGCTTGAACCATCGATCGTAGAGTTGCAGCGCAAGCTTAGCGGCGGTAAACTGTACGGTCTGCCGGTATGGACGGCGACGTCGGGATTGTTCTACAACAAAGATTTGTTTGACAAATTCGGTCAGCCGTATCCAAAAGAGGGAATGACTTGGGATGAACTGGCGGAACTGTCGAAAAAAATGACACGGCTTGAGGACGGCGTCCAGTATTACGGGTATGTCACCGGCCCAGGGGCGCAAATGGCGACAAATCAGCTAGGACTCGATCCGATCGATCCAGTGACGATGAAGTCGAATTTCACTTCCGAGCCGTGGAAGCAATTTATGCAAAGTATCGTGGACATATACAAAGCCTCGGGTCTTGCGTATAAGGCTGACGAGCTCGATGTGGCGAAAAGCCGAGCAGCATTCGAGAAAGAATCGCGGGTAGCGATGTATACGAACTATAGCGGAGGAACGCCTCCGGAAACGATGAACTGGGACGTTGTCTCTGTGCCGAGTTATAAAAACGCTCCGGGCAAGGGGCCGCAGGTGTATCCGAACTACTGGTACGTATCGGGGATCAGTAAGCACAAGGAAGCGGCTTTCGACATTATCGCCTTCTTGAGCTCGGACGAGTTCCAGATTCCGCATAACCGGAAAGGCTATGCGACTGTACTGAAGGATGAGGCGATTAAGAAGCAATACGGACAAGATATGCCAAAATTCAAAGGTAAGAACGTTGCAGCGATGTTCCCGAAACAGCCGGCTCCGGCGATGAACTACACGCCTTATGTGCGGAACGCTCAGAATGTATTCCAGAGCGCATTTCAAAAGCATATGCTTGAGGGCATCGATCTGAATACGGTGATGCGTGAGGCGGCAGAACAGCTCGATAAACAGGTCATGGATGCTCAAGGCAAATAACAATAAGAAGTGCAGGCACCGCTGGAGACTAGACAATTACTTTGTCCAATTTCCGGCGGTTTTTTTTACAATAAGCTCGTAATGAGAGGGAGTGAACGATAGTGAAAGGTTTTCTGGGTACAGTTGCTGCCCTATCGGTGTTTTTGCTTAGTGTGGCGGCATTCCTTCCGGAGAAGGCTGAAGCGGCTTTGCAAAAAGTTACCTATCCATTCTCAGGCTTGACCTCCAATCCCGCCGATCCCAACTGGCGATTACTGGAGACCTATCCGTCCGACATGAGGATGGACGCGAATACGTTCCAGATGATCCGAAACTCGGCGGTAGAACCGGCTAATGGCGAATTTATGAAAATTCGTTTCTATGTGCCCGAGGAGGGGCGTTACGATTTGCGGCTGACTCCTTATCGGTTTAACATTCTGGGTGGTTATACGGATATATTAATTGACGGACAGCTGCTTGTTTCCGATTTCAGTTTTTATTCACCGACCGCGGTTATACCGGCTGAAGTCGTGTTAGCGGAGCAACTCTATTTGACCCAAGGGCATCATGTACTTGAATTCGCGGGCAAAAAGGGAGTGTTGTGGCCAACTTCCGGCACTTATCATTTGTACTTGTATTTGCGAAACTTCCAATTGGTGCCGCTGCCGGCGCTAGCCGATGTGCAGCTGTCTGCGGATGCCCAACAGATTATGGCGGGGCAGTATGTAAATGCGAACGTAGCTGCCACGATGAATGACGGATCACCCGCCGATTTGCGGCAGGCATCGATTCAGTACGGCAGCGATAATCCGAATGTGCTGAGATTCGTGTCGGCCACGGGATTAATAGAAGCCGTCGCCCAAGGAACGGCTACTATGACGGCGACGGTATACTTGGACGGAGTGACGCGTACGGGCAGCAGGACGATTCAGGTCGAACCGTTCCATATGACGAGTGACAAGACGAGAAGCACGATCTATACGCCAGCGAAGGTAACCAATGCGAGGGCTAATGCGGCTTCGTATGATTGGGCGAGAAGTATAAGGGATACTGCGGTAGCCAAGGCGGACAATTATGTAGCGCTCGGATGGGAGTTTCTTTGGATCAGTGTTCCGCCACAGACGGTGCCGAGAAGTTATGCGGTCAATCAGCCGCTTGGCAGTCCGATTACCGGACTTGAAATCGACAAGTGGGGCAACTATCCGTACGTCGCCGATCCGGTAAACGAGCCTTGGAAGCTTACCGATCCGAGCAGCGGCTATAAGTTTCCGACGAACGACTTCGGCGCTTATTATGCCAGCGGGTTGGATGAACGGGGCATATTCCGGCCTGAACTGGCAGATCGCAGCCTGCTTGTCAATGAATTGTACCCGGAGCGGGGGCCGACATGGGGTGTCGATGACGGGTACGGCTGGTATGACGAGAACGGGAATGCTTACACGTTTATCGCCTACTATACTCACTTTTATTTATGGTGGGGCAAGACGGGAATCGTTCAAGACGCGATAACGTCGCTGCGGGATGCTTACCTATACACAGGGGACAAACGGTATGCCCAGGCTGGAATCGTCCTGTTGGACCGGATCGCGGACGTCTATCCGTCACTGGATCTGAGCAAGTTCGACCGCAAAATATTTTGGCATTCGGATATGAACAATGCTAAGGGGAAGGCGGTCGGCTCGATTTGGGAAACGGAGCTGGTCAAGCATTTCATTAGCGCTTACGACGCGTTTTTCCCGGCAATGGACGATATTACAGTGATGGACGACGTCATTGATTTTCTGTCGGCTAAAGGCCAGCAATACAAGCTTTCATTTAAAAATACGGTCACCGGCTTGCGTAAAAACGTAGAGGACGGCATCTTGAGGCAAGTGTATCCGGCGGTAAAAAATATGAGCATTTTCGGCAATACCGGGTTCCATCAAAGTGCGCTCGCTATGGCGGCCGTCGTTCACGATACGCTGCCGGAAACGAGAGAATGGCTCGATTTCAACTTCCGGACCGGTGAGGTTTTGCGAAATCCGCTTCGTTTGACCGGCGGCAACATTCTGAACGGACTCGTCAATACCGTCGACCGTGACGGACACGGCAACGAAGGGGCCCCGAGTTATAATGCGGGCTGGCTGATGACGTATCTGGAGGCGGCTGACATACTGCGCGGATACGATAAGTACCCGGAGGGCGACTTATACGAAAATGTGAAGTTCCGTAAAATGTTCGGTGCGATGCACGAACTTATGATGTTGGACCGGTATACGCCATCGATCGGAGACTCGGCTTACACAGGCAATCCGCGTCTAATCTTGTACAAGGACCAGATGATCCGTGCGTTCGAAGTATACCGGGATCCGGTCTATGCGCAGCTGGCGTATTTCTTGAACGGTAATAAACTGTCCTCTGTGCACGGCGACATCTTCTCGGGCGATCCGGATGCGATACGTGCAGATATTCAGGCTGTAATTGAGGAGTACGGTCCTTATGAAGCGGACAGCACGAACTTGTCCGGCACCGGCTTTGCTGCTCTGCGTGATGGTGTCCGCCAGTCGTCGCAGACGGGGAGCGGTATCCGTATGCTGTTTCCGGATCTTCAAGTAACCGTATCGAGCGCCGTATACCGTTATTTTGAAGCGTCATCCACCATTCAACTGGAAGCAAACGATCCGGGCCATTCGATCGCTTTCGCGTTTCCGATAGAGACCGGCGGGACTTATAGGGTCGATTTTCGCCCTTTCCGCGCGAATTCGTACGGAATATACGATGTGCGAATCAACAATGAGTGGGTAAAGCAAATCGATTTCTTCGGCTCCGATAAGGAGTTGGAGACGCTAGCCGAGATGACGTTGCCTGCAGGAACTCACGTAATCTCCTTCCACAATGCCGGGAAATCTCCGTCCTCATCTAACTACAAGATGGGTGTGACCGAGCTTCGCTTGCTGGATACTTCCGAAGCGAACAACCCGCCCGATCAGGAAGCTGAGGATACGCAACGTGGGTTATGGATGTACTATGGCACAAGCCGGATACACGGACATAGTGACACGCTGAATCTGGGCATGCATGCTTTCGGTCTCGATATAGCGCCAGACCTGGGTTATCCCAAATATGCCGATGCGGTCGATACGCACCGTCACCAGTGGATGATCAATACGATCAGTCATAATACGGTGGTGGTCGATCAAACAAAGCAGCAGCTTCAGGATGGCGCACAGCCGAAACATTATGACGGGGACGGACGGGTAAAGCTGATCGATGTGGAAGCCCCGCTCGTGTATCCGCAGACGTCGATGTACCGGCGAACGACGGCGATGATTCAGGCAAACAGCGAGTTCTCTTATGCGGTCGATTTCTTCCGTGTACAGGGCGGAACCGATCACCGGTACAGCTTCCACTCGATGGAAGGGGAAGTGGCTGCCTACGGCTTGAATCTGATCCCCCAAAATGACGGTCTTGGCAGCCCCGTTGGTTCTTATGCCGGAGCGGACGTTCCGTTTGGACCGGCTGCTGGCATTACGCAAGGCAAAGGCTACACGGGAAGCGGGTTCCACTGGCTGAAAAATGTGGAACGAGACTCCCAGCCGCAGCCGCAGTTCAGTGTAGATTGGAATGTACGCGATACTTGGAATATATACGGCCAAGGGGCACATGCCCCGACCGATACGCACCTCAGGCTAACGATGATCGGCGAGCTGGACGAAGCCGCGCTGGCTGACGGATTGCCGCCGGACAATAAGCCGGGCAACCCCGAGAAGATTCGGTACTTCATCGGGAAGCGCAGCGGTGCTAATTTGAACAGCTTGTTTACGGCGGTGATCGAACCTTACAAGGGAAGCCGCTTTATCCAGTCGATCAACAGTGTTGTCGTGCGCCATGGCGGAGTCGTCATCGATTCGCCTGATGTGAGGGCGGTCAAGGTATTGCTGGCAAACGGACGGACGGACTATGTCGTGTATTCACTCGATCCGGACAAAGAGTATGAGATCGACGGCAAGATCCGGTTCCGAGGATTCTTCGGCGTCTATTCCGAGGAAGGCGGCGAAGAAATATACGGTTATGTGCACGACGGTTCCTATATCGCGCCGATTACTGCGACTCCGTTCGAAGCTGCGGTCCCCCGAGTGACGGGGACGGTAGTCGACTTTTCCCGCGGATTGTCGGTAAGCAATTATATCGATGTACAGATGTCCGTATACGGAGCGTACGAGCAAAGCTTGATCGGCAAATGGATATTTATCGACAACGACGGAGTTCGCAATGCGGCGTATGAGATTAAGGATATTATCCCGCTCGGAGACAGCCTCTACCGGTTGTCGACCGGCGACGTGACGCTGGTTCGCTCATTTGCAGATACGTCGGATTTCAGCCAAGGTTACTTATACGATGTGGCGGTCGGCCGTCCTTTCCGTATCCCGCTTTCATCGGAGCGTATCCTTGCTCCTCCCGTAACCAACTCTCCGGCTACCATTGCGGGGATGAGCGGGCTGGTGAATCGTTATACGGAGAGCCGCGACATTCAGAGCGTACTGGCCGGACAGCTTATATACAGGCTGGACATCATTGGTCTGCTGCTTACGCAAGGCCAGCAAGAAACCGCGCACATGTACCTGGACGATTTTCTTGCTTATATTCGGGATCCATCGGTGCTGCAGCAGGGCCTAATCTCAGCTGTAGCGGCCGAGGCGCTGCAGCAATATGCCGAACGATTGACTGGTGATTGGTCAGACTGATCCCCCTTCCGTATAATAATCGCCCTCCCGAGGATACTAAAAAGGATCATTTTGGTAAACGATAAGGGCGGTTTGCAGGAGGGATAATCGATGATAGATCAAAAACGGTTTCGGAGAGCCGTGCAGCTGTTTACAGCAGCTGTAGTCCTCGTTGGGACGTTGTTCGGAATGTCGGCCGCGTACGTCGGTTCCAGAGAGTCCAAGTCGGTCGTGCGGGCAGAGCTTCCCAGTGATGGGGAAGTTCCCTTGAAAGCAGCGTTTTTGCGGCAAGGCGATTTATGGCTGCAGTCGGGTGAACGGGAGCGCCGGCTAACGGAGGGAGAGCAAGCCCATCAGCCGCTCTGGTCTCCGGACGGGCATTGGCTGGCCTATACGTCCGGGGAACGGACCATTCGACTGCTTCATCCGGCGTCTGGCAAGCGAATCGAGGTCGGCAGCGGAATAAGCTACGAGTGGTCGCCGGTCGCCAATCTGCTCGCTTTTCAAGACGGAGAAGTGCTTCAAGTAACAGATGTGGCCAAAGCGGATGATGAGAAGTTTCAAAATGCGGCGCTCGGCGTAGGCAGCTACTCCTGGCTGCCGGACGGAAGCGGGTTTCTTGTTTCCACGGGGGCACAACTGCTGCCGGACGGATGGTCGGATTTATCCATCTACGAAGTGCCGTTCGTCTACGGGAAGGAGATGCAGAAGGCAAGGCTGGTCGTCCGGCTTCCAAGCCAGTCCAAATCGTTTTTTGCCGTGAGGACAAGCAAATTTAAATGGTCGGCCGATCGGAAATGGATCTCGTTCATAGCTGTACCGACCGCCTCGCTGTCGGCCGACAGCAACACACTGTGCGTCATGTACTGGAACGGCAGGAAGATCATTCCGGCTGGCGAAATGCTAAACTATGACGATTGGGTCGCGTGGTCGCCTAGGGGAGATCTGCTCGCCTTGATTGCAGGCAACGGTCGTGATGCGACGGCAGGCAAGAAGCTGACTGTCGAACGCCCGCCATTTCGCAAGCAGTCGGTTTATACGCCCCAAGGCTTTGCCGACCGCGACCCGGTGTGGGAGGATAGCCGGTATATCGTCGTATCCCGATTTCAGGAAAGCGCGGGCGGAGGCGCGACACCTCAGCCGGGTGCGCCGCAGCCGTTTCTGGCACGGGTCGACGTGCAGGACGGTACGTCCGCTGCCCTACCTTCTCTGCAAGGGGCGTACGGCGATTACCGACCGGTGTATATCCCGGCATCGCGGTATTTGTCTTGGATTCGCACAAATCGCGACACGTCTTCGGTCTGGATCAGCGGACCAGACGGCTCCGGTGAACGGGAGTGGATCGGGAAGATGGATGTCGCTCCCGATTATTACGGCCATTTTGACTGGGCGGAGACGATCGATTGGTACGGGGACCGGGAGAGCGGCGAGTAACGTACACGATACACAAGAAATGAGAAAACGGTCAACCCTTGGATTGGAGGGTTCGACCGTTTTTACTTTTTTCACTGTTAAAGATGCTGCTGAAGGACGGTAGGTGCGAAACGAATCAGCTACCTGGCAGCCAGCCTCACGTTATCCCCTTCCTCTACCGTCTGGTTTCTCTTATCGGGAAACAGAGGACGAGAGAGGAGAAATCCGAAGCGCAGCAGCGCGATCAGAGCGAAGCATGCCCACAAAGGCATAACGGACAGCATAGCGCCTGCGATTAGAGGGCCGGCCGCCATACCTAACTGCATCACGAGCTGGAAGTCGGAGAAGTAGGCCATTTCGGCTTTGTGCTTCCCGGCTTCTTCCATCATCATCGTTTGCGTCGTCACCTCGCTTACCGCCAGCATGAAGCCCGTCCATGCCTGCGCAGCGGCAAGCAGCCAGTACCGGTCGATTAACCCGTAGGGCAGCACGCTTACGATCATCCCGAGCAGGGCGGCGCGGTAGATGCGCACCGTGCCGAACCGTTCCATCAGACGGCGGACGAACGGAAGCGAGACTGCCGACAGGATGCCGGATGTGACGACGAAAAAGGCGATCTGCGAGTTGCTTAAGTGCAACATTTTGACGTGGTAGATCGTAAACAGCGGAGGGGTCATATAAATTCCCGCATTGTTGACCGCCATCCACCAGATGTTGCGGTCGCACTCCCGGAACAGCCGGATCGGCTGAAGTTTGATTTTCGTCTTCTCCCTCGGGGCAAGACCGGCGATCAGCGACATCCCGGCAAATGTGGACAAGCAGCCGACCAGCATCGAGACGACATAATTGTATGGAAAATAGGAATCGGTAGCATCCAGCGCAAAACCGATCAGCAGCCCTCCGGTCGTCGTGACGAACAGTGCGATCACCTTGATCCGGCTGAACAAGGAGGGGAACTGGTCCGGCTCGATAATGCGGCGCAATATCGCCGGCTGCTGGGCGGAGGTGACGATGACGGATACGGCGTTGATGCTCCAAAATACGAGCAGCACCGGGATCGGATTCGGCAGCAGGATGGAAAGCGCCATGCAGATAAAGGCGAACTGGCGGATGTAGCCGCTCGTCAAAAACACGCCGCGCGTCACCGGCAGCTGGCGGGTCAGAAAAGCTAGAGACAGGGCGCAAAACAAAGCCGGGAGCGAGTTCGACAAGGCGATTTCGAAGTCGGAGGCTCCCAGACGAGCGATCAGCACGCCGAGAAAGGTGAAAAACGCGACGCTTTTAATGTTTTGCAACATAGCATCTAAGTAAATGCGCGTGGTCGCCTTCATAGGAGGATGTCCTTTCCGATTATGCTGGTTCCTAAGGTGAATGAGGACAAACAAAGTTTAGCTTGTACCCGTAAGTGTACTCCCGCCAGATGTGAAAGCATATGGACATCTCTTGCAAAAAACATGGACGATCTGATCACCGGTTAATATGGATAACGGTAAGCAGTCGCCGGCATCGATTCCTTCATTCGATACTGCACGCGCAAATACGGCAAGGCGCCCGACGGAATGTGCAGGCAAATGGCCGCGGAGAGAGGCAGGGAACCGGACGCCGTGCTGAACGTATAACAAGACGTGGCCTGTGATTTGGCTCCCGCCTTGCAACTTTGCACAATATTGCATATAATACGAGTTAAATGCGACTTTCCCTTGCACGCAAGGTGAAGACGGACATATGCAAATGCGACGACGGAGAAAAGTAAGCAGACGCCTTCTTACAGGGAGGGAGCGCCGGAGATTGAGAGTGCTCCTATGGAATCAGGCTGCCGAAGTTCGCTCCCGAGCAGTCCTTTGAAACCTTCCGCCAGACGGCGCGATTCGCGCACCGGATATAGGCGGACGGGCAAGTAGAGGGAACCGGTCCCGGGCCGTTAACCCGGCAAAGCGAAGACGACTTCGCCTTACGGAATCCGGCTGCTTCACGCGGCGGATGCGGGCATCTGCCGATTAGCGGATGATGCCGAAGCCGAACGGCTCGTCTTAACAAGGGTGGTACCGCGGCACTTTCGCCCCTTACAGGGATGAAGGTGCTTTTTGTGTTTTTGCGAAAGTTTCCGATCGGCATCGTCCTCGTATGGCTGACTATTGGCCAGTCCGAACCGAATTGCCGTACACGACCCTGAATCATGGATGACCGTGCGGGGGCTATAAGAAGGAGGAGCTACTATGAAAGAACGATTGCTCGCGCTGAAGACGGAGGCGCTGCAGGAGCTGGAGCGGGTGGAGAACGCCCAACAGCTGAATGACCTCAGAGTCAAATATTTGGGGAAAAAGGGTCCGCTTACGGAAATTTTGCGGGGCATGGGCGCGCTAAGCGCCGAGGAGCGTCCGGTTATCGGCCAAGTGGCCAACGAGGTGCGCGGCGCTATCGAGGAAGTAATCGAAGCGAAGCAAGCCGAATATGCGCAGGCGGAAACGGCCAACCGCCTGAAGGCGGAGATGGTTGACGTGACGCTGCCGGGCCGTCGTACTGCCCACGGTGCGGTTCACCCGCTTAACAAGGTGATCCAGGAGATCGAGGACATTTTTATCGGCATGGGTTATTCGGTAGCCGAAGGTCCGCAGGTGGAGAAGGACTACTACAACTTCGAGGCTCTGAATCTGCCGAAGGATCATCCGGCGCGCGATATGCAGGATTCGTTTTATATTACCGACGAGATTTTGATGCGCACGCAGACGTCCCCGGTACAGATTCGTACGATGGAGAAACGCCAGGGCGCGGTGCCGATCAAGATCATCAGCCCGGGTCAGGTATACCGCCGCGACGACGACGATGCGACGCATTCGCATATGTTTACGCAGATCGAAGGGCTTGTGATCGACCGCCATATCCGGATGAGCGACCTGAAGGGTACGCTGCTCCAGTTCGTTCAGGAGATGTTCGGTCCGCAGACGCGCATTCGGATGCGTCCGAGCTTTTTCCCGTTCACCGAGCCGAGCGCCGAGGTCGACGTCTCCTGTATGATGTGCGGCGGCCAAGGCTGCCGGACGTGCAAGAAGACCGGCTGGCTGGAAATTCTCGGTTCCGGCATGGTGCACCCGCGGGTGCTCGAGATGTCCGGTTACGATCCGAACGAATACAGCGGATTTGCTTTCGGCATGGGCGTTGAACGCATTGCGATGCTGAAGTATGGCGTGGACGATATCCGCCATTTCTATACGAACGATATCCGGTTCCTGAAGCAGTTTGTGCACATTTAACGAGAAGCCGAGAAAGGGAGTGAACGGGACGTGAAAGTCTCTTATCAATGGTTGTCCGAATACGTCGATCTGAAAGGGTATACCGCCTCGGAGCTGGCGGAGAAACTGACCCGCAGCGGGATCGAAGTCGATATCGTGGAAAATCGGAACAAAGGCGTCACGAATGTGGTCGTCGGTTACGTCAAAGCGCGGGAGAAGCATCCCGACGCCGACAAGCTGAGCGTATGCACGGTCGACGCCGGACAGGGCGAAGATTTGCAAATCGTCTGCGGAGCCAAAAACATAGCGGCCGGGCAAAAAGTTCCGGTAGCGCTCGTAGGCGCCGAGCTGCCTGGTGATCTGAAAATCAAAAGAGCCAAGCTGCGCGGCGTCGAATCGATGGGAATGATCTGTTCGGCCAAGGAGCTCGGCCTGAATGACAAGCTGCTGCCCAAAGAGCAGCAGGAAGGGATTCTCGTGCTGCCGGAAGATACGGCGGTCGGCAAGTCGATCCTGGAAGTGCTCGGACTCGATGACGAGGTGATGGAGCTGGATCTGACCCCGAACCGGTCCGACTGCCTGAGCATGATCGGCGCCGCTTACGAGATTGCGGCGATCCTTGGCCGCAACGTCGAGCTGCCGAAGGATGAGATCGGTCTCCACCCGTCCCAGACGAAGGTGGCGGACCATCTGAGCATCGGCATTACGGCGGCTGAGCTTTGCAGCCGGTATGCGGCTAGACGGATTACCCGGGTAAAGGTCGGGCCGTCCCCGCTATGGCTGCAAAACAGGCTGATGGCTGCAGGCATTCGTCCGATCAACAATATCGTGGACATCACCAACTACGTGATGCTGGAGTACGGTCAGCCGCTTCACGCGTTCGACGCGGATCTGCTGGAGGGCGGGCGCATCGATGTTCGTCTGGCCGGCGAAGGCGAGAAGCTCGTCACGCTGGATGACAACGAGCGGTCGCTGGAGCCGCACATGCTGCTGATTACGGACGGTGTGAAACCGATCGCGCTTGCCGGCGTTATGGGCGGCGCCAATTCGGAAGTGTCGCGGGATACGACGACGATCGTGCTGGAATCGGCCAAGTTCGCGGGCGCGACCGTCCGCAAGACGTCCCGCCAGCTCGGACTCCGTTCGGAAGCGTCGCTGCGCTTCGAGAAGGAATCGAATCCGGAGGCCGTCATTCCGGCGCTGAACCGTGCCGCGTCGCTGATCGCCGAGCTGACCGGAGGCGAAGTGAACGAAGGGATCGTCGAAGCTGTAACGAAGGAAGCTGAGCCCGTATCGGTGCGCATCACACTGGAGAAAATCAACCGTTACCTCGGCACGGAACTGGCGATGCTGGAAGTCAAAGTGATTTTGAACCGGCTTCATTTCAATTTCGAGGAGCCGGGAGCCGGAGAACTGAACGTCCGCATTCCGATGCGCCGCGGAGATATTACGAGAGATGTCGATCTGATCGAGGAAATCGCCCGTTTGTACGGGTATGACAACATTCCTTCGACTCCGATTATGGGCGCGACGACCCCGGGATCGCTAACCCGCGAGCAGTCGTTCCGCCGCGTCATTCGCCGCTTGCTGACCGAAAGCGGGCTGCACGAGGTTATTACGTATACGTTCACGCATCCGGAGCAGATCGCGAAGTATAGCGGCATGTATCCGGAAGCGAAGCCGATCGCGCTGTCGATGCCGATGAGCGAGGAGCGCAGCGTGCTTCGGACGAGTCTCGTGCCTCACCTGCTGGATACGGCGGTGTATAACCGGAACCGCAACGTGGACGATGTATCGATCTACGAGCTGGGCAACGTGTTCGTCACGTCCGAAGGACAACTGACGACGCTGCCGCAGGAGAAGCTGATGCTGGCGGCGATCTGGACCGGCCGGCGCGCTCCGGCGCACTGGGGGCATAAAGGCGACAAGGTTGATTTCTATGATATGAAGGGCGTATTCGAGAAGCTGACCGATTACCTCGGGTTGGAGTCGGTCGGTTACAAGAGTGCCGCTCCGGAAGGATTCCACCCTGGGCGGACGGCCGAGATCACGATTGGTGAAGGGGCGGGAGCCCGCGTCATCGGACGGATCGGACAGCTCCACCCGGAGCTGCAGCAGGCCAAAGATTTGGACGATACGTATGTGCTCGAGGTGGAAGTGGAGCCGCTGATGGAGCGTGCTGATTTCCGCATCGAATACAAGCCGTTGCCTAGAAATCCGGCGATCGGACGCGATATGGCGATCGTCGTAGATTCGGGCGTTGCAGTAGGCGATATCCGGCAAACCGTCGAAGCGGCGGCAGGCGCCTTGCTCGAATCGATCGACGTCTTCGATATTTATACGGGAGAGCGTCTCGGACAAGGGAAGAAAAGCGTGGCGTTCGCGCTTCTGTACCGTCATCCGGAGCGTACGCTGACCGATGAAGAGGTCGGAGAGCAGCACGGCAAAGTTGTAGCCGCTCTTGAACAAACATTCGGCGCAGAACTGCGCAAATAGAAGGAAATAAGACCGTTCACATCGAATGATATAAGCGATGGGGACGGTTTTTTCTTTTTCCGCCGCAACCCGTCAATTTTCGACATGATCCGTGAACCTGTATAGGTTGGAAAGGGTGTGCCTATTATGAGTACGGGCGATAAAATTAGAGTCACGGTCGATATATACGGAACAGAATATAAATTGATGGGCAGCTCCAGCAGCGGTTATGTCAAGAAGGTTGCGTCTTATGTAGACGAGCAGATGCACAATACGGCCAAAGTGTTTCCGCGATTGGATACACCCCGGCTTGCCGTGCTTGCGGCTGTTAATATGGCGGACGATTTTTTTAAGCTAGAGTCGTCGCTGGAGCAGGTTCAGCAGCAGATGGAAGGACTTCGGGGAGCCGATCAGCGGTGCGCGGAGTTGGAAGAAGAGCTTCGCCTGCTGGAGCAGTCGTTTGAGCAGGAGACGAACAAGCTGCGGGAGCGCGAACGGGAGCTGGCGGCTGAAATCGGTCAGCTACGCGGGCGTGCCGAACGAAGCGAGCGCGAGCTCGAGTCGGAGCGGCAGAGCAGACAGGCGGCTGAGCAGAAAGCGGCCGGGCGGATTGCGCAGCTTCAGGAAGAGAAGCAGCAGCTGGAGGAAACGTTCCAGCTGAAGCAGACGTTGATGAAGGAGCAGGAAGAGCAGTTGCTGACCCAGATCGTAGCCGAACAGGAAGCGCACAAGCAGTCGGTTCAGGAGTTGAATGCGAAGGCGAAGCAGGCGCTCGATGCAGAGCGTCAGCAAAGTCGGGGCCAGCTTGAGGAGGAGCAACGCAAAGCACGGAAGGCGCTGGAGGAAGAGCGCGCCAAGGCAGCGCAGAAGCTGGAGCAGACGCTTGCGGAAGAGCGGGGCAAGCGGGAGCAGGCGCTGGAGCAGCTGCGCCGTCAAGGCCAGCAGGCGATCGAACAGGAACGTCTTCAAGGTCAGCAGGGGCTTGAACAGGAGCGGCAGAAAGCAGCGCAGGCGCTCGAGGAGGAGCGCAAAAATTCGCAGCAAACGCTGGAGGAGCAGCGCGGCAAGTGGCAGCAGACGCTGAAGCAGGAGGGCGAGAAAGCGCAGCAGTTGCTCGAAGCGGAGCGCCGGAAGCTGGAGCAGGAGCGCAAGCAAGTGCTGGAGGCTATGGAGGCCGCACGCAAGCAGTTCGAGCAGGAGCGTCAACAGGTGCTGGAGGAACTGGAAGCGGAGCGGCTTAGCGCGGCGCAGTCGCTGGAGGAAGAACGGAGCAAGTGGCAGCAGCAGCTTGCGCAGGCAGACGAATTGTCGCTGCAAACGTTGGAAGCCGAACGTCAGAAGGCGGAGCAGGAGCGTCAAAAGGTGCTGGACGAGCTGGCGGCGGAACGGGAGAAAGCCGAACGCGAGCGTCAGAAGGCTGAGCAGACGCTGCAGGAGGAACGCGCGAAGCGTGAGCAGCAGGTAGCGGAGGAAGTGCGCAAAGGCGAGCAGGCGCTCGTCGAGGAGATGCTGCGCGCCGAGGAAGCGCTGGAGCAGGAGCGTTACCAGGCGGCACAGTCGCTGGAGGAAGAGCGGAGCAAGTGGCAGCAGCAGCTTGCGCAGGCGGACGAATTGTCGTTGCAGGCGCTGGAAGCGGAACGTCAGAAGGCGGAGCAGGCGCGTCAGCAGTTGCTTGAAGCGCTGGAGAACGAGCGCAAGCAGGCCGAGCAGCAGCGACAGCAAGCTTTGCAATCGCTGGAAGCGGAGCGGCTTCAGGCGGAACAGGAGAAGCAGCAACTGCTGAAAGCGCTGGAGAACGAGAAGCTTAAATCGAAGGACGAACGTCAGCAAGCGTTGCAGACGCTGGAAGCGGAGCGTCGGAAATTTGCGAAGGAACGCCAACAGGCCGAGCAATTGCTGGAAGCCGAGCGCCAGAAGCGGGAGCAGCAACGTTTGCAGGCGGAGCAGGCACTGAAGGAAGAGTTGACGAAGCGTGAGCAGCTGGTGTCGGAGGAAGTGCGCAAGGGCGAGCAAGCGTTAGTCGAAGAGATGGTTCGTGCCGAGGAGGCGCTGGAGCAGGAACGGGTGAAGGCGAAGCAGGCGCTGGAGGAAGAGCGGAGCAAACGCCAGCAGGCTTTGCAGGCGCTGGAGGCGGAAAGCCTGAAGGCGGAGCAGGAGCGTCAAAAGTTCGAACAGGAGCGCCAACAGGCCGAACAATTGCTGGAAGCCGAGCGCCAGAAGCGAGAGCAGCAGCGTTTGCAGGCGGAGCAGGCACTGAAAGAAGAGCTGGCGAAGCGGGAGCGTCAGAAGGCGGAGGAAGTGCGCAAGGTCGAAGAGGCGCTGGAGGACGAAATGGTTCGCGCCGAAGAAGCGCTGGAGCAGGAGCGGCTGAAAGCGCAGCAGGCGCTTGCGGAAGAGCAGGGTAAATGGCAGCAGCTGCTAGCGCAGGAACGTCAGCAGGCCGAGCAGGCTCTACAGGAAGAACGGAGCAAGGGACAGCGGCTCCTGGAGGAAGAGCGTCGTAAAAGTGAGCAAATTCTTGTTGAAGAGATTATGAAAGCCGAACAGACGCTGGAAGAGGCGCTGCATAAAGGGAAACAGTCGCTGGAGCAGCAGTGGAGCGACAAGGAGCGGACGCTGCTGGAACGTATCGGCCAACTCGAACAGGTATACGAGGAAGAGCGGCGCAAAGCGAGCGAGGAACTGGAGCAAGCGCGTCTTCAAGCACAACGGGCGGTTGAACAGGAACGGCAGACTGCGGCAGCCTTTGCGGAGCAGGAGCGCCTGAAGATCCACGAAGCGCTGGAGGAAGAGCGTCTTCAAGGCATGCTCGCTCTGGAAGAGGAGCAGTTGAAAGCCGCTAAGGCTTTGGAGGAAGAACGTGCTAAAGCGGTTCAGGCTCTCGAAGCGGAGCGTCGTAAGGCGATGCAGGCCGAAGAAGAGCGCAAGAAGGCGGTACAGGCGCTTGCGGAAGAGCTGCGTAAAGCGAAGCAGGCACTTGCGGAAGAGCGTTCGATTCTTGAAGAAATGCTGGCAGAGGAACGTTCCAGAGCGAAGCAGGCTTTGGATGACGAACAGGACAGAGTCGGGCGGATTGCCGAGCAAGCGCGCGCTGAATTCGAACAAACGCTGAAGGAACAGCAAAGGAAGTTCGAACAGGCGCTTGCGGAAGAGCGGGCGAGAAGCGAATCGCTGCTGGCGGATGAACTTGCGAAAGCCAGACGAGCTCTCGAGGAAGAGCGCAGCAAGGCTAGAATGGCTCTCGAAGAAGAGCGCAGCAAGGCCAAGCAAGCGCTGGAAGAGGAGCAACTGGTCGGGGAAATCGCCCTGGAGGAAGAGCGGGATGCCGCGCAGCGCAAAATCGTTTCGTTGGAGGCAGAGCTGTCCGGACTGCGTTCCCGGCTTGAGGTTGCGGCGACTAGCGTGCGGGATGAGCTGACGGCGGAGCGTGAACGGGCTGCCAAGCTGGAACAGACGCTCCAGAATGAACGAGCGGAGTTCGAGGCGGAGCGGGACGATATGCGGCTTTCATTCGGCCGGGAGTGCGGCAGGCTGAAGCACGAGCTGGAGCAGCTGCAAGATGAACGGCTGAAGGATAGCGAGCTGGTGGTGCAGCATCGCAAACTCCAGGAGGAATACGCGAAGCTGCAAAACGAATTCAACGAATGGATTCAACTCGTTGAGAAGGATTAGTCGAGGGGCGCCGGGCGTATGAGTATGAATGAACTCAATACGCTGGACATTATCGCCGCCGTGCTGATAGTCGGGGCTCTTGCTCTTGGCTACCACCGCGGCTTGATCGCCCAGCTCGTTTCCATCGTCGGCCTGTTCATCGCCTATTTGGCGGCTTACTGGCTGTACGATGACTTGGCCCCGATCGTAGGACGGTTTATTCCGCTTGACAAGCTTAAGGGTTATCAAGAGTACGCGTTTCTGCTCGACAGTATCAATTGGAACGTCTACTTTAACAATGCCGTTGCTTTTGCGGTCATTTTTATAGTTGTCAAAATCGGATTTACGATCGTCGGGCGAGTGCTACACTGGATCGCTTCGATCCCGGGCCTCAAGAAGGTGAACAAATGGAGCGGCGCCCTGCTGGCCTTGTTCGAGGTAGTAGTGCTGTTTACGATCGCGGTGCTTATCATGAGCATCATCCCTTCGGACTCGCTGCAAAAGACTTTGTCGGAGTCCAGCGCCGCCACTTTCGTTATGGACCGGCTGCCCGAGCTTGCAGACCGGCTGCGGGAGTTGTGGAATCAAATTCCGGTGGATAGCGTCTAGACGCGGCGCGAGCGTGGTGTTTATGGAGGATCGCGGTGACCGCACAATAAGAGCTTCGAGCATCTCTTATTTGGCCCCGAGGCGCGGATTTCGGGGAAATAGAGGTGGCTGGAAGCTCTTATTTGGCTTGAACAGCCGGGAAATGGCCGGGTGGCCGCATAATAAGAGCTTCCAGCATCCCTTATTTGGCCCCGAGGCGCGGATTTCGGGGAAATAGAGGTGGCTGGGAGCTCTTATTTGGCTTGAACAGCCGGGAAATGGCCGGGTGGCCGCATAATAAGAGCTTCCAGCATCCCTTATTTGGCCCCGAGGCGCGGATTTCGGGGAAATAGAGGTGGCTGGAAGTTCTTATTTGCCTCCGTTGCTTAGCCTAAGCTGGCTTGGTTTCAGCCTCCAGCGGCGAGCGGTAAGCCGCCGACTTCGAACAGCTTGCCGTTCGGCCCATGTTTGGGCAACGAGGCCAGCGCTAGTATATCCGGCACCACGGCCGCCGGTTCTTGGCCGGTCGCGTGCATTTCCGTGCGGATTGTACCGGGGTTGTACATATTGGTCAAGATGCCGTGCGTGATTTCTTCTTCCGCGATCGTGCGGGTCAGCGTTTCGAGTCCGGCCTTGCTAACACTGTACGCGACGTAGCCGCCCGCTCCGTTCTCGGCGAGGCTGGAGGTGATATTTACGATCCGCCCGTATTTGCGTTCGCGCATAAGGGGGAGGCATGCTTTGGTCATCAGGAATGCACCGGTTAAGTTAACGGATATTTGGTAGTTCCACGAATCCAACGAAGTATCAGCTACCGAGCCGAGTTCGACTACAGCAGCGTTATTGATTAACAAGTCGATGCGGCTGTAAGCGGTCCGGACAAATTCCTGCATGCGAAGAACGTCGCACTCTGAAGCGATGTCCAGGCGAAGCGCCTGAGACCGGCCTCCGGCGGATGCGATCAGACGGGCCGTCTCTTCAAGTCTGCCGAGCCTCCGCCCGCACAAGATAACGATAGCCCCTTCCTCCGCAAATCGTAAAGCGGTTGCCCTTCCCAATCCGGAACCTGCGCCAGTCACAACTGCAACTTTCTCAGACAGTATTCCCATAATACCCACCTCTTTACTTTGTCTTTATCAAAATCATCTTAACAGAAATTTCCGGGTCCAGATAGACGTTTACGGTATAAAAATTTTTGATGAAAATGGAAACAATTGTTTAATAAAGGATCGTGGGATGAAGGCCGTCCACAGGGAGAAAATCAACTAAAAGTATGAGTGGGGACAGAGCGGGTGGTAAATGGGCTGCCCAAAAGCAAACGGAGAGGAAGTAAAGGGAAAGGGGAGGAGCTTGAGGGACGAAGAAAAAGCCGAAGGAACACAATAAAGAGCCGCAGGAGCAGGATATAGGGTCGAGGGGCGAAATAAAGGTCGAAGGAACGACGAGCAATAAAGTCGAAAAAAGAGAGATAAGAAATCGAAGGAACGAGATAAAAGTCGAATGAAGCGAGATCAGAAAAGTCGGAGGAACGGGGCAAAAGTCGAAGGAAAGGAGTTAATCAGTCGAGTGAAGTTAGTTGAAAAGTCGAAGGAAAGGAGATAAACAGTCGAATGAACAACCTGGGTAAGTCAAAAGAACGAGACAAGAAAGACGAAAGATAAGGAGGAACGAGGTAAGAAATTGCAGGAATGAGCTGAAAAGTTGAAATAGTCGAGATAATGAGCCGTCGAAGGAATGAGGTGAAAAGTCGAAGGAATGAGGTAAAAAGTCGAAGGAGAGAGGTGCGAAGTCGAAGTCGAAGGAACAAGAAGAATATTCGAAGAAATGTGACAAAAAAGACGAAAGATAAGAAGAAAAGAGACAAGAAAGACGAAAGATAAGAAGGAACGAGGCAAGAAATTGCAGGAATGAGCTGAAAAGTTGAAAGAGTCGAGATGATGAGCCGTCGAAGGAACGAGGTAAAAAGTCGAAGGAATGAGGTAAAAAGTCGAAGAGGGTGAGATAACAAGTCGAAGGGTGCGAGCTAAGAAAAGCCGAAGGGAAGAGATGAGAGTTGAAGAATCGCGATAAGAAAAGTCGAAGAAACGAGACAAGAAGTCGAAAAAGTGAGGGAGGAATTCAAAGAAAGTGAAATGGAGACTGTCAAGTAAAAAGTGTAACCTCTGAAAACAATATCTAGCTACTAGTGAGCCGCGACTTGACCTGGAGCCTCTGGCGGGCCCGGTGCACGCGCGATGGGCGAAGGGGGCCTTAGGGCCGTTCTCGCGCCGGGCGGACAGCCTACCAGACCCGCCCCCTCCACCTCAAGTCGCTTTAGCGGACCTGAACGCGGTCTGGGTAACAGACAGTCAATTGCAGCAGGATTTGTCCCCAGTTCTGCACGCGTCCCGTCCATTTGCGCACGACGTCCATGGTGGCCAGATACAGCATTTTCAGCAGCGACTCGTCATGGGGAAAAATGCTCTTTCCTTTTGTCACCTTGCGTAATTGCCTATGATAGCCCTCGATCATATTCGTCGTATAGATCAGTTTGCGCAGCTCCGGCGGGTACATGAAAAATGTGGAAAGCTCGTCCCAATTCTGGCGCCAGGACTTCACGATTAAGGGGTACTTTTCTCCCCAGGTTTCTTCAAATCGATCCAGCTCCAGCAAGGCACTTTCCTCGGTTGCGGCTTTGTAAATGGGTTTCAGGTCGGCTGTGACGCGTTTGAGGTCCTTGTAGGCCACATAGCGGACCGAGTTGCGGATCTGGTGAACGATGCACTTCTGAATATCCGTTTTCGGGTAGCAAGCCGAGATCGCTTGGCTGAAGCCCGTCAAGTTGTCCACACAGACCAGCAGAATGTCCTGAACGCCACGGTTCTTCAGATCGTTTAACACGCTCATCCAGAACTTCGCCGACTCGTTCTCGCCGATCCAGATGCCGAGCACATCTTTGTTGCCGTCCAAATCGACCCCGATCACCATGTAGGCGGCTTTGTTCACAATCGCTCCATCCTGTTTCACTTTGAAATGAATGGCGTCGAGAAACACGACTGCATACGTCGGTTGTAGCGGGCGGTTATGCCATTCTTTAATCATGGGTATAATTTTATTGGTGACGTTGGAAATGAGCGTTGGGGATACTTCAATGCCATACAGCCCCTGCAAATGGTCCTGGATATCCCGGGTGCTAACGCCTTTGGCATATAGGGCGGTAATCTGATCCTCGATGCCGGTGACGTTCGTTTGATTTTTCTTGATCACAACCGGCTCAAATTCACCCAGACGATCGCGCGGCACTTTGATTGCAAGATCGCCGTATTCGGTGTGAACCGTTTTTTCCCGATAGCCGTTCCGACTGTTCTTCGTCTCTTTGTTATGGTCGTAGGGGGCGTAGTCCAGTTGGGTATCCAGTTCCGCCTTCAGGGTGGCCTCCAGTACATCCTTGAACATCTCCTTTAAGGTCGCCTGGATCTGCTCCACCGACTGGAATTGATGTTCCTTCACGAGTTCCTGTATCGCTTGTTTGCTCCAAAATTTCTCTGTCATTTGGTTTTCCCTCCGAAATGGTCTGTTAGAACATAGTATGTCCCGTTTTGATTCATTTCAAAGGTTCCACCTTTCATTTTACAGACCCGTGAAATGAGAAAATCAGATGAAAGAACTTATTTCCTAAGAAACTCAGGGCAAACAAAACTAACGCCAAGAAGAAGGAAGATACCTATTAGACAAGTTCAAGTTTACCTTACACTTTGTATGACTCCCTTACTGACTTTCGCACTTTCTCCCTTTCACCCTTTCTGACTTTCTCCCTTTCTCACTCTCTCGCTTTCACATTTTAATACTTTAACACTTTTAATACACATAACCACGACAACGTACAATAACAAAAAAACCTCCAAAACCTGACGGAATTGGAGGGTGTGGTACCACAAGCAGTAATGCGTCGCTTGCAGCGGTTATAAATTATTCTACAATCAGCTTAGCTTTCATAGTGCTGTGGCCGGTCCCGCAAGGCAAGCTGCAGATGATGTCGTAAGTACCTGCTTTGTCGAACGTAACGTCTTTCGATTTGTTGGTGCCTACGTCGATATTCAAGCCGTTGATTTTGATGGCATGTGCGCCTTCTTTGCTTTCCAGCGTCACTTTCAGTGTGTCGCCTTTTTTCACTTTGTATTCTTTTTGGTCGAAGTCCCAGTTGGTTGCTACTATTTTCAAGTCGCCGGTAGCCGGTCCGGAAGCGGTGTTAACAGGCGCTTCTTCTTTTTTGCCGCAGGCGGCTACCACTGCCAGCACGGCGATCAGCGCGAGCAGGTACAAGATCGTTTTCTTCATACGGAATCCCTCCATAAGTGTAGTCCATCGGACTGTTGATCTTACGAGCTTCATTATATCGAAATGGCGGGATAAAGTCAGTGACAGTCTCGTGAACCCTTAATGAAAAAGTTATGAACCTTTTTGTAAGTCTGGCTAAACCGCTTGCAAAAAAGCGGGAATTCGTTCCCGCCTGCTTCCGGCATGAGCTGTTTGGAGTCCAATTCAGGGGGTCAGCCGTCTGTGTAACGTCCATCGCCTGAATCAAAAAGCCGCGCGCCGCGTATGCCAAAAGCCTGCCCGACGGGCAGGCCGTTAGCACAGCGAAGCAGGTTAACGGGCTTCTTCCCGGTTGCCCTGTCCCGCATCGAACGGTGTTGCGATGGGGATGAACAGGTCGATGATCCCGATAACCAGCGCCGCCAAAATAGCACCGACAATCGTTACAGATACGCCGCCTACGACGAACTGGGCTAGCCAGATGACGGCTGCGCTCGCCAGAAAACCGACGATACCCCGGCCGAACGGTGTAATCCGCTTGCCGAAAATTCCTTCCACGATCCAACCCAATACCGCGATGACTAAGGCGAGGAACAAAGCGCTCCAGAAGCCCCCTACGGCAAAATTCGGTACGATCCAGCCAACGAACATAAGCACGAAGGCCGCAACGATAAATCGGACAACATGGCCAAGAAATCGCATGTACGCTTCCTCCTTTGGAATGGTTCGCATAAACGGCTCGAAGGCAGCTTGTATGGCAGCTGCATCCGTCCGAATGGCGGCGATATCGGTGCACCCTTTATTTTTGCCCTATCTTGTCGAGCTATGTAGTCCAATTATTGGCGGCGACCGATTGCGTCCGGTGGATAAAATAGGTCTAACCGTTCGTTCAATAGCTAATCCGGAACGCTTCGGATATAATAACTAACATACAGGTTTCGCGGATGGGAAGGAGTTTGAACGGTTTTGAACCCGAAAGTACTGCATACGCTTGAATATTATAAAATTCGTACGAAATTGGCGGATCACGCCGCTACCTCGCTTGGCAAATCGCGCGCCGAGTCGGTCGAACCGAGCTCGGACTTCGAAGAAGTCAAGAGGCTGCTGAAGGCGACGGACGAAGCCGTCAAAGTAGACCGGCTAAAAGGGGGCGCTCCGTTCGGCGGAATCCGGGACGTACGGGCGGCTCTGCATCGGGCCCGGATCGGCGGGACGTTAAATCCGGCCGAGCTGCTGGACATCGCGAACACGATCGCCGGAGGCCGGAAGTTGAAACGCTTTTTGCAAACGATGGACGAGCATGAGCCGATCCCTTCTCTCGTAGAGGCGGCGGAACCGGTTAGTGAGAACCGGGCCGTCGAGGAGAAAATCAAATCGTGCATCGACGATCAGGCGGATGTTCTGGACAGCGCCAGTCCAGAGCTGTCCCGAATCCGCAGCGAGCTGCGCACGAGCGAATCGCGCGCCAGAGAAAAGCTCGAGCAGATGATCCGGACGCCATCCATTCAGAAGATGCTCCAGGACGCTTTGATCACGATGCGCGGGGACCGTTACGTCATTCCGGTCAAGCAGGAATACCGCGGCAGCTTCAGCGGCGGGATGATCCACGATCAGTCCGCGTCGGGCGCTACGCTGTTTATCGAGCCTGAGGCGGTAGTGACTTTGAATAACAAGCTGCGCGAGCTGAAGCTGAAGGAAGAGCGCGAGATCGAGAAAATATTGATCATGCTGACCGGCTTCGTCGCTGAAGCGGCGGACGAACTGACAGTATCGGTCGAGGCACTGGGCGAGCTTGATTTCGTATTTGCCAAGGCGGGGCTGGCCCGGGAATTAAAGGCGACGCTGCCGGTGATGAACGACCGGGGCTTTCTCAAGCTCAAAAAAGGGCGTCACCCGCTGTTATCCCCCGATCACGTCGTGCCGCTGGACGTGGAGCTCGGCAACCAGTTCGCCTCGATCATCGTCACCGGCCCCAACACAGGGGGCAAGACGGTTTCTTTGAAGACGATCGGTCTGCTCAGCCTGATGGCGATGACCGGCATGTTCATTCCAGCTCAGGACGGCAGCCAGATGTGCGTCTTCGACGCGATCTACGCCGATATCGGCGACGAGCAGAGCATCGAGCAAAGCCTGAGTACATTTTCCAGTCATATGACCAATATTATATCCATTCTGAAAGGAATGACGCCGAAAAGTCTCGTTCTGCTCGATGAGCTCGGAGCGGGGACCGATCCGTCGGAAGGTTCGGCGCTGGCGATCGCCCTTCTCGAATATATTCACCGGATCGGCTGCCGGGTCGTGGCGACGACGCACTACAGCGAGCTGAAGGCGTACGCCTTCGAGCGCAAAGGCGTCATTAACGCGAGCATGGAGTTCGACGTGCAGACGCTCAGTCCAACGTACCGGCTGCTCGTGGGCGTTCCAGGCCGAAGCAACGCCTTCGCGATTGCGGAACGGCTCGGACTGCCCCGCCCGATTCTCGAGATGGCACGCGGACATGTCGACGAGGACGATCGCCGGGTGGAGACGATGATCGCTTCGCTCGAAGCGAACCGGGCTACGACCGAAGCCGAGCGAAGCAAGGCCGAGCAGATGCGCGCCGAGGTCGAGCGTCTACGTAACCAGCTGGAGGATGAGCGGGAGAAGTTCCGCGAACAGCGCGATAAGCTGATGGCCAGAGCCGAGGAAGAAGCGCGAGGCGCGGTAGCCAAGGCGCGCAGCGAGGCCGAGGAAGTAATCCGCGAGCTGCGGCGGCTTGCGCTGGAGGAACGCGGCGCGGTCAAGGAGCACAAGCTGATCGACGCCAAGCGGCGTCTCGACCAGGCGGTGCCGGAGCTGAGAGATAAGCGCGCCGTGCCGAAAGCGGCTAAGAAACGTGCGGAGACGATCGGCATCGGCGACGAAGTGCGGGTCGTATCGCTTGGCCAGAAAGGTCACGTCGTCGACATGCACGGCGAGACGGAAGCGACCGTACAGCTCGGCATTTTGAAAATGAAGGTGAACAAGTCGGATCTGGAGCTGATCAAGCCGGCGCAGGATGCAAAGCCGGTGCAGCAGGTAACGGCAAGCGTCAAGCGAAGCCGGGACGAGAATATCCGGACCGAGCTCGATTTGCGCGGCAGCAATCTGGAGGAAGCAATGATCGAGACCGACCGGTTTCTGGACGAAAGCTTCCTGAACGGATTCGGCCAAGTGTATATCATTCACGGCAAAGGCACCGGTGTTCTGCGCACCGGACTTCAGGAATATTTCCGCAGGCACAAGCACGTCAAAAGCTACCGGCTGGGCAATTACGGCGAAGGCGGAGCGGGCGTTACAGTAGTCGAGTTGAAATAACCGGCAATGAGCGCACAAAGACGCCTCCTGCTCCCTTCTTAGGTGAGTATGGAGGCGTCTTCTGCATAAGAACATAAGACAAGCTGGCGGACCATTCTGAGTCTCTAGATCGACCGGAAGTTTTCGATCCGGTGGAACGTTATATAGTTGGCGTTATGGAAGTTGTGCGCTCCGTTAATCGCCGTTCTCGAAGCGACCAGGATATCGTCCCCGTTGAACAGCCAGTCCACGTACTGGAATCCGACCTTTTTGCAGTCTTCCGGCCACCCGTTATGCTCATAATCCAAAATATCAGCCGTGATGTGCCAATGCTCCAGATCTTCGGAATGAACCAGAGTCAGAATGTTGCGTTGCGAGATGCTCGGGTTTGTTACCCGGTTAACCAACGACCAATATTTCGACGATTGTGCATCCCAATAAACGGTGAATTTCGACAAATTGCCGTGAAAGTCGATCACTTTGCCGAAAGAAAGCGAACGCTCCGGATGGTCCGTATCGGCGTACAACATAATGGCACGGCCGTAATTAGGCGTGCCCCCGTTAGTCTGGTAGCGAAGCAGGTTGACGAGCGTTCCGTCGGGCTTCACGACCGCATTGCCTTCCAGCAGTCCGGCCAGGTTGCCGCCGCCTACGGAGCCAGGCCAGTTCACATCGTATTTGAGGAACGGCATCGTCGTCCAGCTCGCGGGATCGAGCAGATCCGCATCCGCAGGGGCCGAGATGAGACCCGATGCGTGCGAGCCCGTCGTCCACGAGCCGTAGTCGATTGCCGTCCACAGTCTCCCCTTGTACTCGATGACCGGCATCGGCGCCTTGTGCGGTCCGCCTGCTTCCCGGCTTCCGGCCGGAATGATGACAGTCGGCTCGCTCCAGGTCGCTCCCCCGTCGTCCGAACGGCCGATCAGCAATGCTCCGTACTCCGTGCTTGTCGCCAGCATATAAAGCCGGTTCCGGTGCAGGAACAATTTCCCCCAGAAACACGGATACAGGAAGTTAACGAACGCCCACGTCTCCCCATCGTCCTCGCTGCGGCAAATAACCGACGTATTCTGCCCTTCATTCCCCCAATAAATGTCGTGCGAAGCAAGCAGCACTCCGTTCTCCAGTCGGACGATCGAAGGGCTGGCAGGCGACCGGCCGGAAAACCCGTACGTGTAGTCCTCGGGATGAATGTAATTAACTACAATCCCCGGCACAACACCCGGACGGAACAGGCGAACCGGGCTGGACGATGCCGTTGCGGCACCTCCATCGCCGATGCTGTCCGTACGGGTAACCCATACTTCGTAATCCTGGTCGTTCTCCAGACCCGTGATCGTGATGCGTTCGTCCGAGGCGGATAACGGTACATGCACCGCGTCATCCTGTCCCCGCAACCGGTATGTAAGCGAATACGCATGTCCGGTAACGGCGCCCGAGGACGGCGCGAAGTCTTTCCAATCCACGCTCAAGCGGCGATCGCCGGGGGCTAGCCGCATAATATGAACGCTGCCATACGCCTTGGCCGACGGGGCGGCTGTTTTGTATAAATCTCTGGGGTCGGAATAATTCCAGCCTGAGTTGGCTGCATTGGTTCGATCCATGAGTACACACTCCTAATGTTTGTTTTGTTATGTTCTCTAATTAAGAACAATGTTCATAAAACTTCTTTCGGATCTAGCATAATGGAAGATGCTGCCGTTAG
Organism: Paenibacillus oceani; assembly: GCF_014705615.1. Lineage (GTDB taxonomy): Bacteria > Bacillota > Bacilli > Paenibacillales > NBRC-103111 > Paenibacillus_AB > Paenibacillus_AB oceani. Next base: position 122,642 of record NZ_JACXJA010000020.1, read on the forward strand.
CAATACTTTTTTACCGACATTAAAAGTGCGGCAGGCCATTTGTGATCAACACTGAAAAATTACGCAAAACCACTTTGATAAACAGGACATCTTCCTATAAGATAGAGGTAGGAATGAAACCGGTCCCGTGCTAGGATGCGGCACGAACAGCTTCCCTTCCCTACTATTTGTGGATACGAGGTAACGATGATGGCAGAAGAAATCAAAGTGAAATCTTTATATAAAGCTCTTAGAATCCTCGAGTGCTTTAACGTCCATAATCCGGAGCTCGGCATAACGGAAATCAGCGAGCAGCTCGGCCTGTACAAAAGCAATGTGCACAACATCGTCGATACGTTCGTCAAAGCGGGTTATTTGGAGCAAAATCCGGAAAACGAGAAGTATCGGCTCGGGATGAAAATTTTGGAGCTCGGCAACGTGATTTCAAGCAATATGAATATTCGCAAGCTGATGCTGCCCTACATGCAGGAATTGGCGGATTACACGAACGAGACCGTTTATTTGGGAATGCCGAGCGAAGCGGAAGTCATTTACCTGGATTCGTCTTCTCCCAAAAATCAGCTGTCCACACGGTCGATGCTTGGCGTAAAGGCTCCGCTGTACTGCACGGGGATCGGCAAAGCGATGCTGGCTTTTTTGCCGGAGATCACGGATTCGCTATGCGCCAGAGGCCTTCGTAAATATACGGATCATACGATTACAGATCCGGCAGAGCTTCAGGCCGAATTGACGGCGATCCGAAGCCGCGGCTACTCGATCGACAACATGGAGCACGAGTACGGAATCAAATGCGTAGGGATGCCGATTCTGAACAAGAAGAGACAGCTCGTTGCAGGAGTTAGCGTATCCGGCCCTTCGTTGCGATTTGACGATGACAAGATTCGGGACTACGCCTTGAAGCTGGGCGAAATTGTACGGGCGATCGAAGAGAAGGTCTGAGGCGGCCATGTCAAACAGTAAGTTAAAAAGGGGCGATACGGTACCGGAAGCGGATTTTTTCCTGCCGTCGGCTGTCCAGTAACGCTCCTCCTTCAAGCCAAAAACTAAATGTTGTATTAGCGAAATCGATGTGATAAAGTGAAGCTGACTACAACTTATACGGAACCCCGTTCTCCCACTGAGAACATAATGGTGAAACGGCTATATTTTTTTAATTAACAAAATGAACAATGTTCTTTATTATAGAACATTTTGGGGGTGAGAAAACGGTTAACCGGATACGGTATGGAAACTGACGTATATGGACTGATCTGTATTTTGGATACTGACCCATAAGTACTGACGTGTATGAATATTGGCCTATCTGGATACTGTCGTGTATAGATACTGACCCATAGGTAATTGACGTCGTATAGAAACTGTCATATGCAGCTTAAATGCAGCCATAGCGAAGTGGCTTTATCCCTTTCCTCCAATATGTAAGCGCTACCGTTTCTGTAATTTTCGAAAGAAGTCGGGATGCCGCCTGCCGACAGGATGTTAAGGATGGAATCGCGTAAGTGGTACGATATCGTTTTATTCTTCCCTCCAGTTTATTCTTATCCCACCATTATGAGATAAAGGGGACGTTACGATGCGGAATTGTACAGCGAAGCTTCTGCTTGCGGGGATGGTTGCGGCAACTGGACTATTGGGCGGGTGCGGCGGAGGACAGAAGGAAGCGGCCGGGGATATTCCAGACCCGGTCAAAGCTCCCGATCCGGTTACGTTAAAGTTTTATACGAGGACGGTACTCGACGATTATGAGAAATACATCAACCAGTATGTCAAAAAGAAATTTCCCCATGTGACTTTGCAGGTGGTGGAGAACAAAAAGGGCAGCACGATCGAAGAACTGATCGCCATGAACGATATTCCCGATATTATATGGGAAGGGGTTACGAATCTGCAGTCTGTCCTGCCCCTGGAGATCGCTCAGGACCTCCGGCCGCTGGCGCAGAAGCACGGGCTTGACTTCGGCGTATACGATTCGAAGCTGGTGGACAGCATCAAGTCCTATTCCAAAAACGGCGAAGTGTATTATTTGCCTTATAACGTGCTGGCGTTTGCGCTCCACTATAACAAGGATATTTTTGATAAATTCGGGGTTCCCTATCCGACGAACAATATGACCTGGGACGAAGTGATCGCGCTAGGCAACAAATTGACGCGTACCGACGGCACGGTTCAATACGTCGGACTTAAGTCGCCGATCAATCTGAACCGTCTGCAGATGCAGGCTTCCCTTCCCTATGTCGATCCGAAAACGGAGCAGGCCCTTGTGACGAGCGAAGGGTGGAAAGAGCTGTTTGAGACGGCGAAACGGATGTTCCCGAACCCGCTGCCGGCTCCGATCAAATCGCTGGGCGATTCGAGGAACGAGTTTACGACGGCCAAGACGCTGGCCATGCTGCCCGATATTTTGCTTCTGCACAATACGGACATGGCAAAGCTGGAGAGGGAAGGATTCAAGTGGGATTTCGTCACGTATCCGACCTTTAAGGATAAACCGAACGTAGGCCAGGGGCTGTTCTCGGACGGATTTATTTTGACCAAGGGCAGCAAGCATCAGGATGTGGCGTTTCAAATCGTTTCCTATCTCAGCACGGACCCCGAGGTTCAGCTGGGAGCGACGAAAGATGGCAGAATCACCGGTCTGAAAAAGGAAGAGATCCGCAAGCAGGCGTTCGCCAACAATGAGCTGGCCAAAGGCAGAAACACGGCGGCGCTGCTCGGCCAATCGTATCCGGTTCCGGCCCCGTCCAGCGTATACGACCGTGATGCCGCAAGCCTCGTCAACGGAAAGTTGCTTGCCTTTATCAACGGAACGCTGGATGTGAATACGGCTTTGAGAGAAGCGCAGGATCTGGTGACCAAAAAAATCGCGGAGAAAAAGTCGCAGTAACCAATGCCGATCGAAAGGAAGCTGCGGCTCCGACTGCGGCATCGTCCTATACGGTTCAAAGAAGCCTCCGGGCTTCTTTTTTCTGTCTGCAACGCCACCCGCCTGTCGGTCAGCCCCCGGATAGATACAATTTTTACAAAGGTATAAACTGATTTGCGCCGGCTCTTCGGCCGGGTCTGTATTCGGCTTCTCCGTCTTATGTTAGAATGGGAGAAGATGGAGGTGGATCATGAGCAAATTTTTCTTGTTCGCGTTGTTGTGGTGGCTTGTAGGCAATCCGTTTTTGGCGCTGATCGTCCTGCTTGTCGTCTTGTACTTCATAGACCGGAGATTCATCGGACTCTCCCCCAGCCTGACCGCGCCCTTGCGCCGCAACCGGCGGCTGTCCCGCCTGAAGCGCGAGCTGCTGGTGTCGCCGCACAATGCGACCGGCAAGCTGGAAGCGGCCCGATTGTATATAGAGAAAGGGAAGTATGCGGAAGCGCTGGAGCTCCTGGAGCAGGTCAGCTCCATCTACGATTCGGCCGACGTCGTGTATGAGATCGGACTGTGCAGGCTGAAGCTGGGGCAATTGGAAGAGGGCGAGAGGCTGATTTTGCAAAGTCTGGAGTCGAATCCGAAAGTGAAGTACGGAGAGCCGTATCTAAGGCTAAGCGAGGCGTTCGCTCCGGTGAAGCCGGATAAAGCGATCGGCTACCTGGAGCAATTCCGCGGGATGAACTCCTCTTCCAGCGAAGGGAGCTACAAGCTCGGACGGATCTACGAACGGCTCGGACACCGGGAGGAAGCGAAGCGGGCTTACTCGGAAGCGCTTCTCGTCTACAGGGGACTGCCCCGTTACAAGAGGCGGGCGGAACGGCGGTGGGCGTTCTTATCCAAATGGCGACAAATTTTTTGAAGAAAAACCGATCCGTTTTGAAACTTCTTCGCGCACGCCACGTATGAAATGGGTGTAAACAACGCGTTGATTTCCAATCGAATGTAAAGATGAACCTATAAACCCTGAGGAGGAACCAAGAGATGGGAATTTTCAAAAGATTGCGCGATTTAACGATGGCTTCGATCAATGACTTGCTGGATAAAGCGGAAGATCCGGTTAAAATGCTCAACCAATTTCTCCGCGATATGGAAGAGGATATTTTGGAAGCCGAGTCTGCGGTAGCGAAGCAGATCGCGATAGAGAAAAAATTCAAGCAGCAGGCCGATGAAGCGGAAGATATGGTCAACCGCCGCACGGAGCAAGCGATGAAAGCTCTCGAGCAAGGCAACGAGGAGCTGGCCCGCAAAGCGCTGCAGGATAAGAAAGAGCATCAGACCCGCTACGACGAGATGAAGCGCCAGTACGACATCGCCAAGACGAATGCCGACCAGCTTCGCAGTCAGCTTGCCGAGATGAAAGACGAATTCAACAAAATGAAAAACAAAAAAGACCTGCTGGTAGCCCGCGCCGAAGCGGCCAAGGCGCAAAAGCAGATCAATCAGGCGATGACGGGCTTCGGCACCGACAACGGAGCCAAAGGCTTCGACCGGATGACCGAGAAAGTGCTCCAGATGGAAGCCGAGGCGGAAGCGAGCAAAGATATCCGCAGCTCCAGCCGCACGCTCGACGACGAGTTGGCTCAGCTCGACAAATCCGGCGGGGTAGACGACGAACTTGCGGCTCTGAAAGCCCAAATGGAAGCGAAGAAGCGTCAATCCTGATCCGACGCCTCGACAAAAGAGACAGGTTTCTTCCCTCCGCAAGGGGATACAAGGGAACCTGACCGATACACAATCAGAAAATAGTGCGGAACCAGCGCATGCGGAATCGGCCTTCAGGGCCGGTTTCGCGTTGTTCTGCGTCTTTTTCAAATATATCGGAAAGTATGTCTTAGAAGTGGCTCCAAATCTTGATAAATGCCAGCGTCAAAGACGCCTGCAGGCGTTTATTCTTGGCCATTTCGGGGAAGGCGGTTGATTCTGATGAACGAAGAGGTGGATGTTTTGTTGTCGAATCCGTTTTTGGAAACGCTCGCTTTTTTCTCCGTCGCCGTGTTGGCCTTAGTCGTGTTTTTGGCGATATTCGAATTCGTCACGAGATATAACGATTGGGAAGAGATCAAAAACGGCAACTTGTCGGTAGCGATGGCGATCGGCGGTAAAATTTTTGGGATATGCAACATATTCCGGTTTGCGATCATGAACAACGACTCGATTTTGCACTCGCTCATCTGGGCCAGTATCGGTTTTGTGCTGCTGCTCGTGGCGTATTTTATTTTCGAGTTTCTGACTCCCGTGTTCAAAATTGATGCGGAAATCCAGAAGGATAACCGGGCCGTCGGCCTTCTGGCGATGATTATTTCCATCTCGATGTCTTACGTAATCGGCGCAAGCGTGGTGTGACTATGAAATACTTATGGGGAACGTTACTGGCGCTGTCGCTTGCGTTTCTCGCCGTAGGCGTTTATTATTTCGTTAAATACGCCTGATGGGGGAATGGTCATGAGCGACAATCCCGCCGCGGTATGTCCGTGGTGCCAGACGGAGATCGTCTGGGATGAAGAGATCGGTCCGGAGGAGACTTGTCCGCACTGCTTCAATGAGATAAACGATTACCGGAGTCTGCATGTCAAGCTGGACGGTGACGATCTCGAGCTGCTCCCGGATTCCGACGATGAGGAACTAACCGAGCTGAACGCCTATGAGCTGTCGGTCAAGAAACGTCTGGAGCAGCAGGAGGACGGGATGGAATGTCTTCGCTGCCATGACGAGATGGTGGTGGCCGGCGAGATGAAAGTAGGCGAAGGGCAGTTTGTGCCGGTACAGCCGTCCGGCGAAGCGCCCGCTTTTCTGAAGCCTCCGTTTAAGCTGAATATGTTCGTATGTCCGTCCTGTTTTCAAGTATCCTACTCGTTGTCCGATGAGGACCGGGTCCGGCTCGTTAATTCGTGGTCGAAAGGATCGTAAGGCCGCGAGGCGCCCGCTTCTTTGGAAGCGGGTTTTTTGTTTTGTCCGGTGCGGTTGCAGGCTTGCCGTCCATTCCTCACGGAGCGCGGATAGCGGCAACAGGCTAATTTTTTTTCCGCTTTGGGGAACGTTATAAGAAGCCGCAGACGCCTGGCGTTATATTCAAGCTGGACAAGCAGAGGCAGGAGACTGACGATGCCCGTTCCACTTGCAGGTGGCAATTTGAGCATATAGGTGAGGCACATGCAGCTAGATCGACAGCGTACCGGGGAGATGGCCGTAACGGGCGGCGAAGCGGGAGGGGTCGGTCCCTTCGGGACAAAATCGAAGGAAAAGCAGGGTAGGTACTTCCGAGACCGGGATCGGGATCAAGGCCGGGATACGGATAACGATTCGAGCCGCCCCGCCGGCGGCAGTTCGAATCAATCGTCGCAGGCGTTCGATTCTCAAACGTGGCTGCTGCTGATCGTCAATACGTTGTTCGGAGCAGCCAATGCGTTGTCAGGCACGTTCGTTAACGTTTATTTATGGAAAGCCAAAAATGATTTTGCCCTGATCGGCTGGTTCGCTTTTTTTCACCAGGTATCGATGGCGCTGACGTTTTGGCTCGCAGGCAAATGGGTGAAGGAAGGAAATAAGATGAACAGTCTGCGGCTTGGCGTAGCCGTTGCCGCTCTCTTTTATATGATCGTGCTGCTGCTCCAGCAGCAGGCTGTCGAATACGTATGGCTCCTCGGCTTGGTGCAGGGGATGTCTTCGGGGTTTTTCTGGCTGGCGTTTAATGTTGTATACTTTGAAGTCACATCGGCCGACAACCGGGACCGGTTCAACGGATGGGCGGGCCTGCTCGGCTCCTCGATCGGGATGGTCGCTCCCTGGATATCGGGCTGGCTCATTACGAGACTCCCCGGAACGAACGGCTACCGGCTCATCTTTGCCATATCGCTGGCCGTTTTCGTCGTCGGTGTGGTCGTCAGTTTTTTTCTCAAAAAGCGGAAGGTGGCCGGAACTTACGAATGGGCGCACGGGTATCGCACCCTGAAAGACCCCGAGAGCCCTTGGAGAACGGTATTTGCCGCTTTAATCGCTCAGGGGGTGCGAGAGGGCGTATTCGCCTTTTTGATCGGCTTAATGATCTACATCGCCACCAGCAACGAGATGCAGATCGGCAACTTCTCGCTGATTACGTCTGCGGTGGCGCTCGTCAGCTTTTACGTGGTCGGCAAATGGCTGAAGCCCCCGCACCGCAAAGGGGGAATGCTGATCGGGGTCGTGTTTATGATCGCCGTCATTTTGCCTTTTTTCTGGCAGGTGAGCTTTACGACGCTACTGCTGTTCGGGATCGGAACGTCGCTGTTCATCCCGCTGTATACGATTCCGATGACTTCCTCCGTATTCGATATTATCGGCCGGGACCGCGACAGCTCCGAGCACCGGGTCGAATATGTCGTTCTGCGGGAGCTTGGGCTGAACGTGGGACGAATAGCCGGGACACTCGTCTTTATCTTAGTCGTGTCCTGGACGACGGCTCCTCAGGCCATCAATTGGCTGCTGCTCGGAATCGGCAGTTCGCCGTTGTTGGCATGGCTGTTCATGCGCAATAAGCTTGTCGTCCGTTCAAATCAGTAAATCCCGATAACGATACCATGAATTATATGATATAATAGACGTACATCAGAAATGGGAGGCACGTACGTCACATGAAACCGAAGATGGTGCAGAGCGTAACCGAGCTGATCGGCCAGACGCCGGCGGTCCGTATTAACCGGCTGACAGGCGAAAATGACGCGGAAGTGTATGTCAAACTTGAGTATTTCAATCCAAGCGGAAGTGTCAAGGACCGCGCTGCTTATAATCTGATCGCGCAAGCGGAGAAGGACGGCAGGCTGAAGCCCGGCGCGACGATCATTGAGCCGACAAGCGGCAATACCGGGATCGGGCTGGCGATGAACGCCGCGGCCAAAGGCTACCGCGCCATCCTGATCATGCCCGACAATATGACGAAGGAACGGATCAACATCCTGAAGGCGTACGGAGCGGAGGTCGTCCTGACGCCGGCGGCCGAGCGGATGCCGGGTGCAATCCGCAAAGCGAAGGAGCTGCACGAGCAAATTCCGGACAGCTTTATCCCGCAGCAGTTCGAAAATCCGGCCAATCCGGATATTCACCGGGTAACGACGGCCTTGGAAATTATCGAGCAGACGGAAGGCAGGCTCGACGCATTCGTCGCTACGTCCGGAACGGGCGGGACGATTACCGGAACCGGGGAAGTGCTTCGCAAGCATATTCCGGGCATCCAGATTTACGTTGTGGAGCCCAAAGGCTCGCCGGTGTTGTCCGGAGGGCAGCCGGGACCGCACAAGCTGGTCGGGACGAGCCCCGGATTTATTCCGCAAATCCTGAATACGGACGTCTACGACGAGATCGTGCAGGTAGCCGATGAAGACGCGCTCCGTACGACGCGAGAGCTGGCGGCGCGCGAAGGGATCTTGGTAGGGCCTTCGGCCGGAGCTTCGGTATGGACCGCGCTTCAGGTGGCCCGGAAGCTGGGTAAAGGCAAGCGGGTGTTGTGCATCGCTCCGGATACCGGAGAGCGGTATTTGAGCATGGATATTTTTTGATGTGGTCGAACGACTGCCGTCATGCGATGGATAAGAGTGGTTTGCACCCTTTATTTTGTCCGAAACTGGCTTGGACGGGGAAATAAGAGCGGTTTGGGACTACTAAAATCGGCAAAAAGGGTGCAGACCCCATGAGTTGTTCGAAATAAGGGGGGCAAACCGCCTCTATTCGCTTCATTTTTTGGTTTCAGGAGAAAATAGAGGGTGCCAGAAACTCTTATTCTGTGATATAGCCCATATGCAATACACTTATCCGCGTGAGCCGAACCGGAAAGCTGTTTATGGGCCGCATCGGAAGTTATGTTGCGGACACGAATAAGGGCGGGCGGCTGGAGCTAAGGTACCCATTCCCCCCCTCGCGCACCCTAGAAGAACGAAGCGAAGACCGGTAGGACTCGGGTGTCCGTAACTGCCGGTCTTTTTTGTGGTTCAGGGATCGTTTACGGTTAAAAAGGAGAGGGACACATGCCGCTCGAGTGACATATTCGCACCGCGAGCGCGCTACCGACCTCTCCAAATCCCCGAAAGTAAAGACGAAGTGGAGCCGGACAGCTTCACCCAAATTCATTTTGGTCCGGTCTGCTGACGTCTATCTGTGGTATGATGGAGAAAATCGATCCTATCACAGCGAAACGAAGGTGTCCAGAAATGAGCACGGAAACCGAGCGTCAGCGGCAAGGGCAGCCGGCGGCGCACGAGGCGGAGGCTGAAACGGCTGCGGATACGGATTCGGCACGCCGTCCCGATGCGCCGGAGACGCCCGGCGGTTCGCCGGATGCGGATGCGGATGCGGGAGCGGAAGCGGAGAAGGCGGCGGACGCCAGTCCGCGCAAGGCGGACGGATTTCTCGTCGACCCGGATGATCCGAAGGCGGTGCGTCAGTCGATCTTCCGGCTGGCCGGTCCGTCGCTGGTCGAGATGCTGCTGACGAACTTTACTCAGATGCTGAGTATGATTATGGTCGGGAGGTTAAGTCCCGAAGCGGTGGCTACGGTTGGCTTGACCAACCAGCCCTTTTTTCTTTTGCTGGCGTTATTTATGACATTAAACGTAGGGACGACGGTCATCGTAGCCCGCTCGATCGGGGCGGGCAAGGTGGAGGAGGCGAACCGGGCGGCGGGACAGGCGTTTTTGCTGAATATCGTCCTGTCGGTCATCACGATCGCCTTCAGCTATATGTTCGCGGGCGAGCTGCTCCGGATGATGGGGGGTTCCGAGGAAGTGGTCGAGCATGGCTTGACCTATGCGAAGATCGTATTTCTCTCCATCGGCTTTACGACGATCTCGATGTCGCTGACCGCTACGCTGCGCGGGGCGGGGGATACGCGGACGCCTATGAAAATCAACGTGTTTGCGAACATACTGGTCGTTCTGATCGGGTTTCCGCTAATTTACGGGCTGGGGAGCTTTGCCGGTCTGGGCATTACCGGAGCGGGGATCGCCACGATCACCTCGCAGTTCGTCTCGATGGTCTGGGTGACGGGTGTTATGTTCAGCGGCAAATACAAGGTCCGGCTATCGCTTCGCCATCTGTTCCGGCTCGATAAGGAGATGATCGCCCGCATTTGCAAAATCGGCCTGCCTTCCGCGCTGGAGCAAATCATTATGCGGCTGGGCATGCTGATTTTCGTCAAGGTGGCGGCGAGTCTCGGGACGATGGCGGTGGCGGCGACCCAGATCGCCTTCAGCATATTCGGCCTGACGTTCATGCCGGGCATGGCGTTCTCGATCGCAGCTTCCACCTTGGTCGGCCAGGCGCTCGGCGCGAGCCTTCCGGATCTGGCGGAGCGGTACGGCTGGCAGGTGCGCAAAATCGGCATGTACGTCGCCGGAGGGATCGGAGTCGGGTTTATCCTCTTCGCTCCGCAAATTATGATGCTGTACACAACGGAGCCGGAGATTATCGAGAAGGGCGCGCTGGCGATCCGGATCATGGGCTTTATGCAGGTGTCCCAGGCGACGCAGTTTATCCTCGGCGGCGCTCTTCGCGGGGCGGGAGATACGAGGTATCCGCTGTATTCGACGTTTATCGGCGTATGGGGCTTCCGGGTAGCGCTCAGCCTGCTGTTCGTATACGGCTTCAAGATGGATCTGTACGGCATCTGGCTTGCCGCGGCGGCGGACCAGTTCGTCCGTTCCGTGCTGATCTTCCGGCGCTTCAAGAAGGGAGCCTGGAAGACGGTTCGGGTGTGACGGGGATTGGTGCGGGAGCTGGCGATATGGGAGATGAAGCAAGGCTAAGCAAAGCATAGCTAGGCTAAGCTAGGCTAGGCTAGGCGAAGCAAAGCAAGGCAAGGCTAAGGCAGTCCAAGAGCGTGGTGGCTCTGGGCTGCCTTTTGTGTTGGGTATTGCGTTTCCGCGTCGTATCGTGCTAGGCGCACCTAACACACGGTAATTCTGGTGCACGGCGAGTGCGGCGTTGCAAGAAGCCGGCTTCCGGTTGCCCGTTCGGATTATTCCTTTGTCTTGTCTCTCGACTTCCATGGGCTTAGCGGAAGAGTTACTTCCTTTATTTGTCTCGTACACCGGTTTAGGCAGGCAAACCGGAAGAAATACTTCCGTTATTTTCAAGAAACTAGACGAATGAAGCTTCATTTGTAACAATAACGGAAACCATCCTTCCGCTAAAGCTCGTTTTAGCGTCCACAGTTCCAATAACGGAAATAAAACTTCCTTTATTCGCGCGATCCGCAGTAACCACGGTAACAAATGGATATTGGGAGGGACTTCCTTCATGATTTTCTAAACGATATAAATCGTTTACGCAATGAAATAGTTAGTTTCACTAAGGGACAAGCTTGAACGCGCGATAATTTGTTCTGATGTAGTTGTAGCCCGAATACACAGTGAGGATTAACGCGGCGTACAAAAGAAGCTGATCGACCGGAATGTCCGTGATAAAGCCGAACGGATAATTATTCAGTAAAATGGCGGTAATGGCTGCGACCTGAAGCACCATCTTGATCTTTCCGTAGCGGTCGGCTTGCAGAATCAGCTTGTTAGCCGAAGCGGCAATCCGGACAGCAGTTATAGCCATTTCCCGCGCAAGGATAGCGAGGGCGATCCACGGTTCTACCAGCCCTTGGCTGACCATCAGGATCAGCGCGGCAGAGATGAGCAGTTTGTCGGCCAGAGGGTCCAGCAGCTTCCCGAGCTTCGTAGTCTGGTTGTACGTTCTGGCTACATAGCCGTCTATTTTATCCGTTGCCGCTGCCAATAAGAAGATCGCGGCCGCATAGTACAGACCGTAAGAGTCGATATGCTGCAAGAGGGCGGATTTGTTGACAAGCCAGGCCGGGTATGCAGGGAAAAGCAAGCAGAAGACCGGGATTAGTCCGATTCTGGCTAATGTGATTTTATTGGCTGCATTCATAAACGGTCTAGGGCCTCCTTCCAGATATACCAACTTTCTTAATACAAACGCTGCGCATAACCTTCCCGCAGCCGCTCCTCGATTTGTTCAGCGGTAATTCCCGGAAGCTTGGCGTGGTCGGCGAGGATTTTGGAGGCGGACGGCAGCAGGCCGGACCAGGATTCCGGTTCCCACAGCCGGGACCGCTTCATCGCTTTGGCGCAATGTAGGAAGCATTCCTCCGCTTCTACCGCGATACCTAGCAGCGGCCGTTTCCCGTTTACGGCCATCGGTTCGAGCAGGTCCTCGTCCCGTATGATGCAGGCGCGTCCGTTAATCCGCAGTGTTTCTCCCATACCAGGAATAAAAAAGATCAACCCCACCCGGGGATTGGACAGCAAGTTGCGCATAGAGTCGATTCGGCGGTTGCCCGGCCTCTCCGGTATGATCAGCCGTTGATCGTCAAGCACTTGAACGAAGCCGGGGGCGTCGCCGCGCGGCGATACGTCGCAGCAACCGGAGGCGTCTGAGGTCGAGAGGACCAGAAAGGGAGAGCGGTTAATAAAATCCCGGCAATGGGAGTCGATACTGGCGATCACTTTGCGGTCGACGAGCTCGCTGGGGAAGCCGATGATCGAGCGAAGCTCCTCTTCGCTGGATACGATACGGGTATAGTTCACGGGATGCACCTCTTTCTTTTTTAAGGCAAAGCTTAAAGTTTTAAGCGAAGCCGCACCTCTCTGCTCCTAAAAACCTGCCACTTACGCCAACCTTTACTGAATCTGACCAGCTAACGCAGGGAGATCCAAAACCGTTTGACCCTATTCCCGTTTTCCTCGACATGTTCGGATTCGAATACTCCGCCGTTTTTGAGAATCGTCCTTTCCGAACCGGCGTTATCCCGGTCGCACACGACGAGGGCTTGGTCCACCCCAAGCTCTTTCGTTTTGAGCAGAGCCAGCGATAGGAGAGCCGTGGCGTACCCTTTTCTCCTCTGGGAAGGGCGTATGCCATACCCGATGTGACCTCCGCTCCGCAGAAGCTTCGGGTTCAGCCGATGCCGGATATTGACCGCCCCCACGAGATCCTGCTCCTCATTCAGCAGCCAGTAGGTCGAATGGGGAACCCAGCCCTCCTCCGTCAGTTTCTCCTCGGAATCTTGCGAGTACAGAAATTCGAGCATTGCTGCAAAATCCGACGGATCTTTCTCGACCACCCACGGGACGATGTCTTCTCCGCTCCGGACCCAGTCCTCGTAAAACTCGAGGTAGCGCTTCTGGTATTCGACCGAAGGTTTTACTAGCGTAACGGACGGCGGCATAGGATCACCTCATCTTCCAATTTGATCCATACTAGCATCTGAGGACGGTTTATTCAATATATGGTTTTCTTTGAAGGCTGCAACTTTCTGTGATACTTCGGACCCGATCCCAACCAGCTTGGCTAAAACATCCCCGGAGTTCCGGTAAATATCGTTCTTGAACTTCTCCGGATCTACGATCCATTCGGCGGCTTCGCAGGACGGGGAGCCATCTTCGATGCTAGTGAGCAGGTCGCGGTAAGTAAGGGGGTAATCCCGGGTGAATAGATACCTTTCCAGTTTTAACGCCGTGCATAAAGGTTTCAGCGACCAGCGCTTCAGTCTTCCCTTCGCGAGCTCGGCCGCCGGCTCTTGAGCGGCAATGTAATGGCGGGTGCTCATCACGCAGTTCGATACGATGAACTCGATGAGGGCGATCACTTCTTCGGCCGTCGGTTCGCAGGTCACGCTGTCCCCGTACAGCAGCTTGCCGTCCAAGTGCAGAAGCGGGGTAACGAAATGGGTACCGAACCCTTGGCGGGCGTATTCATCGACCGTAAGGCACTGCGTATTGATCTCGATACCGGGATACGCCTCGGACAAGCGGCTGACGATGCCGCCCATAGCGATCATATGACTGCTATGCAATTCACCAAAAAAACAGTATATATCGAGATCGGAGTCCTCTATGGCCTCGCCTCGCGCGTAGCTTCCGGTTAATACGAGAGAACGGAGATTGGGGCCGTATTCCTCCTTGCATTGTTCGACAAACGAGCGGAGCAGGTTCTCGATTTCCATCCCACGACAATCCCCCTCACGAAAAAATCCACCTTTTCCCAGTATGAACCGGCATATGCAAGTTTGCAACAGCCGGGTGCGGTCATAGGGCGGTTTAACCGTAGCCGAATGGTTCTCTGAAGGCGGATCGGACGTCCCTTTGCCGGACTGTCATCTGTTACGATTTTGTGCAATCGTTACGATGATCCCGGCATCTGCACGGAATCATGAAAGGTGTGAATAGCCGGTTCCCCCCGGCCCGATTACGATGAGAGCGTAACTTCCAATCATCGCAAATGAAGGAGGGGCTCACATGGAGAACGACAGAAAGGAAGGAATTCCGTCTTCGCCGGCACACAGCGGTTCTGGAGATAAGGAGCGATCGGTAAGCCGGAGGGCCGTACTCGCCGCGCTCGGCGCAGCCGGCGTATCGCTGACCGCTCATGCGGTGCTGGGGGGGAACCGCACATACGCAGAGAACGCGCAGGTTAGCGGCCACGTCTACGGCGGCAACGGGCACGCCGGACATAAGGGACATGTGGACTGGCACAACGTTTGCGAATACGGGGCGAAAGGCGACGGACTCACGGACGATGCCGATGCGTTCCAGCAGCTTCTCAATCGGGCTTTGACGGACGGCTCAGCGGTCGTGTATATCCCGCGCGGTACGTACAAGCTGGGCCGGATGCTCCGCATTTACCGCAATACGAGCCTGATCGCCCATCCCGGCGCCGTACTGCTGCGCTGCCACAATGACAGCTTCCTGCTAAACGGCGACGGGGGAGCCCAGTATGACGGGTACGAAGGGCACGGGAATATTTCGATCGAAGGCGGTGTATGGGACGGCAATATTTTGCAATATCCCGACGCCTACAACGGGTTCAACTTCGGACATGCCCGCGGTATAACGGTCCGGGACGTGACGATCAAGGACGTCGTATGGGCCCACGCGATCGAAATCAATGCTAGCCGCGACGTGCTGATCGAGCATTGCCGGTTCCTCGGCTTCAAAAACGCCGATGACGGATCACGTTATTTCTCCGAAGCGATTCAGATCGACGTGCCGACTCGGCTCAGCTTCGGGGGCTTCGGTAAATATGACGGCACTCCGTGCCGGAATATTACGGTGCAGGGCTGTTATTTCGGCGCGAGCGGCACCCCGGGCACGACCGCCTGGGCGGGGGGAGTCGGGACGCATGGAGCGATTCATGATGTATGGTCCGGCAATATCAAGATTCTGCAGAATACGTTCGAAGGCTTGTCCTACTGGGCAATCCGGCTGTTCAAGTGGAACGATTGCCTGGTTGACGGCAACACGATTCTGAACTGCGGAGGCGGGATTACGGTCAGTACGCCTTCCCCGAACAGTGAATCAACCAAGGACAAGAACGGCGTTCAACGGGGCACTCCTCAAGCCGGGCGGGGCATCCGGATCGTGAACAACACAGTTTCCGGAGCGGAGGCGTACGGCGGGATCGTATGCTACGGGCATGAGCAGGCCCGGGTCGAGGAAGTTTCCATCGTTAACAATACCATGCGCGACGCAGGGGTGAACAAGCACGGGATTGCGACTTCGTGGTGCCGCTTGGTCCGCATCGAGGGGAATATCGTGAATAACGCACGCCGGGGCATCCATCTCGAGAATACGGCGGATGCCCAGGTGGAAGGCAACCGGATCGGGAACATCACGGTGAACGGCATCGAATCGGCGAAGTGCCGGAACGTAACGATAGTCGGCAACGACGTGTCCGTCTGCGGGTATTACGGGATATCGCTAAGCGAGACGTCCCGTTTCGGCATCCGCCGCAATACGATCGAAGCGGCCGGCCGGCTCGAGCATAACCGATACGACGGGATTATCGTCAGCACAGCGAATTCGGACGGGGCGGTCGTGGAGAACCGGGTCCGGCCGGCCGATAGCGGCAATCAGACCCGGTACGGGCTGCAAATCGTCGCGACCAGTCAGCACATCGAGACGTCCGGCAACCGTCTGGAAGGCGTATCGGGAGCGTATCGGAACAGCTCGCCGACTTCAGGCGACATGCTTCTACTGTATTCGCCGACAGGCGACAGCTACAAAGTAACGGTCGACGCTTCGGGCGTCTTAACGGCAACTTTACAATAACTAACGGGGGAATGGGTGTAATGTTGAAAAAACCGGTATCTTTACTTAGCTTGGGATTGTGTACGGCGCTGCTGCTGAGTTCTTGCGGCGGTGCGGGAGGAGGCGGCTCGGAAGCGGGCGGCCAGACGAAGGACGGAGACAGCGCGGCTCAGCAAGCCGCGAAGAAAGCCGAGCCGGTAACGGTAACGATCGGCGTGCGGGCGACAGGGTATTTGACCGAAGCCGAAATCCAGCGCTATATCGTAGAGCCGGTAAGCAAAAAGTATCCGCACATCACGGTGAAACGGATCGTGCTGGACGATAAGACGAATTCGTTTGAAAACCTGCTGGCCGCAGGAGACCTGCCGGATATTATTTTCCACACCTCGCTGCTGCTGCCCGATCTGAAGCGGCTGAAGATGGATCAGGATTTGTCCGGCTTGATCAAGTCCGAGAAGATCGAGCTCGGCAAGTTTAACCCGTCTGTGATCGAGGCGGTTAAAATTACGAGCGAGAACGATTATTTGATGGGCGTCCCTTACACGATGCATTTTAACGCGCTTTATTACAACAAGGACATCTTCGATAAATACGGAGTCGCTTACCCGAAGGACGGCTTGACCTGGCAGGACGCGACCGAGCTGGCCAAAAAGCTGACCCGCAAAGAGGACGACATCCAATACCGCGGCTTCGAGCCGGATTCGGTGTATCGCGCAGGCTCCCAGCGCGGGCTGCCGCTTGTCGATCCGAAAACGTTCAAATCGCTCGGCCAGACGGACGAATGGAAAAAAGTCATCGAGATGGCCAAAGACGTGTACGAGATTCCCGGCAATTCGACGATCCAGACGTTCAGCTCCGGCATAAATGCTTTCGTCAAAGACCGCAAGCTCGCGATGCTCGCCGGCCTCAACTGGCTTCCGAATCTGGCCGAGGTCAAGGATCAGTTCCCGAACTGGGATATCGCGACATACCCCGTCTGGCCGGATAAGCCGGGCGTCGGAACGCAGATCGACCTGCATGTCATGATCGTACCGAGTACGAGCAAAAACAAGGAAGCGGCGATGCAGGTGGTCGGTACCGTCGTCTCCGACGAGGTTCAGCTGGATATGGCGCGCAACGGCCGGGTATCGGTGCTGGGAGATAAGAAATACCAGGACGAATTCGGCAAAAACCTAGATATTTTGAAAGGGAAAAACGTTCAGGCGATCTTCAAAACGGCTCCGGCCAAACCATTCCCTTCGACGCTGTATGCGAACAAAGCGTTTAACGAGATTACGAAGGTGGCGACCCAAGTCGTCAAAAACAAAGTGGACATCAATACGGCGCTGCGCAGCTACGACGAGCTGATGGACAAACATATTCAGGACCAGCTGCAGCAGGCGAAGTAACGGGTTAACGCCGGCGAAACGTCACGAACCAAGATTGCTGCGGATACGCTTCGCCGGGAAATCGCTTTCCCATCGCTGTTAAACTTTCGTAACGGCTGCCCGGAGCGCTCCCGTTCTGGTATAATGCAAGAGCGGTTTAGGGGACGGAAATAGTCGAAAACAAGCAGGAGGGAGGGGATGCTGGTGGAGATTTTGAAGCGGTTGGGTGCGATGAAGCGAAGCGGCGGCATAAAGGTGACGGCGGCGATCGCTGCAGCGGGGCTGCTGGCTGTCTGCTCGGTTCTAGCGATAAACCGGGAGTCGGCAGGACCCGACGCTGCAGCCGGGGAGCCGCCCCTCCTGCTTCCGGAAGGGATGCCGATCGTAAGCAAGCCGGTGGAGCTTACGTTTCTGGCTGGCAAGGCGGCGACGAGCGCATCCGATTGGAACGAAGTGATGCTCTGGAAACATTACGCCGAGAAAACGAACCTGCACATCCGGTTCCGGCTCGCCCCGTTCGAAAGCATCGGGGAGGAACGGCGGCTGGCGCTGGCTACCGGAAGTTATCCGGATGCGTTCTACGCGGCGCGGTTAACCCAACCCGAGCTGATGCGATACGGCAAGGAGGGCGTGCTCGTCGCGCTGGACGATCTGATCGAACAGTATGCCCCGAATATGAAAAGCTTGCTGGAGCGGTACCCGGAATTGCGCCGGTCGCTCACGATGCCGGACGGGCATATCTATTCGATCCCTTCCTTCTACGATCCGGACTTTTTGTCGATGCTGATCGGTACGCCGCTGTGGCTAAACCGCAACTGGCTGGAGCAGCTCGGCCTGCCGGAGCCGGAGACGACCGAGGAGCTGTACGCGTATTTGAAAGCGGTCAAACAGACGGACCTGAACGGCAACGGGGCGGCCGACGAGATTCCGTACGGAGGTCTCGGGATCAATGTGCTCATTCATCATGTAAAGGGGGCCTGGGGACTCGGCAACCGGGGGCTGGCCAATCCGTTCGTCGATTTGGACGAGGCGACCGGGCGGCTGCGGTTCATCCCGACAGACCCGAAGTATAAGGAAGTGCTGGAGTATGTGCACAAGCTGTACGCCGAAGGACTGATCGAAAAAGATATCTTCACGATCGGCAGCAGCGAGTTTTATGCCAAAGGCACGCAGGGGCTTTACGGCTCCATGGTCATGCCGAGCCCGTACACCCTGATGAATCAGAGCGGTTATGTCGGCTCCCCGGCTTTGGCCGGCCCGCACGGAGACAAGCTGTACTCTCATGTGAAGGCGCCGCTTGTCCACGTCGGGGCGTTTGCGATCACGAACAAAAATCAGTACCCTGAAGCGACGGTACGCTGGATCGATTATTTGTTCAGCGAAGAAGGCAGTAAGTTGTTTTATATGGGGATTCCGGGGGAGAGCTACGAGGAGACGGCAGACGGCGAGCTGCGCTACTTGCCTGGCATAATTGACAATAAGGACGGTCTTACGATCGAGCAGGCGCTCACGCCATATGTGACCTGGCTGGGGGGAAGCTACCCCGGCTTCGTCCGGCAGCCGTTGTTCAAAGGGTCCGAGAGCTTGCCGGAATCGGTCGAGGCGGCCCGCAAAGTAAAGCCTTACGCCGTTAAGGAAATATGGAATCCGTTCAACTTCTCCCCGGGAACGCTCGGAACGGAGATCAACTCCTACGTCAACAACACGCAGGCGAAGTTCATTACCGGGGACCTCCCTTTCTCCGACTGGGACAAATACATCTCGCATCTGAAGATGATCGGTCTGGATTCGTATATGTTGCTGTATAACGAGGCGTATCAGGCTTATGTGAAAGCTCCGGCATCTCCAGAGGGCCTGCAACAGCGCTGATCCATCTGTGGGTCTTGCTTACCCTGCCGGGCCAGCTACACCTGCCACTGCGCTGCGGCTTCTGTGAAGGGCCGGAAGCGGTCTGCAATCTTCCGCAACGAGAATGGCGCCGGCACGGGCAACAATAAGTCCGGGCAGCCGCATGCGGCATACGGTTATAACTGTAATCCGGCATTGCCCTCGAGCGCCGCTCTTTTCCGGTAGTCGCCGGGGGTGAGGCCGGAGCTTTTTTTGAACATCCGGATAAACGAGGTGTCGTTGCGGTAACCGATCTTCTCGCCGATGTCGCGGATGCTCATATTCGTGCCGGCCAGCATTTCCTTGGCCTGGCGGATGCGCACGTTGTTCAGATGATCGCTGAAGTTCGTCCCCGTCTTCTCTTTAATATAAGCGGACAAGTACGTGCTCGACATGTTCATCCGGTCCGCGACCGAATCCAGCGACAGATCCTCGGAGTAATGCTCCTCCAAATAAGCGAAGAAAAACTCGACCACCGGGTCTTTCTCGTCCCGTCTCCTCTTAACCGCTTCGGCGGCGACCACAATGAACTTCTCCAGGAAGCGCTTGTAGTCGTCAAGCGTAAAGCAATCCTCCAAGTCCGCCACCATATCGCTTAACTGACCGGCCGGTTCCGGCTCGATTTTTGCCTTGTCCGTCACTTTCAGTACTTTGGCCGCCACGCCTTGGGCGAAGGTCCGGTATTGGCCGCGAAACGCTTCTTTCCTCGCCATATGCTCCAGCATCCGAACGACGAGCTGCACGCATGCGGCTCCTCCGCCTTCCTGCAAATGGCTGTAAAGCTCTTGTTCCTCCTGGGCCGTGAAGACGAAATGATGGACCTCCCGCACATCGTCCCAGATTAGTTGCATGCCGTCCTGAAGCCTGGCTTGCCGGGCTCGCTCCAGCGTCTCCCGATAAGCCAGATTGAAGTCCGACCCTTCGGGATAAAACGAGCTAACGGCCGCGGTAACCGCATAATGGCCGCTGTCCTGATCGAATATCGCCTTCAGCGCCGCCAGAGTCCGCTCCAGCAGATCACGCCGATCGTCGCCGAATACGACCGATACGAGCTGGTTGCTCTCCATCTGCAGCGTCCGCGAGTTCGGGAACGGCTCGGCGAACATCAGATCGAT
Organism: Paenibacillus oceani; assembly: GCF_014705615.1. Classification (GTDB taxonomy): domain Bacteria; phylum Bacillota; class Bacilli; order Paenibacillales; family NBRC-103111; genus Paenibacillus_AB; species Paenibacillus_AB oceani. The sequence continues at coordinate 142,995 of NZ_JACXJA010000020.1, forward strand.
GCATTCCCGGGCGGCGTATGTAAGACGATCCGGCTTCGCCGGCATGGCTTGGTGCCTGCTGGTGCGGATATGCAGCTGGAACAGGACGATCCGGAACGGCCGGTTCTGCACGATCGTATCTTTCCATTCGTTGGAGCCGGAGGCGAGCTTTTTTAATTTGCTGATGTAGCCGAAGTCGGTGAGCAGCGACGTTTTGCTTTGCAGATCTTCATGAATTTCGTTGCGCTCGCGAATCAGCTCCCGGGATATTTCGTTAATCAGCTTAAATTCGTAAATGCTGCTGCTAACCACCTCGGGACTGCGAAAGCGCAGCGATGCAATGATTTGCTTCACCGGTGCGTTGATTTTGCGGCTGAATACGACCGAGGCGGCGGCCGCGATCGCAACCGACACGGCAAACAGGACAAGCAGCGTCACTTCCAGCTTGCGGATTTGCGAAGCGATGCTCGAATACGGCACGGACGTCATGTAGGTCAGATTCGTTTCTTCGCTGTCGTATGTAAAGTAGTACGTATTATCCTGCAGCGTGTAATCTTGATCTTCCGCCAGCGGTATCGGCTTGCTTGCGGTGCCCGGGCCCGAGGAATCGAATATGACCGATCCGTTCGAATGCACGATCGTAAACGCCGGGCCGTTGTTGCCGTAGAACGACTCGTACAGCTGTCCGGCGTCCAGCATGCTGATAATCATATGCGGGTAACCCGGCAGCTTGACCGTCATCGGAATCAACTGCTTGTTCTGCTTATCCGACGAGACGATCGAGAACAGCCGGTTCGGAAGCAACTGGGTCGTAGCGGCCTGCGAAAATTGCCGGTTCCAGAACCCGAGCGTATACGGCTCGCTTACATAAAATTGCGAGAACGTCCGGGCTGCGTCGCCGGTGCCGTTTTTGTCGACGGTGAACGAGGCGGCGGCGTAATACACGAACACATTGTCCATGTAGAGAAACGGGTTGTTGATATCCCGCCGGATGCTCTCCACGATGTCGGCAGGTTTCAGGTAATTGACCGCTCCCGGGTCCTTGGCGGCAAGCTGCCGGCCGAAGGAGACGACCTGCTCGTTCTGGTACAGCTTGAACAGCATCGTTTTGATGATGGAGATATGTTTCTCGTACCGGTCCGCGGCGGTTTTAAGAGCCACCCGGTTATTTTGTATAATTTCGCGCTCGATATTGGTTTTGAAGAAAGCGAACGACAGAAAATTAAAGGAGGCCAGCAGCGCGATAATCGCCAGGAAGCTGATCAAGCTTTTGACTAGCAGAGAGTTGACTTTGAGTGGTAATTTCAACAAGATTCGCCAGACCCCTTTACTTCGAATGCATCCTCATTTGCGAAAGCGCTTCACAACGTACCGTAATTGTACCGTACAATCGGAGCGGTTGCATGCAAAAAAAGGTGAAGAAACTGTAAAGTGAGCTGGGGGTGCGGCAAGGCGCATGACGAGCCGAGGTGAGCTGAGGTGTGCCAAAGCGTGCCAAAGCGTGCCAAAGCGTGGGAGTAGGTGTATCTAGGCGTGTCAAGGACACGCCAAGACGTGCGAAGACGTGCCAAAATTGCCAAGGCGTGCCAAGAGGCGTACCAGGTGTGCCAAAGTGTGACTAAGGCGTATTCAAGTGTGAAAAAGCGTGCCCATGTGCCAAGCGCGAGCCAAGACGTGCCGATATTTGCTAACATTCCGTAAATTTTACAATATAGCACAATGAAACTATGGTGTGTCAAAACGCGGGCGTAGGCGTGCCCAAGACTTATTAACGTGCACAGCCATAACACCGTGCTGCCCACGTACGATCTCTTTGACTCCGACGGATAAGAGATAATAGCAGCTCTTAATTGGGAGGATTCCTCCTCTCCGTTCCAGATAAGAGCGATTGCTAGCTCTTATTTTTCGCAAATTGTCGGAGTATAGGAGAAACGACAGAAATAACAGCTGGAAACCGCTCTTATTCTCCCAATTTTTGCACATCGGCTTCGATTTAAGAGCCTCAAACCGCTCTTATTTGACCAGGTGAGGATGAATGTACCCGGGATTATCATCAAAGCGGCAAGGGACGGGGGAATGCGTCTGACGATTATCGCCAAATTGATCAGGTGCGGGTAAACGTGCCCGAGAGTATCCCACTGTGACAAGGCGCGGTTGGACATACTCGAGAGCATCTCAAATTGACAAAATAACGATTGGACTACTGCTAGTTTACCTCCAGGCGCGCGGGTTGGTCTGCGCTACCCCTCCGCCATGTCCGTAAACTTGTGTACAGGCGTTGGTCACAACTGTAGGCATAAAATTGAAAAACGCATCGTATTGTAAAAAGTATCCAAGTTGAAAGGGGGAGCCGTTTGAACGAAAGCAGGATGGAAAGCGAAGAAAGCTGGGAGACGCCGCGTGCGCTCCGGGCAAGCATTTTAAGGCTGATGGCGCGGGACGCCCATACGCTGTATGCGTACTGGGAGATAACCGACCGGAAAAAATGGCTCGCCTCGCAGCATTTCGGCTGCGACTGGAGCGAACTGCCCAAAGTGCTGCGCCTGTACGATGTTACTCATAAATGGTTTGACGGGCACAATGCGAACGAGGTCCGCGAGATCGTGCTGACTCCGGAAGCCGACAACTGGTACGTGCCCAAGCTGAACGCCAACACGGTGTACATGGCCGATTACGGCGTGTATACGTGGGAACGTCAGTTCGTTCCGTTTCTTCGGTCGAACGCCGTCCGCACCGCCCGGGACTGTCCGGCCGGCTGGGGCGAGCCGATTGTTTGCGTCGTCCCCGAAGCGTCAAATCCTCACCCCCCGGCGTACATTCCGCCATACAGCCTAGAGAACTTCGAACGCGGCCAGTCTTGTTGAACGCTTCAGAACCGGCAAGTTCGCCAGGCACGAAAGCGAAGCGAACCGCGAATTTCCGGCAGGAACAAGCCGCCGCCTGCGCCCTGGAATGAACTTCACCGAACAGCTGCGATGCAGAAGCTTGTCTAGCGGTGACCCCGTGTACGTTTCGTGTGTACAGACCGTTCCGTCCTCGCGCGGAAAACTAGTAATGTCCAGAAACAAGAGAGAGAAGCAGATTCATAGACGGGGGTTCCGATGTATAAACGATGGAAAACGAAGCCGGAATGCACAGGCTATCTGGCGCTGATTTTACATGCCCATCTGCCCTATATCCGTCATGCCGACCGGGAGGACGTCATGGAGGAGCGGTGGTTTTACGAGGCGATGACGGAAACGTACTTGCCGCTGCTTGAGGTGTTCGAAGGACTTGTCCAGGACGGGATTGATTTCCGTCTGACGATATCGATGACCCCCACGCTGCTCGCGTTATGCGATGATCCGCTTATGCACCAGCGATACGACCGGCATCTGGGCCGGCTGATTGAGCTTGCGGACAAAGAGAAGTGCCGGCTTCAAGACGACAAAGCGCTGTATCCGCTGGCGGCACAGTATGCGGATCAGTTCCGGAAGCTTCAGGCCAGGTTTCACAGCTGCGGCCATAACATCATTGGAGCGTTCCGGCAGCTGCAGGATATGGGAAAGCTGGAGATTTTGACATCGGCGGCGACCCACGGCTTTTTGCCGCTTATGCAAACGGAGGAAGCGATCCGCGCTCAGCTCCGTACGGGAATCCGCGAATACGAGCGGTTTTTCGGCCGCAAGCCGGCGGGCATATGGCTTCCCGAATGCGGGTATGCCGAAGGAATTGACCGGCTACTCAAGATGGAGGGCATCCGCTACTTTATTTGCGATTCTACGGCGGTCCGGTATGCGTCGCCTGCGCCGAATCGCGGACTGGCAGCTCCGCTGATGACGCCGTACGGCGTGACGGCTTTCCCGCGGGACCCGGAGTCGTCCGAGCAAGTATGGAGCGCCGCCGACGGGTACCCGGGACATTACGATTACCGGGAATATTACCGCGACATCGGCTGGGATCTGGGCTGGAACGATGCGGACGAGTGGGAATACATACGTCCGTACGTGCTGCCTACGCATGAGCGTATCCATACCGGGCTGAAATATTACCGGATTACGGGAAGCGGTCATCACCGCGAGCCCTATAATCCCGAATGGGCGCGAAAAGCCGCCGCAGAGCACGCCGATCACTTCATCCGGAGCCGCGTGCTGCAGGCGGGGGAGTGGAACAGCTGGCTCGACCGTCTGCCAGTGATCGTGTCTCCTTATGACGCGGAGCTGTTCGGACATTGGTGGTACGAAGGGCCGGTATGGATCGATATGCTGTGCCGCAAAATGTACCACGACCAGTGTCAGCTCAAAATGACTACGCCCGGCGACTATTTGCGGCAATATCCGGTTGCCGACACGGGCACGGTTAACGCCTCGAGCTGGGGCCGGAATCATTCGTCCGAAGTATGGCTTCAGCCGGATAACGACTGGATTTACCGCCGGCTGCATGCGGCGGAACGGCGGATGGTCCGGCTTGCGACGAAGCGGCTGCTCGAAGAACCTGCCGACCAGGACCAGGACCAGGACCAGGACCAGGGCGGGGGCCCTTCTGCAGGGATACAAAACGTCAGACTGCCCGAACCGACGCGGGAGCGGGCGCTGAATCAGGCGGCCAAGGAGCTGATGCTGGCCCAGAGCAGCGACTGGGCGTTTATTATGGACAGCCGGACCGTTGTCGATTATGCCGTCCGGCGGACGAAAGAGCATCTGGGCAACTTCCACAAGCTGTGCGCCATGCTGGAGGAGGGGCGGATCGACGAGCCTTACGTGGCCGCACTGGAGCGAAGGCATCCTTGCTTCCCGGAAGCGGACTACAAAGATTATGCCGCAGTAAGCCGCAGCTCGCCGATCCCGCTCATCCCGGATGCAGAAGTGTGGGAGGCGGTGCTCCAGGATACGAGGCATAAGCGGAATACGTTTATGCTCGCCTGGGAATACCCGCCCAAACATGTGGGGGGCCTGTCGCGGGCGGTAGCCGACTTGGCGGAGGCGCTGGCGGCGCGCGGCGAAGCCGTTCATGTCGTCACGACTTCCTTTGAGGGCGCCGCGCCGTTCGAGAGGCGAAACGGCGTCTACGTGCACCGGCTGCCGGTATTATGCTCCGGAGACACCGAGTTTTATCATTGGACGTTCGAGATGAACCTGGCGATGACCGATCATCTGGTCGCGTGGAAAGAAAACGGCGGCCGCATCGATTTGCTGCATGCGCACGATTGGATGGTATTTCATGCGGCGCGCGAGATGAAGACCAGCTTCGGGCTGCCGCTGGTAGCGACGATTCATGCCACGGAATGGGGAAGGCAGCAGGGCAAGCTGCATTCGGTGCTGTCCGGCAGCATCCATGAGCTGGAGTGGAGGCTGACTTACGAGGCGGCCCGCGTCTTCGTATGCAGCCGGTATATGAAAGAAGAGGTCGTCCGGCTGTTTCAGTTGCCCGGGGACAAGGTCGATATCGTGCCGAACGGGATTCGAACCGCGGGAGGGACGACGGGCCGTTCAGAGGAACAATCGCCGGGCGGGCGGGAGCTGCTTGAAGAGGAGTGCGAACGCCGCGCGACGGACGCGAAAAGCAGCTGGTTTCAGCCGGGAGACCGGGTCGTCCTATTCATTGGACGCCTGGTGTACGAGAAGGGGGTGCAGGTGCTCCTGGAGGCGATGCCGTCGGTACTGGCCCAAGTGCCGGGAGCGAAGCTGGTCGTAGCCGGAGCCGGACCGATGCGTCAGACGCTGGAGCGGCGCGCCGCCGAGATGGGACTCGGGGACCGTGTCGCGTTCTGGGGATTTATCGATGACGGGACGAAGGCGGGATTGTACGCCGCAGCCGATCTGTGCGTGTTTCCGAGTTTGTACGAACCGTTCGGGATCGTAGCGCTCGAGGCGATGGCGTCGCGGACGCCGCTCGTCGTCTCCGATGTCGGGGGGCTCGCCGAGATTGTCGAGCATGGAACGACGGGGTTCAAGGCGCTGTCCGGGCATACCGAATCGCTGGCCTGGCATGTGACGGAGCAACTGCTGAACGGCGAGGCGGGGAGACGGATGGCGGACCGCGCTTACGAACAAGTGCGCGCCTGCTACAGCCCGTCTGCCATCGCAGGAGAGGTGCAGAAGCTGTACGACGGGCTCTCGCCGCATGCCAGCTTGCGAAAGATTACGGTTCCCGGCGCACAGCGGGGGGGCAGCCCGAACCGGACCGGCGATACCCCGAAAGTGATTTCATTTTCCGCTAACAGTCGTTTGAAATCGTAATTCAATATATAAGACCCAGGGGGGAAACGCTTGAAGGCAGTCATCATGGCAGGCGGCAAAGGAACGCGGCTGCGGCCGCTCACTTGCCAGCTTCCGAAACCGATGGTTCCGCTGTTGAACCGGCCTTGCATGGAATACATTATCGAGCTGCTCAAGAAGCATGGCATTACGCAAATCGGAGTGACGATGCAGTTCATGCCCGAAGTGATCCGAAGTTATTTCGGAGACGGCCGGGAGTACGGAGTCGAGCTGTTTTACTTCGAGGAAGAGTCGCCGCTCGGTACGGCCGGAAGCGTAAAAAACGCGTCGGCATTTCTCGACGAACGGTTCATCGTCATCAGCGGAGACGCGTTGACCGACTTTGACCTCAGCCGCGCGATCGAATACCACCGGAGGAAAGAAGCGCTTGCGACGATCGTGCTGACACGGGTCGACCATCCGCTCGAATACGGCGTAGTGATGACGGACGAAGACGATAAGGTCATCCGTTTCCTGGAGAAGCCGGATTGGAGCGAAGTGTTCAGCGATACGGTCAACACCGGGATTTACGTGATGGAGCCCGAAGTGCTTCAGTGGGTCGAGGAAGGCAAGGAACAGGATTTCAGCAACGATCTGTTTCCCCTCCTGATGAGACGCGGCGAGCCGCTGTACGGCTATGCGGCGGAAGGGTATTGGTCCGATATCGGCAATCTGACGCAGTACCGGCAAGCCCAGTTCGATATGCTGGACCGCAAAGTGGATGTGCGCATTCAAGCCAAGGAATGGAAGCCCGGCATCTTCGTCGGGGAACAAGTGGCGCTTCCGCCCGGGAGCGAGAAGTGGGAAGGTCCCTTATATATCGGTGACGGGACGGTGATCGAGCCGGATGCGGCGATCGGTCCGTACTGCGTTTTCGGAACGGGCAACCGGATCGCGCGGGGCTGTGCGCTTCGCCAGGCGATTCTGTGGGACAGCAACTATCTGTCCGAAAATAACGAGCTCAGCGGCGCTACGCTGTGCAGCCGCATCCGCAGCTATCCGGAGACGGTCATCGCGGACGGCGCCGTGATCGGCAGCCACTGTACGCTCGGTCCCAAGGCGCAAGTGCTCTCCCGTGTCAAAATATGGCCGCGCAAACGGATACGCGAACATGCGATGCTGAACAGCTCCGTCATCTGCGGAGACGATGCGGTGAAGCCGATGTTTGCGGACGGCACGGTGAGCGGGTACGCCAACGAAGAGATCACCCCGGATTTTGCGGTCAAGTTCGCCGGCGCTTACGGAGCCTCGCTGGCTAAAGGCAAACGGCTCGCGGTCAGCTCGTCGCCGGACGGCTTCGCCCGGCTCATCCGCTCGGTTCTCGTACCGGCGCTGCAGGCGGTCGGCGTCGATGTCATCGATGCGGGCGACAGCTGCTCTTCCGTCGCGCGCTTCGGCGTCCATACGCTGGACGTGAACGGAGGCATCCATGTACAGTGCGACAATGCGGGCGGCCGCGTCGTCTGCCGCTTGGAGTGCTTGGATGCGGCGGGTCTTCCGATCGGCAAAAGCGCCGAACGGAAAGTCGACAACGCGTTTGCTCAGGAAGATTACTCGCGCACGGAAGCGGCGAGCATCGCCGAAGTGACCGCTGCCCTCAGCATCGTCGAACGGTACGGGAAACGGATCGTCGCCGAGCTTGGCTACGCCAGCCAGATGGGGCTCAAGCTGGTTGTCTCGGTATCCGATCCGGTCGTGCGCAAGCTTGTCGGCAAGATTTCGGATGCTTTTCGCTGGGAGATTGCCTTTGTCGATCCGGGGCCCGGCGATGCCGGACTCAAAGCCGCGATAACGGAGCGGGCGGCCGATGCCGGAGTGATCTTCGAAGCAGGCGGCCAAAGCTTCAAGCTGTATGACGAAACCGGCCATCCGGTATCCCGCGAGCACGTCAACGTGCTGTTATATATGTCCTATTTTCGCTGCTTCCGGGGACGCACGATCGGGGTGCCGCTCAGCGCTCCGTCGTTCCTCGACTCGGCGGCGTCCGGGTTCGGCAACCGCATCGTTCGTACGAAGCGGAGTTCTCGAGCCGTCATGGAGCCGTCAGACGGGCATCCGTTCCATCCAGTGTACGATGCGCTGTTCGGTCTCGGACTGCTGGCGCGTAATGTGCTGCACAGCCGGATGAGCGTGTCGAAGCTGCTTCAGTTTTTGCCGGCTTTCTCGCTGCATCACACTTCGATCGAAGTGCCCTGGGACGAGAAGGGGAGGCTGATGAGGCTCTTGACCGAGCAGGCCAAAAACCGGCGGGCCGATTTGCTGGACGGCATTAAAGTATATGACGAGACCGGCTGGGTGCTGCTGCTGCCGGAATCCGATGAGCCGAAGTTTACGCTGATCGCTCACGGCGAGCGGGAAGACAAGGCGATGGAACTGGCCGAGCGGTATCGTCAGGAATTAATCCGACATATTCAATAGCGGGAACATGCCGATCCGGGCGATATATGTTCCTAGAACAGAGACGAGGTGTGCGGCGAATGAATGAAATCCCGATCGAATCGAAGCAAATCGGGTTCGTCGAATACGACCGTGAGCGGTCCTGCATGATCGCACATTTTACGACCGGGGAAGTGCGTATATACTCCGTATCCTGGGAGGAATACTCGGTGCTCGGCTCATCGGCCAATAAGTACGATTGTTTCGTACGGATGACCAGCAGCCGTTCGCAGCGGCAGCCGGCCGAACAGCCGGCTGGTGCGGAACGAAAGCAGATGCCGATCCGGCAAAGACGGTGAAGCGAGAGAGTGCCTGAGCTTGCACAAGGCAGGGCGGAACTGCCGACGTTCGTTGGGCCGTGTCCGGAAGGACACGGCTCCACGTTTCCAGGGGGGATGCAGCCGGTGAATACTTCTTAGAGAGGGTGAGCGGACGATGCCTCGCCATTTTGCCGTCGGTAACGGCAGCATGTTGATTAATTTGGACCGGTATACCCGTATCCGGGATCTCTACTATCCGTATGTCGGGCAATTGAATCATGTGGGGGGGTATCCTTGCCGAATCGGCTTGTGGGTGGACAGAACGTTCGTATGGCTGGGCGAGGAAGGCTGGAACTGGAGCTCCGGCTATGTGCCCGACTCTCTCGTAACCCGGGTGACGGCTTATCATCCGGAGCTGGAGCTGTCGCTGGAGATCAATGACGGCGTTCATCAGCGCGACAATATTTACTTGAAGCGGATTCGCATCGACAACCGGAGCGGGGGGGAACGGGAGATCCGGCTGTTCTTCACCCAGGATCTGGCCATTAATGAAACCGAGGTGGGTGATACAGCCGCCTATTACCCGCATAACCGGACGGTGTTTCACTATAAGAAGAACCGGTATTTTATGGCTAACGGCCATGCCGGCGGTACGGGCATCGACCAATTCTCGATGGGCGTCAAACGGTTTCATCACGCGGAAGGGACGTGGAGGGACGCCGAAGACGGCCACCTGATGGGCAACTCAATCGCCCAAGGCTCGGTGGACAGTACGATCGGCTTCCGGCTGAAGCTGGAGGCCGGCGGCTCGGACTACTGCTATTACTGGCTGTCGGTCGGAGAGTCGCTGGCCGAGGTCAAAAGGCTTGATCAATACGTTCGCGACAACGACCCGGGCAAGCTGCTCGACCGTGTGCAAATTTATTGGCAGCGGTGGTCGAACAAACTGGAGCGCCGGTTTGCCGATTTGCCGGAAGCGGTCGTCTCGCTATATAAGCAAAGCCTGCTGATCGTCCGCACCCAAACGGACGTACACGGGGCGATCGTGGCTGCCAACGACACCGACATTATGAATTATAATCGCGATCACTACAGTTACATGTGGCCGCGTGACGGCGCGCTGGTCGCTTATGCGATGTCGATGGCGGGGTATCACGAGACGGTGGTGCCGTTTTACCAGTTTTGTGCGGACGTCATCGCGCCGGAAGGATACTTGCACCATAAATACAACCCGGACGGGACGGTCGGATCGAGCTGGCATCCGTTCATTGCAGGCGGTCAGCCGCGGCTGCCGATTCAGGAGGACGAAACCGCGCTGGTGCTGTTCTCCTTGTGGCACATGTACCGGCAATCCGGCAATATCGAGCTGTGCCAGTCTTTGTACGGTACTTTGATCCGCCAGGCGGCCAAATTTATGCGCAGTTACATCGATACCGAGCTGCGGCTTCCGAAGCCGAGCTACGATTTGTGGGAGGAACGGTACGGCATCTACACGTTCACCGCTTCGGCCGTCTACGGCGGGTTGAAGGCTGCCGCCGACTTCTGCGAATTGTTCGGCGATACGGAGCGGAGCGACCGGTACCGGCAGACCGCCGAGTATATCAAGTCCGGGATTTTGCGGCATTTGTGGGATGAGGAAAGCGGCCGGTTCGCGCGCGGGTTGTACCGGCAGGACGGCACCTGGGTGAAGGATATGACGCCCGAAAGCAGCGTGTACGGCATATTCGAGTTCGGCGTGCTGCCGGCGGACGACGAGCGGGTACGAAGCACGATGAATTTCCTGAAGGAGCAGTTGACGATTCAAACCGGCGTGGGAGGCATCGCCAGGTATAAAAACGATTACTACTTCCAGCGATCCTCAGATATCGAGCGGATTCCGGGCAACCCTTGGATCATCTGCACGTTGTGGATGGCCGAGTGGGAGATTGAGTGCGCGAAGTCGATGGAGGATCTGGCATCGCCGAAGGCTACGCTGGAATGGGTGACCCATCAGACGCTCGAGACCGGCGTACTTCCGGAGCAGCTCGACCCGTTCGACGGCAGCCCGCTGTCCGTCGCTCCGCTCACCTGGTCGCACGCCACATTCGTTCTGGCCGTTGTGAAGTATACGAACAAGGTCAAGGAGCTGGCGGAGCTGCGCAGTCATAATCATGAGCGTGGAGGAGGAGATGAATGCGGTGGCGGGAAATAGGCAGGTCATATTGCCTCGCTGCTGAATGAAGCCGTTTCTGCCGGTAATGCGAAATTTCATATACAATCGATCGATCAAATCTATGAGCCAGTTCGGTTTCTGGTTGTGAACGCGATCCGATTCCGATATTGACCAGTTGATCAGGTACCTCGTACACTCTGGAGTCATTGTTAAATATCGCGGATTTAGCCGATTTAGCAGTATCGTGTTTGTGGTTGTAAGAGAGTGCCGAGCCCGAGCGAGTGGGCGAAGGCCATGGAACGCGTGAAGCCCTTGGAAGTGCAGCGCGGAAGAACTCTCCGATGTAGAGGGAACGGCATGATGCTCGGATGGCGCCAACCCGGAACGAAGCGGATTTAACTTATCATGTGCATCAGCTTCTGGACAACGATCCTCATGCTGGAGTGGATCTTCGTCGCGGATGGGTTGAACACGCATCAATCGGAAAGTCCCAGGTAAATTTCCCGGTGGCGGCCTCTTTGCATCGGCTTCACTTCAATGAACGTTTCTCTTGAACTTCTTGGAAGTTTATCCGTTGATTTATTTCCGAATTTTCCGAAATGATGCATTAGCTGCAACCGGGGGCCAATCTCGATCTCGGTCGTCCGGACACTTTCGGGCTTATAGAGGAAACGTACTCGATAAACCAGCCGCCGAGCTATAGGTAATCATGTGCGTCTGGGGTCCCGACATTGAGGGTATGGTCGTCGATTACTTCGACGGCTTCTTTTATTTTCAGAACGTGTCAGAAAGCATGCTTTTTGGAATACCAGAATTGGGTCTGTTTTTATGGTTCAAAATGTCCTAAAATTAACCCAACAGGATACGTCTTTGGTCCGGCTGACAATCGGAGGGAAGGCAGCGAGGTTGCCAAGCAGGTTTTGAGCGAGGACCGACACTAATAATCAATGCCGCAGGAGGAATGGAGATGATCAAAACCGGTCTCTTATCGGTTACGTTTCGCAAATTGTCTTGGGAACAGGTACTGCATCTCGCCGCTGAAGCCGGTTTGGATGCGATCGAATGGGGAGGAGACATCCATGTCCCCCACGGCGATATCGAGAGGGCGGCGGAAGTGGGACGGCGCACCCGGGAGGCCGGGTTGGAGGCCGCTTCGTACGGCTCCTACTATTATGCAGGCAACACCGAGAAGGGCGGGTCTTTTGAAGCGGTTCTCGGTGCGGCTGTCGCGCTGCAGGCTCCTGCAATCCGGGTATGGGCGGGGGACCGCGGTTCGGACGTGTCGGATACGTTGTGGCGGACGGGCGTGGCCGAGGACACGAGGCGGATCGCAGACCTGGCCGCACGGGAAGGGATTTCGATCGATTTCGAATATCACCGGAACACGTTGACCGATACGGCGGAGTCGGCGATCGCGCTGCTCCGGGACATCGATCATCCGAACGTCCGCTGCAACTGGCAGCCTCCGTATCCGGGAGATTTCGAAGCGTCCCTGCGTACCCTGGACGCCGTGCTTCCTTGGCTGGCCAACATTCATGTGTTCCACTGGCTGCCCGGTCAACGGCTGCCGCTGTCCGAGGGTCTGGCCGATTGGCAGCAGTATGTCTCCGTCATCGCGGAACAACCGGGCGAGCACTGCATGATGCTGGAGTTTGTGAAAGACGACAGCCCGGAGCAATTCGGCCGCGATGCGGAAACCTTGCTGTCTCTGCTCTAGTACAGCCAACCGAAAAAACCTGCAGTCCCATCTGCGCCAAACTTGCCCGTTCTCTATTGAAGCCAGAACAGGTTCAAGCAATCGATTAGTACATTACATCCGACGCATGAGCGAAATATACAATTAATTTGCACGGAGCATCCATGGATGCTCCGCTTTTTTCGTCCTATACTTAAAGCGAGTGAGCTTGGCCGCCATTGTCAATATTCAGCCTGCTATAGCATGTTCACCTGGTAAAAGACAAGCGGTATGGCACCGATGACGGTAGAAAACCACATCAACCTTAAGCGGTTGAACACGAACTATAAGGAGTGAGCTGAAACAATGAAAGGAATTACATTCGGCGTCTGTACGAAGATCGAAAATGCACAGCTCGTGCATGCGGCAGGCTTTGACTTTATCGAGTGTACGATCATATCCTTGAGGCCGGAGGAAAGCGATTACGCCGTACGCGATACGCTTGCCCGGTTTCGCGAAAGCCCGGTGCGGCCGCAAGCCTTCAACGTCCTGCTGCCCGGCGATTTGAATATAGTGGGGGACGATGTCGACGGCGATCGACTCCGTCGTTATTTGTCGAATGCGTTGGAGCGGGTTAAGGAGGTTGGAGGAGAGACGGTCGTCTTTGGCAGCGGGAAGGCGAGGATGGTGCCGCAGCGATTTGCCCGGGAAAAAGCGGAGGAGCAGTTGGCCGCATTCCTCGATCTGATTGCCGACTTCGCCGACCCGCTGGAAATTACGATTGCGATCGAGCCGTTGAATACAACGGAGTGCAATATTATAAACAGCGTTCCCGAAGCGGCTCGGCTGGCCGGGCAAGTGAACCGCAAATCGATTGGCGTGCTGGCTGATTTTTATCATATGTACAAAGAAAATGAACCGCTCGAGCATATCGTCGAGCATAAGGAGCTTCTGCGGCACGTGCACGTCTCGGACGATCGTTATGCTCCCGGAATGGGCAGCTATCCCTATGATTCGTTGGCCGATTGTATAAGGCGTGCCGGCTATAACGGGCGTATTTCCATCGAATGTCTATGGAACGATTTCGGCGCGGAGGCGGCGGCCGGCTTATCGTTTCTTAAACGGTGGAGGGATGGAGATGGTGCATGAGTCGACATTTCAAATGAAAGAAAGGATACTATCCGTACCGATCACAGACGGAGATGACCATACGTTTTTCGGATATTACGACAACCCTGCATTCAGCGGAGACGACCGGTTCCACCTTGTTCACCGCGTCCCGTTTTGCGATCGTATGCAGAAAGCCGGCGATTCGGCGGAAATCGGCTTGATCGAACTCGACAGTGGCACCTATATCCGCTTGTCCGAGACAACGGCCTGGAACTTCCAGCAAGGTTCGATGCTCCAGTGGCATCCATTGGCGCCGAATGACCAGGTGATCCACAATGCTACTGTCAATGGGCAATATCGCGGCGTCATTCGCCACATATGGACGCAGGCCGTCACCTATCTGGACAATCCGGTAGCCTGTGTAGACCCTGTGGGGAAGTATGCGTTAGGCATCAACTTCGCGCGAATGTTCGATTTCCGGCCAGGGTACGGGTATGCCGATTTGGCCGACCCTTTCCGTTCGGCGCTTCACCCGGCTGAGGACGGCGTGTTCCGCATCGATTTGAAATCCGGCGCAAGCCGGCTTATCGTAAGCCTGGACGAGATATGGTCGTTTATTAAGCCAATTTTTCGAACGGGCGAAGCGAAGTTGACGATCAATCATATCACGTTTAATACGAACGGAACCCGATTTCTGATGCTGGCCAGATGGACTCCTCCGAACGGCAAAAGTCACCTGACCGCGTTGCTGACGGCTAATGCAGACGGAAGCGAGCTGCGCTGTTTGTCCACAGATACGATGCAGTCCCACTACCATTGGCGCGACGAAAGCCGGTTCGTCATGTACGGCGGGGGGAGGCATGGTCATCAACTGTATGTTTACGAGGACGCGACGGACGGCCGTGAGCCCGAAGTCATCGATGCGGATTATTTCCTTAGAGACGGTCACTGCAGTTATTCACCCGACCGGACCCGCATGCTGTACGACAGTTATCCGGACAAAAGCGGCATGAGGCATCTATATATGTACGACTTGAACCTCGGGCGAGGGAAGGAGCTTGGCTCGTATTATTCCCCGCCGCATATTGCGGGGGATATTCGCTGCGACTTGCATCCGCGATGGAATCGGACAGGCACGGCGATCTCTTTCGACTCCGCCCATGAAGGCCGAAGGCGGGTCTACGTTATGGACTTGCGCGAGCTGCTGCAAGATTAGAGCCGGCAGGGTGAATCGCTTCCCGCTGAGCCGGTTCAAGGACGGAGGAAGCATTTAATATTTTTGCACTACGCCGCTTAAAGTTTATATGCTACAATAAATGTCATATCTATGTACGCTCTTCTCTTCCGAAGCTATGGGGTGCTGCTCCATAGCTTTTTCATTTTCCCGGAAAAAGGATGAGAATGGTGAACCGGACAAAGCTTGCGGCGAAAATACCGTTATTTTACGTGTACTCCTTTTTGAATTCGTTTCTATTGGATCGTGCGATCTGGATGCTCGTCCTGGTCTTCCAAGGCTTCTTGCTATCGGAGGTTTCGCTGATCGAATCGGCGTACCATTGTGCAATTTTTTTGCTTGAGGTGCCTGCCGGCTACGTGGCGGATCGTTATGGGAAACGGGTCAGCCTGCTCGCGGCCGAGCTGGCAGGGATCGTGCCGTCGGGCCTGCTGCTTGCGGGCGGGGATGCGTCGATCCTCGCTTACGGGCAAGCGGAGCGGGATTGAATGAGCCGGGATGCAGGGCACTTTCCGGAAAGGGGAGATACGGTGAGTCTGATATTGACCTCGATATCGAATTTCGAGTCTCCCGATCTCCTCGAACGCGCGACGTCTTGTATCTGAACGGGGTGTGACCCGTTTGATTTGCTATTGTGGATGAAAAACGAAAAGTTGAGGGGAGCTTATCCGATGCTGCACCATTTTAGCGAAGACCCGAGGATCGAACTGTTCGTTCCCAAGGAGAAGCAGAATCGGCCCGGTTTTCCGGCCGTCGTCTGGGCGATTGACGAAGAACACGAGTTCAGCTATTACTTCCCGAGAAACTGCCCGAGGATCGTATGCTACAGGTCGCCCCAGATCAGTCCGGGCAATGTGGAGCGTTTTTTTGGGAGCTCTGCAGCGGAGATCATCGTAACGGTAGAGAGCGATTGGTATACGAGAATCCGGGAGCAGACGATGTACCGGTATGCGTTTGAGGAGGAAGGGTTCGAACTGATGGACCGGATGGCCGGGTATTATATTAGCCCGCATACGGTGAAGCCGGTCGGCATGAAGCCGATGAGCCATCTGATCGAAAAACTGCTGGAGCGAGGAATCGAATTGAGGTTTACGAGCAGCTTGGTTCCGTTGAGAGAAGCAATCCTTGCCTCGGACTTTGAGGGGTTCGGGATACATCGGTTTCAGTATGCTGGACAGTGATGGATCCTAACGGCGTATCCGTCCGTGATTCAGCCGCGCAGCGTTCTGGATGGGGGAACGGGAAGGCGGGGGCGCACCATTTTGTTCGTAATCCGGTAAATCGCGAAGAAGTATACGGCGTCCAGCGCAAAAATGAACACATACAAAACGCCAAGCAGCACCGATTGCGGATATAAGGAGAAAAAAAGCAGGGAAGCCAGCGCCGTCCCGATCCATTTCATGGCGGCGATGGAGACGGATTGCCCGCGTTTTCCTTGGCTGGAGAGCATTGTCAGGAAAAGAACAGACATCAGGAAATTAAGGCCGAATGCCGCGTATTTTCCTTCAAAGTCGTGGAACTCCACCGTCACGGCCCAGACCAGAATGAAGGCTGCTCCTAATGACAGGCCGATTGCCGTGTAGCTTAGGGCGGGCTTCAAGCGGCCGAATAGGTCGGACTGCGGACGGGCGTAGCGGATATACTGAAGCATAATAATCAGATCCAAGGCCAGCCAGATCCAGTTGAAAATGAGCTGCACGGGAGGATGCGGATACACGAAAGAAAACAAAAACTCCCACCCGAGATTGCCGCACAAAGCAGCGAAAGGAACACCGCACGTACGGTTCCGGTACCCCCGATAGATGATGAACAGATAGGCGGCCGTCCAGCAGACGCCGCTCCCTATAAGAAGCAGCAGTTCCACAATCGGCGGCAGCAGATGCGCTTGATCCACAGTTCCGCCTCCTCTCCCTTGACTTTCGAGAAGTTCCCTCCATTGTATGGGGACAAGACCGCGTTTATTCCAGCCCTTTGTCCTCTTTGCATCGAATCGCTCAACTTGTCTGAAAGGGAGGTCGTTGCCGGAGTGAACAGGCTGACAAAGCCCGTAATGCTGGTCCTTCTGACGTTATTGTTCAGCAATGCCTTGCTGTGGCTCCAGAAAGCCATGACTTTGAATCCGAACCCGTATACGAACGGACATACTATCAGCTGCACTACTTTAATTGTGGTGTATGTTTTTGCGATCGAATGGATTGGGAATGAAAGAAAGTATATACGGGTCCGAAAAGTTTTACTGGGCTTATCTTTAGGGATGCTGGTATTTAATTATGTTCCTCTTCTGACGCTGCACAGTACGATAGGGGTACCCGTGATCAGCATCTTTACGGAACCGATGACGTTCCCTGCCGGGAGAGTTATAGTAGGCATTGGGACTGGGATGGTGATTGCCCGTTCCTTGTTAAGCAGCAGTCCGAGACCCGCTTGATCCTGGATATAGAACCGAACCGCCTATACTAGCTCTAAATGTCCATGTTTTTACTCCATTTATGGTATAATGGGAGTAGAAAAGTCGTTAACCGCGGGAGTTGAGACGATGTCCGACCTTTTGGAGCCAACTGTAGATTTTGTATTCAAACAAGTCTTTGGAAGCGAAGACAATAAAGACGATGTTTTGCTCAACTTCCTGAACGAAGTGCTGCGCGAAACCGAGCCCAAGCCGTTTGTCAGCCTGGCGCTGCTAAATCCGCAAATGGACAAAGATGCGCTGACCGACAAGCAAGCGATACTTGATGTGCGTGCTCAAAATGAAGACGGCAAGCAAGTGAACTTGGAAATCCAAGTAACCAATAAATATGACATGCCGAAACGAAGTCTCTACTACTCGGCGAAAATGTATGAAGAGCAGCTTTCGGAAGGCCAAATGTACAAGGATTTGAAAAAGGTGATCTCGATTAATATTTTGACGTTTAATCAGGTGCCGAATAAACGTTTTCATAATACGTATCACTTACGCGAAGATCATACCGGCGAGCTGTTGATCGATGATATCGAGATTCATTTTATGGAGCTGCCGAAGCTGGGCCTGAAAACTAACAAGATGGATGACCGGCTGGTCAAGTGGCTGATGTTCATCAACGGCGCGCCGAAAGACAGATGGGAGGAACTTGCGATGGATACACCGGGCTTAAAGAAGGCGATGACCACGCTCGAATTTTTGAGCCAGAACAAGGAAGCGCGAATGCTTTACGAGATGCGTAAAAAAGCGCTTCTCGACGAACGGTCCGCGCTGGATTATGCGGAGACGCGGGGCCGGGAGGAAGGCAAACTGGAAGGCAAACTGGAAGGTAAACTGGAAGGTAAACTGGAAGGCAAACTGGAAGGCAAACTGGAGATTGCAGCAAGCATGCTGAAGAAAGGTTTGTCGGTAACGCTTATTGCGGAAGTGACAGGCTTGCCCGCAGCGGAGATCGAGACGTTGAACGAGCAGATTCATTAGAATATACCCTTCTGATGAGCTAAGGGGGAGGATCAGAGCGGGGGGTTCTGGTCTTTTTTATAGCCTTGTATTAGAGACGCGAAGATCATACCGGCGAGCTGTTGATCGATGATATCGAGATTCATTTCATGGAGCTGCCGAAGCTGGGTCTGAGAACCAGCAAGATGGATGACCGGCTGGTCAAATGGCTGATGTTCATCAACGGCGCGCCGAAAGACAGATGGGAGGAACTTGCGATGGATACACCGGGCTTAAAGAAGGCGATGACCACGCTCGAATTTTTGAGCCAGAACAAGGAAGCGCGAATGCTTTACGAGATGCGTAAAAAAGCGCTTCTCGACGAACGGTCCGCGCTGGATTATGCGGAGACGCGAGGCCGGGAGGAAGGCAAACTGGAAGGTAGGTTAGAAGGTAAACTGGAGATTGCGGCAAGTATGCTGAAGAAAGGTTTGTCGGTGACGCTTATTGCGGAAGTAACAGGCTTGCCCGCAGCGGAGATCGAGACATTGAACGAGCAGATTCATTAGAATATATCCTTCGGATGAGCGGAGGGGAAGATCAGAGCGGGGGCTCTGGTCTTTTTTAATATGTTTAAGTTCTTCACCGTACGAAAGCGGACAAAGGGCCCCTTGCTTGGCGAGTCAGCTAGTGTCGCAAGTTGCCTATCGTTACTTCTCGTGGACGTTCGGCTCTCTGTCCTGCTGCTAGCAGGGTTAGGTAGCTCGTATGCCTGTCGTCTCAGCGATCCCCAACGCGACCGGTTCACAAGAAACGGCTTTCCAGGCTTCATTTGGTGTCGAGTTGTTGCGGATCGAGACATTCTGAACCCAGGAAAGCTGTTCTTACGCAGGGTCATACATCGTGGAAAAGGCTTCGATTAGTCGTTTAGAAGCTAGTTCTTACAAGCCGATCGTCCTCTTATACCCCTTATACGAGCCTGCGCCGGGGAAGCCGGAACGGGCGAGCTCCATAAATGTCGGCGAAAATCCGTATGAAGTCAGCTCGAATATCGGGACCATCCGCATATCGGTAATCGGAGTCGTTTCTAGCTCGTTAGTCGGCATCCGCAGTTCCCCTTCCGCCTCGCGCAGCAGAAACGTAACGTGCACGATTGGCGGGTCGGCTTCGGGCAAATCGCACAAATAGAGCAGCTTGTCCACTTGAACCGACAGCCCCGTTTCTTCCGCCATTTCCCGGACGATGGCTTGCTCCAGCGTTTCCCCGGCTTCGGCTTTGCCTCCCGGCAGCGACCAGTCGCGCGATCCGACCTGCTGCTTCACGAGCAGGATTCGTTCATCTTCTATCAGCACACCTGTTACACGGACACGAAATCGATAAGGGTCCATGAGTTCTCCTCCTTATATTCCATTCCTGTTTGACACTACATCCTACCATAGGGGAGGACGGCGGGCAATGGCTCATGAGGTTGATAAAGCCCAGTCCATTTAAAAGTGGAAAAATAAGTATTGCTTTTAAGGGTAACTTATATTACTATTCAAAGTAACCGAAGCGACTTTAAAGAGTAACATAAGTTGCTTCTTAGAGTAAAAGGAGGAAAGCGACATGATGGATGATTTGCAGCTGAACGTGCCGCTGCTGCGCCGCAGAGTACCGAACTTAACCGCCGCAGCCAAAGCGGTCGGGCTTCGCCCCGCTACCGTATCCAACTTGTGCACGGGCAAAATTCCGGTCGGACGCGCAGAGGTGCGGACCTTGGCTGTTCTGGCGGCGCTGGCGGGTTGTACGCTGGATGAGCTGATTATACGGGGCGCGGGTGCAGGCGTGCTGGAAACCGGGATCAAGGTGCTGGACTTGTTCGCTCCGCTTGTGCGGGGGGGAACGATAGGCATCGTGTCCCGGCCGGGTATGGGGCAGTTGGTCATGCTGTCCGAATTGTTCCGCCGGTTTGGCAAGCAGCGCGGATACGCCACCGTATTTTGGCGGCCGAGCGATGACAGCAAAGGAATAAGCGACGTTATCGAGGAAGCGGAGGTGACCGGCGCTACGGAGGATGAAGTGTACGAGGCCGTCTCCACATTTCGGGAAAACCGCGACGTTGTCCTGGGAGCGGACCGCTCCGTCGTATTGTCGGGCGAGCTGATGAAGCTGCGGGAACGGCTTCAAGAAGCGGGGGCAAGGCCGGTGACGATCATTTTGGTTGATGCCCGGGGGGATTCCGTAGATGAAGAGGCTCCTTATGGTCCGCTCGATACGCTGTGGAAATTCAATGCGGATATGGCGGCACGCCGGATGTTCCCGGCCGTCGACCCGATTTTCTCGACTTCGACCGTGATGGAGGGAGCGCAGCTTGAGGCTGTACATCTGACGATCCAGCAGCGGGCTCGGAAAATGCTTCGCCGGTACCGGGAGCTGCGCTCTTTGGTCGCGGCATGGGGGGCGGAGAAGCTGCCTGAGGTGGAACTGGCGACATACCGGCGCGGGGAGCGGCTGGAGACGTTTTTGTCGCAGCCGTTTTATGTGGCAGAGCCCGTTACCAACCGGAGCGGCGAGTGGACTTCGCTGCCGGATACGCTCGACAGTGTCCGGCGCATCCTGGATGGAGAGGCGGATGAGCTGGAGCTTCAAAGCCTCGCTTATATCGGTCGGCTGATGCCGGACCCCGGCGCGTCTTCCCGATAGAGGAAAGTTAGCGGTTGTTAGGTATAACGAACGGCTGCCGGTACCCGGCAGCCGTTTACAGATTCGGATAAGGGAAGGCGTACACGCCGTACTCCCCCACGGAGCGATTCGATAAACCCGCAACAGCTGCATTTCAATCCGTGCCGGCGTTCCCCGAGCTTTCAGGATAGCGCTTACTCGCCGCTGCAGCGGTGCGGTATTGCTGAGGGGTGAGCAGATAACGTTTTTTGAAGCACCGGCAAAAGTAAGCCGGAGTCGTAAAGCCCGACTGTTTGCCCGCCTGATCGATCGAGATGGATGTATGGGCAAGCAGCAGGCAAGCTTCGTCCAGTCTTCTGCGCGTTATATATTCGGTGATCGTTACGCCTGCGAAGCTTCGAAACAGATTGGACAAATAGCTGCCGGACAGATGGATGTCTGCGGATAATTTCTCCAGCGAGTAGTGTTCCTTGTAATGCTGCTCGATCCATGCCTTAATTTTCTCCATATGGTGCGATTGACGATTCTGAGCCTTGCAGTCTTCCCCGGGAGGGCGGCGGACGTCGAACAGACGCGTCTTGAGATAAGATATGAACTGGGTTCCATAAATCAGAAACTGCTCCTTCCTCTCCAGGGCGGGGACGATGGACAACGTATGATCGATCGAGCCGAGCAGGGCGGTAAACTCCCCGTCCTGTTCCGGGCTTAGCTGGATGACCTGCTCCCCCGCCCGTGATTTCTCCAGGTAGGCGACGAAGCTCTCGATAGAAGGATACATCCGGATGTAAGGATACAGCAGCGAAAGGTTAATTTTAAGGACGGAACGAAGCCGGGGACTTTCAAAACGGGTGAGGTGAACCTGATACGGCTGGATGTAGACAAGCGTTCGCGGCTTCAGCAGAAACAGCCGGTCGTTCAGTATGATTCTTCCTTCGCCTTCGTGAATGTACAGAAACTCCATGCCTTCATGCGCGTGGTAATATTCGTCCGGACAGCGCCGCATCCACGTTTTGTAGGAGAAAAAGTATAAATTATGATCGAATATCAGATGCGACTGTGTAAAATTGCGATTCATCTTATCATTTCGCCCCTTTGCACAAGGAATCATCTTCCTCTTCATTATAGATTAGGAATATTTTTACTGCAAACGTTTTCATAATCAGGGCAATACAGTGCAATTATCCCGTAACCTCGGTCAACCGGCGGCGTGATATGATGATTCCGAATTGGTAGTTACCCAAAGGGGGAGAATCATGTGTCCAAAAAGCTGCTGTCCGTATTGCCGCTTGGCGCGATGCTGCTGGCGTCCGCTTGCGGAGCGAAAGACGGAAGTTTGCCGGCAAATAGCGACGTTCCCGCAGTGAGTCAAAAGGAACCTGTGACGCTTTCCGTCTTTTTCCCTTATCCGGCGGATTGGCCCGAAGAAGATTTTATGAGCACCTTCGGCCAGCCCATCATGAAGAAGTTCCCGCATGTCACGATCAAGTATATCGCCGGGGGCAAAATTCCGGAGCTGCTGGCTGCCGGGGAAACGATTGACATTATTTACGCCTCGATCGGCGCCACCCCTCCCTTTCTGCTCGAAAACAAGCTGGAATACGACATCAGTCCCCAGATCAAGAAGTACGGCTATAATCTGAATCATCTGGAACCGACGATGATCGATACGGCGAGGCAACTGGCCGGAGGCGGCATCTACGGCTTGCCGGTGTACGTCCCTCCCTCGACGATTTACTACAATAAAGACCTCTTCGATAAATTCGGTGTAGCGTACCCGAAGAGCGGCATCACCTGGGACGAATTGTTCGAGCTTAGCAAAAGCTTGACACGATCCGACGGAGGAGTCGACTATACCGGTTTTGCTTCCTCCTACGGCCATCTGGCCATGATGAACCAGATGTCGATCCCGCTGGTCCGTACGGACACGAAAAAATCCGCCTTCGATACCGACGACAGATGGAAAGCGTTCTCCGAGAACTTGATCCGTTTCTACAAAATTCCCGGATATGCCCACATCAAATCCAACCAGATTTCCGAACCGCACGAGCGCAACCGCTTTTTCAAGGACCGTACGGCAGCGATGTTCCTGTCCATGACCGCCTTGCACAGTTCGAAGGAGCTGGGAGATCTGAACTGGGATCTGGCCCCGTTCCCCGTATTCAAAGAAAAGCCCGATACAGGGCCGCAAGCGTACCCCACCTACTTCTATGTGACCTCGATGAGCAAGTCCAAAGACCAGGCGTTTGAAGTCATCGCCTTCCTGACGACCGAGGAATACCAAGCCCAGCAGCTAAAGGACGGCAAATTTTTAACAACACTAAACAACAAGACGCTGCGTCGGCAGTTCGGCCAGAACAATCCGATTTATGCGGGCAAAAACGTTCAAGCTTTTCAGCCGGACAAATATGCGCCCGCAGGCTCCGTGAACAAATATAACGGAACCTACCAAGGGGAATACAACAACGTCATCCGGGACGCCGTTCATAACGGCAAGGACATCAACACCGCGCTGAGGGAAGCGGCTGAAAGAATTAACAAAAAAATCGAAGAGACGGAGGCCGCTGCCGCAACTAAGTGACCGCCGTGGACCGGCATTCTACGCAAAAAAGTTTCTGACCTGTATAGATCCAGCCGCATGATACGTTCTATAGGAGGAAGAACAAACCTTTCACGTACAGGGAGGATGTCTGACATGTCTAGCCCGTTCATAAACCGCATCGGCAGCGTATTTGTCCCGGTCCAAGATATCGAGAAAGCGCGCGACTGGTATTGCCGCATACTGAACTTGCCGGTGGACGAGGCGCCGATCCACTTTGGTCACCTCTGTCCGCTTCCGATGGATGCCCCGGGACTTATTCTCGATACGATGCCGATGTGGGGCGGCAAGGAGCCCAGCGGCCCGCCGTCGTTTCAGACACCGGCCTTTATGCTGCTGACTGACGATATTGAGGCTGCCTACGGATATATGAGCGACCAGGGCGCGGAACGGATCACTGAGATCATGGATGGCCGCTGGTTCGCTTTCCGCGACCCGGACGGCAACCT
Source organism: Paenibacillus oceani (assembly GCF_014705615.1). GTDB lineage: Bacteria > Bacillota > Bacilli > Paenibacillales > NBRC-103111 > Paenibacillus_AB > Paenibacillus_AB oceani. The sequence continues at coordinate 167,180 of NZ_JACXJA010000020.1, forward strand.
GCTGATGGCCTGCCAACGATAAACCGGTCAGCCATTCGGCCGTATGTATGGGAAAAGTCAGCAGAGGGCGGTGTCCCCAAAACGACTCGCATAACATGGAGCCTCCCGATATCCAAACGAAAGGACCTCACATTCCACTGTAACGTGGAGGCGGAGGTCCTTTTTCTCGAGGGAAACCGGCTCTGAACAGGACCCGCCAAAACGAAAAATGACTTCGGAAACAGCCCCTTCTGTTTTTCGCCTGGAATCGCATCCGTCACCGAAACGATAATCATATTTCATTTCGTTGTTGCATAAATATACAATATAATGTATTATTATTTGTGAGGTGAACGGTTATGAAAATAGCTTTCGACAACATGCTTCCCGATCAGGGGAAAGTGGCTGCTCTTATACAAGCTTGCGGACTTGAACAAACATGGGATGCGGGACGGTTCTTCGATACGAACCCGGACCTGTGCCGCTTCGTGTCGGCCTACGACTCCGAAGAACTCGTCGGCATCGGACGAATGGTGCATGACGCGGATGACGGCGGCAACAGCAGGCTCGATATTGTCGTTCTGCCCGATTATCGCAGACGCGACATCGTCGATACGATTTTTAAGCTGCTGAAAACCCGCAGGTCTGTGATCGCCAGACAGGTATAGCCGCTTCGTTACAGGATAAATCCTCTGCACGGGACCATACGGGCTCCCGTGTTTTTTGCTTTGCTTCGCAGGAGAATTGTTGTATAGTTGTTTTAACGCGAAAGCGGAAAGCCGTTTTCTGCGCAGCAGATACCGGCCAGATCAACAGGCAGCCGGATCTACCGCACATCCGCAAATGATGGGGACCCGCAAAAGTTCCGGACTCCGCTTAGGAGCACCTTTACTTTGCCGGGGGTTCAAAGCGGTCGCTCATCCTTGGAAGTACGTCGAAAGACGTTTTTCTTCATTTTTAGGATGATTTGCCAATTCGTACAGGAGGTACACTCGGAGATGGATGAACTAAAGCTGAAAGTGCTTGAACTGCTGAAGGAGGACGCGCGTCGTACCCCGGACCTCGTAGCCACAATGCTCGGTGTCGATGTCGAAGAGGTTCAGCGAGCGATTAAGGAGATGGAAGCCGAGCATATTATCGTCAAATACGCTACCGTCGTGAATTGGAGCAAGGTCGACGACGAGAAAGTAACAGCGCTGATCGAGGTGCAAATTACCCCCGAGCGCGGCCGCGGATTTGACGCAATTGCCGAACGCATCTATCTCCACCCCGAAGTGAAATCCGTCTATCTGATGTCGGGCGCGTACGACCTGCTCGTTGAGGTTGAAGGGAAAAATTTGAAGGAAGTGGCGTCGTTCGTTTCCTCCAAATTGTCGCCGATCGAAAGCGTCCTTTCCACGAAAACTCATTTTATACTTAAAAAATATAAGCAGGACGGCATCATCTTCGAGGAGCATGTCGAAGATTACCGGCTGCACATTTCCCCATAAATTCCATAAAGGAAGAGTCCAATGATTAAACAAGAGCAATCCAACATAGAGAAGTACCGGGAATCCGGTTCGGTAAAACGGTTTTTGAATCCGCTGGTCGACGATATGCCGCCTTCGGGCATCCGGAAATATTTCGATTTGGCCAGCGGCAACAAAGAGATTATCTCGCTTGGCGTAGGCGAGCCCGACTTCGTCACCCCTTGGCATGTCAGGGAAGCGGCTGTCGCTTCGCTCGAGAGAGGGCGCACGACGTATACGCCCAATGCCGGCCTGCTGGAGCTGAGAGAAGCGATCGCCGAATATTTGCATACCCAGTTTGCCGTCACTTACGAGCCCAGGAACGAAGTGATGGTGACGATCGGCGGCAGCGAAGCGATCGACCTGGCTCTTCGCTCGTTTATTTGTCCCGGCGACGAGGTGCTTGTACCGGAACCTTGCTACATTCCGTATGCGCCGATTACCGCGATATCGGGCGGAGTCCCGGTCGGAATCGAGACGTTCGCCAAGGACAACTTCAGGCTGACGCCGGAAGCGCTGAAGGCCAAAATTACGCCGCGTTCCAAAGTGCTTATTTTATGTTACCCGAGTAATCCGACGGGCGGCATTATGACCTATGAGGATCTGCTGCCGATCGCCAAAATTGTCGAGGAGCACGATCTTCTCGTCATCTCCGACGAAATCTACGCCGAGCTGACTTACGGCTCCAAGCATGTGTCCATCGCCTCGCTGCCCGGGATGAAGGAACGAACCATTCTCGTGAGCGGCTTCTCCAAAGCGTTTGCGATGACCGGCTGGAGGATGGGATACGCTTGCGGACACCAGGATCTGATCTCCGCCATGCTGAAAATTCACCAGTACACCGTGATGTGCGCACCGGTCATGGGTCAGATCGCCGCCTATGAAGCGCTTACCCGCGGCATGGAGGAGAAGGACCGGATGATGGAGTCGTACAATCAGCGGCGCCGCCTGGTCGTCAAAGGATTCCGCGACATCGGACTCGAATGCCATGAACCGCAAGGAGCGTTTTACGTATTTCCGTCGATTACTTCGACCGGACTCTCTTCGGACGAATTCTGCGAGCGGCTGTTGCGGGAAGGCAAAGTGGCGACCGTAGCCGGGCATGTGTTCGGACTCGGCGGCGAAGGATTCATCCGCTGCTCGTATGCCACGTCCGTCTCTCAATTGCAGGAAGCGATTCATCGGATCGACGGTTTTCTTCGCAAATTAAACGGTTGATGCGTAAGCGGGTACAGCGTCGGGCCAAGCTTGCGTTCCGATGCGGCTCCTACGGGTGCAAAGCCGAAGGCTAAGGTGCAGTCTAACTCCGACGTCCTGCTTAGTGTTGTTCTATTGTTAAAACATTACACTTTCCCTCTTCATTTGGTATAATGGAAATAACTCGCATTCAGCAGGTGACAGGGAGGGTTAGCTGTGATAGCTGCGGACATCGGAACAGACGGGGCGTCGCAGGACGCTCGTGTCATCATCGAGAAGTATCAACCGGCGCGGCGGGCAATCCGAGAAAGACGCAAGTCCCCGTCACAGGCTGCGTCTGCCGCGATTGCGCTGGAAGCCGAAATTACGAGCTTGCGCAGAAGGATGGAGGATGCTTTCGTACGCTGCGAAAGCTTAACCTCCGACGATGTGATGACCGTAAGCCGGATTTTGGACGATAAAATCAACGACTATATGAGAATGATGCAGAAGAACTAGGGAAACCTGGTTCTTTTTTTGTTCGGCGCTTCTAGATGCGGTAAGACTTGCGGAACTCCGACGGGCTAATGCCGTACGCCGCCGTAAAAACCCGGCTTAAGTAAAAGCCGTTCTGGTAGCCGCATTGGATCGCGATCTTCTCCAGCGTCTGCTCGGTTTCGATCAGCAGGCTGCGCGCCCGTTTCATCCGAAGTGCGGTCAGATACGCGATCGGCGACTGGCCGACGGCGGCCTGAAACCGGCGGGAGAATTGAGACTGGCTCAGGCACGCGTGGTCCGCAAGCTCCTTCAGCGAGATCGGCTCGTAGGCGTGGTTCTGGATGTACAGGGCGGCCGTCCGAATCGCCGGGTCTTTCGTGTAACGAAGGGACTGCTCATCCTGCCGCTCCGCTGCGTACAGAAACAACATGTCGGTGACCAGATGCTGCCTGTAGGCGAAATTGTCGCGTGTTTCTTTATTGGACATCTCCCGTACACAGTCGAAAGTAGAGGAATATCGGTTAATGCGGTGAAACGATATTTTGCCGTAAGGAAGCTGAGGTCCGGGCTCCATCGGTTGTCCGGCCGCATTTCTCCAGCTGAATTCGGCGAACAGAAACGACAGCGGTTTGTCCGACTTGCGGTACAGCTTTATATTCGGAGGGCACAAGAGGATGTCCCCGAACTTGGCCATCCCCGCTTCGTCCCCGATCCGGTAATGGAAGCTCCCTTCATCCGCGGCCAAAATCACCCAGTGCTCGTACATATCCTCCGGCATCAAAAAGGGACGCTTGGTCAAGCTGAAGTACCAGCGCACCAGCTCCACCTGAAACGACTGCTCCATCTCGCCTGCCTCCCTTCCACACAAAAAAGGATATGAAAGATAAGAAGTTGATGCATGTAAAACAGGAAACCTATCCTTTATTATGATATCAAGAAATGCGAAAATAAGATATGTAAAGGGAGTGCGGAAGATGAGAATGGAGAGCTTTCTTACGTATGAACAGTTGAACGATTATCGCGAGAACGGGTATCTGGTGCTCCGGTCGGTATTCTCCGAAAAGGAGACGGCGGTATGGCGCCAGGAGTGCGAGCGGCTGATCAGTCTGGACGACTACATCCACCCGGACAACCTGCGGGTTGGTTACCGGAAAATGCCGGACGGTACGTCCGTTATCGAGAAATACGATCCGGTGCACGATCTGTCTCCCGTGTTTCGCGATCTGGCGCAGGACGAGAGAATTTTGTCACCGCTGCGGGACCTGTATCTGGATGAGCCGTTGCTGTTTAAAGATAAGCTGATTTTCAAGCTGCCCGGCGTAGCGGGTTATACGATGCATCAGGATGCCGCGTGGTGGCAAGGCTTTCCGATGGAGGGGCTGATCTCCGTTATGGTGGCGATCGACGGGGCGACGGAAGAGAACGGTGGACTCGAGCTGTTTCCCGGCTATCATGACCGGCTTCGTTCCACTCCGGGTGTGCTGCGCAATATGAATCAGGACGAAATCGCCAAGATCGACCTGTCCAAAGGCCAAATCGTCGAGACCCATCCGGGCGATCTGATCCTGTTCCATTCATTTACTCCGCACCGAAGCGGTCCGAATACGGCCGACGTAAGCCGCCGCCAGCTCTATTTAACGTACTCGCCTTCGAAAAACGGGCAGCTGTACAAAGCGCACTACCAGCACTTTTACCGGTACGCGACGGTCGGCCGGGACGACAAAAGCCTCAAGAACGTATATTTCAAATAAACGGATTTCGGTCCGCTCCAGTCTTCCGGTTCGCCGGAGGAAGGGGCGGATTTTTTTACACATATAAGAATTTATAAAATTTCGTGGGTAGAAGGGCTTCTGATCTGCCAGAAAGTTTAAGATCTTTACTGATCTTTACTGATCTTTACGGTGCTAAAGTGAATGGAGGAGTTTTCTTCCTTTGGCGTTTGAGAACGTATACTCAGGTACAATGCCTAACGAATCGTATGGTGCTTATGGCTGAAAAACGACATTATTCCAGACCTAACGAATCCGGGGATCGTTATTGAACCCTAAGTGGAGAAAAAACGATCCGATTTGCGGAAATAACGATACGAGAGTTCGTTACAAATTCAAACACTCGCATTCGGCTCTGATAACGGTTGCTGGGTTCGTTAGCGATACCACCGCAAAAAGACAACACGACCTGAGGGCGAGCGGCTGGAGCGAAGGAAGGGGGGGGACCCATTCCCTTTCACGCGTTAGCGTATCGGTTTGCACGTCAAAGGACCGTCCGGACGGTTTTCCTTATTCGCAGACGAGGCTTGCAGTAAGCGTTAGCGAGGCCGGACGGCGGCCGTCCTCCAACTTTCGTTTAGCGGTTCCGCGTGCTATCATAGAACAAGAAGTTTTTTCAGACGAGTGGAGGGGAAAGACCAGATGAAAGCGAAATTCCGGAGGGCGGGTATGCTGGCTGCGGCTCTAATCATCGTGGCAGTGCTGATGACCGCATGCGGAGGGCCGAAGGCGGACATTTCCGTCTTTATGATGTTCCCGCAAAATTCGCCGTTTAACAAACAGGACGAGCTCAAAAATGCACTTCAGGCCAAGCTGGGGGAAGCCCCAACCGTAACGTTCAGCGTCAGTCCGATCTTCGAGCCGCAGAAGATGATCGTCGAGCTCGCGGCGGGCGACCATGGCATTTTCGTTCTGCCCAAAGACCAATTCGACGCATTCAAACAGGAAGACGGGATGATCGATCTCGGCGATACGCTCAAGAAGGAAGATTTCCCTGAAGGCGTACACAACGGGACGCTGGTCGGCATTCCGCTGAAAGATACGAAACTGTTGAAGGATGCCGGCTACAAAGGCGAAGAAGTGGTCGCTTTCATCACCGTTCGCGTTAAGGACAAGGAAGTGAAAGCGAAGCAGGTTCTGAAAGCAATGGCGGAGAAATAGACGGGACGCGTTGGATGAACCTGGGGGAAGGGCTGTCCCGAAAGTGTTCGCTTGACATAGGAATGATTGCGAGACAGATCGTGTTCAGCTTCGCATGAGGCTGGACAGCCGGCGTGTGAACGGGCCCGCGCACCGGGAGTCGGGTGAGATGTGGGAAAAGCTGATAACGATCTGCTTACGGGCTAAACAAGGTAATAAGGGTCTTTGGTATGCTCTATTTTCGGCATACTGGGATAACAGAGGCGAATAGAAGCGGTTTGCACCCCTTATTTCAACAAGCAGAGGGGGTGTGCGTCATTTAAACCGAATATAGCAGTCTCAAACCGCTCTTATTCCTTGTCCAATCGGGTTTTTGGGCAAAATAGAGGGTGCAAACCACTCATATTGGATTCCCTCTTGCCCCTGAACAGCGCAAAGGCCGAACCGCTGCCACGATCACGATGAACGACCGGCGGTACACCTTTGTTTCCGTCTAAGAAAAGCTTCCAAACAAACGATAACGAAGCTTTCTCAACGTTGAATGACTCTGCGTACGCGATAGCATTATTGCGGGCAGGGCGGGGCTGTCCCGACAGTGTTCGCTTGACATAGCAACATTCCCATTTCCGAACGCGAGAGGACCTCAATTTCCACACTAAAGTGGAAGTTGGGGTCTTTTTTCTCCGGAAAAATTGGTTCTGAGCGGGCTTAAGAAATCGCAAAATGACTTTGGGATCACCACGCTGTTGAAGCTGCTATTGAGACTGCCGATTTTCCCCGGGTTTGCCGCTTTGGGCCCGGGCTCGTTGAAGGAGTAAGGGGCGGTTCCGGTGAAAGGTATGTAGGGGCGACCAGCCGGCGGACCGGACTTGTTGCCGGTGCTTCGTAATTATCAAGTTGGCGAAGGAGTGGAGGAAGATGAAGTTTGCGGTAAGGAAGCAAAGCATGACGCCGCCGCAGCCTGTATTTATGGCCGGGTTCGGGGGAAGAGCCCACAAAAGCGAAGGGCTGCTCGACGAGCTGTACGTCAAAGCCGTATTGCTCTCGGAGGGCGGCAAGGAACTGCTGCTTGTCGTCTTCGACGCGCTCGGGGCGGACAGGGGATTCGTGCTCGGTGTCAAAAAGGCGCTCGGCGAGCGGTTCGGGCTGGAAGAAGCCGATATTTTGCTCCACTTCACGCATACGCACGCTTCGATTCACTTGACAGGCGAGCATCCGGAGCTGCGCCGGGGCAATTACAGCCTCGCCCAGAATCAGTGGCACGATGACTCGGCCGCGATCGATTATACCGAAGATATCAAGTATTACCGCTGGATTCGGGACACGGTCGCGGCGCTTGTCGAACGTTGCTACGCCGGATTGCAGCCGGGCCGTCTGAAGCTCGCGTCAGGCCGGACCCGAGCGGCAATCAGCCGCAGACGTGTGACGGAAGACGGCGTGTTGTGGGCGCCGGCCCCGGATGCGGACATCGACGACGAATTGACCGTGCTGACGCTGACGGACAGCGAGGATCGGGTCAAGGCGGTGCTGTTCAATCTGGCGTGCCATCCGACGGCAATGGGGCCGGACAATTATTTGCTTTCCTCCGAATTCGTCGGGCGTGCCTGCCAAAGGCTGGAGGACGAGCGTCCCGGAGAGATCGCGGTCTTCCTGCAAGGCGCCGCCGGCGATCTGAAGCCGCGCCATAGTGCGGAGGGCGGCCGCTTCAAGGTGTGCTCAACCGCGGAGATGCAAGCCGCAGGCGACGAATTGGCGAGCGAGGTGCGCCGTGTCTTGACCGATGGGGCGTTTGCCGGGATCGAAGGTCCGTTCCGTTCGGAGCTGGCCAGCATCGATTTGTCCGCAGGGGCTCCCGACGAGCGGAAGATGGCCCAGTTGCTCAGCGGGGAGGCGGGCGAATTTTATCGCCGCGCGGCGGAGCGGACGATCAAGGCGGAGCAAAGGGGCGTCGTGAAGACCAAGCTTCCGCTGTATGTGCAAACCTGGAAACTGTCGGATCGGGTGGTGCTCGTAGCGCTGGAGAGCGAAATCCCGACCGAGTATTCGCTCAAGCTGAAGCGCGGCTGCCCGGACCGGAAGCTGATCGTGCTTGGTTACTCCAACGGCGTTTATTCGTACATCCCGACCCGCCGCATCCTCAAGGAGGGCGGATACGAAGCGGATCACCCGTTCACGATCGGCTTCAAGAGCCGCTTTGTGCCCGAGACGGAGGAGCTGATTGTGGATGAAGTGAACCGGCAGATAAAAGCGGGGAGTCCGGGTCGCCGGACGTGAGCGGGTAACAACCGGGCAAGGATAAAGTAAAGCGCTTGGGCGACCGGGCGCTTTTTGTCGTTGCGTTACCGGTCCTTGCGGCGGCCCGGCTCTAGCAGTGAACCGGAATTCCGGAATCGACATATGGAGAGCACATTTTAGAGGGAATCCGGAGGGAGACTCGGCGGGTTCGGTTTTCATAACGAGGACCCGCATATTAGGGTCGTATGGGGAGCGGGGAAAGGCTAGCGGCACGCGTGGCATTTGTACGAGATGTATTGTAAACCCGCCGGATATAGCCTATAATCGATCCGTAAGCAAGATGTCCGCAGACGTTTCGCCGCTGCGGAATGAATCGCTGTCAACAGGTGCCCGGAAGCCAGCATGCGACCGGGTTAAAAGGGAAGTCGGTGCAAGTCCGACACGGTCCCGCCACTGTGATATAGGAGCTTCCTCCATTAGGCCACTGTCTGACGCAGACGGGAAGGCGGAAGAAGCGGCGCTTGAGTATCGAGCGTATTCTATGAGTCAGGAGACCTGCCTGTTGCGTTTATGCACTGCTTCCTTCGAGGAAAAGGAGCCGGCAACATTCGGGAATTTCATGTATTCGTGCGGATGCGCGATTACCCGTGTTTGCTGCCCCCTCCGGTCTAGGACGGGGGTTTTCTGTTATGAGTCGGGTCTGAGGAATCGGGGGAACGTTCGTGCAAGAAGAGTAACTAATAGCCTCTCGGAATTAGACAGGAATTGAAGGAAGATGGTGGAAGAAGCACGAGGTTGGGAGCTGGAAGTCATGGAAAATGAAAACCAG
>NZ_JACXJA010000021.1 GCF_014705615.1 Paenibacillus oceani
TGAAGAACATCGGAAAGCCGTATGCGGGAAAACCGCACGTACGGTTTGATGAGGAGGGGCTGGTAATCCCAGCCCTTTACTCTACTATTTCCCTGAACAAGACCGGAAACCGACCAGATTCGGAGTAATAAGGGGTACAAACCGCTCTTAATCTTTAGCATTGGGCTGAAATCTGCCGAATAAGGGTCTCAAACCGCTCTTATGACGCCAACACTCCAGAACGTACGCCTTCGGAACGGCACGAAAGGTGGAATCCAGCAAACCCAACAAATCCAACAAACTTAGTCAATCCTGAGTCCGTGCCCGTCCGCCGCCGTACAGCACCAGACAACCAGCCGATTCGCTTCTATGTCCGACCAGCGCCGTATTTCGTCAGCCCTGCACGGCTTCCACGAAAGTAAGCAGTTCTTGCGCAAGCCGGCTTGGCCGTTCCATCATACTCATATGGCCGCTGTCCTTGATCAAAACCTGTTTGATCGAGTTGCCCGAGACCGAGAACGTCTTCTCCGGTTGAATGATCTGATCCGAACCGCCGGCCAGAAGCAATACCGGGCACGAAGCGTTCTTTATAACCTGATTCCGGTCGGGCCGTTCTCTCATCGCTTCAAGCGTTAAGACGGCTCCTTCCGGCGGAGTGATGTAGCCGATCTCTTTCGCTTCGGCAACTTTCCCTTTCATCGTTTCTACGTGATCCGGGGCGAACAGCTTCGGAATTAGTCCGTCGATAAACGGAACGATGCCGGAATCGAGTACGGTTTGGATCGATTTCAGGCGATTTTCTTTGCCCTTCTCGTCGTCCGGGAAAGCGGTGGAATGGACGAGCCCAAACGCTTGAACCCGATCCGGATGTCTCTCCGCCCCTGCAAGCGTGATATAGCCTCCAAGCGAGTGGCCGATCCATACCGCTTTCCCGACGTTTAATTGACGCAGCAGCTCCGCCATATCGTCAGCAAACGACTCGATGGCATACGGAGCCGCCGGGACTCCGGATTGTCCGTGACCGGGCAGATCGGGTACGATGACTCTGCATCCTTTCAATAACGGCACGACTTCATCCCAGTAATGGGAGCTGCCGCAAAAACCGTGCATCAGCAAGACGGGAAACCCGGTTCCTTCGTCTCTGTAGCGGATTTCGATGGAGCGTTCGGACAGTTGTATCGTATTCATCAGCATTCCTCCCGCATTTATTTTCTCCATGCTACCCAAAAAGAATCAGAAAAGCAAAATGTGCGCGAGCCAAGATTAATTACCCTTTTCCCATTTGTTCAAAACGTCCGTAACTTTCCAAGCTTTCATTCGTGGATACTAGGGAGGGGGAGCGAATGGAGACGAACAGTTTGGATTCCATATACCGTAAGTATGTCAAAGACATCTTTCGTTACTTGCGCTCTCTCTGTCGCGACGAGCATGCAGCGGAGGTTTTGCTGCAGGAAACGTTTTACCGGGCCTATCTGCATTTGGACGATTGCAAGGAAGATAAAATCAAGCCGTGGCTGTTCCGGGTCGCTTACCATGCGTTTATCGACTACATGCGGAAGGAAAGTCGCAGCTCGGTGTACGGAACGGATTACTTTCAACGTCTGGCCGATCGCGATACGCCGGAAACCGCCGTTCTCCGCCAGGAAATCTGGACGGAAATCGGAAAGGTTGTAGCCGGACTGCCGGACAACCAGAGGCATGCAATACTGCTGTACGATTTCCACCAGCTGTCTTATCAGGAGGCTGCCGATATTATGGGCATCCGGTTGTCCCATTTCAAAATCTTACTGTTTCGGGCCAGACAAAAGCTAAGAGAGTACGAAGAGTGGAGGAATCCGGATGAGCGAGGATTTTAAGCGAAAGCTGAAGCAATATGCGGAGGGCAGCCTGCCGGAAGATGAACGTGAAGAAGTGGAGCGGGAGATCGAGAAGCTGGAGCTGTACCAAGGCTACTTGGAGGAGCTCACGGAAAGTGTCGATTACAAAAGCGGAATACGGGGCGGGCGGCAGGCGGAACCGTCTGAAAGCGAGAACAAGCGGCAGCTGCGGAAGGAAGCCAATATTATTCGCAGAGGGAAATGGAAGGCACGCCTGTCCAATGCCCTGACGCTGCTTTCTTTGTTAATCGCTGTGACATTCGTCAGTTCCGCCTGTACGGCGCTTTTTTACAGTATGGGAGAGCCGGACCGTGTGGATTTATACAGAGACGTCGTATCGTCTGCGATCGCCGTTACAGAGCCTAATGTCGAGGTTCATCTGAACGCGCAGGGCAACGCGTTTTTTACGATGGATTTGAAAGGAGAACTCGTCAAGCAGATCGGAGACGCGAGGGTATCGGCGGGAGATTACTCGATCAGGTTTTTGCTTAATCGTACGAATGGCCCGGTCCTGTCATGGAAGGAGCGAAATACGAACGGACGCGGGTTTGCAAGACTTCCCGACTCCAGCACCTACAACGGGGATTCCGAATGGTCGATTCTCGAAAAGCTGCCGGAAGGTACCGTGTCGGAGCTGTATTTCTCGCTGGACCGGCTGTACGAGACGGAAGATCTGCTGAAGCTGCTGGAATCCCGAAATCTGACGCCGCTCTGGTTCGCCGTAGATAACGGCCAGGACAACTCAGGCAGAAGTTGGGTGAGTGATCCCATCGGCTTTCCCTATATGCCGATCTGGCACCATGACGATAAGAAGCTGGAAAGTTATTCGGAGGAAAAACGCGGCTTATTCAGCAAGGTTACGTCGAGCCTCTCTTCTTATCCGCAAGTACAAGCTAATGGCGACGGAGAGCTGCGCAACGATAATTTTAAGAAAACGTTGTACTTGTTGAGAGAGTACAGAGCGATTACGAAAAAAGCAGCCCCCTTCATGAAACTGGATGAAACGATTGGCTATGTGGAGCAGCATGGCGTCAAGCTGTACGGGGCGGTAGTCACCGGTCCGACCAAGGAGTTGCTGAAGCTGAAGCAGGAGCCCTGGGTGAGAGCGCCCCGGGTTGGGGAAGTGCGTCTATGGAACTGGAGGGATAGAGGGCATTAAACGAAGACAAACAAAAAAACGCGGCAGAAATGCCGCGATAGGATGTACAAGTATCGGAACGACAGGATTTGAACCTGCGACCTCTTGGTCCCGAACCAAGCGCTCTACCAAGCTGAGCCACGTTCCGTCAAGCTATGGTGGATTGATAAGCGCGCCACGGCGGGATTCGAACCCACGACGCACAGTTTAGGAAACTGTCGCTCTATCCAGCTGAGCTACGGGCGCATGTGAAAGAAAGATGCAAGGATTAATATAGCACAAGGTTGAGGGGAACGCAAGATCGTGTTTGTAATAAGGAAGGAAATTAAATGACCTCCCCAAGCGAAGCGGCGAATCGCCGGAACGAATGCAAAAGCCCCTGCCTAACCGGCAAGGGGCTTACCTGCATCGTCACGATTTGACGGTAGTCAGCTTCGGCAGCATTTTGGTTTCTAGCACCATTTCTTTGCTGCAGATCGGACAGGAAGGGCTCTCCTCGAACGCAAGATCGACCCTCATCCAACACGTGCACGAAGTATCGGAACATTTCCACACCGGAGTTTCGAACAAGGGAAACGGGCTCGAATTCCGCGGGAACCCTTTTTCCATATAGGATTTGCCGCTCATACAATCACCTTATCACTCGGAAGCCGCCTCGGATTTCCGTTCGTATTTTTTTAACTTCTTCTTGTTGCGGCACAGCTTGCATACTTGCCATACCGTACCGTCGTCTCGGGTAAGCTCGTGAACGAGTTTCACGCCTGTACTGGAACAGTTGGGACACGTGCCTCTTGTGCTTGGCTGCTGCTTCGGCAGCACTTTGATTTTCGGTTTTCTGGACGACATCTCTCGTCTCCTCCTTGTATTCGATAATAGGGATGAAGGGGAGGAGAATAGAGTCCGGCGGCATCAGCTCCCTCTTTCAGGCAAGGGACGAACCAAAATTGCAGGCTGCTGTCGACGATTGTCATCCGGATCTCTTTACGGCTTGTGCATCCGGCTCGGCGCCGGGTTTTGCATGATACACAATCATAATGCTTCTCTTTATGAAGGAGTGCGGTTCACCGGTTTGGATCAGCGCGTACTTGGTTTCGATATACTGACTGGCCTCCAGGGTGTCTAGAAACCGGTTTGCTTTTATTTCAGCAGAGGCATGCAACGTATCCGTAAACGTTTTAATCTGGATCATATTCACACGCGTCCTTATCAGTTAATTCGTCAAGCAAAAGGATTCTGAACGTCGCGCCCTGTCCGCCGGGCTTTGGAAAACGGCTACCCGGCTTGTATGACTAGCGGAACATGGCACCACCTCCTTCACATCCATTAAATGTAAACTGCCATATATAAGCGCAAAGGCACCCCGTTTCAGAAATGAAACGGAATGCCCAGTCCTACCACTCGTATTGCATTTATTATCTCCCGCCGTCTCACAAATGTCAACATTACTGGGATATGGAACCATTTAATGTAAGCTGGGGTAAAAAATAAAAACCAGCGGAAAGGAGGAAGTCAAGAACGGCAGCCGAATTGCTAACAGATACAGGACAGACCCGGAATTTGAAGCAGGGAAGGAGGGGCATGCGGTGGGAAGCCCGTTCCGTTTCGAACCGAGCCTATATCCCGAGGGACCGGGATGCTACTTGATGTTTCATGAACACGGCCAACTGCTGTATGTCGGAAAAGCGATCAATTTGCGCAAACGATTGGCGTCTTACTTCCATTCCAAGCCGGACCGGGAGAAAACGGCCAGACTGGTGCAGCAGATCGCCTCCATCGAAATTATGATCGTCCGGAATGAAAACGAAAGTTTCTCGCTGGAGACTAATCTGATCCAGCACTACCTGCCTCCGTATAACCGGTCCAAAAAAGGAGAGCCCTCTGTGTATCCGTACATTGCGGTCACGCGGGAGCCGCTTCCCCGTCTCGTTGCGGTCGATAAGGACCGTCTAACCCCGCAGTCGAAGGCGGAGAGTTGCGGAGACGGAGAGCTGATCGGACCGTTTCCGAATCCGGTATTTCGCAATTATTCGCTGGAGTTCGCGATCGCCCGTTACCGGCTGCGGACATGCGAGCCTTTAGAGCGGCGTCTGTGCATGCGCTACTATTTCGAAACTTGCGGAGGCATCTGCGAGCAGTTGGAGTCGGCCGAGCAGTACGCCGAACGTGTGGTTGGTGCTGCTCGGCTGCTGTCGGACGCCCGGGCGATTCCGGCAGAGATGGTCACGGCCATGGAGGAATGCTCGGAGAAGCTGCAATTCGAGAAGGCGAAGGAGCTGTACACGAGATCCAATACGCTAAAAAGCATGCTGGATGATCAGGCGGTTAACATCCCCCGCGATTTTTGCCAGATCGTCTTGTTGTTTGACGGCGATATACTGCTTGCGGCTCCGATCGAATACGGGATGCTTCGCAGCCGTTTCGTGGAGCGTCGGGTAGAGGAACCGGTGCCGGAAACCGGGGAGTGGGCGGAGGAGCTGCTCCGGATGGTCCCGTCCGAAGGCCGTGTCGAGATCGTCACGAACGATGCGGAACGTGCAGAGCCGCTCAGGCAAGCTGCCAAGAGCCGGGGGCTGCCCGCCAAAATAACGGTTCCGGTCAAGGGACCGAAACGTCATCTGCTGGATATTTGCGAGCGGAATATGACGTACCGCAGCGGGCTTCGTATGGAGCAGAGCGTTGTATGAGGCGGGGAGCAGCGGGCTTGACGCGAAGGAGGAGATCTATACCAAAACCGGCGCTTCATGGTATGATAAGGGGTGCAGGAGTGGACACTGAATACGAAGAGAAGAGGGGATTATTTCCATGGAGCAGGTGGCCGCTCTCATCCGTAAGATTCCTTTGTTCCAAGATTTGAACGAGGAGGAGCTGAAGAGCATATCGGCCCTTTTTTTCGAGCGGAAGTATAAGAAAAATACGATTTTGTTTCTGGAAGAGGACGAGGGCGAAGAACTCTTCATCGTCAGGTCCGGAACGGTCAAAATATACCGAATCGATAACAACAAGCAGATCACGCTCGCTCTGTTCCGAAGCGGGGATTTTTTTGGCGAGATGTCGATCATCGAGAAGGGCAGCACCCGCTCGGCCAATGCCGAGACGCTTGAGCCATGTGTTATTTATACGCTCAAACGGTCCACCTTTTACGAATATGTCGACCGCAATCCGGGGTTGTGCATGAGACTGCTGGAAATTACGATGAATCGGCTTCGCCGGGCGAACGAGCAGATTCGCAATCTGACGTTCCTCGATGTACGCACCCGCGTCTTAAAGATCGTGCACCAGCTCTCCAAGGAGTACGGGGAGCCGAAGGCGGGAGGGGTCATCCAGATCTCGATCAAGCTGACGCATCAGGAAATCGCCAATATGGTCGGTACGGTGCGCGAGTCGGTTACGAAAGTATTGCAGGAACTACAGGATGACCGGATCATTAGCATCCGCAACAAGATGATTCGTGTCGAAAGCATGGAAGGGCTGGTTAATAAAATCGTCGATTAGAGTCAATTTCATACCGGGCGGCTGCCGGCTAATACGGTACGGTCGCTGATCGCGTTATGAGATTGACTCATCCGGTATAAGAGGGCTAATAAAACGAAACTCGACTGTAAAGTTGTCGTCGAGATTATTGAAAGCGTTAGCATATTCGACTAATTTCGAGTAGGCTAGGTACAATTTCACAGTTTATCCTATGAATGAAAAGGAATTGCCAACGGCCAACTCCTCTTTTTCAAGCCACATCATTAGTTCTGAATTTGTACAAGGTATAAAAAACTACGATTCGGCAGGAAGTGACATCATGGACATTCAAAAGTCGATTAAACTGCAAGTCATGAGGAGAAAAAACACGGTCGTTTTTATCGCATTGGCCGTAACGTGTCTCCTGGCGTTAACGAGTATTTTGGCTCTGTCGGGCGCCTCCCGGGATGCGGGCAATTCGGGACTGCTTATGGGCTTACTGATCGGGCTGTTAGCCGTATTCGGTTTTTTGCATTTTACGAAACGGTACCCGTACGTTCTGCCTTACATAGCGATTATCGGCAACACCGCCATTTCGTTCACCACCGCTCTGCAAAGTGAGTCCATCGGCAATATTTTCAGCGTATACTACGGGCTGTTGCTGGGTGCGGTGTATATGAGCGTATGGCCAACCGTAGTCAGTCTGGCAGCCAGTTCCTCCTTGCTGGCTTATTTTCTGTTGGCTCAACATACGGTCCCGGGCATAGCCGGTAACGAAACGACGATCCTCATCTACTACGTGCTGATCTGCTCCATGATCATCGCTTTGCTGAGTACGGCTATGCATATGAGCAGAAGAATGGAAGCGTTCGGGATCGAGACGGTCAAGCTGTTGTCCCAGCAGAAGGAGGACAAGGAACGGCTGCTGGAAGGCGCGTCGGCCATCTCGTCCAATATGACGTTAATCGCCCAAGCGAGCGTAGAGAACAATGCGTCGTTCACAGAGATGAATACGGCGTTCCAGGAAATTGCCGACGGTGCGAACAGTCAGGTCGACTCTACGCTGTCCATTAACCGTTCGGTTCAGGAGACCGGGCATAAGGTCAACGGCATGCTGCAATCGATCATCGAGCTGAAGCACAAAACGGAAGGTGCGAGAGATCGCAGTATGGAAGGCAGCGACAAGATGGATACGATGTTCCGGGTGACGACGGAATTCCAGCAAAGCATCGAAACGATGTCAAACACGATCGCCGAGCTGACCGGGACGCTGCAGGAAGTCACGTTATTCAACGAATCGATTCACCAGATCGCGCAACAGACCAACCTGTTGTCGCTTAACGCCAGCATCGAAGCTGCCAGGGCGGGGGAAAGCGGCAAAGGCTTCGCCGTCGTAGCCCAGGAAATTCGCAAGCTGGCGGAGATGAGCCGACGGTCGGCGGAGGAAATATCGGAGAAGCTCGGTGAAGTATCGAAGCATGCCGCGGCTACAAGCGGCAATATGAGCGTCATCGCTGAACAGATGAAGCACAATGCGGCTACTGTACTGGAGACGCGACAATCGTTCCAGGAGATCAGCGAATCGGTTACCGAGCTTAATGAGATGTCGGTCGGTTACTCCGAGATGATGGAGTCGATCCGAAGCGCTACCGAATCGATCCAGGAATCGACCGAGCATTTCGCTGCGGTAAGCCAGCAGTCCTCGGCCACCTTGGAGGAGCTGTCGGCTACACTGGAGACGCTGCTTAAGCAGAATACGCAAATGCAACTGAACATTCGCGAGACGGATGAGAAAGTGAAACGGATGGTCGTCTAATTTGCGGCGGACAATCTGCCGTTAGCTGTGGGCAGGCATCCGGGCGGTATGCTACAATTGGGGGAGAGCCGGGACGTTCGGGTTCCGGTTTTTGGCTATAGAGACGGTTCGGGAGGGATAAGAGGATGCAATACCGGAGATTGGGCGGGTCCGGGCTGAAAGTAAGTGAGATCAGTCTGGGCAGTTGGCTGACGTACGGCGGTTATGTGGAGGAGCAAAATGCGGTAGGAACGATCAAGCTTGCTGTCGAATCGGGCATCAACTTTTTCGATACGGCCAACGTGTATATGAAGGGCGAGGCCGAGCGCGTAGTCGGCGAAGCGCTACGCGGCTACCAGCGCAATTCATACGTTCTGGCGACCAAAGTATGGGGTCCGATGGGCGACGGTCCGAACGACCGGGGGTTGTCGCGCAAACATATTATGGAGCAATGCGAAGCAAGTCTGAAGCGGCTTGGGATGGAATATATCGATTTGTATTACTGCCACAGTATCGATCCGTCGACGCCGATCGAGGAGTCGCTGCGGGCGATGGACGATCTGGTGCGGCAAGGCAAGGTGCTGTATGTAGGGGTCAGCAACTGGACGGCTTCGATGATGACCGAGGCGGTCGGGATTGCGGACCGCAAGCTGCTCGACCGGATCGTAGCGAGCCAGCCGCCTTACAGTATTCTAAGGCGGGATATCGAGCAGGAGATCATTCCGGTCGGTACGAAGTTCGGCATCGGTCAAGTCGTCTATTCGCCGCTCGCACAAGGGGTGCTTTCCGGCAAATACAAGCCCGGAGCCGAAGTGCCTAAAGACAGCCGGGCCGCGAGCGCAGGACAAGCGATACAGCGTTACCTCACTGCGGATAACCTGACTCGCGTGGAACGCCTTGGCGAGGTGGCCGCCGAGCTGGACTTGACGCTGTCGCAGTTGGCGCTTGCTTGGGTACTGCGCCAGCCGAACGTCTCGAGCGCCATTATCGGAGCGAGCCGCCCGGAACAGATCGAGGAGAATGTGAAGGCGTCGGGAGTCGTTTTGCCGGCTGAGGCGCTGAAGAAGATTGAGGCTATTTTAGCGTAAGCGATTTCGCCCGATCAGAATGTCTGCTCCGTTTGAGATTTTCATGCGGCAGGGGCAGGCAGCTGCGGCGATAGCTGCACAACCGGAGTATAGGCCGTTCACCTAGATAGAAGGTGGCGGCCTTTTCGCAATAGCTCGGGATATTGGATTATCATCGCGAACGCTACACCTACAGGCTGCTTGCTTATGCCGGTTCGATCGGAGCAGCCGCCTCAGCCGCCGGCTTCCCCCTCAAGCTGCGGAAAAAGTCAGTGAGCAGTCCGGCGCACCGCTCACGCAGAACCCCGTCTACAAGCTCCGTCCGGTGATTGAACCGTTCTTCCTGCAGCAGATTCATCAGAGTTCCCGCACAGCCCGCTTTCGGATCGGGGGTCCCATACACGACGGTTTTGACGCGCGCCTGCACGATCGCCCCGGCGCACATTGGACACGGCTCAAGCGTTACGTACAGCGTGCAGTCCAGCAGCCGCCAAGCGCCAAGCACTTCGCTCGCTTCCCGGATGGCGATCATCTCCGCATGGGCGGTCGGGTCATGCGTTGTTTCCCGCAGATTGTGTCCCCGGGCGATAATTCGCCCTTCCTTGACGATCACCGCCCCGATCGGAACTTCCTTCAGCTCCTCCGCCTTTTTCGCTTCCTTTATCGCTTCTTCCATCCATAACTCGTGATTATCCTCATAAGAGTCCATCGATTCGATCCTTTTCCGTTCCGTTATTCCCATGTGGATAGCGGGCGTCTAACGGCGAACATTTATTCTTGTTAACATGCTGTGGATAAAGTTGTGCATAAGTCGTTCGGAGCTGTAGATAACAACGGTGTGGCTGGGGATATTGTACCACAAATATACGCTTTCTCATCATTTTAGGGCAATATCTTCCTGGAAATCAAGGCTGGCGTTGGCAAGTAGTCCGGATGAACGGACTCAAGGCCCATTCGTCCTCCGGATAAGCTGAAAATCGCCGTCGAGCCTCGTCGAATCCGTATTGGCGGGCCTAATAAAGCGTTTAGGACAGCGGATAAAGCGGGAAGTGGCGGCAACGCCGAGTGTTCGGCGAAATCGTAAGATAGGTCTGACCATATGCATGAAAATAGGAAGCGGACGCACTTCAACCGGTAGAGAAATTTCGTAAAAATAGATGGGAAGTTCAAAATATTCAGACATTGTTGCTAACATGTGGATAACCTTTGGATAAAATGAGGATAACATCCACAGACCTGTGAATAGACTGTGGATAAGGAGCCGTTTTCTGCCATGCCGGGGATACAACGGGTCCCGGCAAAATGCCCTGCTGCGCGATTTTTTCCCCAGCTCTCTTCCTTCCAGCCGGAGCCTGATTGTATATAGTCCGGGCGTGCTATATAATGATGGGAGTATTCAGATTGGAAGATGAGGAGTTGTTTCGTTTCATGGCATTGAAAGCAGGCATAGTCGGACTTCCGAACGTCGGCAAGTCGACCTTGTTTAACGCAATTACCCAAGCGGGTGCCGAATCGGCCAATTATCCGTTTTGTACGATAGATCCGAACGTAGGCGTTGTAGAAGTACCGGACGAGAGACTGCAGAAGCTGGCCGACATCGTCGTTCCGGACCGGATCGTTCCGACCGCTTTCGAATTCGTCGATATTGCCGGTCTTGTCAAGGGAGCGAGCAAGGGAGAAGGACTCGGCAACAAATTCCTCGCTCATATCCGCGAAGTCGATGCGATCGTGCACGTCGTCCGCTGCTTCCAGGACGATAACATCACTCACGTATCGGGCAAAGTCGATCCGATCAGCGACATCGAGACGATCAACCTCGAGCTGATTCTCGCCGACATCGAGTCGGTGGAGAAGCGGATCGACCGTTCCCGCAAAAATATGAAGGGCGGCGACAAAAAGTACGCCCAGGAAGTAGAAGTGCTCGAGCGGATCAAGACGGCGTTGTATGAAGATAAGCCGGCCCGTGCGGTCGAGCTGTCCGACGAGGATAAATTGATCGTACGCGATCTGCATCTGCTGACGATGAAGCCGGTCTTGTACGCGGCGAACGTAAGCGAGAGTGAAGCGGCTAACGCCGACGGTAATCCGTATGTGGCCAAAGTGCGCGAATACGCGGCTATGGGCGGTGCGGAAGTCGTGCCGATCAGTGCGAAGGTCGAATCGGAGATCGCCGAGCTGGAGGGCGAAGACAAGGAGCTGTTCCTGGAGGAGCTGGGACTGCAGGAGTCCGGTCTGAACCGGTTGATCCGCGGCGCTTACAAGCTGCTCGGATTGTATACGTATTTTACGGCGGGCGTTCAGGAAGTGCGTGCTTGGACGATCCGCAAAGGAACGAAGGCACCTCAGGCGGCGGCTGTCATTCATACCGACTTCGAACGGGGCTTTATCCGCGCCGAGGTTGTCTCTTACGACGATCTCGTTACGAGCGGCTCGATGAATGCGGCGAAGGAAAAAGGCCAAATGAGGCTTGAAGGGAAAGAGTATGTGGTACAGGACGGGGACGTCATGCATTTCCGTTTTAACGTGTAAGTTGCGGGGTCGCCCCCAAAAGAGTTCGAACTGGCCTTCTACGGCGTTCTACCCTTTTGGGAGGAACAAGGAGGTGAAGGCGGAATGTTAGATCGGCTGCAGGCACTGGCGGACCGGTACGAAAAGCTGAGCGAGCTGCTCTGTGATCCGGACGTCGTTAACGATTCAAAGCGACTTCGGGACTATTCGAAGGAGCAATCCGACTTGCAGGACGCCTATCAGGCGTATACGGAATATAGAAGCGTCTCCGAGCAGTATGAAGCGGCCAAGCTGATGCTTGGCGAGAAGCTGGACGATGAGATGCGCGAACTGGTCAAGATGGAGCTCGACGAACTGACGGAACGGAAAGCCGAACTGGAATCGTCCATTCAAGTGCTGCTGCTGCCCAAAGATCCGAACGACGACAAAAACGTTATCGTCGAAATTCGTGGTGCGGCTGGCGGAGACGAAGCGGCCTTGTTCGCGGGTGATCTGTATCGGATGTACAGCCGCTATGCCGACGGGCAGGGGTGGCGTACGGAAGTGCTCGATACGAGCATGAGCGATCTGGGCGGATTTAAGGAAATCGTCTTTATGATCAGCGGCAAGGGCGCCTACAGCAAGTTGAAATACGAGAGCGGCGCGCACCGGGTGCAGCGGATTCCGGCGACGGAATCGGGAGGGCGTATCCATACGTCGACCTCGACTGTTGCGGTTATGCCGGAAGCGGAGGAGATCGAGGTGGACATCCACGAGAACGATCTCCGGATCGATACGTTTTGTTCCAGCGGTCCCGGAGGGCAGTCGGTGAACACGACGAAGTCGGCGGTCCGCATTACGCATCTTCCGACCGGACTCGTCGTCTCCTGCCAGGACGGAAAGTCGCAGAACTCGAACAAAGATAAAGCGATGCAGGTGCTGAGAGCAAGACTGTACGACAAGCTAAAGCAGGAAGAGGATGCGAAGTATGCAGGCGAGCGGAAAAGCAAAGTAGGGACGGGAGATCGAAGCGAGCGGATCCGCACCTACAACTTCCCGCAGAGCCGCATTACGGACCATCGGATCGGGCTGACGCTGCACAAGCTGGATCAAGTGCTGAACGGCGATTTGGAAGAAATCATTTCTGCGCTTACGCTGGAAGCCCAGTCCGAGCTGCTGGAAAAAGGAGAGTAAGGCGGTTATGAACGATACGCAATTTGCCGCTGCAACGACGATCCGGGAAGCCTGTTTGCAGGCTTCTTCTTTTTTGCTTGAGCAAGGCGTCCAGGATCACAATTCGGCCGCGGAATGGCTGCTTCAGCACGTGCTCGGGGTAAGCCGCAGCGAGTTTTTTATGCGCTGGAACGAGCCGTTCCCTGAGGAGTGCCGGGACCGTTGGAGCGAGGTGCTGACGCGGAGGGCGAAGGGAGAGCCGGTGCAATACATTACAGGGGAGCAGGAATTTTACGGGCTGCCGTTCCGGGTTACTCCGGCCGTCCTCATCCCGCGTCCGGAGACAGAGCTGCTGGTGGAGCGGATCGTCGCGGTCGGCCGCCGGTTGTGGCCGGATGGCCGACCGCTTGTCGCCGATATCGGCTGCGGAAGCGGGGCGATTCCCGTCACGATAGCCGTCCAATGTCCTTCCTGGGCCGTGACGGCTACCGATATATCGGCCGATGCGGTTAAGGTTGCCCGCTCGAATGCGGCGGCCAACGGAGTGGGCGACCGTGTCCGGTTTTACGGAGGGGACTTGCTGGAGCCGTATATTCGGGAACGGATCACGATCGACATTCTGGTATCGAATCCGCCTTACATCGAGAGCGGCGATATGCCGCACCTTCAGCCGGAAGTGAGGGAGCACGAACCGCATCTCGCATTGGACGGAGGGCCTGACGGCTTGCGGTTTTATAGGCGCATTGTGGAGCAGACCGGAGAGCTTCCTTCGCGGCCGGCGGTTATCGGATTCGAGGTCGGCAGCGGACAGGCCCGTCAGGTGGCGGAGCTGATCCGGGAAAGCGGCGGCTGGGAGCGGATCGAGATCGTGAACGATCTGGCCGGCATCGAGCGTCATGTGATAGGTTCGCCAAAAATTTAATAGATTCATAGTTTAAGACCCCTCGCGTCTGTCCATACTGGGTACCAGGAAGACGAAAGAGGGGTTGTTACTTATGGTGAAACGGTTGCCTTTCCGCTCTTATTGGTTAGTAGGATTTGCACTTATCGTTATGATGACATGCTGGGATTCGAACCGGACGCAAGCGGCTCTGCTCGAGTCGGGCATTCCGGAGGAAGCGATCCGGCTGCGTATATTAGCCAATTCCGACGCTCCAGACGATCAACTGGTCAAGATGCTGCTGCGGGACGAGGTTTCGCGTGAGATAAGCAGATGGGCTGGCGAGCCAAGCAACATTGAAGAGGCCAGAGACGCCGTTCGGGCTCATCTGCCGAAGCTGGAAGCGCTCGTACAGGAAGTGCTGACGCACAACGGGTACAGCTACGACTACAAGGTCGAGCTTGGGCAAGTACCGTTCCCGGCCAAAATGTACGGCAATCAAGTATATCCGGCAGGCAACTACGAAGCGCTCCGCATTACGCTGGGCAAAGGGGAAGGGCAAAACTGGTGGTGCGTTCTGTTCCCGCCGCTCTGCTTCGCCGGAGCTAAATCCGGCACCGCGGCAGCAAAAAAGACGGAAGAGCCGAAGGAAGCTGCAGCAGCAGCGAAAGCTGGCGACCAAGCGGGTACGAGCAAGGCGAGCGCAGCTAAAACCAATACAAGCAAGGCCGATACCGGCAAGAAAGAAACGGGCAAAGCGGAAGCCTCTAAACCGGAAGCAGGCAAGAAAGACGCCGGCAAAGCAGCCGCTTCGGACGAAGATGGTGCAGAAGAACCGGAGCTGAAGTTTTTCGTATGGGAAGTGCTGAAGAAAATGATCGGTTCGGTGAAAAGCGCAGTGGCCTAATATCCTCTATTATTATCTACAAGCTTGGCAGTGCTTATCGAATGCGGCGTGACAGTCCTGCGTATCCGCGCTATAATGGCAAGGACAATAATCGGGAAGGCCGGACCCCCGAACACGGTAAAGCAGGGATGAAACGAATGAATACGACGATATGGAAAGTACAATCGGATGCGTCCTCGGCGCATCCTTTCTTGACAGAAGCGGGAAGCTGGATAGCTCGCGGACGTACGGTCGCGTTTCCGACGGAAACGGTATACGGCCTCGGTGCCGATGCCGGAAATACGGTGGCGGTGGAAGCGATTTTCGAAGCGAAGGGCCGTCCGTCCGACAATCCGCTGATCGTGCATATAGCGGATGAAGAACAACTGGACGCTCTGGCCCGGCACGTTGACGACACGTCTCGCCTGCTGATGCGGGCTTTTTGGCCGGGGCCGCTCACGCTGGTGCTGCCGGCCAAGCCCGGTGCGGTGTCGCCCCGCGTCACGGCGGGACTGTCCACGGTAGCGGTGCGGATGCCCGCCCACCCGGTCGCGCTCGCGCTGATCCGCGCGGCCGGATGTCCCGTCGCGGCGCCGAGCGCCAACCGTTCGGGCCGACCAAGCCCGACGCTGGCCTCCCACGTCCGTGACGATCTGGACGGCCGCATCGGCGGCATCGTCGACGGCGGCCCGGCCGGAGTCGGCGTCGAGTCGACGGTCGTCGTCGTCGAAGCCGGCGGCAGCCGAATTCGCGTACTGCGGCCGGGCGGCGTTACGGTTGCCGACATGCGCCGCGCTGCGCCCGGCGTGGAAGTGACGGTGGAGACGGCGGCTGAAGAAGCGTTCGCCCCCCGTTCGCCGGGAATGAAATATACCCATTATGCGCCGCAGGGCAAGCTGACTCTCGTGCAGGGAGAACCCGGGGAAGTGGCCGCGTATATTCGCCGGACGCTGGCGGAAGCGAAACAGTCCGGCGAGCGGACGGGGGTATTAACCACCGCGGAGCGTACGGAACTGTACGAGGCCGATCGGGTCGTCCGCTGCGGCCGTGAAGACGATATGGAAGCTGCCGCCAGGGAGCTGTACGCCGCACTGCGGCAATTTGACGAAGCGGGGATTACGCTAATATGGGCCGATGGGTATACGGCTTCGGACGGGATCGGACTCGCCGTGATGAACCGGCTGAACAAAGCGGCCGGCCACCGGATCGTACAAGTATGACAAGCTAGAATGTTTCCCGGATTGTCCGCATATGTTGGTTAGGAACATTGTGGACACGGGGGGATATCATGACAGCGCTGGCAACTGCGGCCGAGATGGGGCAACTGATTACGATAGTCGTTATGGGCATTGCTCTCGGGATGGACGCTTTTTCCCTCGGAATCGGCATCGGTCTAAGAGGGGTTCGGCTGCTGGATATTGCTAGAATCAGTTTGATCATTGGGTTGTTCCATGTGGTCATGCCGCTCGCCGGCATGTTCATGGGGCATTATCTGGGCTCGCTGCTCGGCGATGTCGCGACGATGACCGGCGGAGGGCTTTTGGTGCTGCTGGGCGGACATATGATTTTCAGCTCGCTTCGGGGCCAAGAGGTAAAACCGATCGATCATCGCACGTTATGGGGACTGAGTTTTTTCGCATTCAGCGTCAGCATCGATTCGATGTCGGTTGGCGTATCGCTCGGCATGTTTTCCACCGACCTGGCTTTCACCGTCCTAATGTTCGGTTTGTTCGGGGGCGTGATGTCCGTATTCGGCTTGCTTCTTGGCCGTAGGGCGGGGCACTGGGTCGGAGAGTATGGGGAGGCGCTAGGAGGAGTGATCCTGCTGGCCTTTGGTATCCGATTTTTGATATAAACGAATGCATGAGGTACAATAGATGCGTAATCTGCCGGTCGTGGCTGCCTAACTACACTTGACTGACATGTAGAAGCGGGAAAGCGGGGGGAGACGGATGTACGAACGGATCTTATTTGTATGTACGGGCAACACGTGCCGCAGTCCGATGGCGGAAGGGTTATTTCGCAAGCTGGCGGCGGAGGCGGGGCTGAACACGGATGCCCGTTCGGCGGGCGTATCGGCATGGGACGGTTCGCCGATCTCGAAGCATTCCGCCAACATTTTGCGGAGCCGGGGATTTGCGGGTAGTTTGACATCAAGCGCGCTCACCGGAGAGACGATAGCTTGGGCGGATCTGATTCTGACGATGACGACCGGGCACAAGCAGACGATCCTTCGCCGGTATCCGGAATCTGCGGATAAAGTGTACACGCTCAAAGAGTTTGCCGAGGACGACCCTTCGGTTACGGAAACGGTAGCGGAGCAGCAGCGGTTTCACTCCGAGCTGCAAATCAAGCAGGCGCTCGGACAGACGATTACGGAGGACGAGCTTCGCCGGGCGAAGCAGCTTGGGCTCGGGATGCCTGATTTCGATATAGCCGACCCGTTCGGCGGGGACCAGGAAATCTACGAGCAGTGCGCCGACGAGATCGAATCTTATGTCGTGAGGTTGATACGCAAGCTTGCGCAGGGCTGACTCCGGGCGAGCAGTTGCCCGCCCGGAGTGGCAGCAGGTGCGGAGACGGGTCTTCCGTCTTTACAGCGCTGACAGGATGCGTTATGATACAGGTAAGAGTAAGGACTCCGATGTAACTGGCGACAAGTGGAGATTACCACAATGGAGCATCGGGGAATACGGCCGGTCGCCTGGGCAAAGAGCAGCGGCGTTTCCACGTGGAACGCAAGTCATGCTCTTTTTTCGCTTTCCGTCGGTTATACTAGTACAAAGTCAAAGCTGACGGCATATCCCGGAGACGGGGCGTGATCGCCGGCGGGCATTTGAACTTGTACCAGGCGCAAGTCTAACTTCAGGAACGGAGGTAGCACGAATGAAAATCGCAATCGGTGCGGATCACGCGGGTTTCCGATTGAAGGACGAGATCGTGGCTGTACTAAAATCGGAAGGGCATGAGGTGGAGGATTTCGGCTGCAATTGCTCCGATTCCATCGATTATCCGGACTATGCTGTGCCTGTGTGCGAGAAAGTGGCTGCGGGAGAGGCGGATCGGGGAATCCTCATATGCGGAACGGGGATCGGCATGACGATCGCCGCCAACAAGGTGCCGGGCATCCGCTGCGCGCTCGTGCACGATTTGTTCTCGGCTAAAGCGACCCGTGAGCATAACGACTCGAACGTGCTCGCTATGGGGGAACGGGTGATTGGACCTGGGCTTGCGCTCGAAATTGTGAAGGTGTGGATCGGAACCGATTTTTCCAAAGGACCGCGGCATGAAAACCGGATTCGCAAAATCAAAGAGCTTGAAGATAAATACGCGCTTCATCCATAAAGCCGGTAAAATGGCTCGGCTGAAGCAGACGGAAGGGGAGCGGCTTTCCGTGAGTAGCAAGCAGAAGGAAGAAGGGCTGAATCTGGCCCGGATCGGCAAAGACGTAGAGCAGGTTCTTCGCGAACTGGTGCAGGCGGGCGGCATACGGCCGGGCCAGATCGTCGTGATTGGGACAAGCACAAGTGAAGTGATCGGCCGGCGGATCGGAACGTCCGGCACCGGAGCGGTAGCGGAGCATATTTTTCGGGCTGTCGATACCGTGCGGCGGGAAGCCGGCTTTTATCCCGCCTTTCAATGCTGCGAGCATCTGAACCGCGCGCTTGTCGTAGAGCGGGAAATGCTCCGCTCCTATCCTCAACTGGAGGAAGTATCGGTTGTACCGGTGGGCAAAGCCGGCGGATCGATGGCCGCATACGCCTACCGCCATCTGCAGGACGCTTGTGTCGTCGAAACGATCGCAGCACATGCCGGATTGGATATCGGCGATACGCTGATCGGCATGCATCTTCGCCGCGTTGCCGTTCCGGCACGTCCGTCGGTAAGGACGATCGGTCATGCTCACGTCAACATGGCCTATACCCGTCCGAAGCTGATCGGCGGGGTGAGAGCCGTATACGAGCTGGAACAGCCCGATCCGGAGGACGGCGGCGGTACTTTTTGTGATTAGTCTGCAAGTGCGAGTTCAAAAAGTCCGGTTTTCAGCACCGAGAAGATGGGGTGAAGCTAGGAAATGAGGAGCGGAGCGTAGTGGGAGCTACGAGAGCACCGGAAGTTCCGGCTGAATTCCATATTCGATGTCGAGCAGGCTTCCTGATCTGCTTCGTGATCAAAAGTGGACTTTTTGAACAACCTTTACAAGATTTTATTATTATACACTTTACTACTATATAGCGGGAGGAACTGAATATTATGGAACATTTGCGTAAAGCCGATCCTAAGATTGTAGAAGCGATGAATTTGGAGCTGGGCCGTCAGCGCGACAAAATCGAGCTGATCGCTTCCGAAAACTTTGTCAGCCAGGCCGTTCTGGAAGCTATGGGAACCGTACTTACCAATAAATATGCGGAAGGATATCCGGGCAAACGTTACTATGGCGGCTGCGAATACGTGGATATCGTCGAAGATATCGCTCGCGACCGCGCGAAAGAGCTGTTTGGTGCAGAGCATGCCAACGTTCAGCCGCACTCCGGCGCTCAAGCGAACCTGGCGGTTTATCTGGCGGCTTTGAAACCGGGCGACACGGTACTCGGTATGAATCTGGCCCATGGCGGCCATTTGACTCACGGCAGCGCGGTTAACGCATCCGGTATTTTATATAATTTCGTAGCGTACGGAGTCAGCGAGACGGATTCCCGCATCGACTACAACGAAGTGCGCAAAGCCGCTTTTAAGCATCGTCCCAGAATGATCGTAGCCGGAGCAAGCGCATATCCGCGCATTATCGATTTCGAAGCGCTCGCTTCGATCGCGAATGATATTGGAGCCTTGTTCATGGTCGATATGGCTCACATTGCAGGTCTTGTTGCTGCGGGTCTTCACCCGAATCCGGTTCCGCACGCACACTTCGTGACCACAACGACTCACAAGACGCTTCGCGGTCCGCGCGGCGGGATGATCCTGTGCCGCAAGCCTTGGGCGGCAGCGATCGACAAAGCTGTATTCCCGGGCACGCAAGGCGGTCCTCTGATGCATATCATCGCCGCTAAAGCGGTAGCGCTCGGCGAAGCGCTGCAGCCGGAATTCAAAACATACGCGCAAAAGGTCGTCAACAACGCAAAAGCGTTGTCCGAAGCACTTCTCGCTGAAGGACTCGATCTGGTGTCCGGCGGCACGGATAACCACTTGATGCTGATCGATCTGCGCAATATCAATCTGACCGGCAAGGACGCTGAGCATCTGCTCGACGAAGTCGGCATTACTTGTAACAAAAACGCCATTCCATTTGACCCGAACAAGCCGATGCTTACAAGCGGCGTACGCGTCGGCACGCCGGCCGCTACTGCCCGCGGCATGGATGAAGCGGCGATGAAAACGATCGCGAAAATCATCGCGCTTACGCTTAAAAACCCGACCAGCGAATCGGCTCATAACGAAGCGCGCGGCCTGGTGAAAGACTTGACCGCTCAATTTCCGCTCTACGCGGGACTTGGCTATTAAAATGATAAGCAATCCGTTGAAGGGGACCGCTAACTTGCGGTCCTCTTTTTTCGTTCGAACGCCGCTTGTAGAATGTGGCCCATCGGATTGAGGAGAATGTAGTAGATCCCGGAATTTAGGGAATGCTAAATGCGGTTTAAAGCGCGCCGGGAGCGGGCAAAAGTTTCGTGCAACGAGATACGTACAGTGATATAATAGACAAGGTTCGCCTTCGACAGGAAAAACCAGATGCAACAAGCATTCGACGCCGATCGTACCGACGGATGCTGCCCGGGAGGACGTTTATGAGCAAGGTTTACGTGTGTGATCATCCGCTGATTCAACACAAAATGACTTACATAAGGGATAAAAACACGACCACAAAAGATTTCCGCGAGCTGGTGGACGAAGTGGCCACGCTTATGGCCTATGAGATTACGCGGGATATTCCGCTTGTCAGCGTAGAAGTGGAAACGCCGGTACAAAAGGCGGAGAGCAAAATCATCTCAGGCCGGATGCTCGGCCTTATCCCCATATTGCGTGCTGGGCTCGGCATGGTAGACGGCATCCTGAAGCTGCTGCCCGCCGCCAAAGTCGGACATGTCGGCTTGTACCGCGATCCGGACACCTTGCAGCCGGTCGAGTATTACGTGAAGCTGCCTACAGATGTGCAGGAGCGCGAGCTGATCGTCATCGATCCGATGCTGGCGACCGGAGGTTCAGCTAACGCCGCTATCGAAGTATTGAAGAAACGGGACTGCAATCAGATCAAGCTGATGTGCTTAATCGCCGCACCGGAAGGTATTCAGGCTGTACAAGAGGCCCATCCGGACGTTGACATCTACGTGGCGGCCGTCGACGAGTGTTTAAACGATCACGGCTATATCGTACCGGGATTGGGAGATGCCGGGGACCGGCTGTTCGGCACGAAATAAACGGAAAAAGGGGAAACGAAGCATGAGCCGCATTCGGGTAATGACGATTTTCGGCACACGGCCGGAAGCGATTAAGATGGCGCCGCTTATACTGGAGCTGAACAAGCGTACCGAGCAGATCGAATCTTTGGTGTGTGTAACCGCCCAGCATCGGGAGATGCTTGATTCGGTTATGGAGATTTTCGGAATTAAGCCGGATTACGACTTGAACGTGATGAAGGAAAGACAGACGCTCAACGAAGTTGCGATTCGCGTCCTCCAAGGACTGGAGCCGGTCCTGAAGGAAGCGAAGCCGGATATCGTGCTGGTGCACGGCGATACCGGGACGACGTTCCTGGCGAGCTATGCCTCGTTTATGCAGAAGATCTCGATCGGACACGTCGAGGCCGGTCTGCGCACGTGGAATAAAATGTCCCCGTATCCGGAAGAGATGAGCCGCCAGCTTACAGGCGTATTGGCGGACTTGCACTTTGCTCCGACGGACTGGTCTGCCGACAACTTGCGTAAAGAAAACAAGTCGGAATCGTCCATCTACGTGACGGGCAATACGATAACCGACGTGATGTCGCATCTTGTGAAGGAAGGGTACACCCATCCGGTGCTCGATTGGGCGAAGGGACGCCGTCTCGTACTTGTAACCGCTCACCGCAGCGAATCGCTTGGCGAACCGCATAGACGGGTATTCCGGGCGATCAGGCGGATCGCCGACGAATTTGACGATATCGCCATCGTGTATCCGGTGCATCCGAATCCTGCCGTTAAGGGACCTGCGCACGAGCTTCTCGGCGGGCACGAGCGGATCAAGCTGATCGATCCGCTGGATGTGACCGATCTGTATAACTTTTATCCGCATACGCATTTCATTCTTACGGATTCGGGCGGCATTCAAGAGGAAGCGCCTTCCTTCGGAATCCCGGCGCTCGTGCTGCGGGATACGACCGAACGTCCGGAAGGAGTCGAGTCCGGGGTGCTGGAGCTCGTAGGAACGGACGAGCAGCTCATCTACGAGCGCGCCAAAACGCTGCTAAGCGACAAGGCGGCTTACGAGCAAATGAGCAAAGCGGCGAACCCTTATGGAGACGGACGCGCTTCCGAGCGGATCGTCGACGCTATTTTGCATCATTTTGGCAAGCGCGAACAAGCTCCTGAGCCATTTCGCATATAATGTCGAGATAAACAGGGAGAACCGTACAGCACAACTGTACACTGTATGGTTCTCCGAATCCGGGAACCGTTGAAGCACAAGGGTTGATGCGTTTCCCGTTCACACAATGTTTGATTTTATATTGATTGACAAACCTCAATTTACTTCGCTAAAATAAATGAGGATTGTAAGGTGTTTCAAATGAGGAATCCGAACAACAATGATAGCCCTTGGCGTTTATTAGGCTGGTTTGGCGTCGCCGGAATGAATGTAGCCATTTGTGTAGTTATCGGGTACTTTCTTGGAAAGTGGCTGTCAGAATGGCTGGGCGGAGGGCCGATTTGGAGCGCTGTGGGTGCACTGACAGGGTTAGTCGTGGGAGTCGTCAACATCGTCTACTTCATTAAGAAACTGACGGAGGAAACAGATGGATGATTTGAATGCCCACCTAAGAATGGTAATGAGAGTATCGCTTCTTTTAATGTCCGCAACTTTACTCTTGTGGGCGAGTATGGTCGATTATCGGTCTTATGCAGCTGGGTTTGCTCTTGGTTTGGTCGTCAGTCTGATCAATACGTATTATTTGGGAATGAAGATCAAACAAATGACCATACTAATAACTAGCCAGACAGGTAAGCGGTTTAATCTCGGTTTTATGACTAGAGCAGCCATGGCTATTCTGGTAGTGATGCTTGCTCATCAGTTGGAAGGAACGAATGTTTATGCGACCGTAGGCGGGTTGTTTACCGCTCAGTTTATAGCCGCATTCGTTGGTATCTTTTCAAGTTTTAAAAGGAAAAAATAGCACGATTCTATCGGTTGAAGGGGGTGAAACCTAAAGATGCATGAATCACCGATTATCGATATCGGAGGCTTTAGACTCGATCTTTCAGTCGTTATTATGCTAGCAGTAACGTCTTTGATCGTATTCGTTATAGCGCGGCTGTCTGTTAGGAAGCTGTCGGTGGAAAGTCCTTCGGGCCTGCAAAACTTTATGGAATGGGCCGTTGAATTTATCCGCAACACCATTGCCAGCACGATGCCGATGAAGTATGGCAAAGCTTTCGTATCACTCGGGATGACCCTGATTATTTTCATTTTTGTAGGGAACATTCTAGGTCTGCCATTTGCCGTGATTACGGAGCATGACAAGCCGGTGGAAGCGATTGCGACGGCGAATTCAGCTGTTTTTGAGGAGTTGAAGGCTGAAGGAGAAGAGCATCCGCACGTAGGGTTGCTTTGGTGGAAATCACCTACAGCCGACCTGGGTGTTACATTCGGACTAGCTCTCGTTGTGTTTGTCATTGTTCACTACTTGGGTTTGACACGCAACCGCAAGCATTACCTGAAACATTATTTTCACCCGTACTGGTTTTTCTTGCCGCTTAATATTATTGAAACAATTGCAAAACCTGCGACACTGGGGATGCGTTTGTTCGCCAATATTTTCGCAGGGGAAATCTTAATATCTACGATCATTAAAGCAGGCTTTTATGGAATTCCGCTGTTGGTCGTGTGGCAAGGATTCAGTGTGTTCATCGGAGCTATCCAGGCTTTCTTGTTTACGATTTTGACGATGGTATACATCGCACAAGCTGCTGTACACGAAGAGCACTAAATCCGAATAAACTCGGCTTTTGGAGCACAGAGTTTCGGCAGCCTGAGATTATATAAATAAACTATACAATTTCAAATTCTGAGGAGGATTTTTCAAATGGCATTCTTAGCAGCTGCAATAGCGGTAGGTTTGGGCGCACTTGGCGCAGGTATTGGTAACGGTATGATCGTAAGTAAGACGGTAGAAGGTATCGCTCGTCAGCCGGAGCTTCGTGGCCCGCTGCAAACAACAATGTTTATCGGTGTAGGTATCGTAGAGGTTGTTCCTTTGATCGGCGTCGTTATCGCGTTCTTGATCATGGCATCCGCTTAATAAGATAGCTACCGTTTGGCGGGGAAGGCCTAAGCCATCCACGCCTTCGTTTTGTAATGAAACTTGTTTGCATATACGGTAACAGCTCTTAGAAGGGAGTGACGAGAACGTGTCAGTACATTGGGAGTCCCTGGTAATAGCGGCGATTGCGTTTGTCATTTTGTATTTCCTTTTGAATAAATACGCTTTCGGCCCGCTGTTTGGCATTATGGAAACACGCGCGAAAATGGTGCAAGACCAGATCAGCACCGCCGAAAAAAATCGTGCAGAAAGTGAAAAACTTCTCGCCGAGCAGAAGGAAGCCATTCAACAAGCCAAAAAAGAAGCTTACGATATAATAGAGCAAGCGAGAATCTCCAGCACGAAAGAAGCGGACAACTTGATTGCAAGAGCAAAAGAGGATTCCGAACGTCTGAAGCAGGACGCGCTGAAAGATATCGAAGCAGAGAAGAACAAAGCCATTGTCGCTCTGCGCAGTCAAGTTAGCGCTCTGTCCGTATTGATTGCTTCCAAAATCGTGGAGAAGCAGGTCGATGAGAAGTCGCAGCAAGATCTGATTAACCATTACCTGAAAGAGGTAGGGGGCAATAAAGTATGAGCAAGGAGACAGTCGTAGCGAAGCGGTACGCCAAAGCGCTATTCGAACTGGCCCGGGAGCGGGGGAAAGTCGCTGAAGTGGAGCAGGAGCTTCAGGCGGTCAGCAATGCTTTGGCCGACAATCCCGAATATGTGAAGCTTTTGGAACATCCGAATATCGGCGCTTCCGTTAAAACATCCATGCTCAAGCAAGTGTTCGAAGGCAAAGTGTCCGAAGAGTTGATGAACACACTTCAGTTGCTTATGCAGCGGGGAAGAGAAGCGATTATCCGCGATCTCGCCGTTCAGTATTCCCTTATTGCGAATGACGCGTTGGGTCAAGCCCAAGCGAAAGTATACACACCTCTTCCGCTGTCGGCGGAAGAATCCGACAAGATTGCAGCGGCATTCGGCCAAGTAGTTGGCAAGAAGATCCGCGTGGAGAACATTGTAGAGCCTAGTCTGCTGGGAGGACTTCAAGTCCGCATCGGCGACCGGTTGTACGACGGCAGCTTGTCCGGCAAACTGCAGCGGATGGAAAAAACGCTGAATCAAGCTTAAATGCCAAAGTTAGGGGTGAAGTTCGTTGAGTATCAGACCTGAAGAAATCAGCACGCTGCTTAAGCAGCAAATCGAGCAATATAAATCGGATATCCAAGTGTACGATGTCGGTACAGTTATTCAGATCGGGGACGGTATCGCCCGTGCACATGGTCTGCAAAACGTTATGGCCGGTGAGCTTCTGGAATTCTCCAACGGCGTCATGGGGATGGCTCTTAACCTCGAGGAAGACAACGTCGGTATCGTTATCATGGGTCCTTACACCGACATTCGTGAAGGCGATCAAGTAAAACGGACTGGCCGTATCATGCAGGTACCGGTAGGGGAAGCTCTTCTCGGCCGCGTCGTTAACCCGCTCGGACTGCCGGTAGACGGCAAAGGCCCGATCGACACGACTGAGTTCCGTCCTGTTGAATCGCAAGCTCCAGGCGTTATCGACCGTAAATCGGTTCATGAGCCGATGCAAACTGGTATTAAAGCTATCGATGCAATGGTTCCGATCGGCCGCGGTCAGCGCGAGTTGATCATCGGCGACCGTCAAACCGGTAAAACGTCGATCGCGATCGACACGATCATTAACCAAAAAGGCAACGGCGTGTTGTGTATCTACGTCGCAATCGGCCAGAAGCAATCCACTGTTGCAAACGTTGTGGAAACACTTCGCCGCAATGGCGCTCTCGATTACACGATCGTCGTAACCGCAGGTGCTTCCGAGCCTTCGCCGCTCTTGTTCCTGGCTCCATATGCAGGTGCTGCAATGGGCGAATACTTTATGTTTAAAGGTAAGCACGCACTCATCATTTATGATGACTTGACGAAGCAAGCAGCTGCTTACCGCGAATTGTCCCTCTTGCTCCGCCGTCCTCCGGGCCGGGAAGCATATCCGGGCGACGTTTTCTACTTGCACTCCCGTTTGCTGGAGCGCGCAGCGAAGCTGAGCGACGAGCTGGGCGGCGGTTCCTTGACTGCATTGCCTTTCATCGAGACTCAAGCGAGCGACGTTTCCGCATACATTCCGACGAACGTAATTTCGATTACCGACGGACAGATCTTCCTGGAGTCCGACTTGTTCAACTCGGGACAACGTCCGGCTATCAACGTCGGTATCTCCGTTTCCCGTGTAGGCGGATCCGCACAAATCAAAGCGATGAAAAAAGTCGCATCGTCTTTGAAGCTTGACCTTGCCCAATACCGCGAGTTGGCTGCGTTCTCTCAGTTCGGCTCGGACTTGGATAAGAGCACATTGGCTCGTCTGAACCGCGGTCAGCGCACGCTTGAGATTTTGAAGCAGGGCGTTAACCAGCCGCTTCCAGTCGAGAAGCAAGTTGTCTCGATTTATACAGCGGTAAGAGGTTTCCTCGACGATATCCCGGTGCAAGACGTCCTTCGTTTCGACCGCGAATTCCTCGCATATGTGGATGCAAACTATCCGCAAATCTATGCAAGCATCCGCGACACGAAAGACTTGACGGCTGATAACGACAAGCAGCTTGTCGAAGCGATCGAGAAGTTCAAAAAAGGATTCTCGGTGTCGGCTTAATGACTAACACAACGGTAGAGCGGCCTAGCGGCCGCTAGATCGTATTCAATAAAGGCATCTGCCGAACGTACGGAGATGCTTGGGAAGTTAAGCTTTTGCTCCGCAAAAGCTCAGGTTATGCTTACGAAGTTAGCTTTCCTTCGGAAAGCTCTAAGGTTATGCTTACGAAGTTAGCTTTTGCTCCGCAAAAGCTCTAAGGTGGTGAAAGCATGGCAAAAGGAATGCGCGAAATTAAACGTCAAATCAAGAGTACGCAAAACACGAAGCAGATCACGAAGGCGATGGAGATGGTCGCAGCTTCCAAGCTGAGAAGATCCCAAGAGGCGGCCGAGGCGGCCCGTCCTTATGCGGAGAAGATCAAGGAAGTCGTAACCAGCATCGCAGCGGGAACGAAGGGAAGCACCAATCCGATTCTCGTATCCCGTCCTATCCGCAAAACCGGCTATTTGGTCATTACCTCAGACCGCGGTTTGGCGGGTGGCTACAATGCGAACCTGCTTCGTAAATTGATGCTCACGATTCGTGAAAACCATAGCTCCAAGGACGAATACGTTGTATTTGTAGTAGGACGTAAAGGCCGCGATTTCTTGAAGAAAAGAGGCATTCCGGTCATCGGAGAAGTTACCGGTATTTCGGATGCGCCGAAGTTCGCTGATATCAAGGAGCTCGCATCGCTTGCAGTAAGCAACTTTGTGGATGGAAAGTACGATGAGCTGCATCTCGTCTACAACAAATTCCACAACGCCATTACTCAAGAGCCGGTCTTGAACCGGATCCTGCCTTTGGATATGGGCGAAGGCGGTCAGGCAGCAGATTATGAGTATGAGCCTTCACAAGAGGAAGTGCTTAACATATTGCTTCCGAAGTATGCAGAAACGCTTGTTTTCAGCGCGCTGCTGGAATCGAAAGCAAGCGAATTCGGAGCGAAAATGACTGCAATGGGCAATGCTACACGCAACGCCACAGAAATGATCGCCCGCTATACGCTTATGTATAACCGTGCTCGCCAAGCTTCGATTACCCAGGAAATATCCGAAATCGTCGCCGGAGCGAACGCGCAGGGCTAATAATTTCCACAAGATTTGATAGTTCCTGAAAGGGAAACTATTTCGCTTACAAATCGGGCTTCTCCGATGAGAATCTCGGATGCTTGATAACAAGTCGTTTTTCTGCAGTTAAGCTCATGCCGCATACGACAATCTGAGGTTTCCAGTTGGCAGCCCAGGCAGTTCCGAAACGATATGAAGTTTTCCTGCAGAAAATCAGGCTGTTGCTTGTGATGTACCGTTTTCTTTATGGAAAACTAAGCCGTTGCTTACGATGTGAGTTTTCCTACGGAAAACTCCTTAGGAGGGAAAAATATGAATAAAGGACGCGTTTTGCAGGTAATGGGACCTGTCGTCGACATCGAGTTCGATAAAGGCAACCTTCCTGAAATTTTGAATGCGGTCAAGATTCAAACGAAACCGCAAAACTCCAACGAGCCTGAAATCAACCTGACTGTTGAAGTCGCGGTTCACTTGGGCGACAACGTTGCGCGTTGCGTAGCGATGTCCTCCACGGACGGATTGGTCCGCGGCACGGAAGCGGTTGACCTCGGCAAGCCGATCAGCGTTCCAGTCGGAAACGCAACACTTGGCCGGGTATTTAACGTTTTGGGCGAACCGATCGACAATGCAGGCGATGTGGAAGCCGGACAAAGAGATCCGATTCACCGTCAAGCTCCTGCATTCGAAGAGCTTTCGGTACAAGCTGAAGTTCTTGAAACAGGTATTAAAGTCGTTGACCTTCTCGCTCCTTACGCGAAGGGCGGTAAAATCGGTTTGTTCGGCGGCGCGGGTGTTGGTAAAACGGTATTGATCCAGGAATTGATCAATAACATCGCGCAAGAGCACGGCGGTATTTCTGTATTCGCAGGTGTAGGGGAAAGAACTCGCGAAGGTAATGACTTGTACCATGAGATGAAAGACTCCGGCGTTATCTCCAAGACAGCGATGGTATTCGGACAAATGAACGAACCGCCAGGAGCGCGTCTGCGCGTTGCTTTGGCTGGGTTGACGATGGCGGAATATTTCCGTGACAACGAAGGAAAAGACGTTCTTTTGTTCGTCGACAACATTTTCCGCTTTACACAAGCAGGCTCCGAGGTTTCCGCTCTTCTCGGCCGTATGCCTTCCGCGGTAGGTTACCAGCCGACGCTCGCTACCGAGATGGGTCAGCTGCAAGAGAGGATTACTTCTACGAAAAAAGGTTCCGTTACTTCGATCCAAGCAATCTACGTTCCGGCGGACGATTATACCGACCCGGCTCCGGCAACAACGTTTGCTCACTTGGACGCTACGACAAACCTGGAGCGTAAAATTTCCGAGATGGGGATTTACCCTGCGGTTGACCCGCTGGCATCCAGCTCGCGGATTTTGTCTCCGGAAGTTGTAGGCGAAGAACATTACAATGTAGCTCAAGGCGTAAAGCGGATTCTGCAGCGTCAAAAAGAGCTTCAAGATATTATTGCGATTCTCGGGATGGACGAATTGTCCGATGAAGATAAAGTTATCGTACTTCGCGCCCGTAAAATCCAGCGTTTCTTGTCCCAAGCGTTCCACGTCGCCGAGCAGTTTAACGGGTTCCCGGGGCAGTACGTTCCGGTTAAAGACACGGTACGCAGCTTCAAAGAAATTTTGGAAGGCAAGCATGACGACCTTCCGGAAGCGGCGTTCCTGTTCGTCGGCACCATCGAAGAAGCGATCGAAAAAGCAAAATCGATGTAAGGAAGCCGGATGACCGTGCCATGCTGATGCTTCGATGAGATTATTCAATTTCGTCACGGGGAGCATCAGCTTTGGCACATGATGAAGCTTTCGGTATCGAAAGCTCTCAGGAGGAATTTGCGTGAGTACTTTTCTATTGGAAGTCGTGACGCCCGAGCGGAAAGTATACGCTCAGGATGTTAATATGATCGTTGTAAAAGGCGTAAACGGGGAGCTCGGAATTCTCCCGAACCATATTCCATTGGTATCCCCGCTAAAAATTGCACCAGTTGCCGTGAAAATAGGCAATAAAACCGAGTACATTGCAGTTAATGGCGGTTTTATGGAGGTGCGCAAAGATAAAGTGGTCATTTTGGCGGAATCGGCCGAAATGCCTGCAAGCATCGATGTCGATCGTGCTCGCGCCGCCAAAGAACGTGCGGAGAAACGCCTCGCCGAAGCAAGGAAGGACGAGATCGATTTCCGTCGCGCCGAGCTTGCTTTACAGCGTGCGATGAACCGGATCGATACTTCGACAAGAAAGTAATGCATATATGAGCAGAGGAACTGATTCCTTTGCTTTTTTTGTGTGCATAGATATTCGTTTGAATGGTATAATTACAAATGTTGGGATTTGCTGCGACCCATTGCATAGTTGGCTGGCTAATTGCGTAGATTTAACTTAGCCAGGCTTTGGATTAAATGCCGGAGCTTATAGGATGAGCGGGCAATAGTTATGCCGATCGGCAACCCGTTTCGGGCTGCTGGACTAGCTCTTCCTTTGTACTAGCCTGATTCGTGCGATTTAGAGTGAAAATTGTTTAGAGACGGATTATTGGCATAGACGAGGCTCCGAGCATTTGTTACCATTACGAGAGGTGGCTTGGCCGAGGGGATGTCGCGATGATCTTTGCTACTGGAGCGGCGCATCCGGAAGGCCCTTCCTTCATAGACGCCGTTACACCTTTTTGTTATAATTGTGTGGGTGTTTATTAGAAAAAATTTCTGGCTTCATCAGAAAATTCATAATACGCCATGAGGCGGGGAGGCGATGAAATGGCGCTTTACAGTAACAATTACGTGCTAGTTGCCATCTTTATTGGGCTCGGGATTATACTGCCGATCGCAGCTTTGACGCTCGGCCGGTTGCTGCGCCCGAACAAGCCGACGGCAGAAAAGCAAACGACTTATGAAAGCGGTAACGATCCGGTCGGAGAAAGCCATGTCCGGTTTAATATCCGTTACTATTTGTTTGCTTTGATGTTCGTTATCTTTGACGTCGAAACGGTGTTTTTATATCCTTGGGCTGTCGCGTATGACTTTTTGGGATTGTTCGCGCTGGTTGAGATGCTCATTTTTGTCTCCCTGCTCGTAGTAGGGCTAATTTACGCCTGGAAAAAGAAGGTGCTGCAATGGAGCTCAATTTAGAGAAAATCTCGCCCGAAGAGCGGAGCGAGTTCGAGCGCAACGTATTCACGACTACGCTCGACCAAGTGAAGGCATGGGCGCGCAGCAGTTCGTTGTGGCCGTTAACGTTCGGTCTCGCATGCTGCGCCATCGAGATGATGGGTACCGGCGGAGCGCATTATGACCTGGACCGTTTCGGCGTTATATTCCGGACGTCCCCCCGGCAGTCTGACGTTATGATCGTTGCCGGAACGGTGACGAAGAAGATGGCGCCGCTACTTCGACGTCTGTATGATCAAATGCCGGAGCCGAAGTGGGTTATTGCGATGGGGTCGTGCGCCACTGCCGGCGGACCGTATATTAAATCGTATGCTGTCGTTAAAGGAGTCGACCAGATCGTCCCTGTTGATATTTATATTCCTGGATGCCCGCCGAACCCGGCTGC
The DNA here is from genome assembly GCF_014705615.1 of Paenibacillus oceani. Lineage (GTDB taxonomy): Bacteria > Bacillota > Bacilli > Paenibacillales > NBRC-103111 > Paenibacillus_AB > Paenibacillus_AB oceani. Next base: position 31,499 of record NZ_JACXJA010000021.1, read on the forward strand.
TCTCATTTACGGGATCAATAAGCTTCAAGAGAAGATTCGCTATGAGGCGAAAACCGGGAAGAGGGTGACCAACTCGTGAGCGAAGAAAACAACAGCAACGACAAAAAGGTAGAAAGCGCAAACAATCCTGCGGCTGATAGTCCTGCTGCCGATCATTCGGCTTCGCCTCCTAAAGAAAGCGCTGCACCCGAACAGGCTGATGATGCAGTCGGTACCGCTGCAAATGCTGTTGAACCGACGGATGAGGAAAAAGAAGCGAAGGCAAAAGCTGCCGCAGAAGCAAGAGCAGCCCGTGCTGCAGCCCGCGCACAGAGATCTGAGGGCGGAGAAAGCGCCCCGGCGGCTGCGGAGCTGACCGACGAAGAGAAGGAAGCGAAGGCAAAAGCTGCCGCGGAGGCAAGAGCGGCCCGCGCCGCAGCCCGCGCCCAGAGAGCCGAGGGAGGAGAGGGTACGCCCGCTCCGGCTGCAGAAACTGGAGGCGATGAGGAAGCGAAGGCGAAGGCTGAGGCAAGAGCGGCCCGCGCCGCAGCCCGTGCCCAGAGAGCCGCAGGCGGTGACGGCGGAGCCGAGGACGGTCCCAAAGAACCGTCTCCGAAGCAGCCGCTGCTCGACCGGATCGTTCAGCTGATCAAGGAAAACGTATCGGATCAAGCGGTGGTGGAAGGGGTTATTAATGAAAGAGACCGCCATCTGCCGACGCTGACCATTCATCCCGATCACTGGGTTGCCGTAGCCGACTTTGTGAAGACGAACGAAGAATTGCAATTGACCTATTTGAGCAATTTGAGCGGGGTCGACTACGAGACCCATCTGGAGACGGTATACTACGTCTTGTCCATCTCCAGCAAGCAAGGCTATTGCTTTAAAGTAAAAACGAACCGGGACACCCCATCGATTCCGTCCGTGACTCCCGTATGGGCAACGGCCAACTGGAACGAGAGGGAAGTGTACGATTTGCTCGGCATCGATTTTCCGGGTCATCCAGACTTGCGGCGGATCATGATGCCGGACGATTGGGTCGGCCATCCGCTTCGCAAAGATTATGAACCGATTGATCCGGAGGTGTGACCTTTGATTCGGACCGAAGAACTGCTACTGAACGTAGGCCCTCAGCATCCGAGCACTCACGGCGTATTTCGCGTTATCGTCAAACTGGACGGAGAAGTGATCACGGAGGCTACGCCTGTAATTGGATATTTGCACAGGGGAACGGAGAAGCTTGCGGAAGATTTGACCTACACGCAAATTATTCCTTATACCGACCGGATGGATTACGTATCTGCGATGACCAACAATTATGTGCTCTGTCACGCCGTAGAGACGATGATGCAGCTGGAAATACCGGAGAGGGCGCAATATTTGCGCCTTATCGTCATGGAATTGCAGCGGGTTGCGAGCCATCTGGTATGGTGGGGCACGTACCTGCTGGATATTGGCGCGCTCAGCCCGTTTCTGTTTGCCTTTAAGGACCGGGAGACGATTGTCGACCTGTTCACCGAGCTGTGCGGAGCCCGGCTCACTTACAACTATATGCGGGTGGGCGGAGTGAAGTGGGATGCTCCTCCAGGGTGGATCGAGAAAGTGCGAGCGTTCGTGGCGTATATGCACGGGCAACTGAAAGTCTATGACAACCTGGTCAGCGGAAACGAAATTTTCCTGGCACGGATTAAAGGAGTCGGCAAATATTCGGCCGAGGAAGCGATCAATCTGGGGCTGAGCGGAGCGAACCTGCGCTGTACCGGGGTGAAGTGGGATTTGCGGAAAGACCAGCCCTACAGCATCTACGACCGCTTCGACTTCGACGTTCCGGTAGGCCAGAACGGAGATTGCTACGACCGTTACCTGGTCCGGCTGGAGGAGATCCGCCAATCGCTGCGGATACTGGAACAGGCGCTTGAGCAGTTCCCAGCCGGCGGCGAGACGATGGGAAAAGTGCCGCGGGTGATCCGCCCCCCGGAGGGCGAAGCTTACGTCCGGATCGAATCGCCGCGCGGAGAGATCGGCTGCCACATCGTATCTAAGGGAAAAGATAAGCCGTACCGGCTGAAATTCCGCCGTCCGTCGTTCGTTAATCTGCAAATATTGCCGCAGCTGCTTGTTGGCCAGCCGATGGCCAATATGATCATGATCTTGGGCGGAATCGACATCGTCCTCGGGGAGGTGGATGGCTGATGCTCAGTTTGTTAGCCGAACAACTGACTTGGGCGAACTTCGGCATTATGTTCGCTGTTGCGGTGTTATTCCTGCTTCTCATACTCGGTTATGTCACGTACGCGATTTATTTCGAGCGGAAAGTGATCGGCTGGATGCAGATGCGGCACGGACCGACCCGGACCGGACCGCTTGGTCTTCTTCAGACAGTCGCAGACGTTCTGAAGTTGCTTCTTAAGGAAGATACAATTCCGAAAAAAGCGGATCGCGAGCTATTTATCCTTGCGCCGGCGATTACGTTCGTCCCGGCCTTTGCCGTGCTCGCTACCTTTCCGTTCACGAAAACTTGGCAGTTTGCCGATCTGAATGTAGGGCTGCTGTATTACGCCGCCTTGTCTAGTATTTCCACGATCGGGATCGTGCTTGGGGGCTGGGCGTCCAACAATAAATACTCGCTGCTCGGCGGCATGCGTTCCGCAGCGCAGATGATCAGTTATGAAATTCCGCTTGTCATGTCCATGGTAGGCGTTATCCTTATGACCGGAAGCCTGAATATGCGCAAGATCGTCGAGGCGCAGGGCAACTGGTTCTGGGAATGGAACTTCCTTCCGCAAATTATCGGGTTCGCCGTATTTATTGTGGCAGCCATCTCCGAGCTCAATCGTACGCCGTTCGACCTTCCGGAGGCGGAGTCCGAGCTAGTGGCCGGCTACCACGTTGAATACAGCGGATTCCGTTTCGCTTTCTTCATGCTGGCGGAGTACGTCTATACGTTTGCAATCGCAGCGCTTACGACGGTATTGTTTCTGGGAGGATGGCATGCGCCGTTCCCGTTCCTGGACTTTGTGCCTGGAATTCTGTGGTTTTTAATTAAAATGTCGTTCTGCGTCTTCTTCATGTTCTGGCTGCGGGCCACGCTGCCGCGCGTCCGTATCGATCAGCTGATGGGGATCGGCTGGAAAGTGCTGCTGCCGCTTGCGCTCGCCAACATCTTTATTACGGCGATCGTGAAGGAGATCTTGCGTTAACATTACCGAACAGTACGAGAGACCGGAACCGACTCCGGTCTGTCGCACGTGATTGAGGGGGAACGACCTATGAAAGGGATAGTCAAAGGGCTCGGGCTTACATTCAAGACGATGATGCAGAAGAAGGTCACCTATGCCTACCCCGACGTGCCTTTGGAGCTGCCGGACCGCTTCCGCGGCATCCAGCACTTCGACCCGGAGAAATGCATCGTATGCAATCAGTGCGCGCGGGTATGCCCAACGGAATGCATCACGCTGACCGGCAAAAAGAACCCTGATCCAGAAAGCAAAATGAAGCTGGTTATCGATACGTACGATATCAACTTTGAAATCTGCATCCTGTGCGACCTCTGTACCGAGGTTTGTCCGACCGAAGCGATCGTCATGACGAACAATTTTGAGCTTAGCACCTACAGCCGCGACGATTTGTACAAAAACATGGACTGGCTGCACCAGAACAACACGAACGTGCGGAAAGAAAACAATTCGGCGGCACCTAAGGGAGGAGCCAAAAAAGATGCTGGGTAACATTGCAGACTTTTTCTCGAGCGGTGCCAACGTGATGTTTTTCGTGTTCGCTCTGCTCGCCATCGGCGGCGCGATCTTTATGATCAGCTTCACGAAGGTCGTCTCGATGGTCGTCTCGGCAGCCGTCACTTTCTTAAGTCTCGCCGGTCTCTATGTGCTGCTGGAAGCGGAATTTCTGGCAATGGCGCAAGTTCTCGTCTATGCGGGCGGCATCTCGATCCTGATGATCTTCGGTATCGTGATGACCCGCCATAAGGGCGAAGAGCCGGAGGATAAACGCCGCTGGCATCATATCGGGCTGTGGATCGGAATTGCCGGACTATTCGGTATCCTGTTCTATGCCTTTCAAAATGTGTCGTTCCCGAAAGGGGAACTCGCGACGCCGGAAGACAATACGCTTGAGATCGGGAAGCGGCTGTTCACCGAGCAAGTCATCCCGTTCGAGCTAATGTCGATTCTGCTTACCGTCGCGTTCATCGGCGCGATCATCCTGGCCAAGAGGGAGGAAGAGTAGGATGAGCGAACCGATTCTGCCTTATCTGACCTTAGGCGCGATTTTGTTCTGCGTCGGGTTGTATGGGGCGTTAACGAAGAAAAATGCCGTAATCGTCCTGTTGTCGATCGAGCTTATGCTCAACAGCGTCAATTTGAACTTCGTGGCGTTCTCCAAGTACGGAGTGGCTCCGTCTTTTCAAGGCCAGATCTTTTCTCTCTTTAATATGACGGTAGCGGCCGCGGAAGTTGCGATCGGGATCGCGATCCTAATTACGCTCTACCGGAACAAGGGCACTTCGAATGTGGACGACATGAACGAATTGAGAAAGTGAGGAGGATCAACGATGGAATCGTACGCACAAATCGCCTGGCTCGTTCCTCTGTTTCCGCTTCTCGCGTTCCTCGTTCTGCTCGCCGCAGGCCGACAGTGGAAGGAAGGCGGAGCATACGTCGGGATTATAGCGACACTAGCCTCGTTCATCGTGTCGGTGCTCATATTCGTGGAGCGTCTTGGAAGTGGCACGGAAGATTACACGTGGAACAGCTTGGAATGGCTCAAGCTTGGCGAATATTCGCTAGCTATGGGGTTCGAGATCAACAACCTGAACGCGCTCATGCTGATTATCGTGTCGCTCGTCAGCTTGCTGGTTAATTTATACTCCAAAGGATATATGCACGGAGACGATCGGATATCGGTCTTTTACGGATACGTCGCCTTGTTTACGTTCGCCATGCTGGGCGTGGTTATGTCGGAAAATATACTTCAGCTGTATATTTTCTGGGAATTGGTCGGTCTCGGGTCGTTCCTGCTCATCGGCTTCTGGTACTTCAAGCCGGAAGCGAAGGCGGCGGCCAAGAAAGCGTTCATTATTACGAGAATCGGCGACGTCGGCTTATTGATCGCGATCTTGCTCCTCTACTGGAATATGCCGGGGCATGCGCTCGATTTCTCCAGCATTCATAATGCGTTTGCCGAAGGCCGAATCTCCGAAGGCACGGCAACCTGGATTGCGCTGCTTATCTTCGTAGGCGCCGTGGGCAAGTCCGGCCAGTTTCCGCTGCATACATGGCTGCCGGACGCTATGGAAGGTCCGACGCCGATCAGCGCCTTGATTCACGCGGCGACGATGGTTGCGGCCGGCGTGTACCTGGTGGCGCGGACATTCGATATTTTTACCGCTTCTCCAGCCGCTCTGGAAACGGTGGCTTACGTGGGAGGCTTCACCGCAATTTTTGCCGCTACGATCGGCGTCGCTCAAAAAGATATTAAACGGGTGCTCGCCTACTCGACGGTCAGTCAGCTCGGGTATATGATGTTGGCGCTCGGCGTCAGCGCCACAATATCGGCGGGAATGTTCCACCTGTTCACCCATGCGTTTTTTAAGGCGCTTCTGTTCCTTGGAGCGGGCAGCGTCATTCATGCCGTACATACGCAAAACATTTTTGAAATGGGCGGACTGTCGTCCAAGATGAAAATTACGACTTGGACGTTCGCGATCGGGGCTCTGGCTTTATCGGGAATTCCGCCGTTCTCCGGCTTTTGGTCCAAGGACGTGATCCTGTCCGAAGCTTATTACAGCGGACATTACGGATTGTTTGCGGTCGGACTGATTGCGGCTTTCTTCACCGCGTTTTATATGTCCCGGCTGTTCTTTCTCGTATTTACGGGCAAGCCTAGAGGCACGCAGCACCAGCACGCTCACGAGTCTCCGGCCGTGATGACGGTTCCGTTGATCGTTCTTGCCGTCCTTGCGGTAGGAGCGGGCTTCCTGATGACCCCGTTTAACGGCTGGTTCGGAGAATGGCTGACCGGTAAAGCGGCCGAAGAGCACAATGCGGCGCTGGTTATGACACTGTCGACTGTTGTCGGATTGCTTGGAATCGGACTCGGATATTTGATGTACGTCAAAAAGAGCATCTCCGCGGACGCCATTCCGAATGGCGCGCCTTGGCTGCACCAGCTCGTGGAGCGGAAATATTACATCGACGAGTTGTACGGCCTGATTATCGTAAAACCGGTAAAAGCGCTCGGCAACGTGCTCACCTTGTTCGATCATTATGTTGTGGACGGCATCGTCCGGCTTAGCGCTTCGGCTGTATCCGGGCTTGGCCGCGTCGGGTCGCGGCTGCAGAACGGCCAGGTGCAGACATACGGGCTCGTTACGCTGCTCGGTATCGTCGTCCTGATGCTGGTGTTCGCCGGGAGGAGGTTTTTGAATGTTTGGTAGTTGGCCCATTCTGTCGACCATCCTCTTCTCGCCGCTGCTCGGCATTATTGCGCTGCTGCTGATTCCGAAGCATAACGGCAGGGCGCTGAAGACGACGGCGATCGTTGCTACTCTTATACCGCTTGTACTGGCAGCGCTGTTGTACACCGACTTTCAGCACGACACGGCTGATATGCAGTATAAGGAAAATGCGAACTGGATCAAAGTTCCTCTGAATAAAGAAATCGGCGACGATCTGAGCTCGCTGAAAGAATTTTTTTACGAGTTCAACTACACGCTGGCGATCGACGGCCTGTCTCTGCCGCTTGTATTTTTGACCGCACTCGTAACGGCTATGGCGGCTTTCGCCTCCGTGCATGTGAAGAAGCGGTGGAAGGCGTTTTACATCTGGTTTCTGCTGCTGGAGATCGGGATGTTCGGCGTATTTATGGCTCGTGATTTGTTCTTGTTTTTCCTGTTCTTTGAGCTTACGCTCATTCCGATGTTTTTCCTGATTGGAATATGGGGTTATATGGACAGGGAGCGGGCGGCCAACAAGTTTTTGATTTATAACGGGATCGGTTCAGCCGCCATGATTTTGGCGTTTTTCATTATCGTCAATACGGCCGGATTTACGATGCAGACGGTAGGCGACGCGACCTCCTTCTATTACAGCGGCAGCCTGGACGTGATTACGAAAAACTTGTTCGCCGACCAAGCTTCGCTGATTCATGCCGGGCCGGAGATGTTCCCGGACAATCCGTTTTATTTAAGCGAGACGATGAAGTGGACGCTGTTCATCATGCTGCTCATCGCATTCGGCATCAAGCTGCCGATCTTCCCGTTCCATACGTGGATGCTTAAAGTGCATACGGAAGCGCACCCGGCGGTCGTTATGATCCACTCCGGTATTTTGCTCAAGATGGGCGCCTACGGTTTGCTAACCTTTGGCATTATGCTGTTTCCGGTGCAGGCCCATACGGCGGCGTTTGCGATAGCGATTCTGGGCGTTATCAATATTTTGTACGGCGCGATACTCGCTCTGCGCCAAACCGATTTCAAGCTGATTTTGGCTTACTCCAGTATTAGTCATATGGGGATCGTCCTGCTCGGTCTTGCGGCGTTTAACGAAATCGGGCTAAAAGGGGCCATCTTCCAACTGGTATCCCACGGACTCATATCGGCGCTGTTCTTCCTGCTCGTAGGAAGCTTGTACGAGAGAACGGAAACGACGGAAGTGAGAAAACTGGGCGGTTTGTCGGCATCGCTGCCGTTCATTTGCGGCTTCCTGATGCTCGGCGGCATGGCGTCGCTCGGACTCCCGCTTTTGTCGGGTTTCATTAGCGAGTTCATGGCTTTCCTCGGCCTGTTCGAGACGATGCCAATCGTCACGGTGATCGGAGTGCTGGGCATTATTTTTACGGCGGTATATGTGCTTCGCGGGGTTATGAAGATCAGCTACGGACCGTTACCGGAGGCGTACAAAGGGCTTCGGGACGCCAGACTGGTGGAGGCGGTGCCGATGATTACTCTGACTGCGTTCATCGTACTGATCGGGATCTATCCGGCCGTGCTGAGCGAACCGCTGCAGCAAACCGTAAGCAGTATCGACGAATGGATTCACAACATCGTGAAGATGGGAGGGTAGACCATGGATCAACTTCAACGTTTGACGGCGGGGGACCTCGTTCATCTGGCGCCTGAGTTGACCCTGGTCATCTCGGCAATCGTCCTGTCGCTGCTCGATTTATTTATGCCCCGCTCGTTCAACCGTACCGTTCTGGGCTGGCTGGCGCTGGTGTCTGTCGGCATATCGGCTGTGTTTGTCCTTGGGGATATTAGTGCTCTGAACCGCATCGACGATGCTACCGGGCTCGTCCTGCCCACGGAGCCTGTATCGCTGCTGGGCGGCAGCTGGCGGGTCGACGATTACGCGAATTTGTTTAAACTGCTTTTCCTTGGCGGAACGGCGCTTATTTTGTTCATGAGCATCGGCAATGTAAAAGAAGACGAAATTCCGCACAAGGGCGAATTTTATTACTTGTTCCTGCCGGCTACGATCGGTGCGATGGTCATGGCGTCTTCCGGCGATCTGATCACCCTGTTCGTCGGACTCGAACTGCTTAGCATCACTTCTTATGTACTGGTCGGCATGCGCAAGAAGTCGTTTTCATCTAACGAAGCGGCGTTTAAGTACGTAGTTATGGGAGGCATCTCGTCCGCCGTAATCTTGTACGGAATGTCGTTCTTGTACGGGATGTCCGGATCGACGAACCTGGCGGAGATCAACCGGGCGCTTTCAGCCAACTACGCTGCGTTCGAGCCATTGATTTACGTCTCCTTTTTCCTGCTGCTGGCAGGATTCGGCTTTAAAATTGCGGCGGCTCCGTTCCACATGTGGGCGCCCGACGTCTACCAAGGCTCGCCGACGCCGGTTACGGCTTATCTCGCGGTCGTATCCAAGGCAGCCGGCTTTGCGATTACGTTCCGGGTACTGTACAGCGTGTTCGGCCTGGGCGGCTTGATCAGCCAGCAGATCCATACCGACGCCTTCACGGCGACGATGGTGGTAGCCGCGGCAGCTATGATATTCGGTAACTTCATAGCGCTCCGTCAAAAAAACATGAAGAGGCTGCTCGCCTATTCCGGGATCGCCAATGCGGGTTACCTGCTGGTGCCGATCGGCACGCAGTTCGGCATGGTGCATTTCTCGAACTTCTCGGAGATGTTTTTCTATCTGATCGCTTATCTGTTCATGAACATCGGAGCGATCGCCGTGTATATGATTGTGAGCGATTCGTCCAAAAGCGAGGACATCTCGGCCTTCGCCGGCTTGTATTATCGGGCGCCGGCGACTGCGGTGGCGATGGTCGTGCTGATTTTGTCGCTGGCCGGTCTTCCGGTAACGGGCGGATTTTTCGGGAAGCTGTACATCATGCTCGGTACTTTGCAACTGCAGCATTACTGGCTTGCCGCCATTATGATCGGTACGAGCGTCATTTCGTTTTATTACTATTTCAGCATCATCCGGCAAATGTTCCTGAGGTCGGGCGAAGTCGAAGCGGAGATCAAGTCTTCGCCAACCGCGCAAATTACGGTTTGGATTTGCGTGGCGGCTACGCTGTTGACCGGATTTTTCCCGCATGTGGTGCTCCGTTATATCGAGACGATTTTCAGCGTACCGATCGATTTGTTTATCAGTTAACTGTACAGCTAGTCCGTTTGCAGCCCTTCCGGGGAACCGGAGGGGTTTTCTTTTTTAAAGAGCAAATCGACGCAGCAAAAGCTTCGTTTTCAACATTTCTCTTAATCGGAATCGGGGAAGTTTAACGAAGAGTAAACCGGGTTAAAAAGATAGCGTATTCATTGTGGCGAATAACCAAATTTATTGGCGATGAGTGAAGCAGCCCTATATTCCAACCGTGAATCGGGTGGGCCTTTTGAACCGATTTTGTTACAATGGAAAGGGATGTCCGGCATAATGGCGAAATGTATACGTTCGGACAAAATCAAGAATGACATGAAGAGGACAACATCCATGATACGAAACGGGCGGAAGCGTTTAGCGTGGATCGGATTATTTGCGATTGTATGGGTTGCGCTGGACCTATACTCATTTTGGCTGCCGAATCGGGCGGAAGCGGCCTTGCCGACTATTTCCCCGGCAATAACGGAAACGGCCGATTCAGCCACCTATATTATAAAGTGGAAAGGGAGCCCCGATCCGACGTTTACAGCGAAAAGTATGATCGAGCGGGAGTATGGCTTGTCCGGCACAGTAGTAGCGCGTCCGGGAGCGGGTGTGAACAGTGCTGAGTGGCTGGCGGAATGGGAAAACTCTCCGGGAGTGCAGTATATTGTGCCCAACCGGAAGGTCGGGATCTCGGCCGCGGCTTCCAATGACCCTTTTATCGATAAACAAACGTATTTGCAGAGAACTCATACTATCGACGTCTGGCAAGAGGTTAGCGGAACGGAAACGGAATCGGTAGTTATTGCTATAGTCGATACGGGCGTGGATCTGAGCCATGCCGATCTGAAGGGCAATCTGGTGCCTGGCGTTAATCTGATTCAACCGAACATACCGCCGCGCGATGACAACGGACACGGGACCAATGTAGCCGGAGTTATCGCAGCTGTCGTGAACAATAGCAAGGGTGTAGCGGGGATGCTGTGGAAAGCCAGCATTATGCCGATCAAGGCGTTGGAGCCTAGCGGCCGCGGGGACGAGGACAAGCTGGGCGAAGGTATTCGTTATGCGGTCGACAACGGGGCCAAAATTGTCGTGTTATCCGTCGGACTTCTGCGCAACGACGCTTATTTGCAGGAAATTGTACAATACGCGGAAGATCATAATGTAATGCTGATCGCGGCTACGGGCAACGATGAAGGACGCAATGTCCGTTATCCGGCTGCCTATCCGACTGTGCTGGCGGTTGGAGGCGTGGGTGAAAATAACGCGATTGAGGAACGGTCGAACTACGGGCCGGAACTGGATCTGGTTGCGCCTTGGTCTGTTTTTACTACCGCTATCGGAAATAAGTACGAGTATCAGGACGGCACGTCGATGGCTGCACCGCAGGTGGCGGCCGCTGCTGCGATGATATGGGCGAAGTACCCGCATATGAAGGCGCATGAGGTGCGCAGCCTGCTGCGGCAGACGGCGGACGATATCGGCGAAGCCGGATGGGACGAGCGCACCGGGTACGGCTTGCTGCGGGTGGATCGGGCCTGGAACGAACCGCTCCTGCCGGACATGTATGAACCGAATAACAGCAGGGCGGAAGCGAAGCCTTATACGGCCGGCCGCATGATTTCCGCCGAACTGAGCGGCGGGACCGATGTCGACTGGTTTTATATCGATGTTCCGTATGACGGGACGCTTCATATGATGCTGCTCTCGGATGCGCCTGTGCCGTCGGATGTGAAGCTGACTCATGTCGGATCAGCGGGGGTTTATGCGTATAAGGCAGTACCGGGCAAGTACGTACAGTTGAAAGTATCCCAAGGAATAAACCGGATCGCGCTCCAATTTGAGAATAGCGGCGAACCGGTGTTATGGCCTTACCGTCTGACTAGCTATTTTTCCATTTATCGCGATTCTTTTGAAGATAACGATCGTCAATATCAAGCTTTTAAGCTGGCTCCGCGGAGCCAGTCTGTAAAAGGGACCTTTGATAAGGAAGGCGACGAGGACTGGTTCTCGATGACGTTCGAGCGGTCGGGCAACGTAACGGTAACGCTCACTCCGGACACGAAGCGGATGGATCCGGTATTAACGGTTCAGAAGAAGAGCGAGCGGGGCGTTACGATCGACGACAACGACGACGGGGAATTCGAGTCTCATTCGTTTCAGGCTTTTCCGGGCACTTATTATTTTAAGGCCGGCAAAGTAACGCCTGAAGCTACAATTGGGGAATATACGCTCGAAATCGTATACGAGCCGAAATATATGGACCCGAACGAACCGAATGATCGTCCGTACCAGGCAACGGTCCTCCAAACGGATACGGAATACGAGGGAGTGTTCGATCGATCGACGGATGTCGATTATTTCAAGTTCAGGATCGCGGAGCGCAGCCTGGTGGATTTCTCGATGACGGATATTCCGATCGGCCGGCAAGTAACCGCCATTTTACAGTCGAACGCGCTCTCCCCGGTCGTAAGCCAGCCAAGCGACCGGGCCACCGGCAAACTTGCGATGTCGATTCCGCTAGATGCCGGAACCTATTATATCCGTATGACACCGGATGAAGCATTTCAGGAACAACTGTACCGGCTTCGCCTGCATACGGATGTACTGGTGGGCGGCTTTACCGATATAACCGGTCATTGGGCGCAGGATGCGATCGTCGATTTGTCCGCCGCGAAAATCATAGAGGGCTACGGCAATTATACGTTTCGCCCGGAAGCGAGTATATCACGCGCGGAAGCCGTGACTCTCCTTGTTAAAGCGTTCGAATATTCGAAGAAACGCCCTGTCACTTTTCCGGATCTGCCTGAAAGCCACTGGGCTTACGACAGTGTATCGAAGGCGCTGCAAGCCGGTGTGGTGCAAGGATATCCGGACGGCCGATTCGATCCTGACGGCAAGCTGAGCCGTGTGGAGATGGCGTCGCTGTTCTCCAAGGCGCTACGGCTCGGCGGCAAGCTGCGCGGGGATGTTCCTTTTACCGATATCGGACATGACTTCTGGGCGCTTCCGATTTTGAAGCAAATGAAGGCGGAAGGCTGGCTTACCGGTTATGACGACGGTACGTTCCGTCCGGATGTGTCGACGACTCGGGCAGAGTTTACGGTTATGCTGCAGAGAATTATGAACCGATAATTGAAGCACGGCTTGCCAAACCGCGAAGCTGCGCTTCCGGAGGAAAGGATGATCGAATCGGATGGACATCTCGAATGCCTTGGAATTCTCCATGGGAATGACGGGGCTTGTCTCTATTACCGTCGTATTGCTCTGTATCGGGTTATCCTGGTGGGCGCTGCAGCAGTTCCGCTTCGATCTGTTCGTCAAGCAGCCGCGAAGCGCTCCCGCCAAAATGCTGCAAGTGCTTCTGTCGATCGCCCTTGGTTACCAGATCGCGCGATTCGTGCTTGATTATTACAACTGGTCGACGTTGCTCAAAGGGATGTTTTAACGCTACCGAATAACAATGTCGTATGTTGTCAACAATGGTAATACACCGAAATATATTGATTAGATGCGTAAGCCACCGTTCCAAATTGAGAAGCGGCTACGAAATCTTTAGCTGTATGCACGACGGGAGCCACGAATTTACAGTTGTCACGGTTAGACCCCGGGTGTAAACTGAACGTTGGGCATTGGAAACGCGGAGGGGAACAAGATGAGCAAAATAATCGTCCGCGGCGGCAAGCGATTGTCGGGTAGGATCAAAATTAGCGGAGCCAAAAACGCCGTGCTTCCGATTATCGCGGCATCGTTGCTGGCTACGAAAGGGGAGTGCGTCATTCATGACGCGCCGCCTCTAGATGACGTCATGACCATCAGTCAAGTCCTCAGATCGCTGGGTGCACGTGTCCATTATTATAATGAGACGATTCGGGTCAATGCCGAACAGCTGGACTCGTGCGAAGCCCCTTACGAGTGGGTGCGCAAAATGAGAGCGTCGTTTCTGGTCATGGGTCCGCTGCTCGCCCGAACGGGATATTCGCGGATCGCCTTGCCGGGAGGATGTGCGATCGGGACTCGTCCCATCGACCAGCATCTGAAGGGCTTTGAGGCGATGGGCGCCGAGATCGGACTCGGACAGGGTTATATCGAAGCCCGGGTGAAAGGCCGTTTGCGCGGAGCTAAAATTTATTTGGACGTGGCCAGTGTAGGGGCGACCGAGAACATTATGATGGCTGCGACTTTGGCGGAAGGAACAACCCTGATCGAGAACGCCGCACGCGAACCGGAAATTGTCGATTTGGCTAATTTCCTTAATGCGATGGGCGCCCGGATTCGGGGAGCGGGAACCGGAGTGATCCGGATCGACGGAGTGGATAGTCTGCAAGGCACGGTACATACAGTAATTCCGGACCGGATCGAAGCGGGCACGTTTATGATCGCTGCGGCGATATCCGGCAGCACGGTCTATATCGAAGGAGCGATTGCGGATCATCTCAGGCCGGTTATCTCCAAGCTTCAGGAAATGGGAGTGACGATCGGGGAAGACGAGAACGGCTTGCTCGTATCGATTGACCGGCCGCTGCGGGCAGTGGATGTGAAGACGTTGCCGTATCCGGGATTTCCGACCGATATGCAGTCTCAGATGATGGCGCTGCTTACCGTCTCGGACGGGACCGGCATCGTTACGGAGACCGTGTTCGAGAACCGGTTTATGCATGTGGAGCAGTTTTGCAACATGCAGGCACAGATCAAGGTGGACGGTCGCACCGCTATTGTAAGCGGCAATACGAAGCTCCGCGGAGCCAAAGTATGCGCTACCGACTTGCGCGCAGGCGCGGCATTGATTTTGGCGGCTTTGGTTGCCGACGGCGAGACCGAGATCACTGGCGTTCATCATATCGACAGGGGTTATGTCGATATCGAGCGCAAGCTTCGTGAATTGGGAGCGGACATTCGTCGCTACGAGCCGGAGGAACAGACCGAGCAAGTGGCCCAGGAAATGAAAATCTTTTCCATACAGCCCACATGGGCTTAAATCGACAACCCCTATCGTTTTGGGACAGCCGACCGGCACTCACTAGTAAAGTGAAGCCGGTTTTTTCTTTTCTATCACGGGTTGCAAGTGAGGGCCGGAACAGGTTCTATGAGCTCTACTCCTCTCATAAAATGAAAGCAAAGATCGCTAGAACAGCCGATCCTATTCATTTTACGGAGGAACCTGATGAGAAACCGTACTTCCATTCAGCCGTGGCTGCCCGCAACTACGATCGCCGCCGCGCTGCTGACCGTAACGCTGTTATTGCCGGGAATCGTAGCGAAAAGGAGCGGGTCCGTCAGCGTATTGAGCACGGCAGACTTCCCGCAGACCCGGCTGGAGCAGCAGACCAAGCCTTTGCTCGTACCGATCTATTTGACCCGGGAACAAAAGATCGACCAAGTGCCGCTGGAGACGTATGTCCGCAATGTAGTGGCTGCCGAAATGCCGGCGAATTTCGAGTTCGAAGCGTTAAAGGCCCAGGCGATCGCTTCACGGACATATATTGTCAAGCGGCTTCTGGAGGGCGACTCCTCTCAAGTGCCGGTTCAAGGAGCGGTCGTTACCGATACGGTAGCCCATCAAGCGTATATCGGCGAGGAACAAATGAAGGCGAACTGGGGAGAGGCCGATTATCCATCCCGGCTGGACAAGCTGAATCGCGCCGTCAACGAGACGGCGGGAGTGGTCGTAACGTATCAAGGCAAGCCGATCCAAGCCTCGTTTTTCTCCACCAGCAACGGGTACACGGAAAACTCGGAGGAATACTGGAGGGACTATATCCCGTACTTGCGCAGCGTACCGAGCCCATGGGACCAAGAACTTTCTCCGAAATATATGGAGACGAAAACCATGAGTCTGCAGGAATTTTTCAAGAAACTCGGCATTACGTCCGTACCGGCCGCCGCAACCGGCAGCGGAGCGATGAAGGTGCTGGCGACGACGTCCGGGCATCGGATCAAAACGGTGTCGGCCGGCGGGAAGTCTTTTACCGGCAGGGAGATGCGAGAGAAGCTGGAGCTGAACTCATCGCAATTCACCTGGAAAATAAGCGGCTCGCGGATTGAGATTACGACTTACGGATACGGACATGGTGTCGGTATGAGCCAATGGGGCGCGAACGGGATGGCCAAGGAAGGGAAAAGTGCAGAGACGATTCTCAAATACTACTATCAGGGGGTAGAGCTGAGCCGCGTATCGGCTTTACTAGGACCGCCCGTTTAAGCAAAGTGTTGATGCAAGCGGAATTTTTTTAAAAGGAAACTCAAAAAACTATCACCTCACGTATAAAACCTAGTGATCTGGCAACAATGGTGACTGAGGTGATATAACATGAGTGATCAAAACAAAGAACAAGAATTGAAGACCGAAGAGAGTGCTCCAAAATCGACCGATGGAGCCGTAAAGCCTTCCAGTTGGAAGCGACTGTTAGCCAAGAAGTGGGTGTTTCCGGCGACGTACATGGCAGCAGCGGCAATTATCTTAACGTTAATGTGGGTCTACACGGATTCGGGCGTCAAGAACTTGTCCGAACAAGACCTCGGTCTCGGCGTCTCGAAGACGCAGGACGTATCGGGTCCCACTGACAAGCTGGATGCTCTGCCTGTAGCCGCAACTGCCGAAACGATGCAATGGCCGGTGAAAGACAAAAACGAGGTGGAAGTGCTGCTGCATTTCTTCGACACGAAAGCTTCCCATGAAGTTCGCCAAGCCGCTATGATCGAGTATGGCGATACGCTTACGCCGCATGTCGGGGTGGATCTAGGTCGTGAAGACGATCAGCCGTTCGACGTACTGGCCGCTATGAGCGGAAAAGTAACCCGTGTCGAAAAAGATCCGATCGTCGGCCAACTGGTCGAAATTACGCATCAAGACGGAACGGTTTCTATTTACCAAAGCTTGTCGGACGTTAAAGTGGCCAAGGAAGTTCAAGTGAAGAAGGGCGACGTCATCGCCGTTGCCGGACGCAATGAGCTGGAGAAGGAAATGGGCACTCACGTTCACTTCGAAGTTCGCCAAAACGGATCGCCTGTTAACCCGGAATCGCTGATTATCGAGTAACAAGCTGGAAGCATTTAGCCGAAATGTTAGACGAAAGCGGAAGGATTTTCTTCCGCTTTTTTTGTTGGGAAGGAAATGGTATCGCATATGTACGGGGGATTTTCCAAAAATAATTGAACAGGCAAGCTTGTCAGGGTTGGAAACAAAGAATATATGGCCCTGCCCCTCATATACTGTACCAAACCAACTCGAGTAGGGAGGCGAGGGGCGTGCACGATTACATCAAAGAGCGTACGATCAAGATCGGGCGCAGTCTAGTGGAAACCAGGCAGACGGTCCGTACGATTGCCAAGGAATTCGGAGTATCGAAAAGCACGGTTCATAAAGATTTGACGGAACGGCTGCCCGAGATCAATCCGGAACTGGCCAACCAGGTGAAGTTGATTCTCGAGTACCACAAGTCGATCCGGCACTTACGGGGAGGAGAAGCGACGAAGGTCAAGTACAAACGGAGCCGCCAGCAGAAGCCTGCCGATCATCTGGTTACGGCCAGGTAGCCCGCCGCCTCAACTTTTACTCCGTCTAATTATTCCTACAAAAAGAGGAGTTTTGAAAAAGTTGTCGAAATAGGTATACTTATGTGTAAGCAGGAATGCCACGGATCAAATTCGCCCGCGGACGGTACAAGTGACGTCATGCGAGGTCGGCATGGCACCGTAACGTTCTCGGGAGGATTGTAGGATGATTAGCAAAGATATCGGAATCGATTTAGGAACGGCTAACGTACTTATTCATGTAAAGGGACGGGGCGTCGTCTTGGATGAACCGTCCGTCGTCGCTATTGAAAGCGATGCTAAGCGGGTTCTCGCTGTCGGGGAAGAAGCGCGCAGGATGGTTGGGCGTACGCCTGGCAATATTGTGGCGATCCGTCCTCTGAAGGATGGCGTCATTGCCGACTTTGAGATTACGGAACTGATGCTGAAGCATTTTATATCGAAGGTCGGGGGGAAGCGCTGGTACAGCCACCCGCGGATATTAATTTGTGCGCCTGCCAACATTACGTCCGTTGAGCAAAAAGCGATTCGCGAAGCAGCGGAGCGGAGCGGCGCAAGGGAAGTTTATTTGGAAGAGGAACCGAAGGCCGCAGCAATCGGGGCTGGAATGGATATATTCCAGCCTAGCGGCAATATGGTGGTCGATATTGGCGGCGGGACGACCGATGTCGCCGTATTGTCCATGGGAGACATCGTAACCTCATCTTCCATCAAAATCGCGGGGGACAAGTTCGACGCCGCGATTATGAAATACATAAAGTCGAAGTACAAGCTGCTGATCGGGGAACGGACTTCGGAAGATATCAAGCTGAAGATCGGAACGGTGTATTCTGATACGCGCAAGGAAGAGATGGACATCCGGGGCCGGGATATGGTATCAGGTCTGCCGCAGACGGTAACGATCCGTTCCGACGAAGTGAAGGAAGCGTTGTGGGAATCGGTATCCTCGATCGTATCTGCGGCCAAAGTGGTTCTGGAGCGGACGCCTCCGGAATTGTCGGCGGATATTATCGACCGCGGCGTTATTTTGACCGGCGGCGGAGCGCTGCTGCACGGTCTCGACCAATTGCTCGCAGACGAGTTGAAGGTTCCGGTCCTTGTCGCCGACAGTCCGATGAGCTGCGTCGTTCGCGGGACTGGAATTATGCTGGATAATCTGGATAAAGTTACAAAGAAAAAATTCGGGTGATTGTGCCGATATATAGAACGAGCAGGAAAAATTAGCCGGAGGCTTTCGCCGAAGGCGGTTTTTCTTGCGTAAGTATACCGATTCCGTGAAGCTGGCGTAAGGATGTGCACGCAGCGGAGCTTCACTTCCGGTTGATCTATAGAGGAGGCCTTCCCCATGCTAAGAGGATTGTATACCGCAGCATCCGGCATGCTGTCGCAGCAGCGCAAGCACGATACGATCACGAATAATATCGCCAATATCAATACGCCCGGATTCAAGCAAGGCAGCGCCGTATCCCGTTCCTTTCCCGAGATGCTCATCGCGCTGATGGAGGGCAAGCCGGGGATGGAGATGGTGAACCGGGGGCGGCTGAATACCGGCGTGCTGGCGGAAGAAGCGCTGACCGTGAATGTGCAGGGCGTTCTCCGCGAGACGTCCAATCCGTTTGATTTCGCCATCGTGTCTGATATTCAGGTGGAAGGGATGCAGTTTAACGGCGGCAAAACGATTACGGACGACGGACAGCGGATTTTCCAGCCGCAAGCTTTTTTCACCGTTCTGAATGAAGCGGGCGAGCAGCGCTACACCCGCAACGGCAAGTTTAACGTTAACGGGCAAGGCGAGCTTGTCACAGCCGAAGGATATCAAGTCCTCCGGGATAACGGGCAGCCGATCGTATTGATCGATCTGGATACGCAAATACCGATTACGAATATAACCGTCAACCGCTTCGGCCAATTGCTGGATTCCACGAATGGACAAGCTCTTCTCGACGCGGAGGACAATCCGGTCCGCATGCTGATCTCGCGCGTAGACAATCCGATCCGGATGATTCCGGAAGGATCGGGATTGCTGCGGTTGGAGGCGGAAGACGCCGGGAATGTCGTACAGGTGGCGGCGGGCGATAATGTGGAAGTGAGACAGGGCTTTGTGGAAAGCTCGAATGTCGACCCTGCTCAGGCGATGGTCGATATGATGACCGCTTCCCGGATGTACGAAGCCAATCAAAAAGCGGTACAAGCTTATGACAGAAGCTTGGAAAAAGCCGTGAACGAAGTCGGAAGAGTGTAGAAGGGGTAACGGCCTATGAACCATTCGATGATCAACTCATTCGTCTCCATGCAAGGTTTGCAGCAGAAGCTTGATATTATTTCTAATAATATGGCCAATATGAATACAACCGGCTTCAAACGACAAGAAGCGACGTTTCACGATATTTTGACCACGACGATGCGGCAGCCGGAAGCGTTCCAGCAGGCGGGCCGCATGTCCCCGCTCGGCTTGACTCAAGGCTGGGGCGCCAAGCTCAGTCAAATTCAGACGATCCTGGCACAAGGATCGCTGAAGCAAACCGACTCTCCTACCGATCTGGCGATCGAGGGAGATGCCTTGTTCGAGATTCTCATTCCGTCCCTGGATGAGAACGGCGAACCGGTACAGCGGGCGGCGTGGACACGTGACGGAGCGTTCTCGCTTAAACCGCAGCCGGGAGATACCGAGAACGTTTATTTAACGACAAGAGAAGGCCATCTGGTACTGAACGCCAACGACGAGCCTATAGCGATACCGAATAACCGCCGGATTACGGTGGAGTCGGACGGCACGATCTCGGTCTATAACGACCTTCAGCCCGATCAGCCGCCTGTTGCAGTTGGACAGCTCAAGCTGGTACAGGTGGTTCGTCCGCAATTGCTGCAGCAGTTGGGCGATAATCTGTATACGCTGCCGGACGAGATCGATCCGGCCCTCGGGGAAGTGCTGAGGGTCGCCGCTACCGACGGACAAAACCCGGAAGCCGCCAAAGTGAAAGTGCATCAAGGATTTTTGGAGCAATCCAACGTCAATATGGCCGAAGAAATAACGGAGCTGATGTTGACGCAGCGAGCGTACCAGCTTAACGCCAAAGCTCTCACATCCGCCGACAATATGATGTCTTTGGCGAATTCGCTTCGCGGCTAATCCGGCTTTTTTTAAGGAGGCCAGCAATGAATGAACATAATACCGATGTCCGTTCCAAACCAAAGCCGAACGTAGGGGGAGGGGCGAAAACGGTATCGAGCGGTCAGGCAAAAGCAAAGCCCCAGCAGGACGCCAAAGAGAAGCCGCAGCCGAAGCGAAAGCTGAGACGGCGATGGGTGAGGCTGCTGCTAGGCTTGCTGAGAGCGCTGCTAGTACCGGTTCTATGCGTAATTGCCGTCGTCGTCGGACTTTGGCTCGGATACGCCTACATCGGGGGCAGAGAAGGATCGGACATCTGGGAATGGGATACTTGGAAGCATCTGTTCGATCTGGTATTTGCCGGCTAGTGCAGGGCCGGAATGTACCAACTGTGCCAGGCGGAGACGGTCTATGGATCACGGAGCCAAGGCACAGTGTCCGTTCTGACTTCGCACCCACTATACGATCGTTAACTCCCCGCTTCGGGGAGTTTTATTTTTGGGTTAACAACGGTATAATGGATGGGTATGGAAGAAAGATTCGGGGGAGAGAAACGGGTGAACTTGCCGAACCTATT
This sequence comes from Paenibacillus oceani, assembly GCF_014705615.1. Classification (GTDB taxonomy): domain Bacteria; phylum Bacillota; class Bacilli; order Paenibacillales; family NBRC-103111; genus Paenibacillus_AB; species Paenibacillus_AB oceani. Next base: position 52,320 of record NZ_JACXJA010000021.1, read on the forward strand.
GACGTTAAGTCGATTCGCGCTGATCCCGGTATACGTCGTCTTTTTCAGCACGAATCAACTCAAAACGGCTTTTTTCATAGTCGTACTGGCAGGGGCGACCGATATATTGGATGGTTATTTGGCCCGCAAGAGGGGACAGATCACCCAGGTTGGCGTTATGCTCGATCCGCTCGCCGACAAATGCATGATGCTGACGGTGATCATCTCGCTGCTCGCATCCGGCATGATTCCGTGGCAAGCCGCTGTGGCTATGTTTATCCGTGATGCTGGCATGATCGCAGGCTCCGCGTTTTTCCATTTCCGGGGCAAACAAACGGTGCCGGCCAACAGCTTAGGGAAGCTTACGACTGTTTTATTTTATATGGCCTTTCTGTTTATCTTTTTTGATTTCTCGTTCGCGGTCGGCTACCTGTGGTTTGTTATCGGCGTATCGTTTATAGCCTCGGCTATTTATATCGTCTTGTTCCTGGCTTTGAACCGGGAAACGGACACCGCGAATTAACGATAAAAAGGAGCATATGTATAGACTGTATCGGAGTCCGCATCATATGCCCCCTTATATCAACCTTCACTACTGCAGGTCGTGAAGGGACATTCACTAGTTTAAGTTAACCGCTGGCATTTTATACAGCAGCAGACGGGAAAGGGGAAAACATTGATGATGGACATTACGGAAATTCAGGAAACGATACCGCACCGCTATCCGTTTCTCCTCGTGGATCGCATCTTGGAAGTGGAGGCCGGGGTACGGGCAGTCGGTCTCAAAAATGTAACGGTAAACGAACCGTTTTTCGCAGGCCATTTCCCCGGATACCCGGTTATGCCCGGCGTCCTGATCGCCGAAGCGCTTGCTCAAGTCGCAGGGGTTGCGATGCTGAAGGTGGAAGCGAATAAAGGCAAAATCGGACTATTCGCCGGCATAGACGGTTTCCGCTTCAGGGAACAGGTGAAGCCCGGCGATACGCTCATCTTGGAGGCCGAGATTACCCGGATGAAAGGGTCGATCGCCAAATGCCGCGGCGTCGCCAAAGTAGGAGAGAAGATTGTAGCCGAGGGCGAGCTGATGTTCGCGCTGGCCAATCCGTAAGCCGGTACGTAACGCGGTTACGTGCACGATATTGAGTTCGGGAGAGATGGCATTTGAGTTTGGAACAAGCGCTGGCCAAATACGAGCTGTGGCTGAACGATCCGTTGATCGATGACGAGACCCGGCAGGAGCTGAGCTCCCTTCAAGGAAACGACAAAGAGATCGAAGACCGCTTCTATCGCGATTTGGAATTCGGAACGGGAGGACTAAGAGGCGTCATAGGGGCGGGGACGAACCGGATGAACCGGTATACGGTCGCCCAGGCGACTCAAGGCTTGGCCCAATTTGTAAAGCAGGTTGCATCCGGTCAGCCTTCCGTAGCGATCGCTTACGATTCCCGCAACCAATCGCCCGAATTTGCCCTGGAAGCCGCGCTTGTGTTGGCGGGTAACGGCGTGAAGGCGTATGTGTTCGAATCGCTTCGCACGACTCCCGAGCTGTCTTTTGCGGTGCGTCACTTGGGAGCGACCGGGGGCGTTGTCATCACGGCCAGTCATAATCCGCCTGAATATAACGGCTACAAAGTGTACGGCAGCGACGGAGGACAGCTAGTTCCCCGCGATGCGGAGCGCGTCCTTGCGGAAATTCAGACGGTGGATGCGCTGGAGAAGGTCAGGCGGCTGGAACGCAGCCGGGCTGAGGCCGAAGGGTTTCTGGAGTGGATCGGGGAAGAAGTGGATGAAGCGTTCATCAGCGCTGTGGCCCAGATGAGCCTGCATCCGGAAGTGATCCGATCGGTCAGCGACCGTTTCCATCTGGTGTATACCCCCCTTCATGGTTCAGGCAATCTGGCGGTACGCAGCGTGTTGAACCGGATCGGCTTCAAGAACGTCCATATAGTGCCGGAACAGGAGCAGCCGGACGCTAATTTCTCGACCGTCAAGTCCCCGAATCCGGAAGAGCGGGAAGCGTTCACTCTAGCGCTTGCGCTGGCTAAGGAGAAACAGGCGGACATCCTGATCGGGACCGATCCCGATTGCGACCGGATGGGTGCGGTCGTCAAAAACGACCAAGGGGAATATGTCGTGCTCAGCGGCAACCAGTCCGGTGCGATCATGGCTCATTATTTGCTGGAGAGCTTGAAGCAGCGAGGGGAGCTGCCGGATAACGGCGTGCTGATCAAGACAATCGTTACGAGCGAGATGGGTGCGGCGATCGCCGAGAGCTTCGGAGTCCGGGTGATGAATACGCTCACCGGGTTTAAATACATCGGCGAGAAGATGACCGAATTCGAGCGAACCGGGCAATACCGCTTTTTGTTCGGCTATGAAGAAAGCTATGGGTATTTGGCGGGAACGTATTGCCGCGATAAAGACGCCGTGCTGGCTTCGATGCTGATCTGCGAAGCGGCCGCCTATTACAAAAGCCAGGGCAAGACGCTCTACGATGTTCTTCAGGAGCTGTACGCCGAACACGGTTATTTCCAGGAGTGTCTGGAATCGCGCACGCTGAAAGGGAAGGACGGCCTGGAACAGATCCGGGGCATTATGGAGGACTGGCGTCAAACACCTCCTGTCCAGATCGCGGGCGTCCCGGTCACTCGGGTACAGGATTATTCACAAGGCATAGACGGGCTGCCGGCGGAAAATGTGCTGAAGTTTACTTTGGCCGACGACTCCTGGTTCTGCTTGCGGCCGTCCGGTACGGAGCCCAAAATCAAAACGTACTTCGCCGTACGAGGCGCTACGGGCGAGGAAGCAAGCGCAAGGCTGGAACAGCTTCGGACCGACGTGATGGCCCGGGTCGACCGGTTTCAATAAATCAGGCTAATGGCGATGTCCGGCATCGCACCTTAGCTTTTGGTACAGGCAGCGGAACCTCTTCGGGCATCCGCGCCGCCCGCAGTTCTGTGCGGCGGCGTCGCTTCGGAGAGGTTTTCCGGGTTTTTTGCCGGGGGCCTTGCACGTACTTGCCGGCTGTTTATGGACGAGCCTATACGACATGCAATGAGGAGTGAATAGTTTGCTTCAGCGGTATTTATCGGTGAATGAACGCGCACGGAAATGGCTTTGGTGGGTAGTGATCCTAGGATTGCTCGCTTCCGTACCGCTCGCTTACGAGCGTGTGATTACGGAGCGGTCGACCAAAAACGTCGACATCGTCTTCGATTATCGCGATCTTCTCGAATCGGCGGCGTACAAGCCGAATCCGGAAGCTTATATTCAGGAATGGCTCCAGACGATGAAAGGGGCCGGAATCGAAAGCATGGCGGTGTATGAGAGCTCGCTGGAGGAACTGAAAAACAGCCGCCGCATTCAAGTCTACAACGCTCAGGAATATTCGCTCCTGACCGGCACCCCGATTGTTCAAGGGGAGAACAATACGTATCTGCTGTTCGCCACTCAGGAGGCAAAGGACAAGCTTCAACCCATTATGGAGCGGACGTACCGGGACCGGGTGAAGGCAAAAGTTACTACGTGGACGCATAACAACCGGCAGGGATTAATCATCGGTCTTCCGTACGAAGAAGCGAATACGAAGCCGATGGAGCCGGACCCGATCGCGATGGACATGCTGCAGAAGCAAGGGTTCCGCATCGTCGCGAGATTGTCCGACCGGATGCAGCCTTATTCCGAGTCGGAGCTGGAGGACTTGCTGAAGAAGCTTAGCCAGCGCGGCGTTAAGCGGATCGTCTTTGACGGAACGGCTGTTACCGGTTACGACGAGGACCCGGAGAAAAACAATGTTCCGAAAACCGCCGAGCTTATGAAGAAATACGGAATGGGAACGGCTGCGATCGAACGGTTGAAAGTCCCTCAGAAAGGGTTTACCGTAAGCTTCGCCGATCGTTTAGACAACAATGTGGTCCGGCTTTTCCCGTTATTCGAAACGGAAGCGAATCTGAAGCCGGAGCAAATTGCGGACAAGCTGGTGCTTGCCGTCAAAGACCGCAATATGCGGATGTTGTTCCTCAATACGAGAACAGCTAAAGATATGGACAAAGGCTTCATGAACGATTACCTCGAGAACATTATAACCGGGTTGAACGGTCCGGAAGGCGCCGTGAAACGGATCGAAGCGGCCGGCTATCAGCTCGGGGAAGCTCATCCTTTCGTAGAGCACGGAAAGGTGCTGGAGCCGCTTAAGCTGGTGCTGCTGGTCGGGGGAGCGGCGCTTATCGCACTTACGATCGGTCTGTTTCTTCCGGCGCTGGTCACTGCTTCGTTCGCAATCGGCACGGTTGGAGTTCTCGGCTTGTTCGTCTTGTCCAAGTCGCTGGCTCTGCAGGCGATGGCGTTCGGAGTCGGCGTATGCGCGCCTACGCTCGCCACGATAATGGCGATCCGCTATATTCAAACGCGGAAGTCCAGCAGGCCAAGCTTGAGCTGGATCGGGGCTCTGATGATATTCCTTGGAACTTCGCTCGTGACGGTAATCGGCGTGATGTATGTCGTCGGTCTGCTGAGCGGGATTACGTATTATCTCGTGCTGGAGCAGTACCGGGGAGTCGGGCTTTTGCATTTACTGCCGATTTTTCTCGTTGGCTTGTATGCTCTGTTGTTTGCGGAATCGAACGGGCTTCGGGACGTCTGGGAACGGGCGCGCCAACTGTTATTTGCTAAAATCACCGTCATCTGGATTGTTCTCGCGGCGGTATTCGGCGGTGTGATCTACTACTATCTGACGCGGACCGGTAACGAAGGACAAGCCTCGCAGATGGAAATGCTGATGCGTACCTATTTGGAGAACGGATTGGGAGTACGCCCGCGGTTTAAAGAGTTCATCTTTGCCCACCCGGTGTTTATTCTCGCAGCCTATATGTATGTGAAGCACCGGAGTGCGATTTTCCTGTTCGCCGGAGCGGTCATGGGACAGCTGTCGATCGTGGATACGTTTGCGCATCTTCATACGCCGCTTTATATTTCGGCGATTCGCGTCGGATACGGGATCGTGTTCGGGGTTGTCATTAGCTTGATTTATGTAGCGGCCTGGGAAGTGCTGGCGAGAGGATGGAGAAGATGGGGTCCGAAGTAAAGCGAATCGCGTTGTCCGGCTATTACGGGTTTCGCAACAGCGGCGATGAGGCGGTGCTTCAGTCGATCCTGCTGGCCCTTCAGGCGGAAGGAGAGCGTCAAGGCGTCCCTATCGAGCCCGTGGTGCTCTCTATACGGCCGGAAGAGACGTCCCGCATGTACGGCGTGTCCGCCGTTCACCGGATGCGGATGGGGGAGGTCGCCCGCGCGCTGCGCGAATGCGACGGGCTGATCAGCGGCGGGGGCAGCTTGCTGCAGGACGCGACGGGGCTGAAAACGATCCCTTATTACTTGGCTGTGCTGAAGATGGCGCAGTTTTACCGCAAGCCTACCTTTATATACGCTCAAGGAATCGGACCGGTCCACCGACCTATTTTTTACCCTTTCATACGAAATGTATTTAACAAGTGCCGGTATATTTCGGTTCGTGACGACGAATCGGCCGAGCTGTTGGCCCGGATGGGCGTGGCGAGGAGCAAGGTTGAAGTGGTGCCGGACCCTGTTATGGGCCTTCCTCTTAAGGATGGAGCGGTGAAGCGGGAGCGTGATTCAAAACCGGTGGTGGGCGTATCGGTCCGCTACTGGAACAAAGACCGTTCCGAGCTTGACGGTCTGGCCCGCACGATTCGGCAGATCGCGGAAAGCCGGCCGGTTACGATCCGGTTTCTGCCCTTTCATTTGCCGGATGACGCGGAGGCTTCCCGGTATGTGATCGACCGGCTTGGTTCGCTGCCAGGGACATCAGCGATTGAAGTGACGGAAACCGCCGTTCATCCGCAAGATATGCTGGCAGAGGTCAGCGGCTGCGATCTGTTGATCGGGATGAGGCTGCATTCCTTGATCTATGCCGCGTCACAGGAAGTGCCGCTGATCGGGATCTCGTATGACCCGAAGATCGACCAATTTCTGAACCGTCTCGGTATAAAGGCGGCGGCCTCCACTAGCAGCTTCGAATCGGAAACGGTGGCAACAGAGGCGCTCCGTCTTCTTGATGATCGGGCGGGCTGGAAGGAACGCAACCAGGAGGCTATTGTACGTCTCAAGAAGCAGGCTCAGTTGCCGGCGAGCCAGATCGTCGCAATGGTGGGCGGTATTCGTTAAAACAAGGATCATTGTTGCAGATTCAGCTATGAAAATGCAAGGCCAAGCGAGATACACGGCGATACGCATGTCGGCGCCATGATAATGTTCGGAAAGTTTCAACTTCACAATGAAAACCGCCCAAAAACAGCCGTTTTTGCATAATTTCGCATTGGTGTTTCCTCAGGATTGGGAGTATAATGGGTCCGTTGGTCTATTAGAAACGAATTTTTGGGGGATATGCAGACAGATTGATGGGGGTGGGGAAAGTCGGATGGAGTTTTACTACTACGGCATTGGATTTATCGCAGCATGCGTATTAGCCGTCATCCTGACGCCTGCAGTTAAAAGGTTTGCCTTCTTTGTCGGAGCGGTCGATAAGCCGAACCAGCGCAAAGTACATACGCGCATCATGCCGCGTCTTGGCGGACTAGCCGTATTTTTGGCATTTGTAGGAGCTTTTTTCGTCATCGCGCCGATGACGGATGATTTAAACTGGAGAGTCGCATCCGCTCTGCTGATCGGTGGGTCGATGATCGTGCTGGTCGGAGCGCTTGACGATAGATTCGATTTGTCGCCGAAGACGAAGCTGCTGGTCGAGATTCTTGCCGCGCTTGTCATCGTGTTTTATGGAGATATTCAGATCGATTTGGTCAACTTGCCGTTTGGCACCGAATTTGAAACCAAATGGTTAAGTGCGCCGCTTACGATTTTCTGGATCGTTGGTGTTACGAATGCGGTTAATCTCATCGACGGATTGGACGGCCTGGCGGCCGGCGTGTCCGGAATCGCGAATGGCACCATGCTCGTTATGGCGATTATGATGGGCAACGTAACGGTCATTTTGTTTAGCGCTTTGCTGCTGGGAAGCATCATCGGGTTCCTGTTCTACAACTTCCACCCGGCCAAAATCTTTATGGGCGATTCGGGGGCGCTGTTCCTCGGTTTTTGTCTGGCCACGCTTTCGGTGCTCGGGTTTAAACAGGCGACGCTCGTCTCGTTTATCGTGCCGATTCTGATCTTGGGTGTGCCGCTGTCGGATACGTTTTTCGCCATTGTGCGCCGGAAGGTGAACAAGCTGCCGATTTCGGTCGCGGACAAAAACCATTTACACCACTGCTTGCTGCAAATGGGCTTCGGCCATCGCAAGACGGTGCTCGTGATTTATGGAATCTCGATCTTCTTCGGCTTGTGTGCCGTTCTGATGTCGCAGACGTCGCAGTGGGTCGCGCTCGTTTTTGTCGCAGTCATTTTATTCGTTTTGCAGCTTGGGGCCGAGGCGATCGGCATCGTCAGCAAGGGCAAGCGTCCTGTATTGAATTTGTTTCTGCGGGCGCGTTCGAAGAACGTGACGAAGTAACATATAGAGAAGATAAGCAAAAAATCCCAGAGACTGAAAAGTCTGGGATTTTTTTGTTGCCCTCTTTTTGCACATGCTCTAAAATTTCGACTCGTTTCGACCGATAACAAAACTATTGGAAACTTTTCATGCGGGTCGGACGTCTAATGCTGTTGGAAAACCGCACATATAGAGGAAGGAGAAGGAAGGAACTGATAGTAGGCGACAGGCAATTACCCAAACCCGCGCATCATGCACTTATTCGTTTTATAAGGAGGAACCGGCTTTGAGAAAGTCCTATCGAAAATGGATGAGCATCGTTCTTATCCTGTCTATGATGATGAGCCTGCTTCCGGCCATGTCCGCGGTTGCGGCTACGGCAAGGATTAGCATCACTCAGCCAAGCTACGTAACTGACACCCAGCCGGATGTGAATGCAGCTGGCGTACCGCGTATTACATCGCTGCCGTATACGATTCGGGCTTCGGTTGAGAATATTAGCGATTCGCAGGTTGCAGAGATTTATTACGAAGTCACTAATATGACGACTACGAAAACTCCGGTTGTGGAGAAGGCCAACAAAGCCCAAAAGACCGGCCAGTTCGATATCGTTTTTAATAACGTTCAACTGACGGAAGGGTTGAACCGGATCGTGGTGAAGCTGGGGACATCAAGTGTCATTGCTTCCGCGCCGGCATGGGTGTATTTTACCCCGACCACGGCTTTGTCGACGATAAATGTGAACGGCGTTCCATTCGAAGACGGTAAAATCTACCCGGACAACCCGTTGCAGTCGACGATGATCAACATCTCCGGCAGCGCGCCAAACGCTTCGGAAGTTCGGGCTTACCTGGAAGGCGAAGCTCAACCGAAAAACGCATTTATTAATAACGGCGAATTTTTCTTCCTTGCCGATGATATTAACAAGCCGCAATCTACGGCCAACATGAAGCTTCGTCCGGGCGACAACCCGATGACGATCATGGCGATTAACAGCACGAAGACGTATCAGACGAGTAAAAACCTGATTTATGACAACGGGAAGCCGTTTGCTTTCGGGGCCAAGATTAAAGATTTTACCGGGGTTGAGAAGGAACTGATCAAAAGCCCTACGGTCGGCTCCAACAACGTCACGATCTCTGCGCTGCTGAAAAACGATCTGACGACTGCCGGTACGCTCCAGTATAACTTTGTGGAAGTATTGGTCGGCGGACAAAAGTTCGGACCTTATAATCTGTCGGGCGCGCAGGCGGCGCCGAAGGCGAATGCGATATCTCCGACGATTATCGGGGACTCGCATAGTGCTACGCATTTGATTGTGACTGGGGAAGAATTGAGCACGTCGAGCTTGCTACATATCACGGATAAAAATGGAACAACTGTGGGCACAGCAACTGGAATTGTGCCAGTATATATTAACGAGACCAAATCAGCGGCGGTTTATTCTTTGGCTGCCGGTTCGATGACACAAAGCAATAGCCCTTATTATGCAACGGTCAAAAACAGCTCGACCGAGCTGAACAAGCAGCCTTTTATGATTACAGTCACGGTCACTGATCCTGCCACTTTCCCTGTGATTACGAGTGCTGCCAATATTACAAACGACGTTACTTTGAATCCACCTTATCTCATGGGTAAAGCCGGGGATGATCTGACTACGACGCCCCGAGTATTAACCTTGGACAAAACGGTAACGAACGCGAGCGATCTTACGTTGGCGGTAACAGACTTGAAGGGCCAGCCGGTTGGAACGGCCGTAGCTACCCATGCTGGCGGTACGGACTATGAGTTCACGATACCGGCTATCCAGACGGAAGGGCTATATAAGTTCAAAGTAATCTATAACGGATCGGTTCTTACGGAGCGCACGTTTACGATCGCCAAGAAAGATCCGGCAGATCCAATTCTTTCGATGGTAGGACAAACGGAGATTACCCAAAGCAATTCCCCAACTACGTTGTATTTTGCGGGTACGAACTTGGGGACGATACCTGCGGACTATACAAATGTAAGATTGGTTAATTTGAATACAAGTGCTCCGGCACCGGGAAATGTTATTAATGCTACTGTAATAGAGGCAAGGGATAGTGCCTTGATCATTACGATCCCGACTCAAAACAATCTTGTACCCGGAGACAATTATGAGCTGAATTTCGATAAGCAGTTGAAATATCCGGACGGATCTGCTGCGGGGGCTCCTAAGCCTTATAAGTTTGGTTCGACTACTGCTAATTCGATCCATGTGCTTGCGACAGGACCGGTTGGTGAGGTTTCAAGCGTATCCATTCCACAGGTGCGTCCAACGGAGCTGAGCACGGCGATTATTACCGTTAACGGAACAGGACTGACTTCCGGCTTGTCCGCTACCGTAACCAACGAAGACGGCACGATGGCAAGAAATGCGAAGCTGGTATCTGTAGATCCAAGCACTAACTCGGCTAAATTTGATTTTTCTACAATCCCTGCATTCGCTGCAGGCAATTATTTCTTCCGCATCTCGCATAACGGAGTACTGCTTGGGCAGTATCCGTTTAGTGTCGTAGATCCGTTCCCAGGCGGTTTTGCGGAGCTTAAAGACGGCTCGAACGAGATTCTCGTGACTGGAACCAACTTCGGCTCGAATTCGCTGAAAGCTTCTTATCAGCTGCGCTACACGCCTACGGACAATCCGACGCAGTATATCAATATTACGGCGGACCGGATTGAAGCCGGCAGAAAACTGTTCTTTAAAAAGCCGGGCACCTTGTCGGGTGGCAGCTACACACTTGAACTGTTGTATAATAATCAACCGGTAGGCAATCCGTTTAACTATACGAACAGCGGAGCGGCTTCCAAGCTGAATGAAAACTCGACCTGGTCGAAGCCTGGCAAGTACAAGGTTTACGATTTCTCTGCCGATTTGACGATTCCATCGGACCGGAACCAGGTTGTCCAATTCCGTTTTTATAATATGTCGGACGATGACGCACCTGCTACAACCTTTAACTTTAGTTATGTCGATCCTAACTTGCCGTATGTGGAGTATGTAGAGAGCAATAATGTGCGTCTGTCGGATGCAGGAACGAATCCGATTACCGAGCTGCCGGTAGATATTAAAGTGTTCGCTAACAAGCTGACTACCGGTATGAACGTATACATCGGCGAGTATTTGGCAAGCTCCGTTCCCGATCAGACGTTAACGGCCGATACTTCGTCCTCGACGATTTACAACATTTTTACGCTAAACCTAGGTCAAACAACGCCTAACGGCTCTCGTAAAATTACGTTCGTACCGAAAAACACGACTTCGGCTGACAAAGTCGGAGAGAACTTGTCCGGACGTAAAAGCTACGATTTTATCATCACAAACACGCCTTACATTATTTTGAACAACATCTATAACGGAATGGTCGTAAAAAATCCGGGAACGGATATTACATGCAGTCTTGGCGGCGGATGCGTATCGGGCCGGACCATTAATATTCCGGTTGGAGCGGATTTGAATGGAACGACCAACAAAGTGGAAGTTTTCGTCAATGACGCTGCAAAAGCCATTAACATGAGTCCTGACGGCACCTTTACCTTTATGCTGGGTGCTCTGAATGAAGGCCGAAACAAAATTAAGTTCAACATCACCATCAATTCCGTGCTTGTAGCAACCAGTGAGTATGAAATCTTCCAGTTCAGCACGGATGCGCCGGAGTTTCTTTCGATAAAACCGATTGAAACCGGCGACGTCAAAAAGTTTATCGCAGGAACCACTCCGGAAACGTTTGCGACCAGCGAATCGTTTGTATCGTTCTCCGGTCAATTTGCCAACGGTTCGGATATTAAGATTACGACCCGGACGATTGATGAGAATAATTTATCTGTCGTCAAGTATGATCGCCGTTACGGAGCGAGCTTCGGATCGGCTGAACCGGCTGTGAACAACCCTGGCTACTTCAGATCCATCAGCGGGGCTACCGGACAATTCGAGTCGAATCTAATTCCGCTTGCGCCTAAAGGTCAGACCGTATTCGAGTTTGCCGTAACTAACGCTTCGGGAGTCACGGTCACCCGTACGATTACGATTGTCCGCGAACCGTTGCCATACGTGATCAAATCGCCAGTCCTAACCAAAAATACAAATGGCGAAGATCAGGCAACGATCAACAGCAACTATTTGGAGATTGAGCTGGAAGCGGAAGGGGCGACTTCTGTCGTATTCGGCAAAGAAGCTGCTGTCGAACGTGAAGTCAATGACAACGGTATTAAGAAGAAGCGTTATTATTATGAAGTAAAAGATCTGAAGTCCGGTAAAAATTCGATTAAATTTACCGTTAACCGCGGTAAAGACAAAATCAATGGCAGCTTTGTTTTGTATAACGTCAATACGACCGTCGACGGGGCCCAGTTCAAAACGGCTTTGAAACCGACGATGACCGCTTTTAACGGCGAAGTCACGCTGAAGTTCCCGAGAGGAACCAACTTCATGCGCAATGACGAGAATGCTGTTAACAAATATTTAACGTCCGATCGTAAAATATTGTTCGGCATCGCCAACAGCTTCGATGGCCGTGTAGACAAGTATAAACACCCGGCTCCGTATGACAACCAGTATTCCAATCCGAATCCGATGATCTCCGGTTTGGGCAAATTGATGTTGACCGAGCCGACGGCACGTTTCCGTCCTGCGGGTAATCTGATCTGGATTGACGCCGGTACGATTAAAGAAACGGAAACCGATATGGTCAAAGCGCTGAGCGGCAGCGGCCGTTTGCCGTACGACCAGGAAGAGTTCTATGTAAGAAACGGTAAAGACCAAGTGATACCGACCCAACGAGGAACGCTTACCCTTAAGTATGATCCGGCAATCCGTGATGATGCCTGGAAGTATTTGACCGTGTATCACTTCGATATTTATGAAGATTACACAGGTATTGTTCAATGGCGCTGGAAAAACATCGGCGGGGTGGTGGATGCGGCTAAAAACACCATCACCGTTCCGGTAGACACGTTCGGGTATTATCAGGTTATGTATATGGAGCACAGCTTTGACGACGTTACCGGGCATCCGTGGGCCCGCAACGAGCTGGATACGTTGTATGCCAGAGGGGTCATGTCGAATCAGGAGAGCTCCAATTTCGTTCCGAATGCTCCGATCACTCGCGGCGAATTCGCTACGATGCTGGTGAAGATCTTTGATATTCCGCTTCAATACTCGGATGTTCCTACGTTTACAGACGTCACCCGAGTCAACTTGTTGACGCGTCTGTACGACTACAAGTATATCGAGACGGCTGCCAAAGCCGGTATCGTCCGCGGTGCCGCTCAAGGCCGGTTTATGCCTGACAACGCGATCTCACGCCAGGATGCCGCTGTTATGATTGCCCGTGCGGCCAATCTGAAGCTGCCTTCGGAAGCCGATCAAAACAAGCTGATTGCCAGCTTGCGCAAGGCTTTTACAGATGCGGACAATATTGATGTATACGCGAGGACCGCGGTAGAAGCTGTTGAGAAGGCTGGTTTTATCGAAGGAAAAGAGAACGTACTGCTGCAGGGACAAAAGAAAGCGACCGTACGTTTCGATCCGCTCGAAACCTTTACGCGTGCGGAAGCTTCCGTAGTTGCGATGCGCGTTATGCGCAGCCAAGGCAAAGTGCCGAAATAAGCTGTTTAAACAAGCTGTTGGATGTTAAATCCTCAGCTTGTTTTTTTTATGAACGATTGGAGGTTACATGGAAAATACTTAGTAATGACGGATGTGATAGATGCAGGTATACTTAGTTTCGTAGCCGACACGATATACCCCAAGACATACGCTACGACGGATAATCCGAAGTTGGTGATGAACGGAACACATAAGAAAAATTATTTTTCAAAACGTCGCAACTTTTACCGAAACGCTGCGTTTATATAGGTGGAACATGAAACACAGCGGCACAAACCTGAACGCAGTGGGACATTTTCTCAAATTATGCTTTACGGTAATGATGCACCATTGTATAATGTTAAAGTGGTGTCTACATTTCTAGCTATCTATTTCGACAGTTTACTAGTTTCTGCGACAGAAGTTGCAGAGTCCCAATAGGAAGTAGTGCTCGACTCTGGGAAGGGGGTGAATCGGCCGATGAGTAATAAGAGCTTACAAATTAAATTAAACTCTCAAACATCGAATGTAAATCGAGGAGGAGAAAAAAAGGTTATGAAGAAAAGTTTGTCTGTACTCGTAGCAACAGCTATGGTGTCGTCCATGTTCGCATCGGTTGCATTTGCAGCTGAGCTGACGACTCAAGAAAAATTGGATGCTTTGATCGCTGCTGGCATCTTTGATAAAGACGGTACTGGTCAAGGTTCCGAACTGGAAGCTAACATGTCCCGTGAGCAACTCGCTAAAATCGTTGCTTTGCTGAAAAAACTGGAAGTTCAATCCGGTACTAGCTACACTGACGTAGCTGCTGACCGCTGGTCTGCTGGATTCATCCAAGCCGTTTCCAAAGTGAAGCCAATGATCATGGACGGAGTAGCAGATGGCGTCTTTGATCCGTCTGGCGACGTTACTCTTGAGCAACTGGCTACTGTAGCTGTTCGCGCTTTGGGCCTGACAGTTAAAACTGACGCTGAAGTAAAAGGTGATGTATCCGACTGGGCTAAAGGTTATGTAGCAACTGCAGTTGCTAACGGCTTGCTCCCTGACGCTGCTAACACTGATTTCACGAAGCCAGCGATCCGCGCTCAATTGGTAGAGGCTACTTATGCAGCTAAAGAAGTTTTGGATGAGTTGGTAAAACCGGCTAAGGTTTCCGTTAAAGAAGCTAAAGCAGTAGGTGTTCAAAAAGTCGAGGTAACTTTGGATCGAGATGTAGATACATCTAAAGCAAAGCTTACTCTTAAAAGAGGTTCGACGGAACTTGCGACTGATGTTAAATGGGCTGACGATAAGAAGTCTGCTGTTCTTACGTTGAAAGATGGCAAACTTATTGAAGCAAATTACAGCGTAACGATCTCTAACTTGGGCGAGGGTGAAATCGATAAAGCAACTGCTGAATTCAGCGCTCAAAAAGAAGTTGTAAAATCCATTGATTTCGTCAACTCTAATGATACGATTGCTCAGTCTAAAAAGGCTCGGGTTCAGATTGTAGCTAAGAACCAATATGATGAAGCTGTGTCTTTGTCTGCCGGATCTTTTACAGCTAACACCCCAGGTTTTACTAGCAACTTGACTAAAGATGGTGACTATCTTGTCTTGACAATCGATACATTGAGAACTTCTCCGAATGAAACGATTCCAGGGCAAACTATTATTCCTGTGTATATTACAGAGAATGAAAGTCGCGTCATGACAAGCAAAAACTTCAAACTTGGAACAAAGCCGTTTGTTACAAAAATTGAGCTTCAAGATGTCAAATATGGATCTGGCAAAACTTCTTTGTCTTCCAAAGGTGACACAGCTATTATTCCTTTGACTCAATACGATCAATTTGGAAATCCAGTTGCATACGATGACACTGACGCTATTGTTAACATTTATACTAACGTCAACCCGTACAACGAAGATATTAAAGCTGAGTATGGCGATTATGATAACAATAACTTTGGAGAAATTCGTGTATCCCTTCAAGAACGGATTGATAAGAGTGGAGACTATACTGTAAATGTTTACGCAGGTGGATCTTCGGCTACTGCTACAGTTAAAGTAAGCTCTGCGAAAGTTGCAAATAAAGTCGAGTTTGGTGATTACAACGATGTACTGGCAGAGCGTGATACTGACAAGTATATCCCTGTGATTGCTTATGATGAGCAAGGGAATAAACTTTCCTTGGATGATCTAGTTGACTCTGTTAACCTCGATCGTATTCGCATTGGAGGCTCTGGTGTTG
Source organism: Paenibacillus oceani (assembly GCF_014705615.1). GTDB lineage: Bacteria > Bacillota > Bacilli > Paenibacillales > NBRC-103111 > Paenibacillus_AB > Paenibacillus_AB oceani. The sequence goes on from NZ_JACXJA010000021.1 coordinate 67,641, forward strand.
CATACGCTCCGAAGTTGGTTAAATCGGGCGAGCATAAGGGTAAAATTCACGTTACAAGAGTAAATGCAACTGAGCATTCTGTTGCTGTCTTGACTCTGTCTATTACAGAGCCGGGCGTGAATGATTACAAAACCAAGCAATTCCAAATTGGTAAAGTTCGTTACCCAGATCGTCTCAAAGTGACAGGTGAACCTGCTAAGAAGATCTTTAACGATGGTACTGCCGCTGTTACTTCGGATGTTACTGTAAAGGTTTATGACCAATACGAACAAGAATTGAAAGAAATTAAACCGGTTGACCCTACTGCATCTACTTTGGATCGTTCGGTCAGAGAAAACAATAAAACTGTAGAATATGCAGTATATGTTTACACGCAAGCGGATGTTGGAACAAGTAACCTGAGTGTAACGGCTAGGTCTACGAATGCTTCGGCGCCAACATTTGCACCTTCTGGAACTTACTATACTGCAGATGTTCTCTCGACATTTAATGACGGACATAAGTTTAATTCTGCAGCTGGCGCTGTTACAGGCAAGATGCTGTACGGAGCAAAAATTGTTAAGAGAGAAGTCGGAACAACTGATTGGGTAGATGCTACAAGCCCAACAACTAGATCAATTCAAGCTATTACAGATAGCGCAGAATTGATGTACAGCATCACTAGTGTATCTTCACTCTTTGCGGCTCAAGACAGCAAATTGCTGACTGATGCTCAAAAAGATCCTGCCACAAGCAAGTTGGCTAAGAAGATCACTGTTTCTGCTAAAGACGGTGCGGGAGATACTGTTGCAATTTCGACTAACCGTGTAATGAGCGTGACAGGTTCTACTTATGATGTTGTAGTAACAAAAGAAAGTGGCGGAAATGCTTTCATTCTTGGTAACAAGAAAGGTAACGCAACCGTAACTGTTAACTTCAGGGATATTAAAGGAATCGCGAAATCTGCAACCTTGAATGTGGAAGTTAAAGATGATGCAGTTTCAGTTGCAAGTATGTCGGCTAACACGAACTTTAAATCATCAACAGTTACTCATACATTCCTTCGTGATTACATGGCTTTGAAGCCTAAGGATAACTATGGTAATGAGTACGGTTCACAAACTGATATTACAGCATATGACAATCTGTTAGGTGTCAGATATATTGTTGAGGATGCTGTAAATGCTGCAGGAAACGCTGTTGCAGTAATATACAACTCGACTACTGGTGAAGTTACTAACTTGAATGGCGCTGTACAGTTTACTGTTAAAGCGACTGCAGGTAGCGGAGTAAGCAAATCTACTCACGTCGACTTGCGCTAATAGCAAGTAACAGAAGAGACCCTTCAGGGTCTCTTTTTGTTGTTGCGCCTAGCCAACTAGGCACAACTACCGGTGAAAAGTCCGGTCGAGGTAAGAGCCAAGTCGCCTCGTAGCTGACGGGCGGTTGGTGGAGAAATCCTAAGGCTAAAGCCCCGTAACAAAGTAACCCTCTCGGGAGTGCGAGCAAATCAGCAGGCCGTAACATCGAAGTGAATCCTGCCGCATCGTCAAAAAGGATCCCTTCGGGACAAGAGAGTGCCGAGCCCCGAGCGATTGGGCGAAGGCAACGGAACACGTGAAGCCCTTGGAAACGCAAGCGCGGAAGAACTCTCCGGTGTATGGGGATCGGCATGCTGAGAAAGTTGTGTCTGCTAGGGATACCCTCCCCCGCACGATTTTTTTTGTAAGGAGCAAACCTATAAGCCCGAAAGGTGAAGTGGAGAGCTTAGGGAAGGCAGTCGGAGGGGGCCATATTACCTTTGAAGTGAGGACAACAAAACCTCATGGAGGAAAGGGCGGCGAAAGCCAATACCCTACTTTGTTCATGTACGGGAGGAGGTAAGAGTCATTGAATGCCCCAAAGACTAACTACGCCAAAGTAAAAAGCTCAACAACTCCAAAACGTACTATACCTCGGCTAAGAAAGTACCGTAACGCTGAAGGAAGAAGAACATCGGAAAGCCGGATGAGGGAAAACTTCACGTACGGTTGGATGAAGGGGGAGCTGAAATTTCTTGGAAGGCTTTCGCCCTCCAAGAAATTTCAGTTCTCTACTCTATAAGGAAATTATAAGCTGAAAAATTGTGGAACATTGCTCAGGAGGCAAGTGAACATGAGTATGGAAAGATGGGCTTGGAACCTTTAATTAAATAGACGAAGTTACCCGAAGGTAGATTTGTTAAAGAAAAAATGAAATTTAGCCTTGGAGACTTTGGAAGAAAGGGAATTTACATGGAGTCTCGCTTAAAGTATTTTGAACAAATCCGAAACAAAAATAGAAATACTTCGTCTATTAATGTAAGAGAATTATTAAAAAGGAGGCTTTATATGGCACATTCAATAAGATTTAAGCGATTGGCTATGCACTCTGTACTTGCATTAACTCTAATTACTGGAGCGGCCCCTATTTATACATACGCTGAAGGTGCAATATCAGAAACACATGGTACTTTCGATATTCCTTCAATCGGATCGGTTAAGATTAATGACAGCAGCTATTTTGAGTTAACCAATGTGAGGCTAACTTCAGGTTCGGATCAAAATCTTGTTTCATTCACAGTTAAAGCGGTAAATGGTGGAGCTAGTGATATTCAGTTTATCGATTATTGGATTCGTGTACAATCATCCACGGGTGCAAAATTCACAGTAAATGTTGTGCCGCAAGATAAGGATAAAAACATCATCCCGGCAGGGGGCTCACAAGAGATTCAATTTTCCACTCAGGTGACTCCTTCTCTTAACTTATCTGATCTCACATTTACCGTTATAAAATGGGATTTTTCTGCTGCAGATTATCAAAGGACTTTAGGGACATTAACTGTTCCTAGCGATTACAGCACCGTAACCCCCGCCAATTCTAAAGCAAATATTAAAATCTCAAAGACATCTTTTCAGGCATTTGTAAAAAAAGCGACAATCAGTAGCAATGAGGAGAATTACTTACCAACATTGCTGCTAGAGTTACAAAACAAAGATACGAGAAGCCTAAAGCTTCCAGCTGTGAAGTTTATGATTCGAACGGCTGACGGATTGCTTTATCCTTTACAGGCAAATGGTGTGAATGAAAATACAACGATTGATCCACTTATGAAAAAGGAAATTGCATTAAGTGGCAAGTTGCCTAGATCTATATCTAATGATGGATGGGAATTGGTTATAACTGAACCAACTGATACAGGTAGTAATAATAGCTCAAATGTAGTCGTGGGGGAGTTTTCAATTCCGAAAGCGACTGATGAGCAATTGTCTACAGAGAAAGAACAGTCTTTTTCGAACTCTGATGGGTCCTATATTGCTAAACTTGAAGCAATTCAGAGAGTGCCGTGGGAAGACGATGATTTGGTTATAGCCTCACTGCTGCTTCAAAGTAAGGAAAATAAATCATTACCACTACCGAATCTTACAGGATATATTCAATTGGATAATTCCGTTAAGGTTGATGTAAAAGTTATTCAAACAGATAATATAATTGGATTACAGCCAAACAGCGAAGTACGTATCCAGCTACTTGGTTCAATTCCTTATACCTATGATTTCTCAACACTCTCCATTCATTTACAAGAGAAAGTTGGAGGGTCCGATAGTTCAGGCAAAACGAATGATACATTAAATGATCTTGTCCAGTTCAAATTGGATTCGAAATTAGACAGTGTTCCATTAGTCAACGCTAACGAGCACTATAAAATAGGCGGGATTGGAAGAAGCGGGGATTACACTGTACATGCATTTCATAATTTCAAAGGCAAGAGTTCAGATATAATCACTGCCCAAGTTGAGGTTGAAAATCTTGAAAAACGGGCGAATGATTTATCTAAGCTTGTCGGGCATTTTAAAGGATCGGACGGAACTGTTTATCCAGCAACACTATCTGAGATTAAAACTAAGATTGGGCCTTCTGGTAAAGCCTTATTGTTCGTCTGGGCAAGCGTAGCTAAAAATAAAGGTGAAGACGTTACTCAACTGTTACTTGGAGAAGGAATAACAGAAGGTAAATATACAAAGTTAGATGGCAAGCCTGATGCATACGTCAGTGCGGTTTCATTTTTCCTCCCCCAAGAGAAGACAAGTGTTCAAAATTCTTTAAAAGAAATCGATATTTTCCCTTACACACTAAATCTAAAACGTGTTGGTACGCCTGTTGAAGATAATTTGTTGAAATTAAAAATTGAATATGAACTGGAAAAGAATATGCAATACGAAGTCGAAACTTCAGATTATAAGCTTATTATGGAAATTGTTGATGCTGATGGTAAAGCAACAGTTGAATGGGCATTAGATATTGAGAAAACTAAAGACGGTACGATCGACCCGAAAAGTACACTACAACTAGGTTCCAACAAGATAGAGCTTATTAACAACGACAAAGAATTTATATATAAAGTGTCTTATCTGAAGAAAATGAATCTTAACATCTACCAGCAATTCCAAGGTCAGAAGAAATTAATTGCAAGCAAAGGTCTTGACTGGTTTGTCTACTCTGAATAATTCCTTGAATCCTTTCGACTTCCCCCAGTCGAAAGGATTCTTTTTTCCAACGTCGAATCTAAATAAAGTCAGGAGGCGATCAATTCAATGGTGTTGAAGAAAAAACTTCTACTAACAGGACTTATTGGAATAGGCGTGCTAACGGGAGTATACATAGGGCAAGCTGCCATTATATCGAAGGCGGATGGTGCGGTGCAGCCGGGGAGTGCGGAAGACCCGTTAGTTACGAAGAGCTACTTGGATGAACAACTTAAGAAAATAACGGGTGGCCAGTGGACGGGATCGACGGGGACGGGGAACAGCGGACAAACGGGCGGACAGCAAGGAAATACCGGCTCGACGATTTCGGAAGCACGTATTCAAGAATTGATTTTGGCGGAAATCAATAAAGTAAAGCAGGAGCTGCAAAGCGGGTCCAATTCGACCGGCGGTACGACGGTGCAGCCGCCTGCCTCGACAGGAGCCGCTCCCACCCTTGAAGTCATTAAACTAGGGGCTGGTCAAGTGCTCTATGCGGGAGCCGGGACGGAAGTGATTGTCCGTACAGGCAAAACGATTGCAGTAAGCTCCGATGACGGTATTCCCGATGTAACCTCGGGTAAGGATATACCTGCCGGAACTGCAATTGACAATAACCACCTACTCATTTTCCCTCGGGAGGGGCGCGGTATTAAGCCTGATCCTAAAAACAAGGACGAGATCTACGTCATGGTACGCGGGAGCTACATTTTGCTAAAAGAGGATGGAACGAAATCCGCTCCATAATTTTGCCCCTTTTAGCAGTAATCGATACGGGTGAACGTTTGAAGCGGGGTCATACTACAGGTATACCATTCAAGGGAGGTTTACCATATGGCCAGCAATCGTAAAATCGTACCGGAATGTCATCAAGCCATCGATCAGATGAAATACGAAATCGCCGCCGAACTGGGCTTGCCTGTCGGTCAACACGCAGCACAAATGGGGAACGTAGAATTTGCAACTGAACTGGGTACCATTTCCGCCGGTTCGATCAAGGAAGATTACTGGGGACATATAACATCCCGCGATACCGGAGCTGTCGGTGGAGCGATCACCAGACGCCTTGTCCAGCAAGCGGAACAGACCCTTTTCGGACTCCACTAACTCTCCGAGTATTGCAATATTTTTACTATATTCATTTATTGACAGAGCCGGGCAAATCCAGTAACATCAATAACTGAAGGTCTTGCGAAGCAACCTTTTCCTAGTGGAAAAGGTTCCTTTTTTGCTATAGCGGAGATGTAGGTTCGCTATTCCTGAGTTTCGTACTTAGAGTAACCAACTATGACTGATGCTACACACCTGCAGCAGTCAAGTAACCATTAGATGCAGGAGGCACACGATATGACTTTGAGGAACGGTCGGCGTTTGTTCACTTCGGAATCGGTAACGGAAGGTCATCCGGATAAAATTTGCGACCAAATTTCTGACGCAGTCTTGGATGCGTTTTTGGCCAATGACCCTAATGCGCGCGTAGCGTGCGAAGTATCGGTAGCAACAGGCTTGGTTCTCGTTATTGGCGAGATCAGCAGCTCTGCGGATTACGTGGATATTTCGGCGATTGCCCGCAATACGATTAAAGAGATCGGTTATACCCGTGCGAAGTACGGTTTTGACGCTACTACTTGCGCTGTATTGACTTCGCTTAACGAACAATCCGCCGACATTGCCATGGGCGTTGACAAAGCGCTCGAGGCCAAAGAAGGCACGATGACGGACGAGCAGATCGAAGCTCTTGGCGCCGGCGACCAAGGATTGATGTTTGGTTTTGCGGTTAACGAAACGCCCGAGCTGATGCCGCTGCCGATCGCTTTGGCTCACCGCCTGTCGCGCCGCCTGTCTGAAGTTCGTAAGAACGGCACGCTTCCTTATCTGCGTCCGGACGGCAAAACCCAAGTTACGGTTGAATACGAAGGCGATAAGCCGGTTCGGGTTGACGCAATTGTCGTATCGACTCAGCACGCAGAAGAAATAACGCTTGAGCAAATTCAAAGCGATATTAAAGAGCATGTAATCAAACCGGTCGTTCCTGCAGAGTGGCTGGATGAGCATACGAACTACTTCATCAATCCGACAGGCCGTTTCGTTATCGGCGGTCCTCAAGGCGATGCAGGTTTGACAGGCCGTAAAATTATTGTGGATACGTACGGCGGATATGCCCGTCATGGCGGCGGCGCTTTCTCCGGTAAGGATCCGACGAAGGTTGACCGTTCCGCAGCTTATGCCGCTCGTTACGTTGCCAAAAACATCGTAGCAGCAGGCTTGGCGGATAAAGTCGAAATTCAACTCGCTTATGCCATCGGCGTAGCCCGCCCGGTATCCATTGCTGTGGATACGTTCGGAACAGGCAAAGTCAGCGAAGAGAAGTTGGTTGAAGTGATCCGTAATAACTTCGACCTTCGCCCGGCCGGCATCATCAAAGAACTTGATCTTCGTCGCCCGATTTACCGCCAGACAGCCGCTTATGGACATTTTGGCCGTATGGATCTGGATGTACCTTGGGAGCGCACAGACAAGGCGGACAAGCTGAAACAAGACGCTTACGCGTAAGGATTAGCATACGCGATACGAATAGTCACAAAAACCACCCCGCAACGGGTGGTTTTTTGGTATGGAAGCGTAAACCTAATTCGATCGTCCGCTCCCTCCAAATCTCCATCTCAACAACTTCTGTCGCCTTTGTAGGCATATCTCCCAAATCCATTAGAACCCCTTCCAAAAAAATCATAGAGTTGCTCGGAAAATACCCCATAAATCGTTCTATAGGCCCGAATGGTATAGGAGATTCGGGTAGGTTCGACAGTCTCTCTAGTTCAATCTCTCTAAAAACATCGTGATCCGTCCGGTCCTACGTAACTTTTTGGGGAAAAACGGAGTCTATATTGTTATGCAACAATTATGGAGAGAGATAGAGAGATTCGGAGAGGAGATTCAAATTGCTAGAGCTCAAAGACAACAGGCAGAAGAAAAGCAAGAGATTCAAAGGTTGGACGGCACTTGTGCTGGCCGCTACGATTGCGGTGCACCCGTTGTTTACCCCTCCTACCCTACAGGCCGCATCGGCCGCTGATTCCCAAGTCACGATGGTAACGCAGGACCCGCTTACGTATGGCGCTATTTTGCGAAAATATGTCTGGAGTTTTGATAGAGCCAAAAAGCCGGTAACGGTGAAAGCGAATGTCGTAGAAGTAGACTTGCAAAATCCGTACGTCAAGCTCGACACGATCGTCGGTACGGGAGGGAAATATACCAAAAAACAAAGTGTACGGAAAATGGCCAACGAAACGGAAGCTACGGCGGCGGTGAATGGCGATTTCTTCAATATGCAGGCGGACGGGGTTCCGATGGGGCCGCAGATCACGGATGGCAAGCTGCAGTCGACGACCATTGACATGCCGGGCTGGTACTCGTTTGCGCTCACGAAAGAAAACAAACCGGTTATCGATCTTTTTGCTTTCCAAGGAAAAATGATAGCGAGAGACGGCGCCTCCTATCCGCTTGGCGGAATAAACAAAACCTATTACTGGTATGAAGATGACGGCATTCATCAGGAGGGCGTACACAGCCTGATCGATGGACTGTATATGTATACGAGCGCCTGGGGAGACGTCAACCGCTCTAACGACGGGACGACGGTACCGACCGAAGTGCTGGTGCGCAACAATAGAGTTGTAGAGATTAAGCCAACCGGTATTTTGGACATGATGCCTCCCGAGGACGGATATATTCTCCGAGCATCAGGCAAAGCCGACGAATTCGTCCGTCAGCATTTGAAGGTCGGGGACCCCATCGTGGCCGATTACAAGATGTTCGCACAGGACCCGGGCAAATCGTATGATGTCGGCGGGTTTAAAACGATGATCGGCGGACATACCATACTGGTGGATCAGGGACAGCCGACCGCTTTTTCCCGGGGCGGGGTGGATGAAAAGTACAACCGAGCGCGGACAGCGATCGGTTACTCCAAGGACGAGCGTTACGTGTATCTGATCACTTTGGATGAGGGCGGTTCAAGCGCAGGAGCGACACTGGCCGAATTGCAGCAGCTGATGATCAAAATTGGCGTGTGGAAAGGAATGAACCTGGACGGTGGCGGTTCGACCCAGATGGTGACACGGAAGCTCGGCGATTTCCATACGACGCTGCTAACCGATGTCGGATACGAGCGGCCTGTAGTCAACGGAATCGGTGTTTATTCGTTGTCACCTGAAGGGGAAGCTAAAGGCATGAGCCTTCAAGGCCCGACAGCTTTGTTTATCGGGCAAAAAGCAACGTACGGCATTGAGAAAGCGTACGATGTGTTTTACAACCCGCTGGACCCCGAGCGGTTATCGCCGATATGGACGGCGTCGCAGCCGATCGGGACGTTTGAGGGAAGCACATTTACAGCCAAGGCAACCGGCAAAGCTACGCTGACCGCCAAAGTGGGACAAGCCGCGGAGAGTCTGGATATCGAGGTAATTGGCGGCGAAGATATTGCCAGCTTGAAAATCGACGCCTCTTCCACGGCGCTGCTGCGGAACTCGATCTATAAAATGACGGTGAAAGCGACCTCCAAATCCGGCAAAACCGGCAGTGTTCCGGCCGACGCGCTCCAATGGGAGTTTATCGGGTTCAAAGGACGGATGGAAGGGGACCGGCTGACTGTAGACAGTATCGATCCTAACGTGAAGGAAGGCCGGATGATTGCCCGGTATGACGGATTTTCCGCCATGCTGACCCTTCCGATCGCGGACCAGCGGATCGTGGAATCGTTTGAAGGTGCTACGCCGATTTCCTTTTCGTCGACGGAAGGCGTAACCGGTACCGTATACAAGGTGACCGAAGGTGCAGGAGCGTCTGCCAACAAGGCGCTCGCCCTCCAATACGATTTTACCCAAGGAACGAAAACGACAGTCGCTTACGCTACCTTCATGGGCGGTCTGAGGATTGAAGGAAGTCCGGAGTCGCTCAGCCTGAAAGTAAAGGGTGACAACAGCCGCAACTGGATTCGTGCGGAAATTCAGGATAGCTCCGGCGGCCTGCCCAAGCTGATCAGCTTGACGGAGAATACCGACTTCACGGACTGGAAAGTCGTTAGCGCGGATCTGAAAAAACACAACCTGACGTATCCGATCACCGTGAACAGGATCTATGTGGCCAATCCGGAAAACGGGCATAGCGGGCGCGGGATGAAAGGGCAAATCTTGTTCGACGACTTCACGTTCCATTATGCCAACCAGACCGAGCCATCGAAAAACACGGTGAAGCTGACGATCGACCAGAAGTCGTTGACGGTGAACGGAGCCGAGCTTCAATTGGATCAAGCGCCTGTCATTGTCGAAGGAAATACGCTCGTACCGGTCCGCTTTGTAGTGGAAGCGATGGGAGGAAAATTGACCTGGGTCGACGAGGAGCGTAAAGTAGTGATTATGAAAGACAACCATCTCATCGAGTTGTGGCTGGATAAGAAAGACCTCATTGCCGATGGAGAACGGATTACGGCGGAAGTGCCGCCGGTCTTGATGACGGAGCGGACGATGGTGCCGCTGCGGATTATCGCCGAGAATATGGGCTGGAAAGTGACATGGGACGAGATGACTCGTTCGGTTACGCTGCAATAAAAGGCTTTTGTTAGGAAATGATCTGATGGATTCATTCGTACTTGAGCGGTAGCCTGGAAGCCGCCTTCGCTTTAACTGATTAGCGGAGGCGGGCTTTCCAAAGCATGATAATCATCTTGCGCAGCCTGCCCACAGGGAGGGAAAAAAGCCCGATTTCGCTATGGCTCGCAAGGGCAAGGTAAACCTCCTGTACCGTTAAATTAGGGCCAATTATCCACTCCAAACCGGTCGAAATATGGTAGTATAGGATTCAGGGTCAAAAAATGGGTAAAGGGGCACGGGTTAGCTTGCAATTCGACGCGATCGACAAAGTCATTAAAAATGCGATTGGTGTCATGGAATCAAGCAAATATCAAATGTTTGAGATTTGCGAAAGCGCCCGTAACGAGTGGGAGGCGCTAAACAAGGAACTTCACCAGGTGATGGAAGAAGTCTCTCACACCATTGACCAAGTAGACAAGCTCGAAGTGGAATATAAACGTTCCCGCATCCGTCTTACGGAAGTGAGCCGGGACTTCCACCGTTTCAAGGAGGAAGACATTCGGGTTGCTTATGAGGCAGCCACGCAGATGCAGCTCCAGCTTATTATGGCCCGGGAAAAAGAGCATCACTTGAGAGCGAGAAGAGATGAGCTGCAAAAACGGATCCGAAATTCCGATAAAACGATAGAACGCGCCGAAGCGCTTGTCAGTCAAATGAACGTTGTGCTCCAGTATTTGTCAGGTGATTTGAATCAGGTGACCCGTATCCTCGAATCAGCCAAAAACCGGCAGCTGCTTGGCCTGAAAATTATCCTCGCCCAGGAGGAGGAGCGCAAGCGGATCGCCCGGGAAATTCATGACGGACCTGCGCAAGCGATGGCCCATATGGTACTTCGTTCCGAAATTGCAGAACGTATGATCGACCGCGAGGAATATGGCTCGGTGAAGGATGAGCTTAAGGATCTGAAGGGAGCCGTACGGCTCGGCCTGGAGGAAGTGCGCAAAATCATTTTTAACCTGCGGCCTATGGCGCTTGACGATTTGGGGCTCATTCCAACGCTTCGCAAATATATTCAGGACTTCGAGGATCGCACCTATATTCATGTCCGCTTCGATGTGGCCGGGGTGGAGACGAGACTTCCCTCCGCAATGGAAGTGGCTGTATTCCGATTAATTCAGGAAGCATTAGCTAACGTGTGGAAGCACTCCAAGGCTACCCGGGTGAATGTGGAAATTACATATCAGAGGCAAATGGTGAAAGTAGTCGTAAAAGATAACGGAGTCGGGTTTGCGCTCGATAAGCTGGAAGTAAAGATCGTAAAAGGAAGCTCGCATTTCGGCATTATGGGGATGCGGGAGCGTGTCGAGCTTCTGGAAGGACGGATGGATATCGAATCCGAGCCGGGTGCCGGCGCGAAGCTCACGATGATCATTCCGATCGGTTTAGAGCAAAGAGAGGAGTAAGCGGTATGGAATTGAAACGTAACGTACAGATCGTCATCGCCGACGATCATCAACTGCTGCGGGAAGGCGTCAAACGCATCTTAAATATGGAGAAAGATTTCGAAGTAGTCGGTGAATGCGGCGACGGGATTCAAGTTGTAGAGCTGTGCAATTCGCTGCGTCCCGATGTGGTCTTGATGGACATCAATATGCCGATTGAGAACGGTGTTGTCGCGACGGAGAGGCTGAAAGAGTTTTTCCCGGAAATCAAGGTCGTTATCTTGTCGATCCATGACGATGAAAGCTACGTGTTTGAGACGCTTCGCAAAGGGGCGTCCGGTTATCTGCTTAAAGACATGGAGGCCGAATCGCTGATCAATGCGATCCGGTCGGTTGTAGCAGGCCATGCGTACATACATCCGAAGGTAACGGGCAAGCTGATCAACCAGCTCCGGAGAATGACTTATCTCGATCCGGCCGGCATAGGCGGCGGAGACCAGAGTCCGAAGGAAGCCGGAGTCAAATATATTCATCAGCCGAACAGCCCGCTTACGCGGCGCGAAGCTGAAGTGCTGCGTTTGCTGGCGGAAGGCAAAAGCAACAAATCGATCGGCGAAATGTTGTTCATTAGCGAAAAGACGGTTAAAAATCACGTGAGCAGCATTCTGCAAAAAATGGAAGTGGAAGACCGGACCCAAGCGGTTATTATCGCAATCAAAAACGGGTGGGTTACCCTTTAAAACGAATCAGGCGCGGAGGAACCATGGACATCATAGTGGCATATAATGGCTGTAAGGGAGGGAGCCGCTATGATTGTCGGGTTGCTGTCGATTTTCGGGGCGTACGGTTTGGCAATCGCCATGGTTCATCTGAGTCGTGCCTGGTTTCGATCGGAACATCGGAGACCGATTCATTACGTACTTCTTACCAGAAACAATGCGATGCATATCGAATGGTATCTACGGACGCTGTTGTTCGTATCCAAAATGAAAGCCAGGGACATTCATGTCGTGGTGATGGATGAACGATCCGAAGACGACACCTTGGCCATAGCGGAACGGCTCGCTGAATCCCGGCCGAATCAGTTGGAGATTATGGAATGGGGCGGCGACGCTCAGCTCGACGAATGGATCGCCCGTTATGAGAGCGAAGAAGTGGTGCTCGTGCGGCTTAGCAATACGAAGGAGCTTCAACATATTCCGTTATATCAATAGTTAACCGCTTACAGGCGGTATGGAGGGGCATGGGTGAAGGTTCGATTGTATGGGGCCTCCGTCGGTCCGGGGCTGGAATGGCGAATATCGCTTGAATGGAATACGGATTGTACCTACTGGTTCGAACAGTATGGCGGGAAAGTATCCCTCCACCTGTTGGAACCAGTTTTGTCTTTAGGGGAGGCGTGGGCGCTGCTGAGAGAGTTGGACGGCACGAACAGTCTGCAAAGCTCGATGCAGCGAATAGCCGCAACGTGCAGAGCGTATGGGTTTCAGGCTGGTGAGCTTCGACTTCGTACGATTTCGTTTGAAGCGTACCGGGCAAACCGTGTGGAGTGTCCTGTACTGGGCCTGGAGGAGTTAGTAAGGATGGAGAGGTTATTGGCGGGGCGTTGTTTCTCCAAAGAGGAGCTTCTCCGTTTTCTGGACCATCACGGGCTTCAAAAGGCTTTATCGCAGTGGACGAGCTATGTGCAGGCCGCATACTTGAGAGGACGGCTGAAACTGACCGGGGGCGTAGAGCGGGAGAGACGGCGGCAGTTTCCCTGGTCCAGGCCGGAGCTGCATTACCGCTGCTGCCGATGCGGGACAGGTAATGAGAAGATGTATCCGGCGGACTGTATCCATTGCAGCGGTCCGTGCGTGTACTGCGAGGAATGCCTGACGATGGGACGGATGCAGACATGCTCGTTGCTGTTGTATGGCTTGTCTGTTGATAGAGAGGATACAAGGGGCTCCTTGGAGGGACAGGCAGATCGGGACAGTACGATCGCAAAATGGGGACTCAGTCCGGCACAGACTGAAGCGGCGCGGCAGGGTCTGGCGTTTCTGGCTGGGGGCAACAGGAGGGAGCCCGGCCGTTTCCTGATCTGGGCGGTGACCGGAGCGGGGAAGACCGAGATGATCTTCCCGTTTATCGACTACGAGCTGCACAGGGGGAGGAAGGTGCTGATCGCCACACCCCGGCGCGACGTCGTGCTGGAGCTCCAGCCAAGGCTGAAGCGGGCGTTTCCGGACCGGTCTGTCGTGACGTTATATGGGGGGAGTGAGGAGCGCTGGGATCAGGGGGAGATTACGCTGTCCACTACGCACCAGCTGCTGCGATTTTATCGAAGCTTCGATCTGGTTATTATCGATGAAATAGACGCCTTTCCTTACCACAATAATCCCATGCTTCAGGCAGCCGCGCAACGGGTGTGTACGTCTGACGGAGCTTACGTGCTGCTGTCGGCGACACCGCCGGCGGGTTTTATTCGCGACGCCGAACAGGGCCGGCTGGAACATGTGAAAGTACCGGTCCGTTTTCACCGGCATCCTCTTCCTGTCCCCCGCATATTGATGATCAAGGTGATGTCAGGCTGGAAGGGACGCTTGCCTTCGAATCTAAAAACGGCATTGCAGCGATCGATCGACAGGGGGGCGCAATTGTTCGTTTTCGTGCCGAAAATTCGTGAGGTGGAACCGACGGTGGAGGTGCTCCGCAGACAGTTTCCCGGCTGCAGCGTCGAAGGAACGTCCTCTCAAGATCCGCACAGGGCGGACAAGGTTACGAATTTTCGCCAAGGGAACATTCGCCTGCTGGTGACGACCACGATTCTGGAGCGGGGCGTGACGGTTCCGCGAACCGATGTTTTCATTCTGGAAGCCGACTCCGGAACCTTCGATTCTGCGGCACTCGTACAGATGGCTGGAAGAGCCGGCCGGTCGAAGGACGATCCGAACGGAAGGGTGTTTTTCGCTGCTGCGGCACATACCCAATCGCAAGCGCGTGCGATCCGGCAAATCCGGCAGATGAATCGGCTGGCGAAGCGGAAGGGGTACTTGTTGGAGCATCCCTAATATGCAGTTGAAGCTGTGAGGAAGCACCTCTCGCCGATGGAGGTGTTTCTTGTTTTTTTCGAACGATTAAATTTTTTAATGGGAGTGTTCGACTATGGTTCATTGGAAACAGCTTATGTCCCGGTTGATCCGCTCAGGGGAAGCTTGGCTGGGAACACCCACTCGTCCTTGCGCTTATTGCAATTGTCCTGTGAAGTCGTATGCGGTACCGTCCTTGAACGTATGCAACAGGTGCTACAGCCGCATACCGTGGATTGAAACGATTCGATGTGTAAAATGCGGGCGGGCGGAGCGTTGCCCCGACTGTGTGCGATGGGGAGCGGCGTCGCTGCAGCTGAGCAGGAGCGCGGTCCGATACGACGCCGAGATGAAAGAATGGCTCGCCGCCTACAAATACCGCAAAAATGAACGGTTAAGCGATCTGTTCGCCACGATGCTATACGCGACTTATAAGCGGCATGAGTGGGACTTTACCCGTTCAGGCGCTCCACATGCCGTCACCTACGTTCCGGTGAGCGAGGCGAGACTGTACGACCGCGGGTTTAACCAGGCGGCCCAGCTTGCCGCCAGACTCGGCGAACGGCTGAGCGTTCCGGTCGTACCGCTTCTAAGACGCAACCGGGACACGGTCAAGCAAAGCGGCAAGTCGCGCTCGGAGCGGCTGACCGATTTGAAGGACGTCTTTTCGCCCGAAATCTCCTCGATAAATCTGTTATTAAAAAAACCGCTCGATTCGCCGATAAACATAGTAATCGTAGACGATGTGTACACGACAGGAAGCACGCTGCATTATTGCGCCGACACCATTTGCAGCCGGCTGGAAGCGAACGTGTACGGTTTGACTTGGGCCAGATGACCGGAGCATAGATAGAAGGATCAGGAGAGCGGAGCCGATTTTTGACTATAGAGAAAGAGGGGCTGCGTTGTGAATTTATCCAATTGTCCGCAGTGCGGGAAAGTATTTGTTAATAACAGCTATAATATTTGTCCGGCTTGTATAAGAGAAATTGAAGACCATTACCGGAAATGCGTGGAGTTTCTGCGCAAAAACCGCGATAGCACGTTATATGAGTTAAGCGAGGGAACGGGCGTATCGGTACGCCTGATCACCCGATTTATCCGCGAAGGACGGATCGGAGCGAAGGATGCCCCGAATTTGATGCTGCCTTGCGAATCCTGTGGGGAGCTGATTAAAGACGGCTCGATATGCGACAATTGCCGAAGCAAGCTGTCTAAGGATGTAAGGCACCTTCATGAGGATGAGCGGCGGAGAACGGACAGGAACAACCATTTCGGCTTCGGCAGCACTTATATGAAAGACCGGGACAAATTCGGAAAATGATGCTGCTTGCGGATGCCCAGAAAACATTTGCACAGCTATAAACAATCAAACCCAGTAATCCGATATACTCGATATTAGCATCGTCGGAGTTGAATGGAACGAAGAGAGCAGGTGATCCCAATGAAAATTAACGGTATCCAGCGGGTCGGCGCGGCCAATCCGTACGCGAAGCACGAAGCGAGACCGGCAGATATAAAGGGCAAGCGGGAGATGCAGAAGGATGCGGTTCAGATCTCTCCGGAAGCGCAGGAGCTGCTGGACGCTAAAGGGACGGCTGAAGCCGCGCTGCGCAGCCAAAAGCTTGATCATTTGAAACAGTCGGTTTCGACCGGCACTTATTATGTGGAAGCAGGCCATATTGCAGAGAAGCTGTTTCCCTTTATCAAGTAGCAGGAGAGCGGGTGAGCGATAGACATGGAAGCGATCCTTCAAAGCTTGGATCAACTGATAGAAGTACATCGGCTCTTGCTCGAGCTCAGCCGGCACAAGCGGGAAGCGATCGTGCATAACGATGTGGAACGTCTGATGCAGATGACCCAGAAAGAAAACAAGTGGACGAAACGTGTGGAGCAACTGGATGCGGAACGAACGGAAGCGGTGCTTGCTTACATGCGCTCAAGAAAGATGTACGTCACGGGTGCGATTACCGTCAGCACGCTCAGCAAGATCGTAACCAGGCTGGAAGAGAAGGAAGCGCTTGTTGCACGGCAGCAGGAGCTGGTCCGGCTCATTGGCGAGATTAAGCAGGAGAACGAGCTGAACATGCAACTGGTCGAACAGTCGCTCGCTTATATTAACTATTCGATCGACGTGTTCGTAGGCTCGGATAACCAGGACGTCGTCTACCAGCATCCACAGCAGGAGCAGCACACTTACCAGGCAAGACCGATGTTCGATCAGAAAGCATAAACGTCATACCACCGACGAAAAGAGGAAACGGCAATGAGATCTACATTCGGCGGAATAGAAATATCCAAACGCAGCCTATTCTCCCACCAAGCGGCTCTGACGACGACGGGGCATAATGTGGCGAACGCGAATACGAGAGGGTACTCGAGACAAGTAGTGAACCTCGTGGCAGCTAAGCCGATGGAAGCGATCGGAATGATGAGAACAACTATTCCTGGCCAAAGCGGTCAAGGTGTAGAGTTCACTTCGATTACCCGGATTCGTGAACGGTTCTTGGACGGGCAGTACTACAACGAGAACAAATCCCTCGGAGAGTGGACCGTTCGCAATGATACACTTGAGAAAATTGAAGCGATTATTAATGAACCCACAGATACGGGAATTCGGCAAGTCATCGAGAATTTCTGGAATTCGTGGCAAGAGCTTAGCAAAAATCCGGAGAATTTAACGGCACGGTCGGTTGTTAAGGAAAGCGCGATCGCTCTAGGCGATGCTTTTAACCATACATCCAAACAGCTATCCGATTTATCTTCCGATTTAACGGACAATATCAATGTAAAAGTTACTCAGACGAATACGATGGTGCAGCAAATTGCACAGTTAAACGAGGAGATATATCGTGTCGAGGGACTGGGGAATGACGCCAACGATCTAAGAGACCAGCGGGATGTGCTGCTCGACGACTTGTCCAAGATCATCAACGTGAATGTTACGGAGACTGACAGCGGGTACAACGTTCGGATGGGAAATATCGAGCTGGTTAATGGTCGGGAAGCGGTGACTCAGTTTACAGCTGAGACTATGGAACAAGCCTACACGAGCCGGGATTTGGCGAGCGGAGAAGTGTACGGGATGATTTTGTCGCGGGACGGGTATGTCGCCAGCTACAGTAATGAATTGAACGCAATGATCAAGACTCTCGTTGAAGGAGAGACGGAGGTTACTCTTCCGGCGGGAGCTGTTATTCC
Source organism: Paenibacillus oceani (assembly GCF_014705615.1). Taxonomy (GTDB): domain Bacteria; phylum Bacillota; class Bacilli; order Paenibacillales; family NBRC-103111; genus Paenibacillus_AB; species Paenibacillus_AB oceani. The sequence goes on from NZ_JACXJA010000021.1 coordinate 85,466, forward strand.
CGCAGGTACCGTCCTTAATGGCACCACCTACACAGGAAGCATAGCCAACCGTACATTAGCCGAGCCGACCAAAGTCACGGTTAGAGGTTTTAACGGGCTCCACAGCTTAGGCTATGCTTTATCCAATGGAGAGGCTAAGCAGGGGGGCGTCTTCTTTCAAACAAACGACGGCAGCAACAATATCACGGCCGGTAATATTAGCGTAAATCCAGACATTGTTAATAACGTAGAGAATATTTCTTCTTCTATGAGAACGTATCTAGACCCTGCCGATAATAAGGTGAAAGTGGTCAAAGGGAATAATGATCTGGCCTTGTTGGCTGCAGGGTTGCGTTCCAATCGGTTCGACTTTATGGCAAATTCCACGGAGACCGTTGCACTTAACGGGGGTACTCTGGATGAGTTTTTCCGCGCCGTTGTCGGCCAGTTAGGGGTTCAGACACAGGAAGCGCATCGTCAAGCGACGAACCAGAAAATATTAGTCGAGCAAGTGGAATCCCGTCGTCAGTCCGTCAGCGGCGTTTCAATGGATGAAGAAATGACCAATATGATCAAATTCCAGCATGCTTATAATGCGGCTGCACGAGCACTAACCGTACAGGATGAAATATTGGATAAAGTGATCAACGGCATGGGAGTCGTCGGTCGATAAGATTGACCTACCCGGTTTTCATTACGTTTGAGAAGGAGGGCCCTGATGAGTTTTCGAGTAACCCAGAACATGATGAACTCTCAATTGCTGCGTAATTTAAACAATAATCTGCTGCGTTCCGAAGTTTATCAGAATCAATTGTCCACAGGGCGACAAATCAATAAACCGTCGGACGATCCGGTAGGAATCAGCTTTGCTATGAGATATCGGAGCGAGCTGTCTGCCAACGACCAATATCAGTCCAACGTGGATGCGGCGCTTTCCTGGATTACGTTTACCGATACGCTGATGGATCAGGCGGGCAGTGTGGTTCATAAGCTGCGTGAGATGGCAGTTAGCGCAGCGAACGGAACAAATCCGCAGCAAGCTCTCGATATCATGAATCAGGAAGTCAAGCAGCTGTACGAGCAGATGGTGGATGTCTCCAACAGTGAGTTTAATGGCAAACGCGTGTTTAACGGACAAAAGACGGATCTGCAGCCGTATACGCTGGAGGACGCCAAGAACCAGGTTACAGATGATGGAGCGATCCAGTTCGAGATCGGAGTAGGCGTCAAGCTGCCGATTAATGTAACAGGCAATCAAGTGTTCGGACTGCCTACGGATGAAGACAATATGTTTGCGATCTTCGGAGAAATATCGGAGGCGCTTACGAACGGGGATCATAAAGAAGTTAGCGCACTTATCGGCAAGATCGATTCCCGCATGACCAAAATGCTGGACATCCGTGCGGATATCGGAGCCAAAACAAACCGGATTCAGCTTGCAGAGAACCGGTTAAAGGATATCGGTCTTAACGTGCAGGAGCTGCAGTCCAAGACCGAAGATGCCGACATGGCCATCGTCATTACGAATCTCAAAATGAACGAGAATGTATACCAAGCTTCCCTATCTGCCGGATCCAAGCTGATTCAGCCGAGCCTGGTCGACTTTCTGAGGTAATAACAGCATCCTGATAAAGGAGTGAAGCATCGGTGCCCTCGATTCCCCAAATCCAAATATCGCAGCAGTATGCCAAGCTTGGCATCGATGCGGATCTTGGCCGTTATGAAATGAAGCAGCCCAGGCCCACACTCGAGCTCGAACAGCCGCAGGCTAAAGTAGAGATGAGACAGCCTCAAGGCGAGCTGAAGATCGACCAGAGCCGGGCGTGGGATGCTTTGTCCCGAACTAACATTTTGGAGGTTATGCATCGGATTTACGGGCAAGCCCGCGAACTCGCGATGAAGGGAACCGCCAGAATTGTTGAAGATGGGAACCGTATGGCGGCGATCCATAAATCGAAAGCCGATGCTATACCGGAACTCGCCATGGACGTAAGAGTAAGCTTCCCCGAGATGGTGTATGCCGGCGAGGCCTCCTTCGACAACGTGGACATCTCTTATACGGCCCGCAGGCCAGAAATTAACATTACGCCAAGTCCCGTCCATTCACGAGCGCAACTGAATCCTCCGCAGGTCGACTACTACAGAGGAAAGCTGGATATTTACATGCTGCAGTACAACAAGGTGGAAATAACTCCTCCTGCGTTTGATACAAGAGTATAGGAACGTATAAACTATAGGGTAACGACTATAGTTTTTTTGTAGTTTCCGAACCTGTAGGAGTGTGAGATGGATGATGAAGATACAAACATTGCAATTTGGCGAAATTGAGATCCGGGAAGACAGTATTCTCACGTTTGAACACGGCTTGCCGGGATTTGAGAACTTGCATAGGTTTACCGTGCTGACACCGGATCCGGAGCTTCCCTTCTCCTTTTTGCAGGCTGTTGATGACGGGAACACCGCGTTCGTGCTAACTGATCCTTTTCTATTTTATCCGGAGTACGAATTCGATGTGCCGGAGGAAGTACAGCAGCAGCTTCAGATCATCGAGGGGCAGGAGCTTACCATATGGGCGATCGTCTCGGTCCGAGAGGAGCTGGCCCATTCCACCTTAAATTTGATGGCTCCGGTGCTGATTAACGGCAGCAAGCGTCTTGGGCGGCAATGTATTCTGCATGGCAGCGGCTACTCGACCCAGCATCCTCTGCATGTAAAAGCTGAAACGGCTGCAACAGCTGAAGAGGGGGATGCACATGCTCGTATTAACACGTAAAAAGGGCGAGTCTATTATGATCGGGGATACGATCGAGGTCGTCGTCCTGGGTAGTGAAGGAGATGCGGTGAAAATCGGGATCAAAGCACCGCAGCAAGTGCAAATTTATCGCAGCGAAATATATGAGATGATCCAAGTATCGAACCGGGAAGCGACACAATCCGTCGGACTTGTCGATAAGTTGAGTCAATGGATGAAGAAACCGGAGAAAAATGGAGAAAACGATAGATGAATCTCGAATAGACGGGGAAAACAGCTGATAATTGTCGATTATCGGCTGTTTTTGTTTGAATTTGACATGAACATAAGTAACAGTTCCTTCCGATATATAAATCAGGCGCTGTATTGTCCGGGCGGCCGACCTGGCAAACAGTAAGACCGAGCTCCCACAAGGATGTGGGGATACCTTTCAAGGAGGAAGAAAAACAATGAGAATTAATCACAACATTGCGTCTCTGAACACACATCGTCAGATGACCAACAACACTGCTGCAACTAGCAAATCGCTTGAGAAGCTGTCTTCGGGTCTGCGTATCAACCGTGCAGGCGACGACGCTGCAGGTCTCGCAATCTCCGAGAAAATGCGCGGACAAATCCGTGGTTTGGAGCAAGCTAGCCGCAACTCGCAAGACTCCATCTCGTTGATCCAAACGGCTGAGGGTGCTTTGAGCACGACTCATAACATTCTGCAACGTATGCGCGAGCTTGCTGTACAAGCAGCGAACGACACTTCGACAGATGCTGACCGCGCAGAACTGCAAAAAGAAGTTTCTCAGTTGAAATCCGAAGTAGACCGGATTGCTAGCACGACTGAGTTCAACACTAAGAAATTGTTGAACGGTAGCTTGTCTGCTGCTAAGACGGCTCAAGGTACTGTAGCTAACTCGAATAAGTTTGATGTTTTGGATACAGCTGGTACAGGCGGCACTATTTCTGCAGGCGTTGAAGTAGCAATCAGCGATGCTGTTAATGGTGTGTCTGGAACTGGTGCTTCTGAAACTGCGGGCGCGGCTCTTGCTGATAGAACGATTATTCAAACAGGTGTGAACGATACTTTCTCATTAACTATAAACGGTACAGCTAAAGATGTTACGATTGCACAAAGTTCACCGGCTGGTTACACAAAAGCAGATTTTGTTCAACAGTTAAACTCCGCTGTGAAATCAGCTTTTGGTACAGAGTATGCTAACGAGTTTAATCAAGGTGTCTTCTCGTTAACATCCGAAGGTACACTTAAAATTTCCACAGCTTCCACTGGTGAGGCCAATACTGTTGTACTCGCAGCAGGTACAGTAGACGCTGATCAGTCCGCTCTTGCTGCGATGGGATTCGATAATAAACAAGTTTCGCTTCGTGCTTCGAAAGATATGTCCGGTGGTATTACTGGTTTGCTTGCAGCAGATGCTAAATTTGCAATTGAGTTGGGTAACAAAGAAGGCGCTGCGAAAATTGAGATAGACTTGGTCGCACACGGTACGGCTACGTCTAAATTGGTAGCAGGGCAAAACTACACATTCCAGCAAGTGAAAGACTCCATTCAAGCGGCACTCGATGCACAAGTTGGTAAGGGAGCTATATCGGTTGGAGATGATGGAAGCGGACGAATTACTCTGACCAACAATGTTGGATCTGTTAAGTTCGCTTTAGTTGCACCTGCAGCTGGTTCCGGTCACACGAACCTCTTTGGCTCAGCTATTGCAGGTACTGATGTTACTCAATCCGCTAACGTGAAGCTCGCAGGTACCAGTTCTACAATGCAAGTGAAGCAAGGAACAGTTATAACGAAAGGCGCTAATGACCAACTCGCAATTAGCGTGAATGGTGGAGACGCCAAAACAATTACGCTTGCCGCCGGAAACTATGCCAATAAAGCAGATCTGGTATCGGAAATAAACAACCAAATCAATTCCGATAAAGATCTTGTAGGCAAAGTAACTGCTAGCCTTGTTGATGGCAAAATTCAATTTACTTCTACTGCAATAGGTACATCGTCAAATGTAAAAGTATCTGACCCAACCTCCAAGCTGCAAAGCGCTCTTAGCGCAATTGGCTATACCGGAAGAAGCGGGACAATTGATGCAACAGCGGCTACAGATATCAAGGGTGGTATTGACTTAGCAACAACAGCTAGTGATAGAAAGTTTGATGTTACTCTTGGCAATAAAACGGTTACCATTGATCTTTCTTATGAAGATGGAATCAACACAACCACCGCTGGTGTAACTAATAAGGAATCTTCTCGTGATGCGATTGTAAAGGCAATCCAAAATCAATTGAATCAAGCTTTTGGTGATAACGCAATTACTGTAAGCACGAAGGAAGTAACAGCGGGCTCGGGTGCAAATAACCTCGTTCTAACTTCAAATGCAGCAGCGAATAACTTTAAAATTGCGGATGGAGCAACAGGCACTGGAGCTACGACGCTCTTCGGCGCCGCAGCAGTATCGGCAAGCGTCAGCGCAGCTGTTGCTAACACCGAAACAAATGGTACCGATGCAGTAGACAACACGCTTGACACATCCACAAAGCTTACTCAGCTGACTGATGTAGATGGCAACAAGCTTGGCTTGACTGAAGGTAACGTAATTAAAATTTCCGGTACGCAAAACGGAAATGCTTTCCAAGCCGAGGTTACTGTAAAAGCTGACTCGACAGTAGGTTCGATCATGAACGCACTGCGCGGTCTGGATGCTTTCAAAGGCGCAACGATCTCGTTGGATGCTAACGGTCAGTTCAAGGTGGCTGGTGCTGACGGACTGGATAAAGACATTTCCAACCTGTCCTTCAACGCACAAAAATCCGGAACGGACACTACGAAAGTAGCCAACTTCAACAAAATGTTCGGAAGCTTCAGCGAAACGCAAAAAGCGCAAAACGCCGCTTCGGACACGTCCCTGTCCATGCAAATTGGTGCCAATGAAAGCCAAACGCTGAATGTAGACGTAAACGACATGGGTTCGCAAGCTCTTCGCATCCAAGACGTTGATGTTTCCACTAGCAAAGGTGCTCAAACGGCGATCACTGTTGTTAACAACGCTCTGGAAACCGTATCTGCTGAGCGTTCCAAGCTTGGTGCATACCAAAACCGCTTGGAGCACACGATCAGCAACCTCGGAACTTCCGCAGAAAACCTGACGGCTTCCGAGTCCCGGATCCGCGATGTAGACATGGCGAAAGAAATGATGGACTTCACGAAGAACAACATTCTTTCCCAAGCTGCACAAGCGATGCTGGCTCAAGCCAACCAACAGCCGCAAGGCGTACTGCAATTGCTTCGTTAATCGAAGACAACATCAAAATTGGAGCGGGCTTTCCTACTGGGAGCCCGTTCTTTTTTTGTTTTGGATATTTTTTTAAAAAATCGTGTCTACAAAAAAATGGAGAGATGTCCGATATACTAAGAAGAGACTATTCTGCTAACACGAGCGAGGGGATAAATAATGGGAAAGAAAAGCGTAGTTCTTGTTCCTAGTTATATGAGAAAGTTCAGTTGCATCGGATCAGCTTGTGAAGATACTTGCTGTGCGGGCTGGAGAGTTGACCTCGATAAAGAAACTTACAAAAAGTACACAACGATTAAGGAACCGGATTTAAAACGTATTGTAGATAAGAACGTAACCAGAAATAGGTCCAACCCAACGGATCATACTTATGCCAAAATCAAGCCGGTGGGGGACAACTTGTGTCCTTTCTTAAATGAAGAAAAATTGTGTTCCATGCAGTTGAGAAAGGGAGAAGATTATCTTTCTACTGTGTGCTCAACGTATCCTCGTATTTCTAATATAGTAAATGGGGGCGTAGAGCGATCGGCCACGATGTCCTGTCCGGAGGCTGCCAGACTTGCATTGCTTAACCCGGACGGAATTGAATTTGATGAAGTGGAAGAAGAGGTTGATAATAAAGTCAATCTTAGCAAAGTCATAAACTTCAGTGCATCCGCTAAGACCAAGTTGGAGCATTACTTCTGGGAGCTACGTATTTTCACGATCCAAGTGCTGCAAAATCGAAAATACTCGGTGGCTGATCGACTGGTTATTCTCGGATTTTTTTATCAGAAGCTTGCCGAGATCGTGAAAAAAGGTCAAATCGATTCTATTGAGCAAACAATAGCTAATTTTATGACGATCATCGAGGAGGAATCTCTGCAGTCCACAATTCGTGAGATTCCGTCAAATACGGCGATACAAATGGAACTCCTGAAAGAGCTAGCTGATGAGCGGTTTTTCTCCGGTATTAACAGCCAACGATACTTTAAATGTTTTGGAGCGTTTTTAAACGGTATTGAATACAAGTTATCTGACAAGGTTGAGGAAATTGCAGAAAGATATCTGGATGCATACGAGAACTACTATAACCCGTTTATGAAAGATCACGAGTATATACTAGAAAACTATCTGGTTAATTATGTATTTAAGAATATGTTTCCTCTGTCCGGAAGTAAAGATATGTTTGAGGAATATATCCGCATGGTTCTCCATTTTGCATTGATAAAAATGAATCTGATTGGGATGGCGCGTTATCACAAAGAGGAGTTCTCGATTGATCACGTTATAGCATTGATCCAGTCGTTTTCAAAAACAGTTGAACATAATAAGCTATTCCTTAACCATGCCTATAAATTATTAGCCCAAAATGAGTATACAACCATGGCCTATATGGCAGTTTTAATCAAAAACTAGCAATCACTTAAATTCAACTAATAAATAGTCCTGCTTCCTCCGATATATACCCTATAGGAATGTTATACGGAGGGATTTTCATGGAAAATCAACCAATAGGGGGAAGTTATCCCAAGATCCCGTCTTTAGGAAGCGATATGACCAACACGATTCAGAATGCACAAGAGCTTAAGAAGGCGGAATTACAAGGAGAACATATCTCGATCAGTGAAGAGCAGCTTATTATGGCCATCGATAGAGCTGTACAAGCGGTACAGGGACCTGCAACAGTATTGGATTTCTCGATTCACAAAAGCACCAACCAAATTATGGTGAAAGTGTTAGAACGCGATACCGGGAAGGTTGTCAGGGAAATTCCTCCGGAAAAGATGCTGGATTTTGTCGCGAAACTATGGGAAATGGCTGGTATATTGGTAGACAAGAGAGCTTAACTATTGAAAGTAGGTGATAATAATGCCATTACGAGTGGCTGGACTGAGTGGATTTGATGTAGATAATACTGTAAAAGAGTTAATGAAGGCCCAGCGTGTGAAGTATGATGCTTTGGACCAAAAGAGACAAACGTTTGAGTGGTCTAGAGACGAGTACCGGGATACGAATCTTAAATTAACCGATTATCGTAACAATAAGTTATTTAAATTCCGGTTAGAAGGTACCTTTAATAAAAAGGAAGTAACGGTTTCCGGGGATTCGGAAGCGGTATCAGCCAAGGCGACTGCTTCCACGATGAACAGCAATGTCACGATCTCTGTTCAAAAGCTGGCAACCGCTGCATCCAACTTTAGCGATGCCGAAGTTGCAAAAAAGGAATTTGACCGGACAAAGCCTCTGGCCGAACAAAAGGATAATCTTCTTAACGGCGCACCGCTACAAACAACATACAAGTTTAAGATCAACGGCAGCGAAGAAATCGTAATCGATACAAGCAAAGAGTCGTTGAATGACGTTATCGCCAAGATCAATCAGAAAACGAATGTAACGGCCTATTACGACGAAAGCAAGAGACAACTGTCTTTTATGGCGAAGCAGACAGGACTTGTCGAGGGTCTAAATGAAGGTAAGATTGATTTCAAGGATACAGAGGGTAAGTTATTAGAAGAGGTTATGCAAATCAAGCCGGATAATGCGAAAGCGGCCAATGACGCAGAAGTCACAATCAACGGCCTGGTAACTACCCGCACTAGCAACACGTTTGCCGTAAATGGTATTGAGATTACGCTTAAAAAGGCTGGCGGCACAGAAGCCACGATCGAGCCCAAAACAAAGGTCGATGAGGTTGTCGAAGCCATTAAAACTTTTGTTACCGAATATAACGATTTTCTGAAGCAAACGCAGGACAAGCTTTCTGAAAAAAGAAATCGTGACTACCTCCCTTTGACAGATGCACAAAAAGAAACCATGTCCGAAAAGCAGATCGAGCAGTGGGAGAAGCTGGCCAAGAGCGGGATGCTGCGTAATGATTCCATATTGGCCAACCTGGTCACAGATTTGCGCTTCGCCGTTACTGGAACTGTTGATACCGGGCATTCGACCATCAAGTCCCTAGCGTCGATCGGAATTGACACCGGAGATTATACGGAAAAAGGGAAGCTAGTCATCAAGGACGAAACGAAGCTGCGTGCTGCCATCGAGAATAACCTTGAAGCGGTCCAGACGTTATTCACACAACCAATAAGTGAAGGCGAGGATGGGGCCAAAGGCGGCATTGCCAATCGGATGTACGCCCGGCTGAAGGATGGCCTTGATGAACTGATCGAGAAAGCGGGTGCTCCCAATACGACTTCGTTTGATCAGAGTATAGTGAGCACAAGGCTCCTCGAAGTAAATAAACAGCTTGACCAAATGGACAAGAAGCTCAGAACGATGGAAGATAATTATTATAAAAAATTTGCTGCAATGGAAGCTGCGCTTAATCGGTACAACTCCCAATCGGCCTATTTGGCAAACGCGTTTGGCACTGGCAAGAGCCAGTAACGAGGGAATGAGGAGGGACATCCATGATTCAATCACAGCCGAATAAGTATCTAGAAAATTCGATTCAGACAGCTTCTCCCGCACAGCTTCTCGTTATGCTTTGTGATGGGGCGATACGTTTCTGCAAACTAAGCATAGAGGATATTCGCAAAAACGATATTACCGCCGCCCACAATCATATTTTTAAGGTTCAGGATATCATTAGTGAGTTTGTGATTACCTTGGATCAATCTTTGCCAATCGCGAAAGACTTGTTGCGTCTATACGATTATTTAATTTACCGATTGATTCAAGCCAATACCAAAAAAGAAATCGAGCCGCTCGAAGAGGTTCTCGGTTACCTGCAGGAGTTCAAGGAAACGTGGATTCAAGCCGCCAAAATCGTAAACAGCCAAAGAAGCGGAATTCAACATGGATAGTTTGATTGGGAAGCTGGAGATTATCACGGAGCAACTCTTAGGGTCCTTACAATTCGCCAAGCAGGAAGAGTTAGAGGACTTTATTGAGCAACGACAGGCATTGATCAAGCAACTGATGGAATTAACGATTACCCCGGACCAAGCATCATTGCATCGTAACCGGGTGACCACTTTGCTTGAAAAAGATTCAATAATCACAGCGAGAATATCCGAAATCCAGGTTGAGAACCAGAGCGGTATAACCAGAATGAATTTGGCTAAAAAACAAAAAGCTACCTACGAGGCGGATTATGTAATGGATCCGTTCATGTTTGATAAAAAAAAGTAAAAAAGTACGATGATGAGCGCTGCATGGTTATGCAGTGTTTTTATTTTTTATTGGAGCAGCAGGCTGCGGCAAAATTCGGTCTATCTCGTTAATATAAAACAATTGAAGCAGGGGTGCACCCAAGCAGCTTTTTCAAGTGCATCTGCCCCTTCCATTTGTATTTTCTCCTGTGCACAACTGAATAACTACCCTGTGGATAATGTGCATAACTCTGTGAATAACTAATGAAAACAAGCTTTCATAATGTGTATTTCTTGTAAATAGCCAAATTTTCGTGCAATTCGGGCAAGCGAGAATTGGGCAAGGCTGGGAGAGAAAGATTGCGCTTTCACGTTGACATTCGGCAGGGCTGGTGGTATAGTCAGGGTGTGGGCAAGGCCCGCAGCTATTTGAAGATGAAGGGAATGTTTTGCATGCAAGGTAAAGTAAAATGGTTTAACGCAGAAAAAGGTTATGGATTCATCGAGCGCGAAGACGGCGGAGACGTATTCGTTCACTTCTCGGCAATCCAATCGGACGGCTTCAAGACTTTGGAAGAAGGCCAAGCCGTAGAATTCGACATCGTGGAAGGCGCACGCGGTCCGCAAGCAGCTAACGTCATCAAATTATAATCAACCGGCTGTCAGCCGCGATTGAATATATACGCTAGCAGCGAAGATGCCCCGGGAAACCGGGGTGTCTTTTTTGCATGAATTTTCCACTTTTTAAGGTGTGAACATTGTGCAACAACAATAATCAGAATTGTTTAATTATTTTGAATTATTGTAAAGTTTTTTTGAAGTAGGCTCCTTAATATGATATAGTAGAAGTATGAAAGGAGCTGTTGAACAATGAACTTTACCATTCGCGGTCAAAACCTGCTGCCCACCGACGCACTAAAAGAGTACGCTGCTAAAAAGATCGGAAGGCTGGAAAAGTATTTCGAAGCTGCTCCCACCTCTGACGTGAACGTCACGCTCAGCGTAGCCAAAAACATGCAAACGGTAGAAGTAACGATTCCGTTGCCTGGAGTGCTGCTGAGAGCTGAGGTTAAGAACGAGGATATGTACGCCTCGATCGATTTGGTTACCGAGAAGCTCGAGCGCCAAATCCGCAAGCATAAAACGAAAGTAAACCGCAAATTCCGGGGAGACGGTATTCGTACATTGTTCAGAGAAAGTTATGACGGCTCGACGGCAGTGAAACTGGACGAGGAAGACGAAGATCTGGAACTGGTTCGCACGAAGCGCTTCAATCTGAAGCCGATGGACGTAGAGGAAGCGATCTTGCAAATGAACATGGTCGGTCATAGCTTCTTCGTATTCGCTAATGCTGACTCTAAGGAAGTGAATGTGGTTTACCGGAGAAACGACGGCAAGTACGGTCTCATCGAGCCGAACTGAAGCCTAACACATAGTAACGAACGGCATCCATAACGTTTATAACCCGCCTGATCCTGAAACGGATCAGGCTTTTCTGCGTATAAGAATCTAATAACCAGCACGAAGAAACCGAATCCGGGGGACGCTAACCTAACGTAAGGTCTAACGTCATTACGGTCAGCACCATTAAAAATGAAAGTAGCGGTGAGTGAAGTAGCCGCAGGGAGGTTGGTACATTGGACAACAAGCCGGCCAAACGCAACGGCTGGTGGCTTTTGGGAGCCGCGGGGCTGTTTATTCTGAGCAAAGGCAAGACGCTGCTCGCCTTATTCAAATTCAGCAAGTTCGGCACAGCCATCATCAGCATGCTCGTCACCGTATGGGCCTATACGATCGTGTTCCCGTTCCAGGTGGCGGCAGGTCTGGTGGGGATGATCCTTATTCACGAGATGGGACACATAGTCGCAGCCAAGCGCAAGGGTCTTCCGGTGAGTGCACCGTTTTTTATTCCTTTTCTCGGGGCGATGATTATGCTAAAGCGGAATCCGCGGGATGCCGTAACGGAGGCTTATATCGCGTATGGAGGTCCGCTGATCGGTACGTTAGGCGCTACGGCGGCCTACGTCATCGGCTGGCTCGGCATTCAGGCGGGCGGCGGAACTGGATGGTATGTATGGATCGTCATCGCCAAGATCGGGTTTATTTTAAATTTGTTTAATTTGCTTCCGATGCAGCCGATGGACGGCGGGAGAATTGCTTCGGCGCTTAGCAGATGGCTGTGGATTGTAGGGCTTGTCGGCGGAGCGCTGCTTATCTTTTACTTGAACGCCTGGATACTGGCGATATTCTGGGTTTTGTTCGCCTACGATTTATATAAGAAGTATATCAAGCGGGTCAAGACGTCGCCTGTCCAATATACGGTGCGCTGGGAAACCTCGCTCGCTCCTTTACTGGAGGCCGGTTATTTTATCCCGGGAGAAGAGCACCGAAGAGAGCTTCCGTTCAGCACCTCCAGTACGATTGAGAACGGCGTGCAGCAGCTTCATGTGAAATGGGAAGGACTTGGTCTGGAGCATACGGCAGACTTGCAAGGACAATCGCAAATCCGTAAGGTGGAAGTCGTTCGGGTCTTCAAAAAGACGGACGAAGAGGAAGAGCCGAAGCTTGTCATATTTTTGCAGGTGCAGGGCGATACTCATGAAAATGATACGTACTATGAAGTTCCCCCAACAACCCGTCTGAGATACGGAATCGCCTATTTCGGGCTAATCGCTTTTTTGGTGTCGATGCTGTGGGTCATCCAATCTATGGCAATGCCGATCATTTCGTAACCCGATCAGGGCCCGTCGGTACAAGCCTGTTGTTGCGGCGGCTTGCGTTAACTGTTACAATTTATGCAAACGGTTTGTCGTGAAAAAGGACGTTATCCTGTAACATTCGGAACGATTGTCTCGTCTGAAACACGGAACGATTATTAAGGACCTTTACGGCGCTTTGCCTGATTGCAGCGGCACGAAGGTTTTTTAAAGCTTCATGGATTCGATGCTACAAAAAATTCGTTTGTTCCGTCCGACGGACTACGTATAGCGAAAGGGGTTCTCGCATGCTGGGACTCGTAAAAAAGATATTTGGCGATTCGAACGATCGCGAGATTAAGCGGTTGATGCGAACGGTAGAGATGATCAACGAGATGGAGCCTCAGATCAAGGCACTGTCTGACGACGAGCTTCGCAACAAAACGGCGGAATTCAGATCCAAGATCGAAGCCGGAACTGAATTAAACGAGCTTCTTCCAGAAGCTTTCGCGGTCGTACGCGAAGGGTCATGGAGAGCGCTGGGCAAACGTCACTACGATGTGCAGCTGATCGGAGGGATGGCGCTTCATGAGGGCAAAATCGCGGAGATGCGGACGGGTGAAGGGAAAACGCTGGTCGGTACGCTGCCGGTTTATTTGAATGCCTTGCTCGGCAAAGGCGTCCATGTCGTTACGGTCAACGATTATTTGGCCCAGCGGGACAGCAATGAGATGGGGAAAGTGTACGAGTTTCTGGGCATGACCGTTGGCGTCAACCTGAACAGCCTGTCCCATTCGCAGAAACAAGCGGCATACGCCTGCGACATTACGTACGGAACGAACAACGAGTTCGGCTTCGACTATTTGCGCGACAACATGGTGCTCTACAAAGAGCAGATGGTGCAGCGTCCGCTTTATTATGCGGTGATTGACGAGGTCGATTCGATCCTTGTCGACGAAGCGCGGACCCCGCTTATTATATCCGGACAAGCTGCCAAGTCCACGGACTTGTATTATGCGGCCGACCGGTTCGTAAGCCGGCTGGCTCCCGAAGAGGATTATACAGTTGATATCAAGGTGAGATCGGTCAACCTTACCGAAGCCGGCGCGGCAAAAGCGGAGAAGATGTTCGGCATCGAGAACTTGTACGATCATGCGAACGTCACCTTGAACCATCATATCTCCCAAGCGCTGAAAGCTCACGTTATCATGAAACGCGACGTAGACTATGTCGTCCAGGACGATGAGGTTATTATCGTGGACGAGTTTACCGGACGCCTTATGGTGGGCCGCCGTTACAGCGACGGTCTGCATCAAGCGATCGAAGCCAAAGAGCAGATGAAGGTGCAGAACGAGAGCATGACGCTCGCCACCATTACGCTGCAAAACTACTTCCGGATGTACCGCAAGCTGGCCGGGATGACGGGTACGGCGAAGACGGAGGAAGAAGAGCTTAAGAAGATTTACGGTCTCGAAGTTGTCGTCATCCCGACGAACAAACCGATGATCCGTAACGATATGCCGGATACTGTATACAAAAGCGTGAACGGCAAGTTCAAAGCGGTTGTCGATCAGATTGTAGAACGCCACAAAAAAGGCCAGCCGGTACTCGTCGGTACGATATCGATCGAGAACTCGGAGCGGTTGTCCGACATGCTGAAGAAAAAAGGCGTACAGCATAAAGTACTAAACGCCAAATACCATGCCGAAGAAGCGGAGATCGTATCCCGCGCGGGCCAGCCGAACTCGGTCACTATCGCCACCAACATGGCGGGACGGGGTACGGATATTGTGCTCGGCGATGGAGTTGCCGATATCGGCGGTTTGCATATTATAGGTACGGAGCGTCACGAGAGCCGGCGGATCGATAACCAGCTTCGCGGACGCGCGGGCCGTCAAGGCGACCCGGGTTCTTCGCAGTTTTTTCTGTCGATGGAAGACGAGTTGATGCGCCGTTTCGGAGCCGAGAACATCATGGGCATGATGGACCGGATCGGATTCGAGGAAGATCAGCCGATCGAGAGCAAGCTGATTACCCGTGCGATCGAGTCCGCCCAGAAACGGGTGGAAGGCAATAACTTCGATACCCGGAAGGTCGTCCTTCAGTACGACGACGTCATGAATCAGCAGCGTGAGATTATTTACAAGCAGCGCCGCGAGGTGCTGGAGCACGATAATATCAAGGAAATCGCGCTCGGCATGATTATGCCGGTCATCGAGCGGATCGTCAAAGCCCATACCCCGGAAGATCAAGTGCCGGAAGAGTGGGATTTGGCGGCGATCGCCGAATATGCGAATTCCACGTTCCTTCAGGAAGACCAACTGAGCGCCGACGCCTTGTGGGGCAAGGAACGCGAGGAAATGATCGAATATATCGAGAAGCTGGTTCAAGAGATGTACGACCAGCGCGAGCAGGAGATCGGTCCGGACAACATGCGCGAGTTCGAGAAAGTCGTTCTGCTGCGTGCGGTGGACAGCAAGTGGATGGATCATATCGACGCGATGGAGCAGCTTCGTCAAGGGATTCATCTCCGCGCTTACGGCGGAACCGATCCGCTTCGCGAATATCAGTTCGAAGGATTCGAGATGTTCCAGGAAATGATCGAAAACATTCGCGAAGAAGTGGCCAAGTATATCATGAAGGCCCACGTCGAATCGAACCTGGAGCGTCAGGCCGTAGCCGAAGGGCAAGCCGTCGATCCGAAGGCCGAAGCGGAAGGCAAGCGCCCGGCTCGCGCCGAGGACAAAACCGGACGCAACGATCCTTGTCCGTGCGGAAGCGGCAAAAAATATAAACAGTGCCACGGCAAATAAGCGAGCTTGCTATTGGCTAAGGCAAGGCGGCCCCCTTGACAGGGGGCTTCCTTTTGCCGATGGACCAGCGGGCGTGGCCTAACTTTGAGACAGAGGTGAACGGAATCATGTTGGAAGCAGATGTGAAGCAGGATTTACGGGAAGTGGCTAAGCGAATTCAAGACCTTAGGGGGTCTCTTTGACTTAGATCTGAAGCTGGAGCAGATCGGCAACTTTGAAGAGAAGATGGCCGCTCCCGATTTCTGGGACGATAACGAGAAAGCGCAAAAGGTAATCGGCGAGATGAATGCGGTCAAGTCGGTAGTCGACGAGTTCCAAGGACTCGCTTCGGCTTACGAGGATATCGAAGTGATGCTGGAGTTGGCCGAGGAAGAGGGCGACGACAGCATGGCGGCGGACTTGACCTCAAGCATTCGCGAACTGCATGCGAAACTGCAAGGCTTCGAGCTGCAACTGCTGCTGAATCAGCCGTACGATAAGTACGATTGCATTCTGGAGCTGCATCCGGGCGCCGGCGGTACCGAGTCCCAAGACTGGGCGGACCTGCTGCTCCGTATGTACCGCAGATATTCGGAGAAAAAAGGCTTTAAGGTGGAGCTGCTCGACTACCTGCCGGGTGATGAAGCGGGCGTTAAGAGCGTTACGCTCTCTATCAAGGGGCACAATGCCTACGGTTACTTGAAAGCGGAGAAGGGCGTGCACCGGCTGGTACGGATCTCCCCGTTTGATGCATCCGGACGCCGTCATACATCGTTTGTATCGTGCGACGTCGTTCCGGAGATCGAGGAAGACGTAGAGGTCGAGATCCGTACTGAAGATTTGCGGGTCGATACGTACCGGGCGAGCGGAGCGGGTGGACAGCACGTCAACCGGACCGAGTCGGCCGTGCGGATTACGCATATCCCAAGTGGAATCGTCGTAGCTTGTCAGTTGGAGCGGTCGCAGATTCAGAACCGCGAACGCGCCATGAAGATGCTTCGCTCGAAGCTGTACGAGAAAAAGCTGGAGGAGCAAGCCAAGCATCTGGCCGAGATTCGCGGCGAGCAATCCGATATCGCATGGGGCAGTCAGATCCGCTCCTATGTGTTCCATCCGTACAGCATGGTCAAGGATCACCGTACCCAAGCGGAGACCGGGAACGTTCAAGCGGTCATGGACGGCGAAATCGAGCCGTTTATCGATGCGTACTTGCGTCACCAAATAAAACCGGCTGACGTTTGATGAATATACAGGGAAACCTTTATCCTACACTATAGTGTAGGATTTATTTTTACACCGCACGGCTGAATAGAGGGAAGGAGAATGCCAATGCGCCGTAAACAGCCCGCAATCCGGATCGGAAGTCCGCTGCATCATACGATCGAATATATATTGTTGCTGACCGGCTGTCTGATCATTGCCCTTAGCTTTAATATGTTCTTGAACCCGAACCGGATCGCATCCGGAGGAGTGGCCGGCATCTCCACCATCATTCAGCATTTGTTCGGCATCGAGCCGGCTATTATGCAGTGGGTGCTTAACATTCCCTTGTTTATGCTCGGCCTGCTTTTTTTGGGCGGACAGTTTGGTTTGAAGACAGCGGTGGCATCGATCGTGCTCCCGCTTTTTGTCCTTTTGTCGCGTGATATCGGTCCTTTAACGACAGACCCGCTGCTGGCCACGATCTACGGGGGAATCGGGATTGGAGCGGGACTCGGCATCGTGTTCCGCGGCAGAGGTTCTACAGGAGGGCTCGATTCGGCGGCTCAGTTAATCCATAAATGGACGGGGATCGGTTACGGCATCGCTGTAGCCATGCTGGACGGGGCGGTCATTGTAACGGCGGGGATCGTCTTCTCGCCGGAGAAAGCGCTGCTGGCGCTGATCGGCCTGTTCGTCACGACGAAAACGATCGATGTCGTTCAGATCGGCTTCCGGTACTCGAAGGTCGCTTTTATCATGACCAAGGAAACAGAGGCGATCCGTGAGGCGGTCCTGTTCGAGCTGGACCGGGGCCTGACCGTATTGGCCGGCCGGGGCGGGTATACGGGGGAAGACCGGCCTACCCTGATGGTGGTCGTCAGCCAGACCGAGGAGACCCGGCTGAAGACGCTCGTCAAGGCGGTAGACCCTGCGGCCTTCGTTATTTTAGCCGATGCCAGCGAAGTGCTGGGAGAAGGATTCAAGCTTCATGGCTAAGCCCGGAAAAGCCAGTTGCAGTTCCGTTCAATATTCCGTATGATCGAAAAAGAGACGAATCGCTCGTGAGCCATCTGCTGCGTGGCGGGTTTTCTGATGGGGCATGATCCGTCGCTCTTCATAGAACATTTCGATTTGCTGCACTTCAATTGGAGAGATGTTCAGCACAGTGTTTTTGGCTGATTTTGCTGATAAGGGAAGACGGGAATCCGGATAAAAAAGCGATTGAATTATTATTCTTTTGAATGTATAATGATGCATATGTTTCGGGACGGAATCATAGGATTGCGAGAAACAACGATACAAAAACGGCAGGCAACACCGGTCCTGTTCTTGGGAGAAAGGAACGGAACTTTGCTGTTATGGGGAGGCATAATCATGAACGGTAAGCTCAGAACGGCTATCGTAGGCTCGACCGGCTACGGCGGCGTCGAATTGATCCGGCTTTTATTGCAGCATCCGAAGGCGGAGATTACATCGGTCATTTCTTCTTCGAACGCAGGAGCTTTGTATGCGGAAGGGTATCCGCACTTATCGGAGATCGTTACAGATCGGCTCGAGGCGATTGATGTTGCGGCCATGAAGAGCAAGGCCGATGTTGTTTTTCTGGCGACTCCGCACGGGGTTAGCACGGAGCTGTCTCCGAAGCTGATCGATGCGGGGCTGAAAGTCATCGACGTGTCCGGAGACCTCAGGCTGAAGCAAGGAGATGTATACGAGACCTGGTATAAACATAAGCCTGCAGATCCGGCTTATCTGGATCGGGCGGTGTACGGATTGTGCGAAGTATTCGGCGAAGACGTGCGCGGAGCCGATCTGATCGCGAACCCGGGATGCTTCCCTACGGCGACGTCGCTCGGTCTCGTGCCGCTTCTGGCGGAAGGATGGATCGATCCGTCTACGATTATATCGGACGCGAAGACGGGCGTATCGGGGGCGGGACGCGGACTCGGCCTGGCCTATCACTACTCGGAGATCAATGAGAGCACGCTGGCTTACAAAGTGAACCGGCATCAGCATACGCCGGAGATCGAACAGACGCTCAGCCGCGTAGCCGGCCAGGAAGTAACGATGACGTTCACGACGCATCTGCTGCCGATGACCCGCGGCATTCTGGTCACCAGCTATGCGAAGCTTACGCAGGCCCGGACGGACGAAGAGGTCGTGAATTTGTTCCGCAGCTACTACGAAGGACGGAAATTCGTGCGGATTCGCCCGGTGGGCAAATATCCGGCGACGAAGGAAGTATCCGGCTCGAACTATTGCGATATCGGCGTATCGGTCGACGCGAGGACAGGCCGGGTAACGGTCATCTCGGTCATCGATAACCTGATGAAGGGCGCAGCCGGGCAAGCGGTACAGAACCTGAACCTGATGATGGGCTGGGACGAGTCGACCGGGCTCGACTTTACTCCGGTATATCCGTAACGGTTTTCTATAGATGCACCAGGACGAAATGGCTCATGGCTTCCGGACGCTGCTGTCGCTTAATGGTACGACTTCGGCGGTCTCGGGGGCTGTTCCAAATTATAAGTATTTGCAGTTTGCAGAAAGATGGTGGTGGTTGCGATGGCGCAGCATGGCGAATTTGTAGTGGTGGAGAATGGCTCGGTCACGACGCCGAAAGGGTTTCGGGCCGGAGGCTTGCATTGCGGTCTGAAGAAGACCCAGCGCAACGATTTGGGTGTCATCGTATGCGACGTTCCGGCTTCGGCGGCGGGCGTATATACGCTTAACGCGTTTCAGGCGGCTCCGCTGCAAGTGACGAAGGACAGCTTGGCGGTGGAAGGGAAGCTTCAAGTCATGCTGGTCAACTCCGGCAACGCAAATGCATGTACGGGGAAACAAGGCGATGAGGACGCGCGGACGATGCGTTCGGAAGCGGCCAAAGCGTTCGGCGTGCCAGATCATTACGTGGGCGTTACGTCCACTGGCGTGATCGGCGAGCTGCTGAAAATGGATAAAGTAACATCTGGCATTGCCGGGCTGCCTGAGCGCGTATCCGCTTCGGACGAAGGCGGAGACCAGTTTTGCCAGGCGATTTTGACGACGGATCTGACCAAGAAGTCGGTTTGCGTCAAACTGACGGTGGACGGCCAAACGGTACATATCGCCGGGGCGGCCAAAGGATCGGGCATGATCCATCCGAATATGGCGACGATGCTGGGCTTCATCACGACCGATGCGGCAGTTCCTGCGGCTTCGCTGCAAAAGCTGCTTAACGGAGTAACGGATACGACGTTTAATATGATCACAGTGGACGGAGATACGAGTACGAACGACATGGTGGTCGTGATGGCGAGCGGACTGGCCGGCAACGGCGAGTTGACCGAGAGCCATCCGGACTGGGAAGCGTTCGCCGCAGGCTTCCGCTATGTCGGCGAGGTGCTGGCCAAAGCGATCGCCCGCGACGGCGAGGGCGCCACGAAGCTGATCGAGGTGAACGTGGTCGGCGCGGAATCGGTGGAAGCGGCTCGCGCTTTTGCCAAGACGGTCATCGGATCGAGTCTCGTGAAGTCCGCTTGCTTCGGCGCCGACGCCAACTGGGGACGGATCATCGCTGCGATCGGTCGCGCCGGTTATCCGGTAAATACGGAGACGGTGGATATCCGTCTAGGCGATATCGTCACGCTGGAGCAGTCGCGTCCGGTGAAGTTCGACGAAGAGAAGGCCGCCGAATATTTGAAGGGCGAGTTCGTGCTGATTCACGTTGATCTGCATATGGGGGGCAGCGGCGCTACCGCATGGGGCTGCGATCTGACCTATGATTATGTTCGTATTAATGCGGCATACCGGACGTAATTTCGCTATTATACCATCCATTTTCCATAGAGAAGCGGTACAGAAGTAAAGGAGAACCGATTCATGAGCAACAACTGTTTTGTGATGAAATGCGGGGGGAGCACGCTGGCCGCGCTGCCCGACGCTTTTTTTCTGGATCTGAAGAAGCTGCAGGACGAAGGAACGATCCCGGTTATCGTACACGGAGGCGGTCCCGCAATATCGGATACGCTGGGCAAGCTGGGCATCGAAACGGAGTTTGTGAACGGACTGCGGAAAACGAACGAAGCGGTGCTCGACGTCGTCGAGATGGTGCTGTCCGGGCAAATCAACAAAGAAATCGTCCGTAAAATCCAGAAGTCGGGCGCCAAAGCGCTGGGCTTGTCCGGTGTAGACGGCCACCTGATTCAGGCGAAGCCGGTAGCGAATGCGCACGAGGTCGGGCTCGTAGGCGACGTTACGCACGTCAATGCGGAGATCATCCAAGGGATCGTCCGGATGGGTTATATGCCGGTCGTAGCACCGGTCGGGATCGGAGAAGGCGCACAGCGCTATAACATCAACGCCGATACGGCGGCAGGCGCGGTCGCTTCCCATATTGGCGTTGAGCGGATGATCGTCGTAACGGACGTGCCGGGCATTATGAAGACGGTTGACGGTGAGAAGCGGGTTTTACCTGTCGTGACCGTGGCGGATATTGAACAGATGATAACCAGCGGCGAGATATACGGCGGGATGATCCCGAAAGTACGTGCGGCGATCCAGTGCATCCAGGGCGATGTCAAAGAAGTCGTAATCGTAAACGGCAGCGAGCCGGAAGTGCTCAGCAAAGTGCTGCGCGGAGACAAGATCGGCACTCGTATCCAGCGATAGCAGCTGCGAGTTGTGATGGAACGGACGAACTGAAAGAAACGGAGTGAGCACATATGAGCGAACAACAAAGCGCACTGTTCCCCACCTATGCCAGATTCCCGATTACGCTCGTAAAAGGGGAAGGCAGCCGGCTGTGGGACGATCAAGGCAAAGAATATCTCGATTTCGCAAGCGGACTGGCAGTGACGAACCTCGGGCATGCGCCGCAAAAGGTAAAAGAGAAGCTGGTCGAGCAGCTCGGCGAGCTGTGGCACGTCAGCAATCTGTTTCATATCCCGAATCAGGAGAAGCTGGGCCAGCTGCTGGTCGACAACAGCTGCCTGGACGCCGCCTTTTTCTGCAACAGCGGTGCGGAGGCGAACGAAGCGGCAATCAAGCTGGCTCGCAAGTATAACGCCAAGGTGCTGGGCAAGCAGCGCTACGAAATTATTACATTCCATACTTCGTTCCACGGCCGTACACTGGCTACGCTGACCGCTACCGGACAGGATAAAGTGAAGGAAGGGTTCCACCCGCTTCCGGAAGGCTTCGTATACGCTCCATACAACGACGCGGAGGCGCTGAAAGGTTTCGTAACCGACAAGACGTGCGCGATCATGCTGGAGCTCGTACAGGGCGAGGGCGGGGTCAATCCGGCCGAACCGGAGTTCGTACAGGAAGTGGTGCGTCTGTGCAAGGAGCACGATCTGCTGCTCATTATCGACGAGATTCAAACCGGGATGGGCCGTACCGGTAAATTGTTCGCCTACGAGCATTACGGCATCGAGCCGGATATTATTACACTGGCCAAAGCGCTTGCGAGCGGATTCCCGATCGGCGCCATGCTGGGCAAAGCGAAGCTGCGCGAGGCGTTCGGCCCGGGCAGTCACGGCTCGACGTTCGGCGGTACGCCGATTGCGACGGCGGCGGGGATCGCGACAGTGGAGACGATGCTTGAGGAGAACCTGGCAGGACGCGCTGCAGAGATGGGAGACTACATCCTGTCCGAGCTGCACGCGAAGCTCGCCGGCAACCCGCTGGTGAAACAGATCCGCGGCAAAGGGCTGCTGATCGGAATCGAGTGCACCTTGCCGGCGTCGGAATTTGTGCCGGTGATTCACGAGGCCGGGCTGCTCGTCACAGCGGCGGGTCCTAACGTCATTCGTCTGCTGCCGAATCTGCTCGTCACACGCGAAGAGGTTAACGAAGGGATCGGCATCATTGCCGATGTTCTCGCCCGGAAGGCGGCCGCTTCGGTTAAATAATGCAACGAAACGATCAGGCGGGCGCCGGATGGAGCTTCCCAAGGCGCCCTGACATAAAGGAGGAGCAAGATGTCTGATATCGCGATTCAAGATATGGCCGCAAGCTTAAAGGGCCGGGATTTTCTCGGGCTCGTTGATTATACACCGGAAGAAATTCGTTATCTGCTCGACTTGGCAATCGATTTGAAGAAAAAGCAGAAATCCGGTCAGCCGTTCCAGCCGCTCAAAGGCAAAACGCTCGGCATGATATTCGAGAAATCGTCCACCCGGACGCGCGTATCGTTTGAAGTGGGGATGTATCAACTGGGCGGTCACGCTTTGTTCCTGAGCAAAAACGATCTCCAGCTGGGCCGCGGCGAAACGATATGGGATACGGCGCAAACGATGTCCCGCTACCTCGACGGCATTATGATCCGGACGTATGCTCACCGTACCGTCATCGACTTGGCGCGGGGCGCTACCGTGCCGGTCATCAACGGGTTGACCGACCGCTCCCACCCTTGCCAGGCGCTGGCCGACTACCAGACGGTTCTGGAGAGAAAGGGCAAGCTGCAAGGACTCAAAATCGCATATATCGGCGACGGCAACAATATGGTACACTCCTTAATGATGGGCGCTGCCAAGCTGGGCATGCATATGGCGGTCGCTTCGCCGGAAGGTTACGATCCCGATCCGGAAGTTGTCAAGAACTCCCGTGAAAATGCGGCGTTAACCGGCGGTTCGCTCCTGCTGACCCGCGACACGAGAGAAGCGATCGAGAACGCGGATGTCGTCTATACCGACGTATGGGCGAGCATGGGCTTCGAATCCGAGCAGGCGGCCCGAGAGATTGCGTTTAAGAACTATCAGGTCAATGAAGAGATGACCAGCTACGCGAAGAAAGACTACCTGTTCATGCACTGCCTGCCGGCTCACCGCGGCGAGGAAGTAAGCGAAGGCGTTATCGACGGGCCGAATTCGATCATTTTCGATCAGGCGGAGAATCGTCTGCATGCGCAAAAAGCGGTTATGGCCGCATTAATGTCCTAATGGTGACGTTGTAATTTTAGCCCGGCCGCGCAGACTGTATCGGGTCTGTACCGCCGGGCTCCCATAATCCGATGGATTCGTTTAGAGAGGGAGATCAGATCACATGGCGAAACAAAAAATCGTACTGGCGTACTCCGGCGGGCTGGATACATCCGTCATTTTGACATGGCTGAAAGAAACGTACGACGCGGAGATCATCGCATTCACCGCCGACATCGGACAAAAGGACGAGCTGGACGGACTCGAGGAAAAAGCGCTGCGCACCGGCGCCACGAAAGCGTACATCGACGATCTGCGCGACGAATTCGCGAGCGATTTTATTTACCCGATGTTCCAGGCCGGGGCGCTTTATGAAGGACAATATTTGCTCGGGACAAGCATCGCCCGCCCGCTGATCGCCAAGCGCATGGTCGAGATTGCACGCGCGGAAGGCGCAACGGCCATCGCCCACGGCGCTACCGGCAAAGGCAACGACCAGGTCCGCTTCGAGCTGACCGCAGCCGCACTCGCTCCGGAGCTGGAAGTGATCGCACCTTGGCGGATCGAAGAATTCCGCGAGCAGTTCCCGGGCCGCGCCGAGATGATCGCGTATGCGGAGAAGCATGGCATTCCGGTTACCGCTTCGGCAGCCAAGCCTTATTCGACGGACCGCAACCTGCTGCATATCAGCTTCGAGAGCGGCATGCTCGAAGATCCTTGGTTCGACGCTGCGGCGGACTCCAACCGCGATATGTACGTACTGAGCCGTTCGCCGGAAGAAGCTCCGGATGAAGCGGAATACGTAGAGCTGGAGTTCGAGCAGGGCGATTGCGTAGCCATTAACGGCCAACGGATGAACGCGCTCGAAGTGATGGAGACGCTCAACGAGCTCGGCGGCAAGCACGGCATCGGCCGCGTCGATATGGTCGAGAACCGTTTCGTCGGCATGAAGAGCCGCGGTGTGTACGAGACTCCGGGCGGAACGATCCTGTTCGTGGCTCACCGGAAGATGGAGTCGCTGACGATGGACCGCGATGTTATGCATTTGCGCGATTCGCTGATTCCGAAATATGCGACGCTCGTATACAACGGCTTCTGGTTCGCGCCGGAGCGTCTCGCGATTCAGGCGCTCGTGGCGGAAAGCCAGAAAAACGTAACCGGAACGGTTCGTCTGAAGCTGTACAAGGGCAACGTGATGGGCGCAGGCGTCAAAAGCCCGGTCAGCCTGTACAACCCGGACATCGCTACCATGGAAGCGGACCCGTCCAAAGCGTACAACCAAGGAGACGCTACCGGCTTTATCCGCCTGAACGCGCTTCGCCTGCGCGTAGCTTCCGGCGTGGAGCAAAACGCGAAGAACAAATAACTTTTGCGAAATTGGAAAAAAAGGGCAAGGAGGCGTTCCGGCAAGCCCCGCTGCATGCAGGCGGGCAAGTTCGGAGCGATCCTTGCCTTTCGAGCGCATAGACGAGGGTGTACCTTGAGGAGGGAATATACAGCGTGTCGAAGCTTTGGGGTGGACGGTTTACGAAAAAGACGGACCAGCTGGTCGAGGAATATACGGCGTCGATTATGTTCGACAAGGAGTTGGCCGAGGAGGACGTTCAAGGCAGCCTGGCGCACGTGACGATGCTGGGGAAATGCGGGATTTTGCCTGCAGACGATGTGGAGAAAATTCAGGACGGTCTGCTGAAGGTGCTTCAAATGATCCGTCGCGGAGAAGTCGAGTTTTCGGTATCCGACGAAGATATTCATATGAATATCGAGAAAACGCTGATCGAGGAAATCGGCCCTGTCGGCGGCAAGCTTCATACGGGGCGCAGCCGCAACGACCAGGTGGCGACCGATATGCACTTGTACTTGCGCAAGCGCGTCGTCGAATTTGTCGGCATGCTCGTGAAGCTGCAGGAAGCGCTGATCGGACAAGCGAAAGCGAATCTCGATACGATCGTGCCGGGGTATACGCATCTGCAGCGGGCTCAGCCGATCTTGTTCGCTCACCATATGATGGCATACGTGTCGATGTTCGACCGCGATATCGAGCGTCTGCGCGACAGCTACAAGCGCATTAATGCTCTGCCGCTGGGAGCCGGCGCGCTGGCCGGGACGACGTTCCCGATCGACCGCCACTTCGTGGCCGAGCAGCTTGGCTTCGAACGCGTCTATGAGAACAGTCTCGATGCGGTCAGCGACCGCGATTTTATCGTCGAGTTTCTGGCGAATGCTTCGCTTATCATGGCGCATCTGTCGCGGCTGTGCGAAGAGCTCGTCCTCTGGTCGAGCACCGAATTCCAGTTCGTCGAGCTGGATGACGCGTTCTGCACCGGCAGCAGCATTATGCCGCAGAAGAAAAATCCGGACGTCGCCGAGCTGGTGCGCGGCAAAACCGGCCGTGTCTACGGCAACCTGGTCGGCATGCTGACCGTCCTGAAGGCTCTTCCGCTTGCTTACAATAAAGATATGCAGGAAGACAAGGAAGGCATGTTCGATACGGTACGGACGCTCCAAGGAGCGCTGCAGCTGTTTGCGCCGATGATCGTGACGATGAAAGTGAACCGCGACCGGATGCGTCAAGCGGTGAACCAGGATTTCTCCAACGCCACCGATATCGCCGACTATCTGGTCGGCAAGGGCTTGCCTTTTCGTCAAGCTCACGAAGTGATCGGCAAGACGGTGCTGTACTGCATCCAAAATAAGAAGTATTTGCTCGACTTGTCGCTGCAGGAATTTCTGCAATTTTCGGAGCTGTTCGACGACAAAATCTACCAGGTGCTCCAGCCGGAGCAAGTGGTCAACGCCCGCAACGTCTACGGGGGGACGGCTACCGTTCAAGTATCCGCCGCGATCGGCCGCGCCGAGCAGGCGCTTGCCGCGAGCGAAGCCTGGTTTGAGGAATATATGGAGAAGAGCAGCAAGTAAGAGCGGAGGGGAAGTCCTCACGCTAATCGTCCATGCTGCTATCGCATGGCTCACATGCTCAAGCACGCGAAAACCCTCCCGCCATCGGCGGGAGGGTTTCTTTATGACGATCAGGGACAACCTGCTCACAGCGTGTCTCCGTTCTCACTTCGCTTCGATCTTAATCGAGCCAAACTCCGATCTTGCCTTCAGCAAGGGGCCGCCCGAACCGACGCTGCCGTCCAGTGTATTGTTTGTTTTGGTACGGGTCTGCAGATCCGGCAGATCGGCGCTTATGCCGCCCAACTCGTTTTTCAGATCGAGGCGAATCGGCGCGGAGCGCGGTACTTTTACATTCAGGCTGCCTGCTTCCGTGGACAGTTCCATCGACTCCGCCAGTTTGTCAAACGACAAATCGACGCTGCCGAATTCCGTCTCCACCTGTACCGAATCGGAAGGTTCCAGCCGCTTTGCTTCAATACGTCCCACTTCGGAGGATAATTCCAGCTTGGAGCCCTGGAAGGCGTCCAGCGAAATGTTGCCTACACTCGTTTCCAGCCGTAGCCGTTCGGCGCGAACCACACTCCCTGCGTCGATATGACCGACATCGGTGTCCAATTCTACGAGCTTGAAGTTTTTGTCGGGAAGGGCTACTTCTACCTGCAGCTTGGTCAGAGAGCCGTCCATCAGGTTCAGGAGCTCGAACAAGTTAAATTGAATCCATTTATTTCGCTTTTGCAGCTCGACTTCCGCCGTTAAAGTTCCGTTTGCCGCATTCAGTTGAATATCCGCGTTATTGCCCGGCCGGTCCGACATCGGGCCGGTCAGCCTCAAGTGAATATCCGAGTCGCTGCTCCGGACGAATTTGATATTCGGATAGTCCGAATGAATCGCGATCCGTTCTATATCCTGCGCGGACACTTTTTTCTCCACGTCGATTTGCTCCGTTTTGCCGCGAAATCCGTCCGCCGCCGAGTACACGATGATCGAGCCGGCCAGACCGCCGCCGAGACAGATCAGCCCGAGAGCAAACAATGATTTACGAATCCAGCCCATCTTAATACCCCCTCGCGGCTTTGACATTCAGGCCGATATACTTTTTGATCAGCAGCATAAATTTCGGTCCAACGTAAGAGACGCCCACCGTCAGGATCAGTCCGAGCCCAAACAGCGCCGTGCAGGAGAAGATGACGAACAGCATCTCCAGCAAACTGTCCGGAATCCCGTTGGCAAAATAATAAACTAACGGGGAGGTCAGCAAAATGATTCCCGCCAGCCCTAAGCTGAACAGTACCGCGCAGACGGCGATGAAGGGACCTAACACGAAGATGAGATTAAACAGGATCAGGGCGAAGCCTCCCAGAATAAGCCGCAGCGAAGAATCGCTTTTTTTGGAGCCGGGAGCAGCCGGGGCCGCCGCTCCGCTGCCCTGATATAAAATCCGGTGCACGACTTGCTCCTCCGTCTCCCCGCTTGCCAAAGCGTGGTGAAACAGGTCCTCGTACCGCTGTATGATTTGCGTCCGGTCCGGTTCCGGCACGCCGCGCAGCTTTTGATCGAGCATATCGAAAAATTCCGCTTTCGTCATCGCTTGCATCACCCTACCGATTCGTTTATTTTCTACACGATTACTATACACATTATCGGTCATAGTCACATAGTCCCGATCGTCATATGACTGTCACGTTTCGCGTCTGTTTCCGTGCACAAAAAAAGAAGTCAGCGTCCCTTGGGAAATACGGGACCGCTGACTCCGTCTTCGACGATCGGCTTGCCGCCTCCGGGCGGGCCGTTTTTCTCCTCCGGCCTGGCTTCGCCGTTATTGATCGCCACGAGCGTCGTTTGGGGCTGATACGTATCTTTGGACAGTTTTTCTCTACCGGTCTCGGCGCCGTTTTCTTTGCGAATCCGGTAGGTTTCCACAACGAATCCCGGCTTGCCCTGCTGGAGCAAGGTCTGACCGCCGAGCGGCAATGTTGGATTATGGACGTATTGAACCGGGGGCTCCAGCGTCTGAATGACATGGGATTCGACATCGTACGTCACATTTTCCGGCAGCCGCCCGAACAGTTTTACTGTTACCCGGGATTCGTCCGTTTCGGTGCGGATGAGCAAATATTGATCGCTGCTGTTGGTGAATACGAAGTTGATATAACCGCTTGCAAATGTGGCGTCCAGACCGAGCGGCGCGTAGCTGATCGGCAGCGTATGATTGCGCCGTTCGTTCACTTTCAGGCCGGCTCGCAGAACGGCGTTATACAGCGTCGTCGACACTTGGCAGATGCCCCCGCCGATTCCCGGTACCAGCTTTCCGTTGTAGATGACCGGGGCTTCCTGGAAGCCGTGTGTTTTCTCCGTCTCACGGATAATAGCGCCGTAGTCGAATTGTTCGCCGGGAGCGAGCAGCTTATCGTGAATCGTTCCTGCCGTGACTCGGATATTATGGTTCCGGCCTGCGGCGCTTCCGGGAGAGGTCGTCGAATACTCGGCGATCTTCCGGTCGATGCCTTGCGCCTGGAGCCGATCCAAGGTCATCTCCGGAACGGCTTCCTTCATCGGCAGGACGACGAATGGCGGCGGATCGGCGTTCCCCTCTTCTGTAAGCGCGCGATCGTTGAACCGCGAATAGGCGAGATCGGTCAGACGCTTGACCAGCTCCGGTACGTCAACGGCTGCGGCACGCTGCTCCGGAACGTATTCCACACGGTCGTCCGCCGTAATGCGGCGAACTGCGTTTCTGGTGACCGGGTTCATGGGAGCGGGCCATACTTTGGATAAAGCTTCGCGCAAGGCCGTTTCCGACAATTCGAGATGAACCGGAAGGACGCTGCCGCGCATCTGCCATCTCCGCTTGATCGTTTCGAGCCGGCTCCCTCCGAACCAATAGTCGGCCCATTTCGACAGCTCTTCCTCCCGGACCGACAAGCCCAGCTGTCCCCAATTGAAGGGATGGCTTCCCTCCGGATTTTCCCCGGGCCCAAGCCGTACGGTCTCCCCGTACAAGTTAGCAAGCCGGCTCTGCAGCTCGAGCCGGAATTGCCGCTCCGGCATACCGCCGATCGGTAAGTCTCCCAGACGGACACCCGGAGGAACGACACGCTGTCCCGAATACCACCAGAACGCTATCCATAACGCAACCATGCACGCGACGGCGGCCAGCAGCAGCGAGTTCATCGTACGTCGTTTCATAGCAACGCTCCTCGATTTAAAGGGGTACAACCTATGTATATGCGGGGGGCGCAGGGTATTACGACTAGCAAAAAAAGCGGCGATTGCCGGGCTAATCTGAAAGAATATGTAGAAAGACAAAGTTTTCTAGAGGATTTCGGGACCAGGTGTCGAACTCTTACATGTTAACTATTAACAGGATGTGATCGTGTGATCGAAATGCAAGATGTATGGAAGACGTATCCAGACGGAACCCATGCATTGAAAGGCATCAATGTGAAAATCGACGCCCACGAATTTGTATATGTGGTAGGCCCGTCCGGTGCGGGAAAATCCACGTTCATGAAATTGATATATCGCGAGGAGAGGCCGACCAAAGGCCAGATCTTCGTAAACGGTTTTAATCTAGAAAAGCTGCGCCAGCGCAAAATTCCTTATGTCCGGCGCAACATCGGAGTCATTTTTCAGGATTTTAAGCTGCTGCCGAAGATGACGGTGTATGAAAATGTCGCATTCGCGATGGAGGTCATTGAGGCGCCCAAGAAGCTGATCAAGAAGCGGACGATGGAAGTGCTGGAGCTGGTCAGGCTGAAGGACAAGGTCGGATCGCTGCCAAGCCAGCTGTCCGGAGGCGAGCAGCAGCGCGTGGCGATCGCCCGCGCCATCGTGAATAATCCGGCCGTCATTATCGCAGACGAACCGACCGGTAATTTGGACCCCGATACATCTTGGGGCATTATGAAGCTTCTCGAGGAGATTAATTTCCGGGGCGCTACGATCGTCATGGCAACGCACAACAAAGAAATCGTCAACACGATGCGCCAGCGCGTCATCGCCATCGAGAAGGGGAATATTGCCCGCGACGAGCTGAGAGGGGATTACGGCTATGAGGATTAGCACCTTCGGTCGGCACATCCGGGAGGGCGCTAAAAATGTTGTCCGCAACGGCTGGATGACGTTCGCCTCGATCAGCGCGATATCGATATCTTTATTTGTACTTGGCATCTTTCTTGTCTTGGCGCTTAACGTCAACAACTTGGCCGATCAGATCGAAAGTCAGGTCGAAATCCGCGTGTATCTCGAAGTGAATACGTCCGAGCAGCAGAAAAACGCCGTACAGCGGGATATCGCCTCCCTCGCCGCCGTCAAAAAGGTTACTTACGTATCCAAGGAGGAAGGGCTCGAGCTGCTGCGGGACAAGATGGGCGCGGAGGGCAAGGAGCTTTTGGAAGGCTTCGACGGGGAGAACAACCCGCTGAACGATTCGTTTACGATTGAAGTGAGCGATCCGCCGCTGGTCGGACAAGTGGCCGAACAGATCAAGGCGCTCGACGCACAGAACAACCCTCCGCTTATTTACAAAATCAACTACGGCAAAGGCACCGTCGACACGTTATTCAAAATTACCGACATCGTCCGCAACGTAGGTCTTGTGTTCGTTCTGCTTCTCGCGTTTACCGCAATGTTTCTTATCTCGAATACGATCAAGATTACGATTGTCGCACGCAGGCGGGAGATCGGCATCATGAAGCTGGTCGGAGCGACGAACAGCTTTATCCGCTGGCCTTTTTTCATAGAAGGCGCTCTGCTCGGCATCATCGGATCGGCGATCCCTGTAGGCGTTCTGCTGTGGGGATACGCGGAGCTTCTCACGTATACGAAAGTACAGCTCGGACTGATGCTGATCACACTGATCCCGGTTCACGAGCTTATTCTGATCATTCCCGCACTGCTGCTGGGTATCGGCGTGATGATCGGCATATGGGGCAGTATTTTGTCCGTTCGCAAGTTTTTGAGAGTGTAACAATCGGTCGGCCCAGACGCCAAGGAGGAATTCCTGTCTTGAAAAAGGTAAAAATATCGCTTATCGCCGTCTGCAGCTTATCTATGCTGCTTATGTCCGCGCCAAAAGAAGGGTATGCTATTACCAATGCTGAAATCGACCGCCAGCTCCAGCAAATTCAGAAAAAAGAGGCGGAAACCGCCAAAAAGCAGCAGGATGCGGACAAGCTTAAATTGGATATTGCCGCACGAAAGGAGCAGGAAGCGAGCAGCATTCAGGAGCTGTGGAAGCAGATCGAGGAACAGGGCGACAAGCTGAACGAAATTCAGAAGCAGATCGATACGTCGGCGACGCATCTGATGAAGACGACGGAAGAGCTTCAGGAAGCGGAACAACGCGTCGAGACGCGCGATCAGCTGCTCAAGTCCAGAGTGCGGCTCATGTATACGAACGGGTTCGTCTCGTATATGGACGTATTGCTCGAATCCACCAGCTTCAGCGACTTTTTGGACCGGTACCACGCGCTCAAATCGATCGTCAGCCAGGATAAGGATATTCTGGAGGCGAACAAACGGGATCGCGAAGCGGTGGCCCAGAAGAAAGTTCAGGTGGAGAATCAGCTCGAGGAAATCCGGCTGCTGTACGCCGAGAACGAAAAGATCAAAAACGCGCTCGTAGTGAAAGAAAAGGATAAGGAAGTACTGATCGCAAGCCTGGCCAAGCAGGAAAAGGACCTCGAGCATATCAGCGAGGAAGCGGAAGCGCAGCTGAACAACCTGGCCAAGGAGAAATCGAAGCTTTGGGCGGAGCGCAACAAAAACAACAGCAAGCAAACGTTCGTGTATAGCGGTGGAACCTTAAGCTGGCCGTTGCCAGGCAGAACGACGATCTCGTCCGGCTACGGTTACCGGGTCGATCCGATCAACAAATCGGACGCCAATCATAAGGGGATCGATATTCCGGCGCCTGCAGGAACGCATATCCAGGCGGCTGAAGCCGGAACGGTCATTATCGCCCAGTGGGTGAACGGATACGGCAATACGGTCGTCATCGATCACGGAGGCGGCTTGCAGACATGGTACGGGCATAGCCGGAAGCTGCTGGTAGAGGAAGGCGATCAGGTGAAGCGAGGGCAGTCGATCGCCGAAGTAGGCTCTACGGGGCGTTCTACAGGCAACCATCTGCACTTCGAGGTACGCAAAAACAATGCGCCGGCCGATCCGCTCCCTTATTTGAAAAAATAACGAACCGTGCTTATATTTGAACGGCTGGCATCATACATTGGAAACAGCGCAGACAGACAAGCCATAAGAGGCGGTGAGAAAGCACGATGTTCTGGAAAGGTCGCAATCTGTATATTTTCGTGGCGTTTATGCTGCTGGCGATGTTCGCGAGCAGCGTGCTGACGCTCACGATCGTCGGTCCGTTTTCGTTTGCCGAGCAGGGCAAGAGCGTATCGGGAGGCAAGGCGGAACAGTCGGGATTTACTGCCCAGGAGCTGAAGAAGCTCTCCACGACCTACGAATTGATCAAAACCCAATATTTGCACGAGGTCGATAAGACGAAAGTAATCGACGGCGCCATCCACGGCATGCTGGGCTCCCTGAACGATCCGTACACGACGTACATGGATCAGAAGGAAGCGCAGCAGTTCAACGACATGCTCAACTCCACGTTCCAGGGGATCGGAGCCGAGGTGTCGCTGGAAGACGGCAGAGTAAAGGTCGTTTCCCCGATCAAAGGATCGCCGGCGGAGAAGGCGGGCATCCGGACGAACGACATCATCATGTCGGTTAACGGAGAGAAGCTGGACGGGCTGACGTTGTCGGAAGCTGTAATGAAAATCCGGGGCACCAAAGGCTCTCAGGCGAAGCTGCAAATTATGCGGGCCGGAGCCGAGCCGATCGAGATCGTAGTCGTACGCGACGATATTCCGATCGAGACGGTGCACTCCGAAATGATGGACGGTCAAGTCGGCAAACTCGACGTCCGGGAATTCGTGCAGAATACGGCGAAGACGTTCAAGGAACACTTGAAGGCTCTCGAGGATCAGGGAATGAAAGCTCTTGTCATCGACGTCCGGAACGATCCGGGGGGTATGCTGAACGCGGTAGTGGACATGCTCGATCCATTCGTGGCCAGCGGCAAAACGGTCGTCCAGGTCGAGGACCGCAACGGACAGCGGGAGAAGACGGTGTCCAAAGGATCGAGCAAGCCGTATCCGATCGCGGTACTGATCAATAACGGAAGCGCGAGCGCATCGGAGATTATGGCGGGAGCGCTGAAAGAATCGGCCGGCGCTACGCTGGTCGGAGAGAAGACGTACGGCAAAGGTACCGTTCAGGTTACTTACCAGCACGAGTTGGGCGACGGCAGCAATATTAAGATGACGGTCATGAAGTGGCTCACCCCGAACGGGAACTGGGTGAATGAGAAAGGAATCGAACCGGATCTGACGGTGGATCAGCCTTCCTACTTCAAAGCGTCGCCGATGTCCAAGAAAACGACGCTCAAAACCGATACGCTCGGGGACGACGTCAGAAACTTGCAAATGATGCTTGAAGGTCTCGGCTACAAGCCCGGACGGATAGACGGCTATTTCAGCGAAGCTACCGCTCAGGCGGTCAAGTCGTTCCAAGGCCAGCACGGTCTGCCGGCTAACGGTGATGTGGACGTCGCAACGGCTAACAAAATCGAAGAAGCGATCACTAAAGAAATCCGCGATCCCAAAAACGACCTGCAATTAAAAGCGGCGGTCGAAGCGATGAAGAAGGCGGTCAAGTAGGAGCCGGAAGCATGCGGGCAAGCGGCCGGATATCGGAAAACGCTGGAAAGCTGCGGGAAACGGCAGGAATTCGCGATCGCAACGTCGAACCAAGAAGGGGAGGCTGATGGTTTATCAGCCGTCCCTTCTTTTTTTGTTGAATTTGGTGCGGACTCCCTTTTCAGTGCGAGTTCAAAAAGTCCGGTTTTCAGCACCGAGAAGATGGGATGAAGCAAGGAAATGAGGAGCGGAGCGTAGTGAAAGCTACGAGAGCACCGGAAGTTCCGGCTGAATTCCATATTCGATGTCGAGTAGGCTTCCTGTATCTGCTTCGTGATCAAAAGTGGACTTTTTGAACAACCTCTTGCAGAGGGAGATAGTTTATGCATAAAGGAGCGGTGCCTGGATGGAGATCGTGGCCGAACTGGCGCGAGGCGTACTGCGCGCTTTGCTTCAGCTTGCTGCTCAGCCGTTTTACTATATCGGGATTTTGTTCGTTATTTTGCAATATCACAAACAGATCGTGCTGGAACGCAAGTTGTTCTCCACCCGGCTGCACTCGATGCTGGATACGGCTTGGAAAACGGTCCTTTGGGGCATAGCTGCAGGGATGGCGGCATCGCTCGTCATGGCGTTCGTCGGCGCAACGGTACCGGCCGGCGCCTTGATCTGGTTGTGGGTATTGTCGGCGCTGCTGGCGGTATTCCGGATACGGTTTATATGTCTGGCCTACTCCGTCGGGGTATTAGGAATGCTGCACGTCATTACAGGCTGGTTTCCGGGGCTGGCGGAGATTCCGTACGTGGGCGCGGCCGTTAAGCCGCTTCAGAGCTTGCCCATCTCTTCGCTTCTCGCTTTAGTCGGCATTTTGCATTTGCTGGAGTCGTTTTTCGTCAGAAAGCAGGGGGCCGACATGGCTATGCCGTTGTTCGTGGCGGGCAAGCGCGGCAAGGTGATCGGCGGGTACCAGCTCCAGCAATTCTGGCCCGTGCCGCTGCTGCTGCTGGTGCCGGTTCAATCGGCCGGTGCTGCGGCAGCGCTGCCATGGACACCTTTGTTCGGAGGGGATATTTGGAACGCGGGCTGGACCTTTTCCGCGCTGCCGGTGATGCTCGGTTTCGCCGAGCGTACGGTGACCCGACTGCCGCAGCAGAAGGCGAAGCGAAGCGCGTCGCTCCTGTTCTTCTACTCGCTGGCCGTATTGGCCTTGGCGGCGGGGGCCGAATGGCTGCCCGGATTCGTGCTGATCGGTTCGGTTCTGGCGATTGTTCTGCACGAAGCTTTACTGTGGTGGAGCGGGCGGGAGGAGGCGGAGAAGCCTCCGTATTACGTGCATAACGAGCAAGGGCTGCGAATATTGGCTGTACTACCCGGCAGTCCGGCCAGCGAGATGGGGCTTGTTGCCGGGGAAATCATTCATAAGGTGAACGGTATACGGGTCCGGACCAAGGAACAGCTGCATGAAGCGCTCGGCGTCAACGGGGCATTTTGCAAGCTGGAGGTGATTAATACCGAAGGGCACAGCAAGTTCGTTCAGAGAGCTCTTTATTCGGGCGATCACCATTTGCTGGGCGTCCTGCTTGCTCCCGACGAGAAGGTAATGTATTACCTGGAAGAGCGGAACGTCAACTGGTTTACGAAAGCAGGACGGCGGAGCCAGGCGGCACCTTCCGCAGCGAAGGAGAGCGGAGCGCTGTAAGCGGCTGGACTCGGGCATTCGTCCGTCGAACGGTTGCATTTTGGAAGTCCGGCTGGCCGAGTTCTCCTGAGATTAACGAAAAACTCCAATTCCACCGACCATGGAACTGGAGTTTCTTGCTTCTAGTGCCTGACCTCGAAATTACACCAACAGATAAATCTACCAGCGTATGGGCAGCGGAGATCGGTGTCCGGATCCGGCAGCTTTTTTGCAGGGTGAAGCGATTAGCGGAAGAAAAACTTCCGCTAATGCGCCTGAAACCGTCCAGAAAGGTGGATAGCGGAACTATTACTTCCGTTATTTATGGAAACTTGCTTGAAATACATAGAAATCCTTCGTATAGAGGAAATAAAACTTCCTCTAACGCCCCTAAAAGAGTTCCATCGACGAATTAGCGGAATTAAAGTTTCCTCTATCTTCATTTGCAGGGAGCAAAACAAGGTTGAACCGTATTCTTTGCCAAACGCCATTGCTCGCCTGTTATATGAGGCTGTCGACTCCATGTGGACAACCAAGTGGAAAGGGAAAAGATTAGCTTCTGGCGAGTTTTGTCTGGGTTCCCCCACCTTACCATCCTTATTTAATCAAGGGATTCCGGACAACCTGTTTGAGCAGAAGAAGGTAACTTTTCACTTGAAACGGCCTGCTATCACTTCTACACATTGAATCGACAGCCTCTATATGCCGACTAGTACATCCTATCGCCCCGTCTGCGCAAACTCGCCGCTTCGGTAAGATCTGCTCGTACAAGTGTTGGGATTTTTACGTAGTAGCGTTGCATTAGTACTTCAGAGCCGCATCCAGCTCAGAGTTTATACTTGGATTATTTCTGATCGTTCCGCAGCACGACGATTTCGACTCTGCGGTTTTTTTGCCGGTTCGCTTCGGAATCGTTAGGCGCAACCGGCTTCGTGTCGGCATAAGCTGAGGAGATGAACGTACCGGTGTCCAGCTTGGCCGTATTGACGAAGTAGCGGATGACCGACACCGACCGGGCTTGCGAAAGTCCCCAGTTGTCCTGATAAGCCGATCCTGTAGCGAGCGGCAGGTCGTCCGTATGCCCCTCGATGCTCACTTTCGTATCCAGGGTGGGAAACAGGCTTGCCAGCTTCTCCAGCACGGGATAAGCCCCTTGCTTCAGCTCGGCTTTGCCAAGATCGAACAGAAACAGGTCGTTCAGCTTGATCGCGATGCCGCGGGGGGTATCGCTGGCGGACAGCTGCTCCTCCAGATGCTGATCGGCAATATATTGCTGAACGATTTTCAGCAAATTTTGCAATTCCTTCTCTTTTTCTTTCTCGGGATCGGAGTTTGGCTCCGTCTTGGATTCCGGCGGCTGCTGCGTCTGGTCGCCGGACTTCGGGTCCCCGGGAATCGCCTCGCCCATAATGCCGGTCCCTTTCGGGATGACCGAGGAGCCGTCGTTGAACTGCATCTGCAGCGCTCTGGACAACGTGTCGTATTTGGCCGAGTCGATCTTGCTCATCGCATACAGGATGACGAAAAAAATCATCAGCAGCGTAATCAGGTCGGCATAGGTGATCAGCCACCGCTCGCTGCTGGAATGGGAACCGGACGGCTGCTTGCGTCTCCTAGCCATCGGCGTTCGCTTCCTTCCGAACTTGCGCCTCCGTGTCGAGCAGCAGGAAGGACGTCAGCTTTTTCTGGATCATCTGCGGGTTATGTCCCGCCTGCAGAGCGAGCAGCCCTTCGAGCATCATCTCCATCTCGGCGATTTGCTCTTCGCTGCGGACTTTGATCTTGCTGCCGATCGGCAGGTAGATGACGTTCGCGCTGGCGACGCCGTACAAGGTGGCCGCGAACGCTACGGCAATCGATCCGGCGAGCGATTCGGGGTCGGACATGTTGCTCAGGACGTGGATCAGACCCATGACCGTACCGATAATCCCCATCGTCGGAGCGTAACCTCCGGCGGCTTCGAATATTTTCGCATAGCTGGCATGCAGCTTTTCGTTCGCTTCGATCTCAACTTCGAGAATTTGCCGGATCAGATCCGGGTCCGTGCCGTCGACCACCATCTGCAATCCGTCCCTGAGAAAAGCGTTCGGGTGCTGCTGAGCGCGGTCTTCTATGGCAAGCACGCCCTCCCGGCGGGCGATAACCGCCATCTCGACCAGCTCCTCGATCAGCTGCTCCGGTTTTGTTTTCCTTTCGCTGAACGCCATGCGGAGTGCTTTCGGAATCTGCTTCAGCTGCGATTTCGGGAAACTGACGACAACCGCGCCGATCGTGCCTCCGAACACGATAATGGCGGCGCTTAATACGAGCAGACCGTTGATATGGCCTCCATCCAGCAGGAAACCTCCCACCAATGCCAGCAGGCCGAGTATTATGCCTAGAATCGTAGTTAAATCCATGAAACAGACCCACACCCTTTGTTTGAAAATTTGCAACAATTCGGAAAAAGAAGTATAATATCTGATGAGAACAAACATTCGGTAGACCCTGTCGCATGTCACACCATATATCGGTAATTGAAGAAAGAGTCAATAGAGTCGAAAGACCCAGAGCGAGGGATAAAGCGATGAGCGATATCGTGCTCCACAACAAACCGTTTCAACTGGTTTCTCCATTCCAGCCTCAAGGCGATCAGCCTGGGGCTATTGACGAGCTTGTCCGCGGACTGCAGGAGGGCAAGCGATATCAGACGCTGCTTGGCGCGACCGGCACGGGGAAGACGTTTACGGCCGCCCAGGTGATCGCCCGGACGAACCGTCCGACGCTTGTTATTGCGCATAACAAGACGCTGGCGGCTCAGCTGTGCAGCGAGTTCCAAGAGTTTTTTCCCCATAACGCCGTGTCGTATTTTGTCAGTTATTACGACTACTACCAGCCGGAGGCGTATATTCCTTCGAGCGATACGTACATTGAGAAAGATTCCAGCATTAACGATGAGATCGACAAGCTCCGCCACTCCGCAACCAGTTCGTTGTTCGAACGCCGCGACGTAATCATCGTTGCCAGCGTATCGTGCATTTACGGTCTCGGTTCCCCGATGGAGTACCGGAATCTCGTCTTGTCGCTGAGGACGGGGATGGAACGACCGCGCAACGAGATTTTACACAAGCTGGTCGATATCCAGTACGCGCGGAACGATCTTAACTTCGTCCGCGGGACGTTCCGCGTTCGGGGCGACGTTATCGAGATTTTCCCGGCTTCGAGAGGCGAGCAGGCGATTCGCATCGAGCTGTTCGGCGACGAGATCGAGCGGATTACTGAAATCGACGTGCTGACCGGAGAGATTCTCGGCGAGCGGGATCATGTCGCGATCTTCCCGGCGTCTCACTTCGTCACCCATGAGGATACGATGAAGAAGGCGCTGGTGGACATCGAGCGCGAGCTGGAGGAGCGGCTCGAAGAGCTTCGTTCCGAGAACAAGCTGCTGGAGGCTCAGCGGCTGGAGCAGCGGACCCGGTACGATCTGGAGATGATGCACGAGATGGGCTTCTGCTCCGGTATCGAGAACTACTCCGGGCCGCTTACATTCCGCGAACGCGGCGCTACGCCGTATACGCTGCTGGACTATTTCCCCGACGATATGCTGGTTATCGTTGACGAATCACATGTATCGCTTCCGCAAATCCGAGCGATGTACAACGGCGACCGGGCGCGGAAGGAAGTGCTGGTCGATCACGGCTTCCGGCTACCGTCGGCGCTGGATAACCGGCCGCTGCGATTCGAGGAGTTTGAGCAGAAGATCAGCCAGGCGATCTTCGTCTCGGCTACGCCGGGCCCGTATGAGCTTGAGAGCTGCCCGACGATGGTGCAGCAGATCATCCGGCCGACAGGTCTTCTCGATCCGATTATCGAGGTGCGCCCGACGAAGGGACAGATCGACGATCTGATCGGCGAGATCAACGAGCGGATCGCCAAGGACGAGCGGGTGCTCGTCACGACGCTGACGAAGAAAATGTCGGAGGATTTGACGGATTATTTCAAAGAGCTCGGCATTAAGGTCCGTTATCTCCATTCCGATGTCAAAACGTTTGAACGGATGCAGCTGCTGCGCGAATTGCGGCTCGGCACGTTCCATGTGCTGGTGGGCATCAACCTGCTGCGGGAAGGGCTGGACTTGCCGGAAGTATCCCTCGTCGCCATATTGGATGCGGATAAGGAAGGGTTTCTGCGTGCCGAACGGTCGCTCATTCAGACGATCGGACGGGCGGCGCGGAACGCGAACGGCCGGGTTATTATGTACGGGGACAAGCGGACAGATTCGATGGACCGGGCCATCCGCGAGACCGAGCGGCGGCGCGCGATCCAGATCGAGTTCAACGAGAAGCACGGCATCACGCCGCAGACGATCCAGAAGCGGGTGCACGATGTTATCGAGGCCACGAAGGTGGCGGAGCAGAAGGCGGACTATCTGGCCGGCGTGAAGTCCGAGAAAATGTCCAAGAAAGACCGAGCCTCGCTGATCGAACGTCTCGAAGCGGAGATGAAGGAAGCTGCCAAAAGCTTGCAGTTCGAACGTGCCGCCGAGCTGCGCGATGCGATATTGGAGCTCAAAGCCGCCCTGTAACGGCGGCTCTCTTTCGCGGCGGAGCTGGAGAATGTTTCAACCGGGCGGCCGGTTCCCAGTCGTTTTTAACGGTGTTATGATGAAGGAATGAATGGCTATACCCACGGAAAGGATGGTTCACAGTGGCTCAAGACCGCATCGTGATCAAAGGAGCGAGAGCTCATAATTTAAAAAATGTTGACGTAACGATACCGCGCGACAAGTTCGTCGTGTTGACCGGGTTAAGCGGCTCCGGCAAATCGTCGCTCGCTTTCGATACGATCTACGCGGAGGGACAACGCCGCTACGTCGAGTCGCTTTCCGCCTACGCCAGACAGTTTCTGGGCCAGATGGACAAGCCGGATGTCGATTCGATCGAAGGATTGTCCCCGGCCATCTCCATCGACCAGAAAACGACCAGCCGCAACCCCCGGTCTACAGTCGGCACGGTTACGGAAATATACGATTACCTCAGGCTGATGTTTGCCCGGATCGGGAAGCCGCATTGCCCGGATCACGGCAGCGAGATTACCGCACAGTCGGTCGAGCAGATGATCGACCGGATTATGGAATATCCCGAGCGGACGAAGCTGCAGATCTTGGCGCCGATCATATCCGGACGCAAGGGCGAGCATACGAAGCTGCTGGCCGATATTCAGAAGCAGGGCTTCGTTCGCGTCCGCGTTAACGGAGAGATCCGCGATCTGTCCGAGAAGATTGAGCTGGAGAAAAACAAGAAACATTCGATCGAAGTTGTCGTCGACCGGATCGTCGTGAAGGGTGATATTCAGGCCCGGCTCGCGGATTCGCTGGAGACGGCGCTGAAGCTGGCCGACGGCCGGGTAATCGTCGATGTGATGGAGCAGGAAGAGCTGCTGTTCAGCCAGAAGCTGGCGTGCCCGGAATGCGGCTTCAGCATCGATGAGCTTGCTCCGCGGATGTTCTCGTTCAACAGCCCGTTCGGAGCTTGCCCGGATTGCGACGGTTTGGGAGCGAAGATGATCGTTGATCCGGACCTTCTCGTACCGAATCCGGCGATGACGATCGAGGAAGGCGCGTTCGAGGCTTGGGCGGGAAGCACGTCCAACTATTATCCTCAGTTTCTGGCTGCGGTGTGCGAACATTACGAGATCCCCCGGAACGTTCCTGTTGCCGAGCTGTCGGCGGACCATATGAAGAAGATTTTGTATGGAACCGGCGGCGAGAAGGTCAAATTCCGTTACGAGAACGATTTTGGCCTGTCCAAGGAAGCGCTCGTTCCGTTCGAAGGAATCGTCCGCAACCTGGAGCGGAGATACCGCGAGACCGCGTCGGACGGCATCCGCGAGCATATCGAGCAATATATGAGCGCGAAGCCGTGCCAGGGCTGCAAAGGCCAACGGCTGAAGCGGGAGACGCTGGCCGTCACCGTCGGCAATAAAAATATTGCGTACGTGACCAATCTGTCGATCGGAGATGCGGCCGATTTCTTCGGCGGACTCGATCTGTCGGAGAAGGAGCGGACGATCGCCCATCTCGTACTGAAGGAAATCGAAGCCCGTCTCGGCTTTCTGGTTAACGTTGGTCTCGACTACTTATCCCTCAGCCGTTCAGCCGGTACGTTATCCGGCGGCGAGGCGCAGCGCATTCGTCTGGCGACCCAGATCGGCTCCAGCCTGATGGGCGTTCTGTACATCCTGGACGAGCCGAGCATCGGTCTGCATCAACGGGACAACGATCGTCTCATTCGTACGCTGGAGCATATGCGCGATCTCGGCAATACGCTGATCGTCGTCGAGCATGACGAAGATACGATGATCGCCGCGGACTATATTATCGATATCGGACCGGGTGCCGGCATCCATGGCGGACAAGTCGTGGCGCAAGGAACGCCGAAGGAAATTATGGAAGATCCCAACTCGCTTACCGGTCAATATTTGAGCGGGAAGAAGTTCATACCGATCCCGAGTCCGCGGAGGAAGCCTAACGGAAAGTGGCTGGAGGTCAAAGGCGCCAAGGAGAACAATCTGCGAGGCGTCAACGCCAAAATACCGCTCGGCGTATTCACTTGCGTCACCGGCGTATCCGGATCGGGCAAAAGTACGCTGATTAACGAAATCTTGTACAAATCGCTAGCGCGCGATCTGAATAAAGCGAAGACACGCCCAGGCGAGCATAAGGAAATACTCGGCCTGGAGCATATCGAGAAGGTCATCGAGATCGACCAGTCGCCGATCGGAAGAACCCCGAGATCGAATCCGGCCACGTACACAGGGATGTTCGACGATATCCGCGACGTATTCTCGGCAACCAACGAGTCGAAGGTGCGAGGGTACAAGAAAGGCCGGTTCAGCTTTAACGTGAAAGGCGGACGCTGCGAAGCGTGCCGCGGAGACGGTATCATCAAGATCGAGATGCACTTCCTGCCGGACGTGTACGTGCCGTGCGAGCAGTGCAAAGGGAAACGGTACAACCGCGAGACGCTCGATATCAAATACAAAGGCAAAAGCATCGCCGAGGTGCTGGAGCTGACGATCGAGGACGGCTGCGAGTTTTTCCGCAACATTCCGCGTATTCACCGGAAGCTGCAGACGCTGCTGGACGTAGGCCTCGGCTATATGAAGCTGGGCCAGCCGGCAACGACGCTGTCCGGTGGCGAAGCGCAGCGGGTGAAGCTGGCCGCCGAGCTGTACCGGCGCAGCACCGGCAAGACCATCTACATTTTGGACGAGCCGACAACGGGTCTTCATATCGACGACATCGACCGTTTGCTTACCGTCCTTCACCGTCTGGTGGACAGCGGCGAGACGGTGCTTGTAATCGAGCATAATCTGGACGTGATTAAGACGGCCGATTATTTGATCGATCTGGGGCCGGAAGGCGGTACTCGAGGCGGCACGATCGTGGCGACGGGAGCGCCGGAGGAAGTCGTCCGGGTACCGGAGTCTTACACCGGCAAGTATTTAAAGCCGATTCTGGAGCGCGACCTGGAGCGTACGGAGCAGCAAGAGAAAGAGCGCGAAGCTAAGGAGAATGCGGTCGTATGACCGCTCCAACAACCAACCCTGTTCGAACGACGGCGTTCGTAACGGGGTTGGTTTTTCTTTGCGCGCTTTAAAGTGGGAATCGTCCTTCTTAGTCAAATAAACCGGAATTTTCATGAATAAGGGAAAAGAAGCCGCACGATTGATTTGGTACGCTAAGCGCAGGATCATGGAGGGAGCGAGAGTGGGAACATTTGTGGTTGTGACGATAGGGGGGATTTCGGTATTGTGATGCATTGCAAGCCGGAGTAAT
Source organism: Paenibacillus oceani (assembly GCF_014705615.1). GTDB lineage: Bacteria > Bacillota > Bacilli > Paenibacillales > NBRC-103111 > Paenibacillus_AB > Paenibacillus_AB oceani. The sequence continues at coordinate 129,281 of NZ_JACXJA010000021.1, forward strand.
TCAGTTAGACCATCATGCTCATTAGATGAAGGAGGCGCAGGAGATGAAGGCAGAACACGAAGAGAAGATCCATGAAAACAAGGCACATTCCACGGACGGGAGAGAGTGGGAAACGAGCCTTACACCGAAGCGAATAAGCCGGAGGAAGTTGCTGGCGTCCATCGGTCTGGCCGGAGCTGGTGCGTGTATGACGGTTGCAGGAGCCTATGGGGCAAGCGCTTCTTCCGTCGCGGAATCGGTGTATGCACGTTCAACTCCGGAGAACGATTCGAGATTTCATCCCAGGAAGCCGGGCCCGTGGATCGACATCACGCAACCTCCGTATAATGCCCGCCCGGGCGGCAGCTACGACAATTCGGCTATTTTTCAACAAGCGGTAAATGATGCAGCGGGTGAGGGCGGCAAAATATACGTTCCCTTCGGAGATTACTTGGTGGCGAACGGGTTTACGATCGATAAAAACTATTTGTCGCTGGAAGGAACGGGGAGGCTCGTGCTGGGCCGTCATATCTCGCTGCTTGCCGACGGCTTCCGGTGCAGCGGGCTGCGGTTCAAGGCGCTGAACACGTCAAGCCAAATTCGAGGCATTCAGGCGGAGACCGCCTTGATCGGGAGAAGCATCGGACGGATAACGATACAAAATTGCGAATTCGAGCAGTTTTTCTATGCGACTAACTTCCGCGGGACCGAGTCGTATCCGATCCGGGATATAGTGGTGGAGGGCTGCCGATCAACTGCTCCGGTTGGGGTAAACGCCGGCCATTTTCAAAACCTGTGTACTATAAATACTTATTACAGCGGAAATGCCTGTTACAACGGCCAAAATGCAACCAGCTACAATTTTTTCGGGGGCAACGGCAAAATCAAAATTGTCGGCAATTATGATTTCAACAATTCGTACGGCTCCTGCGAAATAGAAAATTCCCCCGGGGCGGAAGTAGTCATTTCCTCCAACAATTTCGACAGGCAGCTTTGGATCGACGACAGCTCGACTGTGGTCATTGACGGGAACATTATCAAAGAGAGGATCTTTGTAACGGTTCAGGATAACGATTGTGAAAACGTGATCATCTCCAATAATATCGCAGATCGGATCTATGTCGATAAGTTCAGCACCTACCGGGCTGGTAAAATAAAAAACCTGGAGATTTGCCACAATGAACTGATCGGTCCGGGGGGCTGGGGGATATTTATCCGCGGGACGTATACGGAAGCTTGCCGAATTGTCGAGAACCGGATTGCTCCCGGCTTTACGAGCGGATCGATCGGGATCGTACGAGACCCGGGTCTCGATCTGGAGATCTCCCGCAACGAAGTGAACGGATTGGTTTTATTCAGCAGCACCGGCGGGGCGATCCGGTTATACGGAAACCGCAATTATACGTTGTCCGGCAAACACGATGTTCCCACCTTGGAACGTTTGTACCAGTCTTCGGGGACAAGGTTGAACGTAGCAGACAGGAAAGTTTTTCAGTCGCAGACAATCCGTGCGGTATCCGGTTCCGCCGGTTCCGCTTCGTTTGCAATCGACCCTGCCGCTGCAGGATCGGGCAAAGCCGTCAAATTGACTTTCACGGGATGTGTTCAGCATCCGACGCCACTTTTCGATGCCGCGGAGCAGACGGTGATCCTCTCCAACCATTCTGGAGCGTTACACGTATCGGCAGGGTCTTTAACCAAAATATCCGGGAATGCGGCGACCGATTTCACTACACACTTCCAGTTAAACGCCGAGATGATGGAGCTGCTTGTAACGATAACGAACACAGGGACAGCGACATTGGCAGTGAGCGTTTCTTGTATCGAGCATGCGGCCGTCCATGTTCCCGTTTAGAAAAATTCGGTAGTGCCCGAATCAACTATGGAAAGGTATGGAGGGCCGATATTCATCTGGGCAGCAGTCTATCCGGGCAAAGCCACCTGTGGTAATATGGAAAAAAATCGCCACTGGGGGGATACGGCATGCCAATCGAGCGGCCCTCTTTGTTTCATGAATTCGAATACCGTTGCTCCAAGCCGCTGTATACGGAGGAGGTCCGGCATCCGGCTCTTTACGAGCTTTTATATGTCCACGAAGGCAGCGGATTGTCGAATGTCGGCGATCGTGCGATTCCGCTCGCTGCCCGTGATCTTCTGATCTCGGATGGAACGAAACAGCAGGGATTACGTGTGGATGACAAGATCGGATGCATCTATACCCGGATATCGATTCGCCCGTCGTCACTGAGGAAGATGAAGTCGCCGGTGAACGGAATCGATCTCATGCTGCCTTTTGAAGTGCTGGGGCATCATCATATTCACATGTCGGAAGAAGCCGGCAAGGAAATGGAAGCTTTGTTGCTTCGAATACACCGGTTTAGCCAAAGCGGCAATTGGGTAGATCTCAATCGGCTCGTAATGGCCTTTTTTGATTTGCTGATCGTGGTGTACGCTGTCTGTGAGCCGGATCTGAAGAAGCAAAACTATACGATTAGTGAGAAAGAGCGGCATGTCCGCAAAGTAATCCATTATATTGAAAACGCATTCAACGAAGATGTCACGTTAAATGATATGGAGCGGGAGCTCCACTTAAGCAAGCAGTATATGTCGAGAATTTTCCGTGAAAGTACGGGGATTACCATATTCGATTACTTGTACCGCAGACGGATTGAACAAGCGAAGCAACTCTTCTATATGCATCGTGCATGTTCAGTGACCGATATTGGCTTGCAGGTCGGGTTTAAGAACGTATCCCATTTTAGCCGAATGTTCAAAACCCAGGTGGGAGTTACGCCGGAACAATATCGAAAGGTTATGGATCATGGAGCGGCCGACGGCGGCAGCAACCGCAAATCAAATACAGTCAAATGAGGAAGGGGGGAAGTTAACAAGAGGAAAGCACCAGATTGGTACCCGTGCTACATTAAATACAACGGCGGCGGGGACGTTTTATCGTCGGGAAGGAGGGGGAGTCGATTGATCTTAACGCGGCGTTATCCGCTGTTTAACGAATATTACTATTTATGCAATACGCCTTTTGTGAAAACGTTTCATACCCATCCGCAATACGAGATTTACTACTTTCATAAAGGCAAGTGCGACTATTTGATCGGGGATCAGGTGTTCGAGCTGGAGTCCGGGGATGCGATCCTGATGAACGGGATGACTTTGCATGGTCCGATCGTGGATCGGGATAACGAATACGTACGGTCGATGTTCTCGTTTTATCCGGAGATTATCCGCATCTTTCATCAGACACTTGGGCCGCTTAATCCGCTGCGTCCGTTCGAGGTGCTGAAAAATTACCGGATTCGGTTGAGCGGAGACCGCAAGGTTGAATTCGAGGATATGCTGCGCCGGATGAACAAGTATTACTACTGCCAGAACACGGTTGAGTTTAACCGGTCTTTGCTGGCTTTTTTCGAGCTGCTGTGGTTTCTGTACGGGGAATGCGAGGAAGCGATGGAAGAGCTTGAACAAAGCGGGCCGGCAAACGGGATGGAAAAGGAACGGAACGTGCAAACCGTCATTTCGTTGATCGAGCAGCAGTACCGCGAGCCGATCTCGCTGGATACGCTGGAGAAAAGCGTCTATATGAGCAAGCATCATCTGTCCCGGATATTCCGCGAGCTGACGGGGATGACGATCATCGATTATTTGTACAAATACCGGATCAACCAGGCTAAAATATTGTTTTACTTGGATCGGACCAATTCTGTTACGGATGTGTACAAGGAAGTCGGATTTCATAGTATGGCGCACTTCAGCCGGTTATTTAAAAAGTTCGTCGGGATTCCCCCGGAGCAGTACCGGAAAATGGTGCAGCCGTTTTTGCTGGAGCCGTTCGCCTTCCCTCCCCGCGAGGTTCAGACCGTTCCGAATGAAAAATAACGAGGGTTGTGTGATCAAGGAGGTCATTGGATTTGTTAAACAAGAGATGGACGATTGCGGCATGCATGCTTGCAGCTGTAGGAACGATATCGGCGTGCGGGGGCGGCGCGAATCCGAAAGCGGGGAATGACCAAGCGGGGGAGACCCCGTCGGTGGACCTGACGAAAATACCGGTCCATCTGGTCATCCATGATACGACGGGTGAAAAAGTCGAACTGCTGATGGATAAGTACGGCAACAAGCTAAAGGAAAAGTTTCCGAACTGGACCTTTGAGATCGTCCCCAAAGTGGACAGCAAAACGCTGCCGAATCTGATTGCAGGAGGGACAACGATCGACATGGTCGTGGAGTCGACCGGGGTTTCGACGATGGAGTACGACCTGCAAGGCGACATAAGCGATCTGATTGCCAAGCACAAATACGATCTGAACCGGCTGGAGCCGACTGCGGTTGAAATTCAGCGAAAGATGGCAAACGGGGGCATATACGGGCTGCCGACCTGGACCCGCTCGATGATTTTATACTACAACAAGGATCTATTCGATATGTTCGGAGTCTCGTACCCGAAAGACGGGATGACGTGGGACGAATTGTACGACGTGACCCGGAAAATGACCCGGACCGAGGGCGGCCAAAGCTACAAAGGGCTGACGATGGCGTTCGAATTCGGGCTAATGCTGAATCAGCTGGGCGCACCGAGTCAGGATGCGAAAAGCGGTAAAGCGCTGTTTCTGGACGATACATTCAAGAAAGCGTTCGAGAATCAGTCGAGATTTTACCAGATTGCCGGAAACGGCTTGCCTGGCGACAGGTTTTATTTGGACAATCAGCAAAATCCCTTTTACAAAAACAAGACGGTTGCGATGTTTCTCACACTTAGCGGTGCCGAGAAGATATACAAGGACAGCGTAAACTGGGACGTAGCCGAATTCCCGGTGTTCGAGGACAAAAAGGGAATAGGCTCGCAATCGTACCCTACGTACTTCTTTTTAAGCAAGGCAAGTAAAAACCGTGACGCTGCGTTCCAGGTATTGAGCTATTTGACGTCGGATGAGTATCAAAGCTTTGCGTCCCGCTCCGGCATCATTACGATCCTGAAAGACACCTCCGTAATGAAGCAATTCGCTGCCGACCTTCCGTACGTGCAAGGGAAACGCATACAAGCGATGATTCCGGCGAAATATGCCGAGCCTACTTTAAAAACGAAGTATAACGCGATTGCGAACAAGGAGCTGCTAGCCGCTCTCGAAGCAGTTGCCAAAGGCACCGATGTCAATACGGCACTTCGCGAGGCAGCGGAACGAAATGATAAGCAAGTAGGGGCCGAGCAGGGGAAATAGTGAGGTGAGCCCAGGCCGCAGGATGAACGGTTTGTTCTTCTGCGGTTTTTTTTGAAGAAACATGCAACTACAGGTTGCATCGTGATACTTCCTATTCAACAACGAGGACTATTTCTATCCCGTCTGGCCTGTGATAACGTAATAGACGAGATCAGATTGGGTGGGAAAGGCGGGTAACGAATGATTGATGCACAACGGATTGGGGCCGTCATAGCCTTGTTGAGAAAGCAGCATAAGATGACGCAGACCCAGTTGGCAAGCGAGCTGAAGGTGACCCATCAGGCGGTATCCAAGTGGGAACGCGGCTTATCGCTGCCGGATTTGGAGTTGCTTGCTTCCATGAGCAAATTATTTCAAGTAAGAGTGGACGACTTGCTTGGGCTGACGGGAGCAAGCGAGGATGAAAAAGGGGCAGTCCCGCCGGAACAAACCGAGACAAATCATTTTCCAGCGCCGGTTGAGGTTGCCGAACATATGGCATATGTGGATATAGATCAGATTTGGGAGGGGGCGTGTGACATCATCAAGAGGCAAATCTCCAAACCAAGCTATGATACGTGGATTCGAAACCTTCGTGCCCTATTCGAAAATGGATCTATAGTGATCGTAAGCGCAAACCGTTTTCAAAACGAATGGCTAAAAACTCGATACTCCAAAATGATCCGCATAGCGCTCGAGCAGGTGACCGAAATGAATGAGGTAAAGCTTGATTTTAATATACGCCCGGAGTTGCTACGCAGATAGCAGCACAATCATTTTGTTTTGTGTGGAAGCTGACGAAATTGAAGCCAAGCACTGGATTTCCGCTTGCGCCTAGTTATAAATGTTAGAAGAGATGGACATCTTATACTTGCGGGGCAGGTTGAAAAACACGATTCATACGAATCGTAGCCTATCGTGATACTAGCCAAATCATGAATGAACCGGAAAAAATCGTGACAAACTTGTTAACAATGAAGAAATTGCTTGCAACCGTTGACGAGGCACGATAACATAGAAAAAGATGAGAAAAATGTGATCGTTATCAATAAGGAGGTCCCAAGCTATGTTTTTGGCAGAAGGTGCTGCTGCGGGAGGCGCAGCCAGTTTCCATACGTTCGATCTGTTTATCGTTGCATTTACGATCCTGATCGCGGTCGGCTTGGTAAGATTGCTGGCTGCACCGGTAAAAAATAAATTTGCGGTCGGATTTGCGGGTGTCAGCTTACTCGTATTTCTAATTGTAGACGTACTGATGGTACAGAGCTGGATGTCTTGATCTCTTTAATGAGCGGAAAGGGCCCAAGCCCTACATAAGAACGAAGAACAAGGAACCCCCTTGCCGGCCGGCAAGGGGGTTGTTAGTTTGCACGCTGTGTTGGCGAAAGCGGGCTGGCATGGTATCGAAATCGCCCTTTACCAGTTTAGCAGCCCTCGATAGATCGTCAACACCGTCTCCTGGCTGCCGCTGTACACGATAACCGCCGCTGTAACGAGCAGCTGGGTGCATACGCACCGGAAATAGAAGTACGGACGGGACACCTTCTTTTTGTTCACGAGCGACAGTTTGAGCAAGCTTTCCAGCGCCATCAATATCCCGTGATACAGCCCCCATAGCAGGTACAGCCAAGAAAAGCCGTGCCACAAGCCGATCAGCACCATGATGACGATGGACAGCAAGGCGGCTGCCCCTCTGGAGGTGAAGGAGCGTGAGAAAATCATAAAGATATGGTCGCGGAACCAGTCGCCCAGCGTCGCGTGCCAATTGCGCCAATATTGCGTGAGTGTCGGCGACAGGAACGGCTGCTTGAAGTTTTCCGGAATCGTATACCCCATCAGCCGGCCGAACCCGATCGCGATATCGGAATAACCCGAGAAATCGAAGTAAATGAGCGCATAAAACCATACCATCAAAAACAGGCTGTGGTACACTTGCAGATCATTCTCCAATACGTCCTTGAAGACGATCGTCATCCCGGCGACCAGTACGACCTTTTTGAACAGACCGAGAATAATCCGCTTAATCCCGGCTTCAAAATCGGCCGCTCCGACCGTATACGGCTTTTTGGAATCGGCTATGAAATCGCGAAATTTTAAAATCGGTCCGGAAGTAAACGTTGGGATAAACAGCAAATAATTGACGAAATCGAGCAAAGGCGCCTTGCCGTCCTTGCCTACATAATAGGCGAAGTAATAGGCGTCGATCACCTTAAGCACGGTATAGATCAGGCCGAATAAGTAGATAGCGTCGAACAAGGGATGCTCGAATATATGCATGCCGAGGAGACGCAGCGCCACTACGGCCCCAATATTCAGCACAATCGCCGTCCCGAAGCCGAATCTGCGCCATCTCGGCGCGTAGCAGAGCCACACATAGCCGATATAGTTCAAGAGTACGTATACGGCGGAGAACAAGAACAGCTTCCGGCTGAACAAGTACAGAAAGCATAAGTTAAACACGAGGACAAGTATTCGTTTGTTTTGCGGCCAGCGCCGCGTCAACAGCAGCACGATCACCATACCGAGCAGAGCGCCCAGCGCGTGCAGATTGAGCAAATAAGACATAGCCCGGCTCCTTTAATCGATCAAAACCCTTCGTAGATGAACAGCCCTTGCCCGGTGAAGCATACTGCCACCAAAGCAAGCATGATGACGTACAGGATCACTTCGCCGATTTTTCGAAGGAAAGCAGCCATCGGTCCACCTCCGCGGTAAATTTAGGCGCGCCGACTTCCTGGTTCAAGTGAACGATGTCGTGGAACGTATCCGGAGCGAACTTGTCCGACAAGTCCAGAACAGGCACGTCATAAGGCTGCACCATCGCATGAACGCGTTCCTTGAGCTGCTTCCAGTAGGCAGGCTGAGGGTACGCCGGGTCGGGATTCAGCGGCATCCAGATCACCTTAAGCGGCAGATTGCGCTCCTTGACGTATCCGAGCAGCCAGTCCAGCGCCTCCAGATTTCCTTTCATATCGTCCAGGCCCATCCAGTAATAATTGGCTTCATAACGGGCCAAATCTTTTTTCATCTCTTCCGCCGGCTTGTAGCCGAAATAAAGCATCTTATCGTTCCATCTCGGCTCATAGGAGCTGAAATCCAGTTGGCCCTGACGGGCCGCTGCCCACGCATTGCGAATCCACTCGCCGCCCGCATCTTGGAAATAGTCCCGGTAATGGAACAGGTACGGGCTATACCACGGTCTCGACCAGGGAAAGCGCGGATCGGTCTGCATCTGATCCAGCATCGTATGCACGTCGATGCCGACGACTAGCTGCTCTTCCACCGTATACAGCCCCCGCTGCAATATTTCCCGCAGATCGGTAATTTTTCCGTACGTCATGCCCATTTCGACGAGAGGTTTCTGGGTTTTGTGCTCCATGTATGCACCGGTCACCGCCGAGTTGCCAAAAAAAACGGGACCGGACCGATCCCATTGATGGTGGTATAACGTTTTTGTAAAATCATCCTTTTCGAACCGCAGCGAGTTCGTCATCGGGTCCCGCCAGGCGACAAACGTATCGACCAGCAGGAACCCGGCGACGAGCAGCAGCACGAAACTGTTTTTTCTCCAAAAGGTCCAGAAGCTCACGGGAATCACTCGTTATCTCGTTTTTGTTTGCCAAGCGTGGTACTGCTCGCGGAAAGCGGCAGGCCAGCCGTCTTCGTTCAAGCCGAACTGCGCGAGAAAAGCGAACACCCAGCGCTCCAGCCCGAAGCCGACGCAGCCGGTAGTAGCCGGACGTTTGCCCATCTTGATGTCGAAGGCGGAGCCAAAGGCGGTGCTGGCGAAATTAACGGAGCTGCACGCAATCGTTTTGCCGATATAGGGAATACTCAGACGCATCTCGTACTTCATTTCCTGGTTGCGCTGGAACGAGGCTTTAACTTGGAAATCGTTCGTAAAGAAAGGGTCGTTCGCATTTTCGATAATACAGTCGATTTCCCATTCAACCGCCAGCTGCTTTAAATATTCGACGGCCTTCAGACGGTTTTCCCGGACGAATTCCGGCTTGCCGACGAATATGATCTCGCGCATGCTGAAGTCGAGCAGTCGGCCGAAGTCGCTGTGGTTTTTGGATTCATAGCGGTGGCACTTGGCTACCGCCGTAACGACGATGCCGTCGCCTTCCAGCGTCTCGCCCTGCAAGCCCTCGTAGCAGTGGTAGCAGGTGGACGGGTTCATCGCAAAACGAGGCTTCGGCATCGTTTTGTTCAGGTCGAGCGGAGCGTCTTCTTTCCAGCCGCCGGCCTCGCGTACCGATTCGGAGAACGACTCGATGACGTCCAGATCGTCGCGCAGGTGGTTCAGGAAATGGAGATGCTCCGGAAACGATGTAAAATGGTTCGTCTTATCGAGCGTCGACAGATGAATGACCGCCGGATACGATTCCTGCTTCGCTCCGAAAGCGTTCGCGATCCGTTGTACGAATGTATCGTCGAGAAACCGGAGCAGGCTCGAAAAAGGCTCGCGGAAGATGAACAAGCCCGGCTCCAGCACTTTAATCGCCTTGGACTCGATCAGTTCGGCGATAATATCTCCCCGGTATGGAGCAGGTCCGCGATGCTCGAAGAGGATATGCTCTTTAAATCCGAAGTCGCCGTGGGAGAAACGCTCGATCAGCTTCTCGACGCCGGCGGCAATCCGCTCGTTTCCTCCCGGAGACCGATGGGCGATTACAAGCAAACTGCCCTCGAGCCGGACTTCGTCGATATGCTCGTCCACGAAGGCGGACGCGTATTTGACCTGGCCGTGCTGGCTCGGGTCAAGGCGCTCGAGCGAAACGGTATATGTAACAGCATGGGGACTGCTCATAGCATGGATTACCTTCCCTTCTTGCCCGCGATAAAGGTGGCGATCTCGCGGATCGTGTTCAGCGGATACAGCATCAGGTCCTGATTGGTCACTTGAATGCTGTACGTCTTCTCGATATGGGCGATTAAAGCCGTCGCTCCCAAGGAATCGATAAAGCCGTAGTCGAACAGATGGACGTCGGTCGTAAAGTCGTCATCGCTATCGTCGATCTCGTAGCGCTCCCGGATGTGTTGTTCCAACTCCAGTATGATCTCTTCCATGCAGGTATCTCCTTCAGGTTTAGTCATATTCCCGGGCGGTTACGCAGCCGGCCGGGATCGGATCGGCGAACCGTCCGAACCGCCGGCTTTCGTAAGCTGCTCCGGATTGAGGATGCCGCGTGCGTCACGTAACGGATAGTTACGGCATCGTTACGGTAATGCTCGTTTTGGCTCCGTAATGGGTTACGGTGGTATACAAATTGTTCTCCGGATCTTGCTCGATCTTCAGATCCTCGCCTTCGATGACGAGAGGACGCGGGCCGTACAGCTTGATCTGCTGCATGCCGTCGGAATTCAGGTCGATCGTCCATGCCGTGCCGTTATCCTGAATCCGCACAGGCACGTTGGAGCGTACGATATGGAACGGCTCGGCGCCCCAGTTGACGGATACGGACGTAAGCCGGCGAAGGCCGAGACCGACGTACAGCTTGCCTTCGTTTTTCAGGAAAGCCGGCGAATCGGTAGCGAACGGATAATTGGCGTACCGCTCTCCGGGCTCGAAGACGACTCCCGCGGTGTCGCGATACTCGGCGGCCATATCCGGCACGTTGCTCGTATCGGACGATAACGATAAAGTCAGGTGCAGGCCGCGTCCGAACTTCGTCTTCAGCTTGTCGATCGCATAGACGAGCCAAGGCCGTTCTACGGTTACTTCCGTTTTCATCGCAGCCAGGAACGAACGCGCCATTTGCGGCTCCGACATAAAGTTATAGTTATAGTCCGTGCGCAGGGTGTCGAAAAACTTCACGAACTTGGTGAGATCACCGGTTTTAGTAGGATTGTCGAACTGGTACTCGATATGTTCGAAATAATCGATCGGCAGATCCAGATTCGCATACGAGCGGTAAATGTCCGTTGTGTCCGGCTTGCTCCCATCCGGCGCTTCCGAATAGCGGAATCCGGGAGCGTACAGCATCATTGGCGATTTCAACTGGTTGTCGTCAAGCAGGAAAGGGAAGCTCCATATGAATTCCCGTCCCCACTGAGGCTCGGTCGGACTGTCGGACGGCTTGAAGCCGAAATTAAACCAGATATCGGCGTCGTTCTCGTTGCGAAGCGTCTGCAGCCGGTCGGACTGATTAATCCGCCAAGTGTGCTGGTTCGTGCCCGTTTTGGTCCACGGCAGCCCGAGCGCATCGAACGCCTTCCGCTGAAGCTGCAATTCGAGCTTCTCCTGTTCGGAGCTGACGAAGCTGTGCACATAGACGTGCGGGATGATCTCCAGCTTGTTGGATTTGGCGTAATCGAGAAACTCCGTAAGCTCTTTTTTATAAGGGAACGTCGGGTCGTCGATCGGCACCGGCCTGCTGTATTGGACTTGGCCGACGATCAGATCTTCCTTGCCATCATGGTTCATATCGGCCCAGAGCGGCACGGAGAACTGTCCGCCGACGAGCGACTTGGACCCCATCTGATTGTTCGTCTTGCCCTTAATCGAGCCTTGCGGATTCCACTTTCCGTCGGCTTGTACATACACGAGCAGGTCGCCTTCATTGTTGCCGATGACGAGGTCCGGCTTCTTGTCTCCGTTCATATCGCGGATCGAAGGGGCGGCATATTTGGCCCCGATCTGGAACAGCGGCTGCGCTTTCCCGAACTGCAGCGGCTTGCCCGCGATACCGTAGTAGGCCGTGAGCTGGCCGGTAGAATCTCCGACGACCAGATCCGGTATGCCGTCTCCGTTCAAGTCCCCGATCGCCGGGGCTGAGTGGGAGGCGGTCCGGATCGGTACCCCTTCCGACAGAAGCGGTACCGGCGGAGCGAATGTCCCTTTCCCTTGCTGAAGCAGCGCTACGATAGTGCCGCCCTGGCTTCCGACGACCAGATCGGCTTTGCCGTCTCCCGTCAAGTCGGCGGCGGTTACCGTAGAGTAGCCGTCGGTTTTCATTGGCTGTCTGTTCGTAAGTACGAGCTTCTCCGGAGCTCCGAAACCGTCCGGGTGAGCGAGGCCCTCCGGTACCATCTGCATAGACAGCTTGGGACCGGCGTTGGTATACCAGTACAGGTAGCCGTCGGCGCTTCCCGCGATCAGCTCGGGCTTGCCGTCTCCGTTCAAGTCGGCTAAGGCCGGATACACTCGGTAAGGCAGCTCCAGCTTCATTCCCAGCTCCAGCGTCACTCCACGCTCCGGATCGGTGGGATAGGCGGCCTGCGTAAGCGGCGAATCCCCGCTAATCAGCAGAGTGCCGCTCGAATAAAACGAGTTGGGAAACTCCCCGACGAACTGCGGCTGCTCATTGGAGCCGGTATTTAAATGAACGGTAATTCCTTCATACCAGTGGTGCCATTCAAAAGCGGAACGGATCAGCGAGAACGAAGGAATCTGATTGTACTGCTTCAGCAGCTCGGCCCAGCCGATCGCTTCCTTGTGCAGGAAGGCGGGCATCGCCTCGAAATGGTTCTGGTAAGCCATCGCCGGTCTTCCGTATGGCCCAAATACCTTCTTCAGGCTGTAGCCCAGCGTTTCTTTGGATACGAAGGATACGTATTCGCTCCGGAACAAATGATTGGCCGCCGAGAAAGCAAAATGAAAATAAGGCTCCAGCGGCAGGCCGGTCTTGAAGCTGTAGTACATCGACATGCCCGGCCGCTGAATCGACTCATTATGCTTGCTTGCTTTCGTCAGAAACCCTTTGGACGGGTCCATGCCGCTTTGCAGATCAAATCCGGTAATAAAATAACGATTAGGCAAAAAAGCTCCGGCGGCGAAAACCGTACCTTGTCCGTACCGGTTGATGGTGTAGACAGGCTGATTGTTAAGCGTAACGATCGTCTCCGCTGTGGAAGGCACGATGGCTTGTCCCCAGTCGAAGCCCGGCATCATATCGTCCAGATTGTTCACGTAAGCATGCGATGTAAAATTGTCGGCGAATTGCCGGAACACATTTTGCAAGCCTTGGAGATTTCCGCGGACGGCCGGATAACCGAACTGCGGGTATAAGGTTGGGGCGACCGGAGCAATAGCTTCGGCTCCCAGCAGCACTTTGGGTAAATCGTTCAGCAGATCGTTCTCGACGAACAGGTGGCCGCCTTGCTTCACATAGGTTTCCAGCAACGGAACGGCGCTTTTTAGCGTGTCGGACTGCTTCAGAGAGACGTCCAGATAGATCGCGTCGTAGGACTGAAGCTTGTTGGCGTCGAGTCCGTCCAGACGGGCTTTTTTCACTTCGGCGTTAGCGACGATCGTTTGTTCGAAATTCAGATAAGCGGACCGGTCGTACGTATCGCCTCCGCTCGCATACAGCAGACGCACCCGCTCCTCTTTATGACCGAAGACGAGTACGAACAGAGCGGCGAGAAGGAGAAGTCCTGTGAGCCAGACCGCTTTTTTGCGCAATGACAAGTCGATCCCTCAAAACTGGTTAGATGTAGGTCGTTGATTATAGTCAACAGGATTGGTTCTGTATACTATAGTCATTATAGCATTTAGACGGTTCCTTGTTAACTTTTGACGAAAGAGAGAGAGGAAAGGTTGCCGGAACTTCGGGAATCGTGTCGGAACGCCGGGACGGCTCCACTTTTCCGCCCGATTTCGTTATACTCTTGGTAAATACCGTGTTGGAGGAGGAATCGTATGAACAAACGCACCGTCGTATGCCTGGGCGAGCTGCTGATCGATTTCGTGCCGCAGACGAACGGCCAGCCGCTGGCGCAGGTGGACACGTTCCGGAAAGCCGCAGGCGGAGCCCCGGCAAACGTAGCTGCAGCCGTTGCCAAGCTGGGGGGGAAATCCCGGTTTATAGCCAAAGTAGGCCGCGACGCCTTCGGCGACTATTTGCAGGAGGCGCTGTATGAAGCAGGTGTCGAGCCGGTTCTCGTCCGGACGGACGAGGCGCGTACGGGGCTGGCGTTCGTATCGCTGCGGGAAGACGGGGAGCGCGACTTTATGTTCTACCGCGATCCGGCGGCCGATATGCTGCTCCGTAAAGAGGAGATTAAAGACGACCTGCTGAGTGACGGAGCGATATTTCACTTCGGTTCGGTGTCGCTGATCGCAGAGCCGTGCCGTACTGCTACCTTGCATGCGGCCAGACGGGCGAGAGCGTTCGGTGCTTTGATCTCGTACGATCCGAATGTCCGGCTGCCGCTGTGGACGAATGCCGATTTTGCAAGACGGGTCATCGTCGATCAGCTGCCGCTCGCGGATCTTGTGAAAGTTAGCGAGGACGAGATTGCGTTTTTGTTCCATGGAGCGGATATCGAGGAAGGGGCGAGGCTGATGCTCGAGCTTGGGCCTCGTTGTATCGTTGCAACGCTCGGTGCCGCCGGCTGCCGCGTCTTTACGAAAAAGGGCGGCATCGCCGTTCCCGGCGTGCCTGTAGAACCGGTCGATACGACCGGCGCCGGGGACAGCTTCGTGGGCGGGCTGCTTTGCCGGCTTGCTGAAGCGGGGATCGGTGCGGAACAGCTCGAAGAGGCGATGGCGGAGGAGTCGTTCGTACGGGACGTATGCAGCTTTGCGAATGCGACAGGGGCGCTCACCACGACAAAACGCGGGGCGATCCCCGCCTTGCCGACGCGCGCCGAAACGTTGGCGAAGCTGGGCCGGGAGGTGTAGGCGGTGGCGGGCGTATTTATGATTTCAGACCACCACTTCGGTCATAAATCGATTATCGATTTCGAATCGAGGCCGTTCGCGGATGCGGACGAGATGACCGAGACGATGATCGACAGATGGAACGCCGTCGTCGGCAAGGACGATAAAGTGTTCCATCTCGGCGACTTCTCGTTTCTGAACCGGGAGAAGACGACGGCGATCGTCAGCCGGCTGAACGGTTATAAGACGCTGATCCTCGGCAATCACGACCGGGGCCGCTCGCGCGCCTGGTGGCTGGAGACGGGCTTTCAGGAGGTAAGCGAATATCCGATCGTTTACGGCGGTTTCTTCTTTCTATCGCATGAACCGATGTATATGAACAAGCATATGCCCTACGTCAATATTCACGGTCATATTCACGGGCAGAAATACGAGGGGAACCATTACTTCAACGTTTGTGTGGAACATTGGGACTATACGCCGGTAGCGTTCGAGGAAATCGTTCGGAGAGTCGTGCCGAGCGAGGAGCAGTAGACGTATAGGCTTCATGGGGCGTTATATAGTGGCCTGGAAACCCTGGAAATCCTATGAGATATCTGTTCGCCATGCTCCAAATCGCTCCAATAGCGCCCGGCCCCCCTTTTCTGGTACACTAGTAAGCATAAAGGGGCGGCAGGGGCCGCACCGGGTAAGCAATGGAGGAAACGAAACATGCGCGAAGACATTCGCATCGAACATATCGAGCTGCTGGCTCCAGCCGGCGATTGGGACTGCCTGAGGGCGGCTGTGGCGAACGGAGCCGACGCCGTCTTCTTCGGCGTGGACAAGTTCAACGCCCGCGTCCGGGCCAAAAATTTTACGATGGACGAGCTGCCGGACATTATGTCCTTTTTGCATCTGTACGGGGTCAAAGGGTTCGTTACGTTTAATATTCTCGTATTCGAAGAGGAGCTGAACGACGCCAAGCGACTCATCGAAGCTTGCATCGATGCCGGCGTGGACGCTGTCATCGTTCAGGATCTCGGGCTCGTCAAGCTGATCCGCGACATCTCCCCGGACTTCCCGATTCACGGCTCTACGCAAATGACGATCACCTCGCCGGAGGCGGTCGAATTTACGAAGCCGTTCGACATCGAGCGGGTCGTGCTCGGACGCGAGAACAATTTGAAGCAAATCAAGCAGATCGGCGACCGGGCGAAGCTGCCGATGGAAGTGTTCGTTCACGGGGCTTTGTGCGTATCGTATTCGGGCCAGTGCCTGACGTCGGAAATGTGGGGCGGCCGTTCGGCGAACCGCGGCGAATGCGCGCAGGCTTGCCGGCTTCCGTACGATTTGATGGTCGACGGCGAGCAGAAGCCGATGGGAGATATCGCCTATCTGCTGTCGCCCAAAGATTTGGCGGCGCTGGAGCTCGTACCCGAGCTGATTGAAGCCGGCGTTACTTCGTTTAAGATCGAAGGGCGGCTGAAATCTCCGGAGTACGTAGCGAACGTCGTCAGTAAATACCGCAAGGCGATCGACGACTACTTCGCCGGACGCGATCCGAAGCCGTCCAAGGAAGAGCTGCGGGAGCTTCAGCAAAGCTTCTCGCGAGGGTTCACCTACGGCTTCCTGAAAGGGACGAACAACAAACAGCTCGTCGAGGGCACATTCCCCAAAAGCCGGGGCGTTTATCTGGGCCGGGTGAAGCAGCTGCTGCGAGACGGCGTATTATGCGAGCTCGAGGCACCGCTCAAGCGGGGAGACGGCATCGTATTCGATGCCGGTGACCCGACCAAGCCGGAGGAAGGGGGACGGGTATACGATATCCGCCGCAAAGGAGTCAAGCTTGAAGGGGAAGCGGGAGGCGAACTCATCGAGATCGTCCCGGGACGCAACGACGTCGACCTGAAGCGGGTCCACGTAGGCGACCGGATCTGGAAGACGAGCGACCCGCATCTGGACAAAAGGCTCCGGCAGACGTTCGAGACAGACAAACCTTACCGTGTCTTCCCGGTAACCGTCCACGTATCGGGGCGGCTTGGCGAGCCGCTGCAATCGGTATGGACCGACTTGCGGACGGGTAACCGCGTGGAGGTGCAGTCGGAGCTGCATCTGGTGCAGGCGGAGAAAAGACCGATGGACCGCGCCTTGTTCGAAGAGCAGCTCGGCCGTCTCGGCGGCACGATTTTCGAATTAAGCGGCCTCGAGGTCACGATGGAGGGTTCGCTCATCGTCCCGATGCGGGAGCTGAATCAGATGCGCCGGCGTGCGGTTGAGCTGTTGGAGACGGCCCGCCAGCAGCCGCGCCGCTACCAGAAGCGTAGTGTAGACGTGTACGCGGATTCGGCCCGGCAACTGCCGGCCGGTGTATTCTCCGACGAAGCGGGAGTCTCCGTTGCCTCCAGCGCGCTCACCGGACGGGAGGAGCCGCGTCTCATCGCACTTTGCCGGAACCTTGAGCAGGTCGAAGCGGTGCTCACCACCGATGTTCAATGGATCTATGCCGATTTTGAATTTATCAAGCAGTTTCCCGCCGCGATCGAAGCGGTCCGGGCTGCCGGCAGACGGATCGCTCTTGCGACCCCGCGGATTCATATGCCGGGAGAGACCGGGTATTTTCAGAACATGCTGAAGCTGCGTCCTGACGCCATCCTGGTCCGCAACACCGGCGCGATGTACTTTTTCATGAAACACCTGGCAGAGAGCACGGACGGCTACAAGCCGGAGCTGATCGGAGATTTCTCGCTGAATGCGGTCAACCACAAGACGGTCGATCTGTTTGTCGACGCAGGCTGCAGCCGGGTAACGCCGTCCTACGATCTGAATATTCAACAGATGGTCGATATGCTGCGGAGGACGGACCCGTCCAGGCTGGAGCTTGTCATTCATCAGCATTTGCCGATGTTCCATACGGAGCACTGCGTATACTGCACATTTCTGAGCGAGGGTACGGACTATACGAACTGCGGCCGGCCTTGCGAGGAGCGTCGCGTATCGCTTCAGGACCGGATCGGCATGTCTCACCCGGTCCGCGTGGACGAAGGGTGCCGCAACACGGTCTATAACGCGATCGAACAGTCCGGAGCGGAATATTTACCCCAGTTCCGGGAGCTTGGGCTAACGACGTTCCGGGTCGAGTTTCTGGAGGAGACGCCGGATAAAGTACGCGAGGTGCTTGATCTGTACAGCCGCGCCTTGAAGGGGACGATCAGCGGTACGAGCGTGTGGCGGGCGCTGAAGGCGACGAACCAGCTTGGCGTCACCCGAGGACAATTGGTCAAATAAAGAAAGTTGCAGCGGAGCGCGCAAGCCGGTTATACGGATTGCGGGGCTCCGCTTTTTTCTTTGGGGCGGTGGAGAGGGAAACGGCTGCTGCCGACGAATTAGTACGGTATCACATAAGAGCAGCGGTGATTGACGTTGAACGAGGTCAGACGATGGATCGATCAGAGAGATTATGCGATGGCGGTCATCCGGCTGGAATGCGCCATCCTCGAAGGCGGGCGGCCCGATGCGGAGCTGCTCGCCATGCTGCCGGACGGCGTGCTGAGCGGGTCGCCCCTGCTGCAGAAAGCTTACGGGGAACGGCTGGCGGATGCAGGGCGGCTGGCGGAAGCGAAGGAATTGCTGCAAAAGTCGGTGAAAGGGTTTGCGCGCCAGACGTTTCAGCAGGAGCTGCTCGCTGCGATGGCCTCGCTTGCTTACGTGCACATGCGCATGGGCGAGCTTCACGAGGCGGAGACGCTGCTGATCTTTCTCCGGAACGAATACGAGCGCGAAGAAACGGCGCAAGGCGGGCACGTTCCTCTCGCCATTGCCAGGGGAGCGCAGTTGATTGGCGAAGAAAGCAGCCGGAGGTTATACTACCAGGCGGCCTTTGACGCATTCGACCGGGCCGCAGATCCGGAGAACGGCAGCCGGGTTTTACTCGAAATGCTGCTCGATCTCGGGCCGGCGCTAGGCAGCCGGATTCAGGAGTCGCATGCGCTGCTGTGTCTGCGCTTAACCGCCAGCCCTGCCGTAGCCGACTACGAGGCGGCTTATGCCGCAACGGCGCTTTACTTCGAGGAGCGGTGGGAGGAAGCCTCCGATGCGTTCGCCGGGCTGTCGCCTAACAAGTTGCCCGTCGTGTTGGACGCAGCATTGCGCTGCTGCGGATATATAGCGATGCTCCGCTGCGGCCAGGTCTTGCCGGAGGAAGGACTCGAGCGGCTGAGAGACGACGTCAGACGGTTTGCAGGCGATGCCACGATCCAGTTTCAGTATGCCTGTCTTGGGTTTGAGCGCAAACGGGAGGAACGGAATGAAGCGGGGGCGCGCCGGGCGCTTGTCCAGGCCGAAGCGCTGGCGAAGCTGTGCGCATCCGCTCAGGCGAGAATGAAAGTTCAGGCGATGAAGCGGGCACTGGATGCGTTGGTTTGGGACCGTGACGAGAAGACGGAGCAGGGGGAGCTGCTGTGGAACGTAACCTGCTTTGGCATGATGAAATTTACCCGGGGCAACACCGAGGTGGCGGACTTTCGCTGGAAACGCCGGAAGGCGCAGGAGCTTTTGCTGTATTTGCTGTTGCAGCCGAACTACACGTGCCCGCGGGATCAACTGCTCGAGAAGCTGTTCGCCGACAGCGACTCCGACCGGAAGGCAGGCCAACTGTACGTAACGATCCATAGCCTCAAGCAGGTCTTGCGGGAAGCTTTGGGATGCGAGGACGCGATTATCGCACGGGGCGGAGTAGTCAAAATCGGCGCGCTTCTCGAACAGGCCGATGTGGAAAAATATCGGACGCTCATCCGCGTAGGCGACCAGCTCTGGCCAAGCGACCGCGAGCTGGCTGCGGAGCTGTACGAGCAGGCGGTTCAGATGTACGAGGAGCTTGTGCCGGAGCTTTCTTACATTGACTGGCTGGACGGATTTCGCAATCACTACGCGGAGGTCCAGGCCGTAACGTTAAAAAGGCTGGTTTACTTCGCTATGGAGAAATCGCGGTATGACGCGGCCGAATCCTATTGCATCGGCTGGCTGCAGGTCCGGCCCGCCGAGGAGGAAGCCTACCAGGGGATGATCCGGCTGCTGATGCGGCAAGGCAAAACGGCCGA
Source organism: Paenibacillus oceani (assembly GCF_014705615.1). Lineage (GTDB taxonomy): Bacteria > Bacillota > Bacilli > Paenibacillales > NBRC-103111 > Paenibacillus_AB > Paenibacillus_AB oceani. The sequence continues at coordinate 149,158 of NZ_JACXJA010000021.1, forward strand.
GGCGAACCGGTGGTACCGGAAGCTGGAGGCGGTATGCCGCGAGGAGCTGAATGTGACGCCTCTGCCGGAGACGACGCGGCTGCTGCAAGGCGAGGGAATATAAGCGGGCTGCTCCCCAAGGACGGTTCGTGTGCATGTAAGTGTTTTGTAAGATTCGTAAGCTATATTGAGGATACGGAGATCGGCGCCTGCACGGCGGAAAGTAGGTGGAGGGTTGACGGGTGAAGCGGGAGTTTCCCGGCGGATGTACGGGGAATGGAGCATGCGAAGCAAGCTCGGGCAAGAACGGCGGATACTTGCACTATTGGCCGGTTATCTCAACGGCTTTGCCCCGCTCTCGCACCGGCTTGACGATATGGCGACGGTTGTTGCGGAAGCTTGTCTGAACGCGGCCGAGCACGGGAACGGGCTGGATCTTCATAAGCGGGTCCGCATCCGGCTGCAAGTAGACCGGGAACGGGCGGTATGCCGGATCCTCGACGAGGGGAGCGGCTTCGACTACGAGGGCTGGATGGCCGCCAAGGCAGATTTGCCGCGAGCGGAGGATAAGCTGGAGGAGGATAATCCCCGCGGCTGGGGGCTGTTTCTGATCCAGTCGTTGTCCGACCGGGTCCGGTTCGGTTATGAGGCGGGAACGTTTTATACAGAGGTCGAGTTCGTATCGAATGGGGAGGGGTAAGACGGCGATGGACAACCAGTTTCAGATACAGAGGCGCAGCTTCGGACACGGTGTTATTCTCGATATGAGCGGCGATTTGACGAAGCAGGCCGAAGAGACGCTGCTTGGCATGAGGGCGTGGGAGACCGGCCTGGGGTCGCCGGGAAGTTACCTGATTTTGAATTGTACGCGCGTTCCGTATATTAACAGCGCGGGAATCGCTGTTCTGATCCGCCTCGTCAGGGCCGGGCTGAAGGGAAAGTTTCGCACCTTCGCCTACGGCGTTACGCCGCATTTTCAAAAATTGTTCCGGATGGTCGGACTGACCGAATATTTGATGATTTATCCGGACGAATATTCGGTGCTTCAACGAATCGAAGATCTGGAGCAGGCGAAGATGTAAACCCGGCTCCCTCCCATTGCATACAGCTTTCGGACTTGACGGCACTTATTTCGGACAGGAGTTCGTCCAACAGGCAAGCTTCCTTGCACCTTATTGCAAGCAGAGCTTGCCTTTTCTGTGCCCCGGGACATGGATGGTTTCATCACTCTAACTCGTTCACAATTTAGACACAAAATTTTAATCTAATTTTCATATTTGTTTAAGGTTTGATTATTGTTTGGTTAGTATATTGTTTCTGGTAAAATGAGTTAGTCTGGGATATGCATCCGATAGATGAGCCTGGGGATTAAGGTCTCTACTGAAGAGGAGGGAGTCAAGGTGCTGGAAGTCAAACAGGTGAGCAAGCTGTACGAGAATAAGAGAGGGGTTCACAACATCGATTTTTCGATGAGCCGAGGCGAGATCGTCGGCTTTTTGGGTCCGAACGGAGCCGGCAAAACGACTACCATGCGCATGATTACAGGGTACTTGAATCCGACGAAAGGGTCGATTCTGGTGGACGGCCTGTCGATGGCCGATCATCCGCGCAAGGCGCGAAGAAAGATCGGGTATTTGCCGGAAACCCCGCCGCTTTATCCGGAGATGACGGTCACCTCGTACTTGAAATTCGTCGCCAGTCTCCGCGACGTGCCGGTGCGCGAACAGAAGCAGCGGATCGGCGAAGTAATCGAGAAGCTGGGTCTGCAAGGCCGGGAGAGGCAAATTATTCGCAGCTTGTCCAAAGGGTATAAGCAGCGTCTCGGTCTCGCCCAGGCGATCGTGCACAAACCCGATCTGCTCATCCTGGACGAGCCTACGTCAGGGCTCGACCCGAAGCAAATCATCGAGATCAGGCAGCTTATTCGCGAATTGGGCGAAAATCATACCGTTTTGATCAGCACGCATATTTTGCCGGAAGTGAACGCGATCTGCAACCGGGTGCTGATTATCAATCAAGGCGTCATCGTACTGGATGAGCACCCCGACCGGATCGGGGGCACGATGGGCGAGACGTTCGAAGTCAGCCTGGAGATTAAAGGGCCGAAGGAGGACGTCATGCGCGAACTTCAGGAGCTGCCGGACGTAGGAGTGGTCAAAGAACTGGACCGCGAACGCGTTGAAGCCGGGGCGACCTTGCTCCAGGTGACGGCCAAGGATCGTACCGATATCCGCGAAGCGGTGTTTTACCGGATGGCGGAACGCGGCTACCCGATTCTCGGCATGAAGAAGGAAAGCCTCAGCCTGGAAGACATCTTCCTGAAGCTGACGACTGACGAGAAGCAACCCGAGGAGCAAGAACCGGCGGAGCCGCAAGAGGAACCGGAGGTGGAGAAGAATGCGTAGAGCTATGGCCATTTGCAGCAAGGAGCTGCAGATGTACTTCTACTCGCCGACCGCCTACGTCGCGTTTGCGATTTATGTGCTGCTGTCGAGCGTGATGTTTTATTGGAATTTTGTCCTGACCAACTACAGCATCGTAGATGCCCGGGTTGTCGTCGGAAACACGACTTTCATTTATTTGTTCATTATTCCGTTATTGTCGATGCGCCTCGTCTCCGAGGAATTCCGCCAAGGTACCGACGAGATGCTGCTTACGTCGCCTGCCGGAATCGGAGAGATTGTGTTCGGGAAATATATGGCGGCGCTTACACTGATGTTTATGCTCGTAGTAAGCAGCTTGATCTATCCGTGGATCATGTCGGCTTTTGGCGATTTGGACGCGTCCGTGCTCTGGCTGTCGTATCTCAGCATGTTTTTGCTGGGCGCTGCGATGATGGCGGTCGGCTTGTTCGCCTCGACGCTTTCCAGCAACCAGATGGTTGCGGCGATTGCCGCTTTTGTCATCCTGCTCGTGTTGTGGCTGATCGACTGGGCGGCGGAAGGTTTCGGCGGCAAGTTTAAGGAATGGATCATTCAATTCTCGCTCACCGGCCGTCAAATCAATTTGCAAAAAGGGATTTTCCAATTGGCCGATGTGCTGTTTTATGTGACGCTGATCGCCGTGTTCCTCGTCCTGAGCATTCAGACGCTGGAACGCAAACGTTGGAGATAAGGGGGGAAGAGACGTGAACAAATGGATCAAAGGCACGAATGCGACGGTTTTATCGATTGCCGTGATCGGGATATTTATTATCGTAACGCTCTTCCTGAGTTCCTTGAAGGGCATCCAATGGGATTTGAGCAAAAATAAAAAATACTCCTTGTCCGAAAAAACGGTCATGGTGCTGAACGATTTGAACAAAGACGTGAAGGCGACGATGTTCACGGGAGGCACTACGGCGGACGACTCGATCATGTACCGGGATATCCGCGATATGTTGAACGAATATGCCAAGCGCACGGGCAAGATGTCCTTCGAAGAGGTAGACCCGACCCGCGAGCCGGCCAAAGCTCAGCAGTATCAGATCGATCAGGCCGGAACAATCGTGTTCGAGATGGGCGACAAGCAGAAGAAAGTATTCAGCTATGAGCTGTTCGGCCCGGGGGCGGCGCAAGGCTCCTATACGTTCAGCGGCGAAGAAAAGTTCACTGCGGCGATTATGGGCCTAACGTCCGATGTGAAACGTCCGGTGTACTTCTTAACGGGACACGGCGAGATGCCGGCCGGACAAATCTCGACGCTGCGCTCTACGCTGGAAGGAGAGAACTACGAAGTCAAGGAGCTGAACCTGTATAAGGAAGGCAAAGTTCCCGACGATGCGGAAGCCGTATTCCTCGTAGGCCCGCAAACCGATCTGGACTCCAAGGAAAGCACGCTGCTCAAAGAATATGTGAGAGGCAAGGGCAAGCTCTTTATCGCACTCGGTTTCTCCAAAGATTTGGGCACATGGACGAATATCGACGATTTGCTGAATACGATCAACGTCAAAAATTCCCGCTCGATCGTTGTGGAGACCGGCCGTACGCTGCTCGGAGATCCGCTTACGATCGTGCCGAGCTACAACTACCATGATATTACGTACGACTTGTCCGATCAGAACCGGGTAACGATTCTTCCGGTTGCGCTCGGGTTAATGACGGATGCCAACAATACCGATTGGAAGACGAGAGCGCTGCTGAAATCAACCGACAAAGCTTACGGCGAAACCGATATGACGCAGTTGACGACCGGCAAGACCAAGCAGGACGAGAACGATCCGAAAGGTCCGCTCGACGTCGCTTACGCGATCGAGAACAAGGACGGCAAGCCGAAGGCGGTCGTGATCGGGAATGCCCAATTCCTGCACGATCAGATTATTCGCGAGCAAGGCAACCGCGACTTCGCCTTGAACAGCGTCAACTGGCTGCAGGAACAAGAGAACCTGGTCACCATCCGTCCGCGTGAGGAAGAAGCGATGCAGCAGGCGTTCATTATGCCGAATCAGGCACAGTGGATTTTCTACGGCACTATCGTAGCATTCCCGCTGCTTATCCTGGCGCTTGGCGGGGCGATCTGGTGGAGGAGGAGAAAAGGATGAAACGGTTCATTCCGACGATCGTGCTTCTCGTCGTATTGATCGGGGCGTTCTGGTATGCATCCAGCCAATCGTTTTTCAAGAAGGAAGAGGAGGAGCCGGTTTCCAAGCCGCTCGTCACGATGAAGCAGGAGGATATCGCGGGCTTTAAGCTGAAAGAGGAAGGCTTGGAGTTCGAGAAGAAGGACGGCAAGTGGACGATGGTCAAGCCGGCGGCGATGCCGGTCGAGACGAGTACGGTGGAAAGCTGGCTTGGCAGCTTTACGGCTCTGAAGCATGATGGCGAAGTCGAGGCCAATCCATCCGATCTATCGGTGTTTGGCTTGAGCAGCCCGACCAAGGAATTTGAAGTGACGCTGAACGACGGCACCGTCAAAACGGTGCAGATCGGATCTCCCTTGCCGATTGCCGGACACTTTTATACGAAGCTGAAAGATAGTCCTGCCATTTACAAGCTGGCCGACCAGCAAATCACAACACTGCAAAAAGATTTGATGAGCTTTATGAACAAAAGTCCGTTTAAGCTCAACTATCTGGACGTGGTCGGTGTGGAGCTGCAATGGAAGGGCGCCAAAAAATCGGTCGTCAAAACGGACAAAACCAAATCGTTCAACGAATCGGCCTGGACGCTTGACGGCAAGGAAGTGAAGGCGGGCGATGTCGAGCCGGCGATCGACAAGCTGCTGTTTGCGGTAACCGATCAGCTCGTGCGGCCTGCTTCCGAATTGAAGCTGGACACTGCCGAGCTGAAGCTCGAAATCAAATTCAGCAAGGAAGGCAAGGAATCTTCCGACGTATACGCCGGCAAGCTGGACAACGGGCTGGTCTGGATCGTGAAACAGGGTGATTCATGGGCGTATGCGCTCGCCGAAACCGACGTTCAAGTGATCTTCGATGCATACAAAAAAACGGAAGCCAAGTAAAATAGTTCAGTCGCCGCTAACGATTAGCGGCGGTTTTTCTTTTGGCGGAGGTGTGTGGATCAAGCACGGGTAATCTGCACAAATCGCACAATCGGGGAAGGCTACGGACAGCTGGAGCGGTTTATGAAGGAGAACGGACACGTATCCTTGCGCAATGCCTGCGCGATAGAAGTTTTTTATATCCGAGAGGATGGGGAAGAAGAGCAGGTGGAAATCTGGAGCCCGATTGACGTCGCGAAATGACGATGCAGGGAAGCGGGCCGACTTGCATCCACATTAACAAATACTAAACAAACAAGAAGAGATCCGTATGATATACTGGCTTCAGTAGGCATCTAAGGGAGTGGAAGATGACTTTACTTCATCGAATCGGGAGCAAGCCGATCATTGCTGCAGTACGCAAACTGTCGGAGTTAAATGCCGCTCTCGAATCCAAAGTGGATAACGTGTTTTTTATGGGCGGCAGCGCTTCGGAGATCATTCCGGCCGTCACGCAAGTGAGGAACGCGGGAAAACATTCCTTCATCCATCTGGATCTAGTTCGCGGACTGTCGAGCACGGACAAGGAAACGATCGAATTCGTAGCGGACCATCTCCGGGCAGACGGCATCGTAACGCCCAAGAGTCATATGGTTAAAGCGGCCAAGCAGGCGGGGTTGTACGGCATCCTTCATTTGTTCGTCATCGATTCGCTTGCCGTGGATAACGGGCTCAAGATGATCGATCAGCTTGAACCGGACGGAATCGAGATTATGCCGGGCGTCATTCCGAAAGTAATTGAGACCTATGCAGCGGCAACCGATACGATTCCGATCATCGCCAGCGGACTAATCCGGACCATGGACGAAGCGCGGACTGCGTTGAATGCGGGGGCTACCTCGTTATCCGTATCGGAGACGGCGCTGTGGCGCAAAAGCTTTCAAGATTTTTTCCCTGACGGGATGTAACAATAGAATACAACCAACCTGAGTTTGTGTGATGAGAGAAAGCTCAAGGAGTTGCAACTTCCGCCTATGACGGGGGCTGCCTCTTTGCGCCTTCTCTTTTTTTATTTTCCATTGAGGGGGGTGAGGCCTGCCGGCTCGACTGCAATTGCATTTTATTTCGATTTTCTTCTACTACCATTACTTTAAGCGGGAGGTCTATCTGAATGTTTCGTCGTTTTCGATTTGCTAAGCTGGCATCCGTCACCTTGATCGCTTCCGTCGTGTTGTCCGCCTGTGGCTCGTCCCAGGCCCCGTCCGGCTCGAAAGATAGTCAAGGCTCGGCGGACGTTCCGGCCTGGACCGGGGAGATAACCGTCTGGGACGGCCCGAGATGGTCGGATGATCAAAATAATAAATATTTTTGGATCGAACAGAAGAAAGCCGAGTTTGAGAAGCTTCATCCGGGTGTAACGATCAAGATCGTACAGACGCCATGGGCGGAGATGGAAGATAAATTAAATGTCGCCATAGCGGGCAAAGCATGGCCCGACCTCGTATATAACGTCAGCAACCGGATTGCCAGCGTCAAGAACATTCAACAAGGTGTCGTGGAGCCGATCGACCCGTTCTATACCAAGGAAGAACTGAACGATTTCTTCCCGAACACGTTAGCCGAGTATGAATATCAGGGCAAGCATTACGGCGTTCCCGTCAGTTCCCGGGTGCACACCCTGCTGCTCAACCTCGATATGTTCAAAGCCAGAGGAGTAGAGCCTCCCAAGGACGGCAAATGGACGTATGAAGAGTTCGTAGACAAGATGAAGAAGCTTACCGGAGACGGGAAGCACGGTTTCTCGACTTATATAATGCCAAGCTACTACGAGTCATGGCCGTTCATTATGATGGATGGCGGGCGTCCGTTAAGCGAAGATATGACCCGGTATACGTTCGACTCGCCCGAAGCGATCCGCGGACTGCAAAAGTTTCTCGATCTGAAATTCAAGCACCAGGTAGCCCCTCCCGATATGGGAACGTCTAACGTCGGCGATACGTGGAAGCAATTTGCCGCGACGGACAAACGGTTGATGGCCGTTCAGCCGTGGAGCTCGTGGGCGATCGCTTCGGCTCAGAAAGATCCGTACAAGATGAACTTCATGGTTGCGGAATACCCGAGCGGTACAACCGATAAATCGACTACAATCGGCGACGTTCTAGGCTGGGTTATGTTTAAGCAGAAGGATGACGGGAAGCGCAAGATGATTGCGGAGTTTATGAAGTTTTTAACGACGACGGACGAAATCTATACGACGGCCAAATATTACGGGGTGTTTCCATCCAAAAAATCGGCTGCACAAAAACGTCCATTCGAAGATAATCCGCAAATGGAGCAGGCGCAAAAAATATCGGAAAATGCCGTTATGGTGCCTCGTCATCCCCAGTGGGCCAAAATCGACGAGCTGATTCAAAAAGAGCTGCAGCTAGCCGTGAACGGCACGAAAAGCGCGGAACAAGCATTAAAGGACGCAGGCAAGCAAGTGGAGCCGATTTTGAAAAAATAACAAGGAGTACCGGTTGAATAGCTGCTTTTCGAGAGCTCAGCGAATGAAGTTTCGAAACGAAAAGAAGGTCAGGGGCTTCCGCGGATACCGGGAGCTCCGACCCCTCATAAGGAGGACTGGGGCTTGGAATCTTACATGCAGCAGATGAAGTCCGGCATAACGTTCAGGGAAAAGCTCAAGCGCAGCTACAGCCGGTATGCGTCCGCTTATTGGTTTTTGCTGCCCAAGTTGCTGTTATTTGCGCTCTTCACGATTATCCCGGTTTTTTGGTCGCTGGTGCTTTCCTTTCAAAAGTTTGAAATATTCGATGCCCATTGGGTCGGACTGGACAATTACATCGAGGCTTTCCGCAGCGAGATGTTCCGGGTTTCCTTATGGAACACGTTTGTATACACGATTGTAACCGTACCTGTATCGGTATGGTCGGCCTTAGTTATCGCGTCTCTTGTTTTTCCCCTCCGGGCGGTATCCCGGACGTTTTTCCGCGCCGCCTTTTATATCCCGTCGGTCACCTCCATGGTTGTAATCGCGATGGTATGGCGCTGGATGTTTAATTACCGGTTCGGCTTGTTCAACGGAATGCTGGAATGGATCGGGTTGCAACCGATCGATTGGCTGGGGCAATCCTCGTCGGCGCTGTGGTCGCTAATCATGATGAACTTGCTTATACCGCCCGGTGCGGGGATTATCATTTATTTGGCGGCCATGGGTGCCCTGAATCCGAATCTGGTCGAAGCGGCCCGTATAGACGGAGCGTCTTCCTTTCAAATTTGGCGGCAAATTACGGTTCCGCTGCTGAAGCCGACCACGTTTTATTTGCTGATTCTAACCTTGATCGGCTCGTTCCAAGTGTTCACCCAAATCGTCATGATGACAGGCGGCGGTCCAGGCAACGCTACGGAAACCGTTGTGCACGTTATCTACAAAACCGCGTTCCGCGATTTCGATTACGGTCTTGCTTCCGCGCAATCCGTCATCTTGTTCCTGATCATTATGGTGTTCTCGATCATTCAGTACCAATTATCCGGCGACGACGACAGACGGCGCTTCAAGTTTCGCTTAAGAAGCAAAAACAGCTGAGAGAGGAGGACCCTCATGACCTATACCGCACGCAATCGTCTCGGAAAATGGATCGTATACGGGCTACTGCTCGTTATGGCGGTCATATCTCTGCTGCCGCTGTACTGGATCTTCATCACATCCTTTCAGCTGCCGTCCTACCAGAATGAAGAGATGGAGCAGCCCGTATCGTATGTGGAATCCGATCCTCCCAAGCTGTATCCGTTCGGAGTTGTGGAGTACTTCTCGCAGTGGCAAAAAAAGCGGGAAGCCGAGCAGGCGGGTCAGGAGCAACAGGTACAGTTTCACGAAGAGAAAATGCAGGAAGTGGTCCGTTCGACGTTCTCGTCCTATGTATATTTATTTAAGAGCACCGAAATTATCCGATGGCTGATCAACACGATCGTTGTTGCCATCATAGGCGCTCTCGGATGCATATTATTCGATACGATGGCGGGTTACGTACTGGCTAAAAAGCAGTTTCCGGGGCGGATGGCGGTGTTCTGGATCATTCTCGCCACGATGATGATCCCCGAGCAGGTTACGCTCGTTCCCACGTTTATGATCGTGCAAAACCTTCAGCTGTACGATACTTTATGGGCGGTGATCCTCCCTGGGCTGGCCGGAGCGTTCGGTGTATTTCTGATGCGCCAGTTTCTGGTCAGTACGCCGAACGAGCTGCTGGAAGCGAGCAAAATTGACGGAGCGTCCGAGTGGAAGACGTTCATCCATGTCGTCGTCCCGTTGGCTATGCCGGCAATGGCTTCGCTTGGGATCTTCACCTTTGTGGCGCAGTGGAACTCGTTCTTATGGCCGATCATCGTCTTGAACGATGTTAAATGGTTTACTTTGACCGCCGGCCTCAAAACGCTGCAGGACGCCAATCTGGCCAATTTCAAACTGCTGATGACAGGCGCGGCCGTAGGCGCTTTGCCGGTTATTGCGATGTTTTTAATGCTGCAGAAATATTTTATTCAAGGATTGACGCTGGGCGGTCTGAAAGAGTAGCCGGCTTCTCTGAGCCGGAGCGCGCCAAGCGGACCCTAGGAAGAGGTGTCAATGATGAACAAAGCGAACGCCGAACTGCCCCGCGTTCTTGTAATCAGCATAGACGGGTTGGGGTATAACAACTGGAATCGGAGCGGCGTACCGATGCCGAACCTGAAAAAGCTTGCCGAGCGCGGCGTCGAAGCCGGGATAAACAGCATTACGCCTTCGGCTACGTGGGCCATTCATACGAGCCTCGTGTGCGGCACCTATCCCCGCAAGCATGGCGTTCTGGGCAATTGGGTCGTGGACCGCGGGACGAACCAAGTCGGGGAGCACTTTGGAGAGCGGATGTACCCGAAGGAAGAGTCCGTTCATGGTCTGACGATTTACGATGCGGTGAAACAAATCGGAGGCACAACAGCCGCCTTATGCTGGCCCAAAACATGGGGCGCAACAGGGCTCGATTTCGTCATACCGGAATGTTACGAGCAGGAATTGATGGAGGCGGGAAGCACGGCTTCTTTATGGAGGGAGCTTGTGGAATTGGGTCTGCCTATGCACAGGTATGCATCATGGAGCAAAGATCATGCCCGCGGTCCTATGCAGGACTGGCTGACGACCGAAATCGCCAAGCATCTCATCTGGCGCCATTCACCCCATTTGCTGCTTGTCCATTATTTGCTTCCGGACAGCTATCAGCATGATTATGGCACGCATTCCGAGGAACTGGACTGGTCTCTGACCTATATAGACGAGCGAATCGGGGAGCTGCTCCAGGAATTGGAGGCGTCCGGCGGGCTGGAGGAGACGTATGTGGTCGTCATGTCCGATCACGGCTTTGCCGACGCAGCCCGGACGTTTTATCCGAACGTGCTGTTTAAGCAGTTAGGCTGGTTTGACGAGGCATGCCCGGAGCGGAGCAGGGTGATGGCCGTATCCAATGGCGGCAGCGGATACGCTTATTTGCTGGAGCCAGATCCTGAGGAAAAGGAAAAGCTGCGGGAGCAGGTTCGTTCCCGGCTCCGGTCCGTGGAGGGTGTCCGGCTGCTGGTGGAGGACGATGCGGATTTTGAAAAATGGGGGCTCCCCGCAGGAGGCGAACATAGCCGTTTTAAGCCGGACTTCGCTTTTGACATGCATCTGGACTGGTTTGTCAACTTTGGGCATCAAGGCGGCGAGGTAACGGCAGAGCGGTCCAAATTTACCGGAATGCACGGTTATTTCGCGGACCGGGACGAGATGAAGGCATTCTTTGTCGCGGCAGGCCCGGGGATCGAGCGGGGAGTGCGTTTGCCGGACATCGGACTTGTGGATGTAGCGCCGACGGTTGCCAGCTGGTTCGGCATCGTGATCCCGGACGCGGACGGAAAGAAGCTGATGCTGGGAAGAAGGGACGGAAGGTCATGTTAATTTTGGAGGATGACGAACGAAGCGTATCCGCAGCTCTGGAGCTGCTGCTTCAGGCGGAAGCGGTATTTTTTGATCTGGACGGCTGCATCTATTTCGGCGATCGGCTGGCGGACGGGGCTTTGGCGCTGCTGGAATGGCTAAGCCATAAAGGGAAGCAGGTTCGCTTCGTAACGAATAATTCTACCGATACAGGTGCGCAGGTGGCTGCCCGCTTAGTCCGGATGGGCCTAAAGGCCGGGTCTGAACAAATTATGACGGCTACGGAGCAAATAGGGCTGCACCTGATGAGGCTGTACGGCAGAACGACGCTTAAAGTGATCGGTAGCCGTTCCCTGCATAGCGCGTTGGAACGGGCCGGGCATCGTTTAGTGCCGCTGTACAGCGACGAACGGGCCGATACGCTCGTGATTGGCCGGGATACGTCCTATGATTACGCGAAGCTACAGGCAGCTATGGAAGAAATAGACGCGGGTACGCCGGTGCTTGCAACCAATCCGGATTTGTTTCATCCGGGGAGCCGGGGCGAAAAGGTACCGGAGACCGGAGCTCTGTATAGCGCACTTGAGGCGATGACGGGCCGGAAAATCAATTATTTCGGCAAGCCGGCTCCTTATATGTTCGAGCTTGCTATGGAAAACTGCGGCGTAAAATCCCCTGAATTATGCGTGATGGTCGGTGATAATCTGCATACGGACATTGCGGGCGGCCGTTCTGCGGGCGTGAAAACGATCTGGCTGTACGATGCGGCCAATCTTCCGTCGTCTGAGGAACCGCTCCCTTTCCATTTGCGGCCGGATGTTGCGCTTCCGGATCTGCAGTCTCTTTCGGCTCGCGTGGGATTTGGCGGTGTATAATGAGAACGTTGCCGTTTGCTAGCGAAAAAAAGCTTCTAAACGAAGCCTTCTCCACGATGAATGACCAATCACTTTTTTTAAAAGCAACGCTTTAAGGCCTTGCGACACTACAAACCTTGAGTTTCTGCAACGATGAAAAAAGCGGTCCGGTTATCCGGCCGCTTCTGTGCGTTAACGGTGCATGTTGGAAGAGTTCTATTGTTCATAGAAGCACCGGTGTAACTGGTTTATTAAGCTGCCGCTCACTGTCTTGGCTGAAGAATCAGCGATTGAAAATGAGGATTGCCCTCTCCTTGCGACACGGTGTCGAAATATACGATCCGGAACAAGCTGCTGACTGCCTTCAGCAAGTTCTCATCCGTGTACATCGCGAAAAACCGTTTCGGTTCATAAAAGTCCTGCTCCCATACCCCCTCCGAATCGCGCCCGCCATACACGCCCATGTAAAGCAGCCCGTCCGGCTTCATTACCCGCCGAATCTCCTTCAAGGCGGCTGGGAGCCCCGCCTTCGGCACATGCAGCAGGCAGTTTAAGGCGTATACGGCGTCGAACGATTGATCCGGGAAGCCCAAGTCGTCAAAGCTTCGCACCTCGGCCTGCAATCCTTTCTCCCGGCAAATCCGTACCATCTCCGGGGACTGGTCGGTGCAGACCACTTCAAGCCCGGCGGATGCAAAAAACAGACCGTCCCGTCCCGGTCCGGAGCCGACCTCCAGCAACGTCCTGGTATCGTTCTTCCTAAGGGTTTTCAGAAAATGCTCTCGTTCGCGAACTTTCCATTCGGCCGTTCCCGCTTGGTCCCGCTCTTCAGCGTGACGGTTGTAGGCGGCTACTAAATCGGCTTTATATACACCGGTCACGGGTTCCCCTCCTTCAGCTGGTGTTACTCAGGCAAGCTTGCGCTCATAAGTCAGAAACGTATGAGGGTGTGCGTTTTTCTCATCGACCTCGCCCGCCACGCTCGAGGTAACTTCCCATTGATCGGGATCGAGTTCGGGGAAAAAGGCGTCCCCTTCGAATCGTTCCTCGATCGAGGTAACGTAGATCCGGTCAGCGTAGCGGAAAAACAAGCCGTACACCTCCGAGCCTCCGATGACGAACGGGCTTTGCCCGGCAGCGGCCTCAAACGCCTCCTCCGGCGTATGGACGACCCTACAGCCGTCGGCGGCATAGGAGGCATCCCGGGTCAGTACAATATTCAACCGGCCCGGCAGCGGCTTCCCGATCGATTCGTACGTTTTACGCCCCATTATCACCGGATGGCCCATCGTCGTTCTTTTGAAAAAGGCAAGATCCGCCGGGAGCCGCCAAGGCAGTTTGTTATCTTTGCCGATTACGCCGCCTTGCGCCATGGCGACGATCATCGAGACGGAAGCAGGCGCTTGTCCGCTCATATCGCGACCTCCCCTTTAATGCGCGGATGCGGATCATAGCCGATCAGCTCGAAATCTTCGTAACGGAAGTCGAAGATCGACCGGACATCCGGGTTCAGCTTCATCGCCGGCAGCGGCCGGGGTTCGCGGGTTACTTGGAGACGGATCTGCTCCATATGATTCGAATAAATATGCGCGTCGCCCAAGGTGTGGACAAAATGGCCCGGCTGCAGTCCGGTAACTTGAGCCATCATCAGCGTCAGCAGCGCATAAGAGGCGATATTAAAAGGAACGCCCAGGAAAACATCCGCGCTCCGCTGATACAACTGACACGACAGCTTGCCGTCCGCCACATAAAACTGGAACAGACAGTGGCAGGGGGCCAGCGCCATCCGGTCCAGCTCGGCGGCGTTCCACGCGCTGACGATCATCCGGCGCGAATCGGGATTGTTTTTGATTTGATCCAGCACGATCGCAATCTGGTCGACCGCGCCGCCGTCAGGCTTGGCCCATGAGCGCCACTGCTTGCCGTACACCGGCCCCAAATCGCCGTTCTCATCAGCCCATTCGTCCCATATAGATACACCGTGTTCGTGCAGATAGCCAACATTTGTGTCCCCGCGCAGAAACCACAGCAGTTCGTGAATGATCGAGCGAAGATGCAGCTTCTTCGTAGTCAGCAGCGGAAAACCTTGCTGCAGATCAAATCTCATCTGGTATCCGAATAGGCTGATTGTGCCTGTGCCGGTCCGGTCCGACTTGTGCACGCCTTCGTTTAATATCGTTTCGCATAGCTGCAAGTATTGCTTCATTTAGTAAGTTCCCTCTTTTCTTTTCCGTCGTTTGCGGAACTTCCGCTGTCCATTTCAACCATTTTATATTACCATAAGGAAGGGTATGCCCGATACGAAGACCTGTCGGTCGTCCCCGACTTAAGTCCAGTCCGAATACCATCTTCGGTCCGTTTTGGATGGGCGTCCGATTTTCTATACTAGAAGCATAAGGTTGCATCGCTGCCAAGTCCGGTATGCGGTGAGCCAATACCATACAAAGGTGTTGTCCGACATGAAAAAATTGTACCGGTCCCGTAGAGACAGCAAGTTGTTCGGTTTATGCGGCGGGCTGGCCGAACTTCTTAACGTCGATTCTACGCTGCTGCGTGTCGTCTTGCTGGTGACGGCTTTCTTCACCGGAGGCACACTGATCCCGATATATTTTATCGCCTGCCTCGTCATTCCGAAGGAACCGGCGTTCGATCCGTTTTATAATCCGACATACGGGTATCCGAACCGGCCGGAATACGGCCCCGGACCCTATCATTCGGATCCGCACTACCGCGGCGGTTCGTATTATGGCAGCTCCAGCGGAACGACACATCAGCCGTACGGAAGTTCCACTTATTCGAGCGGATACGGATCGAAGCCGCCCAGCTACGGCACCGGCTATCAGCCGCAGACGGAAGCTCCGCCGTCCGCCGGTCCCGCTCCGCAGAAGCCGGCTCCCAATCTGGACGAGATGATGCGGGACGTCGAGAAGAAGGCGCTCCAAAAAGAGATTGAGGAACTTCGCGCCAAGCTGGCGCAGTATGAGAAGAGCGACAAATAAAGCAGGTTGGTATCAGCCACGGAACTTTAGCTTCCGTGGTTTTATTTTTTATAGGGAATGCTTCCTTATTGGAAACCATTGCGAACATACATTCGCTTTTGGTATGATGGAAGCAAACGCCTAAGCAAACGACACTATGAACCATTTGACACCCCCGGAGTGCTGACATAGACTGAGATTAGTTTTTATTTTGAAGGGAACAACGCCCGGATAGTCGGAGGGTTACACGGTTGAACATCGACATTGGACGGTGGAAGCACGTCTTCAAGCTGGACCCGGACCGGGACATAAGCGACTCGGCACTCGAGCGGGTATGCATGTCGGGTACGGATGCCGTTATGGTTGGCGGCACAACGGGAGTTACGTTTGATAATACGGTAGATTTGCTGTCCCGGATTCGCCGGTTCGAGGTGCCTTGTGTGCTGGAAATATCCGATCACGATGCGATCGTTCCGGGATTCGATATGTATTTGATCCCCGTCGTGCTGAACGCGGGCAATCCGGATTTTGTTGTCGGTCAGCATCACCGTGCGGTGAAAGAATACGGTCCGATGATGCAGTGGGATCAGATTGCAGCAGAGGGATACGTGATTTTGAACAGCGGCTCCAGTGCGGCCCGCGTAACGGAAGCCCGGACAGAGCTGCAAGCGGACGATGTGGTCGCTTATGCGAGAATCGCGGAGAAGCTGTTCCGGTTTCCCGTATTTTACGTCGAATACAGCGGTATGTTCGGCGATATGGATCTGGTGAAGCGCGCTGCAGCACAGCTCGAACGTACCCGGCTGTTTTACGGGGGAGGCATCGACGGCCCCGACAAAGCGAGACTGGCGTCGGAAGCGGCTCATACGATCATCGTCGGGAACGCCGTATACGAGAATCTGGATCGTGCCCTGGAGACGGTTCGGGCGACACAAGAATAGAAAGGTTGACCGGAATGAACGGAAGCATCGATATCCATGCGGCAGTGGCCAAACTGAATAAGGAGCAGCGGGAGGCGGTCGAGGCGCTGAACGGCCCCGTACTTATTATGGCGGGAGCGGGTAGCGGCAAGACGCGCGTTTTGACGCACCGGATCGCTTATTTGATCGCTACGCGGAAAGCGGCTCCCTGGAGCATTTTGGCCATCACATTTACGAATAAAGCAGCCCGGGAAATGCAGGACAGAATCGGGAAAATCGCCGGACCTTCGGCGTCCGACATTTGGGTGTCCACGTTTCACTCCATGTGCGTGCGCATTTTACGGCGGGACATTGAGCGGATCGGATATTCATCCAATTTCTCGATTCTCGATTCCACGGACCAGCTGTCGGTTATAAAGACTTGTATGAAGGAACTGAACGTCGACGCCAAAAAGTTCGAGCCGAAGGCAATCCAGGCGGAGCTCGGTTCAGCTAAAAACGAACTGGTCACGCCAGAGCGGTACGAGCGTAAAATCGGCGATTTCTTTCAAGGCCAGGTCGCCAAAGTATACACGCTTTACCAGAAGAAGCTGAAGGCCAACAATTCGCTCGATTTTGACGACCTGATCATGAAGACGATCGAGCTGTTTCAGCAAGTTCCGGATGTGCTGGAGTTTTACCAGAACAAGTTCCAATACATCCACGTGGATGAGTATCAGGATACGAACAGAGCTCAATATATGCTATGCAGGATGCTTGCGGACAAGCATCATCATATATGCGTCGTCGGCGACAGCGACCAGTCGATTTATCGTTGGCGCGGAGCGGACATTGCAAATATTTTGAATTTTGAGAAAGACTACCCGGAAGCCCGCACGATCTACCTAGAGCAAAATTACCGTTCCACCTCCAACATCCTGAATGCGGCCAACGCCGTCATTAACAACAATACCGGACGCAAGCCCAAGCGGTTATGGACGGACAAAGGCGACGGAAGCAAGCTGCAGCGGTATGAAGCGGGCTCTGAGCACGAGGAAGGTTATTTTATAGCCGGGGAAATCGTCAAAAACTATAAGCAGGGCCAGAAGTATTCGAACCACGCGGTGCTGTACCGGACCAATGCCCAGTCTCGGGTAATCGAGGAAATTTTGATCAAGTCGGATATCCCGTATCAGATCGTAGGCGGCATCAAGTTCTATGACCGGAAAGAAATTAAGGACATCCTGGCTTATCTGCGTCTGATCTCGAATCCGGATGACGATATTAGTTTAAGAAGGATCATTAATGTACCGAAGCGCGGGATCGGCGATACGACGCTGGACAAGCTGGCTGAAGCTGCGGCGGCGCGGGGAATTTCCATCTTTGCCGCGCTGGAGCAGACGGACAGCTTGGAATTAAGCGCGAGATTTCGAGCTACCTTGGCCGAGTTTTACGGGTTGATCCGCAATTTAAACGCAATGCTCGACTATTTGTCCGTTACGGAGCTTACCGAGAAGATGCTGGAGCTGACCGGCTACCGTGAAGAGCTGCTGCGGGAAAATACGATCGAATCGAAGTCGCGATTAGAAAATATCGACGAGTTTCTGTCCGTTACGCTTGATTTCGAGAAGCGAAGCGAAGAGAAATCGCTCGTGTCGTTTCTGACCGATCTGGCCTTAATCGCGGACATCGACACGATGGACAAGGAAGACGACGGCAGCGACAAAGACGCGATCATCCTGATGACGATGCACAGTGCCAAAGGACTGGAGTTCCCGGTCGTCTTTATCATCGGCATGGAAGAAGGAGTATTCCCGCACAGCCGTGCGTTTCTGGACAACGAAGAGCTGGAGGAAGAGCGCCGGCTCGCTTATGTAGGCATCACGCGTGCGGAGGAGAAGCTTTATTTGACCTGCGCACGGATGCGCACGCTGTTCGGGAAGACGGCGGCGAACGCGCCGTCGCGGTTTTTCAAAGAAATTCCCGCAGAGCTGGTCGAGAATGCGGGAGGTTACGGCGTCATTGGCGGCAGCGGGTCCTCTTACAGCTCCCGGAGCGGGGGATACGGCGGCGGCACGTCGGTATACGGATCTCCTGCGAGGGGAGCATACGGTTCGCCGGCGGGAAGCTCGATCGGCGCAGCTCCTTCGGTCGCCGGCAGAGCCGCTGCAGGTGTGCAGCAGCGCCAGGCCGGAGCTGCCGGAAGCGGCGCGGCGGCATCGTATGCGAACGGTGATAAAGTGAGCCATGGCAAGTGGGGGACCGGCGTCATCGTTGCTGTAAAGGGAAGCGGTGACGATACGGAGCTGCAGATCGCTTTTCCTGCTCCTGTCGGGGTGAAGCGGCTGCTCGCGAAATTCGCCCCGATCTCCAAGCTGTAAACGGCTGACACGAAACTTCCGTCCTGCCGGCAGTGTGCGGACAGGATCGCGTGCAGGATTGCGGACTATTTAATCCGTTTATGAGAGGATGAAGTTGAATCGTGGCAGATGCGATGGAAACGATGAAGAGCTTGATCGATGAAATCGGCAAGCACAATTACCAGTATTATACGCTGGATCAGCCCATCATTAGCGACAAGGAGTACGACGAGCTGTACGACCGGCTCGTTGCGCTGGAGCGGGAGACCGGCGTCACGCTGCCGAACTCTCCGACCTTGCGCGTCGGCGGAGAGCTGCTGGACGGCTTTCAGCCGCACAAACATCTGGCGAGACTATGGAGTCTGGATAAAGCGCAAAATGTAGATGATCTGATGGCTTGGCATACCCGGGTGCTCAAGCTGATTAACGATTACAATACCCGTAATCCGGAAGATCCGCTGCCGGAGCCCTCCTTTGTCGTAGAGCTGAAGTTCGACGGACTTTCGTTGAATCTGACTTATGACGGAGGTCAGCTCGTTCAGGCTTCCACGCGCGGCAACGGGGTCGTTGGCGAAGGGATTCTTCCGCAAGTGAAGACGATTCGCTCCATCCCGCTTGAAATTCCTTACAGGAACGGAGTTATTGAGGTGCAGGGCGAAGGCATGATGTTCTTGTCGGTCTTCGATGCCTACAACAAAACTGCGGCGGAGACTCTGAAAAATCCGCGTAACGCTGCAGCCGGCGCGCTCCGCAACTTGAATCCGAAAGCGACAGCCGAAAGAAAGCTGAACGCTTTCATATATAATGTCGGATATTCGGATGAAGTCGGGTTTAAGGACCACCGTGAAATGGTGCAATTTTTGAGGGATAACCGTTTTAAGGTGAATCCGTACGTCCAATTTTACGACTCGATTCAGGACGTCGCCGAGGAGCTGCGCAGGCTGGAGACCGTGCGGCATGATTTTGATTATTTGATTGACGGTGCGGTAGTCAAAATTAACGATATGCGTACACGTGAAGTGTTCGGCTATACCGATAAATTTCCACGCTGGGCGGTAGCTTTCAAATTCGAAGCCGAAGAAGCGACGACGATCCTGCAATCGGTATCGTGGGAATTAGGGAGGACAGGCAAGCTGACGCCTGTCGCCGCCGTCGAGCCGGTAGATATCGCCGGCGTTACCGTGTCCAACTGTACGCTTAACAACATAGGCGACATCGAGCGCAAAAATTTGAAGTTCGCACTCGGAACACCTGTCTTTATCCGTCGTTCCAATGACGTGATTCCGGAAATTCTCGGCAAAGTGACCGAGGAGCAGGACGGAATGGAGGTCGTTTATCCTACCGCATGTCCATCTTGCAGCACCGAACTGGAGCAGCGGGGCGCTCATCTGTTCTGTCCGAACCGGCTTGGCTGCAAGCCTCAACTAATAGGCCGGATCACGCATTTCGCCTCGCGCGATGCGATGGATATCGAGACGTTCAGTATTATGACGGCCCAGCAGTTGTATGACGAGCTTGAGGTGCGCGATCCGTCCGACTTGTTTTATTTGCAATTCGAAGATCTGATCAAGCTGCAGCGATTCGGGGACAAGAAGGCCAGGAAGCTGCTTGAAGCGATCGAGAAGTGCAAGACATGCGATCTTCCTTCGTTTTTATTCGCGCTTGGTATCCCCAATACGGGCAAAACGACGACGAAGTCGCTGGCCGAGCATTACGGCAGCCTCGATAGACTGATGACCGCTACGGCCGACGAGTTAACTGGTATCCCGGATATCGGCGGCATCGTTGCGGAGAGCATCGTGAACTTTTTTGCCGACCCTGTCATGGTGCGCAGCATCGAGCGGATGCTGGCGGCAGGCGTAACGCCGCAAGCGGAGGAACGGGCGCAGCCGGCCAATACCGAGCATCCGCTGTTCGGCAAAACCGTGGTGCTCACCGGTACGCTAACCAGCATGGGGCGGGACGAGGCCGCTAAAAAGCTTGAAGCGCTCGGTGCCAAGGTAACCGGCAGTGTATCCAAGAAGACCGATCTTGTCATTGCCGGCGAGAGTGCGGGCAGTAAGCTGGCCAAAGCGAAAGAACTAGGCATCCCTGTAATCGAGGACGAGGCAGAACTGCAGCGGCTGCTTGAGGGATAACCGAATAGAAGCTATCGCTTACGCCGGGCATGCATTGTGTTAGATTTTTTTCTTAAATGGACACAATGCCGGACGTTCATCGTAGCATCTTGGACCTTGTGCTCCCGCTCAGAGGGAAGAGAGAACCGAATAAGAGTGGTTTGTACCCTTAATTTTGTTCGAACACTCGCCTGGACACGGAATAAGAGCGGTTTGTAGCTTCTAAAATCCGCTAAAAGGGTTATACCCCCATTAGTTGGTTGAAATAAGGGGTACAAACCACCTCTATTCGTCTCTGTCCTCCCAATATGTCGAATATAGAGGGTGCCAGAGACTCTTATTATGTGATTTAGCGTAATTTAGCCCGCTCATAATTCGTGTCAGCGAAGCCCAACCGGATCTGATCGCGTGAGAGCTGCTCATGGGTCGTATCCGAAGGCGAGCTGTTACGTTACCCTAAAAACTCACTAGCGAGCGGCTCGAGCAAGGCCCCATTCCCTTCAACGCGCGAAGGTTACATACCAAGGACCGTCCGGACGCTTTTACTGGATGGTTTTTTCCTTAAGAAAGGGTAAGTTCTCAGCGAAGCTAAGTCCTTTCTGCTCGCAAGAAAAGCTGCCTCATACGCCGGGGCATGTATTGTCGCTAAGGCTTCGTCTAGTAGTATAGAAGCTTTTCTCTTTTTGCCGAACATCTAGTTTAACCTGATCTTTGCTGCGTTGTAACGGCTAATGTGGGTGGCCTGGAACGAATCCGAAAAATAATTTAAGAAAAGAGTTGCATTTCATTTTGAAACCTGATATTATAAGTTCTTGTCACGACATGATTCGCCAAAAAAATGAGCCAGTAAATAAGGCTTATGAACCATGACGGCGACAACAAAGTTCCTTGAAAACTGAACAAATGAAACGGACCATAAAAGAAATTTCGTTGGCGCAAGCTGCGGAATTTTACAAGTCAGTACGTTTGAGCAATCAGCTCTAAAATAATGAGAAGCTTTGAAGATGGTTAGTTTGATCCTCTGGATCAATCTCTCCAACTCGTGAAGAGAAATCGAAGAAGCGACTCAACCTTATTGGAGAGTTTGATCCTGGCTCAGGACGAACGCTGGCGGCGTGCCTAATACATGCAAGTCGAGCGAGTCCTTCGGGGCTAGCGG